>CAWKAR010000042.1:0-18393 GCA_963847625.1 candidate division FCPU426 bacterium | reverse complement strand
AGCTGACGGCTTGGTATTGGAAGCTGTGATACCGGACAACCGGCTTGTGGGAAGGGCGGCCCACGGGACGGGTCAAAAATGGCTCAATTTCTCTTTGTAGCACGCCATTGGCGGGTTGGCGGATCGCATAAAGGTATCCTTCGTCTTCTAGGTACTCGTATAGTTCCTGACGGGCGAAGGCCGCGTCACCCCGGAAAAAACGGCTGATGGAAAGACCCCGATAACGGACAACCACTGGTTCAAGAACCGACCGCCACTCGTGGGCGCTGGCCACATTGCCGTTGCGCAACATTGCCCGTTCCAAATCGCCAAACTGGTTGAAACAAAACAGGGGATGGTAACAGGTACAGCCGAAGTAACCGTTGTACAAGGAACCTTCTTGGTCCCCGTAGGTTTCACTCACGGAGCTGTCCATGTCGAGAATAATCTGCTGGATGGGCTTTTTTTCATGGACACCATCAATCCATTGGCCAGATAGGTCAATCAGACCGGTCTGGTTCTTCGACTGGGTGAGAACTTCCGTCTCGAAACGTCCCATCTGGCTGGTGGAGGCAGCTTGTTTTTCCTTGGCCCGTCCTCCGATCACATGCCGCATCGCCGGATCAACACTCAATCGTTCTGCGTCGTTGGTGTCCTCGTAACCGGCTAGGCGGCTGTAGATTGATTGCCGCAAAAGCGCCGTCATCGTATGTTGCGTATTCTTGCCGGTTCGCCGATCCCTCAGAAGGTTTTCCGTTCTGTCAGTCAAACCAAAGGCTTCATCGAGTTCACGATAGGGAATCAACCCGCCATCGGAAGTGACCTTCGCGCCATGGAACTCCAGCTTGAGACCAGGATCAAAAACCACCCGAAGAGCGTCTTTTCCCCTTTCACCCATTGCATTCCCCCCTCTCGTGGTCCCCAAAGTGAAGAAAAACCTTTGTTTGTATGGCCAAACGACGCCTTATTATACTCGAAAGGTAATTTCATCTGGGAAATCCGGGGTTAAATGGTTTGACTATCGAATCTAATTTTCTTGTTTACTTATTTCAAAGGGATATTCGCCAATTATTTTAACAAGACAGATCCCTTTTCGAGGACTTCACCGGGAACGCCCCTCTGTTTCATGACCACATGAAGTTTGTGGCGCAGGATCGGCATGCGTTTGGCCAGTTCGCGGAATTCCCCTGCCAGAAATGACCAAGGTCGCGACTTCACACTTGGCTTTCGCGGTGGCATTCCTTTTATCGGTATATCCCAGGGCCACGTTCTCGCCGAAGAAATCCCCGGCCTTTAACTCCGTCGAGAAAAGAACCTTTCCCCTTTCGTTTTTCCGGAAAATTTCGACGTATCCCGAGGAAATGATGAAGAAATCATCGGTCTTCCCCCCTTGCCGGACAATCAAATCGTCCTTGGAAAAAACCTGGCTGCGCGCCAATAGGGAAATCTCGTGTTTGGCCGTGGGATCCAGGTCCCGGAAGATTGAAACGGAGGAGATGAGGGGGCGCCTTTTCCACAGGCTGGAAAAATTATCCTTCAAATCGTTCGTCTCAACGAACTCCAGGAACAAGTCTCCCGCGAGTTTGAAAAGCACGACGGGGGTCTTTGAGATGACTGTGGCGTTCGTCTTGGATTTATTGAGGATCGACATTTCCCCGAAAAAATCCCCCCCTTCCAGGGTGGCCAAAAGCGGCGCCCGGGGGTCCTCGGGGTCCAGGACTTCCAGGGTCCCGGATAGGATGAAATAGAACGAATCCCCTTCCTGTCCCTTTTTCACCACTTCGGTGCCGGCCGGGAACTCAACAACTTGGCCCCGCGAAAAAATAACGTTCAGCCAGGCGGGGTCCTTCACTTGAAAAAGCTTGAGCGCCTGGACCACCCCGCTGTAAACGGATTGGGGAAATTGACGTTCCTCCAAATAGGTTTTCCCCCACCCCGGCCGGGCCACCTGGTATTTCTCAGTGTTTACCTGCGTGGGATTGACGTGGTAGAAAAGAAATTCCGTTTTGGGATATTGGGCGATCACCGGATCCCAATCGGAAGGGTCGCCGTGGATCAAGCCGCCGCCGCCGTCGATCATAGCGAGAGACTCATCACCGCGTACCAACCCTCGCATGCGCTCCAGGTGTTCCCCGCTGATCGCTCCTTCATCCGCTAACTTCTGCATGGCTTTGTAATGGGCCAGGTCGCTGGTATGCAGGAGGGTGCGGGGAACGCCTTTTTCATCGGGCACCGTCACCCGGAAACCGATGGTCGGGATGGAATGGACCGTGTAAAAGAATTCCCAGGCGGCCCCGTACATTTGATAGGTGCGTCCCGGGATCACCTCGACAAACTCCATCATCCGCTTGATCATTTCGGCCGTTTCCCCGGTGATATTCGCGACCTTTAACACCGCTGACTCGTATATTTCCCTGGTGGAAATAAATGAGAAAGCGTGCTCCGAAAGGATCAGCTCGCTCAAGGCGCAATGGTCGTCGTGGACGTGGGTTTGGATGACGGCGGTGAGGCGGTCCTTGGATACCCCGATTTGTTTCAAAGTCCTGCTAATCCCCGCGGGGGAATCGACTAGAAACCCGTTGCCGCTGACCCATAAAAGCATTCCGGTGGTGGGCCCCCCGGGGTCGAAACCGGTGAAACAACCCAGCACCTTCACTCTCAAGGCTTCCGGTTTCTCCTTTTCACCCGATAAATCCACGAGGGGTGGAATCTGTTCCCCGTCAAAATTCAAATCCAAAACGGACAAGTTCCCCTGGTCCGAAACTTCGAAACGGTTCCCGCCCAATCGTTTGATGAGGTAATCGGAAGTTCCGGGAAAAATCGGGATGAAACCCTTGCCTTTATCCTCGGGGAAAAAAACAAACTCGAACAAATCCTTGACCTGCAAGACAACCCCGTTCTTTTTAAGCGCCATGCCTTCCGACATCCGGGCGAGCGTTTCCGAGCGGTTTTTACTCAATCCCCACTTTTTCATTTCCGCTCGGGTGGGGCCCAGCAGGGTGATGCGGAGGATTTCCTGGAGCCTTTCGCACATATTGCGGCTTCCCAAAATCCGGAATTTTTTCCCGGCATGGTAACCCTGGTCGATGAATAAAAACCAATAGCCCAGGAACTCAAAGGCCATTTGGGACACGCCGTTGATATGGGAAACATCCGGAAGGATGCCCACATGGGGAATCTTTTTCTTTTGTTTGAGGAGGGATTTCAGGATTTCAGGGGGGCTTCCCAATAATGCGCTGGTTTCGGGGCCTTCCAGGTGGAAACAACCGGGGACGACTGGAGTGATTTGCATAACCACCCTTTCGCTTTCCTTACTTCGCTTGAATCGGCAGGCTACTTCAGGTTTCAGGAAGCCTTCAGGATTTGGGAGCGGGCAGGGGGTTTACTGGCTTTTCAACCATTTCCCGCTTCCATCAACCCTTTTAGATTAGCATAAAAAGCACAGAAAATAGACCCAAACTTTAAGTTGAGTGATATCGCATATTTGATTGGGCTGAAACGCTTTTACTTTAAGGAAGAACGCAATGTTAAAGATTTACCTGGCCTTCTAATTCTTTTTGGTACAAATCCATCGGCTCTTTTGGATTTTGAGCGCGGTGCCGGGTGACGGCCAAGTGGCGTAAAATTTCGGGATTACCTGGTTCTAATTCCAGGGCTTTTTCAAAAGAGGCAAGCGACTGGTTAAATCGGCCCATATCGCCGCAACTGATTCCCAGGAGGTCGAAGGACTTGGCGGAATTGGGATTAATCCTGACCAACTCGCGGGCGGCCTCCAGGGAATCGGGATACATTTTCAACCGCTGGCAAACAATCCAGAAATTGAAATAAACCAGGTCAAACGAGGGATTGATGGATATCGCGGTTTTGAATTCCCGGATCGAGTCCTGCGGGCGGTCCAATAAAAAAAGGTCGATGGCCTTTCCGTTATGCGAGTAAACGTCATTCGGCCCTAGGACGATGGCCTGATCGTAAATCCGCAAGGCTTCCTCCAATCGCCCCTCCGAACGATAGGCATCCGCCAGGTAGTTTAATACCGTTTCGGAACCGCCCCGGGAAACCCTCGCCGCGTTTTCCCAAAGCGTGACGGGGTCCCTCCAAACGCCGATTTGCCGGACTGCAGCGGGTCCCAGGATAATCGGTAAAAATAGGATGGCGAGTGCCGCTGGAAGCTTTCGCTCCGATAAAAAACGCGCGATCCAAGCGGCCAAAAGGAAAAAGAAACCCAAGGTGGGCAGGTAGGTGTACCGATCCGCGGCGGCTTGGTTGCCCGACTGCAACAGGCCCAGAACCGGTAAAAGGGTAACGCAGTAATAAACCCACGACACCCACAGATAAGGAAATTTCCGGCGGTAAATAAACAAGACCGTGAATAGACACAGGACTAAAAAAATTGAAATCAGGTTCTCAAGGGATAAAACGCCCGTCCTGGGTGTGAGCGGGTACAAAACCGCCAAATTCACCGGCCAAACCAATTTCCAAAGATAAAAAACCAGGGAATGGAACGCGTTGACTAGCCGGATGGGGAAAGATTCTTCGGCAAAAACCGGGATGTTGTGCACCGCGGCCCGGGCCATCAGGGCCATAAACCCCGCTAGCAAGGATAAGGTTAGAAATGGGATTTTTTCTAATAAAACCCTGGAACGTTCCTTGGAAAACCTTCCCAAAGGACAGGCGTCAATCAGAAACAGGGTTAAAGGAAAGGTGATTCCCATGGGTTTGCCCAAAAGGGCCAAGCCAAAAAGGAAAACGCAAAAAAGGTACTTCCCCATGCCCCGGGTGGGTCCTGTGGCGTAATCCAAATAAATTAAAAGACTTACTAATAGGAAGAAACCACAAAGAAGGTCGTTTCGCTCCAAAGCCCATGCCACTGCTTCCACGTGAACGGGGTGAAGCCCAAATAGGATCGCGGCCAGGAGCGCTCCAGGCAATTCCCAGGTTGTTTTTATTGTTGGTTCAAGCGGGTTTTGGTTTTTTCGGACTATTTTAAATATTTTCAACGCCAGGAAGAAAACAAGGGCCGTGTTCAGGGAGTGCCAAAGCAGGTTATCCAGGTGGTAAACCCAGGCCTGGAGGTGTCCCGCCTGGTAATCCAGGGCGAATGAGAACCAGGTCAGGGGCGTCCAATTGCCCAAAAGGAAACTCGTGAACATCCAATGGAGGGAATTCCAATTGATGAACCGGATTTGGAGGTTTTTCAGGATGGCGTCCTCGTCATCCCATACGAAACCATTCCTCAAAACGGGCAGGTAAAACAGGAAAGTGATTGCGGCCGGTACCAGCGCGAACCAAAAGAGCCTAAGCCTGTTTTCCTTCGGGTTGTTTTGAATGGGTTGAGGTCTCATGAAGCCCTATTGTCTTTCGGGAAATTTAACCACTCTTAAATGGGGCATAAAACCAAATTTTTTGAAATAGCCGGGGGACGGTCAGTCACGGTTCCGGGGCCGTCTCAGTCTCGAGCATTTCCTGATCCTCACCGGCGGTGAGTCCCTCGACATTCTTCAGTTTTCTCTCGATGGTCCTGGTTTTTTTCGCGGCGTCCTCGATGGTATGGCTGGCTTCCTGGAGCTTCTTATGGGTTTTTTCAAGGATGCCCGCGAACAGCCCGAACTCCTGTTTCACCGTTCCCAACAAGTTCCAAACCTCGCTGGATCGTTTCTCGATGGTCAGGGTCCTGAACCCGATCTGGAGGCTGTTCAGCAGGGCCGCGAAGGTGGTGGGTCCGCTGGGGACAACCCTGTATTCACGTTGAAGCAGGTCCAGGAGGCCCGGCCTTCGGACCACTTCCGCGTAAAGGCCCTCGGTGGGAAGGAACATGATGCCGAAATCCGTGGTGTGGGGAGGGTCCAGGTATTTATCCCGTATGTTCCTGGCTTCCCCCTTGATCCGGTTTTCAAGGCTTTTCGAGGCCTCCTCGGCGAGGGCGGCGTTCCCCTGCTCATAGGCCTCCACCAGCCTTTGGTAATCCTCCTGGGGAAATTTCGCGTCCACCGGAAGCCAAATTTCCTCCCCGGTCTCCCGGCCGGGAAGCCGGATGGCGTATTCCACCCGGTCCTCGCTCCCTTTCTTTGTGGATATGTTTTTTCCGTATTGCTCGGCTGTCAGGATCTGGTCCAGCAGGTTCCCGAGCTGGACCTCTCCCCAGGTTCCCCTGGTTTTCACATTGGCCAGGACCTTCTTCAAGTCGCCGACACTGGAAGCCAGGGACTGCATTTCCCCCAGGCCCTTATGGACCTGCTCCAGGCGGTCGCTCACCTGCCGGAAGGATTCGCTCAGTCTTTTCTCCAGGGTGGACTGCAGTTTCTCATCCACCACGGAGCGCATTTCCTCGAGCCTCCGGCCGTTGTCCTCCTGGAGTGTTTTCAACCGGTTCTCGATGGTTTCCCGTAATTTTTCCATCTTTTGGTCGTTGGCCTGGATCAGGCCCAGGAGCTGGCGGTTCATTTCCTCGCGGGACAAGCGCTCATTGGCGCCGGACTCTTCCCGGTTCCGGGCCATTTCTTCCCGGAGGGTCTTTTCCAGCCGGTCCAGGTTTTGAGCCAGGTTGGAAAAGGCGCCGTCGAACGCGTGCGGGGACTGGGCCTTGGAATTGCGGACCTGGAGGAATACAACCAGGATCAACAGGATTAAAACCAGCGCTAGGGCGAGGGATTCTAAGGGAACCATAACCATCCTTGACGGCCGGGTCTTGGGGCGGCTTTCTCAAACGCAAGTTATCTTAACGTTCCCACGGCCGTCCAGGCAACTTATTCGAATCCTTTTTCAGCGGCTCCCTTTTTTCCCTTTATTCCTTTTTCATTCTCACTAAAATGCTTGGATTCCCTAAGGAGAAAAGTTTCATGGCCCTGAACGACCCTTTCAAACGCTTTCAACCCATGTCCCTATCCAGAAAACGCAGAGGCAGACTTCCTTCCTTCAGGACGTTCATTTTATTCATCCTCGTATTCAGCGGGGTGGTGACCTCCAAGACAGTCCTTATCAACCATTACAATTTCCTGAAAGGGATCAAGTACTGGCGGACCGGCAATTTGGAGATGGCCCGCATGGAATTCAACAAGGTCCTCAGCCGCAATCCCGGCAACGCCCAGGCCCTGGACGGCCTGGGCCTGGTGGAAATCAAGGCCGGCGACCTGGATAAGGCCCGGCAGCTTTACGACCAGGCCATGAAGCAGGGATTGACTTACAGCCGCCGTTTCAATCACTTGAAAACGGGCCAGTATTTCATCGACGAGGGTAAATACGATCTGGCGGAAGCGGAACTCCAGCACGCCTTGGAGCTCCAAAAGGACAATCCGGACATTTACATCGCCTTGGGGACCACCGAACGCGCCCTGGGCCAGGTGACCAAGGGGGAAAAATACTACGAGCAGGCCCTCGTTTACGACCCGAAAAACAAAAAAATGCAGGTCCTGCTGGAGCAAGCCCGGGAGGAAAAGGACCGGGGGAACATCTATTACATTTTCGACCGCAACGGGGTTCCCCTGGCCCTTGAATGGATCAAGAACAACGAGAGGGGCTATCCCTACGGGAAGGAATTCGCCCACCTGATCGGCTATATGGACATCCAAACGGTGAACAACCGGGGCAATTCGGGCTTGGAGAAGATCTACCAGGATTATTTCCCCGGCAACAAACTTTACCTGACCCTGGACAGCCGGATCCAAAGGGTTCTTTCCAAGGCGATGGGCTGGCAAAAAGGCGCCATCGTGATTTTGAATCCCAAGACGGGCGAGATACTCGGATGCATCTCCCAGCCCACCTTCACTCCCGAAAAGGTCCACGATGATTGGTGGAAATATATTGAAAACAAGAACTATCCGCTCAAGAACCGCGCCTTCGAGGGCCTTTATGAGCCGGGTTCCATCGTCAAGATCATCAGCTCGGCCGCGGCCCTGGAAAAAAATATCGACCTCAACAAGGTCTTCCCCTTGTATTGCAAGGGTTTCACCTACATCGACGGCAAGATTTTTTACGATTGGCACAAGCACAAGACGATTAAGAGCCTGGAGGAAGCCTTCGACGCCTCCTGCAACATGGCCTACGCCAAGCTGGGCGAGGAATTGGGCGAGGATTCCCTTTTCGAGTTCAACAACCGCTTCGGCTTCAACTCCATCCCCAAGACCATCAATCTTCCCATGGCGATGAGCATCTCGCCCAAGCTCGGTTTAAGCCGTTACGAGCTGGCGGAAACCGCCACCGGGTTGGGAAAATCCTTCCGGATCACCCCCTTTAACGCGGCCCTCATGGCCTCCGCCATCGCCGACGACGGAATCATGATGTCGCCTTATTTGGTCGATAAGCTCACCAACATCAACGGGAAAGTGCTGGAGGAGTGGAAACCGGTGATATACAAGAACACCATCAGCCGCCAGACGGCCCAATTCCTCACCACCATGATGTACAACGACGTGGAAAGGGGCATCGGCGTCAAGGCGCGGGTCAAGGGGATCAAGATCGCCGGAAAAACCGGGACTTCCGGGAGCCGGGACCCCAACTTCCACGCTTGGTTCATTTGCTTCGCGCCAGTGGACAACCCGAAGATCGCCATGGCCATCCTGGCGGAAAACGGCGGGATGGGCAAGGACGTGGCGGCTCCCATCGCCAAAAAGGTGATCGAGGGGATCATGGATTTCATCGACCTGACCTCGGAGTCGGGGAAAAAGTAGCCCCCTATGTCCATTTTTAAAATCCTCGGAAGCTTTGTGGTGGGGACTATTGGGATTTATATGCTTTGGCGGGGGAAAAAAACCCAAAACGTCAGCCGGATGGTCTGGGGCGGGGTCCTGATCGTCCTTTCTTATTTTTTGTTTTCCTGATCGGCTTCCGCAAATTTTAATTTGGCGGCGCGAGGAGCCTGGCCCCAAGTTTTTTAAAATCCCCTTGAAATAGATGGACATATCTATTATTGATATATCCATGAAATCCAAGCCTGTCCAATCCAATCCCGACCTTCTCCTGCTGGAGGATTTCGCCCGCTTCCGGCGGGCCCTGAACCTTCATTTTTCCAATGCCTTAAGGCCCCTGGGTTTGGGGGTCAAACAGGCTTCCCTATTGCGTTTTCTCGCCAAACGGGGCAAAGCCTCGTTGGCCGAACTTTCCCGCGACACCATGACCGACCCCGCGGCCATGACCCGGGTGGTCAACGTCCTGCTGGGAGGGGGCCTCGTGAGCCAAAAGGAGCATCCCACGGATAAGAGGCGCTGGGTGCTGGCCCTGACCCCCCGGGGCCAAAGACTGACCGTGGAAGTCGAGAGGATTTACCTGCTTCTGTCCGAAGGCTCCCTGAAGGCCCTTTCCGCCGGCGAAAAAACGCGGTTTTCGAATATCCTTAAAAAATTGTTCCAATACCTTTCGGTGGAAAAAAACGAAGCCATCCCCATGGCAAATAACCCGCACAGGAGAAACGCATGAACCCCCAAACGGTCGATAAAACGGACGGACATCCCGAGATCCGCCCGCATGCCGCGCGTAATCCCTGGTGGCGGTCCAAGCTGGCGAAAAACTCGGGTTTGGCTTTTTTGGCGGCGGTGGTCACCGGCTTGGTGGTTTGGTTTTTCGCCTTCCGGCCTTACGTAACCACCGATGACGCCAGGGTGGCCGAGGACCTGGTCCGCATCGCCCCCGACGGGGTGAGCGGGACGGTCTTGAAGGTCAACGTGACCGAGGGGGACCGCGTCGGGCGGGGCCAGGTTTTGGCGGAGTTGGAACATACCGTTTACCAGTCCCAGCTCCTGAAAGCCCAGGCTCGCGCAACCCTGGCCCAGGCTGATTTCGCCCGCGCCGGCCGGCTTTACAAGCAGGGCGCCCTGGCTTTCCGGGATGACCAAGCCGCCC
The DNA here is from genome assembly GCA_963847625.1 of candidate division FCPU426 bacterium. Taxonomy (GTDB): domain Bacteria; phylum Oederibacteriota; class Muellerivitia; order Muellerivitales; family Muellerivitaceae; genus CAWCKJ01. The sequence continues at coordinate 8,583 of CAWKAR010000042.1, read as the reverse complement.
AAGCCAACGCCCAATCGGCCCAAGCCGACCTGCTATTGGCCCAGAACGCCTTGGATCATACCTATTTGAAAAGTCCGGTGGACGGGATCGTGGTGGAGAAAATCGGGATCGTGGGGAACCTGCTGGAATCGGGCCAGGTGGCTTTGGTGGTGGCGGACGTGGACCACGCCTGGGTGTCGGCCAACATCCAGGAAGTCTACGTGGGCAAAGTGAAGGCGGGCCAGCCGGTTAAGATCCACGTGGACGAGGGGGAAAACCTGACGGGCAATGTCTTGGAAGTGACGACCGCCACGGCCGCCCAATTTGCCCTGCTTCCGGCCGAGAACGCCTCGGGCAATTTCATCAAGCTGGTCCAGCGCATCCCCATCAAAGTGGGGCTGGACCCCCACCCGGGCCGCGTCCTGAAAGCCGGGCAGTCGGTGGAAATAAGAATAAAGGTCAACTGATGCCGAACACCCATGGTGTTTCCGGCACCGCCTACAAATGGGAAGTGCTGGGGGTCGTCATGATCGGCTCCCTCATCGCCGCCTTGAGCCAGAGCATCGTCAATGTTTCCCTGCCCGACATCATGGCCGACTTCGGTTCGCCCTTGAACGACATCGAATGGGTGGTGACGGGCTACATGCTGGCTTTTGCCACGCTGATGCCCTTGACGGCCTGGCTGAGGGAGCATGCCGGCTACAAGCGGCTTTACGCGGGGAGCCTGTTCGTCTTCACCCTGGGATCCCTGCTCTGCGCCATGTCCTGGAACCTCCCTTCCCTGGTGGCGGCCCGCGTGCTTCAGGCCCTGGGAGGGGGCGCCATCACCCCCACCGGATTGGCCATGATCGCGGAGGTCTTCGAACCCCACGAACGGGGGATGGCCATCGGTTACTGGGGGCTGGGCGTGATTGTCGGGCCCGCTTTCGGCCCGACCTTGGGCGGTTACCTGAGCGACCAATTCGGGTGGCGGTCCGTATTCTCCTCGACCTTGCCCTTTGGAATCATAGGGATTGTCCTGACCCTCATCCTCTTGCGGGAGGATAAAGCCTCCGAGCATGCCCACAAACACCCCTTTGATTTTGCGGGCTTCCTCTTCCTGTCGTTGTTCCTGGTTTCGTTCCTGCTGGGCTTGAGCCAGGGGGAGGAGGAAGGATGGTCTTCACGCTTCATCTATACCTGCTGGGGCCTGGCCTTTACCGGTTTTGTGGGCTTCACGGTGGTGGAGACCCTTACTCCCCACGGCATCTTGGACATTAGGCTCTTGAAATCCCCGGTTTATTCCGCCTGCATCATGGTTCAAGGCGCCCGCTCCGTGGCCCTTTTCGGGAGTACCTTTCTTCTCCCCCTTTTCCTCATGCAAATCATGGGCTTGGACGAGATTACCAGCGGAATGATCCTGCTCCCCGGCGCCCTGGCCGCCGCCCTGGTGATGCCCATGGCCGGAAAACTCATCGACCGCGTCGGGCCCCTCTGGCCAACCCTGCTCGGGATCTTGATCGTGGCTTATTCCATGTACGCTTACCGGACGCTGGACATCAACACCAGCATTTGGGACGTGGTCCAGCCCACCCTCGTCCGGGGAGTAGGCATCGCGCTTTTGATCACCCCGGTCATGGTGACGGCTTTGAACAGCGTCCCCAAAGACCAGGCGGGCATGGCCTCCTCCATGCTGACGCTGACCCAACAGGTGGCGGGGTCCGTCGGCATCGGGGTTTTGGGCGCTGTCTTGAGCCACCGCGAGGTTTTCCACCAGGGGTTGGCGGCTTCCGCCTGGAGCAACCTGACCCCCGCTTCCCAAGCCTCTCTCTCGAGCATGGCCGGACGGCTCCATGCCCTGGGCCTTTCGCATGCCGACTCCATGAGGGGGGCTGGTGCCGTCGTGGCACGTCATCTCTTCAAAATGACCACCGTCGCGGCGTACGAGGACTCCTTCATCGTGGGTGCCGTCATCATCATGACGGCCCTGATACCGGCGCTGTTCCTGCCTTCCAAGAACATACACCGCGCGGGGAGGCTGGACAGCATCGAAGTGCCGGATTGAACCCTTCAACGAAATTCCGGTTTGGCGGGGGGGAAAAACCCAAAACGTCAGCCTGATGGTCTGGGGCGGGGTCTTGATCGTTCTTTCCCGCTATTTGTTTTCCCGAATCGGCTTCGGCATATTTTTATTTCGGATATTTGTTTTTCGGGCAAGTCTTATCTTATGCTTCTTTAAGATTGCGGTAGACATCGCGGCGATGCGCTATTCGGTATACCCGGACCCATTTCTGAGTGTCATCCACTGTATAAAGGATTCGATACTGGCCCTTTCGGACACGGTATCCCGGATGCCCCGTGATCTTCTTGGCACCGGGGGGTCGGGGTTCTTTCTGCAGGTCATCCAAAACGGGAATGACGAGCCCCTGGACGTTTTTTGGCAAATCCAACAGCTCCCGTCGTGCGTGCGTCTCCAACTCCAACCGGTAAGGCAAGGGTTAGGCCCTTCCCTTCAGGCCCTTTTTCACTTCATCCCACGGATGAAAACCGGTGGCGCTCTGGACGGCCGCTTTCAAATCCTCTGCGTCCAATAGGTCTTCCAGTTTTTCCTTAAGAGCCGTTTCCACCACGTAATTCTTGCGCAATCCCAGCCTGCGGCAAGTTTCATCCAGGGCGTGCGTAAGCTCGAAGGGAAGACGAGTCGCGAATGCTCGGGTCTTGGCCATCTAACACCTCATGCTAGTTTTTTCTAAATATATCTTACAATTAATATCTCTTGCAAACAAGTGTAGGCAACATTATTTCCGGATGGATATGCCTTGGCGGGGGAAAAACTCAAAACGTCAGCCGGATGGTCCGGGGCGGGGTCCTGATCGTTCTTTCCTGCTTTTTGTTTCCCTGAATCGGCATCGAGCCTCAAATCTCTCACACCCGGGTACTAAACCCCCCGGTTTTCAATCCACGGAAAAAATTAGGGGGAGGATGTCGCTTCAATGCTATTGATGTTTTGTGGTTAACTCTTAATCCGCCCTGAGTAAACGAAGTGCCTCGAATGGGTTCCTAATTCTTCATTCCAAATTTTATTTTTAGGGGACATATCCTTCTCAATAGGTTCAGCCTGACCCCGGTTTTTCATTCTAATCATGGATCAAGCCTACTTTAATAGAAGGGCCCTTTTGGTTTTCCGGTCATAGGGTTCGACCAGATAGAAAATGTAAACCCCACTTGCGCATGGATCCCCAAATTTATTCTTCCCGTCCCATTGGTAAGATGCGGATATCGGGGCTTCCAGATGCTGCTCATCCAGCGTTTTGATGTGTTCCCCGGCTGAATTATAAATCCTCAGGGAATAATTACCGGGAAATTGTTTGTATTCCACGAATATGGAAACCGGATCTGATGGGCTAAAAACATTTTCGGATATGTAAAAGATGTCGGTATAGACAGGCGTAAAAGTGGGCGTACAGGTGTTGCCAGGATATCCGCATGGCGTGTCCGTAGCGGTCGGGGTGGCGGTTGGAGTGGGCGTAAAAGTAATCGTGGGGGAGCTGGTAACCGTGAATGTATCGGTAATGGTAGATGTAAGTGTCGGCGTGCGGGTGGGAGTGGGGGTCCGCGTATTCGTGGGTGTGGGGGTATTGGTCCAAGTATCAGTAGCCGTGAAAGTATAAGTGGGAGTCCGGGTGAAAGTTAATGTAGGTGTAAGGGTAATCGTGGGCGTGTTAGTGACCGTAAAGGTGTCGGTGATCGTGGGGGTGAAGATTGGCGTGGAAGTGGGCGTTGAGGTCTTGGTCGGAGTAGAAGTCTTAGTATACGTCGGAGTGTATGTCACTGTGGGGGTGGAAGTATTGGTCAGCGTCGGGGTAAGTGTCTTCGTATCCGTCGAAGTGGCGGTGGGAGTGGGGGTTTGGGTCGGTGTGGGCGTGAGGGTGGGGGTTGGTGTGGGAGTCACTGTAGATGACGGTGTCGGTGTAACAGTCAATGTCGGTGAAGGGGTGGACGTGGCGGTAGGCGCGCCAAAGACCGTAGGCGTCGGTAAAGGCGTAAAGGGGCAGGCGCCGGAATTGCCGAGGGTAAAATATTGGCGGAATAGGTAACCGTCACCCTGAATCTGGACATTAAAGGAGTTTACCCCCCAGACATAAGGGATGGTGGTTCCACCTGCTGTCGTTAAAGTTGGCCATCCATATGGGCAAGTACCAAGAAAAGGGCTGTTCAAAGATGCATAAACGCCGTTCCATAAACTGTCATTGAAACCCAAACTAGTCCAACCTGAGGGGGTGGCGACTGGAACGGGGGTGCCATAAAAATTTCCAGCGTAATAAGATTTGATGCAAGTCCCATCGCTTATGACATCTTGTGTGCCGCAGTTTGTATAAGTGATCCGGAGGTCCCAAGTGCCGCCGGAACCACCGCCGCCCTCATCAGTGATATAGTCCGCCAAAATATTTTCGCTAGGCGTTGGATTTAAAAGGTTTAATTCCGCAGTAGTGAGGATATGGGAATATGAAGAACAAGACGTACCAGTACATGAAGCAGTGGGGCAGGAAGCGATAAGAGTGCCATTTAGGTAATAGTCACCATAATCATCATTTGCGAAAAAAAGGGTCGCGCCAGAGATAACGCATGACGATGTTGCTGTGGGTGTGATAGTCGGGGTCGGGGTGGGCGTGGCGGTGGGCGCGCCAATGACCGTAGGCGTCGGTAGAGGTGTGAAGGCGCAGGCGCTGGAATTGCCGAGGGTAAAATATTGGCGGAACAAATATCCATCACCAGTATTCCGGGTCACAAAGGAGTTTTCCCCCCAAATCCAAGGGATGGTGGCTCCTCCAGAGGTAACAAAGTAGGGTGTTTTGGGGGGAGGTCCGTATTGATCGCTGATGGCCGTATAGACGCCACCCCAAGCGCTGTCGTCGAAACTCAAATTGTTCCAACCTGTTGGGAAAACGGAACTTGGATAAATTCCAGCGTAAAAATCCTTGGTGCAGGTGCCGTCACTCGCAACATCCTGTGTAGCGCAGTTCGAATAGGTGATTTGAAGGTCCCAAGTTGTACAGCTCAATGCCCCGCAAATGTCAGTGTCGTAAACCGCCAATATGTTTTCACCGGGTGCTGCAGCCAGAAGGGCTATTTCCGCCGGGGTGAGGACATAGGTTAACTGGGTGTTAAGGCATGAAATACTGGACGTCAATAGCAGGTCACCATTGAGATAAACTTGGCCATAATCGTCATCTTGGTAATAAAGTGTCGCGCCCGTTATGGTGCATTGAGCCGCAGCAGAGATCGCACATTCCAAAGCCAGGGCGATTCCAATCAAAAATATCCGGATCATTTTACCGAACTTCATAAAAGGCATATTTATTTCGGTTCTAGATTTTTGGAATTACAATTAAAAAAACTTTGGCTATTTCACCGTCATTTCCCAGATGACCTTGTCCAGCGAAGTTATCGGGAAACTTAATATTAATTATACCGCTAACTTAATATTCCATTTCGTTATTGTCTATATGGGGCTGGCCTATCCCGCGGCGAATCCTCCCCGTGAAGATTTTCTTTAACGATGGTTTTGCATCGCGGGAGTACTTGGTCAAACGCCAACAAGACAGTGACATGGTTTGGTTTTAGTAACAGAAAAACAAGCTGTAATTGCAGTGGAAAGAGTCGGAACGGGTCTGGAAAAGCTGGAAATGAAGCAAGATAGCGATGGAACTTCGCGGAAGAAATTGGGGGGAAGCCGGAGTGAATCAGGTCAAATTCTCCGGAATAGTTTTCAATCGCCTTAGCAATATGAAGTTACTTATAAACTGGCGATCAATAAAAGCTGACATCGTCCACCGAGAAATCAAATGCGCCAGACGAGAATTGCCATTGAATTCCAACCGCCTGGCTTGTTTTAAATGTTGCCTGGGGGTTGTGGGTGCACCAAGCCGGATTAATGATACTGGTAAAAGGTACCTGGTATTGAACCCAAGTGGTCGTTAAGCCATTTATCTCATAACAGTGATTCGCATTACACCAATCCATGGTGTCGCAGTTGTTCGGGTTCATAAAAGAACATTGCTGTGACACTATATTGGGGTCAGTCGTGGCATCAACACCCATTACTTCCACAATCGTCTGGCTTCCAGCCCCCACCTTTGCCCAAAACTGGAACCCGGTATAAGGCCCGCCGGGGGATGTGTCGATATCATAAAGGGCATCGTTTCCTGTCCCGAGCGGGCAACCCGCATTGGCATTGGGGATCTGCGGCAGGAAATGCAAACCCAAGGTTGGAAAGGGATATGGACTTGCGCTCACCATTCCGGTGCCAGTGATGCGCGCGCAGTAATTCGGGCTGATGGCGTCGCCTCCCGGGCTCATGATGAAAGGCGCCCCGTTGTTCGGGGGCCAAATTACATCTTGGGTGGCCATGTTTAGGTAAGTCCAGTTGTTGGGAGGACAGTTATTGGCGTTATCCCCCATAGTGAACCAAGGCCCGCCCCGTCCACTGTTTATCAGACTGGAACTCGATCCCTGTTCACAATTATCGATTAAGGCCGGGGGCCAATTTGGAGGCACGGCCGCCGCCGGAGGCGTGGCCGTTGTAAACATGACATCGTCTACAGATACGTCGTAATTCGCGCCAGGGTAGGTCACCTCCCACTGGAGTTGATAAGCCGTGGTTAAGTCCAAAACATGGGTTTGGCTGACGCTCCTGCCCGTGGTCATCATCTGGTTGAAGAATACAGTCACGGCATTCCAATTGCCGTTTACCGGCGTCAAGTTCACCCCGTTTCCGTCATCGCTTTGGGTTGTCGCAGCGTCCGTGATCATGAACCTGACCGGAGGCGAAATACCTAACCCAGCCCCGGTGAAGACCGCTTTCAGGTTGAAAACAACTCCTGTGGCGCCGGGTACGTTTTCGGTAATGTCATAAGTTCCCGTTGCTGTGAAATCAGCCCCCATGCCCGCGAATGGATAATTCCCATTGACTATCTGCGCAACAGTGCCGGTCATCCGGGCGCAATAGGCTGAACTGGTAGTGCCGCTTCCCGGTGAGGACATGGTGAAGGAAGCGCCGGCAGAGGGCCAAATCGTTGATCCATATGTATCAATAATCGTGGACCAATAACCATTCCTGCCTTCCACTAAAACGATTTGATTGTCCCCATCCGCCATATCGTCGATCAGCAGGAGGTTGGACGGCGGGGTGGCCGTAATGGTTGGGGTCGAAGTAACGGTGAAAGTATATGTGGGAACGCCTGTCGGCCATGGCGTGGGACTATTGGTAATGGTTGGTGTAGATGTTGTAGATGGTGTCGACGTGTAGGTCGGGGTGGACGTCGGGGTGGGGATTTGCGTGTTGGTGGACGTTGGGGTGGGGGTCGGCGTTGGGGTGTTGGTGAAAGTATAGGTAGGAACGCCTGTCGGCCATGGCGTGGGACTATTGGTGATAGTAGGTGTGTTTGTTATCGTTCTCGTAATGGTGGGAGTGGGTGTCCATGTGTCCGTCAGGGTTAGCGTGATCGTCGGCGTAAGAGTAATTGTCGGAGTTAGGGTAATCGTCGGCGTGAGAGTTGAGGTGAAAGTAGTGGTGGGGGTGTACGTATCGGTCTGGGTCGGGGTAAGGGTGGAAGTATAAGTGGGAACGCCAGTCGGCCATGGCGTGGGAGTATTGGTGGAAGTATCTGTGAGTATTGCAGTCGGTGTGGCCGTGGACGTGGGTGTATATGTTCGCGTTGGTGTGTTGGACGGGGTGGGCGTGAACGAAAACGTTCCCATCATGGTGAGGGTCGAAGTGAGGGTGTTGGTCGGCGTGTTGGTCGGAGTCGGGGTGGGTGTGATTGTTGGGGTAGGCGTGGGCGTTGAGGTTGGTGTGTACCCTGATGTGCTTGTCGATATAGTTGTGACAGTATTAGTAGGGGAATTCGTTCTTGTCGGGGTTGGGGTTGCCGTATTCGTGGGCGTGGCAGTGAATGTATAAGTTTCGGTTCCTGGGTCAGAAGTAATAGTGGGTGTTTGTGTCGGCGTGTTGGTTGGGGTATTCGCCGGGTGTAATATTGGCAAGGAAGGCATATTTAATTTATTGGAGCATCCAGCCATCAGGATTAAAACCCCTAAAACCACAAGGGCTGTTACATCAAAAACCGGCTTTTGATTCATACTCGCCTCGGAATCCGACCCACAATCCGAAAATGCGTCATAGGATTAAATATTTCTATTCACATTTTCCATCAACAAACGGTCAAAATTTGTTTTTATTTCATATATTTTATCACCTATGAAAAAATCCGGAAGATTTAAGGTTTTTAGCCAGCATTTAACGAGGTTTCCTTGGTACTTCGCGGAAGAAATCAGGGGAGAAGCTGGGGTGAATCAGGTCAAATTCTCCGGAAGAGTTTTCAATAACCGCCGCAAAAGGTTCGAGGAATTCTAAACAAATTCCAACGTTGGTGCCTGACCCCAAAATCATTAATCCCGATTTAATTCCATTGATTATCCAGAACCAGGATGGAACCGGGCAAATAATTGCAGGCCCTTGGGATTACAAGATTTCAGTTTCACAGGCGGATAAAGAAGCGGTTTTGAATTCGGTGACGCAGAAATGAAATTTATAATTTAGGTGCAGTATTATTGTTATTATTC
>CAWKAR010000041.1:0-85137 GCA_963847625.1 candidate division FCPU426 bacterium | reverse complement strand
AGGGAGTCGGTGTGTTGGTGTTCGTAGGTGTATTCGTGCGGGTAGGAGTCTGTGTGGGGGTTAGAGTATTTGTCGGGGAAGAAGTCGCTGTTCTTGTGGAAGTAAGAGTCAGCGTTGGGCTAAATGTGTTTGTGGGAGTAGGAGTCGGTCCCGAACAGGATGAAACCAAGCAGGATGGCTCCGTGCCGGTATTGCTGTCAGCCGCCGTACTGCTCGTATACTCCTTGACCAAATAACCCCGGTAATAAAGCGCGAAGTACGGCGATTCATGGAACGCGCTGTCGCAAGCAACCCCGTGTGAGAAGGAAGTAGTGTCATCCATGGTCGACCAATCCCCGCAATTGATGCGGAAACCCTGCGGGTTCCAGCTCCCGCCTGCCGCGGGAATCGTACCGGTAACCCCGGCGTTGGTCATGCTAAATTCCCAGTTGGCCTGCCGGTCAGAAGGGGATGTGCAGGGTCCCATGCTTACGGCTGAGGCTGTCGGAGCGCCGGCACCATATAGCCATGCGGTCGCGCTGGATACTGGGCCACCACCGAATGCAGTCGCCGTTATGGTACAGGCATAATTTCCCCAGAATTTAACGGTTAGATCGCTGAGGTTCACGGGAATGTTATCCCAGTTGATGACACGGAAGGTGTAATCCCTCTCAGTGCCGCTACAAGTAGTCGCCTCTACTTCTAAATCCAGCTTAGGGGCGGTCTTACAACCTAACACCGTGACAGTCGCCGAACTGTTGCTGGGTGCCGGAACCTCGCTGGACCGGATCGCGGCTGTATTGGGAATGACCTCCACCGACGTAGCGGATGAGGCGGTGGAAGAAACCGTTCCCCACCATTGGCAGGAGGGCGGATTACCGCAGGGTGAAAGGGTTCCTACGTTCCAGGTCAGAAGGCTCCCGCTATGGGTCAAGCCGCACGAACTGCCGACATAATTGATGGCGGTGGGGATCGTGTCGGTTACCACTACGCTGTCGTCGGTGCTACCCAGGGAATACACTTTAAGGTTGTCGTAAGCCACAGGCCCCTGGTTCGCCTGGAAACCCACGATCCCGTTTCCCGTGACCCCCGCCGATAGGGTTAAGTTAAGGTCCCAGCCGACATATTCCGGCTGGCCCGTGGGCCAAACTTTCATCAAGATATTGTTGCCGCATACCTCAAACTGGATGGTGTACCAGGTATCGCATAATAGATTCAGTCCGTGCGGCGAGGTAACGGAGGCGGCCGGTATGGTTTGGGTGCCGTTGATGATCGTATCGAGAAAAAGATTGGATGTCGTTTTGCTCGGATCACAAGAATTCGCGTTGATCCTTGCCATGTAAAAATTGTTGCTGTCCACGTAGTCGAATATAAAAACCGCGTCGAAGTGTCCCGTATCCAGAGAGGAAATCATCATATCCGTCTGGAAAATTCCGTCATGAATCGGCGTCATGGTGGAGTCCATAATCTGGGGATATCCCGAGAGGCCGGTGGCGGTTTGCTGCAAATATCCTCCGGTAGCAGTCCAGGTACCGCCCGTGACCGCCTGGGTCCACCCGGACGGGATCCCTCCGCTAAAATCCTGTTGTTCACTCACGGTGCTGCTTACGTTATCGGTTCCGAGGGTGTAAGTGACGGCATCCCCAGGGGCTACCAGTGTCTGCTGGGTGGACTTTACGATGAGCGGTGTCGCTTCAAGGCCACGTGAGAACATGAATGCGCAACAAAACGCGAGGGTTTTCCAGGGAATAAAATGTTTAGATGTTTTAAACTGGGAGAATCTGAATTTCATACGGCACCTTAAAAGGGTTGAAGAGGTATTCTTTCAGTAATCCTCTCGCTGAGCTGAAAAACGTTATAAATCCAAATGTGGGGGAATAGGCACAGGAGGAAAATAACCTGGGCATAAAATGCATTTTATGGATTCATGGTTGTACTTCATTAAATTAAAACGTTTTAATTATAATTTATCACATCCTTTTTAGGTGTCAACCTACGATTCCTGCACTAATTTCAGATATTTTGGTCTTTTAAACTCTCATAAACCTTTTTACCGGATGAAGATCACTCTCTTGGTTTTGCGGTCCATGGGTTCCGTCAGGTAGAAGAGGTAAACCCCGCTCGCGCACATGTCCCCGAACTTGTTCTTCCCATCCCAATAGAAGCTTCCTTCAAACAGTGCTTCCAGGTACCGGCTGTCCAACGTCCTAATGTGCTCCCCCGCCGAATTGTACACGCTCAATTCGAACGGCCCGGGGTATTGGCTCGTCCCCACATAGATGGATACCGACTCCCCTCCCTTGAATACGTTCTTCGTCACCGTGAAGTAATCTACCGTCGGCGTCCAGGTCGGCACCTGCGTGACCGTGGAGGTCGCCGTGAGCGTGGAAGTCGGCGTGGGAGTGGAGGTCCAAAGGGGCGTGTTTGTCTTAGTCGGTGTCAGGGTACGCGTGAACGTGGGGGTGGAGGTGGAGGTCCAGGTGCTGGTAAAGGTTGGGGTCAAGGTCGAGGTCCGGGTAAAGGTCGGGGTCGGCGTATTCGTGGAGGTATAAGTAGCTGTCGAGGTCAACGTAGCTGTGAAGGTGTTCGTGGGGGTACTCGTGGATGTCGGAGTACTTGTATCAGTCGGAGTGTTGGTTGTGGTCGGGGTGGCGGTCGAGGTCGGTGTATTTGTGGCGGTAAACGTGGAGGTGGGGGTCAAAGTGTCCGTGGGGCTATAAGTGGCTGTCGGAGTGTTTGTGACCGTAGCAGTGTTGGTGGGAGTTTTCGTTGATGTCGGCGTATTCGTCTGGGTGGCCGTATAAGTGTCCGTTGGTGTGTTGGTCGAAGTGGAAGTATTCGTGGCCGTATAAGTGTCCGTTGGGGTGTTGGTGGATGTTGGCGTGAATATGGGGGTGTCGGTCGGGGTGGGAGTTGGAGTCGAGGTCGGCGTTGAAGTGGATGTGTTGGTCGGTATCGGGGTAGGAGTGTTGGTATTTGTTGGGGTGGGGGTCGATGTCGGGGTCGGCGTATTGGTCGGGGTGGTTGTGGGAGTGGATGTGTTCGTCGGGGTGTATGTGTATGTTGGCGTGAAGATGGGGGTATAGGTCGAGGTGGGTGTGTTGGTTGAGGTGCCAGTTGGAGTCGAGGTCGGCGTCGAGGTAAAAGTATCCGTTGGAGTTGGCGTCGGGGTGCGGGTGGGCGTGTTGGTGGGTGTCGATGTGGGTGTCAAGGTCGGTGTGGGAGTGAGAGTTGAGGTTGGTGTAGTCGTTGGCGTAATGGTGGGTGTATTCGTGGGCGATGTCGTGCCGGTCGGGCTGGGGGTTGGCGAAGACGTAATGGTGGGCGTCCCAGTTGATGTCAAGGAAGCCGTTGGAGTCGGGGAAGCTGTCGCGCTGGGGGTTGGCGTGCGCGTCGGGGTCGGGGTGGGCGTACTCGTCGGGGTTGAGGTAGGTGTGGTTGTGGGCGTGGGCGAAGATGTCGCCGTTAGAGTCAGGGTCGGAGTAGGTGTGGACGTCCTCGTTGGAGTGAAAGTCGGAGTAAATGTGGGAGTCGTTGTAGGAGTGGGCGTCGGTGTGGAAGTCGGTGTGTTGGTTGGGGTATTGGTTGGGGTTGGCGTAAATGTGATCGTGGGCGTGGAAGTCGAAGTGGGTGTGTTTGTGCGCGTGGGAGTGTTGGTCGGGGTGGATGTGGGCGATGTGGTCCCAGTTGGGCTGGGGGTGGGAGTAAGCGTGTTGGTGGGTGTATTGGTTGGCGTCGGTGTGGGGGTAATGGTAGGCGTGGGGGTCTGAGTGGACGTAGGCGTCCTTGTGGGCGTGTTGGTCGGGGTCAGCGTGGGGGTTGTGGTTGGTGTAGAGGTCGGGGTGGGGGTAGGTGTTCTCGTCGGTGTATTCGTGGGGGTCAGCGTTGGCGTTGTCGTCGGGGTTGGCGTGGACGTGGAAATTGGTGTGTTAGTGGGTGTATTCGTCGGCGTAGGCGTAGGGGTCGTCGTCGGGGTCGGCGTCAAAGTGGGTGTGGGTGTCCTTGTCGGGGTAGAAGTCGGCGTGAGCGTGGGTGTAATGGTGGGCGTGGAAGTCGAAGTGGGTGTGTTCGTGCGGGTGGGGGTGTTGGTCGGGGTATTCGTGGGTGAAGTCGTCCCAGTCGGGCTGGGGGTGGGAGTAAGCGTGTTGGTGGGCGTATTGGTTGGCGTCGGTGTGGGGGTAATGGTAGGCGTAGGGGTCGGAGTGGACGTAGGCGTCCTTGTGGGCGTGTTGGTCGGGGTCAGCGTGGGGGTTGTGGTTGGTGTAGAGGTCGGGGTGGGGGTAGGTGTTCTCGTCGGTGTATTCGTGGGGGTCAGCGTTGGCGTTGTCGTCGGGGTGGGCGTGGAAGTTGAAGTGGGTGTGTTCGTGCGTGTGGGGGTGTTAGTCGCGGTGGATGTAGGCGATGTGGTCCCAGTCGGGCTGGGGGTGGGAGTAAGCGTGTTCGTAGGCGTGGGGGTCGGGGTGGGGGTAGGCGTTCTCGTCGGTGTGTTCGTCGGGGTCGGCGTGAGTGTGTTTGTAGGGCTATTTGTAGCCGAGTTCGTTGACGTGGGAGTGGGTGTACGGGTTGGAGTAGGAGTAGCCGTATTTGTAGGCGTCGGGGTGGAGGATGTTGTGGGTGTCGGGGTCGTGGTGTTCGTCAGGGTGGGAGTAGGCGTCCGGGTCGGAGTAGACGTTGGGCTATTCGTCGATGTAGGAGTGGGCGAGGTTGTGGGTGTGGAGGTTGAGGAGTTAGTTGGTGTGGGAGTTGACGTCCGGGTCGGGGTGGTAGTGGGAGTATTGGTTGGTGTAGGAGTAGGCGAGGTTGTGGGTGTGGAGGTTGGGGAGTTCGTCGGTGTGGGTGTTGACGTCCGGGTCGGGGTGGCAGTGGGAGTATTGGTTGGTGTAGGAGTGGGCGAAGTTGTGGGTGTGGAGGTTGGGGAGTTAGTCGGTGTGGATGTTGACGTCCGGGTAGCAGTATTTGATGGGGTAACCGTCATGGTATTGGTAGGGCTGTTGGTGGGTGTATTTGAACGCGTCGGAGTAGGAGTCGGTGAAACTGTGGGAGTAGGAGTAGGCGAGGTTGTGGGTGTGGAGGTTGGGGAGTTAGTCGGTGTGGATGTTGACGTCCGAGTCGGGGTATTCGTAGGGGTGGGTGTCGGTGAAACTGTGGGTGTGGAGGTTGGTGTGTTGGTCGGTGTGTTTGAACGCGTCGGAGTAGGCGTCGGTGTCATTGTGGGAGTAGGAGTAGGCGAGATTGTGTTTGTCAGTGTGGGTGTCGACGTTCGGGTAGCAGTATTTGACGGGGTAACCGTCATGGTATTGGTAGGGCTGTTGGTGGGTGTATTTGAACGCGTCAGAGTAGGAGTCGGTGTCATTGTGGGAGAAAAAGTAGGCGAGATTGTGTTTGTCAGTGTGGGGGTAGCTGAACGCGTTGGCGTGTTCGTTTGTGTGGGGGTAGGCGAGGACGTCTGTGTATTGGTCGGAGAATTGGTGCGGGTTGGAGTAGAAGTGACGGTGAAGGTATTGGTGTGGGTGAATGTCGGAGTAACCGCAATCGTCGGGGTATAGGTATAAGTGTAGGTGGGGGTAAAGGTGGGAGTCGCCTTGGTTGGGGTATAAGTAAATGTAAAAGTTGGGGTTTGCGTATAAGTAAATGTTGCAGTGAAGGGGGTGCAAGGGATTGTGGCCATGACGGTGTTGGAAGTGACGCTTCCTCCGTTCCAATAGGAGTTGGCGATATTCGTAACCGCTCCGCAGATGCTTGGGTCGAGCCAATAATAGCTTCTATAACCTAGCGTGACGGAGGTACAATTCCCGTCCCCAGGAAAATTTCCATAAATCCAGGTGGTTCCGCCGGTAGAGGATGATTGGCACACAAAGGTAATGGGATCGCCCGGAGATTGGGCCCAAGGACAGCAGTTGGTGAATACCGTTGCTGTTCCACCAGGTGGGTATTGCCCTACAGAGTATTCAGCAAAGCCCATACCTGATGGAGTATAGCTAACCGAATCGACCAATGTGACGGCGTTGGTAGCCGGTTTTCCATAATTGCAAATGTTTAAAACATACGTAACCCCCCAATCATTAGTTGCGAAAGTTGCAGGGGCGCTAAGAATGGATTTGGTGATTGTCATACTCACCGGGCCTAAGGTCGGTTGGGGAGCCGGCAAGGTAGTGGCGTCCCGGACATAAATGATCCCGCAACTTCCCACGCTCGGGCATGCACTGGTGGAACTAGGTGAAATGGGAAGACCGGTTAAGGGATCCTGGATTTTACCCACCCACACCGAACAAGTCTCAGCCATAGAAGTGACGGTGAAAGGGGTACTGGAGGGATTGTAATTGGTCGCGTACCAGTAATGCCCGCTTGCATCTGTGATAGGGCTATCGGCAGTGCAGGTCCCACCAACGTCTGAATGGTAATCAATCAACGATTGTGCTGTCGCGTTGGTCAGATAAGAATGTTCTCCATTACTGCATGCAACATCCAGCGAATACGAAAAGGAGGTTTCAGGAGAAGCGGTATTGGTTACAGCCAGGGCCAGTACAATGCTCTGGCCCATGTTAAAATCACCGGATGGAATGGTGAAACAATTGATGGTGCAGGATTGTGTAACGGAATTTTGGCCTTCAGTATTGCAATAGGTAGCAGTGCCAATATCAAAACCATTGATCCAAACCTCCGCATTATCATCCACGGAAACGCAAAGTAATGCCGAGGAGGGGGTGCACTGCGCTAATGCTCCGACGGGAAGTCCCATTAGGAACGCAGTAATTAACAAAGCTATAAAACACTGGAATGGGAGGGACAATCTAACCCATCCCAAAATCCTGTTAATCCTATTGGATGTCAGTCCGTTTACAAATCGCATGTCGTTTTCACTGTGAACCGGTTTCATTTTTCAGGCACAAAATGGGCAATAAACAAGATAATATCTAAAAAACCTTTTTCCATTGAATTAAAACGTTTTTATAAGGGAACTTTACCACTATTCCCTATAATCTTAAAGACAAGAAAACCCTTTCATCTTCGTGTTTTCAAGTATTTTTAACTATCAAGTTAAAGTTATTAGGTCATAAATCATAAAATGCATTTCATAAAACAAAGGCGGGTTCATGGCTTCTAACCAGAATCAAAATGCCGCGCAAGGAGACAAGGTGAAAACTCAATTCTTCTCTATGGCCCCCCCCTCCAGCCTAGGCAGTCCGGAGCATATTCTGAATTTCTTTTACAAAAGGCCTACACTTTGGGCCTTGGGGATTTTAGCGGCAATGGTTTTGGCGCTCTTCGGCAAAGCCCTTTTCTCCCAGGATATCCTTATCTCCTCCGCCGATGGGGACCTGGCCAATCAATTCTACGCCTGGCGGGATTTTGGTTTTTCCGAACTGAAAAAAGGGCACCTTGCCTTTTGGAATCCTTACATCTATTGTGGCGCTCCTTTCTTCGCGGGTTTCCAATCCGCCCTCTTGTATCCCCCCAACTGGTTTTTTATGTTATTACCCCTCACTTTCGCCTTGAATTTTTCCATCGCCCTCCACGTCTTCCTCGCCGGATTTTTCATGTACCTCTGGCTGGCCAAGAGCCATTTCCGTTTCATCGCCCGCCTGTTCGGGTCCATCGCCTTCATGTTCGGCGGGGCGTTCTTTCTGCATGTTTATCCCGGCCATCTGACCAACCTCTGCACCATGGCTTGGATTCCTTTGGTCTTCCTCATGGTGGACGGCCAATTGAAGTCCCCTTCCCCCAAGTGGGTCCTGGGGGGTGCAGCCGTCCTGTCCATGGAACTTTTAGCCGGACACGCACAATATTTTGTTTACACGTTGTTTTTCGCGGGGCTTTACGCCCTCGCCTTGATTCTCCTGGACCGGGCCCGGTGGGTTGCGAAGGTTTGCGGGGGCCTGTCCATGGCAGCTGGAAGCCTGGTCCTCACGACAGTCCAATGGTTGCCCGGCCTTCTGGCCTCGAAGGAAAGCCTTCGGGAGGCCCCGTCCTCGCTGGAGTTGCAACAATTTTTTTCCTTCCACCCCATGAACCTTTTGACGCTGGCGGCTTCCGGCTTGAACGGGAACCCCCATCACTTTTCCGGGTGGGGCGGGGGCCGAATTTGGTGGGAATCCTCCCTCTTCATAGGAAGCATCGCGATCCTGTTGGCTTTTTACGGATTGATCCAAAATCCAGCCAGGAAAAGCTGGGTTTTAACGGGCCTCGCCTTGGTTTCCCTAATCTTCGCCATGGGCTTCTATACCCCGGTTTACCCGATCCTGTACGATTGGGTCCCTCCTTTCAATTTCTTCCGGGGAAGTTTCAAAGCCGTCATCTTTTTCCAATTGGCTTTTTCTTTCCTGGCTTCCCTCGGGATTCAAACCTGGTTTTCCGGCCGGGCCGAAAAATTCTGGCCCGCCTGGATGGCCTTTCTTTTGGGTTTTATCCTTCTAGCCGCTGGTTTGGGAATTTACGAGGGTGCCGGCCTGGATGGGGTCACTGGGACACTCCGGCTGAACGGAGATATTCCCTTTCCACCTGAATCCCCCCAATTCCCCACCCAAGTCGCGGCGGTGCGAATCGTCAACCTGGTCACGGGCGCTGGATTCCTATTTTTCTTCAGCCTGTTTTGGATTCTCGCCCGATCCCACCCCATCTTCCGAATTTGCCTGGTCCTCCTGGGAATGGTCAACTTATGGTTTTTCGCCCATTCCACCCTACGGTTTTTCAGCCCGAAAATCTTGGAGGGCGTGGAAGCAACCGTCCAAAACGTCATGGCTCCCGGTCCCGGGGAAAACCGGATCTATTGGAAGGGCCACGACGATCTTGCTATGTCCTTCCGGAAACAAGACATCTGGGGGGACGATCCCTTCCTCCCCAAGCGGTACGGCACTTTCATCACCTACGGGGACGGATCCGCCTACGAGAAGTTCAACCCGAATCCCACTTTTTCCGAACTACTGTTGCTGACCACCACGAAGATCAAGCTGACGCGCCTTCGTTATATGGTGGAAGACAGCACGGCTGGATTTAAAGTGGAACCGGTACCCGGACCTGTCCTGCCCCGGGCCATCCTGATCGGCCTCTGGGAAAAGGAGACGGATGCCAGCCAAGCCATGATGCGCCTCAACCGGAAGAACTTCGATCCAACCAAGGTGGTCCTGCTGGAAAAAGAACCAATTCCCTCGCCCGAAGAAGGAACCACCCACGACCAAGTGTCGCTGCGGGATACTACGACCGATATGATTGAAGTGGAGGCCCAAACTTCCCGCCCCCAGGTCCTACTGGTGACGGAAAATTACGCTCTCGGATGGAAGGCCCTGGCCTGCCCCGATAGTTCCCAGCAACATTACGAGGTGATACCGGGCGACGTTATCGCCCGGGCCATCCCTCTTTCCGCTGGGAAACACCATTTTTTCTTAAACTATGATCCACCCGGGTTCAGCGCCGGAAAGTGGATTTCAACCGGGGCCCTTCTGGCCTACTTTGGGGTTTTGGGTTGGTTTTGGAGGAAAAAAACCTGGGATCAACAATTGGATTAATGCGATCAGGTCTATCCATATCTCATTCCCGGGTTTACTAAAAATTGTGACCTGTCCTTTGGGATTCAATCGTTTTTTGAGTTTACTGTTTTATTGAGGAGCAGCTTTTGAGCGATCATTCCAAAAACCTATTAACCAGCACCCTGTTTTTCCTTTTTTGTTTCGCGCTGTACCTTTGGGGCTTGAATCCCACTTTCTATATGGACGACAGCTCTGAAATCATCACAGCCTCGTCCGTCCTGGGAATCGCGCACCCCCCCGGTTACCCCCTCTTTATCTTGCTGGGCCGTCTGTTCACCCTGTTCCCGCTTGGCGAGATTTTCTTGAGGGTCAACCTGCTTTCGGCGATCCTGGGCGCTTCCTGTTGTTTTTTCCTTTACCTCCTGCTGCGTGGCCCTTTCAAACTGGGCTTATCCCTCAGCCTGCCTTTCGCCTTGCTTTGGATGGCCGGCGCCACGGCTTACCCTGGTTCTCTGAGTGCTAAGAATGGCATCTATATCATGACCGCCCTTTTCTACCTCGTTGTAACCCTAGCCCTATTGCGGGGAAAAACCGGCCTGGCGTTTTTCCTCTTCGGTCTATCTATGACCAACCATTTGATGAGCATGGCTCCTTTTGCCCCGGGCCTCCTGTATCTGGTCTGGACCCTCTACCGGCAGAGGCAAAACCCCGCAAAGGACCTCCTGCGGGACACCTGCCTCTTGTTGCTCGGCCTATCTGTTTATCTTTATCTCCCTATCCGGTCCTCTGAGGAACCGTTGGTTAACTGGGGCCATCCGGTCAACCTCCCGAATTTCCTGCGGCATTTGAGCCGTAATATTTATAAAAACAGGGACTTCACCTGGGACGTTCTGCTTTGGGCCAAGGAAGGGCTTTTTTATCTCAAGTCTGCTTTTGTGGAATTCTGGGGGGTGGGGGTCCTCGCTCTTATTGGCGCAGTGGATGGATGGAAAAGGCTCCGTCGGCCAAGCATTGCCTTCCTTTTAGGATGGCCAGGTCTTTTCGCCGCGGTCTGCGTTTTTTCCAAATATTCCAGCGGGAGATCCTACCTGATGCAAAATTATTCCATCGCCTCCTTCGTGCTGATCCCTTTATTTTCCGCGTTGGGTTTTCGTTTTCTCGTTTCCCTCCTTGGGAAAAAATTCCCCCGAGCTGAGCAAGCTTTCCCTCTCGCGGCCTGGGCGCTGGCGCTGGGCTTGACGGGCTTCAATGTTTACCAGGGAAGCCAGATTTATTACACCTACAGTTATGACTACATCCTGAACGCCTGGAAGACGATCCCAACTGGCGGCCTTTTTTTCTGCAAGGGCGACGTGTTGGATTTTCCGTGCTGGTACCATCAAATAGTGGGTCGCAAAAGGCTTGATATCGCGGTATTAGGCGAGGGAAGCCTGACCATGGATTGGTACCGGATGTTCTTGGCCAGGAATCATCCCGGATTGCAGGTGCCAAACCCCAAACATGAGAGCGGGAAGGAATATATTTCCGGCCATCTGATGCGGTGGATGGTGGAACATAATCCGGGCGCGAGGTATTTTTTCACTTACCCAAATCTGGATGAGGATGGTTTGGGAAACATGAGTCTTATTCCCGACGGAATGGTCCAGGAGGCTTATTCACCACCCGCGGTCCCCGCCTTTGACGCAGTCAAAGCCGACCAACTTTGGGACGCTCTCCGCTTGAGACACTATGGGAAACCCGATTATTCCTTGGATGAGGTTTCTTGGGACGTTTTCTTAAAAGACGTCGGAACATCCCGTTTGTGGACCGCTTCTTTTGAAATCCAACAGGCCTCGGCCCTCAAGACCCGAGCCGCAGGAAAGACGGACAGCCCCGAGTTTCATGAGTCCCGTGCTCTGTATGAGCAGGCTCTTTCCCATCTCTTTTGGGTACAGGCCTTTGACCCGGAGAATCCCCAATACGCGCTTAATCTCGGTGTGGTTTATTATCAAATGGGTAATATTCCGGAAGCTTCCTCCTGGTTCGAGAAAGCCATTGTGATTGACCCTAAATTCGCGGAGGGTTATTACTACTCGGGGATTCTTGCCTACCAAGCCGGAAATGTGGAAAAAGCCCGGATGCTTCTCTCAAAATCCCTCGATTTGAAACCTAATCACACCCTGGCCCGCCAAGCGCTCCAATATCTCAACCGCTAAAAAATCCAAATATTTTTTTGGTAATCCTTACCGGATGAAGATCACTCTCTTGGTTTTGCGGTCCATGGGTTCCGTCAGGTAGAAGAGGTAAACCCCGCTCGCGCACATGTCCCCGAACTTGTTCTTCCCATCCCAATAGAAGCTTCCTTCAAACAGTGCTTCCAGGTACCGGCTGTCCAACGTCCTAATGTGCTCCCCCGCCGAATTGTACACGCTCAATTCGAACGGCCCGGGGTATTGGCTCGTCCCCACATAGATGGATACCGACTCCCCTCCCTTGAATACGTTCTTCGTCACCGTGAAGTAATCTACCGTCGGCGTCCAGGTCGGCACCTGCGTGACCGTGGAGGTCGCCGTGAGCGTGGAAGTCGGCGTGGGAGTGGAGGTCCAAAGGGGCGTGTTTGTCTTAGTCGGTGTCGGGGTACGCGTGAACGTGGGGGTGGAGGTGGAGGTCCAGGTGCTGGTAAAGGTTGGGGTCAAGGTCGAGGTCCGGGTAAAGGTCGGGGTCGGCGTATTCGTGGAGGTATAAGTAGCTGTCGAGGTCAACGTGGCTGTGAAGGTGTTCGTGGGGGTACTCGTGGATGTCGAAGTGCCCGTATCAGTCGGGGTATTGGTTGTGGTCGGGGTGGCGGTCGAAGTCGGTGTATTTGTGGCGGTAAACGTGGAGGTGGGGGTCAAAGTGTTCGTGGGACTATAAGTGGCCGTCGGGGTCGGCGTGGCTGTGAAGGTGTTTGTGGGGGTGCTCGTGGATGTCGGAGTACTTGTATCAGTCGGAGTGTTGGTTGTGGTCGGGGTGGCGGTCGAGGTCGGTGTATTTGTGGCGGTAAACGTAGAGGTGGGGGTCAAAGTGTCCGTGGGGCTATAAGTGGCTGTCGGAGTGTTTGTGACCGTAGCGGTGTTGGTGGGAGTTTTCGTTGATGTCGGCGTATTCGTCTGGGTGGCCGTATAAGTGTCCGTTGGGGTGTTGGTGGATGTTGGCGTGAATATGGGGGTGTCAGTCGGGGTGGGAGTTGGAGTCGAGGTCGGCGTTGAAGTGGATGTGTTGGTCGGTATCGGGGTAGGAGTGTTGGTATTTGTTGGGGTGGGGGTCGATGTCGGGGTCGGCGTATTGGTCGGGGTGGTTGTGGGAGTGGATGTGTTCGTCGGGGTGTATGTGTATGTTGGCGTGAAGATGGGGGTATAGGTCGAGGTGGGTGTGTTGGTTGAGGTGCCAGTTGGAGTCGAGGTCGGCGTCGAGGTAAAAGTATCCGTTGGAGTTGGCGTCGGGGTGCGGGTGGACGTGTTGGTGGGTGTCGATGTGGGTGTCAAGGTCGGTGTGGGAGTGAGAGTTGAGGTTGGTGTAGTCGTTGGCGTAATGGTGGGTGTATTCGTGGGCGATGTCGTGCCGGTCGGGCTGGGGGTTGGCGAAGACGTAATGGTGGGCGTCCCAGTTGATGTCAAGGAAGCCGTTGGAGTCGGGGAAGCTGTCGCGCTGGGGGTTGGCGTGCGCGTCGGGGTCGGGGTGGATGTGGGCGTGTTGGTTGGAGTGAGAGTGGGCGTTGTTGTCGGGGTCGGTGTGGGCGTACTCGTCGGGGTTGAGGTCGGTGTGGTTGTGGGCGTGGGCGAAGATGTCGCCGTTAGGGTCAGGGTCGGAGTAGGTGTGGACGTCCTCGTTGGAGTGAAAGTCGGAGTAAATGTGGGAGTCGTTGTAGAAGTGGGCGTCGGTGTGGAAGTCGGTGTGTTGGTTGGGGTATTGGTTGGGGTTGGCGTAAATGTGATCGTGGGCGTGGAAGTCGAAGTGGGTGTGTTTGTGCGCGTGGGAGTGTTGGTCGGGGTGGCAGTGGGCGATGTGGTCCCAGTTGGGCTGGGGGTGGGAGTAAGCGTGTTGGTGGGCGTATTGGTTGGCGTCGGTGTGGGGGTAATGGTAGGCGTGGGGGTCGGAGTGGACGTAGGCGTCCTCGTGGGTGTGTTCGTCGAAGTGGGAGTAGGTGTGGTAGTCGGGGTTGGCGTGGACGTGGAAATTGGTGTGTTAGTGGGTGTATTCGTCGGCGTAGGCGTAGGGGTCGTCGTCGGGGTCGGCGTCAAAGTGGGTGTGGGTGTCCTTGTCGGGGTAGAAGTCGGCGTGAGCGTGGGTGTAATGGTGGGCGTGGAAGTCGAAGTGGGTGTGTTCGTGCGGGTGGGGGTGTTGGTCGGGGTATTCGTGGGTGAAGTCGTCCCAGTCGGGCTGGGGGTGGGAGTAAGCGTGTTGGTGGGCGTATTGGTTGGCGTCGGTGTGGGGGTAATGGTAGGCGTAGGGGTCGGAGTGGACGTAGGCGTCCTTGTGGGCGTGTTGGTCGGGGTCAGCGTGGGGGTTGTGGTTGGTGTAGAGGTCGGGGTGGGGGTAGGTGTTCTCGTCGGTGTATTCGTGGGGGTCAGCGTTGGCGTTGTCGTCGGAGTCGGCGTGGACGTGGAAATTGGTGTGTTAGTGGGTGTATTCGTCGGCGTAGGCGTAGGGGTCGTTGTGGGAGAGGGTGTCGGAGTGGGTGTGGGTGTCCTTGTCGGGGTAGAAGTAGGCGTGAGCGTGGGTGTAATGGTGGGCGTGGAAGTCGAAGTGGGTGTGTTCGTGCGGGTGGGGGTGTTAGTTGCGGTGGATGTAGGCGATGTGGTCCCGGTCGGGCTGGGGGTGGGAGTAAGCGTGTTGGTGGGCGTATTGGTTGGCGTCGGTGTGGGGGTAATGGTAGGCGTAGGGGTCGGAGTGGACGTAGGCGTCCTTGTGGGCGTGTTGGTCGGGGTCAGCGTGGGGGTTGTGGTTGGTGTAGAGGTCGGGGTGGGGGTAGGTGTTCTCGTCGGTGTATTCGTGGGGGTCAGCGTTGGCGTTGTCGTCGGGGTTGGCGTGGACGTGGAAATTGGTGTGTTAGTGGGTGTATTCGTCGGCGTAGGCGTAGGGGTCGTCGTTGGGGTTGGCGTCAAAGTAGGTGTAGGTGTCCGTGTTGGGGTGGAAGTAGGCGTGAGCGTGGGTGTAATGGTGGGCGTGGGAGTTGAAGTGGGTGTGTTCGTGCGTGTGGGGGTGTTAGTCGCGGTGGATGTAGGCGATGTGGTCCCAGTCGGGCTGGGGGTGGGAGTAAGCGTGTTCGTAGGCGTGGGGGTCGGGGTGGGGGTAGGTGTTCTCGTCGGTGTGTTCGTCGCGGTCGGCGTGGGTGTGTTTGTAGGGCTATTTGTAGCCGAGTTTGTTGACGTGGGAGTGAGTGTACGGGTTGGAGTAGGAGTAGCCGTATTTGTAGGCGTCGGGGTGGAGGATGTTGTGGGTGTCGGGGTCGTGGTGTTCGTCAGGGTGGGAGTAGGCGTCCGGGTCGGAGTAAACGTTGGGCTATTCGTCGATGTAGGAGTGGGCGAGGTTGTGGGTGTGGAGGTTGAGGAGTTAGTTGGTGTGGGAGTTGACGTTCGGGTAGCAGTATTTGATGGGGTAACCGTCATGGTATTGGTAGGGCTGTTGGTGGGTGTATTTGAACGCGTCGGAGTAGGAGTCGGTGAAACTGTGGGAGTATTGGTCAGCGTAGGAGTGGGCGAGGTTGTGGGTGTGGAGGTTGGGGAGTTCGTCGGAGTGAGAGTTGACGTCCGGGTCGGGGTGGCAGTGGGAGTATTGGTTGGCGTAGGAGTGGGCGAGGTTGTGGGTGTGGAGGTTGGGGAGTTCGTCGGTGTGGGAGTGGGTGTACGGGTTGGAGTAGGAGTAGCCGTATTTGTAGGCGTCGGGGTGGAGGATGTTGTGGGTGTCGGGGTCGTGGTGTTCGTCAGGGTGGGAGTAGGCGTCCGGGTCGGAGTAAACGTTGGGCTATTCGTCGATGTAGGAGTGGGCGAGGTTGTGGGTGTGGAGGTTGAGGAGTTAGTTGGTGTGGGAGTTGACGTTCGGGTAGCAGTATTTGATGGGGTAACCGTCATGGTATTGGTAGGGCTGTTGGTGGGTGTATTTGAACGCGTCGGAGTAGGAGTCGGTGAAACTGTGGGAGTATTGGTCAGCGTAGGAGTGGGCGAGGTTGTGGGTGTGGAGGTTGGGGAGTTCGTCGGTGTGGGAGTGGGTGTACGGGTTGGAGTAGGAGTAGCCGTATTTGTAGGCGTCGGGGTGGAGGATGTTGTGGGTGTCGGGGTCGTGGTGTTCGTCAGGGTGGGAGTAGGCGTCCGGGTAGCAGTATTTGATGGGGTAACCGTCATGGTATTGGTAGGGCTGTTGGTCGGTGTATTTGAACGCGTCGGAGTAGGCGTCGGTGTCATTGTGGGAGTAGGAGTAGGCGAGATTGTGTTTGTCAGTGTGGGTGTCGACGTTCGGGTAGCAGTATTTGACGGGGTAACCGTCATGGTATTGGTAGGGCTGTTGGTGGGTGTATTTGAACGCGTCGGAGTAGGCGTCGGTGAAACTGTGGGAGTAGGAGTGGGCGAGACGGTCGGAGTTGGGGTAGGTGTAACCGTAGACGTGGGGCTCGGTGTCCGGGTCGGGGTATTCGTAGGGGTGGGTGTCGGTGAAACTGTGGGTGTGGAGGTGGGTGTGTTGGTCGGTGTGTTTGAACGCGTCAGAGTAGGCGTTGGTGTCATTGTGGGGGTAGGAGTAGGGGAGATTGTGTTTGTCAGTGTGGGGGTAGCTGAACGCGTTGGCGTGTTCGTTTGTGTGGGGGTAGGCGAGGGCGTCTGTGTATTGGTCGGAGAATTGGTGCGGGTCGGAGTAGACGTGGCGGTGAAGGTATTGGTGTAAGTATAGGTGTAGGTATTGGTATGGGTGAATGTCGGAGTAACCGCGATTGTCGGGGTATAGGTATAGGTGTAGGTAGGAGTATAGGTGGGTGTCGTCTTGGTCGGTGTATAAGTGTACGTATAGGTGTAGGTTGGTGTGTAGGTCGGGGTAGCGGTGTTACAAGCTATCGTTATGGGCGCGAGGGTCGTGTAATTCGTGGTTGTTATGGAAGAGCCGTTATAGTAGTAGATGGTGGCTTTGTTGTAACGGACATCGCAACTGTAATTCCAGCCTGAATAATCCTGCCAGGTTACGGACTGGCAGGAATTCGCTGCGAAACCCAGTGGATAAACAATAGAAAATGTTTGAGTCGAGTCAGCATTGGTGCAAACCGACGCGGCGCCGCCACACCAGGGATACCAAGGTCCGGCTGGCGTGACTTCCCACATATAACTAAAATCTCCCGTAAAATCCACCGGCGTGGTTTCCGTGACAGTAACTGGTTCAAGTTCCGGGCCGCCCGTGTCGCATACCTGCAAGATATAGGTGATATTGGCGTTGTTCATAACGTCGCTGTTCGGGCTGGCGGATTTGGAGACGGTGAAGGCGGGCGCGGCAGGCGGGGTGACCGTATTACTCAAGGTGAAGTCCTGCAGGAAATATTCCCAATCGCAACCAGCGTCGGGGGCGTAGGCGCTGCTATTGTATGAAATGACCGGTATGGCCACACCAGTCTGGGGGTCCAGGATTTGTTTGCCCCAAAGGGTTCCCGACACGGTTGAGGCAACCGTCCAACCTGTCGGGACAAAACTAGTGGAATACCAGTTGCCCCCCGTTCCCGGCGGGGCAGTGACGGAGCAACTGTTAAGTTCGTCGAAAACCGAGACCGCGCTTGACGCGTCTGTGACGTAGACGTGCTGGCCATTGGAACAGGTTATATCCAGCGACCAAGTGGCCCACATCTGTGAGGCAGCAGTACTCTGGTTCAGCACCGAGATGACGTTGGTTCCGGTGGCGTTCAAGAAGCTTGTGCTGACGGTGTTGCAGCTGATCGCCGCCGTGTCATACGTTCCTACGTATCCGAAAGTTCCTGCGCTATTGCCGTTTAAGTAGAGGGTGATCAGGTCATCGGCATTGGCGCAAATCTTTAACGCCGAGGGTGCACACTGGGCCCAGGAAAGGACGGGGACTATCAAGATGGAAAGGAATGCTATTCCCATCCTTATGACCGTTTGAATATTATTATTTAATTTCATTTCAACCATGCTTCCCTTCGCGTTTTCCCAAATTATTTCACCTAATAAAGATGACCCTCTTGGTTTTGCGGTCCATGGGTTCCGTCAGGTAGAAGAGGTAAACCCCGCTCGCGCACATGTCCCCGAACTTGTTCTTCCCATCCCAATAGAAGCTTCCTTCAAACAGTGCTTCCAGGTACCGGCTGTCCAACGTCCTAATGTGCTCCCCCGCCGAATTGTACACGCTCAATTCGAACGGCCCGGGGTATTGGCTCGTCCCCACATAGATGGATACCGACTCCCCTCCCTTGAATACGTTCTTCGTCACCGTGAAGTAATCTACCGTCGGCGTCCAGGTCGGCACCTGCGTGACCGTGGAGGTCGCCGTGAGCGTGGAAGTCGGCGTGGGAGTGGAGGTCCAAAGGGGCGTGTTTGTCTTAGTCGGTGTCGGGGTACGCGTGAACGTGGGGGTGGAGGTGGAGGTCCAGGTGCTGGTAAAGGTTGGGGTCAAGGTCGAGGTCCGGGTAAAGGTCGGGGTCGGCGTATTCGTGGAGGTATAAGTAGCTGTCGAGGTCAACGTGGCTGTGAAGGTGTTTGTGGGGGTGCTCGTGGATGTCGGAGTACTTGTATCAGTTGGAGTGTTGGTTGTGGTCGGGGTGGCGGTCGAGGTCGGTGTATTTGTGGCGGTAAACGTGGAGGTGGGGGTCAAAGTGTCCGTGGGGCTATAAGTGGCTGTCGGAGTGTTTGTGACCGTAGCAGTGTTGGTGGGAGTTTTCGTTGATGTCGGCGTATTCGTCTGGGTGGCCGTATAAGTGTCCGTTGGTGTGTTGGTCGAAGTGGAAGTATTCGTGGCCGTATAAGTGTCCGTTGGGGTGTTGGTGGATGTTGGCGTGAATATGGGGGTGTCGGTCGGGGTGGGAGTTGGAGTCGAGGTCGGCGTTGAAGTGGATGTGTTGGTCGGTATCGGGGTAGGAGTGTTGGTATTTGTTGGGGTGGGGGTCGATGTCGGGGTCGGCGTATTGGTCGGGGTGGTTGTGGGAGTGGATGTGTTCGTCGGGGTGTATGTGTATGTTGGCGTGAAGATGGGGGTATAGGTCGAGGTGGGTGTGTTGGTTGAGGTGCCAGTTGGAGTCGAGGTCGGCGTCGAGGTAAAAGTATCCGTTGGAGTTGGCGTCGGGGTGCGGGTGGGCGTGTTGGTGGGTGTCGATGTGGGTGTCAAGGTCGGTGTGGGAGTGAGAGTTGAGGTTGGTGTAGTCGTTGGCGTAATGGTGGGTGTATTCGTGGGCGATGTCGTGCCGGTCGGGCTGGGGGTCGGCGAAGACGTAATGGTGGGCGTCCCAGTTGATGTCAAGGAAGCCGTTGGAGTCGGGGAAGCCGTCGCGCTGGGGGTTGGCGTGCGCGTCGGGGTCGGGGTGGATGTGGGCGTGTTGGTTGGAGTGAGAGTGGGCGTTGTTGTCGGGGTCGGTGTGGGCGTACTCGTCGGGGTTGAGGTCGGTGTGGTTGTGGGCGTGGGCGAAGATGTCGCCGTTAGAGTCAGGGTCGGAGTAGGTGTGGACGTCCTCGTTGGAGTGAAAGTCGGAGTAAATGTGGGAGTCGTTGTAGGAGTGGGCGTCGGTGTGGAAGTCGGTGTGTTGGTTGGGGTATTGGTTGGGGTTGGCGTAAATGTGATCGTGGGCGTGGAAGTCGAAGTGGGTGTGTTTGTGCGCGTGGGAGTGTTGGTCGGGGTGGATGTGGGCGATGTGGTCCCAGTTGGGCTGGGGGTGGGAGTAAGCGTGTTGGTGGGCGTATTGGTTGGCGTCGGTGTGGGGGTAATGGTAGGCGTGGGGGTCTGAGTGGACGTAGGCGTCCTTGTGGGCGTGTTGGTCGGGGTCAGCGTGGGGGTTGTGGTTGGTGTAGAGGTAGGGGTAGGCGTTCTCGTCGGTGTATTCGTGGGGGTCAGCGTTGGCGTTGTCGTCGGGGTTGGCGTGGACGTGGAAATTGGTGTGTTAGTGGGTGTATTCGTCGGCGTAGGCGTAGGGGTCGTCGTCGGGGTCGGCGTCAAAGTGGGTGTGGGTGTCCTTGTCGGGGTAGAAGTCGGCGTGAGCGTGGGTGTAATGGTGGGCGTGGAAGTCGAAGTGGGTGTGTTCGTGCGAGTGGGGGTGTTGGTCGGGGTATTCGTGGGTGAAGTCGTCCCAGTCGGGCTGGGGGTGGGAGTAAGCGTGTTGGTGGGCGTATTGGTTGGCGTCGGTGTGGGGGTAATGGTAGGCGTAGGGGTCGGAGTGGACGTAGGCGTCCTTGTGGGCGTGTTGGTCGGGGTCAGCGTGGGGGTTGTGGTTGGTGTAGAGGTCGGGGTGGGGGTAGGTGTTCTCGTCGGTGTATTCGTGGGGGTCAGCGTTGGCGTTGTCGTCGGAGTCGGCGTGGACGTGGAAATTGGTGTGTTAGTGGGTGTATTCGTCGGCGTAGGCGTAGGGGTCGTTGTGGGAGAGGGTGTCGGAGTGGGTGTGGGTGTCCTTGTCGGGGTAGAAGTAGGCGTGAGCGTGGGTGTAATGGTGGGCGTGGAAGTCGAAGTGGGTGTGTTCGTGCGGGTGGGGGTGTTGGTCGGGGTGGATGTGGGCGATGTGGTCCCAGTCGGGCTGGGGGTGGGAGTAAGCGTGTTCGTAGGCGTATTGGTTGGCGTCGGTGTGGGGGTAATGGTAGACGTGGGGGTCGGAGTGGACGTAGGCGTCCTTGTGGGCGTGTTGGTCGGGGTCAGCGTGGGGGTTGTGGTTGGTGTAGAGGTCGGGGTGGGGGTAGGTGTTCTCGTCGGTGTATTCGTGGGGGTCAGCGTTGGCGTTGTCGTCGGGGTTGGCGTGGACGTGGAAATTGGTGTGTTAGTGGGTGTATTCGTCGGCGTAGGCGTAGGGGTCGTCGTCGGGGTTGGCGTCAAAGTAGGTGTAGGTGTCCGTGTTGGGGTGGAAGTAGGCGTGAGCGTGGGTGTAATGGTGGGCGTGGAAGTTGAAGTGGGTGTGTTCGTGCGTGTGGGGGTGTTAGTCGCGGTGGATGTAGGCGATGTGGTCCCAGTCGGGCTGGGGGTGGGAGTAAGCGTGTTCGTAGGCGTGGGGGTCGGGGTGGGGGTAGGTGTTCTCGTCGGTGTGTTCGTCGCGGTCGGCGTGGGTGTGTTTGTAGGGCTATTTGTAGCCGAGTTCGTTGACGTGGGAGTGGGTGTACGGGTTGGAGTAGGAGTAGCCGTATTTGTAGGCGTCGGGGTGGAGGATGTTGTGGGTGTCGGGGTCGTGGTGTTCGTCAGGGTGGGAGTAGGCGTCCGGGTCGGAGTAGACGTTGGGCTATTCGTCGATGTAGGAGTGGGCGAGGTTGTGGGTGTGGAGGTTGGGGAGTTCGTCGGTGTGGGAGTTGACGTTCGGGTAGCAGTATTTGATGGGGTAACCGTCATGGTATTGGTAGGGCTGTTGGTGGGTGTATTTGAACGCGTCGGAGTAGGAGTCGGTGAAACTGTGGGAGTAGGAGTAGGCGAGGTTGTGGGTGTGGAGGTTGGGGAGTTCGTCGGTGTGGATGTTGACGTCCGAGTCGGGGTGACAGTGGGAGTATTGGTTGGTGTAGGAGTGGGCGAGGTTGTGGGTGTAGAGATTGGGGAGTTAGTCGGAGTGGGAGTGGGTGTACGGGTTGGAGTAGGAGTAGCCGTATTTGTAGGCGTCGGGGTGGAGGATGTTGTGGGTGTCTGGGTCGTGGTGTTCGTCAGGGTGGGAGTAGGCGTCCGGGTAGCAGTATTTGATGGGGTAACCGTCATGGTATTGGTAGGGCTGTTGGTCGGTGTATTTGAACGCGTCGGAGTAGGCGTCGGTGTCATTGTGGGAGTAGGAGTAGGCGAGATTGTGTTTGTCAGTGTGGGTGTCGACGTTCGGGTAGCAGTATTTGACGGGGTAACCGTCATGGTATTGGTAGGGCTGTTGGTGGGTGTATTTGAACGCGTCGGAGTAGGCGTCGGTGAAACTGTGGGAGTAGGAGTGGGCGAGACGGTCGGAGTTGGGGTAGGTGTAACCGTAGACGTGGGGCTCGGTGTCCGGGTCGGGGTATTTGTAGGGGTGGGTGTCGGTGAAACTGTGGGTGTGGAGGTGGGTGTGTTTGAACGCGTCGGAGTAGGCGTCGGTGTCATGGTGGGGGTAGGAGTAGGCGAGATTGTGTTTGTCAGTGTGGGGGTAGCTGAACGCGTTGGCGTGTTCGTTTGTGTGGGGGTAGGCGAGGGCGTCTGTGTATTGGTCGGAGAATTGGTGCGAGTCTGAGTGGAAGTGGCGGTGAATGTATTGGTGTAAGTATAGGTGTAGGTATTGGTATGGGTGGGTGTCGGAGTAACCGCGATTGTCGGGGTATAAGTATAGGTATAGGTAGGAGTATAGGTGGGTGTCGTCTTGGTCGGTGTATAAGTGTATGTATTAGTATAGGTCAAAGTGTAAGTGAAGGTTGGCGTGGGGGAAAGGGTCGGAAGGGTGAAGGTAACACAAGAGCTGGCGCTTCCCGTGCTCCAAGCCACGCCGCCACAATTTGGAATGGGGGTCCCGAGATCACTGGACGTGTAATAATCATTCGCGGCTGAAACAACCAGGGTTACACAAGCATTTCCGGGGAAATAACCCCCAAGATATATGAGCGTAAGTGGACTGCCATTGTCGAGAAAACTGACTGCACCCACGGACTCGGTGGGTTCCGGGGTTAAATCGTTGATTGCGGTATAGTTCATGCCAATCAAAGTGTTGCTCATGGTGTCGGTGAGTGTAACAGGCGTTGTTGCCCCCTGGCCCTTGTTGCAAACCTCGACGTAATAGGTAACCATGACATTGCTGGTTCCAATGACAGGATTTCCACTAGCGAAAACCTTACTGATGGTAAAACTGGTCGGACCCAAGGGTGTCTGGGTGGTCGGAAGCGTGGTGCATTGGCGCATATACATGATGCCGCAGCTTCCGTTCCCGCTTCCCTGCCCCGAGGCTTGCCAGGAGATCCAAGGGACGGAAGCTCCGGTGATGGGATTGTAGATCGGCGGTGAATAGACTGTGCCGGCGTCGCTGTAAACCGTCCAGGTAAAAGGGCTCGATGCGGGGTTGTAATTAGGGGAAGTCCAGGCATTACTGCTACCGTCAGTGACGGGGGCCCCCGTTGAGGTGCCGCAAGTGCCCGTCCCATCACCCGCGG
The DNA here is from genome assembly GCA_963847625.1 of candidate division FCPU426 bacterium. Classification (GTDB taxonomy): domain Bacteria; phylum Oederibacteriota; class Muellerivitia; order Muellerivitales; family Muellerivitaceae; genus CAWCKJ01. Next base: position 62,423 of record CAWKAR010000041.1, on the reverse strand, counting down.
CGCCGGAGTCGAAATAGAGCTTCGGCGTGGTCGTGGTGTTGGTGATAACCGAATGAGAACCGTTCGAGCAGGTCACGTCCAACATCCAGGAGGAATAAACAAAGCCGGCGGAGGTATTTGTGGTGGCGATGGACAGGCACACGGTTTGACCTAGGTTGAAATCCGAAGTAGGAATGGTCAGGCATGCCGGCGGGCATGTGCCGGTGCCGTCCCAATTGCAATACATCTGCGTCCCAATATCGAAACCATTCATCCAAACATGGGTGTTGTCGTCACCGCTTAGGCAGATCCTGGCCGAGGAGGGGGTGCATTGGGCCAAAGACCGGAACGGAAGAGTCAGAGATAGACAAAAACAAAGGAAAGCCAGTAGTGCAGAAACCAACCGGGTAATTAAACCGGTTTCAAAGGGAAATAAACCCCGACAGATTTTATTTTTCCGTTTGACGGTCATTTCAAACCTGAAATTGTATTCAATTCAGGAAGGTTCTTGGGGAGAGTCGGGTTGGAATTGATTCGTTAAAATATGTTGGTAACACAATGAAAATCGTTTTAAACTGCTTTTATTACCCTTCCCTGTTTAAAAATGCCCAAAAAGCGCTTCCCCAAAGGAAAAATTCTTCCTGATGTATGTAAATTATATCCCTGCCTTTGTTCCTAAGCCTCCAAACGGAAAAGATGAATTGTGTTTTTAATTCACTATTATTGTTTTTTATTTCAGGCGGGAAACTTCAAAAACGCTTATTTCAAAGCCTTTATTACTCAACTAATGGGCCCAAAATACAATAATTTTTCAGAAATTGGAAAAAAGGTAGTTAAAACAGGATACCTTTCAATTCGGCCGGCACACTTTCCCTGATCAAATCGTAAACCTCGCTTGCGGTGGTCCTCTTGAGTGCCTCCTGGGCGATCTCCTTGGACTTCGCATAGGGCATGAGGCGGATCACCTTCTTCACTTCAGGAATGATGGAGGGAGACACGGACAACTCATCCAGGCCCATCCCTAAAAGCAGGGGCACGAACTGGGGATCGCCCGCCATTTCCCCGCACATTCCCACCCATTTACCCTGTTTATGGCAAGCCTCCACTGTCATGCGGATAAGCCTGAGAATCGCCGGGTTCAAGGGCTCATAAAGATAGGCCACCGCCTCGTTCACACGGTCCACCGCCATCGTGTACTGAATCAGGTCGTTTGTCCCGATGGAAAGAAAGTCCGCTTCCTGGATCAGCAGGTCGGCCATAATAGCCGCCGACGGAATCTCGATCATGGCTCCCACTTCGATGTCTTCCCGGAATTTTTTCCCTTCCCTTTTAAGTTCCTGCCCGCATTCCTTCAGAAGCAACTTGGCCTGCCGGATCTCGTCCACGGTGGCCACCATGGGAAACATAATTTTGAGGGGCCCGTGCACCGCCGCCCGGAGGATAGCCCTGAGCTGTGGCTTGAAGATGTCGGGCCTTTTCAGGCAAAGACGGATGGCCCTCAATCCCAGGAAGGGGTTCATCTCGTGAAAGGGGTTGACCTCAGAGAGAAACTTGTCGCCTCCCAGGTCAAGAGTGCGCACAATGGCGGGGTTCACCCCTGTCCGCGTGGCCAACTGACTGTAGGCCTCGAACTGTTCCTCCTCCGAAGGGACACCCCCGCGGTCCAAAAAAAGGAATTCCGTCCGGAAAAGCCCGATGCCCTCAGCCCCATGGCTGAAAACCTCGTCCAACTCCAGCGGAATTTCGATGTTGGCGGCTAGAGTGATGCGGTGGCCGTCGGGCGTGGCCGCAGGCAGGGCCCGAAGTTTATCCAAGCTTCTCTGGAAGGTCTCGTAATTCACCTTCAACCGCTGGTACTGTTTCAGGGTCTGGGGGTTTGGGTTGATGACCATTAACCCTTTATTGCCGTCCAGAATGACTAGGTCGCCGTCCTGCGCTTCCAAAGTAACGTTGGGCGTGCCCACCACGGACGGCAACCCCATTGACCGGGCCACGATGGCGACGTGGGAGGTTCGTCCGCCAATCTCGGTGCAAAAACCCTTCACATGATCAGTGGGCATCGTGGCAGTGTCCGAGGGAGTCAGGTCGGAGGCCAATACGATAACTTCATGGTCCAATTTGCCGAGAATATCTTTCCCGCCTCCCGTTAGGTTCTTCAAGACACGGTCTCCCACGTCCTGAATGTCCCCTCCCCGCTCACGGAAAAAGGAATCCTCAACGGAAGCGATAACCGTTTGAAACTTTTCCAGGGCCTCGATCAATAGGTGTTCGGCGTTCAAGCGGCGCTTGCGGATAGCATCAGGAATTTCCTCCAGAAAGAGGGGATCATCCAATACCACTTGGTGGGCCTGGAAAATCGCTGCGTGCTCCTCCCCGAGTTTTTCCTTCATTCGGCCCTCGAGTTCCAGAATCTGTTCACGGGTTTTTTTCAAGGCCTCCAGGTACCGGCCTAATTCCTGGCCCACTTCCTCAGCCCGCAGGCTTTTCCGGGGAATGGAAAAACCTTGGGGACGGTATAAATAAGCCGGTCCGATGGCGATGCCGCCGGAAGCCGGAATCCCGTTGAGAATTTTCTCCGCCACTAGGATCTCCTAAAAAGGTTTAGGCTTCTATTCCGCCCATAACCGTCAAATGGTTTCACTCTTTTTCTCCGAATTTTTGCGTCACCAACTGTTTCAAGGCCGCCAGGGCCTCCTTGGCGTCTTCCCCGTCCGCCAGAAACTCCAGTTCGGTTCCCTTGGCTGCAGCCAGTGTCATCAGGCCCATTAAGCTCTTGGCGTTGACATTCTGGACCCCGTGATGGATGGTGATTTGACACTTGAATTTGTTGGCCACCTTCACCAGTTCGGCGGCGGCTCTTAAATGCAACCCCAATTTGTTGACCACGGTTATCTTATCGCTCAATTTCATGGGAGCCCTTTCACTTCATCATGGCCGAGGGGATCGTGTTGGAACCCCCCGGAGAAACACCGTCCAAAACGGGCGGGGAACTCAGATCCGGCCAAAAAGCCAACATCAGCGCGAATAAGACAACTGTATAAAATAACTGTGAGGGACTAATTTTCCGGTGCAGAGCGAAGGTAAAAAAACCCACGATTGCGCTAAAAAAAGTCAATTTCAACACGAAAAGCCCCGGTTCCTTATCCAAATCCGATAAATTTACCATCACGATCAGGACCGATAACAGCAAAAGGGACGCCAGCCTCAAGCCCCGGATGGCTTCCTGAAAACCGTATTTGCGGAGGCTGAGAACCACTTGGTCACCCTTATTGTACCCTTGAAGGAACCCCAGGAGACGGATCCCCACATGTACCACATTAAACACCAAAAGATAGAGCAGTGGGACAATCCAAAAACGCCCCCTGAACTGAAAGGCGTGGGATAAAACCAGAGAAATGGCGATCAACCCACAATAGGGACGGATGGTGGCCCAGAAAAGGTTGTCCCCCATTCCCGCCAGTGGACCCATCATGCCCACTTTTAAGGCGCTGATCTCCTCGTCCCTCAGCTTGTGCTTCCAACGCGGTTCCGACTGTTTTTCCTCCTCCATCCGTATGACTGCTCCCAGGAGGAAAGACGCCATATAGGGGTGGGTGTTGAAATAATCCATATGACGGGCCAGGGCTTGCCCTCTTTCCTCGGGCGGACAGGTTCGTTTCAGAACGGGAAGAAGGATGAAGGCGAAACCATAGCTCAAATAACGTTCGAAATTCCAGACAGTTTGGATGAAGAAGGTTCGAAGGAACGCGGAGGTCAGGGTCAGCCATCCCAGTGAGAATTTTATTTTAGGTTTTTCTTCCGGGGTCATGTGGCCTCCCCCTTTCCCAGGAAAAAAAGAGTGGCCACGAAGCCGGCCAAGAGGGACAAGGCCACCAGCCAGACTTCCTGGACCCGAAAGACCAGGGCCAGTGTCAGAAGCGTGGCGATGGAGAGGACCAGCCAAAGGACATTTTTCTTTTCCACCACCAGGTCAATGACCGCCGAACAACCCAGGGCCAGAAGAAGCCAGTTCGCATAATAAAGGCCCTCGATGACCCGGGGCGGGAATGAATGGAAAATACCGGCTGTCCAATGTTCTATGAGAAGGCCCAGGAAAGCCATCAGAAATCCCTTCAAGAAAAGTTCTAGGATCACGATATAGTTGACCCATTCGAAGGTTCTCAGGCGCGAATTCATGGCCATGCGTTGGGCGAAGTGTACCCAGCGGACATGAAACTTCCGGAGGAAAATTTCCACATGCGTGCTTACGGCGGATAGGGGAATCGCCACCCCCAAGGCATAAGTCACTGCGGCCTCCTTCGGGCAGGCCCCTCCCACGAGTTCGGAAGCGAATGCCACCGATAGCCCAGCCAACATGGAAAGATCAAGCGGCAGGTGCGCACCCACCGGCACATCCCCGGACCAAATGAGCTCTACGAACGCCCCCAATTCCAGGCCAAGATCCGCGTGTCCCGTCAGCAGCCCAACCAAAGGCCCCACCACAATGGGCCGGGAAACCATAAACTGGCCCACCGCAGACACGTCCAAGCCCAGAAAGGCGAGCAAGAGAGATATGGACAACCAGTGGGACATCATGAATTCTTCGTCTCCTTCAATTCCGTCTTGACGCAATTTTTAAAAGATTCCCCGGGTTTCAATCCTATATTCCAACCCAACAGAAGGCAGGACCCTTGGTACACCCTCTCAAAGCCGCCCTCGGATTGGGAAATGGTCTCCACCGGATATCTCCAGAACCTGGCGGATTTTTCAGTCTTGAAGTTCACTTCTATCCCCAGCCAACCGTCCCTCATGCCCATCTCAAGGACTCCCGTCTCCTCACCCATGCTGTTGAGCCTCGGGGAAGCCAGACTGCGTCCCGCCACGAAATAGTTCCGGTCGGGAGCGTCCCCGGCCAAAAGGGTGAGGTTCCACTCAACCATCCAAAGGAACTGAATTTCATGGTCTCCCCGGTTTACCAATGAGTACTCCGCATCCATACTAAAAGCGCCGGGGGAGAACTCCAGATTCTTTTCGAGATAGAGGGGTGCCCCTTCGACCTGTCCCTGCCGGGACATCCTGACGGTGAGATTTCCACCCTTTCGTTTGGGTTCAAGCACCTTGAAATCATATGTGTTTTTCAGGAAATCGGAAATTTCACCTGCGCGGGAAGCCCAAAGGTCCTCCGGAGTGGTTTGCCGGGAAAGAAAACGATCCACCAGACTGGCGCGGCGGTTCATATCGTAGAAAAGACGGTTTTCCAGGCCTTGCTCCTTGGTCCGCAAGATGTCGTGGATGCTGGACACGGCCCCTCCTCCTTGGTTCTGCCGGGCCAGCTCCAGAAGACGCGAATGATAAGCCTCCTTCCGGCGCGTGAGGGTGTCGCAAAGGTTGATGGGGCGTTTGAGGTAATCCAGTTCGATCAGGGTTCCGCCGGCCGAGGGTTGCAATACCACGTGATATCCGGTGCTGGTGATCATAATCTCGTCTTTTCCGTCTTTATTGAAATCGGTGATGTCCACCCGGAAACCCTTGGGAGGAAGTGGCAGGATCGAATCCGCCAGTTTTTCAGCCTCAATGAGGTTTTGGTAAAGAGCAAACCGGAGATGATTCAAGTAAAGACCGCCGAATACTCCGTGCCAATAGGCGCAATTGCACTGGCCCCGGTAAAGCGCTCGCTCCGCCTTTTCTAACACGGCCCTTTTCTTCGAGTCTTCTTTTTTCCCCAGGGTTCGTCGAGCCTCCTCCAACTTCGATGAAACCCAAAGCAATTTTTTATGAAGGTGGTTGCTTTCGTCGTACTTCGCCAGGAAATTCCTCCAAATTCCTCCCTTTAAGAAACGGTCAAAGCGGGGTAATTGGCCGTTTTCCTTCAGTCCGCGGCGGATGTTCCCGTACTCCCGAGAAGCTTCCACCGGAAGGGACCATTCCCCCATCTCGGTATAGGAACCGGTCGGAAGGCTTAAATGGCCCTGGGGCAGGTGCGTCGAAACAAACTCCGAAAAGGTTGAACTTTGGAGCCAGGTGGCGTTTTGTTCGAGCATGACAAAAAATTTTTCCAGGTAACCGTCCTCGTAAACCCATTTATAGGTGTCGGGCCAGCCGCCAAACTTTTCCCCGTCGTCCATGAGAACCAGGCAACGGTCCCCCTCCTCGGTGGCAACGGACTGGATATATTGGAGGCTTTCCTCCACCGAACGGAAAGGCATCAGGTAGCGCATTTTCTCGGAGATGGGGAATACCGCGCAGGTTTCTCCCTGCTCCTCCATCAGGTAATAGAAAAAAGTCTCCTCTTCCGTCAAGCCGACCGCCTTGAAGTGGGCGTCGTCTACCACAACATATCGGACACCGGCTTCGGCGAGGGACTTGGTCAAGTGGGGCTCCCAGACCCGCTCAGCCATCCACATGCCCCGGGCATCCGCTTTGAATTTTTCACGCAGGTATTGGGTCATCATACGGATTTGCCCCAGCTTGTCCCGGTCGGGCAGGATGGACAGAATAGGCTCGTACATGCCGCCGGTGAAAAACTCGATCTGCCCCCGGTCGGCCATTTCGCGCAGGATCCGGATATACTCGGGACGGTTTTCATCCAGCCACTCCAAAAGGGACCCTGTGATATGAAAAGTGCATTTAATGGCGGGATGGCGGTTCAACGCGCGCAGAAAGGGCTCGTAGGATTGACGGTAAAGGGTCTCAAAAACCTGGCTAAAATTACCCACGGGCTGATGGTTGTGGACGCCGAAAATGAAGGTCAATTTTTTCATTTTAATCCCTTGATAAACTCGCTTACCACGCAGGGGTGGATATGTCGGTAAACTTAAACTTTTAACTCCGGAATGAACTTTTCCAAAGACTCCCTCAAGTCCCCCGGAACCGCGCGGACTTCCAACTCCACGCCGCGCGCTTTCAAACTTTGGAATGCCAGGATGTCGTTCTCGTCCACACAAACGGTTTTCGCGACTTGCTTCTTGCCTTCGCAGAAGTGCATTCCTCCCACGTTGACCGAGGTTAGAAAACCTCCCTTTTCGGTGAAAGAAACAACATCCCTTGGATTGGAAAATAGCAGCAGCGCCCGATCCTTGGAGGCCTCCTCGCGGCAAGCCTCCGCGGCTTGATCCACGGTCCAAAAGGCGACTTTCAATCCCGACGGCACGGCCATCCGCATGAGGTTTATTTGCATTTTATCGGCCGCGATGGTGTCATTGACCACCGCCAAGAGCCCGATGTTAAGGGCTTTTACCCATCCCACAACCACCTGGCCGTGGATAAGGCGATCGTCCACCCGGATCAATTGGATATCCATGGCCCCCCCTTCTTATGCGCTTGATTATTCCGTTCCGCTATTCTTTTTGAATAAATCTTCCGTCGTCACGATGCCTTCCCGGGCTGCCTTTTGAACATCCCCCATCAGGGCCTCCAAATCCGTCGCGTCCCGGTGGGAGATGATCTTGATGAGCATGGGAAGGTTGACCCCCGTGATCACCCGGATTTTTTTCCTGCGGGCCATCTGCACTGCGACGTTAAAGGGAGTGCCCCCCAACATATCGACCAACACCAGCGACCCCTTGTCCGCGGGATCGGCATTCAAGAGAGCCTTTTCGAGTTTTTCCTGGAAAGTTTCCAGAGAATCCTCGTTCAAAAGCGCCGCCGATTTCACCCCCGAATCGTCCCCCATGATCATCCGAAGGGTTCCTAGGAGGGAATTCCCAAAATCTCCGTGCGTGGCTAATACAATTCCGATCATTTTAGTCCTTTCCGCCCTTAAATCACCAAGCGGCGTATAATGGTTTTACCAAGTTTTTCCGGGCTGTGCCGGACAAAATCCTTTCGGTGCAACAAATTCGCCTGGACGAGTTTGACACCCAATTTTTCGATTGCTTCCTCATCGATTTTCACCGGTTCCTGATGGGATACCAAGTACCGCTCCAAAAGGGGAATAGGCACTTCCTCCTTGTTGGCGATAACGTAGTGGATGAAATGCGGGGCAGTATGGGCGAGAAACACCCGGACATGGTCTGAAACGGTGTATCCATCCGTCTCGCCCGGCTGTGTCATGATGTTGCAGACGTAGATCTTGACGGCCCGGGACAAGGCGATCGTGGAGGCAACTTCTTCGATCAGCAGGTTGGGCAGAATGCTGGTGAAGAGGCTTCCTGGTCCGAAGACAATGGCGTCGGCCTCCAGAATGGCCTTCAACACGTCCTTGTTGGGCCGGATCTTTTTTTCCTTCAACAGGACCCTTTGGATGGGGGACTTTCCAAGGGGAATCTTGGATTCCCCCGTCACTAATTTCCCGTTTTTCAACCTGGCTTGGAGAGTCATGGGATCGAAGGTCACGGGCATGACCGTGCCCCGGGTGGCGAACAGGCGGCTCGATTCCTCCACCGCCATTCCAAAATCACCCGTGATTTCCTTCATGACGGTGATGAAAAGATTTCCAAAACTGTGCCCTTTCAGGTCTCCATGGCTCTTGAAGCGGTATTGGAACAGGCCGTTGAGGAGGGTTTCATGGTCGGCGAGTGCCACAATACAGTTGCGGATATCTCCCGGCGGTGGGGTGTTGAAATCGCGGCGCAGGCGGCCTGAGCTTCCGCCGTCATCGGCGACCGTCACTACCGCCGTGAGGTTGCTGGTGTAGTGCTTAAGGCTGTAAAGAACGTTGGGAAGACCCGTTCCCCCGCCCACCGCGACGATTCGCGGTCCCCTTTTCAACCGCAAGCGGCTGTGGGCGATGTTGATGAAATCTCTCTCCCGCGTGGGAATCAGAACGGTCAGAACTCCGTAAATAGCCCTCCGGATTCCCAGGATAATGCCAGATATGGCCAGGAGGATGAAAAGAAAATCGACGAATTTAAGATGCTTGAGGTGCTCGCTGAATTCCTGGATTGGACGGGGATTGTAATGCAGGCCTGAGGTGTAACGGCTCATGGTGCCCGATAAACCCACCATGAGGACGATAACCGAGAGCGCCAGGAGGAAAAACCAGCGCTTGAGGCGTATGCCGGGGTAAAGCCATCGGAAACCAATCATTCACTGATTTCCTTGCGAGGGGGGCCGTTTTTGCTGGAGGATTCCTCCACCATGATACGGGTGACCCGGTCGGCGAATTCTTGGGCGGTGAAATAGCCCAGCTTCATCAGGCGGTTATTCATGGCGGCGACCTCAATGATGACCGCCAGGTTACGGCCGGGACGAACCGGTATGACGAAAGTGGGAATTTCCACGTCGAAAATCTTGTGTGAGGCGGGCGTCAGCCCAATCCGGTCGTATTCCTTTTTATTGTTCCATTCCTCCAATCGGATGACGAGTTCGATGCGTTTTTTATCGCGGATGGCCCCCACCCCGAAGAGGCTTTCGATATTGATGATACCCAGGCCCCGGATCTCCATATGGTGCTTGATGATCTCCGAACGGGAACCCATGAGGATTCGCTGGGCCATGCGTTTAATGTAAACCAGGTCGTCCGCCACGAGCCGGTGTCCCCGTTCGACCAGTTCCAGGGCGCACTCACTCTTGCCGATACCGGAATCCCCCAGGAGGAGCACTCCCACGCCATAAACATCCAGCAGGGTGCCGTGAATGGTGGTCTCAGGGGCGAACTCCTCCTCCAGGAAAACCGAGATCTCGGAAACGAACTTGGTGGTCGGGGTGGGGGTGGTGAAGATGGGGATTTTTTGTTTCCGGGCCTCCGACACCATCTCAGCCGGGGGTTTCATCTTGTGAGTGACCACGATGCAAGGCAAGCGGTAAGAGAGAAGGGCTTTGAAAATTTTCTTGCGCGTGGCGGGCTTCAAGGTGCCCAAGTAATGGATCTCGGTTTTGCCGATGACCTGGAGCCTTTCGTAAGCGAACCACTTGAGATAACCGGTCAGGGCCATTCCCATTCGGTTGATGTCCACGCTGACGATGTAGCGGTCGGCCATGCCTTCTTCGACCAGAGGTAAAAGGCGGAGCCTTTCCTTGGCCTGTTGGAAGAGAGCTTCCACCGATATTTTTTTCATAAGATTTCCCCGGAAATTTTCAACGCATTTGAATTTTTTAGCCCCGAAGACCTGTTTCGGGGGAAACCCGAAAAGGCTCGAAGCGGAGGGTAGCCGCTGATTACGGGATTTAGTGCTTTAACTTTTCTTCCTCTTGGATGATTTTAACCACTTCTTCGGGGGTTTTCGCCACGAGCAGGGTCTTACGAAAATACTTATCCTTTAAAAGACTGGAAATCCGGGCAAGAGCCTTCAGGTGGGCTCCCGCCGCCCCTTCCGGGGCTACCAGTAAGAAAAAAATATTGACCGGTTCCCCATCCAAAGAGTCGAAACTGATTCCCTCGGCGGAAAGCCCGAACGCTGCCGCCAGGTCCGTAACCGTGTCCGATTTGCCATGGGGGATGGCGATCCCCTGGCCGATGCCAGTGGAGCCCAGTTCCTCCCTTTCCACCAGCGTTTGAACCATTTTTTTCTTATCCTTCACCTTGCCGGTTTTCACCAGCAATTCCACCAATTCCTTGATAACATCCTTCTTATTCTTGGACTCCAAGGACATTTTAATGGCATCAATCGCTAAAAAATCCAGAATTTGCATTCCTATTCCTCCCCACCTATATGGTTAAAACTATGGTGAAACATTTTTTTGAAAAAAATCTCCAATTTAAAAATCCGGCGAAATAAGGCCGATATGATTGTCCTTCCTTTTGTAAACAACGCTGGTTTTATCGGTTTCCGCGTCGAAAAAAACAAGAAATTCGTTCTTTGAATTGGCAAGTTGAAGGGCAGCTTCCTCCACCGTCATAGGCTTGATTTCAAATCTCTTGGCCTTAATGACTTCGATTTCCTCCCCTTCCAACGGGGTCGAAATCAATCCATGAACGACGGAAAGGGCCTGTCCTTCCTCGAAGTGGCGTCTTTCCACCCGCTTTTCTTTTTGTTTTCTGGCCTGTTTCTCCAAGCGTTCCAGGGCGGAATCGATTGACTGGTACATGTCCCGGGAGGAAGCCTTGGCGCTCAGCTTGAGGTGCTTGGCGGCCAGGGTGACTTCGCACGTATGCAGGTTCTTCTCAAAGGTCAGGATGACGTGGGCTTCACGGATATTTCCCAGGTATTTTTGCACCCGTTGGATTTTACCCCCAATATGATCTTTTAAACCCTCGCTTAAGTTCTCATGGCGGCTCGTGATGAGGATTTTCATGGTCGACTCGGTTTTCCTGAACAAAAAACCCCCCTGTCGCTTGTTTCTCTATCGGAACGCTTGAAAAAAGAGAAGTTATTTTAACATTCGACAGGGGGAAGTCAATCCACGGAAATAGTAGCCATCGTCCATCCACCCTCGTATTGTTTTAGAAAGCGATGGATTAAGAGTTAATACTGGGAAAAAGGAATTGACAGCGTCAAAAGTCTTGGACCGTTGGCTGATTGCTGACAGCTGACTTATTGTCACAGTTTTCGGCGTTGAGAAGCTGGGGGAATTTTCAATTCCTCCCGGTACTTGGCGATGGTACGGCGGGCGATAGAAAGGCCCTGTCCATTCAATACTTGCATGATCTTCTGGTCCGAGTAGGGTTTCTGGGAGCTTTCCTGTTCCACCATCTCCTTGATTTTCTGCTTGACTGAGAGGGAGGACACATCCATCCCGTTGGATGATTCCAATCCGCTGGAAAAAAAATATTTCAACTCGAAAAGACCCCGTTCGGTTTGGACGTATTTATGGGTGGTCACCCGGCTCACAGTGGACTCATGCATTCCGACCATGTCAGCCACTTGTTTCAACGTGAGAGGTTTTAAACCGCTGACGCCGTTCTCGAGAAATTCCCTTTGAATCCTAAAAATGACCTCCGTGACACGGTAAATGGTCTTGCGGCGCTGTTCGATATTTTTAATAAGCCAAACGGCTGATTGGATTTTCCCCTCCAGGAATTTCTTGGTTTCCTTGCTCCCCAGGGAGGATTTGTCCTTCATGAGCTTGCGATAATAGGAGGAGATATGAAGCTTTGGCACCGGCTCGTCGTTGAGGACAACCACGTATTCCCCTTCGATCTTGCGGATACTCACGTCGGGCGTCACATATTTGGTGTCCTCTTCCTCAAAGGAGCGGCCAGGCTTGGGTTCCAGAGTGCCGATATAAGCCAGGATTTCCCGGAGCTGCTCCTCGGTGCATTGCAGGGCCCGCAGGATCGGGTGATAACGTTTTTTTTCCATGTCCTCGAAATGATCCCGGACAATTTGGTAGGCCTTTTGGGCGATTTCACCCTTTCGGATTTCCAGCTGGAGCAGCAGACATTCGCGCAAGTCCCGGGCCCCTACGCCGGGCGGGTCGAAGGATTGGATCAACTTTAGGATTTTCTCGATCTTTCCCGGGGAAACCTTCTGAGTCGCGGCAATGTTTTCAATCGTTTCGGTCAAGTAACCGTGCACGTCCAAGTTGCCGATGAGGACTTTTCCCAGGTTTTTTTCCTCTTCATTCCGGGAAGTCATCATCAGCTGCCATTCCAGGCTTTCGGCGAGGGTTTGGGCGCGGCTGATGGAGGCCTCCATAAAGTCACGCTTTTCCTGCATCCCCTGTGAATCCTCATTACTCCCCCAGGAGCCCTCCCCGGCGCCGTCATATTCCTCGCTCTCGTTGTAAAGTTCCCAGGTCCCGTTCTTAAACTGGTCCCCTTCCCTCAGGTTCTCCACCAAATCCGCCTGGCGGGTCTGTTTCATTTTTTCCAGGTTGATGTCCTGGTCCGGCAGGGGAGCCTCCTCGGTCATGTTCGTAATCGTAGGGGATATGCTTTTTTCCCCGGCTGTCTCGGGAGGGGCTTCTTCGTTATCCTCTTCCAGGACCGGATTCTCGGTCATTTCCTTTTCAACCCATTCCTTAAGCTCCAGGGTCGAAAGCTGTAGAATTTTCATGGCCAACTGCAGCATGGGCGTCATGATCATCCGTTGCTGCATCTTTTGGTTCATTCCAAATTGTTGGCGCATAATCCATGCCACTCCGGGAAAAGAAAGCTCGAGCAAGAATTATACCTTTTTTAGTTGTTTGGGTCTTTAGCATATAAACGAAGGGTTTTGTTGCTCGAGAGGGGTTGCCAAAACCGCTTGGGTTTAATAGTCCAAAAACTTGCATTGGGACCGCAAGATCATTTCGAAACTAATTCCTTTGGATCGAAAAACTTACCAGAAATGCTTTGAGAGATCCGAAAAGTTTTTATATAAATTGTAACCTCTAAAAAAGTCGGCTTATCGCCAGCTTTTTCAGCAATCATTAAAGGTAACCCCGCGATTTCCTGCGGAAATCTTTGGGGTCGAAACCTCTGTTGGCCGCTTTTTTTAGTTTTTCAGAGGTTTCAGATTCTTAATTTCCTTGCCAACCCTGCTTGAATTTGGTCTTTTCCCATTGCCGGATCCAATAATCCAGGTCGAAGGGTTTTGGAAATTCCAGCGCGCCTCCCGGATAGGCTTTTCCCCCTTTGTAAACCCTTTGAATCGTCCTGAAATTCTCGGGATGATGAAGGGGGTCGTTTTTAAAGATCACCAGATCCGCCCACTTGCCTTTCACGACGGACCCCAATCGGTCCTCCAGGCCTAAGACCCGTGCCGCATCGGAAGTGGCCATCTTCAGGCATTGGAAAGGGGACAAACCGACAATTTGAAGGTCGGCCCATTCCCTTATGCAAACGCCGTAGGGCATATGGGGATTACCCGCGTCGGTGCCATAGGCAACCCGCCCCCCCTGGCCCAGGAATTTCTCCAAATTCTTCCGGCTTTGTTGGTGCCCAGCTTTAAAGCCTAGGCGGCAATATTGCCCGAATGGGTGTTCCGAGCGGCGGCGCCATTCCTCGGCCCATCCGGCGTGGGCGTGGAGGGTGGGCAGGATCAAAACCCCTTGGCGGGCCGCTTCCTTCCAAAAATCGTCCGATAGGGGGCGCGAGGGTATGTGGGCCATTTCATCCACGTTGAATTTCAAGCAAAGCTCGAAATCCGCCTCATTGGTGATATGGGCGGTTACTCGCTTTCCCAGGGAGTGCGCGGCTTTCACGATCCCGTCCACCTCGGCTTCAGAGAGACAGGGCCCCAGTTCGTGTTCCAAACCGATCTTAATGACGTCCATTCCCAATCCGCACAGCTTTTTGACTTTTTCCTGGGCTTGGTAACGCCCCTGGACCAGCGCGGCGATCTTCGGGCCCCAAACGTTCTGGGGATAGCCGCCTGGACAGGTCAAAACCGGTCCGGCGGTGAAAATCCGGGGTGAGTCGATAAGGCCCGAGCGCTCCTGGGCCTTCCATTCCAGGGCCTCGAAAACATCGCTGGCCAGGTCCCGGATGGTGGTGACGCCGTTTTGCAGGAAGGAAAGCAGGCTGGCCTGGTCCACAAGCCCATGGACGTGCAGGTCGATCAAACCCGGAAGGACAAACAAGCCTTCGGCGTAATACACCTCGGCAGCCTCGTAGGCCGGGGCCTGTCGGTGGGGACCGGCGTAGGCGATGGTATCGCCCGCAATGAGAATGGTCACGTCGGAAACCGGTTTTTCGCCGACACCGTCGTAGAGCGTGGCTTTCTCGATGGAAGTATTGACTTTGAGCATAAAACCTCGATACCGCCGATAAACGTTAGGGAGACAAACAAACCGGAATGCCGGATTCAACAGTTAACCTTAAATCTTTTTCCCGTGTCCTCGCTCTGAGCCCCAAAACTCCCGAAGGAATGGGTGTTGGAATTTCGATTAATGATCAAATAAGCCGTTCAACAGAAAAGCCAGCCTCACGCCCGCCTTCTCAAGTTGGCGCTCCACGATTCCCCTCATCTTCCCGGTATAGTAATCCCTCGGCAGGTCCCTTCCCCAGCGGCCTTTTTGCACGGGTCCCCTGGGCAGTTCGGAGTAAATATCCCCTTGGGCGATAAGAAAGCTTTCATAGGCCCAGTCGGCCGGTTTTCCCCGGGACCAATTTTTTTCATCTTCGGAACTGATTCTTCTCTCCAGCCACCGGGCAAATCTGCCGGGATTTTCGCGGGTTTCAGTCTCCAGTAAATGGTCCCAGAAACCATGGAGGTTGACCCAAGTATAACGGTCAGAGGGTTTTCCGGGATGATAACGGAACCATTTCTCGTTCCCGCCGCGGTCGTGGTCGTCCACGCAATGCAGGGGCTGGTGTATATCCCCCAGGAAATGCACGAGGAACTTGAGGGCCTCCCTCTTTTCCTTCCGTGGGGCGAATGGCTTGCGGAGAATTCCCAAGTCCTTCAGGATCTGGTCCACCACGCAATCGTGGTTTTTGCAGGAGCCGGAAAGGTCGAACACGTTCTGGAGCTGACGCACGTCCAGGTTCAGGTAATGCCAGGGGGCGGTCTCGGGCCGGTTCTCCACGATGGAATCGGCCCAAGTGGAAACCGAAGCCAAATTCTCATTGCTTCCCAGGATATTCCGGACCTCGTCCCGGGCCTGGGGAGTCAAGCGGTCCTGGGCGATAAAAGCCACAGTCTCGTGCCCCACCGCACCCCAGCCCAAGAGATTCCCGGGGGCCATTAAACTGGCCGCCGTTACGCAGAGGAAAAATTTCCTCATGAACTATCCCCCATGAAGATTCTTCCCCGGCTTCCGGCCGGGATTTTCCGGTAGGTTTCACAAAAAAGCCCGGGGCCTTCCCGGGCTCTCTCGATTTAAATTTTCAACACAAAACTCGGAATTATCTGACTTTAATGGGATCCCCCGTCTTGGCGTACTTGGCGATGAAAGCCTCCACCAGTTCGTGGGCCTCGGCATCGGAGTATTGCACCGGCGGTGTCTTGAAGAAATAGGAGGAAGGGCCCTCCATAGCGCCGGAAAGCTTGGCATCCATGGCCATTTTACAGCATCGGATGGCGTCGATGGATACGCCCGCGCTGTTGGGCGAGTCCCAGACCTCCAATTTGAGCTCAATGGAGACCGGAACGTTTCCGAATTCCCTGCCCTCCAACCGGATGTGGGCCCACTTGCGGTCGTTAAGCCAAGGCACATAGTCCGATGGTCCGATGTAGATGTTCTCAGGCTTGATGGGATGGGAGAGCTGGCTCACGACCGCGCCGGTCTTGGAGATCTTCTTGGATTCCAGCCGTTCCCTCTCCAGCATGTTCTTGAAATCCATGTTCCCGCCGAAATTCAATTGGGAGGTGCGGTCCAAGACGACACCCCGGTCGGAGAACATTTTAGCCAGGACCCGGTGCGTGATGGTGGCGCCCACCTGGGCCTTGATGTCGTCCCCCAGCACGGGCAGGTCTGCCTTCTCGAATTTTTTCGCCCAGACCGGGTTGGAGGCGATGAAAACCGGCATGCAATTGACAACACCCACCCCCGCCTTCATGGCCTCGTTCATGTAAAACTTCGCGGCTTCCTCACTGCCCACCGGCAGGTAGTTGACCAGGACATCGGTCTTGGTTTCCTTCAGGATGGAGGCAACGTCCACGGGTTTCTCGGGGGATTCGGTGATGGTTTGCCGGTAGTACTTGCCCAAGCCGTCCAAGGTGGGGCCCCGATGGACCTTAATACCCGAGGTAGGCACGTCGCAGAATTTGATCGTATTGTTGATGGGCGCGAAAACCGCATCGATAAGGTCCTTCCCGACCTTGTCGGCGTCCACGTCGAAGGCGCAGGAGAACTCGATGTCCCCCACGTGGTACTTCCCCAGCCGCACATGCATGAGGCCCGGCACGAAACCGTCTTCCTCCGCATCGCGGTAAAATCTCACGCCCTGCACCAAGGACGAGGCGCAGCAACCCACTCCCACCAAAGCCACTCGGATCTTGGACATAATCAGGAAAACCTCCAGGCAAAATGACGGCTAAAAAGCTGTTTAAATGACTTTTATGGCTGTGTCTTTTTCCAAACCCATAACACCCTCTGGATCACGGTCACCAGGGATAAAAACCCCACCAACGCCAAGGCCGGGGTGGGCTGGGCGGTCATCAGGCCCAAGGAGAGGAGCAAAACTCTCCCGGGGCGCGGCAAGATTCCCACCTCACAGTCGATCCCGAGTCCTTCCGCCCTTGCCCTTGTATAGGAAACCAGGAAGGATAAAACACAAGCGGCGAAGGCAAGTCCTAAGCCCCCCTGGAAATGTTGGTGGTAATAATACAATAGAAATCCCATAAAAACGACGGCTTCAGAGACCCTGTCCAGGGTCGAATCCCAAAAAGACCCAAATGTCCCTTTGAAACCATAATATCGGGCCAGGGAACCGTCTAAAACGTCAAAAAATCCCGCCCCCAAAAGCCACAAGCCGGCTGGAATCCACCTTTCTTGGAGAAGCTCGAACGGAACCATGAAAGTCAAGAGGACGCCGGCTAATGTCACCCCATTGGGACTGATGCGCAAAAACGCCAACAAACCGCACAGGGGGGCCAGGATCCGGTCGGCGAGATTTTTCAGTTTGTTTCCCGATGGGGTTGGAGTTGGGGATTGGATAGTTGTCTCCAAAAGGATTTAACAGTTTGCTGAAAAAGTCCCCACAACGGACTTTTTCAGCTGACGACATTTGCGGAAACCCCACGATTCCTGCGGAATCTTTGGGGTCATAGGCTGCTTTGTGGGCCTATTTTTAATTTTTCAGCAGCCTATTAAAGTGAAAATCTTTCTCCCAGGTAGATCTCGCGCGCTTTTTGGTTGGAAGCAAGCTCGGAAGCCGTCCCCGAAAGGAGGATTTTTCCCTCGAACATGATATAGGCGCGGTCCACGATCGACAGGGTTTCCCGGACATTGTGGTCGGTCATAAGGATTCCGATGTTCCTTTGAACAAGAAACCGGATGATGTTTTGAATATCTTGGACCGCGATAGGGTCGATCCCCACGAAAGGCTCGTCCAACAGCATGAAATGGGGGTGGAGTACCAGGGCCCGGGCGATTTCCGTCCGCCGCCTTTCCCCGCCGGAGAGGGTATAGGCCATTTGCTTGGCCAAATGGGAAATTTTCAACTCCTCCAAAAGTTCCTTCCGTTTTTTTTCACGTTCTGCGGGGGACAAGGGAGTCAATTCCAGGATCGCCATGAGGTTATCCTCGACCGTGAGCTTGCGGAAGATGGAAGGTTCCTGGGGAAGGTAGGCGATTCCCAGGCGCGCCCTTTGGTACATGGGCAGGCGGGTGATCTCACGGGCCTGGCCGTCCTCCTCGAAAAAGACCTTTCCCTCGTTTGGCGCGATAAACCCCGTGGCCATGTAAAAAGTCGTGGTCTTGCCTGCGCCATTCGGGCCCAAAAGGCCGACCACCTCCCCCTCGTGGACCTCTATGGAAACATGGTCCACCACCTTCTTCTTGTTGTAAGCCTTGACCAAATTCTGGGTCCGAAGAGTTTTCATTCTTTTTCCTTGAATGGGGAATCCCCGTGAACGGCGGGATCATCCCCGCTATGGGATCAATGTCCCGGCGGACTAAGCGACGGTTCCAAGATCGGCATGAAGGGGGCATGCCCGGGGGTGGGAGTCGGCGTCAACCCCGGATTCCCGTGCGACGAGTCACCCCCGGGGAGTGAACCGGGCCCTTTTCCCGGAACGCCGGGGGTGGAATTCCCTCGCAATGCGGTACTGGTATTCCCCGATGAGTCGGTGCTGAAAACAGCCTCGGCCATGCCTTCCGCGAAAACCCGCCGATTCTGCCCTAAATTGGAAATGATCCGCCTTCCGGAAATCTTCCCGTTTCCATACGCGACACTGGGATCGCCCTCCAGGATTAACTTGTCCTCCCGGGAAATGTAAACGGCATTCCGGGCCGTCGCATGGCCGTCAGCGCTGGAGACATCCACGTTTTGGTTGACCGCCACGGTTTTTTTGTCGTTATCCAACTCGATTTGGCGGCCTTGAACGGTCAACGGCATTCCATTCTCATCCATGGCCGTCAATAAGGGATGGTCGTGGGCCGTCATGGTTTCCATCAAGTCCAGGTATTCCAGGTTTCCGCAGGTCAAGGTCATTCCCGAGCTGGAGTCCACCACCTTCACATGGCCCAAAGCCGTGGCTTCCCGGTTGTCCGAGAAGGCCCGGAGTTGGTCGGTCTTCAACCTGACTTTTTCATGGGTGGCCACGACGTACCCCTTGAAAACGGTCAGGCTGTTCAGCCGGTCGAACGTCAATTGGTTCGCCGTGATTCTAACAGGCTTTTTGGACGAAATGTTCGAGTGGTCGTTGATTTCATAGCCCAGGACAACCGCCGGGACCAGGCAGAGCAAAAACCAGGCCGAATTTCCCACGCTTTTCCATTCAGAATTTCTTGGATTCACTGAAATCTTCGATTTCATGGGTATCCCTCATTTTAGTCCTGACGTCGCTCTTGAAACGGATGTTGTTTAATTGGGTATCCGCCACCAAACCTAATGCGCTGATCTCGTCCTGGCCCTTATAGACGTGCACCCGGCTTTCCGTTTGGATTTGGTCGGTGTCGGGGTTCCAATTGAGTTTGTTGGTCGCCAATTTTGATCCGTTATCCGTTATCAGCTCCACGTGCCCTTGGGCCTCGGTCGCGTTGGTCTCGGTGTTGATGACGGCCTTGTCGGCGGTCAAGGTCGAGACGATTTTACCCTTTTTATAGTATTGCGCAAAGATCTGGTCCGCGTAGGCCTGCTTCTGGTTCTGGTAAAGCATGGCCTTATCGGACATCAACTCCCATTGCTTTTGGCCATGGACGGAAGAGACCAGGTGGAATTTTAAAATGACAGCGTCCGGTGAATTCTGGCCCTGGACAAAGGTTTCCACGTTGTTTTGCTGTTTGTTGCTTTTGCTTAAATACCAAAAAAGCAGGATGACGGCTAAAAGAATGCAGGCCAAAAGCCATCCCGTGCGTTTTTGACGCCCGGGCGGGGCATCCTGGACCGTTTGCTCCAGGAGGGATTCCTCTTCCGGAAATAGGGTTTTTTCTTCGGCCACTTTACGACCCCTTTTTTTATTTGAACTTATCAGCCGCGGGGCGTGTTTTCCAACGTTCATGCATCCACATCCACTGGTCCGGGTAAGCCCTCACGTAAGTTTCGATGATCCCAGTATAACGTCGGACGGTTTCCAAGATATCCTTTTCCGTGCCGCCGGTCCGGGGAATTTCAATTTCCTTCTCCACATGGGCCTCGAATAGGCCGTCGGAACCCCTTACCAGGAAAGCCGGCACGATGGCCGCGCCGGTCTTACGGGCGATCCGGGCGACGCCGGTCTGGGTCCAGGCCATTTTCCCGAAAAAGGGGACAAAAACTCCGTCGCTTCCCGTGTCCTGGTCCAATAACGCCAAAATGAACTTGTTGTCCCTGAGGGCTTCCAGGATTCCCCTCAGGGCCATTCCCCTCTTGATCACGGTGCCCTCCCCCAACTTATCCCTTCGGAACTTGTTGATAAGCCCGTCAAACCGCGGATCGTATAATTTCTGGGCGATGGCGGCCCCCCGGTAAATCCGGGATAAATAACCGCCCAATAGTTCCCAGTTTCCCAGATGTCCCGTCGCGATAAAAAATCCCTTTCCCCGGGTCAAAACCTTGTCGATATTCTCAAGGCCGGACACACGGGACACTTGGGCGTGAATTTGCTCCCGCTCCCAGCGAGTCCAACGGACGATCTCGAAAAGGTTTTGTCCCGCGTTTTTCCAGACACGGCACGCGAGGCGCTTAGCCTCCCCCGGCCCGAGGTCCTGGCAAAACGCCGTTTGGATGCTTTGGAGGGTCTTGCGCCTTTCCCCGCGGGCCAAATGGTAAACCGCGGCCCCGAACCAGCGGCCCGAGCGGGAGGCCAGGGAATACGGCAGGCGGGCGATGAAGAACATCAGGAAACGCGCCGAGTAATAGATGAGGTGGTTCTTGAGTTTCTGGAGGGGCCGGGCCAAGGGGAGCCTCAGTCCAGGCCTTTTGGAAAGGACCAGGCGGAATGCCCGTTGCCGTTGTGGAACAGTCCGAGGGCCTTCCCCCAAAGGCCCCTGGCTTTCAGGATTTTTTCCACGACTTCCCGGAAGGCTCCCCCGCCTCCGGGCGCCCGGGTCACGTAATGGACCGCCTTCCTCACTTCGGGTCGGCCGTAGGGAACCGTGGCGGACCACCCCGCCTTCCGGAGGAGGGGCAGATCGATCAAATCGTCGCCCAGGTAGGCGACCTGGGAAAGCGAGAGGCCGAGCTTGGCGCAAAGCTTCCGGGCGACCGCCACTTTGTCCACTTTCCCCCGGAAGAGAAACGGCACATCCAGGCGTTTGGCCCTCAACGCGACCGGCTTGGAGGTTCGGCCCGAGAGCCATCCCACCTGGAGGCCCCCGGCCGCGGCCAGGCGCTGGCCGATGCCGTCCTGGATATCGAAGGAGGTAAACTCGCCCCCCCGGTTGTCCAGGTAAACCTTGCCGTCGGTCAGGATGCCGTCCACGTCGGTTAAAAGCAGCCGGATGTTTTTGATGCTCATGGGCCTCACCAAAAATAATTTACGGAATTTCAAAGAGAACCGTTATTAAACGATCTTGATCCTTCCCCGTCCCAGCAGGTCGTGCAGGTGCACCAGCCCGACCGGCCGCTTGTGAGCGTCGATAACCACCAATTGGAAAATGGCGTTTTCCTCCATCAACTGGAGGGCCTGGGCAAGGGTCACGCCGGGGCGGATGGTCTTGGGCCTGGGAGTCCGAAGGTTTCCCGCGTCCCAATGCCGGATGTCGGGGTCCTTCAAGAGGGCCCGGCGGATGTCCCCGTCCACGATGATGCCGGAAATTCTCCCGCGCTTGTCCGTCACGCAGGCCGACCCCACCCGCTTGGCGTTGATCTCCCGAACCACTTGCCGGAATCCCGCGGACAGGGGGACCTTGGGAACCGCTTTTCCTTTTCGCATGATTTCGGTGACCTTCAACTGGAGCCGCCTCCCCAGGTCGCCCGCGGGGTGGAACAGGGCGAATTGCTTTTCGGTGAAACCCCGCTCTTCCAACAGGGCGACGGCTAGGGCGTCCCCCATGGCCAGGGCCGCGGTCGTGCTCGCGGTGGGCGAGAGGTTCAGGGGGCAGGCTTCCTTTTGGACGCCGACGTCCACCACCACGTCCGAAAGCCGGGCGAGGCTGGAGGCGGGTTTGCCGGTAAAAAGGATGATGGGACAGCCCATGCGCCTGAGGTGCGGCAGTAGGCTTTTCAGCTCGTCGGTTTCGCCGCTGTTGGAAAGGGCCAGGACCACGTCCCCCTTGGCGGCCTTTCCCATGTCCCCGTGCAGGGCCTCGGCCGAGCTGAGGAAATAAGAGGGGGTGCCGGTGGAGGAAAGGGTGGCCGCGATCTTCTGGCCGACCAGGCCCGATTTGCCCATGCCGGTGACCACCACGCGGCCCTTGGATTTCAGGACCAGCCGGAGGGCTTTCTCGAAGGACTTCCCCGTGCGCCGGGCCAGGCGCAAAAGCCCGTCCGCCTCGATTTTAAGGACCCTTTTGGCCGTAGCGACGCTCATACCGCACCTTCATTCAAAATGGAAAAGCCGGGGGTTGTGTTTAATCCTTCAAATAAATAAACCGGCCGCACCTGCAAAACTGGATCTTGATGTTTTTCCGGAGTTCGTTGATGACCTGGGGCGCGATGGTCATGTGGCAGCCCCCGCACATATGGTCCTCCTCTATAGCGGCCACCGCTATCTTTTTCCCGTGGTTCCGGATGGACTCGTAGATTTGGGAGAATTCTTCCGGCACCTCGCCCAGTTGTTTCACGCGCTCCGCATTCTTGCCTTCAGCGGCCTTATCGCAGTCCTCGATTTTTCCCTGGAGGGTTTTCCTATCCTCGGCGACCTTTTTCTCGCCTTTCGCCAGCTCCGAGGCCAGCTCCTGGCCCTTTTTCTTCGCCTCGTCCTCCTGGAACAGGATTTCCAGGATTTTTTCCTCGACCTTTCCCTTTTCCGCTTTCGCTTGTTCGATCTCGGACCTCAGGGCGATGAACTGCTCGTTGCTTTTCACCTCGGGTTCCTGGTCCTGGTATTTCTTGATCTTGTTGTCCCAGGAAACAACCTCCACCTCCAGGGAACGGCGGCGTTTGACCAGCTCTTCCTGGCTCTTTTTGGCCTCTTGAACCCGTCCCTTAACATTCTCCAGGTCTTTTTCCAGGTCGGAAATTTCCTGGAGGAAACCTTTTTTCAGCTTTTCCAGCTCATCCAGGCCGGAATCGGTTGTTTGGAGAGCGACCATTTTTTCGAGGGCTTCGTAGGATTCCAAGAGCCAGCCTTTCGTTATCAAGGGAATTTCCCGATGTTATTCAGGGTTTTGAAGTTTAACACGGAGCCCTTTTCCCTACAAATATAATACGTGGGGAACAAAACCGGTTTTTATGGATTGGGGTTGTCAAAATCGGTTAAATCTTATAAAAACTACTTCCCGAGGTCTTTATGGACGAATCTGCCAAGAAAAAACTTCTGCTCATGATTCCCGACGCCCTCTACGTCATCACGGCGCGGGCGGGCGGCCTCATGGCCGCCTCCACCATCACTTGGTTTTCCCAGGCCTCCCTCAAGCCGCCCCTGGTCATGACCGCCCTGAAGGCTGATTCCCATACCTTCCGGGTGGTGAAAACCGCCGGCGCCTTCCTGGTGAATTACCTGGGGGCGGGCCAGAAGGACCTGGCCCAGAAACTTTTCAAGCACGTGGAACCCGAGGGGGACTTCTTGGCCGGGGAGCGCTTCCTGCCCAGCCGGGTCCTGGAATTCCCCTTTTTCCCGTCGATGGCCGGTTATCTGGAGTGCCGGGTCACGGATCTGGTGGAACGGGGCGACCACGCGGTTTTCGTGGCGGAAGTGGTCGGGGCGGAACTGGGCCCGGCCAAGGGCCCGCTTCTGCTGTCCTCGACCGGCTGGAAATACGGCGGTTAAAAAGAACCCCTGTTTCCCGGACGGGAAATAGGTGCCTGAAATCATGGAACTTCGCGGAAGAAATTGTGGGAGATCTATCGTAAGAGTTTTCTAATCCTTCGCAAAATGTTCGGGGAATACCAAGTAAATTTTAAAGTGTTGAATGTTTGGCCCCTTTTTCCTTCTACCAGCTCTCCCGGAGTTCAGGGTCGCAATATTAATGGGCAACAGCTAAAGGCGGATGGTGTTTTTTATCCCATTTTATCTTCTGATTCGACAAGTCAAAGCCCACGGCTTTGGATAATTTGAGGATGCTGTCGAAACGGGGATTACGTTCCTTCGATAAAACCCGGTAGGTGTTCTCACGTTGCATTCCAGCCCGCTTGGAAATAACGGCGACACCCCCTTGCGCCTCGGCTACGTCCCTTAGCGCCAATTGGTAGGTTGCGCCGTCGCCATCTTCCAGGCTTAAATTGAAGGATTCCCGGAGATAATCCATCGCGTATTCCCGGTTTTTTAATCTTTCAATAAGATCGGTTTTGTAATCAGTATTAGGTTTTCTCATGCTGTTCCCCCAATTCCGGTTCGTGGTACTTCCCAGCCTTCAAGCGTTTCTTGAAATCCCCATGGTATTTAACGGCTTTATTTACGTCCGCCTTTTGCCCCTTCTTAATGCCGCCGCAAAACATCAAGAGCAAAACCTTTCCCGCTCTAATGTAATAGGCCCTATATCCGGGGCCGAAATCCATGACAAGTTCGCAAATATCCGGGATTCCCTTGAGCGGTTTGCAATTACTAAAATTCCCGGCGCGCATCCTGGTGATGTAAGGGTCTACCTTTTTCCGAACCGAAACATCCAATTTATTAAACCATTCAGAAAAAGGGACTTTTCCGTCTTCGGTGTAGAAATATTTTACGGTCCATCCCTCATTCATGTGGTAATTGTATCCGATTTGATACATTTATTCAAACAGCACAGCCTCCTTTCGGTCTATTCCAATATAGGTTACCGGTTCGGCAAGGATTTTACCGACTGCAAAGGCCCCGGGCTTGTGCCGATTCATCAAAAAAGCCTATATGGAAATCGGTACTATACCGGCCACTTTTGACATCTTATTGAATGTCGGCATGCCCGGGGGCCTAGCCGTGTACTTGGGCGGGGTTCCATGCCCCGCCCAAGTGGCGACCCGAAGCCCTGCCCTACGCGGTGCCAATTCTCCATAAAACAGATAATGTGATTGGTACTATACCGAACTTTCATTGAAAGCCTAATAGAGGTTCGGCATGCGGTGCGGACATTTTTCACTTTAGGCTGACCACAACCCGAGCGCCCGAAATCCAACTTCTTAAATATTTTGGTCTTTAAAAATGTAACCATCGGGAAAACAACCCCTTTTTTTGATTGCTTTTAGAGGCGACATCATCGAGATAAGTTTTCAAGGTTTTCATCCCACCTTTTTTCATGGCCAGGAAATGGATGCCCGCGCCCTTTTCGTTCGACCTGACCACTTCGGCAATGGCCCTTATTATGACTGTCGTGCCGGGAAGCATAATATCAAGGTTCAATTTTTCGCCGACCTTTAGCGTCTTGCACCCCACCAGGGACATGCCGCTTAGGCTTATATTCAACGTGTCGGTTTTTATTTCCTTCTTATCCCGGTCAAGAAGCCTTTCTATTTCATCCTCACCATCCATCTCCCTGATGATGACCGATATTTGGGTATCGAGCCGGGAAGCGACCCGTTTATCGATTTGTTTGTAAACTTTCCCCATAGGCAGCCTTTCAACCTGAATTTTAAAGCGTTAGCGGCCTCCTGGAACCGGGTTAGCGGATGGAGTTTGACCGGCTTATCAATTGGGTCCGGCCGCAAAATTGCCGGAGAAACCCTTTTTATTTCTTGGTGCCCACCCTGGTGGGTTTCGACACGCAAGCCAACGCCTGCTTCAAGTCCGCCACCAGCTTATCGGCCGGTTCGATTCCCAGGGCCAGACGGACGGTGTTCTTTTTGACCCCGCAAAGGGGGCGCAGTTCGGGCGGCATATAAAGCATGGTGGTCAGGTACGGGATGCAGATGAGCGTCTCGGTGGCCCCCAGGCTCACGGCGTGGTAAATCACTTTCAAGGCCACGATGAAACGCTTGGCGTCCTCCTCGTCCTTGCCCACGTCGAAGGCCATCATGCCGCCGAAGCCCTTGCGCATCTGGCGCTTGGCCACTTCGTGGCCGGGGGTGCCGGGCAGCCCCGGATAGGAGAGGCGGGAAATCTGGGGTTGCTTCGACAGGAACTTCGCCACGGCCTGGCCACCCCGCGCCATGGCGTCGGCGCGTATGTCGAAGGTCTTGAGGCCCCGGTCCAGCAGGAAGGCGGAGTAGGCGTCCAGCGTCGTGCCGATGGCCTGCCGCGTGAACCATAGGTCGTTGTAGTGCTCTTTCGACCCGGCGATGGCCCCGGCCATCAGGTCGTTATGGCCCCCCAGCGCCTTGGTGGCGCTGTGCACGACCAGGTCGGCCCCCATCTTGAGCGGCTTTTGGTGATAGGGCGTGGCGAAGGTGTTGTCGACCACAAGCATGGCCTTGACGGTGTCAGCCGCCTTCCGGACCGCGGCGATGTCGATGACCTTGCAAAGCGGGTTGGTGGGCGTTTCCAGGAAAATCATGCGCGTGCGCGGGCGAAGGTGCTTTTTGATGCGCGGCACGTCCTCGGAATCAAGCCAGGTGATCTTCACGCCGAGGCGCTCCAGGATGAGGGAAACCTTGTAGTTCGCGCCGTAAATGTCGCGGAAAAGGATCAAGTGGTCGCCCGCGTTCAAGTAGGTCAGGAACACCATGGTGCAGGCCGCCATGCCGGTCGTGCAGACGATGCAGTCTTCCGCGCCCTCCAGGGCCGCGATTTGTTTTTCCACGTGCCTCACGGTCGGGTTGTCGTCGCGGTGGTAGGTGTAACCGTCGATCTCGCCGTCGGTGATTTGGCGCAACACCTCGAACGAGAGATATTCGTAATTCACGGCGTTGACGATGGGGGTCACCATCGGCCGGTTTCCGTAGGGTGTCAGCGGGTCATGAGCCATAGGATGGACTTCCTTTCATGGGCAGGTTCAGGTCTTCGGCGCTGGGGGTGGGTGTTCTAGCGGCGGGTGGGAACCCGGGCCGTTTGCGCGGGGAAGTCGCCGAGATAATCCTCTTGGGCGCGCCGGTCCTGCCGCCGGCGGACCCAATCAACCTGTTTTTCATACCAGAGATCATCGCCTTGTGCAAGCAATGAATTCGGTCTTCCACTGACCAGGTTGAATCATTTCTGGTTTGGTTCGGAATAGTCGCCCCACACAGTTTTTCAGGCGGCCCCTTGCGGTTTTTCCGCGCCGGTTTATGATAGGCGCCGGAGAAAACATGCCCAGACCACGCTGCCCACGCCGCATCGAATGCCGCCCCGACTCGAATTATTTCAAGCCCCGGGGCATTCCAATGGACGAGTTGGAGGAAATCCGCTTGGAAGCCGATGAAATGGAATCCCTGCGCCTCGCCGATTACGAGGGCCTTTACCACGAGAAGGCCGCGAAAAAAATGGGTATCTCCCGTCCCACTTTCGGGCGCATCCTCGAGTCGGCCCGAAAGAAAGTCGCCTCGGCCCTGGTCAAGGGTAATGCCCTTCAAATTCAGGCAGAAATTAAAAATTCGTCACAAAAAACAAAGTAACCCTTTTACATCCCTGAATGTTCCTAACCTTTTACCTTTTTCTATTATTTCCCATATCTACCCAAAATATACAATGCTCCGAATTTTTCCCTTGACCGTAATGAACATATGCTCATAATAGATTTGATTGAATCTGTTTTTCAAAGGAGTCAACCCCATGAAACTCTGCATTCCAGTCCAAGAAAACAATGGTCTTCAAAGCGAGATCAGCCGTCATTTCGGCTCCGCTCCCCAATTCCTGATCGTTGATACTGAAAGCGGAAATTGCCGTTCTCTCCCCCCACAGTCACAACACCACGAGCACGGGGAATGCCGGCCCGTCCAATCGCTATCCGGCGAAACTGTCGACGGCGTCGTGGTTGGGGGCATTGGAAAGGGGGCCCTTCACAAACTCCAAGCCGCCGGTATCCAGGTGTTTATTTCCGAACACCGCACGGTGGGAGAAGTCGTCACGGGATATAAATCAAACAGCCTCCAGGCCGCGACCATGGCGGAATGCTGCGGCGGCCATGGGGCCGGACAAGATTATTCGTCCTCACAGTGTTCCAAACACTAAAAATGAATCTGCTTTGAATAACGCACATTCCCAACCGTTTAAGAAAGGCCGCGCAAAAACCCAATGATTGAATCCTTTGATGATTCAAAATACGCCAAAGGCACGGGTCTTTTCTCGGTTTATGAGAACGTCTCTTTCCCCGGGGACGTGAAAAAACGGTGTTCAGCTCTGCTAGAATTCGGCACTGAAACAGTCCTGAAAAACAATTTCATTATCCTGGATTTTGTCCCCTATCCCGGCCTCGGGAATGTGGGAGCGGAGGATGTGTTGAAATATTCCTGGATCCTTTCGGAGTCCCACCGGGTCCTAATATACGACCCCGCGTCTAAAAAGTTGATTGACGAACTCTATACCTGCAGTCCCGAAAAGGACGGAAAGCTGATGTTCGAAAGAAGCAACCAGATCATTGGGGAACCGGTGAAGACCGTCAGCTTGAGCGAGATCGTCAGCAAGGAAATGGCTCATCAGGAGGAACCCGAAAAGTTGTTCCATTCGGTCCAAGAGGCGTCTAAAAAGTTCCGTTTGGCGCCTAAAAAGAATTATTGCGTATCCTCCGTGTTTTTCGACATTTCAGATCGTCGATTGGACGAGGACAGCCTGGAAGTCATGCTGACGAAGGCCTTGAACAAAGGCGAACAGAAGCCGGTGATCGAATCCGCCTGCCGCTACGATCCCCAGGGCTATACCTACATCCACCAGTCCCCCAAGCACTTCGCGGGTCTTCACAGCTATCCCGGCACCTTGAAATCCGCCCACTTGAGCCTGATCGGCGCGGGCGAGGCGGTGGTCCCGGTCCTGGAGGATATGGAAGAAGTCGTTTACAAGCGCAGGAAGGCAGATCCCACCATCAGCATCAAGATCGTAGCCGAAGGTTTTTAGGTTTTTCTTTCTTCATCCGTTAATATCGGGGAAAGAAAATCCAACCGTATGAAGGTAGGCCGCCATGAGCCATGTCCATGAACCGCAACCTCCCATCCACCCGAACCTCGACCGAAGGCTTTGGATTTCCTTCCTCCTGAACTCGGCCATCAGCTTGGGGGAACTCCTGGGCGGCCTTTTCTCGGGGAGCCTGGCGCTCCTCTCGGATTCAGCGCACAATTTCGGGGACGTGGTGGCCCTTCTCCTGACCATTAGCGCCCGCCGGATCGGGCGCCTCCCGGCCACCTCCCGCCACACCTATGGTTTCAAGCGGGCGGAGGTGATCGCGGCCACCACCAACGCCGTCGTCCTTTTCGTCATAGCCGCTCTTATCACCCGGGAAGTCATCCAAAGGCTGTGTCAACCTCACCCGCCCTCCCAAGGCATCATGTTAACGGTGGCCCTGTTGGCGCTGGCCGCGAACGCGGGGTCGGTGCTACTGCTGCGCCGTCACGACCGCGACGACGTCAACGTGCGAAGCTCCTTCCTTCATATGATCCAGGATACCCTTTCCTCCCTTGCCGTGGTGATGGCGGCATTGTTCGCCCGCACCGCGGCAGGACCTTGGCTGGACCCGTTCACCGCGTTAGCTATCGGTTTCTTGATATTTTTCGGCGCTTTCAGGCTCCTGCGCATGACATTTTCAACCCTCTTGGAGGGGGTTCCGCACGATATGGATTCGGGGGAAGTGGCCAAGGATGTGGCCCTGGTGTTCCCGGGTATCCACATTCACCATGTCCATCTCTGGGAAAACGGCCCTGGTCAACGCCTTTTCACGGCCCATGTCGTGGTAAACCCTAAAACCGACGCTTCAGCCGTGGCCGGCCTCATCAAGAGCCTCAAAACATACCTGCATGAGAAGTGGGGCATCCAGCACGTTACCTTGGAGCCGGAAGTGGAAACCTGCGAAAACCCGAAAACTTTTTTCGCTTAAATGGAAAAAGAACGAGTGGGTCCCCAAGTTTGATCGAACAGATAACGAAACTGCCGGTGAAATCGCCGAAGGGTCCGGCAAACAAACCGCGAGCCGTCTTTATTGCTGCTAAATTGTTTTTATATTATCTTTTTTAGGAAAAACGGGGAGAGTTATTGAAGATACGATGATTTTTCTAATTCGCAACCGGGCCTTGGGGATAAAGGCGCAAATAGGAAAGGTAACCTCCCAGCAGGTTCCAGGCCTTGGGAACGATCGAAGAAAAACCGGTTAGTGTTATTGGGTCTTTAATCCAATCGCTTATTTTTTATAAGTGTTGATCTTGAACGGCACCCATAAGGGGCAAAACCTGAAGGTGGCGGTGGCTAAAGGTATCAGCGAAACAGCCCACAAGACGTACCTGGTTGTTCCCGCCTCAAAAAAACCGTCGGCGATCAGGACGCCCGCCGCGATGAACCGGATCAACCTGTCGTAAGATCCCACGTTTTTCATTTTTTCTCCTCCCCGTTTGAATTCATATCAAAATTTCAGTTTCCAGAACCGTTCACCGGCCTTTTTTATCGCCGGTCATGAGAAACACCGTGAAATTCCTGGTCCCGCCTCTGGGCGCGGGTTTCACCACCTGGGCCGCCGTCCAATCCTGGACATTCTCGAAACTCGCCTGCCGATAAATGGATGCCAGTTCCGAGCGGTCGAAACCTTGGTGGAAAACCCCGGTGTTGTCCTCGTGAAAGAGCCCCCCATCCGGATCCAGGTCCGCCAGGGCCAGGACCCCTCTTGGCTTTAAAATTGCGTGGAACTTCGAAATCAACTCGGCCGTTTCCGGAACGTGGTGCAGGGCCATACTGCTGACAATGAGGTGGTAACAGCCCTCCAGCACACCGCCCTTTTCCAAGTCCAGGAATTTGGTTTTTACGTTTTTCAATCCCCTTTTTTCGGCCTTATCCCGCAGGACCCCGAGCATGCCTTGGGAACTGTCCATGCCCGTGATGGTTCCCACGAGGGGTTGGAGATGGAGCGTGACCAACCCGGTTCCGCAGCCGAAATCCAAAACATCCATGTCGTTCCTGATCGGCACATGGTTCTTGATAGCCTCCGCCACGTCCGCCGCGAGCTTCACACGCCCCGGATTCTCGTCCCAGGATGAGGCTTCTTTGTCGAAATCACGTTGCATTTGTTCCGAGGACTGCTTCATGGTTTTTTCCTTGCCTTCCTAAGCGCGGCCAGGAGGGTGCTTCCCCTTGTCACCGAAGTGAAACGCGCCTGGATTTTACCGTGTTTGAAAACTATCAAGGTTGGAATGTACATGATCCCGTACCTGGCTGCGATTTCCCGGTTATCGTCGGTGTCGAGCTTGCCCACCAACGCCTTGTCCCCGATTTCCTGCGCCACTTTTTCCACGATGAGTCCCTGCATCCGGCAAGGGCCGCACTAGGTGGCCCAGAAGTCCACCAGAACGGGTTTCTTGACCCTAAGCACGGCTTTATTCCAGTTGGCGGCCGTTAAGATCATTACGCCCGACTGCCTGGGTTTTGCCTTGTCTTTCGCGAGGGCCATGCCGGCCCCAAGAAAACTTAGCAAGAGTAGGACCGTCGGGACCCATAACAAGGATTTTCCCCATCGGTTATTTTTTGATAAAAAATCAGTTTTTCGACTCATGCAATCCTTAGTATAACTAGTTGAATCTCATCACATGAAAATAACCTACCCCGCCTCCTATGAGGAAAGGGTTGGGGGCAGGCCCCCCTTGACTGCCCCCAGTGCGGATTCATTTTTCAATTCAGCGCTTCCTGCAAGGCCGCCTTGAGCGCCTCGGACTGGGTCACGCCCACAAAGGTCCTCTTGGGTTTGCCGTTGAGGAAAACCATCAAGGTGGGAATGCCCCGGATTCCGTACTGCGCGGCAATTTCAGGATTGTCGTCGCTGTTGAGCTTCCCTATTACCGCCGAATCGCCCATGTCCTTGGCTAACTGCTCCACAATGGGGCCTTGCATCCGACAGGGACCGCACCAAGGGGCCCAAAAATCCACCAATACCGGCTTGCTGGATTTCAAAACCTCCTTGTCCCAGTTCTGCACCGTGAATTCCTTTGTGTCTTTCATGGTCTCCTCCTTTTTTGTGTCAGTGCCGGCGCCGAAAGATCCGCCGGATGTCGCGATCAAGAGGCCCATCAGGGCCCCGTAAAGAGTGCTGGTCCAGGGATTGGAAGTGATGGGGCAGCCGCCTGTGGGGCAACCCACCAGCTTGTAATAGCCGAATCCCAGGAGGCACCCGATTAAAATCCCGATTAATACCCTCATTTCCAGTTCCTTTTAAGTATATTAATATATTCTAATATAGATGGGTAAAAAAAATCAACCCTCACAGAAAATTTCCCGCATCAGCTCGATGAGCTTGAGTAGTTTCGGGTTTTGGATCGAGTAATAAACCATATTGCCTTCCCGGCGTGTCACCACGATGTTCCGGGCCCGCATCTGAAACAGGTGCTGGGAGATGTTGGATTGGCTGGTCCCCACGCCCCGGGTCAGCTCCTGCACGTTCTTCTCCCCTTCGGCCAGCATCGACAGGATCGAAAGCCTGATCGGATGCGCGATGGCCTTCACGCAGTGCGCCGCTTGATGGATATGGGCTGTTTTCACTCTATTCGTCCCTTCATATATAAGATAATACTAATATTCTTATAAATGTCAATTTTAAATTTTATTTCGGCTGATAATTGTGAAAAGCGTAGGTTTATCCACTTGTTTATCGTTCAGTTGGGTTTTAAAGTGATTTTAAGCGAGGGATGGAAGAAACAGATTGAAAAGGAGGTCCAAAATGCCCGAGTGTCAAAGACTTCCGAAGTGTATCTTTTTCAACGACCAGATGGCCAACATGCCCGCGGTAAGCACCTTATACAAACAAAGATTTTGCAAGTCGGAATTCGAGAATTGCGCCCGCTTCATGGTGGCGGCCAAACTCGGCCCCGAAAAAGTACCGCCCGATTTGTTTCCGAACCAGTTCGACCGGGCGCAATTGATTCTCCGCTCCGCGAACCCTTGAAGCTTGCTCAAAAAGCAAAAAAACCTTTTCTCCCCCGCTTAACCGCCGGCTTTTTTTGACTTTTCATAGACGTTCTGGATCTTGAAATTTTTCTCGACCTCATCCCGGAACTTTTTGCAGTTCCCCTCGATATCGGCGCTTTGGCGGACCAGGTCGCCGCCTATCAGGAAGATAACCTCGTTGCCGTAGAACTCCAGCAATTCGGGTATCCGATGAAGGCTCATGCCCCCGCCCGGCATGGGAAAAATCGGCCTCATGTGTCCCATGGGCATCTCGACCCCCAAGGAAATCCGGCGGCATTCCTCCGTGCTGAAACCGAATCGTCCCCCGCTATGGGGAAAAATAGTGGCGTCGGCGCCGGCTAGGCGCATGAGCTGGCCGAAAAGCGCGAAGTGGGAGATGCCGTTATCGGGACTGGTAACGAAACTTCCCAGGAAGGCCGGGTGGGCCAGGATGGGCAGGTTAAGCGAATCGTCGCCGGCCAATTTCCTCATGGAATCAAACCCGGTCAAACCCGGGCAGATCAAGAGGGCGCCCGCCCCCTTTTCCATGGCGAACCAGGCCCTCTCTTCCAGCTCCCCGGCGGGAGCCGTGATGTTGGGCGCATAGAGCACGGTCTTTCCGGATTTTTTGGATCCCTGCCGGACAGCCTCAACGCAACGCTCGACCCGCTCGGTGAATGCCGCGAAAGGCTGGTTGGCCAGCCCGTGGTCGTCCTTCACCAGATCGATTCCGCCCGCGGCGAAATGCCCGGCCAATTCGGCCAACTTCGTTGCGGAAAGCCCCATAGGCTTGATGGCCGTGGCCAGGAGCGGCCTTGAAGGCGCACCCAGCAACTTCCTCAGGCCTTCCCGGCCAAACCGGGGGCCTTTGAAACGGTTCCAGAAATTCCGGCAGTCCTTGATGAGGTCCAGCCGGAATCCCTTCTTCAGGCTGATGTTGCCGTAGAGAACGTTCAAAACCTGGGTGAGCTCGAATCCGGTGTCGTCGTTCAGGAAGGTGATGAGGGCCCTGGAGGCTTCCCCCGGAGCGCTGGGGTCCGGCCCGAATTCCGCAACCTGGCCGATCACATGGTCCTTGATGAAACCCTCCGGCACCAGGTCCGCGGGAAATTCCACGGTTTGTTCCAGGCAAAGGTCGTTTGCCTTGGTGAGGGCCTCTTGCCGGTCTCCGGTCAGGCGATACCAGGCCCCGAACCGGTCGCAGTTGGAGCAGAATTCAATGCTGCAAGGATGGGGTTCAGCCATTAAAGCGCCTCCGCCTTGGAATCACTGTGGACGGGGGTCAGGTGCACCGACCCCAGGTCTTCCCGGGTGATCCCAAAGGACTTCCCCGTAATACTTTCAATTTCCCGGACCAAAAACAAGCCGTCCATCTTATTTTCTTTCGCCAGGGTGGGCCGGCTGGCGCCGTGGAGGAACCGGTCCTGGATGCCCATGCGGACCAGTTTGCATTTAAGCCCCTTTTCGGCGATGACCTCGGCCACCGAGGTGCCCAGCCCGCCGATGATCGTGTGGTTTTCCAGGGTGATGGCGCCCAGTTTTACTTTGGATAGGGCCTCCACGACCTGGGGGTCCGTGAAGGGTTTCAGGGTGGAAACATGAAGGTGCTCGATGGACACCCCCTTGGCCTTCAACACCTCGACGGCTTTGCACGCTTCCTCGGTGCAGATGCCGGAGGTGAAGAGCGCGAGGTCCTGGCCCGTGCTCAGGCGCCTCGCCTTGTTCAGCACCATGGGTTCCGAGGCGTTGAAAAGGCGGGGCACTTCCCCCCGAAGGGCCCTCACGTAAACGGGGCCCGGCACGCGGTAGGCCGTTTCCAGGACCGACTCCGCCTCCGTGGCGTCCCCCACCTCCAGCACCGTCATGTTCGGCAGGGACCGCATGAGTGAAATATCCTCGATGGCTTGGTGGGTGGCACCGCCTGGGGAAAGGATGCCCGGCAGGAACCCAAACATCTTGACCGGCAGGTTGGGATAGGCAATGGATATGGCCACTTGGTCGTAGGCGCGCCGGTAGATGAAGACCGCGAAGGTGTGCACGAGGGGCACAAAGCCTTCCCGGGCCATGCCGCCCGCGAAGCTCATCATGTTCTGCTCGGCGATGCCGAGTGAGAAGAACCGCTGGGGATAGGCGTTCTTGAACAGGTCCGCCTCGCTGGAGGAGGTCAGGTCAGCCGAAAACACCACCACCTCGGGCTTGTCGAAAGCCCATTCCACCAGTTTCTTGGCGTGCACCCGGGAGAGGATTTCCATGGTCAGCCCCCTCCCGGCAGGGTCTTGAGGTATTCCTCGTAGGTCTTTCGCTCCCCGGGGCTGTTGAAGCGCATGTAATGGAATTTAGGGGCCCGGCTCTTCAAGGGGTCCATGCCCTTCCAGGGGATCGTGTCGCAAAGCACCACCAGGGGCTTGCCCGGATGGGGCGCCAGGGCGGGGGCGGCCAGTTGCGAGGGTTCATGGCCGTTGACCCGGTAGGCGGCGCAGCCGAAGGCCTCGAAGCGCGCCTGGAGGGGTTCCAAACCCATGACGTCGGAAGTTTTTCCGTCGCATTGCTGGCCGTTCACATCCACGTAGATTCCCATGTTGTCCAGCTTGTAATAGCTCATGGTTTGCAGGGCTTCCCAGACCTGGCCCGGCTGGAGCTCGCCGTCGGACATGAAGACCCAGACCTTGCCGGTGTCGCCCTTGAGCCGTCGGGCCAAGGCGATGCCCGCGGCCTGGCTGATGCCCTGGCCGAGGGAGCCGGTCATGACTTCCATGCCGGGGGAATGCTCGGCGCCGATCATCTCCAGGATGCCGCCGTCCTTGTTGAAATCCTTGAAACCCTCCTCGTCCATGCGGCGGGTCTCCACCAGCGTGGCGTAAAGCACGAGGGAATAGTGGGTGGGGGAAAGGATGAACCGGTCCAGATCCTTCCCTTTCGGGCCGTTGTAGAAGTCGCCCCGGCGGTAATCGGGATTGCCGTCGCCAGGCACGCCCGCGAAGGGGGCGGGTTTGATGGGGACAGGCACAGGACCCAATTTCATGACGCGGGTGTAAAGCGTGGCGAGGATCTCGGCCGAGGAGCAGGCCTGGCTCAGGTAACCCCCGTTGTTGCGGAGGGTGTGTTCCAGGACCCGCCGGCGGATGCCGGCCGCGACGCCCGCGGTATCCAGTGTGTTATTGGTTTCTTGATCGGCCAATCCGGCCATGAACCCTCCCCCGGTCCGAAAGAATGGGATTACCTTAACGGCTTTACGGCAGGGATTGAATGAGAGGCATCATAATGAGGGGACGCCCCGGCAAGCAAGGGAAGAAGGGCATTTTTAAAGCGTGGCCGCGGTTGAATCCCCGGAAAAATTTCCCGACACCTACGACTCAAATTACCGTCTAATAGGCGATGTC
The DNA here is from genome assembly GCA_963847625.1 of candidate division FCPU426 bacterium. Classification (GTDB taxonomy): domain Bacteria; phylum Oederibacteriota; class Muellerivitia; order Muellerivitales; family Muellerivitaceae; genus CAWCKJ01. The sequence continues at coordinate 26,197 of CAWKAR010000041.1, read as the reverse complement.
CATAGTTCATGAAACCGCCCTCATTCCAGGAGGTCCATTAATGCGTTTTCATTTCCTGTTTAGAAATTTTTTGTTTATTTCCATTCCCCTATTGTTCTTAACCCGACCCTCCCCCGCCTCCCTTTTGGTGGACGACTGCCAGGGCACGGCCAATTCCAATCCCCTGGGAGGGGTCTGGTCCTCCTGGTGCGACCAATACTCCACCATCCTCCCGAAGCCCTTCGCCTTTACTGAGGGGGGGTACCAGTCCGCCCGTTGCGCCAAGGTGGAATACGAGCTCAAAACCGGGATCCAGTATCCCTACGCCGGCATGAACACCACTTTCAAGGCCACCGACCTCTCGGAATACGAGGGGGTTCGGTTTTTTGCCAAGGGGGAGGGCTTTTGGAACTGCCAGGTCCCCCTCACTTCCACCAGCGCTGAGTACAACCACTACAGCTTCCCTATCGAGTTCACCCCCGAATGGAAATTGTACGAGCTTCCCTTTTCCCAGTTGGTCCAGACCTGGGGCACCCACAAACCCTGGGACCCCACCCAGGTCACCGGCGTCCAATGGTCCGCGGGAGGCTCGGCCGGTTCCAAGGGCTATATCTGCGTGGACGGCATCGAGTTTTACAAGAAGGCCGAGGCGAGCCTGAAGCCACCCGAGGCCAATCCCATCCTCAAGGAACCCAAGGTCAACCAGCAGGGCTACCTGCCGGACGCTGAAAAATATTTCGCCCTCACCCAATTCCAGGGCGGCCCCCAACTGGGCGACCGTTTCAAGATCCTGGACGAGGCGGGCAAGACAGCCTATACCGGAACCCTGCGCATGGACGCGGTGGACGACACGCCCTCCACGGGCGAGAAGGTCTTCCAGGTGGATTTTTCGGGCCTGACCCGTCCGGGCCGTTACACCGTGGAAGTGGGCGGCCTCAAGTCCCAGCCCTTCGAGGTCGGCCCCTCGGTCTATCTTCCACTCTTCAAGGACGCCCTGCGGTCCTTTTACGTCATCCGTTGCGGCACCGCCATTGACGATCCCGTGACCGGCATCAAGCATCCGCCCTGCCACCTGAAGGACGCGCCGTCCCACGAGGACGGCAAGGTCCTAGACCTAACCGGCGGGTGGCATAACGCGGACGATTACGGCAAGTGGGTGCTGGAGGAGGGCCTCAGCTGTTCCTGGATACTGTGGCTTTACGAGTTCAAGGAAAAACAGATGGCCGGCTTGAAGATCAATATCCCGGAGTCCTCCAATGGAATGTCCGACCTGCTCAACCAGGCCAGGTGGGGCTTGGACTGGATGCTCAAGATGCAAAGGCCCGACGGAAGCGTCCTGCACAAGGTGGACGCGGAAGACCACTTTTGCGTCGGGACCGTGCCGGAAAAGGACCCTTTTCCCCGGTACTACAAGAAACCCGGAACCATCGACGCGGCCGACTTCGTGGGGACCCTGTGCCTGGCCTCCCGGGCCTTCCGCGAGGCCGACCCCGCCTACGCTCGCAAGTGCCTCGCGGCCGCCAACAAAGCATGGAAATGGCTGGAGCAAAACCCGAACGTGGTCGAGCGCGATACCGACTACCTGGACACGGATCCTTCCCAGGAAAAAATCTGGGCCCTGGGGGAAATGGCCCGGGTGACCGGGGACCCCCAATTGCTGGAACGTTTCGGGAAGGAGGCACCGTTGGGAAATCTCAAACAGGGCAGTTGGATGGAACCCCAGTTTTTCGGCTACATGGCCCTGTGTTTTGACCCGAAGGCACCGGCTCCCTTGAAGGAGGGGATCCAAAAGGCGCTTGCCGAGGCTTGCGACAGCCTGGTAAAGGCGTCCCAGGCTAACGGCTACGGCGTGGTCCAGGCGGCAAACGAGTATTGGTGGGAATCCAACGAAAACCTTTTGGACAAGGCCAACCTGCTTCTTTTTGGTTTCGAGGCCACGGGCAACGCCCTGTACCGCGAGGCGGCCCTGAGGCAAATGGACTGGCTGTTGGGCGAGAACAGCCTGGGCTTTTCCTTCGTCACTGGCCATGGGACCCGCTCCACGGCGCATCCCTGGCACTGGACCAGCCATGACTATGGGAAACTCATGCCTGGCTGGGTTTCAGGCGGACCCAATGAATATCCCACGGGAGCCGATACCCTGTTGGTTTCCGTCATCAACCGAGGCACTCCGCCCGCCAAGTGTTTCGTGGACGCCAACAACACGAACGGCTCCTGGGCCTCCAACGAGGGGGAAACCTCCGAAACCGCTGCGCTTGTGTTCTGCGCGGGATACCTTTCGAGTCAATAAAAGCGCTGGTCCCCTTTTAAGCGATGGCGCTACTGGTTCAGCATCTCCTTGAAAAAAGATCCTGATTCGGTGGGAGTATAGTTCCAGTCCTTGAAGAGCGGCATGGGCCAACCCGGGCCGTTGTAGAAAACGAACGCCGTCCAGGACATGCCCCTTTCTTTCGCGAAGGCCAGGATGCGGCGGCCATAATCCGTATCGGCCTGATAGACGCTCGGCATCACCGTGTCATGGGGGTCGAAGCCGAACTCGGTCAATATCACCGGATAATCCTTGGCCAGGTACCCAAAATCCTTTTCCCAGGTTTCCTCCCAAACCGCCTTGGGCGCGTGGCCGGGATAGGGGTGGGCCGCGAATGCGATCCCCCGGTTTCGCAGCGGCTCGGCGGCGGCGCCTTTCAGGTCGTAGGCCCATTGGAGGCCCCCCACCACGGGGATGGCCCGGGGATTGTGGGCGTATAGGACGTCGATGATCCCGTCCGCCATGTCCCTCCATTGGGACCAGGCCAAATGCCCGCCTTTCCAATCCATGGCGGCCGGCTCGTTGAAAATCTCGTAAAAGGCCACGGCCGGCTCGTCCTTATACCGGTCCGCGACCGCGGCCCAGAATTCCTTCATTTCCGGCAAGGTTGTCCGCATTTCTTCCTGCCATGGTTCCTGGAAAATCCCGGAAATAGGATTGCCGATGGAATGCCAATCGACCATCACGTACATCCCCTGTGATTTCGACCATTCCACCGCCTGGTCGAGCACGGCCAGGTACTTTTCCTTGCCGATTTTCCTGTAACTGCCCGGATCGATGGGAACGCGTACCAGCCGCGCGCCCCAGGACGCGGCTTGTTTGAAGTAATCCTCCGACCAATGGCCTTCCCGCTGGAGGATGGAGGGATAGCAGAGGTTCAGGCCCTTGAGGACCACCGTGTTTCCGTTCGCATCCACAAAATGGTTTCCCTGGACCCGGAGGGACACCAGGGAAGTGGGGGCCGCGTTCATCCGGACCGAGCCGTGCATGCAGCTTTCGGCCAGGGTTGCCAATAAGCACAACCCGGCCGCCCGCAAAAGGATTTTTTTCATGATGGATACTCCTGGTGTTGGGAGTTGTTGATGAAAAGGTTTAGCGCTTCATTAGACGAGGATTTCGCAATAAGTGTCATTCAATTAAAGTTAAGCCCGAAAACACCTGCAACAATCCTGATTTTAACGGCTTAATGCCGCCAGTAAATCTTTGGCCCGGGTGTCATTCAAAGGGCATTGGACCGCCTTTTGGAAGGCGGCTTTGGCCTGGCTATGATTTCCCAACGCTTGAAGGAGAAGCCCTTCCGCCACCAAAAGGTGGGGCGCGGGATATCCCTTTTGGACAGCTTTTTGAATCCAGGGCAACAAGTTGAGGGGATTCTCGGAATTCCGCAGATAGAAAATGACCTTCTCGCAAAAAATAGATTCCAAAAATGGGTCTTTCCCGGCCTGGTCCTCCAATTCCAAAAGTTGGGAAAAAATAGATTTTGTTTGAGATGCACTATGGTCGAAGAAGAATCGCGTTGTGACGCCGTGTAATTTGAGATTGAACAAATTCCACTCCCGCATGTCACCTTCATTAGAACGGGTCTGGGGAATGATCGCCAACAGAAGGCCTCCTAGGTTCCAAACAGCGTCCGGGCCCAGCGAATACCACTGGATATCGGGGAAACGACGGGATAAAAAATATTTATAATTTGAATTAACGATTACAGCGGACCAGTGAACGCGGAAAGGATCCAACTTTTGATTTTGAGCGGCATTCCAGTGATACGACGCCAGGGTCAGTGTTTGGTCATCCATATTCAAGTCCATATCCTGAAAAACCAAGCCCGGCCCAAAGGTTTTGGCATGGTGGTTTAATATTCGGTAGGCTCGCTGGCAAACATCCTCCGAATAAACAGCCGGATTGTCGGATTGAAGGATATGAAAAGCATTAAGGGACGCGGAGAATAGAAAAAAAATCAAAAGCAGGATCCATCTAAAAGGCTTAGGCAGTTCCAAAAGCACAGCTTGGATTCCCAAAGCACATACTCCAATGAGAACGGGCAGAAGAAGGTGATTATGGAAAGACTCATAATTGTTGGTTAACAAGCCCGGAATAGCAAATACCATCGCCGCAGCCATCAACCATTGGGAAAATCTGTTTTTTCTATATTTGATCAATTCCAGGATTCCTAATAAACAGGCCGCTCCCTCGAGGGGGTTCAGAATCCCTCCCCAGGACGGCCCGAGCGAATTGTGAGGATGCCCTTCCCAGAAAAGTGTCGTCCAATTTGAAAACAGGCTTGGCAATCGTCCATAGACATTTGTCGTTGATTCGTTCACTAAAAGCCAACGGATATGTTGGAGGTTGTTTTCAAAAAATAAGCAGGCCAAAAACACCCCGAGGAAAAGACCCAAAGGGCTGAGGGAAACCCAAAACCCGTGCTCAAGAAAAAATGCCTTCCGTTTCAAGACAAAAGGCACAATGACCATCAACAAAAGCAACGGCCAGGAAATGGAGACCCACAAACCCAAGCCCAATAAAATACTGAGCAATAGTGCGAAGCCAATTGAAGCGGGATTGGAACGAAGGCATGATCCCAGCGCCCAAAAGGCCAGTATTTGGAATAAAAGAGCCGCGGAAAAGTAATAAACAAACTTAAAAGTAAAAAGAGGCCAAAACCCGAAACAGAATAAAGAAAAGCACAAGAACGAAAGGGTTTTCCGGAAGAAGAGATTTGCGGTGAGGTAAAAGGAAATCAAGGACAGAAGGGAAAGCGTAAATATGAAAAATCGCATAGAAAGGATCGTTGGAGTAACCAGCTTGAAATAGAGGGCGAGCAGCCAATTGAAAAGGGGCGGAATCTGGCCATGAGCGGAATAAACTAAATGCCAGTTCCATTTCCGGCTGAGTTCCAGGGACAAAAATCCAAAAACTCCCTCGTCTGAAACCAGCCAGTTCGAGTTGAAAAGGCAATAAAACCTCATCGGAAGAGCCAAAACGATGATGACGACCCAGGCCCATCCAGGAATAGAAGTCATCCATTCCTTGGAGCAAAAATCAACACTCTCTGAAGACTTTCTCAGGGTCGTCAAAAGCCCGAAGAAAAAAGGGACCGCAAAGCCAATGAGGCCAATCCACAGCTTGGTTTCAATCTGAAAGGATGTATAAGACAAAAGCGCGTTTGTGGCGGAAAAAATCAGGAAATATGCGGGATAATTTATTTTCAAAGGAATGTCCAAAGAACTCCTTTATTCTTGGCCGGGGCAAGAAAAATACCGGAACCGACGCTTCCTTAAATGATGCATGTAAAACCAAGAAGAGGCCATATTGTACCTCCTTTCGGGTTTGAAATAAAAAAACCCCGGATTCGGTGTGAACCCGGGGTTTTAATTTCATGATGAATTATTTCTCGATGGTGATTTCCCCGACTTGGAAACTATGGGCTCCCGGCGTCACCGGGGCGAGGTTGAAAGTCTCGATACGGGACAAGTCCTGCTTCGCCCCCTTCTTGGCATCTGTCGGCTGGTAATAGGGGTTCAAGATGATGTCCTTGAAGTCCAACTTGACCGTTTCCCATCCGGTCCCCCGGGTGGAGGGCACCGCCCCGAAATAAGCGTTCTGGTTGGCGTCGTTGAACCCGAATTGCAAGGCGATGGGCTCATCCGATTTGACCTTGATGGCCACCTGCTTCGCGCCGGTCCAATCCTGCCCTTCCCAGGCATCCCCGGCCCGGAACCATCCGCCGCACCAGCCCCCGACCTTGAATGAGTAGTTGTACTCCAGGACCTTCTTCCCGTCGGCGTCGGGATCCTTTTTCACGGCCAGCTTGACCATAGTCCCCTTCTTGTCGTCCGTGAAGGACCCGTAGGCGCTTTTTTCCAGCATGGTGAAGTCCTGGACCACCAGGGACTTGGCGTTGGCGGGTGCGATTCCCGTGGCGGCCTCGACCTTGCCCTTGACGGACGAAACGGGGCCGATCAGGTAAGAACTGGCCCCGTGGACTTGCGGTTGGAACACCATGGATACGATCTTGTTCCAGCGGATCTTGGCGTCCTTGGGCGCGTCCGGCATGGGCCAGGGCGTCTTTTTGAACAGTGAAAGCGGGATGATGAAATCGGTCCAATCCGCGGAGGTGACGCGCACTTTGGTGATGAACTGCGTTTTTTGGTCGTCCGAAAGCCCCACCATGACCAGTCCGGGTGTCAGGGTCTTGGCCTTGAAGGAGATAGCGGCCGCGCCGGTCAGGTCCCCTTCGGCCACGGTCCAGGCGCCGCCCCATTTCACCAGGTTGCAAGTGATCTTCAGGGCTTCTTCCCCTTCGGGGCCCTGGGCTTTCTCCACTTTGACGGTTGAACCGTCCTTATCCGTGAAGATCCCCGCGGTCTTTCCGGTTTTCAAAACGGTCCAATCCTGCAGGGTCGCCGCCCCCGCGAGGGAAACCAGCGCCCAGGCCAGGACCGCTCCCATGAGAATTTTTTTCATAACACACCTCCATTAAGATGAAAAACACGTTCTATCAACAGCGCCAATTAGACGAAGCAAATCCTCGAAGTGTCATCGGCACGGTAAAAATCTTAAAAAATGCCAGGATTACTTGAGGGTTTTCCCTATTTCCCGGAGGGACCTACGGCAATGGCGGTCGGGCCGGATTCGGTGGTCCAGAGGAAACGGTCCATACGGCCGTGGATGCGGTCGTTGATTTTCGTGAACTGGTCGGCCTGCTCTGGCGTCAAGATCCTCGCGATGGCGTCTTCCCCCTGCCGGTCCAGGGTGCCCACCTGGAATTTCCACTGCCGGCGCAATTCTTCCATACGGTCCTTTTGCGCGGCCAAAATATCCGCCACCTTGAGGCGTTGGTCTGGGGTGAGTTTCAGGTCCTGGTCCAACTGCGCCAAGAGACGGTCGGCGGGGTTCCAAGACCCCAGGGTGCGGTCGTAATAAACCCGCATGGTCCAAGAACCGGCGGCTAGGCCCACCATCAGGCCTAGAATTAAGAAAACGAAGTATTTACTCATAGGATTTCCTTTACGGTCTGAAAGATTGGTTTTGATTCGCGGACCCGCGGCCGGAATCGGTCCAGGCGAAGGACTTGTCCGAATTCACCCAGGAACGTTCCGGGTGCCAGAAGGCCGCGAGAATCAGGAACGCCGCGACAGCGGTTCCCGCCAGGGGGGCCAAAAGACCACGCCAAAAAATGGCTCGTCGTGCCGGAAGCCCCGGCAACCGGGACATAACCCGCTGGTTGAAACCAAGGGGAAGGGGCGCGTCGGACCACCGTTCCACCAAGGCCCGGCAATCGGCGCAAGCCTCCAGGTGGCGACGCACCGCCGCGCTCTCGGGGGCTTTCAATTCCCCGCGCCGAAATTCCCCGGCTTTCCCTAGTATTTCCTCATGCAACATGGTCTTCTCCATTGCTGAAGCCGGACCCGGAAACCTCTCCGGTATCCCCATCAGCCCCCATTAGACGAAGGTTCTTCCAAAAAGTGTTGAAGCTTCATTCTGGCCCTTTTTAAGCGGCCCTTGACCCCGTCCAGGCTCAGCCCCAGTTCCCCCGCGATCTGCCCGTAGGAGAGTTTTCCCTTATCCAGCATCAGCCGGATGACTCTTCTTTCGCCCTCACTCAAGGCCCCCAGCATCCTTTCGGTGACGTGAGGCAGGGGGTCGGGGGTCTCCTGAGGGTTTTCCACCGATAAAGCGGATAAGGATTTCCCACCCTCCAAAAGGCCTTCCAGCGAAAGGATATGCCTTCGTTTTTTCTTGCGGATCATGTCCTTGCATTGGTTCAAACCGATACGGGTGATCCAGGTGCGGAAGGAAGAAGCCCCTTTATAAGAAGAAAGGCCCCGGTATGCCTTGATGAAAGCCACCTGGGCGGCCTCCTCTGCCTCATGGGGATCGCCGAGCACTGCCAGGCAGAGCTGGAATAGGTTTTTCCCGTGGCGCTCCACCAATTCCGCGTAGAGGTCCCGATTCCCCGCGAGGATTTCAAGGATGAGGTCTTTCTCTTCGATGGCGGCACCCCTTTTGGTTTCGGAGGGTATTTTACGCGTCCATCCCATTATACCCCTGACCCCGGCCCATGAATTTGCCAGGTATTAGACGAAGTTCTTGCGTCAGGGTGTCGTTCAAACCCATTGGAATAGCCGGGTCCCTGCTGAATTTCGGCTTACCCTACGGGTGGGAAAAACACCAAAAGTGCCGTGCCCGCGAAAAGAACCGCTCCCAGGAAGGTTTGGATCTTGACCCAAAGGCTGTTGTGGTGGCTCCAGGAATAACTGGGTTTCGCGATCAGGCCGATGACGCCCCCGCAAACAAAACCGGAGATATGGGCGCCGTTATCCGCGCCAATCATGAAACCAAAAACAATGGTATAGAGTGTCCACTTTACCATCAGGTCCCGGACATTGCGGCCCATAGGAGACCCGTCCTTCTGGCCCCATCCCGCGGCCAGGCCCATCAAGCCCATCAGGGCTCCCGAAGCCCCGATGGCCGGGGCGTGGAGGCCCAGGATTTCACTTCCCACATTGGCTAAAATTCCCGTCACCATGAAGTAGAAGAGAATCCGACCCCTACCGAAGATTTCCTCTAGAGTCGGCCCGATCTGCTGGAGGGCCATGAGATTGAAGAGGATGTGCCATAGCCCCGCGTGCAGGAGGATGGCGGTGGAAAGGCGCCACCATTGGCCCGCCCACACATAAGGTGGGTAATGGGCGCCGAACCGCATGAGGGTATCGATGTCAAAGGACATCAATCCCCCGCCGCCCTGGTAAACCACCAGGCGGACGTAGGCCGCCACGCATACCGCGGTGATGAGGCCGGTGACGGAGCCGAATTTCGGGAGGGTGAAGCCCAGGCGCCTCAGGATTTCCCAGAAACGGGGGGAGAGTCCCTTGCCGCAGTCGGAGCAAACCTTGCGGCCCTTGTCCTGCAGGCTCCCGCAATGGGGACAGACCTTATGCTCGTAGGTGATGTGCTCGACCGTGGATTGCCCGCGGTTTTTCGCCCTCCCCATGGAATCCCGCCAGGAGAGGAGCTTCCAACGCAGGCGGACGGGGTTGGCGCCGAAAAACGCGGCGGCCTTGACCACCCAATCGATCCAGTCGGGTTTCCCGGGCTCTTCCATACTCAACGGCCCTTCCATTCCCGAAGCCGTCTCCCCATTTGGCCGATGTGGTGCTCGACATGCCAGATATTCATTCCCACCGTGTATTCCACCGTCCGGGCGCCGAATTCCGGGTGCTTGAAGCGCTTGGTCCAGGCTTTAGGCCCGATTCTTTTGATTAGGTCGGCGTTGGCCTTCCGGAGGATTTGGATCAGACCCAGGGCCTGTTGGGGATCGGCCTTGGAGTAAAGGGTCGCAATGGCCCATTTCGAGTGGTCCCAGGCGATCACGGCCGGCCCGTTTTCAGCCAAAGCCGTACGTAATCGCAGGTAAACATTGGCCTCCTGGTCGGCCAGGTGCCAAAGCACCTCATTGACGCACCAGTTGTCCTTCTTGGCCGTATAGGTCCACATGGAGCGGGGACATTTCCGGAAGGCCTGTTGCACTCTCGCCCCGCCCCGGGAAAATGCGGCCAGTTTCTTGGACCTGCTCCAATGTTGGACCTCGTTCCTGAGTTCGGCGCGTTTCTTGTCCGCGGCAATAAACACCGGCGGGGCTTTCTTGAGGCTTGGCATTTGGGAAACCTTTCCGCCGTGGTAATCGGCAATAGGATGGAGAAGCATCATAACAGGCAGGTTCCAAAAGAAAAACGGGAGACAGGCTTTGCCGATTCGAATTGGATTTTGTGCTTATAGGAAAGGATTAGCCCGGTTACAGCCCCATCACCAACAGGTGAAAGGTGTCGGGCAGGATTCTGGGCCTGGGTTTTGGATTGTCCGCCGTGGGTGTTGCCGGCGGCAGGGTTTCAGCCGTGTCCAGGAAAACATGGCCGGTTTTGAGGTCCAGGGCCATGGTCCGCGCGCCCGGTTCGGTTTTCGCGTTCTCCACCACCCAATAGCGGTCGAGCGCTTCGGCGTGGATCACGCTCAAGGTCCCCTCCCCGCAGGAATTGAAGATGATTCCCCGGACGGGGTCGTAGGCGGTCGCGTCCACGCGTTTCCCGATCGGAAGGGTCTTGAGCACTTTCCCGCTGGCGGAGTCCATGATCACCATCAGCTCGTTCCGGCACCCGATGAAAAGGCGGTGGTTGGCCGTGTCGATGGCCATCCCAGCCGGGGACTTGCCCGGCGAGGTCGGCCAGCGTTGGATGACCTTGAGCCCCTTGGAATCGATCACAGCCACTTCGTCCTTGTCCTCGATACAGTCGTAAACCCTGCCTTTCCCGTCGGAGGCGGCCGACTCGGGTTTCCCGCCCAAATCCAGCGTCTTAACCACCTTCAGGGTCCTGGCGCCGATGACCGTGGTGTTGGCGGGTTCGCCGTTGAAGGAAAAAACCCGGCTGGTGGCCGGGTCGTACAATATCCCGTCCGCGCCCTTCTGGGCCGGCACTTTCCCGACGGGCTTCAGGGTCGTCAGGTCGAAAACCACGACAGTGCCGTCTTCCCCGCTGGTGATGAAACCCCGGCCAAATTCGAGCGCGAGAGCGATCCCATGGCAGTGTTGGAGGCCCCGGATCTGGCCGATCACATTCAGGCTGTCGGCGTCCAGGACCTGGACCACCGTGTCATGGCTCACGTAAAGCTTTCGGGCCTGGCTGTCGAGTGTCAGGTAATCCCATCCCAAGTCGCCCGGAACCAGCGCTCTCTTGAGGATCTTGTATCCGGCCAGGTAATCCGCGGCCGCCACACCGCCGGCCAAGCCCAATAAAACGAGTGATAGAACCAGGATTTTGGACCGTCCCATGTTTTCCCCCTGAGTGGTTTAATGCTTCCGTTACGTTTTGGAAACGCCGAAAAAGCCAACTGTGCGGGTTTACTTTACCACGGATGGGCTTTAAGAACCTGAAAACAAAAAGCGGTCGGTTTTTGGCGGGAGGGGATTTTGAACTATCGGCTTGAGAAAATTGGAAATCCGGGCTTTGGAAGGCCGAAAACTCAGTCCATCCCTTCCTCGTATTTCACATCGGAGTGGAGGGCTGAAACCTTACGCTTGAGAAGGTGGTTGAGGTCCGTACAGCAGGTGATGTACCGGAGGATATGGAGTCCACCTTGGCCGGAGTGGTAGGAGTCAAAGGAAGGTTGGATATCGTCAACCGGGCACTTGACGGATTCGATGAATTTTCTCAATCCATCCGGGCTGGCGTTGCGAAAATGGACTTCAATAAACATGTTTACTCCCAGCGGCCAATCTACCCGCTAAAAACCAGGATAACCTGAATCTCATTCATTTTATCCGTGCTTCCGTCGTCCACCCAAAAGATTTTATGGGGTCAAAAAGCCTTTTCGAGGATGCCCTTGAGTTCCCCCAGGGTCAGTTCCATTGGGTTGCCCTTCATACTGGAGGCCTTGGAGGCTTTTTCACAGATCAAGTCGAAATCCTCTTTTTTCACGCCCAATTCGGAAAGAGGGGGTATTTCTAATTCCTTCCGCAGTCTTTCACAAGCTTCCACCCCGTCCTCCGGTCTTGCCTTCGAGTCTCCCGTGAGAATGACCGCCGCTTCCTGGTATCGCCGCAGGGCGGGATGGCCGGGCTCCCTTTGGCCCATGGCCCTCAAGTTCGCAGCCGTCACGGCCGGAAGCAAGGCCGCGCAGATCGCCCCGTGCGCCGCCCCATACATGCCGCCCAGGGACGCGGCGAAACCGTGAACCGCCCCGAGCTTGGCGTTGGCGAGCGCGATGCCGCTGAAATGGCTGGCCAGGACCATGTCTTCCCTCGCTTCCAGGTCGGAGCCGTCCCGGAAAGCCTTGGGAAGCGCCCGGACCGCCCGGGCCATGCCCTCCCGGCAGAGGGAATCGGTGAAGGGGTTGGGTGTCTTGCAGGTGAAGGATTCAATGAGCTGGCACAGGGCATCCATGCCGGTGGTGGCCGTGACTCCGGGCGGAACCGTGAGGGTCAACCGGGGGTCCAGCACCGCTACTTTCGGCACCATCCAGGAATGCCGGAGGCTTACTTTGACTTTGTGCGTTGGGGAGGTTAGCACCGCGTTCCGGGTGGCTTCTGTGCCGGTCCCCGCGGTGGTGGGAACGGCCGCGAAAAATAGGGGCGCTTGGGGCAGAACTTTTCCCCCGCCGATGACTTCCAGGTAATCCAGCAGGTCACCCGGGTTGGCCGCCATGGCGGCGATGGCCTTGCCCGCATCCAAGACGCTTCCTCCGCCCACGGCTACGACGCCCTGGCATTTGTTTTCCCTGGATAGCTTAGCGCCATCCCGAACCTCGTCGAGTGTAGGTTCACCCCGAACCGGCATGGATACCGTTTCGACGCCGGAGCGCCGGAGCGATTCCAGGGCGTCCCGGGCCCGGACCGGATTGGAACCGCAAACCAGCAGGACCTTCGAGGCGAAGGGTCTCGTTTCCGCGCCCAATTGCGAGATGGTTCCGGAACCGAAAAGGACCTTCCCCGGCATCGTCACCTCAAAGGAAGTTGTCATCCAATCACCCACCAGCCGCGTCGGGGAACAGGCTTTTGTATTTCACTCCCTTTCGGGGCTCGGCCATCATGGATTCCACCCCGTCGCGGAACTTGAGGTAGTGAGGCGTTTCCCGGTGGGCCGCATGCGCTTCCTTGCTTTTGTAAGTCTCGATCAAAACGAATTTGGTCGGGTCTTCATCGCCCTGCACCACTTCAAACCGGGCGATCCCCGGTTCTTCCTGGCTCGCCTTGGCGTTTTCCAGGATGGCCCTCTTGAAGTCCTCAACTCGGTCCTTCTTTACGCTCACATGGACGATGAGTACCAGCATGGCGTCCTCCTTTTTATGCTTTCAAACTATAAACAGGCCCGCAGGATGGCTTCCACGTCCTTGGCTTCCAGTTTTTTGTAAGCCCCCAGGGGGCCGTTGCGGACGGATTTTTTGGCCATCTCGGGAATGCGCTTGTCGTCGATGCCCGCGTCCTTAAGCGAAACGGGGGCGCCGATGGACTTGAAGAATTTCTTGGTGCGTTCGATCCCCTCCAGGGCTATTTCCTTGTCGTTCTTGCCGTCCTCTTCCACGCCCCAGACCCGGACCGCAAATTGCTTGAATTTGCCGGGACCCGAGTCCAGCACGTGCTTCATCCACTGGGGCGAAAGGATGGACAGGCCGGCCCCGTGCGCAATGTCATAGGCCGCGGAAAGCTCGTGCTCGATCCCGTGGGTGGCCCAGTCGCCCTGCTTGCCCAGGCCCAGCAGGTTGTTCAAGGCCATGGTCCCGCACCAGAGGATATTGGCCCTGGCGTCGTAATCCTTGGGGTTGCGGAGCACCTTGGGCGCATTCTCGATGACGGTGGTCAGGACCGCCTCGGCCATGCGGTCCTGCAGGGGGGTTTCCTCGATGTGGCTGAAGTACTGCTCGAACACATGCACCATGATGTCCACCAGGCCGTTGGCGGTCTGGTCGGGCGGGACCGTGAAGGTGTTCTGCGGGTCCAGGATGGAAAACCGCGGCTGGAGGATCAAGGGCGTGACCAGCCCGAGTTTCTCGCCGGTTTCCGGGTTTGAGACAACCGAGTTGCCGTTCATTTCCGTGCCGGTGGCGGCCAGGGTAAGAACGCAGCCGATTGGAAGGGCCTGGGTGGCTGGAACCTTGTACTGGTACAGGTCCCAAACATCCCCGTCGTAAAGGGCCCCCACCGCTATTCCCTTGGCTGTGTCGATGGTACTTCCTCCCCCCACTCCCAGCACCAAGTCCACTTTTTCTTTTTTACAGATGGCTATTCCCTCGCGCACGATGTCCACGCGCGGATTGGGCTTCACGCCCTTCACCTCGAAAACCTTTTTCCCAGCCTTCCGGAGCTCTTTCTGTACGCGGTCGTACAATCCCGAGGCGTGAACGCTTTTCCCACCCGTGACCATCAATACCTTGGGGCCGAATTTGGAAAGCTCGGCCGGAAGTTTAGAGAGGGCGTCCTTTCCGAAAATGAGGCGGGTTTGGGTTTGAAACTCGAAATCCAGCATGGGAAGTCTCCTTAATTTTTGCCCCGCAAAAAACGGTGGCGTGATCGAAAAACGGCTCTCCCCGGCTCCAAAGACCGGCCGGGCCTTTAACAAACAGGTTGATGCTACCACCAGTTTCCCGGTCCCGCAAATTGATAGCCGTCAAAACAGGTTTTTTCGCAGAGGATAAGAAAGCGTTTGCAAGAATCTTTTTCGGCAGCTTTTAGACCAAATCCATCCCTTCATTCACCCGCCCGGGTATTGCCGGCTAAAAGCCCGTATAGCACCGATTCCCTTGATTGACGTAAGATAATAATTACCAGAATGTGAGGCCTATTACTATGCCGTTGCGCGTCTAAAACCTTGAAGCTCAGTTTTTCGAAATGAGGGAGGATAAATAATTACGCATCGGATTGTGGCTTATTTAATCAGTTTAGCGGTTGGCTATTGGGTTTTAACCTTGGCCGAGAAGGAAAAGGATCATACGAAGACCATTGGCCGTGTGATCGCCTGGATCATTATCGCGGTTTCCCTGATGGGACCCGTTTGCCTGGCCGCGACCGCCTGTTGCCGCCATTGCCATGGCACGGCTTGCGGTTATTCAGAGCAGCGACCTTGGGCCGGAGGTGGATGGCACCGGCATGGGATGTGGTCTCCCGGCATGATGAACGGCCAATGCCCGGCGGGAGGCCCCGGAATGATGAATCGCAAGGACGCGATGCCGGGTTCCGATAGCATGGAAGGAAAAGGGATGATGAAAGAAAAGGGGAAAACGGAGGAAAAGTCCGAGTAAAAGCCTTAATGAAAAAGTAATTAACCAAAAGCCCCGTCCTATGCGGGGCTTTTTTTATTGTCCGGGGTCCCGCTTATTTTGTGGGACGATTTGCGCAAGGATACGGAGAATTGGGAATAAAACTGGTTTAATCCTGTGCTGAAACCTTATTCAGTTTCAGGATTCAACTTCGCGATAGCAAAGTTTAGGAGGCCCGCGAAGCTAACCCAGGCCAGGTAGGGGGCGAGAAGCCAGGCGGCGGGAGGATCCAGGCGCTGGAATTGCATGATCGTCAAGGCGATGAAAGCCCAAAGGGCCAGAAGTTCACGAAAGGCCTGCCAAAGGGCCTGCATCCCGAAAAAGACGTAGCTCCAAAAAGCGTTCAGGAAAAGCTGGATGAAAAAGAAAGCCAGGGCCGTGTTGCGGCCCGCCACATAATCTGGGAGGCTCCAGATCCGGTAGAGGGCCCCGCCCATGAGCAGGTAAAGCAGGGTCCAAACAGGTCCGAACAACCAATTGGGAGGGTTGAAAGATGGTTTCTTCAGATCTTTGTACCAACCCGGTATTTTGCGTCTTGTGAAAACGCTACCGATCCCCCCGGCCGCCAGGCAAAGGACGGCGCACGCGACCATTTTTAAAATTTCCATAACGCCTTATTTTTGCATTATTTTGTTTTAAGTCAAAGTTTCTTACCTGAAAATAACGGCTCGCTTCCAAATCCGATATTAATCCACCGAGGACTTATCCCATGTATTCCTCAAGCCTTTCCCTCTGTTCTTTCGATGATTTCCAAGCAGGCCCTTCCCGTATGATACGGACACTTCCACGAGCCCGCGATCTCGCGTTCAAGATCCGGCATGCCCTCATCATTGATGCCGGAAAACCATTCTCCGCCGGGTCGTAAAAAATATTTTTTACAATATTCCCATGCCGACAATGATTTCTCGAAATAAATGTCCTTTCCGGTCATCTCGTAAGCATTGAAAAAACCGACCATCGCTTCCGCCTGCATCCACCATTCCTTGCCTGGCTTCAGGGATCCATTTGCCGCCCTTTCGTTCAAAACGGCCCCCTCGGCGTCCAGGCCTTCCTCTAGGACCGTCCGGGCCATATCAACAGCAACAGGTGTGACTTTCTTCACCAGCTTTTCGCGGCCCGTCCTTTCGGCGGCCTCGGTCAACAGCCAACTGCCTTCGATATCATGGCCGTAGGAAATCTTTCCCGAGACTTCATTCCACGCCATGTCAAAATAAAGCCCGAAATGGCGGTTGGGCAGGATGATTTTCTCCAAGAAAACCTTCACGAGGCTTTCCAGGGCTTCGATCACGGGCCCCGCCGGGTCATATTGGGCAAGTTCCGAGTATGCCTCCAGAATATGAAGGTTAGTGTTCATGGTTTTGGGGGTGTTGAGATCCTTCTCGGAAAGCCTGGTATCCCGGACCGGCGCCCAGTCGCCTCCAAGGGCGTCAAGATAACCACCCTCGACAGGATCCCTTCCATGTCTTTCTACCAGCCCAAACAATTTTTGTGCTTCATCCAAGGCCTGCCGGTCGCCGGACGCGTATGAAAATTCGGAAAACGAGTATATTGCAAAAGCCTGCCCATATAATTTCTTGGTAGTGTCAAGGGGCCTTCCCTTGTAGTCAACAAGCCAGAAGACGCCCCCGTGCTCCTTGTCCAAGAAATGGTCCCGGAGATAGCGGTACATTAACTCGGCGGCCCGAATATACTTCTCATTTCCCACCCTGGTATAGGCCCGCGAGAAAGTCCACAAAATGCGTGTCGCCAAAACCACACCCTTATCCGCCGCCGGTTCGGCGATGCCCTTGCCACTCACCGAACCATGGAAGCCGCCTGAATCGAAATCGATAACGTTCTGTATCCAAAAAGCAAGAATGTCATTCGTTAATTCCGCGAGAACTTCTTCGCGATATCTGTTTAAGTCAGCCATTTTTGTTATCAAGTCACCTTCTTAACTCTAGGAATGCACATTACTTTTCGGCTTAACTCTAAACAAATAATAGTGTTTACCTCGTCTGCCGGCATCTTGTAGGGTGCAAATATTATTCGCATCGTTTAGCCTGGAAATCTATTTGAAAAGTAGTCGAATATTCGGGGTTGGACGAGATTTGTTGACTCATTGGTGCAGAATATGGATTCTGCAAGGGCGTGACCATCAGTTGGGTTAAAACAACAATCACACTGTTTACTTGGCAATACTAGGTTCCATGCCCCGAGGCGACAGTCTGACTCGCCATTATATCCCCAGTTTCCTTGCCCTCCCTGTATGGTCCCCTCATGATTATAGACAAAATGCTGCTATACCATAGAGGGCCCGAGTTAATCCTTCCGAGGATACCAAACGAGTGCTGGATTGGGATCTTGTTGAAATCCCCAGTTTAGCGGTAGTTTTTTTATCGTTCGGTATTAAGGTTGTGCCGCCCCGATAAAACGCCGGAAAGGGGTCATAGCCACCCTCAAACTTGGATTCGAGACAGAAAGCGGCCTTTTTCTTTTATTGCTTCACCAGGATCTTGAGGGTCTGCCTGGCAATGACGTTATCGTTTGAGTCCTTTTGCTCGGTCTTGGCGATGTAAAGTCCGCTGGCGATCCCCGCCGCGTTCCAGGTCGCTTGGCTGGACCCTCCCGCACCCCTCAGCTCCGTCACCAGTTCCCCGGCTAGGTCGTAGATCTTCACGCTCAGGCTCAACCCCGCCGTCGAACCCTGGAATGTCACCAGCTTTGTTCCACCCGTCAGGGGGTTCGGGTACGCCCATACCCTGGGCGCCGCCAGTTTCGCGTTGTTCACCACCAACACCGACGTGATGATCATCGTCTCCCCGCCCTTGCCGTCGGTGGAGTGCACCTCGATGAAGTAGTTGCCGTTGGGAACCATGGTCTTGTTGGACCCGCGCCCGTCCCATACCGCCGTCACTCCGTTGTTGGTCGTAATGACTAGGCTCCCGTCCGTCGGCGACCCAGGCTCCAATACCCCGCTTGACAGCTTCACCCCCGTGATGACCGACCCCTGGGGGTCCTCCACCACGCTGTACAGCGTCCTCACGATCTCCCCCGCCTCGTTGTAGATGTCGATCGTCACTTTTTCCAGCGACCGGTTCACGTCCACATTTAAGACCACACTCGAGTCCACTCCGAATGAGTCGATGTTGTCTACCTTGAGGTAGTAATCCCCGTTGGGGACCGGGGAGCCGTCCTGGTTCGTCCCGTCCCACACCGTGATTTCGTGGTTCTGGTCTAAGATCGTCACCGGAGTGTTCAACCCGCTGATGACGTTCCCGTTCTTGAATTGCAGGTTCACCAGCGGCTGGGAATATTGCGCCAACAGCAGTTCCTTCACCAATTCCCCCGCTTCGTTGTAAACCCCGATTTTCACCGTGTAGTTCCCCGCCACCATCAGCGTCGCGCACGCCGACTTGGGAGTGGACCCTGGATAAGTCCCCACCGCGCAGTTCACCATCGGCCCTCCTTGCGTGAAGTCGTTGATCGTAACCGCGTAAGTCAGTTGGTAGTTCCCAGGAGCCAGTGTGGGCAGAGTCCAGTTCATCACCGTTACCCCTCCCGTTACGTTCGTCACTGCGGCCGTGCCTGCCGGAGAGGTTCCGAATGACACGAAACCGCATTGAGCCGGTAATGGGTCATTCACGATCAGCCCGGTCACGAAGTTGTAGGCCACATTCAGGTTTAGCGTGTAGGTCACGGGATCTCCGGGGAAGCCCATTGTTTCAGATTCCTGCTTTTGCAGTGTCACCACCGGTGTGGGCGTAGGAGTGTTCGTGGGCGTATTCGTGTTCGTGGGCGTAGGGGTGTTGGTCGGTGTATTGGTTTTAGTTGGCGTGTTCGTCGGCGTGAATGTTGGGGTGTTCGTCGGCGTGGATGTTGGGGTGTTGGTATCCGTCGGTGTGGGAGTCGACGTGGAAGTTGGCGTGTTCGTGGGAGTGTTGGTATCCGTCGGCGTATTCGTCGACGTGGGGGTTGGGGTATTCGTCGGCGTATTCGTGGGTGTATTGGTGGGTGTGCTTGTCGGGGTATTCGTGGGGGTGTTGGTATTCGTCGGCGTGTTGGTCGGAGTAGAGGTTGGGGTATTCGTCGGCGTATTCGTGGGAGTATTGGTATTGGTCGGCGTATTCGTGGTCGTGGAGGTCAAGGTGTTCGTCGGAGTGTCGGTGGGTGTATTGGAGGGAGTGTTCGTCGCCGTATTCGTGGGTGTATTGGTGGATGTGCTGGTGGAGGTGTTCGTGAGAGTGTATGTATTCGTCGACGTGTTCGTCGGCGTTAGGGTTGGCGTGTTCGTCGGCGTGTTGGTCGCCGTATTGGTATTTGTCGGGGAAAGGGTGTTCGTCGCCGTGTTCGTCTGCGTGGGGGTGGGCGTCGGCGTATACGTCGGGGTATTGGTCTGGGTGTTCGTGGGTGTACTGGTCGGGGTGTTCGTAGGTGTATTAGTGGGAGTGTTGGTATTGGTCGGAGTATTTGTGGTCGTGAGTGTCGGTGTATTTGTCGGGGTATCGGTGGGTGTACTGGTCGGGGTGTTAGTCGGCGTGTTCGTAGGCGTATTCGTCGGAGTATTGGTTGGCGTATTGGTCGGGGTATTGGTGGGTGTGCTGGTTGGGGTGTTCGTGGGCGTGTTGGTAGAAGTGTTGGTATTGGTTGGTGTATTTGTGGGCGTGTAAGTCGGAGTATCCGTTGAAGTGAAGATGGGTGTATTGGTTGGTGTGTTAGTCGGAGTGTTTGTGGGTGAATTGGTAGGTGTATTCGTAGGTGTATTAGTCGGTGTATTTGTAGGGGTATTAGTCGGGGTATTGGTTGAGGTGTTCGTCGGGGTATTCGTAAAAGTGCTAGTGGGTGTATTAGTCGGAATATTAGTCGCGGTGTTTGTGAGCGTATTGGTAGGTGTATTCGTAGGTGTATTAGTCGGGGTACTGGTTGGGGTGTTCGTCGGAGTATAGCTTGGTGTGTTTGTGGGTGTGTTGGTAGGAGTGTTCGTCGGCGTATTCGTGGGAGTGTTGGTGGGTGTATTGGTAGGCGTATTCGTAGGTGTATTAGTCGGGGTATTAGTGGGCGTGTTGGTGGGCGTATTCGTCGGTGAGAAACTTGATGTAGTCGTTGGGGTCATGCGTGGGCGTGTTCGTTGGTGTGTTGGTCGGCGTATTCGTCGGCGAGAAACTTGAGGTAGTCGTTGGGGTCAGCGTAGGGGTATTGGTCGGCGTATTCGTGGGCGTGTAAGTGGGCGTGGTTGTCGGAGTCTGCGTGGGCGTGTTCGTCGGTGTGTTGGTCAGCGTATTCGTCGGTGAGAAACTTGATGTGGTCGTTGGGGTCAGCGTAGGGGTATTGGTCGGGGTATTGGTCGGCGTATTTGTAGGTGTGAAAGTAGGTGTAGTCGTCGAAGTGTTCGTGGGCGTGCTCGTCGGTGTGTTGGTCGGCGTATTGGTCGGTGTGATAGTAGGTGTGGTTGTCGGGGTCAGCGTGGGCGTGTTCGTTGGTGTGTTGGTCGGTGTATTCGTGGGCGTGAAAGTGGGCGTGGTTGTCGGAGTCTGCGTGGGCGTGCTCGTCGGTGTGTTGGTCGGCGTATTCGTTGGTGAGAAACTTGATGTGGTCGTTGGGGTCAGCGTAGGGGTATTGGTCGGGGTATTGGTCGGCGTATTTGTAGGTGTGAAAGTAGGTGTAGTCGTCGAAGTGTTCGTGGGCGTATTCGTTGGTGTGTTGGTCGGTGTATTTGTGGGTGTGAAAGTGGGTGTGGTCGTCGGGGTCAACGTGGGTGTGCTCGTCGGTGTGTTGGTCGGCGTATTCGTCGGTGAGAAACTTGATGTGGTCGTTGGGGTCAGCGTAGGGGTATTGGTCGGGGTATTGGTCCGCGTATTTGTAGGTGTGAAAGTAGGTGTAGTCGTCGAAGTGTTCGTGGGCGTATTCGTTGGTGTGTTGGTCGGTGTATTCGTGGGTGTGAAAGTGGGCGTGGTCGTCGGGGTCAACGTGGGTGTGCTCGTCGGTGTGTTGGTCGGCGTATTCGTTGACGTGAAAGTTGGCGTGGTCGTTGGGGTCAGCGTAGGGGTATTGGTCGGCGTATTGATCCGCGTATTCGTCGGTGTGAAAGTGGGCGTGGTTGTCGGGGTCAGCGTGGGCGTGTTCGTTGGTGTGTTGGTCGGCGTATTGGTCGGTGTGAATGTAGGTGTAGTCGTCGGAGTGTTCGTGGGGGTATTCGTCGGCGTTTTAGTCGGCGTATTCGTTGACGTGAAAGTGGGCGTGGTCGTCGGGGTCAACGTGGGTGTGCTCGTCGGTGTGTTGGTCGGCGTATTTGTCGGTGAGAAACTTGATGTGGACGTTGGGGTCAGCGTAGGGGTATTGGTCGGCGTATTGGTCCGCGTATTCGTCGGTGTGAAAGTGGGCGTGGTTGTCGGGGTCAGCGTGGGCGTGTTCGTTGGTGTGTTGGTCGGCGTATTCGTCGGCGTGAAAGTGGGCGTTGTTGTCGGGGTCAACGTGGGAGTGTTCGTCGGCGTGTTGGTTGGCGTATTCGTGGGCGTGAAAGTGGGCGTGGTTGTCGGAGTCGGCGTGGGTGTGCTCGTCGGTGTGTTGGTCGGCGTATTCGTTGGTGAGAAACTTGATGTGGTCGTTGGGGTCAGCGTAGGGGTATTGGTCCGCGTATTTGTAGGTGTGAAAGTGGACGTGGTCGTCGGGGTCAACGTGGGTGTGCTCGTCGGTGTGTTGGTCGGCGTATTCGTCGGTGAGAAACTTGATGTGGTCGTCGGGGTCAGCGTAGGGGTATTGGTCGGGGTATTGGTCCGCGTATTTGTAGGTGTGAAAGTGGGCGTGGTTGTCGGGGTCAACGTGGGTGTGCTCGTCGGTGTGTTGGTCGGCGTATTCGTTGACGTGAAAGTTGGCGTGGTCGTTGGGGTCAGCGTAGGGGTATTGGTCGGGGTATTGGTCCGCGTATTTGTAGGTGTAAAAGTAGGTGTAGTCGTCGGAGTGTTTGTGGGGGTGTTTGTCGGCGTGTTGGTCGGGGTGTTCGTGGGCGTGAAAGTGGGCGTGGTCGTTGGGGTCAGCGTAGGGGTATTGGTTGGCGTATTGGTCCGCGTATTTGTAGGTGTAAAAGTAGGTGTAGTCGTCGGAGTGTTCGTGGGGGTATTGGTCGGCGTATTGGTCCGCGTATTTGTAGGTGTGAAAGTGAGTGTGGTCGTCGGGGTCAGCGTGGGCGTGTTCGTCGGGGTGTTGGTCGGTGTATTCGTGGGCGTGAAAGTGGGCGTGGTCGTTGGGGTCAGCGTAGGGGTATTGGTCCGCGTATTTGTAGGTGTGAAAGTGGGCGTGGTCGTCGGGGTCAGCGTGGGCGTGTTCGTCGGGGTGTTGGACGGAGTGTTCGTCGGAGTATTGGTTGGTGTGTTCGTTTTTGTCGGCGTATTCGTAGGTGTATTCGTCGGCGTATTGGTCGGAGTGTTGGACGGGGTGTTTGTAGGGGTATTGCTAGGTGTATTCGTTGGTGTGTTAGTGGGAGTATTGGTTTTCGTCGGGGTGTTCGTGGGTGTATTCGTCGGTGAATTGGTCGGAGTATTCGGCGGGGTGTTTGTAGGGGTATTGCTAGGTGTATTCATTGGTGTGTTAGTGGGAGTATTGGTTTTCGTCGGGGTGTTCGTGGGTGTATTCGTCGGTGAATTGGTCGGAGTATTCGGCGGGGTGTTTGTAGGGGTATTGCTAGGCGTATTCGTGGGTGTGTTCGTGGGAGTATTGGTTTTCGTCGGGGTGTTTGTGGGTGTATTAGTCGGTGTATTGGTCGGAGTGTTGGACGGGGTGTTCGTAGGGGTATTGCTTGGCGTGTTCGTGGGTGTGTTCGTAGGAGTATTGGTTTTCGTCGGGGTGTTTGTGGGTGTATTAGTCGGTGTATTGGTCGGAGTGTTGGACGGGGTGTTCGTAGGGGTATTGCTTGGCGTGTTCGTGGGTGTGTTCGTGGGAGTATTGGTTTTCGTCGGGGTGTTTGTGGGTGTATTAGTCGGTGTATTGGTCGGAGTGTTGGGAGGGGTATTCGTAGGGGTGTTGCTTGGCGTATTCGTGGGTGTGTTCGTGGGAGTATTGGTTTTCGTCGGGGTGTTTGTGGGTGTATTAGTCGGTGTATTGGTCGGAGTGTTGGACGGAGTGTTCGTAGGGGTATTGCTTGGCGTGTTCGTGGGTGTGTTCGTAGGAGTATTGGTTTTTGTCGGCGTATTCGTGGGTGTATTCGTCGGCGTATTGATCGGAGTGTTGGACGGGGTGTTTGTGGGGGTGTTCGACGGTGTGTTCGTGGGAGTATTGGTCCTAGTCGGCGTGTTCGTGGGTGTATTGGTCGGAGTGTTGGTGGGAGTGTTGGAAGGGGTGTTTGTGGGAGTATTGGTTCTCGTCGGGGTATTGGTTGGAGTGTTGGAAGGGGTATTGGTCGGAGTATTCGTGGGAGTGTTCGTAGGAGTATTAGTTTTAGTCGGGGTGTTCGTGGGCGTATTAGTGGGGGTGTTGGTCGGGGTGTTCGTCGGAGTATTCGTGGGTGTGTTGGTTTTTGTCGGCGTGTTCGTAGGTGTGTTGGTCGGAGTGTTCGTGAATGTGTTTGTGATGGTCGGGGTATTCGTGGGTGTGTTGGTTTTCGTTGGCGTATTTGTGAGTGTATAAGTCGGCGTGTTCGTGGGTGTATTTGTGGGAGTGTTGGTTTTCGTCGGGGTGTTCGTGGATGTGGAAGTTGGGGTATTGGTGGTAGTATTAGTGGGTGTGGGTGTCTTCGTTGGAGTGTTTGTTGGCGTGCTAGTGGGTGTATTCGTCGGGGTGGTGGGGCAAACAACCGTGATGGAAATGTTGTTGCTGTTCACCGGCCCCCCACCCGACCAAGTGGCCACCCCCTTGTCAGTGACAACTTGGCAATAATCGCTGGTGTTGACGCTATAGGAACCCACGGTGAAATCGATCGGGACACAAGCATTACCCGGCAGGCCGAGGATCTGCCAGCTGAGGGTCGGATAGGTGGTAGATATGGGATTGATCGTCACCGAATTACTTCCCACTGTCACAATCCATTGGCTGTAATGGGGTCCTTGGAAGGCCCATCCCAGGGGATTGGTGATGTTGTCGGTCACCGTGACGCCGGTGCCTGGCCCCGCACCCGCCGCGTTGCAGACCATGATAGTCATGGCGATGGCGCTGGAATCGTTATAATTCGAGGTGGGGCCGCCAGTGGTCTTGGTCAAGGAAGGATTGGGGGGTACCGGCGTAAACGTATTTGTCACTGTGGGGGTGGCGGTGAAGCAAGGGCGGCTTACCGTCACCGGCGGATTTGAGGTTTTAGTGCCGCCGGTAAAACCCACGCTGGCCGTATTGGTGATCGTTGTGCATTCGTTTCCCCACCAGTAATAATCTTCCATACTGGCCATAAGGGTCACGCAGGAATTCCCTTGGAAGTCGCCCCAGATCGCGGTAGCCCCATTGCCCGCGGGCGCCGGCCAACTGGCTTGCCCGCCAATGAGGGAAACAGGGGAAATTGCCGGAACTAGCCAGCCTACAAAACCGAAAGGCGGTCCAGTACCGGCTTGGTTGTCGATCAGCGTCACGCCGCCTGATGTCACGGGCCCCCCGGTGTCGCAAACTATCACTTGGAAGGTCACATACATGTCTTGACCTTGCTCGTTTTCCGACCCGGCCACAAGGGTTTTTGCGATCGTCAAAGTCGGCGGCCCCGCGGTCGGCGAAGGCGGTGGGATGGTGGTAGCTTGGGTATAGAAAAGAGCGCCGCCGCAATTGCTTGTACTGTAATCCCCATCGGTCGTTGCGGCTGTAAATGGAACTTGCTGACCCGTCACAGGATTGTAAATGCCTTGCCCCCAACAGCAATATCCGGCCGTGGTGTTGACGACCACGGGGGCCACCCAAGTGCCGCCCGTTCCGGTGTAATTGGTCGCGTACCAGTTGGTGGCAGGGGGAGTAGAAGGGTTTCCGGCGCTCACGTAATCCATGGATATGCCCGCGCTAGAACTTGTGATTTCAGAATGATTCCCGCCTGAACAGGTGATGTCCAGATCCCAGGAAGAATAAAGGTTGTTGCACATGGTATTTTGGGTATAGACGGAGACGTAAACTTTACTGCCGGTTAAAAGGGATGTGGGAACGCTGATACAACCCGGGGGGCAGGTTCCGCTGCCGTCCCAGTTGCAGTAAGCGACTTGGCCCAGGTAAACGCCGCCAACGTAGACCTGGGACCAGTCGTCACTGGCCACGCAGATCTGCGCTGAGGTTGGCGTGCATGTTTGGGCCCATGACCGGGTGAGGAATCCGGTTAAAACGAGGATTCCTAAAATCGGTATGAGTGGCCTGATTCGCCGCCAAATATAGATTGTGAATGATAATAAATTCATTAAATTCGTACCCCGTCATTTAAACCTTTAACCCATTTTCAGGTTAAAACTCCTGCTAACTGATTATAATTCTTTTAAAATCTAGTTTCACGAGAAAACACTTTAACGATAAAAGTAAGCATAATTTATACCAAAATGTGTAAAAAGCCAAAAACCATAAAGCCACAAAATCAATGGTTTTCAGTATTTCACGTTAAAGCTTAGTGGCGTTTTTATGCTTAAAATGTCAGTTTTTTGAACTTGTTAAAACTATTTTTGACTTTTTATTGATTTAAAACTTCATCATCCAAAACCAAATAACTGTTGAATCGCAAGCATAGGCCTTCAGCACATGAAGGAATTTGAAAAAAGGCGGAGTTAAATAGCCTTGGGACATGGGAATTTCGAGTCATTGATGAACATGGGATTTCTTCTGTATCAGTTTGGGACCATTTGAACACCTTATAGGTCCCGGTTACCAACCCGTTTAGACCTACTGGGTGGCTTGGATCGTTAGGGTTTTATTCATGCGGTTATCCTTGAAGGTGGTTTCGAGAAATTTGAAAAGATCAAATCTCGAAAGGATTTATAACCATGTTGAATACATAAGTGGGAGGAAAATGGTTGCTAGTCCGGCGATATGCGATTCCAGGCGGGTGCCATTGGGTCAAGATGTAGAAAGCATGATTGAGGTTGTAACTACGGCTTGTTCATGCCACCTAATATTATTTCAAAAGTTCCGATTAGTAAAAATCAGGATATTTTTTAGTGGCTGGTAGAAGAAAATATTGTATTC
>CAWKAR010000040.1:0-96897 GCA_963847625.1 candidate division FCPU426 bacterium | reverse complement strand
GATGTTTAAAAAGGCCTATAAATTATTCAATTGGTGAGCTCGCCTATGCGAAAGTGCAGGTTGTTGTGAAGTATAATGTATATAAGGACTTTGATCGCCGACACTGTATAAAACCTTGAACTTAAAGGACGACGAATGCCGGATGCTTACCTGCTAAATGAAAAAAGGGTTGCTCCTCGGATCACGGTTAAAATTCCAATCACCTTTAGAGTGATCAATGATCGGGGAAAAATTGAAAGCCTTCGTGACCGGGATGAGAAGGGAAAAAACTCCCACACGTTGGATATAAGCCTTGGAGGCATGTTCATATTGGCGGGCCAGACGTTAAAGGGCGGGAACATCTTGAGCCTCGTTATTTTGATCCCCGGTTCGAAGAAAAAACTGAAAGCGTTTGCCGAGGTGGTTTGGACGAACGAAATGGGCGGCGGTGTCCGGTTTCTGGCCATGAAAGAAAATGATATGAAATCCTTTAAAGCTTATCTCGATATGGCCTACCCCAGCAAGTAACCCTTCAATAACGCTACATAGTGGGGTTTAAATACTTGTATTCAATCCAAGAAATAAGCCTATCCTAATTACTCCCAAATTAACAAAAAAGGCAAGAGCTCTAAATTCAGGGTCATAAAAATTTTGGTAAAAAGTGGTATGGAAAATGAATCCTTTCCTTGTACTCGTTCTTTTGTTGGCGGCGGTTGGCATATGCATATGGGTGGCAAGTTTACTCATGAAGATGGATTTGGACCGATCTATCGAGCAAGGAAGGAAAAAGTTTTTCCCGGCTCCCTTGCCGCCCAAAGCCCACCCCCCCGCCCAAGCTAGGGAACCGAAAAAATAGTAAAAGAATAATTACCGGGGGATGAGAAAATCCCGTTTATTTTGGAACGGATCGTCAACAATGGAATGCTTGGTGTTGGGGGTGTGGGTACGTTGGGCCCGCTCAACTAAAATGTGGAAGTGGCGGCTCAAATACGGGGCCCACACTGAAAATCTGGTGAACGAATGATGGGGACTTATTTTTTATCCGGGCTTGGATTGCTAACTTTGGGATACCTTCTTTTCCAGTTTTCGGGCCTTTTCAACGTCTACCCGGCCCAGGGAAAAAGTGAAACCCCATGGCCTCACATTATTCTTCGTTACAGCGGATATTTATTAATGGTGATTGGGATTGTGATGGTCTTCATTTCATTTTCATGAGGAAGTCTTGGAGAAATTAATAGTCCTGGCGGTTGGCGGCGCTTATTCCACGAAAGCCGCGCGGAGATCGGCTTCTGTTCCCTCGATCGGGAAACCCGCTTCCGACCATTCCTGGGTCCCGCCGGGATAATCTTCCGCATTGAAGCCTTGCCCATTCAATACCATAGCCGCGTTATGACTTGACAGGGCATCCGCCCGGTTGGCGCAATACATAATAAAGAATTTTTCCTTGCCGTATTTTTTCTCCACCGCCAGCGCGAAACTACGCACATTCTGTCCGAACTCGAAACTATCCGAACCCCTGATATGAAGTTTTTTGAAATCATCGTCCGGGAAAATATCCAATACGACCGTATTCTCGTCCTTCATTTTTTCCTGAACCGCTTCTTTAGACATGGCCATAATTCACCTCTTTTCTCAACCTTTATGACTATCATTCTAGGCCTTTGCGTAGGAATAGGCAGGGTATCTGCTATGGATATTCGTGACAGGCAAACAATTCCAGTTTTATCTTTATGCTGAAACGGCTCTGTTCAATTTCTATCTGGAAAAGTCTTTAGTCCCAGGCGGGTAAGCTGGAAGAGCTATAATGACGCGATAAATTGCTCGACGGTGTCATGCGCCGATCCTCTAAATTTAATAATGCCATTTAGAAATCCCCGGCCTTGGCCGGGGGTGAATGGCGATTGTGCTTTTAGCACGACAAGCGAAGCTTGAATTTAGATTTTAGAGCCCCGGGCTTGCCCGGGGGTATCTACATGGAAAAATGAGATCGGTGCTATACCAGGCCTGTTCACCTATGGAACCGGCACAATCAGGCATATACCTCGCCTGGTAGGCTCGGTACAGGTGCCTCTTTAGCAGCTTTATGATAGGTTGGCATGCGCAGATTTACCTTTAAATCGATATTGAAATCGGTACTATACCAGGCCGGCTCACCTATGGAACCGGCACAACCAGGCATATACCTCGCCTGGGAGGTTCGGTACAGGTGCCTCTTTAACAGCTTTGTGGTAGGTTGGCATGTGCCGATTGGTATGATCCTGAAGAGACCCCTTTCCCGGCCAGTTCTAGAAAGGTTTGAGGGTCGGAAATCTTTTGAAAGAGATCCGGAATGACTATTGAGAACTTTTACGGTCTGAAGGAGCAGGCGTTTTCCAATACGCCCGACAGCCGTTTTTATTTTGAAAGCGGCCAGCACTCCGAAGCCTTGGTCCGGATGTTGCATACCGTGGACACCATGAAAGGGCTGACGGTTGTTTTGGGGGACATCGGCACGGGAAAAACCCTGCTTGCGCGCAAGGCCCTGGAAATGCTGGAACAGGACCCGCAATACGAAGCGACCCTACTTGTGATCATCCACAGCGATATTACCGCCGAATGGATGCTGAAAAAAATCGCCCACCAATTGGGGGTGGAAAATCCAGGCGATACCAAGACCCAAATCATCGCCCAGCTAACCGAAAGGATCATGAGAATACACCAGGAGGGCCGAAAGGCGGTGGTGGTGATCGATGAAGCTAATATGCTTCAAAATAAAGAGATTTTCGAGGAATTCCGGGGACTTTTAAACCTGGAAGTTCCCGGCCGGAAACTTATTTCCTTTGTCTTTTTAGGCTTGCCTGAATTGGAAAAATACCTTGCCTTGGACCCGCCTCTTTTACAAAGAGTGGCCATGAAAATTATCATCAAATCCCTGCCCCGCGAATCCACCGAACAATACATCCGCCACCGCTTGGGAGTCGCGGGTTGTACCAAGGATATATTTACCAACAATGCATACCAAAAGATTTTCGATTATACGAAGGGTATCCCCCGCTTGATCAATACCATCTGCGACAATGCTCTGCTGGAGGGTTATCTTTTGAAAAGGGAACTGATTGATGCCGACATCATCGAGCAGGTTGTCATGGACCTAGGCCTGAATAAAAATTAAACACAAACGTTGGAAACGCCCGGGTTGGGGCTATGCGTTGAAAAGAAAAAATCGGGATCATGTTCACTTTACAGTTTGAATTTACCCGTTCTCCCGCTGCTTCTACAAGGAACAAAGAGGCCGCGACATGAGCCTCCCAGTTCCACCGAGTTTCCCTGCCGCCCATGCGATCCTATGGACGCCATTTCCGGCCGGCATCCTATTGAATTTTAAACTTATGAAGGTTATATTTTCGCGTCTGAAAGGTCCTATCGTTGAGCGATAACCAATGAACACTATTCCACAATTGCTGCTCCTCGGTTCTGTCGCCGCCGTGGGTGTGTTGCACACCCTCGCCCCGGACCATTGGGTGCCGATCGCACTGGTCGCCCGCCAAAGGGGTTGGTCGAAAGCCGAAACCATCGGCGCTGCGATGAAGGCGGGAACGGGCCATGCTGTCACGACGTTAATCATCGCTTTGGCAGTTTGGCTTGCCGGGGTTGTGGTGGCAACGCGGTTCGGCAATCTCGTTGACCTTGCTTCGAGTATCGCGCTGATAGCCTTTGGTTGTTGGTTCTCGATATCGGCATGGTTGGAACTGCGTCATTCCGGCGGCTATGGGCATAGCCATGGCCACGACTTTCCACATACCCACCAGCATGATCATGAGTTCGGACACGATCACCCCGACCACCACCACCACAAAACGAGCAGTCGTACCGCGCTCATCCTGATTCTTGGTTCATCGCCCATGATGGAAGTCATTCCGGCGTTCTTCGCGGCGGGTAAGTATGGTTTTGGTTTTATCTCTTTGATGTCAGCCGTAATGGCTGTCAGCACCATCACGACTTACGTCCTTCTTTGCGCTTATTCGACTGCGGGGTTAAAACAGGTGAAGTTTGGCTCTTTCGAGCGATACGGCGAGGTTTTTAGCGGCGCATTCATCGCCATGATTGGAATGGTGTTCTGGTTCTGGCCTGTTCTCTAAATAGCTTCCAAAAACCGTCAACTGGAAAGGAAACGGTCGATTTGCGCCAGTTCACTGGGCGAGAGGCGGAAATCCCCAGCCGCGATAATTCCGTCCACCTGATCCGGATACCGCAATCCCACGATGGCGCCGGTCACTTCGGGTCTTCGAAGCACCCAGGCCAGAGCCGCCACGCCCGCGCTGAAGCTGTGTAAGCCGGCGATTTTGCCCAGGAGGTCCTGCAGGGCTAGGCCGCGAGTGAGCAGGGGCTCCTGGAAATGATCACTGCGCCGGCGCCAGTCCCCCAGAGGCAGGTTTTGAAGACGTTTCCGGGTCATGCGGCCGCTTAAAAGCCCGGACTGCATAGGGGAGTACACGATAATCCCGATGTTGTTCTCCCGGCAAAAGGGAAGTATTTCCTTTTCAATATCCGCGCGTAAAGCCGAATAAGGCGGCTGGAGGGAAGTGACCGGCACGATAGACTGGCAGCGGCGCATTTGGGAGGGCGAGAAATTGGAAACGCCTATCCAGCGCACCTTGCCTTCTTTTTTCAGCTTGGCCAGTTCGCCCCAGCCCTCCTCGAGGTCGGGGTCGG
The DNA here is from genome assembly GCA_963847625.1 of candidate division FCPU426 bacterium. GTDB lineage: Bacteria > Oederibacteriota > Muellerivitia > Muellerivitales > Muellerivitaceae > CAWCKJ01. The sequence continues at coordinate 92,226 of CAWKAR010000040.1, read as the reverse complement.
GGTTGGGCCAGTGGATCTGCACGAGGTCCACCGCTTCCAGGCCCAGCCGGCCCAAACTTTCCTCGCATTCTCGCCGGACGGACCAGGCCTTGAGGCAGTTCCTGCCGCTGTGGTTTTCACCCCAAACAAGGGAACACTTGGTGAAGACATAGGGTTTTTGGGACAAACCCTTCAGGGCTAACCCCACCACTTCCTCGGAATGTCCCTGGCCATAAGCTGGGGCCGTGTCGATCCAGTTCATCCCCAGATCCAGCGCGCGACGGATGGCGTTGACGGAATCCCGGTCGTCCTGGGGACCCCAATTCCAGTCGCCCTCCGGGCCGCCGATGGCCCAGGCGCCCACTCCGATCGGCGTGATGTTCATATCCGAATCGCCCAATCTGCGTGTTTGCATATATCACCTCCGGAAGGTGTTTCTGTTCCGCCATCAAAGCATTCAGAACGGTTTTAATTTTTATGGTTTCAAAACTAAAAAAATATTACAGTCCGGTCAGGAACGTAAAAAAGTTAAAAAGCTTGGAAAGATACCCTTTTAAAGCCATAATTCCCGCATGAATAACCTCGAGTCGGCCATCCATTGGCGCCAATGGTCCGTGGGGATCATCCTGACGCTTTTTATCGCTCTTTTCTCACTTTCCCAATTCGGCCTACTCCGATTTTCTCCGGTCCTCATGATCGGTTGCGCGGTTTTGTCCCTGTCATTGGGGTGGAATATTTATGTCATTAAGTTGGCCCACTCCCGGTCAAAGCCGGGTTGGAATAGTGAAATAGCAGATGGATTGTTGATTACTGGAATGATAATCGTTTTTTTCGGCGCTTTTTAAAAAAAGCGATTTCCGAGTTTATTCATTTAGAAAATCGACGCCCTTAAAGCATTGCAAGCATTCTAATCCAGCCGTTTTGAGTTCCACGGGCTATGCCCGTGGGTGAATGGCCACTGTGCCAAAGGCACGGCAAGCGTAATTTGCTTGAATTTTGATTTTAGTACCACGGGCTATGCCCGTGGGTATCTACTAGGGCAAACCCTCCTAACCACTTTGTGGCGCAAGAACAAGAACCGGGTAGGATCACTGTTGGTGATAAAGCCGCGAGTTCTTGTTCATTAATGATTTAGGTAAACGACCCAACTCCAACCTAAGAGATATCCAATGAATAGGAATGTTCATAATGGAAATGCTTTTTTGGAAGGGCTTTTTCCGGAATATTTTGGGATGAAAACCGGTTTCAGGATGAGTTTTTTACCCCATTAGGCTTCAGGAAAAACCACAACTGAAATGGAAAATTAATGGAGAAGAGCGATACAATCTAAATAAGCTAACCGGCAATGAAAACGATCTTTGGGCGACCCCAAAGGCGAAAAGAGAGCTAAATTCAGTGAGTTTTCAACAAAAAATTTCTAAAGAAAAAATATATAAGCGATATTTCAAGGTTTTTGTTGCACTGGTTGCTTTTACAGCGGGAAGCATTGGAATATTAATACCCAATAAGGGTTTCGCCCAATGCACCCCGACTTCGGCCAGAATCTGTGTAGCCAGTGATGACTGGTCCCAGGTTTATGTGGGGGGTGTTTACCTGGGCCAAGTTGCTTATTGCAACTGGGACGGCGCCGGCACCTGTCCGCCGGGTTGCATTACCGTTCCCACGTCCCTTTTAACCGGCAGCCAAGTTTATGTCAGCTTGTACACCCAAAACACCGCGTGCAATAACGTTTATGCTTCCTGGGACCTGGACATCACCTGTTCCGGCGGGGATCATTCCGAAATCACCAGCGGGAGCGGCGGCATCAAGATGGACTATATCAGCGCGGGGAACCCCACGACTCCCCCCGCCACCAACTGGTACGCGACCAACTTCAGCAACACCGGCTGGGCCAATCCCGTGCAGGTCAGTACCTCAAGCGGCTATTGCTGTTGGGGCCAGCAAATTTACAATCCGGTAACGGGTACGTTAGTCCCCTTTATGTCCTCGGACAGCACGGGGGCCTATAGCACGGGCAATTGTGGCGGGGCTCTTTTCTTCTCCCAGGCCACCACCATCCCGCCCCCCTCGCCGACGGTCGGCCCGGCGACGATGACAATTACGAAATCCCTTGTCGCAGGGAATCCAGTTACGAATACCGGCAACGACATGTTCGTGACTTTTCAGGTGGTGGTTTGCAACACCGGGGGGCCCGTGACAACCGGCGGCGTGACGCTGACCGATACTCAATCCGGCGGGACGGCTTTTGCCTTCATCGGCTGGCTTATTCCGGCGTGGTCCAGTGTTTCCATCGATTACCAACCGCAAGCCAGCTGGCCGGTTCCCGCGGCCAGCGGCGGAAGCCCCGCGACCTGGGGGAACTTTCCCGGGGCCTCCTGCGTCACCCTTATGGCCAGCATGGAAGATTATTACTGGGAGGGGAACGCGTGCCAAACGATCACCAATCAAGCCAGCGTGGCTTATTCCGGCGGCACTAAAAATTCCGGTATTGTGACAGTGGGCCGGCCATGCACGCAGGCCACCCCTACATTTACCTACACCTATACTTTTACCCCAACGAACACACCGACCAGGACGAACACTCCCACGCCGACCAACACGCCGACCAGGACGAACACCCCCACTCCGACGAACACCCCGACTGTTACACCTACGCCCACGCCCACCAACACGCCCACCCGTACACCCACTCCCACACCCACCAACACTCCCACGCTCTCCCCAACACCCACGCCCACGAACACGCCGACTAGGACGCCGACTCCCACCCCGACGAATACTCCCACGGTCACCCCCACCCCGACCCCCACGAATACGCCCACGAATACACCGACCCGAACTCCGACTCCAACGCCTACGATCACGCCCACTCCAACCCCCACCAATACGCCCACAAATACCCCGACCCGAACCCCGACGCCCACTCCCACGACAACGCCGACTCCGACCCCCACAAACACGCCGACGAGGACGCCGACTCCCACCCCAACACCCACGCCCACGACATCGCCTACTCCGACCCCCACGAATACGCCCACGAATACACCGACCCGAACCCCGACCCCCACGCCCACGACAACGCCGACTCCGACCCCCACAAACACGCCAACGAGGACGCCGACTCCTACCCCAACACCCACGCCCACGACATCGCCTACTCCGACACCCACCAATACGCCCACCAATACCCCAACCCGAACCCCGACCCCCACGCCCACGACAACGCCCACGCCGACTCCCACGAACACGCCAACGAGGACACCCACCCCCACCCCGACGCCCACTCCCACGACAACGCCCACACCGACTCCCACGAATACGCCCACCAATACGCCGACCCGAACCCCGACCCCCACACCGACGACCACACCCACGCCCACCCCGACGAATACCCCCACGAGGACGCCTACCCCTACCCCGACCCCCACACCCACTATCACTCCCACGCCTACGCCGACGAACACACCGACGAACACTTACTCGCCGACCCCCAGCCCGACCGGAACGACATCGCCTACGAACACCCCCACCAACACCCCCACGCGCACAAACACACCCACGCCTACGCCGACTCCGACGATCACCCCTACGCCCACCCCGACGAACACGCCGACAAGGACGCCGACCCCCACGCCAACGCCCACCCCAACGACAACGCCCACTCCTACGCCTACTAATACGCCAACGAACACATTCATAAATACACCCACGCCTACCCCGACAACGACCCCCACGCCCACCCCGACGAATACGCCGACAAGGACGCCGACCAACACCCCCACGCCCACCCCTACAACGACTCCCACCCCTACTCCGACCAACACGCCGACAAGGACGCCTACAAATACTCCAACCCCCACACCTACAATCACCCCCACGCCAACGCCAACGAACACGCCAACGAACACACCCTCACCGACTCCAAGTCAGACCGGGACCACATCGCCTACGAACACCCCCACCAACACCCCTACGCGCACGCCCACTCCCACCCCGACTCCCACGCCTACCATTACACCCACGCCCACCCCAACGAACACGCCGACCCGCACACCCACTCCCACCCTGACTCCCACGCCTACCACAAGTCCCACACCGACCCTAACGGACACGCTGACGAACACTCCAACGCCGACCCTCAGCCCGACCGGAACAAGCCAGCCCACGCTCACGCCGACCAACACCCCCACGCGCACACCCACTGCCACCCTGACTCCCACGCCTACCACAAGTCCCACGCCTACTCTAACGAACACGCTGACGAACACCCCCACGCCGACCCTCAGCCCGACCGGAACAAGCCAGCCCACACTCACGCCGACCAACACCCCCACGCGCACACCCACCGCCACGCCAACGAACACCCCAACCACAAGCCCCTCGCTGACCCCCACCAACACGCTGACGAATACACCCACGCCAACCCCTACGAATACTGCGACGGTCCAGCCTACCTTGACGCCCACAAACACCTCGACGGTGACCCCGACCCTAACGCCGACGAATACCGCCACGGTTCAGCCTACGTTGACGCCCACAAACACCTTGACGGTGACCCCGACGACGACTCCCACGAATACGGCGACGATTCAGCCTACCTTAACGCCCACAAACACCTTGACGGTGACCCCGACCGTAACGCCGACGAACACGGTGACGGTAATGCCTACCTTAACGCCCACGAACACCTTGACGGTGACCCCGACCGTAACGCCGACGAACACGGTGACGGTAATGCCTACGTTGACGCCCACGAACACCTTGACCTTGTCCCCGTCCGTGACGCCGACGAACACGGCGACGGTAATGCCTACCTTAACGCCCACGAACACCTTGACCTTGTCCCCGTCCGTGACGCCGACGAACACGGCGACGGTGCAGCCAACCTTGACGCCCACAAACACCTTGACCTTGTCCCCGTCCGTGACGCCGACGAACACCGCGACGATCCAACCTACCTTAACGCCCACGAACACATTGACCTTGTCCCCATCCGTGACCCCGACGAATACCGCTACGGTGCAGCCCACCTTGACGCCCACAAACACCTTGACCTTGTCCCCGTCCGTGACCCCGACGAACACCGCGACGATTCAGCCTACGTTGACGCCCACGAACACATTGACGCTGTCCCCGACCCTGACGTACACACCCACCATTACCAACACGCCTAGCAACACCCCGACAGTGACGATAACCTACACGCCCACGAACACGTTCACAGTGACCAACACATTCACGGTGACCGACACGCGGACCCAGACGAACACTCCCACCATTACCAACACGCCTAGCAACACCCCGACGGTGACGATTACTTACACACCGACGAACACGCGCACAGTGACCAACACGCCTACAGTGACCAACACCCTAACCATAACGTACACACGCACCATTACCAACACGCCTAGCAACACCCCGACAGTGACGATAACCTACACACCCACGAACACGTTCACAGTGACCAACACATTCACGGTGACCGACACGCGGACCCAGACGAACACTCCCACCATCACCAACACGCCCACCAACACTCCAACGGTGACAATAACCTACACACCGACGAATACGCCCACGATTACAAACACATTTACGATCACCAATACGAAGACCCAGACGAACACTCCTACCATCACCAACACACCCACCAACACCCTGACGGTGACGATTACTTACACACCGACAAACACGTTCACTGTGACCAACACGTTCACTATTACCGATACGAAGACCCAGACGAACACTCCCACCATTACCAACACGCCTACCAACACCTCGACGGTAACGAATACTTACACGCCGACAAACACATCCACGATTACAAACACATTTACCATCACCAACACGTGGACCCAAACAAACACTCCCACCATTACCAACACGCCCACCAACACCCCGACGGTAACGATTACTTACACACCGACAAACACGTTCACTGTGACCAACACGTTCACTATTACCGATACGAAGACCCAGACAAACACGCCTACTATTATCAACACGCCCACCAACACCCCGACGGTAACGAATACCTACACCCCGACCAACACGTTCACTGTGACCAACACGTTCACTATTACCGATACGAAGACCCAGACAAACACGCCTACTATTACCAACACGCCCACCAGCACCCCGACGGTGACGAATACCTACACCCCGACCAACACGTTCACGGTGACTAACACATTCACGGTTACCAATACGAAGACCCAGACGAACACTCCCACCATTACCAACACGCCCACCAACACCCCGACAGTGACAAATACCTACACCCCGACCAATACGTTCACTGTGACCAACACCTTTACGGTTACCAACACGAAGACCCAGACAAACACACCCACCATCACCAATACATTCACCAACACCCCGACGGTGACGAGTACCTACACCCCGACCAACACGTTCACTGTGACTAACACATTCACGGTTACCAATACGAAGACCCAGACAAACACGCCTACTATTACCAACACGCCCACCAGCACCCCGACAGTGACAAATACCTACACCCCGACCAATACGTTCACTGTGACCACCACATTCACGGTTACCAATACGAAGACCCAGACGAGTACCCCCACCATTACCAACACGCCCACCAGCACCCCGACGGTGACGAATACTTACACGCCGACGTGCACGTTTACTGTGACCAACACACGGACTCAAACGTTCACTCCGACGGTGACTAACACACCCACCAACACCCCAACGGTGACGGATACTTACACTCCGACGAACACCTCCACGGTGACTAGTACACACACGATTACCAAAACGCCAACCTTGACCTCCACGCCGACCGCCACCCCTACGGTCACAAACACTCCCACCGCCACTTTAACCTCGACAGTAACCAGGACCCCTACCATCACCTACACAAGGACCCAGACGAATACGCCGACAGTCACACGGACGCCGACATGGACCCGGACTCCGACGCGCACTTACACCCCCACATCCACCCGGACGGTCACACCCACCTCCACTTCCACGAAGACGAAGACCCCGACGGCGACGGCCACGCCCACGGCGACGCCTCTCTTCAGCCCGACGGTGACCTTGACACCATCCTCCACGGATACACCGGGACCGACCTGGACGCCGGAAACGGACATATTCACGGTCACCAAGAATGTGTTCCAGGGAGGGGAGACGGTATCCATCACGGTGGGGACAAGCCAATACCCGGGGAGCCTGGAATTGACCGTGTACAACTCGGCGGGGGAGCACATCAAGACCTTGGGAAGCCGGTACCTGACGGCGACTTCCCAGATCACCTTTTATTGGGACGGGACCAACAAATACGGGGACACGGTCGCGAGCGGGGTATACATCTTCTACCTGACCGAGCCTTTCGACCGGAAAGTCAAGAGAATCATCTTTATAAGGTGACCCTTCATTACAAATAAGCCCACGCGGAGTCCAGTGTAGGCGTTAGCTGAAATGTCGCGGTTCAACCGGTTTTGAAGTGGAATAAATCTTGGGGGGAGGTCCGCAGGCGAATCCATTGGGACACTAAAGAAATCCCTTGTAATATATGCGATATTTTGGATTAATACTTGCAGGTTGGACTTTATCTCCAGGAGGAAGAGGTATGACCAAGAGTGAAATGCTGGCGGCACTTGCTAATGACACCGGTCTTAAGAAGAAAGAAGTTGATAGCGTGATGCAGGCCCTTCGCAATTTGATTTATAAAACCTTGAAAAAGGAACAGCGAATCAAACTGGATGGCCTGGGTGTATTCCAACTCAAAGACCGCAAGGCCCGCATCGCCCGCAATCCCCGCACCGGCAAGATGGTCAATGTCCCGGCCAAGAAGGTTGTCAAGTTCCGCGTGGTGAAAGTCCTGAAGGAAGCCGTTCTAGGATAATAACGCTGAAGATTTGACGAAACGGCCTTTTCTAAATAGCCTTTCCTTACCACGGGGAAGTCGGCGTCCTTGGATAGGTCAGGGAAAGCAATAACTTTTGACCCGGGCTGTTTCTCAGACAATCATAGCTTTAATTCCTGGATATTCTGCCCGGGTTTGAACAGGATGGTCCTCCACCTGGCCCGGCAGAATGTCCATCCACTTTATGTTTCCCTCCTTGCCTTCAAGAGATTTTCGGGTAACTCGGAAGTAAAAAATTCCTTCAAATCCAACCCCGCCGCCGCCGAGTTGCTTTGCAACACGCAATAGGGCAAGCTTTATTCATCCGATTTATCCCTTTATTTCACCGATTAGGCCTATAGTTATGTCGACCTATTCGGCACGAGCCCTCCGAATCCTTAGAGTTTTCTCGCCCACCGGTTATGTCCTGAAAGGAAGTCCCGTCATGAAGATCGATAAGGAAGAACTGCTGGTAAGCCTGACAAAAGACCAGGTGGTCGTTCTCAACATCCTCCCCAAGGGCGAATTCAAGAAGCTCCACATCAAGGGATCGGAAAGCCACCCCTTGACGGAGGACCTGGAGGATTTTTCCAAGGAAGTGGCAGGAAAATACGGGAAAGCGAAGTCCTTTATCCTCTACGGCGAACGTTTTGGCAAGTTGGACAGTTTTTTCGCGACGAAGGCCCTTGAGGACCACGGGCTAAAGGCGCTGAATTACTCGGGCGGCCTGCGGGAATGGCACAAGGCGGGTTTGCCGGTGGAGGGCACCGAAGCCGTCGTGGAAAAAACGGTAGTCTCATGAAGTTTGTAAAAACTGTTTGTCAAAGCTGCGCCGCTCCGGTCCTGAGCGAATTGGAAAAAGGGACCGAAAGGAACGGCGGTTCCTCCAACTCTTACTGCCGCAACTGCTTCCAGATGGGGGCCTTTACCGACCCCAAGATGACGGCGGAAATGATGCATGAAAAAGTGCGGCTCCGTATGATTGGGATGAAATTCCCCCGTTTCCTGGCCAAACTGATGGCGAATAAGGTCTACACGCTTGAGCGTTGGGAAGCTGTGAAAATCTGACGCAGGACCCCGGCTTCTCCGGCACAGGGTTACCCTTTTAGCCTTGACGCCCCTTTCCCCTTTTGGGGGAAGGGGCGTTTTTATTTTGGGTTGTTTTCGAGGGACGTTAATGGTTGATTCAATGGATTAGCTTTTGGGCCCAGGGACAGGGGGATTCGAAAGCATTTTATGGCTATCCCCGGTTATCGTTTCGCTATAAAAGCCGGTTGGGTAGCGTCGTGGCGCCGGCCTTGGTTGTCATGACCTTTCTGTTTTCCGCCAAGGTCGGCATCTTGTTCGGTTTTTAGCCGGCCCGGAAAGTTTCCCTCCTTGTACTTCCCATCGAAGCCCTGCGGTACGAATAAGTTCTTAGAGTACCGGATGAAGGCTTCCTGTGCTGCATTACATAAGCCGCGCTTATGTTTAATCAATTGACATAAGCTGTTTTAATTCACTAAAATTTCACGTGCATATCGAAGCCCTAAAACTCTTCTGCGGCATCATCCGGTTTCGCAGTTTCTCCGACAGTGCCCAGGCTCACAGCGTCAGCCAGCCCGCGGCCAGCCAGACGGTCCAGGCCCCGGAGGAAAGGTTGGGGCTCCCTCTCATCGACCGCAGTTGTCGGCCCTGGCGGCTGACTTCCGAGGGCGAATTTTTTTATCACGGATGCCGGGATATTCTTCGCCGATACGAGTCCCTCGAGGTGCGGGTGAAGGGGCTCTCGCTGGCCATCCTCCGCCGCCGCGGGGCGCCGGGGAACCCGGCCGTCACCCGCTTCATCGAGTTATTGAAGAAACCCGACGCCGTTCCCTCGGCGGTATGATTCCTATGAATGATCGAAATACAAATATTTATGTTTTTTCCTGCTCAAACAGCATCGAGCCGGATCAGTTGGTCAAAGAGATAAGTCATAGGGACGGAGTCGATGTCCGGGTGATAAGCCTGCCCTGTTCCGGCAAGATAGACATCCCCTATCTGATGAAGGCCTTTGAAACCGGCGCGGACGGCGCGGTGATCGTGACATGCCCGAATAACGAGTGCCGGCACCTGGAAGGGAACCTGCGGGCGCAAAAAAGGTCCAAAGCCGTTGAATCGCTGCTGGAAGAAATCGGATTGGGGAAAGGACGGATGTCGGTCATCACGCTGAAGGAGGGGGATATCGAACAGGGAGTCGGAGAAATCAGGGATTTCTTGACCCGGGTGAAAAAACTATCGCTGCAGGAGAAAAACAAACTATGAATGTCGACGGAAAATTCGCAAAGGCACTGGCATCCGGGACTTTCATCGTCACCGCGGAATACCGGCCGAAAGCTGTTTCCGACGGCCGGGCCGTTGAAGACGCCGTGAAGGGCCTCGGGAACGGATTGACCGCGGTCAATGTTTCCGACAACTGTCACGCCGTCGGTTTGTCGTCCATCGCGGCATCGGTTGCGGTCCTAAAAGCCGGCGCTGAGCCGGTCTGTCATATGGTGACGCGCGACAGAAATCGAATCGCGATTCAATCCGATCTGCTTGGGGCCGCGAGTCTGGGGATTAGAAACCTCCTCTGCCTTTCCGGGTACCATCAGACGCTCACCTCCTCCCCGGGATCCGCCAACGTTTACGATATTGATTCGATCCAGTTCATCGAACTGGCGACGAACATGTCGGAGAAGGGCCTGCTGGCGGACGGAACGAAAATGGAAGGCCCCTTCTCCATGCTGGTCGGGGCGGCCGCGAACCCATTTCTAACGCCGGTGGAGTTGAATATGCTCCGGATGCGCAAGAAGGTCGATGCGGGAGCCAAATTCATCCAGACCAGCGCCGTATTCGATGTGGAAATCTTCGGCCGATGGCTTGAGGCGGCGGCGCGGGAAGGAATCAGCTCGAAGTCAGCGGTTCTTGCGGGTGTTTTGGCCCTGGACAGCGCCGTGGAAGCGGAAAGGCTGCGGAAGACGTATACGGATTATTCCATTCCCGACGAAGTGATTGAAAGGCTGAAAAAGGCCGGCGATGAAGCGGCCCAGGGTAAAGAGGGCATGAAAATCTGTGTTGAGACAATTCGAAAACTTAAAGGAATGAAAGGTTTGAGAGGCCTCCACATCCATTGCGGCCACGACGGGTGCCCTGCGCCCGAAATTATCGCCGCGGCTGTCGCCTAACAAGAAATTACAATGCCAGACAAATATCACATCAAGACAAAGCCGGTCCTGCCCAAAGGACCCCGTATCGGCAAATATGGCATGGTGGATTGGCGTGAAGATTGCGCGCGCTGTCATAACTGTGTCAAGAAGGCCTGTGTTTACGATCGCTACCGGCAGGAAGCGGATTATATCCGCGATCTCAGCGACGTCAATGCCCTGTTCTTTGACTGTATGGGATGTTTTTCATGCGTTCAGGACTGCACAAAAGGCCTGTTGTGCATGTCCGTCAATCCCGAATACCAGAAGATGGGAAACGCCTACTTCACCCCCGACATCATCAAGACCACATGGCTCCAGGCGGAAACGGCGAAAATTCCGGTTTCCGGCGCTGGTTATCGCGGTCCCTTTTCAGGCAAGGGCTTTGACTCCATGTGGACGGACATGTCCGAAATCGTCCGCCCGACCCGCGACGGTATTCACGGCCGCGAATACATCAGCACCGCGGTCGACATCGGCCGAAAACGGCCCTACCTTTCCTTCGGCGGCAAGAAGAACGCCGGGAGCCCCTCTCCGCTGGTCTCCATTCCGATGCCCATGATCATCGACATGGCGTCGCCGGCGCACACGTTGCCCAGGCTCGATCCAATCCTCGCGCAGACGGCTGTCAATACGGGCCTCATCGCCGTCATCGATTCGCGTCGATGGCAGGGGCGTGATGACCAGCTCCACAACATCGCGTTGTTCATTGCCGACGGCCAGGAAATTCCGAAAGAGGCCGTAAGAAAGACCCGGCTGGTGGAAATACCCGACGGCCCCGGGGTGGCACAACGCATCCAAGAAATCAAGCGCGTGCATCCGGGCATCGTCGTGGCGGTCCGGGTCAACCTGACCTCTCAGGGAATCGACCGGGCGGTCCGGCTGTCTGAATTGGCAGAAGTTGAAGTGATCCACATCGCCGCCGATGCCAACGGAAACGAAATCGGCGCCGCGAACCCGCGGTTCATCAAGGACATGACGCGCCGCATTCACACGGCCCTGATTGAAAACGGGAAACGGGATGAGGTGACGATCATGGCCGGAGGGGGGATCGCGCTGCCCGAGCACATGGCCAAAGAGATCATTTGCGGGGCCGACCTGATCACGATCGATCTTCCGCTCCTGATCGCCCTGGAATGCCGCCTGTGCGAGAGCTGCCGGCCTGGCATGGCGTGTCCGGCGAAACTGGACGACGTGGAGGCCGGTTACGGCGTCGGCCGGATGACCAATCTCATCGCCGCCTGGCACGACCAGCTGATCGAGTTGATGGGCGCCATGGGCATGCGCGAAGCCCGTCGACTGCGGGGGGATGTGGGCCGCGCGATGTTCTTCGAAAATCTTGAGGAGGAGACCTTTGGGAAGCTCTTTGGATCAAGAAAAACAAATTAAGGACCCCCTTCCCGAGAATACGCGCAAGACGTTCGTACCCCAGGAAGAGGTGCCGCGCGATATCAAGCCGATGCCCTCACGGTACCGAAACGAGATCGCGAAATACATCGTACACCGGAATCTGAATTGCAAGCGATGCGGCAAGTGCGCCCAAGTGTGCCAGTACGGCGTTCACGTGGAAAAGGCCGGTTACAAATTGTTCGCCGAGCCGCGGAATCATCTATGCATCGGCCCGGCCTGTGAAAAGAGCGGTCATTTCTGCGTGGCCCAGTGTCCGCAAGGGGCGTTGCAGCTCAAGGAAAACCCCCTGATCAAGGCCTTGGGCGATTTCCGATGGCCCGCGGACCTCATTTTGGCAACTTGGAAAATGGCGGAAACCGGCGACGTGCCCCCCGCTGAATACGGTTACGAATACGAATGCGGCGACTCCGGCGGAGGGTTTGACAGGCTCCGGTTCAAATTTCCCGACGCCCCGCCGGTCAAGCTGACCGAAGATCAGATCGACACCAGTATTTCCCTTAATAAACGCGGGGATGGACGGCCCAAAATTAAGATCGATGTTCCCTGGTACGGCGGCGGAATGTCGTTCGGGTCGGTCAGCAATGTGACGCAGCTCTCCAAGGCCCGCGTGGCTAAGGCCTGGAACACCTTCAGCTGCACCGGCGAGGGCGGGTACATGGAACGGTTGCGCCCCTACGACGAGCATGTGATCACCCAGGTCGCCACCGGGCTGTTCGGCGTGCGCGAGGAGACCATCCAGCGCGTGCCCATCGTGGAGTTCAAATACGCCCAGGGCGCGAAGCCCGGCCTCGGAGGCCATTTACTGGGCGATAAGAACACCCCAGCCGTTTCCAAGATGCGCGAGGCGGTGGTGGGCATATCGCTTTTTTCTCCCTTTCCGTTCCACAGCGTCTATTCCATCGAGGACCATCAAAAGCATATCGACTGGATCAAGCACATCAACCGGCGGGCCTTGATATCGACCAAGGTCTCGACGCCGACGGACGTCGACATGGTCGCGGTGGGGAGCTATTCGGCCGGCACGCATATCGTCCATATCGACGGGGGGTACGGCGGCACCGGCGCCGCGCCGGACATCGCCAAGAAGAACATCGCCATGCCGATCGAGTACGCCATTGGGCGGGTCCATAAATTCCTCTCCGACGAGGGGGTCCGCGACAAAGTCACTTTGATCGCCAGCGGCGGAATACGCTCGGCCCACGATGTGGCCAAGGCCATCGCGCTCGGGGCCGACGGGGTGGTCATCGGAACGGCGGAAATGGTCGCTCTCGAATGCGTGCGGTGCAGCCGTTGCGAAAGCGGGCGCGGATGCCCGCGCGGGATTGCCACGACCGACCCGGAACTCTCCGGGAAAATGACCATCGAGTGGGGCACGCAGCGGTTGATCAACCTCTACAGCGCCTGGCGAAAAGTGCTGGTGGGAATCCTGATGCGCTACGGCATGCGCAGCGTGACCGAACTGCGCGGCCGGACGGATCTGCTGATGCACCTGGATTACACCAATGATGTTGGAGCCGGGAAATGAACAGCGACCTGATCGAACAACTGGCCTGTTCCAGAAAAGACCTGGCGAAAAAGCTGGGCCATTCCGGCGATATCCGGAAAGAGGCCGAAGAAGGCGGATGCGGCGTCGTGGGTTTTTGCTGCAGCAAACCCGTTTCGGGCAAGCATATCTATGAACCCTCCAAGCAAATGCACAACCGGGGGAACGGAAAAGGCGGCGGCATCGCCGCAGTCGGGTTTGTGCCGGAACAACTCGGCGTCAGCCGGGAGGTTTTGGACAGCCATTACATGCTTCATGTCGCGTTTCTGGACGGCACGGTTCAGCCGGAACTGGAAAAACAATACCTCACGCCCTTTTTCGATGTTGCGGCGTCGAGCAAGCTCGACAAGGTTGACGACTGGGAAAAGGTTCCCGGTCTGGAAGTCAAGCCGCCGGATGTTTGCCGGTACTTTGTGAAGGTCAAGAAGGAAGTTCTGGATGAATTCATCACCCGGAACGATCTACATAAAATGGACCGGAGCGAAGCGGAAGACGAATTCGTCAGCCAGAACAGCTTCGCTCTGAATCAGAAATATTACGCCTCCCTGGGCGAGAAACGGGCCTTTGTGCTTTCGCACGGCCGGGACATCATGATCCTCAAGGTCGTGGGTTTCGCCGAGGCGATCGTGAAGTACTACAAGATCGAAGACCTCTGCGCCCACGTGTGGATCGCCCATCAGCGGTTCCCGACCAAGGGCCGCGTTTGGCACCCCGGCGGCGCCCATCCGTTCGCAGCCGTCGACATGGCCCTGGTGCACAACGGTGATTTCGCCAATTACCATTCCGTGACCGAGTATCTCAAGCAGCGCCATATTTATCCGCAGTTCCTCACCGACACCGAGGTTTCGGCGCTTTTGTTCGATTTGCTCAGCCGGACCTATCACTATCCGCTTGAATACATTATCGAGGCCCTCGCCCCGACGACCGAGTTGGACTTTGACCGGCTTGATAAAGAAAAGCAGGCCGTTTACCGCGACATTCAAGCGACCCATATCCACGGCTCGCCCGACGGGCCGTGGTTTTTCATCATCGCCCGCAATAACGTCCGCGAGAAGAAGATGGAGCTCATGGGCATCACCGACACGGCCATGCTCAGGCCCCAGGTGTTCGCTTTCTCGGACGGGGAGGTCCAAGTCGGGCTCATCGGCTCGGAAAAACAGGCCATTGATGCCACCCTGCAGAGCCTGTCCAAAGAGGATATCCGGATTTGCCCGGTAGCAGACAAATATTGGAACGCCCGCGGCGGCAGCCATACCGACGGCGGAGCGTTCATATTCACACTGTCGGAGAACGCCCAGGGTAAGAGGCGGATCGCCTGCGCGGACAAGTTCGGCAGGAAGGTGCCCATGCCTGAAAACGCCGACGGGTGCGATTTCTCAAAGCCCTTCTCCCCGCCGCCGGAATCGGAAGAGGAGATCTCGACGCTCCTCTCCGAGCGGTTCGTTCCGGGCAACGGCCCGGCGGTTTTTTCAATCATCAAGGACGCCGCGCGGAAATGGCCGTTCGATGAGTTCCGTTTCGCCTGCTCCAAGATCGTCGATCAGGCGAAGGACCCCCGCAAGGTAGCGCTCGCGATCGAGGTCCTGACGCTCCTCAACGATCGGCGGTATTCAACCGGCGCCAAGAAACGCAGCCATATCCTTCACATCATCCGCGGAGAGATGAACCGGTTGTTCCGTTCCCTGCCTATGATCGGGGTCGGGAATTCCCAAGACGCGACCCATCGCCTTATTGATTTCGAGACCCGGGGCGATCTGCGCGGCCCCCAAGGCAATGAAACGGCTCTCGTCATCGATGCCGCGCATTTTGCCGCCGAAGGAGACGACTGCGACGCGATGCTTTTGGTGAGCGCCTATAATTTGGGCTGGCGGCATTTCATCAACTTTAATTGCATCGGCCAGCGCTTCATCGGCTGCGGCCTCGGCCCGGATACGGACGGGGTGATCATTGACGTCTACGGCAGCAGCGGCGATTATATCGCCTCGGGGATCGACGGCCTGACGATCCAAATCCACGGCAATGCCCAGGACCAGTTGGGACAAATCATCAAACGGGGAAAACTGGTCATTCACGGCGACGTGGGCCAGACGTTCATGTACGGCGCCAAGGGGGGCGAAGTTTACGTGCTCGGCAACGCGGCCGGCAGGCCGCTGATCAATTCGGTCGGCAGGCCCAAAGTGGTGATCAACGGAACGTGCCTGGACTTCCTGGCCGAGTCCTTCATGGCGGGAGACCTCCACAACGGCGGCGGATTCGTCGTCCTGAACGGCGTCGGTTTCGACGATGAGGGAAAATTGGTTCTTCTTCAGCAGCCCTACCCCGGCAGCAACCTGTTTTCGCTGGCTTCCGGGGGGGCGATTTTTATCCGCGATCCCGGCCGGACCCTGGTGGAACAGCAGTTGAACGGGGGAATCTTCGCCAAGGTGACCGATGAGGATTGGGAACTGATCCGCCCTTACCTGATGGAGAATGAGCGGCTGTTCGGAATCACGGTCGATCAGCTCCTGACCGTGAAGGGCCGGCGTCTGGATCCTGATGATGTGTATCGCAAGGTGGTCCCCGCCAGCGCAGCCAAAACCGTGAAGTTGGAAGAGATCGAGGAGGCAGAGGAAGCCTCCGAAGAGGAATTGGTCGTCAAATGATCACCGTCAAAAGAACAAGGAATGGCGACAGCCTTAAAGCCGCGGCCGAACGAATCGCCGGCGTGAACTTAAACGTCTGCCTGCAGTGCAAGAAATGTTCGAGCGGATGCCCGGTGGGCCGGTTGGCGAAGACCCGGCCTTCGGAGATCGTACGGAGGCTTCAACTGAACGCCGACAACGAGCTCCTGGAAAGCGACCTCCTCTGGATGTGCGTTTCCTGCGAAATCTGCTCGACCCGGTGTCCCATGGGGATCGATGTGGCGGGGCTCATGGATGCGCTGAGGAAACTGGCGTTGGCCCGGGGAGCCTCCAAACAGGAAGGGAACGTGCCTTTGTTCAACAAGGCCTTTTTGAAAACGGTCGAGATGTTCGGCCGGTCCTATGAAATGGCGATGATCGCCGCCTACAAACTGGGCACGGGGAAATTTTTGAACGACACAGGGAAGTTCCCCGCGATGCTGAAAAAAGGAAAGATTTCGCTTTGGCCTTCGCTCAAGGGCGACCGAAAAACAGTCAAACGCATATTTAATAGAACCAAGGACGAAAAATGAAATTCGCCTACTACCCCGGATGTTCCGCGGAGTCGACGGCCAAGGACATGCACGTCTCCACGCTGGCCGTGGCCGAAGCGCTGGGAATTGAGATGGTCGAGCCCGAGGGCTGGACCTGCTGCGGCGCGACGGCGGGCCATCAGACCGACCGCCTGCTGGCGGCGTCTCTGCCGGCCGCCAATTTGGTGAAAATCAAAGATATGGGGCTCGATTGCGTTGTCAATTGCGCGGCCTGTTACAACCGGATGATGATGGCCAACCACGAGGTCGCGGCCGGGGGGGAGTTCCGCGGCAAAGTCGTTGATGCCATCGGCCGGGACTATGACGGCTCGGTCAGGATCAAGCATTTTCTGGAAGTGCTGCTCAAGGATATCGGGCTGAAGAAAATAAGCGCCGCGGTCAAGCGCCCCCTGAAAGGCCTCAAGGTGGCCTGCTATTACGGCTGTCTGCTCGTTCGGCCGCCGAAAATCGTCAATTTCGACGACCCGGAAAACCCAAAATCGCTCGATAAGCTGGTTAAGGCCATGGGCGGCGAGAGCCTCGACTGGCCCTGCAAGGTGGAGTGTTGCGGCGGCGGGTTGTCGATTTCCCGGACAGACGTCGTGGTGAGCCTGACGGATTCCATCCTCGGCATGGCGAAAAGTTCCGGCGCGGACTGCATCGCGCTCAGCTGCCCCATGTGCCAGGTGAATCTCGATTTGCGGCAGGCCGACATCAAGGAGAAGACAGGTCATGACCATCGGATGCCGGTGATGTATGTGACGCAGCTCCTCGGGCTGGCCCTCGGGCTGGGACCCGACAAGCTTGGGTTCGAGAAGCTCATGGTGCCGGCTTCCCGCGTTCTTGAAAAGGTTAAAGCGTATGCCTGATCACAAGGAAAAAATAACTGGCGCAGTGCTCGTGCAGGGCGGCGGCATCGCCGGCGTGCAGGCCGCGCTGGACCTCGCCAACAGCGGGTTCAAGGTCTACCTGGTCGAGCGCGACGCCGCGATCGGCGGAATGATGGCCCGCTTGGACAAAACCTTCCCCACGGGCGACTGCGCCACCTGCATCGTCTCGCCCAAGCTCGTCGAGTGCGCGAGGAACTTGAACATCGAAATCCTGACCCTGTCCGAGCTGGTTTCCCTCGAGGGGGAGCCGGGCCGGTTCAAAGCCACCGTCAAGCGACATCCCCGGTACGTGGACGAGAAAAAGTGCACCGGCTGCAGCGAATGCACGCAAGTCTGCCCCGTGGACATTCCGGACGAATTCAACCGCTGCCTCGGGACCCGCAAGGGTATCGCCAAACTTTACCCGCAGGCGACGCCGAACCTATTCGGCATCCTCAAGAACGGGCATTCGCCCTGCAAGATGACCTGCCCAGCTAAAGTCAACGTGCAGGGGTACGTCCAGCTCGTCAAGAAGAAGGAATATCTCAAGGCGGTGAACCTGATCCGCCAGAGGAACCCGCTGTCCGCCATTTGCGGCCGGATTTGCACCCATCCCTGCGAAGCCGAATGCACGAGAGGCAAGGCGGACGAGCCAATCGCCATCAGGCTTTTGAAACGGTTCGCGTCGGACAAAGAAATGGAAATGCTCCAAGCGGGCCTGATCCAGCTTCCTGAAGAGCGGAAACCCGCGCCGGGCGCGAAAAAAGTGGCCGTCATCGGCGCCGGTCCCGCCGGGCTCACCACCGCCAACGACCTGGCCGAAGCCGGTTTCGCCGTCATGGTCTATGAGTCCCGTGACAAGGCCGGCGGCATGCTCCGGTGGGGGATCCCCGAGTACCGGCTGCCCAAAAAGGTTTTGGACCACGAAATCGAGCTGATCCGCCGGAAGGGCGTTACCTTCGTCACCAACTGCGTCGTCGGCAAGGACGTGACCATCCAGACGTTGCGCAACGAGAACGCGGCGGTCTTCATCGCCGCCGGCGCGCATGTCAGCCGCAAGCTCGGTGTGGAAGGCGAAGGGCTCGGCGGCGTCCTTCCCGGCGTGGAATTCCTCCGCGACGCGGCGTCCGACAAAAAACCCGCGGTCAAAGACAACGTCCTCGTCATCGGCGGCGGAAACGTGGCGGTCGACGTCGCCCGGACCGCGCTTCGACTCGGGGCCAAGAAGGTCGAAATGATCTGCTTGGAAGGCGAGAAGGAGATGCCCGCTTCCAAGGAAGAAATCGAAGCGACCTTGGCCGAAGGCATTAAAATCCGCAACGGCTGGGGACCCAAGCGCCTTCTGGGCGATGGGAACGTCCGGGGCGTCGAGTTCAAACGGTGCACGGCTGTCTTCGACGACCAGAGACGTTTCCGGCCTGTTTATGATGAAAACAACCTGACCACGATCGACGCGGACCAGGTTATCGTGGCTATTGGGCAGAGCGTCGACGCGGATCTTGTCCGGCACATCGGCGTCCTGAACGAACGCGGATGTTTCAAAGCCGACCCGGTCACCGGGCAAACCTCGGTGGAAGGCGTTTTCGCCGGGGGCGACAACGTCTTGGGCCCGGCGGCCGTCATCGACGCCGTGGCCGCCGGCAAAAGGGCCGCGGAGTCCATCGCGCGATACCTGGACGGAAAGGACATGCGGGGCGATCGTTTCGAGGATTCGCTTCGATCGCTTCCCGAAGACTTGCTCCCTTCGGTGGAAAACGTGGAGAAAAAAGTCCGCGCCCGGCCCGAAGAATTGGAACCGGCCGGCCGGATGCGTCATTTCGTGGAAGTCGAAAAAGGGCTCACCGAAGAGCAAGCCGTCGCCGAGGCCGAGCGCTGCCTCAATTGCGCCCTCTGCTCGGAGTGCAACCAATGCGTGGAAAAGTGCGAGCAGCACGCCATCGACCACGCGATGAAACCGCGCACTGTCACTTTGGAAGTTGGTTCGGTCCTCCTGACCCCCGGTTTTAAGGAGTTCGACGCGACCCGAAAAGGAGAATACGGGTACGGGCGGTATTCCAACGTGGTCACCAGCGTCCAGTTCGAGCGGATGCTGAGCGCCGCGGGCCCCTTCGAGGGGCACCTCATCCGTCTTTCCGACGGCGGGCCGGCCCGGCGGATCGCCTGGATCCAGTGCGTCGGTTCCCGGGATTCCTCCTGCGGCAACGACTACTGCTCCTCGATCTGCTGCATGATGGCGACCAAGCAAGCCCTGGTCGCGGGGGACCACGTGGATGGCCTCGACGCAACCATTTTTTACATGGACATCCGGGCCTTCGGCAAGGATTTTGACCAGTATTACGAACGCGCCAGGGCCCAGAAAAACATTTCCTATATCAAGAGCATTCCGTCCCGGGTCGTTCAAGTCCCCGGAAGCAAGGACCTTCGGCTTAATTATCTGGGTGAAAACGGCCAGGTTCAGTCCAGGGATTTTGACCTCGTTGTTCTTTCCGTCGGGATGGAACCGCCCGCGTCCATGCCGGATTTGTCCGAGCGCCTGGGCATTGAGCTGAATGAATTCGGGTTCTGCAAGACGGACCGGTTGCTGCCTCTCTCGACGTCCCGGGAGGGGGTGTTCGTCGGCGGGGCCTTCCAGGAACCCAAGGACATCCCGGAAACGGTGACGCAGGCCAGCGCCGCGGCCTCCATGGCCATGGAGCTATTGGCGCCGGCCCGCAACTCCCTCGTCACACGGAAAAGCTACCCCGACGAGCACGACATTTCCGACGAGGACCCAAGGATCGGCGTCTTTGTCTGCCATTGCGGCATGAACATCGCTTCGGTGGTGGACGTTGAGCGGGTGGTTAAAAACATCGGGAACCTGCCCCAGGTGGTATTCGCGTCCCATACGATGTTCACCTGTTCGGATACGAGTTTGTCGAACATCAAGGAGAAGATCCGGGAACATCGCCTGAACCGGATCGTGGTGGCCTCCTGCACCCCGCGCACCCATGAACCGTTGTTCCGGGAGACCCTGCGGGAAGCGGGATTGAACCCCTATCTTTTCGAGTTGGCCAACATCCGGGACCAGTGCTCCTGGGTGCATTCCTCGCAACCGGAGGCGGCCACCCAGAAAGCCGTGGAACTTGTCAAAATGGCCATTGCGCGGGCGCGGCGCTTGCGTCCCCTCGAAAACGGCACTCTAAAAGTCAACCCGGCCGGCCTTGTCATCGGCGGGGGCCTTGCCGGCATGACCGCCGCCTTGGCTCTGGGGGACCAGGGATTCAAAGTGCAACTGATCGAAAAAACCGATCGGCTGGGCGGGACCCTGCGCGACATTGTCAATACGCTTGAGCACGGGAACATCGGCGAATTCGCCGAAGCCCTGGAAAATAAAGTCAAAAAACACCCGAACATCACGCTTTACCTCGGGGCCGAAATCACTTCGATCGCCGGACATGTCGGCAAATTCCTGGTCAAGATGGCCCAGAACGGCAAAACGAGCGAGGTGACCGGCGGGGCGGTCATCGTGGCTACCGGGGCGCGCAAAGCGGAGACAACCGATTTCCTTTACGGGCGCTCGAAGGACGTCCTGACCCAGTCGGAACTGGAAAAACGGCTTCACGAAGACCAGTATCCCGCGCGATCGCAGAACGTCGTCATGATCCAGTGCGTCGGCTCCCGGAACGACCAACATCCCTATTGCAGCCGGGTTTGCTGCAGCCGGGCTGTCAAGAACGCGTTGGAAATCAAGAAACGCGACCCGGGAGCGAATGTCTATGTGCTTTACCGGGACGTGCGAACGTACGGTTTTCGGGAGGTCTATTTCAAACAGGCCCGTGAAGCCGGCGTTATTTTTATCCGCTTCACGCCGGATTCCCCGCCCCAGGTCGGCGGGGATAACGCTCTGGTGGTCACGGTCAACAGCCCCGACCTTCCGGAACCGCTCCAAATCGAGGCGGACAATGTCGTCTTGAGCACGGGCATCGAGCCCGACCGGGACAACAACAAGCGCCTTTCCGACATGCTCAAGGTGCCTTTGAACGCCGACGGTTTCTACGTCGAGGCGCACATGAAACTGCGGCCGGTGGATTTCACCACCGAGGGCATATTCCTCTGCGGACTGGCCCATTCGCCCAAATTCATCGACGAGAATATTTCCCAGGCCCGCGCCGCCGCGGCTAGGGCGGCTACCGTGCTTTCCAAGACCGTGCTTGATGTCAGCGCGCAGGTTTCCTATGTGAACCAGCAGAAGTGCATCTCCTGCATGACCTGCGTGACGGTCTGCCCCTATTCAGCGCCGTTCGCCAATAAGGACGGCAAGGGGCAGATCGAAGCCGCCAAATGCATGGGGTGCGGTATTTGCGCGTCGGAATGTCCGGCGCGGGCCATTCAGCTCAATCATTTCGAGACCGATCAGTTCAACGTGATGATCCGCCAATTATTCGCGGAAGAAGGAAACGGCATTTCCCATGACGAAAAACTCGTTCGAACCTAAGATACTGGCCTTCTGCTGCCACTACTGCGCCTACTCCTCGGCGGACCTGGCCGGGACCATGCGCATTCAGTACCCTCCCAACGTGCGGATCATCCGCACGCCTTGCACGGGCCGGCTGGAGACGGAATATTTTATGAAAGCCTTTGAAAACGGCGCGGATGGGGTATTCGTCGCGGGCTGCCTCGAAGGGGGCTGCCATTTTGTCGAGGGTAATCTGTGCGCCAAACGCCGGGTCAATTACACAAAGGAAATGCTCCAGGAAATTGGAATTGAACCGGAACGTTTGCGGATGGTCAATGTGTCCGCCGCGATGGCGCGTCCGTTGGCTGATCATTTTATTGACATGGTGGATACGGTCCGTAAGCTTGGTCCAAGTCCGCTCAAACCTCACGGTGCATCAAAAAAGGAGAGCCTCCAATGATCGTCGCCCAGAGAAAAAAAATACCAGACCTGATGGATATCGTTAAAGGGCATAAAAATGTTCTCGTCCTCGGCTGCGGCACGTGCGTCACCGTCTGCCTGGCCGGGGGCCAGCGCGAAGTCGGCATCATCGCTTCCGCGTTGCGGATGTCGGCGAAACTCAAGGGCCTTCCGCTTCAGGTGGAGGAATTGACCATCGAGCGGCAGTGCGACAACGTTTTTCTGGAACAGGCGGCCGAGGCCATCGGGAGAAACGACGCCGTTCTCTCCCTGGGTTGCGGCGCCGGAGTGCAGGCCCTTGCGGAACGTTACACGGCCAAACCGGTTTATGCGGGGTTGGATACCGCATTCATCGGCATCCTCGAGGAACGGGGCGTCTGGGCCGAAAAATGCGCCGCCTGCGGCGCCTGCGTTTTGCACCAGTATGGCGGGGTCTGCCCGGTGACCCGTTGCGCCAAACATATGATGAACGGCCCCTGCGGCGGCTCGCGGGAAGACCGGTGCGAAGTCAGTCCGGAACGGCCGTGCGCCTGGCAGCTCATCTATCAGCGGCTGAGCAACATTGGCCAGCTCGACCGCCTGAAGTCGATCAAACCGCCGAAAGATTGGCGTTCCAGCCAGGACGGGGGCTTTCGCACTATTGTTCGCGAAGACCACAGAGTCGCCTAGCCCAAATTTTTCATTTGGGCTAACAGACTTGCCCAAAACGGTTGTTTCGTCCCTTCCCAGGCACATCCCGGATGGTGTTTTTTGCCGGATGAAGGGAAAATACACCCCCAAAATATGTTAGTTTTGAGTTCTGCCTATTACGCAGTGCAGGTGTGTTGCTGGGTTTAATGTTGGGGTCTATAAACCATTGGGGCTTGTTTTGAATATTGAAAAATAACTAATTAAAAGATCAGTAATCTTCAATCCGCCTTTAATCTACCCATTTATTTAGAATTAAAAATTCATAATTATTCAAAGTTGGCTTTTAGCCGGGTCCGCCTATCGACACCCTATTACCGCATGGCGGCTTCCCATTAGGCGGTATCCCTTCCATGTTCATCCAGCCAGCATAAAATCCGGCATATGGATCCGGTGGCCAGCGCGATGCTGGTGTCCGCCGCGCCGTAATAAAGATTGATCGTGTCCCCATCCTCGCCGATGGTCTGGCCGCAGGGAAATACCACGTTGCCCACGTCGCCCTCGTGCTCGTAGGGGGCCTCGGGGCTGAAAATCCACGAATCGCCCCTGAGCAGGCATTGTTCCGGCTTATCCAGGGCCATGAGCGCCGCGCCCAGGCGGTAAATGCATCCCGAAGCCGTTTGCCGGACGCCGTGATAAAGCATCAGCCACCCCCGGGGCGTCTCAATCAGGGGCCCCGCAAGCCCGACCTTGTTCGCGTCCCACCAGGAACCCCGCCGCGCCGGCAGGGCAAGCTTGTGGTTCCCCCAGTTTTGGAGGTCGGGCGAATAGGAAATCCAGATATGGGCCCCCGATTCGGTCATGGGGCGGTGAATGAGCGCGAAACTGCCGTCGATGCGTCGTGGAAGCAGGGCCGCGTCCTTGTCATCGGGCTGCATCACCAACCCATAGCGTTTGAAGGACCGGAAATCCGAGGTTTCCGCCAGGGCCACGCCCGGCCCCCCCTTGCTGAAAGCGGTGTAGGCCACCAGGTAATTGCCGGTTTCCTTGAGAAAAGTGATGCGCGGGTCCTCGATGCCCCAGAGTTCCTCCGGGTGGCCCTTCGGGTCCGGGAGGAGGGTGGGTTTTTCGTCGATGACCCATCCGTCGATCCCGTTTTTCGAGCGGGCCGCGCAGAAGTGCGAGTGCCCCCGGCGGTCCTCGGCCCTGCAGAGCAATAACGTCGTGCCGTCCTGGAGCCGCGTCACGCCGGGATTGAAGATCGTGTGGACCGGATAGGGCCAGTCTGCCGCCGTTAAGACCGGGTTTTTCGCGTGCCGGTTGAATAAAACCTCGTAACCTTTATTTGAAATCATCGCCTTGCCCCCCGTTTTAATGGTTTCGCCCCGCCGGTGCCGTCGGCGGATTGCATCTCGCATAGCGCGAGCAGGAAGGAGAGCGTCGATTCGGCGCCCTGGTTCTCGTTCACGCGGTCGGCATGAAGCCCGTCGCAGCACCCGCCGGTCGTCACGTCGTAAAGGGGTTGCTGGAGCTGGTTTTCCCCCAGGAACCAGTTGAAGGCGCGGCGCGCCTGTTCCATCCATTGGCCGTCCCCCGTCACCCGGCGCGCCTCCAGGCAGGCCGAAACCATTCCGCAGGCTTCCACGGGTTGCTGGTCGAAGGCGGCTTTGGGCCCGCCCTTAGCGTAAAAGCCGTTCGAACCGACCGGGGCGAAAACGCCGTCCTCCGAGAGCTGGATGGAAACCAGCCAGGCGAGCGATTCCAAACCGGCCTCGATCATGGTTTTGTCCTCCATCCAGCTTCCCGAGACGATCAGCGCCTGGGAAAGCCGCGCGTTGCAGTAAGTCACCTTGTCCTCGAACCAGGGCCAGTCGCCTTTCCGGGTCCGTTGGTAAAGCCCCAGGAGCCGCTCCGCGATGGTTTTCCTCACCGACTGCACGCCGCGGTCGCCCTCGAAGGCGCGCAGGTATTCGTCGATTCCCAGGAGCGTGAAAGCCCAGGCGCGCGGGCTGGAAAAGCCCTCCACCGCGGGCAATGCCGAATGGAGAAGGCCGCTGCTCAAGCTCAAGCGCCCCGGGTCAAAAGCCCTTCCCACGACGCTCCCCAGCGCCCAGAGGGCGCGCCCGTGGCTCTCCTCCGAGCCGCATGCTTCTTCCCATTGCCGGGAGTAGGGCAGGAAATTCCGGAACCGCCCCTTCTCCGGGTTGAAGGCGTGGTTCACGAAGGCCAGGTAACGGGAGGCCAGCTCGCGCGTTTTATCGCCGTTGGTAATGCCGGCGTCGTCAATCAGGGTCATCAAGAGCAGGGCCCGGGCGTTGTCGTCCAGGCAGTAGCCGTCCTCGTAGCGCGGGATGCTGAAGGCCGCGTGCTGAAGCAACCCGGTCCCGTCCGTCATGAGCCGGAGGTGCTCCAGATTGATTTCGGGCCAATCGGCGGGCCTCTCCACGAGCGTCCTGGCCTGGAACACGGACTTGAGCCTGGCGGCGTGCCCGGCGCGGGCCTGGTCGAAACTTTTCAAATAACGGCGCCCCACCGCGCCCCAGAGCATTTCCTTTCCCAGGTCGGCGGCGCGCCGGCGCATGGCGAGCCTTTTGACGTCGTCGGACAGGAGGTCGTTCACGGCGGCGGCGATGGCTCCCGGGTCTTTCCAGGGGACCAGGACGCCCCTCCCGTCGGCGAGAAGCTCGTTCGCGTGCCAGTAGGGCGTGGAAACGACCGCTCGGCCCGACCCCATGGCGTAGGCCAAGGTGCCCGAGGTGGTCTGCTCCTTATTAAGATAGGGCGTGACGTAGATGTCGGCCGCGGAGAGGAATTCGGTGAGTTCCTCCTGGCTGACGAACCGGTTGTGGAAAATGATGTTCGATTCCACGCCCAGCTTCTTCGCGAGGTTTTCCAGCCCCAGCCGGTACATTTCCCCGTTGTTAGCCTTGACGTGGGGGTGCGTGGCGCCCAAAACGATGTAAACCGTGTCCGGGTGCCTGGCCAGGATGGCCGGCAGGGCCTCGATGACGTTCTCGATCCCCTTGTCCGGCGAGAGAAGCCCGAAGGTGAGGAGCACTTTTTTGCCCTCAACACCCAGCCGGTCCTTGTTCAAGCAGTCAAAAGGCACGGTGGGAATGCCGTGGGGGATCAGGTCGATCTTTTGTGCGGGAACCCCGTGGACCTCCTGGAGCGTGGCGGCGCCGTGGGCCGTCATGACGATGAGCCGCTCGGATAGGCGGGTGACCTCGTCCAGGACCGTGCGCTGTAATTCATTGGGATTGGTCAGGATGGTGTGGAGGGTGGTGACGATGGGCATCCGGAGCTCGCGAAGGAGCGCCAGCAAATGGCTTCCGGCCTTGCCGCCGAAAATCCCGAATTCGTGCTGGAGGCACAGCACATCCACGGTGTTGACGTTCAGGAAATCCGCCGCGCGCCGGTAGGACGCCATGTCGTTTTCGGCAAGCTCGAAGCGGACCCGGCCGGGGTAGGCGTAACGCCGCTCGCCGTCGTTCATGGCCAGGACAAACAGGTCCAGTTCGGGGAATTGGCCTTGGATGGCGTCGCTGAGATCGGATGTAAAGGTGGCGATGCCGCAAAGGCGCGGGAGATGGCTGCCCAGCATGGCGATCTTGCGGACGGCCTTGGGAACTGCGGGTTGGTTGATGGATCCTCCGAGTGCTTGGGCCATCCTTGGGAGGATCGCCGGTGGCGGCCTTACTCTATCACCTAATGGGGGATAAGCGATAGGGGGTGACCTTGTGGTATGGGGGAGCGATTTCCTGGCGGTATGGACGGTTTACCTGCCGGTAAACCCGGTAGACAAGGCATGCCGCCCGAGGTTATAAACCGAGGGGCGATTCTTGCCAGGCACCTTTGTCTGTATTAGGGATTGGGGGTGGGGGCGGCGGCGCCCGGGGTCATAGGCCTTTCCCGGTAACCGATATTGGCGGCTTCAGCGGGGTCGATGTGGGGGAACAGGTCGTCCTGCGTGAAAGCAACCCCATCCTCCCCCCGGGAAAACAAATAATAGGTTTGCCCGTCCGGCATCAGGTCGTAAACCACGGTTTTAAAATTCTTGAAATCCCCGTGCATGGCCACGATGTCGAAGCTGTTTTTTTGGTCTTCCTTCGGCAGGTCCGAGAGCAACTTGGGATATTGACCTTTCCCCCGAAAACTGATCCAAAAATATGTTAGTTTTGGATTATAGATCGGGAGGGGAAAGATGGCAAAGAAACGGTTTTTATCTGAGCAGATAGTGGCTATTCTCCGCGAGGCGGAGAAAGCTCCCGCCGTTGAGGAAGTTCTCCGAAAGCATGGCATTTCCGAGCAGACTTACTACCGCTGGAAACGCATGTACGGAAGCCTTGGAGTTTCCGAAGTCCACCGCATCAAACAGCTGGAAGAAGAAAACCGGAAACTCAAGCAGTTAGCGGGTGATCAGGCCCTGGCTATTCAGGTTCTCCAAGAGCACATAAAAAAAAGGGGTATTGATCGAGGAGCAAAAAGGCATGGTGGAAGCCCTGAAGGCTCAGGAAGTACCGGAAAGACGAGCCTGTGATGTTCTTGGGGTAAATCGATCGAGTTTTCGATATGAGGCCCAGCCAGAAGATCCGTTGAACCAGGTGATCCTGCAGGAAATGGTTAAGTTAGCGCAAAGAAACCGACGTTTCGGAAGCCCTCGGATGTTGTGGATGTTGGAACGCAGAGGCCTTGATGTGAATCACAAGCGGGTGGAGAGGCTCTACCAGGTAGCAGGGCTTCAATTACCGCGCAGGAGACCCAGGAAGAAGAGGGTTCCGACGGAATGGAGAAGGCCCCACCCGGCTTTGGGTTCCAACGAGGTGTGGACGATGGACTTCGTGCATGACCTGACATGGTTCGGGGGAAAGGTGAAGTTTTTGACGGTGTTGGATGAAGGATTTAGGGAATGCTTGGAGATCCGGGCGGAGAAGCGAATGAGAAGCCGGGACGTGCTGGAGACGCTGGACGAGTTGATGACGGAGTACGGGACACCAAAGTGCCTGCGGGTGGACAACGGGCCAGAGTTCGTGGCGAAAGAACTGAGGAACTGGCTTGAGGAGAAGGGCGTAGAGGTGCTATATATCGAACCAGGGAGTCCATGGCAGAATGGATTCATCGAAAGTTTCAACGGAAAGTTTAGGGATGAGTGCCTGAACCAAGAAATTTTTCTTTCAAAAGCGGAGGCCCAGGTAGTCGTGGATTGGTGGAGGCAGGTGTATAACTGGCAGAGACCGCACAGCAGTTTGGGGGGAAAAACCCCAATGGAAGCAAAGGCCGAAAAGTTGGGCCTTAACTAACTTAAATTTGGATCAAACATTGGGGGAAGGTCAGTAGAACAAACATTCCTCTAATGGAACAAATACGAAAAGCTATTAGTTTGAACATGTACCCTCTTTTCGTTTCCGAAGGAATCAGTAAGGAAAAAATAACTAAAATAAACCACAGTGGCTATTTAACTAGATGCATAAGAAGTTTTTCTAAAATAAGTGGGATTTTATTTACCTTTGGTTTTGCTTTTAAAGAAAATGATGATCACATTGTTAAACTAATAGAAAGAGGTAAAGTTACCCAATTATTTGTAAGCATTTTTGGAAATCCCGACTCCGAAGAAAATCAACAGATCATTTCAAAAGTAACGAGTTTTTCAAGTAAGCGAAGTTTGTTGAAGGTCAAATTTTATAATGCTTCTTCTGCAAATGTTTGGGATTAGATAAAAAATGTTGTAACTTCTAGAGGTTTTCATGAGTAAAGCCGTAGTCATTATTGGCGCTGGTGCATCGGCAGATTTTGGTGTACCGACATTGCGCGATTTATTTAAGGACAGGCACGCAAGAGAATATCTAATGCAAGATGAATGGCTTCATAGAAATTTGAAGAAAATATTTTGGACTCCTCGCGGCCATAATATAGATTCTTCTGATAAGAGTTTAACCGTCGAGGAAATGCTAACAATTTTAAAAGATTGGGAAAATGACCCGAAACTGAATAATCTGATTAATATTTCTGCTTTGCCCAAGTTTAAAAGGCATCTGTATGTCCTTATCAAAAAGGCTGTCTATGATGGTAAATCTTCTCAAGGCGCTCATCTAAACCCGTTGCTGGAATTCTGCGAGGAAAATTATAAGTTAACCACCTGGTCGTCTTTTAATTGGGACTGCTTGTTTGAATCGTCCTTTTGGTACACATTCCGAAAAAATCCCAACCTTTTAATTGATCTAGATAATTGGCGCTCCGATACCTCAAAGCATGAATTTCTGAAATTGCACGGTGGCATAAATTGGTGGATCATCGAAAAAAGGCTGACATATCTACAATTCGGATCTTCCGGTTCCCTTCAGCAAGAATGGAGAAATTATGCTAATGAAACAAAAAATTCAAATACCCCGGTTATTCTTGAACCGAGCGCATATAAATATATGGACCCACTTTACCAACAAACCCTTGAGTGCCAATGGAAAGTATTTTTTGATCGGTTGTGTAAAGCAACCCATGTAATTATCGTTGGCTATACCATGCCCGATAGCGACAAAGAAGCTCGATCTAGAATAATCAGCGCCTTTCAAATCAACCCTAAATGTAAGTGGATAGTTGTTGATCCATCTCAAGAGGTTCACGATAGGTATCTAAGGCTACTTGGCTATGAGCGCTTAAAGTGTATCGGTCTGGGTTTATCAGGGTTTAATAACGATTTGGCTAATAATTTAAGGTTTTGAAAAACGGGTTTCTTGTAAGAGTTCTAAACTTGTCCAATATGGGGAGGCAATTTGTGAAAAGAGGCGTAGAAAAATGACCGGCTATGGTAAATGTACTAAATGCGGATATAAGTTCAAAAGGTGGACAGAAAAATGTCCTAAATGCAAAACACTAACAGGAATAAAAAATGATGGCAAAGAAGTCATCAGACTTAAGATGGCAGAAAATTTGGCCGGTTTTGTATTTGCTGGTATCTTCCTAAGTTTAATTCTGGGATTAATTCTTTTAATACTAATATTTACACCTTCCACTTATGCATTTCCGATCTTTTTAGGAATGGGTCTTTTGATTCTTATAATTAGAAAAAAATTCAAAGTACTATTTACTTCCAAGTTGTTTAAGTAATGGAAATTACCGAATTATGTAAAGCATTGGAAATCCTGTCAAATTTGAGGTGCCATTCATATCGGCATGAAAATCATCTGGTATGGAGGCCATTCATGACTATTTTCGAACTACCTCGAAGCTAACGGTTCGAAAATCGTCATGAATGGGGAGCCATTCTCTTTGATTTGAAAAATCCGGGATTAGGTCTTTCAGGTCTCAGAGCAGGCCACTTGAAAATTTATGAAGGACATTGAAAACTCTTCCAATGATTTAGGCCTGATCCGCCAAGGATTTAATAATTTCCCTTCGATGGAATCACATGCCTAACGCCGCCGCGGGGATTTTCCATGTCCCTTTTCCTGCGCGGGATCATATGGATATGCACGTGAAAAATGGTCTGGCCCGCCGGGGTGCCCTCGTTGATGCCGATGTTGTAGCCGTCCGGCTTGTATTTGCGGTCCAACATTTCCTTGCATTGGTCCACGAGCTCCCAAAGTTTCGCCTTTTCCCCGGGAGATGCCCCGAAATAACTCGCGATATGGCGCTTGGGCAGAACCAACAAATGCCCCTCGGTGACGGGATAAATGTCCCACTTGGCATAGGCCAAATCATTTTGCAAAACAATATCGGTAGTTTTGGGCGCGCAAAAGGGGCAGGTTTGATTTTCAGCCATGGCTCTTGCTCTCTTTTCCTATTTTATCTTTATGCTATCATTCCAATTCGAGATATACCCTCATTATGCCTTAATTTTTAAATAGGACTGACAAGGAATTTTGCATGTTTAAAACGATCATTTTTACTTCTATCCTCTTCCTAGCCTGGGTGTTCCCGGGACGGATTTTTTCTTCGGATACCGCACCCGCGAAGGATCAGAACGCGGCTTTAGGGGGGACTGCAAGCACTCCAAAAGCGGAGCCGGTGACGCCGGACCAACCCAAAAAAAAATCGAAAAATTCAGGATCGATGGTTTTAATCCCGGCGGGTTCTTTCTGGATGGGTTCGCCAGTGAACAAGGGTTACGACAATGAGCACCCGAGGCATAAGGTTTGGTTGAGCGCTTATTACCTGGACCGTTATCCGGCCACCTTCGACCAATACGACAGGTTTTGCGGTGCCACGGGACGGCAAAAGCCGGACGAGGCAGGGGCGGGCAGGGGAAAAAGGCCCGTCATGAATATCAGTTGGTACGACGCGGACGCCTATTGCAAATGGGCCGGGAAGCGGCTTCCGACCGAGGCGGAATATGAAAAGGCGGTCCGGGCTGGGACAAATTTCGATTATTTTTGGGGAAGCGACGCCAACCAGGGCGGGGAATATGGCTGGTACATCGACAATTCCCTGGGGAAGACCCATCCGGTCGGAAGCAAGAAAGCGAATCCCCTCGGACTCTATGACATCGTGGGGAATATTTGGGAATGGTGCCAGGACTGGTACAACGACACTTATTACGCCGACAGCCCGGGCAAGAATCCGCAAGGCCCCGACACCGGGCAGTACAAGGTCCTTAGGGGGGGATCCTGGACGGACAAACTCGACAATATGCGCTCCGCCGACCGGGGAAACAATGTCCCTGACTTCCAATACGGCAAGCACGGTTGCCGCTGCGCGAAAACTCCATAATAAAAATTAATTAAATTGTCATTGTGCCGATTCGCCAATAAGGCCTTATTTGAAAATCGGTACTATACCGACCTCCTTAAATGCTTTATGGAAGGTCGGCATGCGAACCGCGAACTATGCGGTAGGCTTGAAGTGGTTGGCCTCCGGCCAACCATGCTAGGGCCGCAGGCCCCAGTACAACCCAAGTATATGGGTGGTTTTGAAGTTAATGGTTTCAGTCTTTATTTAAACTGGGGTTGCTTCTTCATAAGCATCCCGCTATTCGCGGGATATTCATCGCAATGACAGCAAAGACCTAAGCTTGATTACTTTGGGCTGCTCCCTTCGAGCGTATGGGCCCTTTTGAAACATTGCTGGGCCAGTTGCTTTTGGCCGGCACTTTGATAGTCCTCCCCGATTTCCCGCACCACCCGGGGGCTCACCGGGTTCAATCCCAACGCTTGATTCAACATCGGAAGGGCTTGGGATTTCAATCCCTGGGCCAGGTATAGATCCGCCATTTTCAGGTAAAAAACCGGGATGTTCGGATTCGCACGGGTTGCGTTTTGGTAAAGAAACAAGGATTGGTCCGGGTGGCCTTCCCACTGCAGGACGGTCGCCAGATTGACCAGGTTTTGGGGATTGGCCGGCTCCAGGGACAAGGCCTTTCGGAAGGCCGCCTCCGCCTCGGGAAGGCGTTTCAAGAAGCCGCAACTCACGCCCAACCGGCTGTAGGCTTCCGGCTCCTCCGGGTCGCTCGCGATGGCCGCCCGCATTTCCTGCGCCGCCGCCTCATGCATCCCCTTATGCTCGTAAATGGACCAAAGGTTCATGCGCGCGGGCCGGTATAGGGGGTCCGAAGCGACGGCGGCCTCGAATTCCTCCACGGCCTGGTTGATATCCCCCTTGTAAAGAAGCACCGAGGCGTATCCGTTGTGGGTCGCGGTGTAAATGGGAGGGATCGTCATGGCTTTTTGGTATTCCTTCAGGGCGTCGTCCATCCGCCCCGTTTCCATAAAATACCCGCCGAGGTAGGAATGGGCGATTTGGGAATCGTCCGGATAAACATGGGTGACGCTTTCCCACAGGGTTTGCGAATTTTTCCATAGGGCGGTTTGCCGCACCGTCGCGAAGCCATACCCGGCAGTCAATACCAGGCATACCAGGACCAAAGCCATCTTTCGGTTGGAAAGCCGGGCGGCAACGAAGGCGGCCAGGGGAAGGAAGAGGCCCAGGCTGGGAAGATAGGTGTACCGGTCCGCGGCCGCCTGGTAACCGACCTGGATCACCCCCACCACCGGCGCCAAAGTCACGAGGTAATAAAGCCAGGCCGCACCCAGGTAGGGCGCCTTTTGCCGGTAACGCACGCAAGCCCAGGAAACCAGGGCCACTGCCAGCAAGGCCAGGACGTTTAACAAGTGGTAGAGGGCATCCGGTTGATGGGGGAAGGGATACATGGGCAATAAGTCCGCCGGAACCAGCATTTTCCACAAGTAGAAGATCAGGGAACGGAAGGCATTCAGGATCTTGGGGATTTCGTTCAAATTCACGGCGGGTGAAATGAAATGCGCGTGGGCGAAAAGGGAAAGAAAACCTCCCACCGCGGCCAGGGCGAAGAAGGCTAATTTCTCCTTGAAAATCACGGACCACTCCCTGGCCCAGCGTCCCAGCGGCCAGGCGTCCAAAACCAGAAAGACGAAAGGCAGACTGACCGCCATGGGTTTGGACATCAAGGACAAGAGGAACAAACCCAGGCAAGAGTACAACTTGAGGGGTTTCCGAGCGGGTGATGAAGCGTATTCCAGGTAAATATAAACGGCCGGCAGGTAGAAGAAAGCATAGAGGACATCCTTCCGCTCGGTGGCCCAGGCCACCGATTCCACGTGAATGGGGTGGAGCCCGAACAAGATGGCGGTGATGAGGGCCGCGGGGATTCGCGGTATCCCGGGGCCCGGATTAACCCCTGTTCCCCGTGGATATCTTTCCGCCAAGGCCAGGACTTTTAAACAAAGGATAAAAACCCAAACGGTGTTCACCGCGTGGAGCAGGAGATTGGTCATGTGAAAGGCCGCCGGGTTCGGACCTGACATCCTGTAATTGAGCGCGAAGGAAAGCCAGGTGAGGGGCAGCCAGTTGCTGGAATGGAAGGTGGTGAACATCCAAAGGAACGAACTGGAATTCATGAAGTGGATGTGAATGTTCTCCAGGATCGTATCCCGGTCATCCCAGTTAACGAAGTCATTATTGAGAACGGGAAGGTAAAACATTAAAACGGCCAGGACCAGGAAGGCGGCACATGCCCAGTAAAGGGGGAGGGGCGGGTTATCTTGGGGGAGCCTGGGCGGTTGGACGGGTTCCGCGGGCCTCCATTCCGCCGGGGCAATAGCGGGGGAAGGCTGGCCAGGATGGACCGGGGTGGGTAGACCCGCCGGCGCCGGTAAATTCCGCTGGATAAAATCTTTCCTTTTCTTTTTCGACAAAGCCGGTCATCCTCCCGTAAAGTTCCTTACATGATAGTCCAATTATTCCCGGCCTAAAAACCCCCAAATGGGACTTTTATGGTTTGACCCCGGTCTTTCTTATGGCGCATCCAAGGCATGGAATTAAGCTGTTATTTCCCATGCCAGCAATGGTGAAATCATGCTGTTCAGCGGCCAGTTCATTTTTTCCTGGGTTGGAAACAAAGGGGTGATATTCTTTCCGGGAGTTACAATTGAGAACCTCCAAGCTGGAGTTTTATCTTTTTAAGGACGCGCATGGAATCGACCGGCCGGAAAAAAATAATTTCTCTCTCCTCAATATTAGCCCCGTTGGTGCTGGGAATGGTATTCCTTCCATCCTGCGGCGGCGGGAGCGGCCAAAAAAGCGAAGGCAATTCCCCCCAGCCCACCAACACGCCCGCCTTCAAGCTGACGCCCATCATCCAAATGGCTTTTCCCAATCCCTGGGACAGGACCCAGCCGGAGAATATCCGGCCGCCGGTTTACCCCGCCCCCTCGGACTTGCGGCTTCAAATTTACGATTCGTCTTACAACGAACTCATCAGCTTTTTAGCGGCCAAGTTGAATCCGGGTTCGGAATTCACCCTGCCGGCGAATTTCCTCAGTAAACATGGAATGCCTCTCCCTCCCGGCCCCTACTACCTCGTCATTTCCACTTCCTTTGGAACATGGGTGGATCAATTCCAATTAAAGTGATTCCCCGTTGGGAAACGCCGGCCTGTCTTGCCGGCTTGAAACAACTAAACTCAGAAGGGACCAGCTCAATGGCTAGGCGCTGGGATTTAAATCAGTTTTTTTAATGGAAAAAACGGCTTAGGTAGATAAACAAACCACACAGAGCGGCCGCCAGGACGATCCATGCCGTGAGACGGATCCATTTACGGGGACTGGACAAGAAACGCGGAGAGGAAAGATTCTCTTCGGATTCCTCTTGGGAAATCTCCCACTCCTCGGGCGGCTTCCAACCGCAATGGGGGCAAGGGGCCCATTCGTAATCCATTTCCTTCCCGCAGTGCAGGCAAACCATTTCGTCCATGCCGCGCCTCCCGCCCCGAAACCCGGGTTTTAACCATCTCCCCTGATGATAACCCGATGGTGGGGACCGAGCGACAATTTTAAATTATTGAGGCCGAAGATTAATTAGAATGTTTAAGGGACGATACCTGGAGCGGAAAAGGAATTAAAAAATGGAAATCAACAACAACAAGAAAAGCTTCCTGGAGTGGATCGCGGAAACGGCCATGGCCGAGTACG
Source organism: candidate division FCPU426 bacterium (assembly GCA_963847625.1). GTDB lineage: Bacteria > Oederibacteriota > Muellerivitia > Muellerivitales > Muellerivitaceae > CAWCKJ01. The sequence goes on along the minus strand of CAWKAR010000040.1, from coordinate 56,180 downwards.
GCTTAAAAGCCGAATTTTCAGTCGAGGCACTGGGACAATTAAACGATATCCAACGGCCAGCGGCGGACCCGCAACATGACCTGAAGGACATGACCGGCCTTTTGTGGTGTTCCATCGACAACGACGATTCCCGGGACCTGGACCAAATCACGGTGGCCGATGATTTGGGCGGGGGAAAAACCCGTATCTGGGTGGCGATCGCCGACGTGGACGCCTTGGTTCCGCTTAAGTCCCCTTTAGACCTCGACGCGCAAGTAAATACCACCTCGGTTTATACCGGAATCCGGACCTTCCCGATGCTTCCCGAGAAGCTCTCCACCGATTTGACCTCGCTTTCGGAAAACGCGGATAGGCTTGCTTTGGTAGTAGAAATGGACATGGACCAGGACGGACGGGTGGGTGCCTTCCAAGTCTACCGCGCCCGGGTGAGAAACCAGGCGAAGCTGGCCTACCATGGGGTAGGGGATTGGCTGGAAGGAAAAGGAGCCTTGCCGGAGGCCGCCGCGCGGGTTACCGGGATGGACCGTCAACTCCGGATCCAAGACACGGCCGCGCAACGTTTGAGGACCCTGCGGCACGAGCAAGGGGCCCTGGAACTCTCCACCATTCAGGCCAGGCCTGTCACCCAGGATGGGGTGGTGGTGGACTTGAAGCAGGAAAAACAGAACCGCGCGGGGGAGCTGATAGAGGATTTCATGGTCGCGGCCAACGGGGCCACCGCGAGGTTCCTGGACCAAAACGGGTTCCCGACCCTCCGCCGGGTGGTGAAGGTTCCGGAGCGTTGGGACCGGATCGTGGAGGTTGCCGCGGGCCTGGGGGAGAAACTACCGGGCGAACCGGATTCCAAGGCCTTGAGCGGGTTCCTTGCCAACCAGAAAACGAAGGACCCCCTCCGTTTCCCGGACCTTTCGCTCACCGTCGTCAAGCTTCTGGGGCGGGGAGAATACGTGATGGAGAAGCCGGGGGAAGCCCCCCCGGGTCATTTCGGGCTGGCCGTGAGCGACTACAACCATTCGACAGCCCCCAACCGCAGGTACCCGGACCTGGTCACCCAACGGCTGTTGAAGGCGGCGTTGGGGAAAAAGGCGCCGCCCTACAGCCCGGAGGAATTAACCTTCCTGGCGAGCCACTGCACCCAGCAGGAAAACGCGGCGGACAAGGTGGAACGGAGGATCAGGAAATCCGCGAGCGCATCCTTCCTTTCAAAACGTATCGGGGAGCGTTTCGAGGCTATCGTCACGGGGGCATCCGGAAAGGGGACCTGGGTGAGGCTCCTTCATCCCCTCGTGGAGGGGTACCTGGCCCAGGGAGCCAAGGGCTTGGACGTGGGGGACCGGGTGAATGTGAAACTCATCAGCGTCAACGTCGAGAAGGGATGGATCGACTTCGCGGTTGTTTCCGGAAAATGAAATACCGTTGCCCCGGTTTTACCTTTTGGTTGTTCTTCCTTTCCATGGCTGTTGTTCTCCTGGCCCCTGGAGCGGCGCGGTCCGGCTGGGATTGGAAGACCCTTAAAACCGGCCATTTCATTGTTTTTTACAAGCCAGGCTATGAGATCCAGGCTTGGAAAGCCCTCCAGGTCCTGGAACATTTCAAGCCATCGGTGGAAAAGCTGACGGGGAACAGTACCCCACCCTTCACCGCGGTCGTGATCCAGGATATGGGAACCTATTCCAATGGGCTTACCGACCCCGTCGACCGGATCATCCAATTATTCACATACCCCTCTTCCTCATTGGAACTGCCGGCCGAAAATTGGTGGATGGATGTGGGCGTGCATGAATACACCCATATGTGTCACCTGAATCATGTTTCGGGCCTGCCAGGCTTGATCACCCGGTGGGTGGGAAATTCCGCCGACCCGAACCTGGAATTGCCCGATTGGATCGACGAGGGATTCGCGGTTTACAGCGAGTCGCGGCCCAGCCCCTACAGCGGCCGGTTGAACGACGGTTTTTTCGACACCTATCTCCTGGCCTCCGCCAGGGAAAACCGGTTTCCTTCGCTGATGAAGGCCACTTACACTCCCCTGGAGTACCCGGATGACGTGGTTTACGAGGCGGGCGGCGGGTTCCACAAGTACCTGGCCCTGACCTACGGGGAGGAAAAGTTTTCCGGGTTTTACTCGAGTTACGGGGGAAACCTTCTTTCCTACCTTTCCCCGGTATTTCCCTGCCTTTCCCTGGATCCGGCGGCGGAAAAGGCTTTCGGAGGCAAAACGATTCCGGAACTTTGGCAGGACTGGAGGAAATCCCTAAACGCGCAGGCGGAGGATTTCCGGGAGGACGGGGAACAGCTCACCCGCCGGGGTTGGACCATGGACGGCCTGCAAATTTCCGGAGGAAAGCTTTTTTATAAAATCGCCTACAGGGTCAAAACCGGGTTTTTCGATGGGTTTACCTTTTATGAAATCATCGAAAGGGACCTGGATTCCGGGAAGGAAAGGAAACTCGTTTCCACTTCCACCCTGGGCCCTTCCATGAGGGCGCGGGGCGGCAAACTTTATTATTCCCTATACGAAGTCAGGGAGGGTTTTGCCAATACCTTGAATTATGGTTATGACCTTTCGCTCCATGAAAAAAACCTGGCGACAGGCGGGGACAAGGTTTTGATGGAAGACACTTTCAGGGCCTTCGAGGCCCTGCCCGACGGCCGGATTTTATATACCAAGGACCGCCGGGATAGTTTCGGATCAGACCTTTTTTCCCTGGACCCTTCCACCGGGGAAAGAAAATTGCTCTTCCATTTAGATTTCCTGGTGGATGAAATACGGGTGGGTGAAAAACGGACGGTCGCGACGGCTAAGAAGGAATACGGACAATATAACCTTTACCGGCTGGACTTGAAAAAGGGAACCCTGGACCCCATTCTTCCCAGCGCTTTTTTGGAAAGAAACCCCCAATTGGAGGGAAACTGCGTCTATTTCAACGCGAATTTCAACAAGCATTACGCCATCTATCGATATGATTTTTCATCCCGGAGGCTGTCGCGATTGACGTCCGGCGGCTTTGCGGCTTGGCCTGCGTACGAACCTGACGGCCGTCAACTTTATTACGCGGGCCTGAGCTCCTACGGATACGACCTTTACCGCGTCCAACCCAAATCCGAATCCTACCGGCTGACCCCGGCCAAGAGCTCTTTGGAACCGGCTTTTGAACTCGACCGGGCGGACGTGAAAGAAGGCGGTTATGCCGATAATTTAGGCTGGATGGCCCCCCAAGCGTTCCATTTTCCCTTGGGGGAGTTTGCCCCGGACCGTTCCTGGATCGGCCTGGGCCTGGTCGGGACCGACGCCCTCTACCAGTTCGCCTACACTGTCCTGCCCGCTTATGATTTCAGGGGAAATCACGCTGAAATCGACTTGGCCGTCAGCAACTTGTTTTTCTCTCCTTGGGTTTCGGCGGTGGAATATACGGAAATCAACGGCCGGAATTTGTTATTCCAGACGGCCTATCCGTTGGTCTTGAGGATTTCCCCCGGGCTCGACCGGATGGATGCGGGGCTGGATCTGAACGGCGACTTCACCAAATGCGAGTGGGATCCTTTTATCTTTGAGGATTTCTCATATCCCGCGACCCGCATGAGCCTCCTGCTCACGGCCCCCTTGGAACGTGAGAGTTGGGGCTCCTACCGGAACCGAACGGGCGCTTATGCCTACCTTTCCTTCACGCAATACCTGCCCCACAGTGAGTTGGGGATAGGGTGGGTGGGTATCGATGACCCCCAAAATCACGATACGGTTTTTCCCACCTTGCGCGGGTACGGAAACGCTTTGGGCGGTTTGAAGGGTATGGCGGCATCGGCGGATTATTCCATCCCGGTCCTCGATATCCACGCGGGACTTTGGAACCCCAGCTTTTATTTCGAGGATTTGGTTCTTGACGCTTTTTCCGATGAGGCGTGGGACGATTGGAGCCGGTCCCAATGGTCCTTCGGGGTTGAATTGCACCTGGAAACGAAACTAACCTGCGCCTTCACCGGTATTCCCGCGGACCTGGGCCTGAGGTATTCCCATACCCGTGAAGGCGCCGACAGCCTGGAAGGTTTTTTATACTTCAACCTCTCCCTTCTCCTGGGCGGCTATGGGGATATGCCTTTGGAAAATGGGGCCTGGCGGCAAGCCCCAGGGATGCCGCCTTTGAACCGGATGGAAAGATTCGCGCAGCATCCGGATAAGCCGTCATTCTAAGGCCGAAAGGCCCCGTTCATGCCGGGCCCTCCTGGGATTTTAAGAAAGGTTCAATTGGAGGCGGCAGTTGGACCGCTGGAAAGAATAAAGGACTGCTCGGGAAGGAGCAGGCCGGATACGGAGTAAACCTGCATGCTGACCAGGCCGATTCCCCTGGCGTAATAATAGTTTACGGTGAACAGGGTATTTTCACCCTTGAGGACCTTTTCCGTCACGACAACGCAATCGGAAAAGTTATTGGAACCGGCTTGGACCTGGCCGAAACTGGCGGTGGATGTGTGGAGGGTTCCGTTTTCTTCCTGGATGGACCAGGCCGGCAAGTTCCCGGACTTCGGAAGTTTGAAGACAAAATCCCCGGTGAAGGTCCGGTCGGCGCGCGCGTAATGGTCCACCCATGTTTTTTTCAAGACATAACGGTCCCGGACTTGGCGTCCGCTATCCGTCGTTTCCATGACCACCCGGATGGACCCGTCGGCGGAAGCGGTTTGACTGACGCATTCGACGGTCCGGATTGGTTTTCCGGCCTCTCCGGGATTGGGAGCCAAATACTCATAAATCCACTTGGAACCGGGTTGGGCGGGAAAATAATCCAATGCCGTTTTTGTTTCTTCCATAGCCGGATTGGAAAGGGATAAGGAGTTGGTAGTTGAAGAGTTTTCCGCATTTTCCAGAGGGGGGAGGGATTCAGCACAAAGGAATGGAACCAGGAACATGCCAGCCAATATCACGGGTATGTATTTAATCATCCGATGACTCCCTTATGCGCGATCAATTTTGAAATAAATATCTTTTTCAGTTGATGGGTCCAAGAATTATATCCCTTTAATAATGAATTTTTAGGGGACTGTTTATTTTATGGGCAAAGTTTAATCATTTGAAACGTCCATTCGGTGGGTTTTTCCGCCTTTTTGTAAGTACTTCCTTAATCCGGAACTTCGTTTGGAATATCTTTCTTGATAGGGCATCGCTGGCAGCCTAACCCTCCGGCTTTAAAGCTTGGGGGCAAGACTGCACCCTTACCCGGTGCCAAAACCCCGGGTATCGGCCGGGCCCCGGCAAAAGCCGGGGCCTGGAGGCCGAAATCCCCATGTTTCCGTGATTTCCTCCGGTTTGATACCAACGATTCCCCCGATTCGCGCGTCATAAAAAGAGGTACAGTAATAGAGGACCGCGGGCAAATGGGGAAATCCTAGTTCCCGAGGAATATGACACCGTCCGGTTGTTTTTCGTTAAAAGATTAATGAAGTCATTCATGGAGTCCTTTAAAATTCGACACATTATTTCTCTCGAATGAACCAGGCCGTCCAATCGGAAGGGACAAGATGAGACGGGGTATTAGAAAAATATTTATTCTCGACTTTGAGAAGGAATTCATGATTTCCTTCTTGAAACTCCTTTTTTTCTGGAACCCCCTTTGGACGTTTCTGGCCGCGCTGGTTTGGGGCGAGTGGAGCTTGTTTTCCTTCCTTTTCCGCTGGGCCTGGAGTTTTTTAGAGGCCACCCTGGTGGTCCTTTTCGCGATGGGAATGGTCAAAACTTATCTTGTGGTTGAGGGAATTTTGTCCAAAAGGGCAAAACGGGATTCGCCCCGCCACGGGATCGGGTGGTATTTGCTGCTCCTGGCATTCTTGGTGCCTCCGGGTATATTCGTGGCCCTGCGCCTGATGGTGGCAGGGATCAATTATTACTTCGCGGGCGACCCGATCCCCAGCACCTTTCAATGGAAGTATTACAGTGACGCGATTTTTTGGGGGTGGCTGTTTTTGCTGGTCCTTTTCATTTTTAAGAACTGGCTGGATTTGCGCGACACTGCCCGCCAGAGCCTTTTGAGGGCGCAGGAACTGGAAAAGGAAAGGCTTCAGGCCCTTTTGACCAAACTGAAGGACCAAATGAACCCCCATTTTCTCTTTAACACCCTGAACACGGTGGCGGCCTTGATCCCGGCCGACCCTTCCAAGGCGGAAAAGGTGGTGGTCAAGCTTTCCGCCCTTTACCAAGGGATTTTGGCGGCTACCTGGAAAACCAGCCACTCCCTCCAAGAAGAACTGGATTTCTGCCGGGATTACCTGGATATTGAGCAGGTCCGTTTCGGATCGAGGCTGTCCGCGGAGTTCGAAGTCGGGGAGGGATTTGACCCCGCGAAGGTGCAGGTGCCAGTCCTCATATTGCAGCCATTGGTGGAAAACGCGGTCAAGCACGGGCTGTCTCCCCGAGCCGCCGGCGGGCGGATATGGATCGGGGCCGCCCTTCAGGACGGGCATTTGGAGATGAGGGTGGAGGACGACGGCGTGGGATTCGGCCAGTCCCCCTATAAAGGCTCTAGCACGGCGCTGGAAAACACCCGAAAACGGCTGGAATTGGGTTACGGCAGGGAGGGACGGTTGGAAATATCATCCAGAAAAGACGGGGGATCCATGGTCGTTTTGACGATGCCGGCGGTTTCCGGCGAGCTTTCCCCTCAGGAGGCAAAATGATACGAGTTATCATCGCGGACGACGAGGTTCCGGCCAGGACCCGATTCAAACGGCTTTTGGCCGAATTCAAGGACCTCCAAGTGGTGGGGGAGGCTTCGAATGGTTTGGAGGCCCTCCAAGCAGTACATGATCTGAAACCGGACTTGGTGTTCCTTGACATTGAAATGCCCGAGCTCAACGGTTTGGAGACGGCCGAGGCCCTAGGCGAAGGAGGGCCGGCGGTGGTTTTTGTGACGGCTTACAGCGAGCACGCCTTGAAAGCCTTTGAGCTTTCGGCCATGGATTACCTAGTGAAACCCGTGGTTCCGGAAAGGCTATCCGAGACCCTCGAGAAGATGCGTAAACGCTTGAAGCCTCCGCTTTCTGACAACCTCAACCGGCTGACGGGGAGTTTGGGGGAAGGGCAGGTGAGAAGGCGCATGGCGGTCAAGTGCGGCAACAAATACAAGGTTTTTGACCCCTCCAAAGTTTCGGCTATCGTCGCCAAAGACCATTACGCGTTGCTTTTGGTGGAAGGGCAGGAACTGCTTGTGGATGACCGGCTGGACACCCTGGCCCTCAGGCTTGATCCTAACCGTTTTTTAAGGATCCATCGCAGCGCCATCATCAACCTGGATTTCCTGAAAGAACTGGAGCATGAGGGGGACCGGAAGTACCACGCGGTCCTATCCGATAAGGTTTCCACCCGGCTGCCGGTAAGCCGGGAACGGCTCGAGGATCTCAAAAAGGAATTGGGCCTGGAATAGCGGCCCAACCCATCCAAGCCCGATGCCAAAAACAGGAAGCCATGGTATCGAAATCCAAAGGGCTTCTAACACGTATGGCAGTAATGTTATTGGCAGGTTCGGCAATTTGAAAACCCCAGATCCCAAACCCCGGGATATTTAGAGAAGTTTTTAGGCAGGCGGGGATTTTAAAAACAGAAAAAACCCTTAAATTCGTGCCATTGTTTAAATAAAAGGTTTTAATCAAAGATTCTTGAATTACCTGTCAATATTTTTTAAAAAAGCGATAAAATTTAGTAAATAATACAAGGCTCAAAATCGTTTTAAGTATAATTTGAGCTTTTTTAGCTTTTCTTAACCCTTTGAAATTGGGATTAAATGAATATCAAGTCTTTAAAGACAATATCGAGTTTAATTGTGTTGGCAGGCCTTGTTTTTATTTGCTTTTCTCCTGCGAAATCTTACGCCCAATGCACGCCTACTTCCGCGCAGATCTGCGTGGCCGGCGACGATTGGTCCCAGGTCTACGTGGGCGGGGTTTATATCGGACAAGTCGCCTACTGCAACTGGGATGGCAGCGGAACCTGCCCGCCGGGTTGCATCACCGTTCCCACGTCCCTTTTGACCGGCAGTAAAGTCTATGTCTCGGTCTATACCCAAAACACCGCCTGCAATAACGTTTACTCGGCCTGGGACCTGGACATCACCTGTTCAGGCGGAACGCATTCGGAAATTTCCAGCGGGACCGCCGGCGTCTCGTTGGATTACATCAGCGCTGGGAATCCGACCACCCCCCCCGCCACGAACTGGTACGCGACCAACTACGCCACCACCGGCTGGACTGCTCCTGTGTCCGTCAGCACTACTTCCGGCCTATGCTGTTGGGGCCAATCCATCTTTAACCCCGTCACCGGCGCGCAAGTCCCTTTTACCTCCTCCACCTCTGATGGGGATTACAGCACCAGCAATTGTGGAGGCGCGCTTTTCGAGACCTTATCCACGACGATTCCCCCGCCTATAACATTGATTGGACCGCCGAATTTTACCATCACTAAATCCCTGGTGTCCGCGGTTACCGCTTCCGGCAACACAATGGGAGCCACTTTTTTAATAGTGGCTTGTAACACCGGCGGCCCAGTGACACAACCGGGGGGAGTGACGATCACGGACGGGTTCCCTGCCAGCGCGGGATTCGCATGGGCATGTTGGGGATTTGGGCCCACCACCGCGACCGGAGCTTGCTACTACTATGGAGGAGCCCAGCCGGACGTAAACACAAATACAATCTATTGGTCTTCCTTCGGGGGGGGTAATAACTGCGTGACCATGTTGGCGAATACCGAGAATTATTACTGGTTGGGAAACCAATGCCAAACCTTTGTTGACAACGCAAGCGTGACCTGGGTAAGTGGAAGCAACCATGGAACCGCGACTTCCAACTCGGTTTCGGTGCCCGTTCCCTGCTTATACACCCCCACCTTCACCTTTACCTACACCAATACCCCGACCCCCACCAACACTCCGACCCGAACCAATACTCCGACCAATACACCGTCACCGACTTCCACCCCCACACCGACCAACACCCCGACCCGGACGCCAACTCCCACACCTACCGTGTCACCCACGCCCACCCCGACAAACACTCCAACTCGGACTCCGACCCCCACGCCAACCAACTCGCCTACCCCCACTCCAACACCCACTTCCACCCCCACGAATACGCCGACTCGAACGCCGACTCCAACCCCGACCCCGACCGTTTCGCCCACCCCAACGAATACCCCGACCCGGACGAACACTCCCACGCCGACGAACACGCCTACGCCGACACCAACAGTCTCGCCAACACCGACGCCGACCAATACCCCGACCCGAACGCCGACTCCAACTCCGACCCCGACAACCTCACCCACCCCCACACCAACCAATACTCCCACAAATACGCCGACCCGAACGCCGACTCCAACACCGACAGTTTCACCCACCCCCACGCCAACCAATACTCCCACAAATACCCCGACCCGAACGCCGACCCCAACACCGACGAACACCCCCACGCCAACCCCAACAGTTTCGCCAACACCGACGCCGACCAATACCCCTACACCAACGCCGACCCGAACCCCCACGCCGACCCCCACCACAACCCCTACGCCTACCCCGACGAACACTCCCACGAGGACTCCTACGCCCACCCCGACCCCCACGCCCACAACGAGTCCTACTCCTACTCCGACCAATACTCCAACACCGACGCCCACCAATACGCCTACCCCCACTCCCACGACAACACCCACGCCTACCCCGACGAACACCCCTACGAGGACGCCCACTAACACACCTACCCCCACCCCCACGACAACACCCACGCCTACCCCGACCAACACTCCCACGAGGACTCCTACGCCCACACCGACCCCGACGCCCACGACAACGCCTACACCTACTCCGACCAACACCCCGACGAGGACTCCAACCCTTACTCCGACCCCGACGCCTACCATCACCCCCACGCCAACGCCAACGAACACACCGACGAACACTTACTCGCCGACCCCCAGCCCGACCGGGACTACATCGCCTACGAACACCCCGACGAACACTCCCACGAGAACGCCCACTCCTACTCCCACACCGACCCCGACGATTACACCCACACCCACCCCGACGAACACCCCCACGAGAACGCCCACTCCTACTCCCACACCGACCCCGACGACGACCCCTACGCCCACGCCGACGAATACCCCAACCAACACACCCGTAAACACGCCCACGTCGACTCCGACCACGACGCCTACGCCCACCCCGACGAATACGCCGACAAGGACGCCGACCAACACCCCCACGCCCACCCCTACAACGACTCCCACCCCTACTCCGACCAACACGCCGACAAGGACTCCAACTCCTACCCCCACCCCGACCCCTACGACAACTCCCACGCCCACCCCAACCAACACTCCGACGAACACGCTTACCCCGACCCTCAGTCCGACCGGGACGACCTCGCCCACGAACACCCCCACCAACACACCCACACGCACAAACACACCCACGCCTACACCGACCCCGACAATCACACCCACGCCCACCCCGACGAACACGCCGACAAGGACGCCGACCCCCACGCCAACACCCACCCCGACGACGACACCTACGCCCACCCCGACGAATATTTATACTAATACACCCACTAATACACCCACGCCCACCCCAACAACGACCCCCACGCCCACCCCGACCAACACGCCTACAAGGACGTCCACACCTACCCCGACCCCAACACTTACCGTCACCCCCACGCCCACCCCGACCAACACGCCCACAAATACGCTTACCCCGACACTTAGCCCGACTGGGACCACATCGCCTACGAACACCCCCACCAACACCCCTACGCGCACGTCCACTCCCACCCCGACTCCCACGCCTACCATTACACCCACGCCCACCCCAACGAACACGCCGACCCGCACGCCCACTCCCACCCTGACTCCCACGCCTACCACAAGTCCCACGCCCACCCTAACGAACACGCTGACGAACACTCCAACGCCGACCCTCAGCCCGACCGGGACAAGCCAGCCCACACTCACGCCGACCAACACCCCCACGCGCACACCCACCGCCATGCCAACGAACACCCCAACCACAAGCCCCTCACCGACCCCCACCAACACGTTGACGAATACCCCTACGCCGACCCCCACGAACACGGTGACAGTGGTGCCTTCGTTGACGCCGACCAATTCCCCCACTTTGACACCTACGCCAACCCCTACGAATACCGCGACGGTCCAGCCTACCTTGACGCCCACGGACACCTTGACGGTGACCCCGACGACGACTCCCACGAATACGGCGACGATTCAGCCTACCTTAACGCCCACAAACACCTTGACGGTGACCCCGACCGTAACGCCGACGAACACGGTGACGGTAATGCCTACGTTGACGCCCACAAACACCTTGACGGTGACTCCTACCCAAACGCCGACGAATACCGCCACGGTCCAACCTACCTTAACGCCCACGAATACATTGACCTTGTCTCCAACCGTAACGCCCACGAACACGGTGACGGTAATGCCTACCTTAACGCCCACGAACACCTTGACCTTGTCCCCGTCCGTGACGCCCACGAACACGGCGACGGTAATGCCTACCTTAACGCCCACGAACACCTTGACCTTGTCCCCGTCCGTGACGCCGACGAACACGGCGACGGTGCAGCCAACCTTGACGCCCACGAACACATTGACCTTGTCCCCGTCCGTGACGCCGACGAACACAGCGACGATCCAACCTACCTTAACGCCCACGAACACATTGACCTTGTCCCCGTCCGTGACGCCGACGAATACCGCGACGATCCAACCTACCTTAACGCCCACGAACACATTGACCTTGTCCCCATCCGTAACCCCGACGAACACGGCGACGGTGCAGCCAACCTTGACGCCCACGAACACATTGACCTTGTCCCCGACCCTGACGTACACACGCACCATTACCAACACTCCTAGCAACACCCCGACGGTGACGAATACCTACACTCCAACGAATACATTCACTGTGACCAACACTTTCACTATTACCGATACGAAGACCCAGACGAACACTCCCACCATTACCAACACGCCCACCAACACCCCAACGGTGACGAATACCTACACTCCGACAAATACATTCACTGTGACCAACACTTTCACTATTACCGATACGAAGACCCAGACGAACACTCCCACCATTACCAACACGCCCACCAACACCCCGACGGTGACGAATACCTACACTCCGACGAATACATTCACTGTGACCAACACGTTCACTATTACCGATACGAAGACCCAGACGAACACTCCCACCATTACCAACACGCCCACCAACACCCCGACGGTAACGAATACCTACACTCCAACGAATACATTCACTGTGACCAACACGTTCACTATTACCGATACGAAGACCCAGACGAACACTCCCACCATTACCAACACGTCCACCAACACCTCAACGGTAACGAATACTTACACGCCGACAAACACATCCACGATTACAAACACATTTACCATCACCAACACGTGGACCCAAACAAACACTCCCACCATTACCAACACGCCCACCAACACCCCGACGGTAACGAATACCTATACTCCGACGAATACATTCACTGTGACCAACACGTTCACTATTACCAATACGAAGACCCAGACAAACACGCCTACTATTACCAACACGCCCACCAACACCCCGACGGTGACGAATACCTATACTCCGACCAACACATTCACGGTTACCAATACGAAGACCCAGACAAACACGCCTACTATTACCAATACGTCCACCAGCACCCCGACGGTGACAAATACCTACACCCCGACCAATACGTTCACTGTGACCACCACGTTTACGGTTACCAATACGAAGACCCAGACGAATACTCCCACCATTACCAACACGCCCACCAGCACCCCGACGGTGACGAATACTTACACGCTGACGTGCACGTTTACTGTGACCAACACCTTTACGGTTACCAATACGAAGACCCAGACAAACACACCCACCATCACCAACACATTCACCAACACCCCGACGGTAACGAATACCTACACCCCGACCAACACGTTCACTGTGACCAACACCTTTACGGTTACCAATACGAAGACCCAGACAAACACGCCTACTATTACCAACACATTCACCAACACCCCGACGGTGACGAATACCTACACCCCGACCAACACATTCACCAGCACCCCGACGGTGACGAATACCTACACCCCGACCAACACGTTCACGGTGACTAACACATTCACGGTTACCAATACGAAGACCCAGACAAACACGCCTACTATTACCAACACGCCCACCAACACCCCGACGGTGACGAATACCTATACTCCGACCAACACATTCACGGTTACCAATACGAAGACCCAGACAAACACGCCTACTATTACCAATACGTCCACCAGCACCCCGACGGTGACAAATACCTACACCCCGACCAATACGTTCACTGTGACCACCACGTTTACGGTTACCAATACGAAGACCCAGACGAATACTCCCACCATTACCAACACGCCCACCAGCACCCCGACGGTGACGAATACTTACACGCTGACGTGCACGTTTACTGTGACCAACACACGGACTCAAACGTTCACTCCGACGGTGACTAACACACCCACCAACACCCCAACGGTGACGGATACTTACACTCCGACGAACACCTCCACGGTGACTAGTACACACACGATTACCAAAACGCCAACCTTGACCTCCACGCCGACCGCCACCCCTACGGTCACAAACACTCCCACCGCCACTTTAACCTCGACAGTAACCAGGACCCCTACCATCACCTACACAAGGACCCAGACGAATACGCCGACAGTCACACGGACGCCGACATGGACCCGGACTCCGACGCGCACTTACACCCCCACATCCACCCGGACGGTCACACCCACCTCCACTTCCACGAAGACGAAGACCCCGACGGCGACGGCCACGCCCACGGCGACGCCTCTCTTCAGCCCGACGGTGACCTTGACACCATCCTCCACGGATACACCGGGACCGACCTGGACGCCGGAAACGGACATATTCACGGTCACCAAGAATGTGTTCCAGGGAGGGGAGACGGTATCCATCACGGTGGGGACAAGCCAATACCCGGGGAGCCTGGAATTGACCGTGTACAACTCGGCGGGGGAGCACATCAAGACCTTGGGAAGCCGGTACCTGACGGCGACTTCCCAGATCACCTTTTATTGGGACGGGACCAACAAATACGGGGACATGGTCGCGAGCGGGGTATACATCTTCTACCTGACCGAGCCTTTCGACCGGAAAGTCAAAAGAATCATCTTCATACGATGACCTTTATTCCCAAAAGTTTTCATTCCATACATAATTAATAAACGGTTCAATTTTATAATCATTAAAACTTCGGACTCCGAAGCAGTGGTAAAAATAAATTTAAAATTAATAATCAGAGTATTTAGTTTTATCCAAAAATAAAAGTTTTTTCAGGAGTAACTATGAGTGAATTTTTACTCGATCAAATAAATGAAGTCAAAGAACTAGATTCTGAAGGAATGTTGCAGAAAGTCATGGATCTGCCGTTTCACTGTCAGGATGCAAGAAAAAGAGTCCTTGCCGAACCACCCATTTTTCCCAAAGGGAAAATGAAAAGCGTTGTTGTTTCCGGGCTAGGAGGTTCAGCGATTGGCGGTGAAATTTTAAGGACAATGATTTGGAAAAGCGCAAAATTTCCGTTCTCAGTAAACCGGCATTACGAACTTCCTGGGTGGGTTTCAAAGGATACACTTGTCATCTGTTCCAGTTATTCCGGCAATACGGAAGAAACTTTGTCAGTTTTTAGGAAATGCATCGCTAAAAAAAGGAGGATATTAGTTGTTTCCTCAGGCGGTGAATTAATGAACCAGGCCAGGAAAAAGGAAATCCCGTATTGCGAGGTTCCTGGAGGTCTTCCGCCACGAGCCGCATTTGGCTATTCTTTTATTACCCTGCTAACCGCATTGGAATCTTTGAAACTGATTCCAAACCAGGACTCCCATTTTAATGAAATGTTGAACCTGTTAGTGGATTTATCCTTCCAGTATGGATTGGAAAATCCATCGAAAAAAAACAAGGCCAAGCAGGTAGCAAAATTTCTTAAAGGGAAATTGCCCGTCATTTATTCGGGCCAGGATCACTTGGATTCCGTGGCATTAAGATGGAAATGCCAATTCAATGAAAATTCCAAGCAGATTGCCATATCAAACGTCATTCCAGAAATGAATCACAACGAGGTACTGGGATTCAGCGCAAAAAATTTTCTAACAAAGAGTATGGCCATTATTTTCCTCCGGCATCCCCAAATGGATCATCCGCAAATTAAAAGACGATTCGATATCCTGAGGGAAATCGTCAAAACCAGAACGGCGGGTGTTATGGAAGTAAATGCCCAGGGAAAATCACTGTTGGCACAAATGTTGTCTGTTCTTTATTTGGGTGACTTTGCGAGTGTATATCTTGCCTTTTTAAAAGGAGTTGACCCGACACCCATCAAACTCATTGACCGGTTTAAAATATTATTAAGCCGGTGATGAAAATCGGTTCATAAAATATTTTTCATTCCTCTTGCCATAAACCCTGTTTTCCCAGTAAATGATTCGATATTCTTAATGAATTATTTTCTTGGAGTCTTTGTTATATAGTGTTTTAATTTTTAAAAATTATGGAAAGCACACCCAATCCCCCGGATAAAATATTGATTCCATGCCTTCTTTTTTTACTCGCCTTGGGTTTTTTATTGACGGGTTTAAATCCTTCGTTTTATGTTGACGACAGCCCTGAAACTATTACTGCTTCCACTTTACTAGGAATTCCCCACCCACCCGGTTATCCGCTTTACACAATTTTTGGACATATTTACGCCATGTTGCCCTTAGCCCATTTACCATTCCGGGTGAATCTTATGTCCTGCAGCCTGGCGGCCGCAGTTTGCGTCTGCCTCTATATATTTCTCAGGGGTTGGGTTCGGGTCTCGCGGCCTATGGCTTCAATCTTGTCCCTGCTTTGGATCACCGGCGTAACCACATTTCCAGCGGCTTTAAGCGCTAAAACTGGTATTTATCATCTTACCGCACTTTTTTTAGTCGTCATCCTATTGACCTTGGGAGAAGGGAAGTTTCTATTCGCGTTTTTTCTGATAGGTCTTTCCCTGGCCCATCATTGGATGAGTATTGTAGTTTTATCACCCGGATTTATTTTAATTATCCTTGAAACGAAGAAAGAAAAAATAAGGGAATGGAAAATGGTTTTTGTATTTTTAGCCTTACTTGTTCTCGGCCTATCGGTCAACCTTTACCTTCCTTTAAGGAGTCACCAAGGACCCCTGTTGAATTGGGGCAATCCCGATTCATTCCAAAATTTCGTTTCGAATTTTCTTCGAAGTCAATACTTGGGCGCCGAAACCAGCGGAGGGCCAAGTTCATGGATTTTACAATTATGGCTTTGCCTTAAAGCGAGTTTTCTGGAATTTTCCGGCTTGATGCTCTTGGCTATTTTAGGAGCCTGGATGGCGTTTAAACGACGTTTGCCCCTAGCCCGGGGAATGGTATTAGCCTGGTTTTCCTTTTTCGCTGTTTTGAGTATTTACCTGAATCTCCCGAAAGAACGGCAATATTTGATCCAATCCTATGTTCTTTCCACGCATGTATTTATTCTAATTTTTAGTGCATGGGGGTTGGAAATATTATTGTCTTCTAAAAACCCAGTGCGGTTTCGCCGAGGTCTGCAAATCTTCTTTATTGTTACCTTTTCATTTTTACTTTTGGCGCAGGGGATTATCCGCTATAACCGCCTCCGGCAGACGGATTACAGCTACACCTACGATTATGTTTTAAATGAATGGAAGTCTCTCCCGAAAAATTGCCTTTTTTATTGCCGGGGAGACAGCGTTGTATTTCCATCTTGGTACTTCCAATGGGTGGAAGGAAAAAGACTAGATTTGTCCGTGGTTGGAGTGGACGGATTGCCCATGGAATGGGTCCGCCGCAATCTTGCGTTAAACCATCCCGGGCTTCAGGTGCCTTTTTCCAAAAATCCAGTTGGGGTTGAGGCGATTTCAACCATGTCGCAATGGATGGTGGAACACAACAAGGAACTTGAACTTTATTTTAGTTTTAATCAACCGGATGAGGGCCTCATGCCGGGAACTAAGCTGGTTCCCTATGGCCTTGTGACAAAGGTTTTTTTGAAAGAGCAAGAGCCGTATTTGGAGGATTCCCGGGCCGAATATATTTGGGGTGTTTTGCGATTTCGGCATTTTCAAAATTCATTGTTTCCCTATGATTCGAGGACTCGTGAACAACTTGTTGTTAACTATGGCATAAGCCGTAACAGCTTAGGCGTTTATTACGAAGATCTTGGGGATGATGCCAAGGAAAAACTGTCCTTGCACCCGAAAATGCAGGATCTCTTGGCTATTCAGGGGGATTATGAAAAATCCTCCGACCAGTTTGCCTGGGCACAAAATTGGGATCCCACAGATTCCAAATACGCTTACAACTTGGGGAATTCATTATTTCATCTTGGACGGCTAAATGATTCAATGGAATGGTATAGAAAAGCGACAACTTTGGATCCCAATTATCCCGAAGCCTATTACAATTGGGCTGTTGCCGCAATGGATACTAATGATTACCAAACAGCAGGAAAATTATTCCAAAAGACTTTGGAATTAAATCCGGGGTATGCCGAAGCCAAACGGGGTTTGGACTTTGTGAATCAAAATGGCAGATACCAAACAGGGCAATAATTTTGGATAGGCCGATATAAAGAATTTTGTTCTTGGGAACCTACCCGTATTTGTGCGATTGAAGTGTTGCGATAAATTTTTAAACTTATTTCACCAATACTTTTAGTTTGGGTTTTTGATTTTGTTTAGCATGGAAATTAGGAGTTTTATGAAAAAAAATCACTTTGAAAGAAGAAAGTCTTCTTCTCCGGCTAAGGTCGCGGAATGGGACGGCCAAAGAGAAACTCTGGATGACCTTGCCCTGGCTGTCCATTACAACCAGTGGATCAATCATTTAATGGAACCCTATCTCGGGAAAAGAATATTGGAAGTTGGTTGCGGTATCGGGAATATGACTTCCTGCCTGGCCGATCGAGGGGAAGTATTGGCCATGGATTTTCACCAAGATTATTTGGACACCGCTCGAATGATTTTAGATAAACGGCAGAATGTCCGTTTTAAAAAAATGGATTTATCAACAGGCTTAGGCCAAGTTCGATCGTTCAGAGCGGACACTGTGGTCTGCGTCAACGTGTTGGAACATATCCAAAATGACTCCCGATTTCTTATGGAATGCCATCAAGTGCTCCAACCTGGAGGGAAATTTCTTCTTTTTGTACCGGCCCTTCAATTTATTTATGGATCCATGGACAGGAGCTATGGACATCATCGCAGGTATTACAAAAACGGGTTGGAGAGACTTTTTCAGGATACTGGTTTTAATGTCCACTTTTGCAGGTATTTGAATCTTTTGGGTATTTTTGGGTGGTGGTTCAACGGTCAGGTTCTTAGGAGACCGATTGTCCCCCGTAACCAAATGATGATTTATGACCAGATTGTCCGGTGGACTGGGTTGATTGAACAATGGCTTCCCCGACCTATCGGATTATCCTTGTTTTGCGTCGGGGTAAAAAATTAGGTTTTTCTCCTAGAAGTTGCAAAGTAAGCTAGTAACGAGTGTTTTGTGGGGCATTATGCTGATGGAAAGGCCTCTTTGACCTGACTTATACATTTTTTAGAAATATTGAAGAAAGTGGCAGAAAAAACTAGTTATCGGCATTCCAGTACCTCGCGGCAGAAAATAACCAAGCATGAATTAGAAGAGAACCACTATAATTTGTTCGAATAATTATTTTAATAAGGAGTGTTTATGCCAAAGAAAATTGTTCGTAAGAAACGGCCAGTCAGGATTCCTAAAAAAGAATCCGAGATTGTAGGGCCGAATAAGATTTCTTCCCCTCGATTTACACTACCCAAAGCGGCGGTTTATGCAACCCAGATTATTCGTTGGGGTATCGTTGTGGTCTTGGTGTTTTATTTAGCGCATTCTTATTGGAACAGGAGAAAGGACCAAGCTCCAGGTCGTGCCGTAGTTACACCTCCGGTGATTTTAGTGCCGACTGCGGTACCTACCGTAAAAATTGAGGAAAAACAAGCCATCCCACAAAAACCAAAGTCGATTCAGATGTCAATGACTTTAGATTTTAATGGCATCAAGTCCAAGTCGGGATACGTTGGATGGTCAAAGGATGGAAGCGGTAATCCTGAAATTGACAGAAATATCGTTGGCGATCCACTCAAGGTGGCCGATAAGGGGTTCGAACATGGCATTGGAACCCATGCCCCTTCAAAAATAGTCTTTGCATTAAATGGACGCGTTAAGCGTTTTTCCTGTAAGGTCGGCGCAGACAACGGCGGAGGGGAAAGCGACGCGGTGATATTTTCAGTTTTAGCCGATGGAAAAAGAATTTTTAAAAGTCATATTATGGATCCGAGCATGAAACCTGTTCCTGTGGATGTGGAAACTAAGGGGGCCAAGGAGCTTTCGCTTCAAGTGAAGTATGCTCATGGTCATAGCGAAAAAGGCTGGGCGGATTGGCTGGAACCAAAGTTTAAATAAATCGTGCCACTAAAGGAATAACGTTATAGAAGTTGAGTTTAAGTTGCTCGGAATCGGGGTTAACGCCTTTTAAGATTCCCCAATCTCCCCTCGGCAAATTGAAGTCAGGGTTTGGGGGGCGTCAGTCCGGCCTTTATTAAATCCGCATCCACCATCAACCGCACTAACTGACGAAAGTCAACGGATGGTTTCCATCCCAGAATTTTTCGGGCTTTAGTGTTGTCCCCACGCATGGCTTGGATTTCAACTGTCCGCATAAGTTTGGCGTCGGATTCAACGTATTTCCGGTAATCCAACCCCAAATATGAAAAAGCCTCTTCGAGGAATTCCCTGATGGAATGGCTTTCTCCAGTGGCAATGACGAAATCATCGGGTTCCTTTTGTTGAAGCGTAAGCCACATGGCTTGTACATAATCCTTGGCGTAGCCCCAATCCCTTTGGGATTCCAAATTGCCAAGGGTTATTTTGTCCAGCTTTTTCGCCACGATCTGGGCCAGCCCGCGCGTTATTTTCCTTGTGACAAAGGCCGCGCCGCGCCGGGGAGATTCGTGGTTGAAAAGAATTCCGCTGGCGGCGTAAATTTTACGGACATTTCGATAATAACCCACCATTCCATGAGCGAAAGCTTTGGCAAAACCATAAGGGCTGCGGGGCTGAATGGGAGTGTTTTCTGATTGAAGGCTACTCTTGGCGGCACCAAAGATTTCCGAACTAGATGCTTGGAAAAACCGGGATTGGATTCCGGCCTGACACATAGACTCCAAAAGCCGCACTGGGGCCATTCCGTTAATTTCAGCCGTGTATTCGGGGGCTCCTATGGATACCTCATCGTCCGACTGGGCGGCAAGATTGTAAATCTCCTGGGGTTGAATGTCCCTCAATAAGTTGGTTAAGCGGCCCGAATCCGTCAAGTCGACTTCGTAAATCTTAAAAGGTTTGGAGGGGTCTCGTAGGATGGGTTCCACATAATCGAGGTTCTCATAGGGCAGCCAGCGGACCAAGCCGAATATTTCATAACCTTTTGCCAGAAGGAATTCGGCTAAATAACTTCCGTCCTGTCCTGGAACGCCCGTAATCAAAGCTTTTTTCGGCATGGAAAACTCCGTTCACAAAATCAAACCTTCGACACCGACCTATATGGTGGGGTTTGCTCAGGGCGAACTTAGTAAGTACTGAGAGGCGCTTGAACCCTTCTTAAAGAACTGGGTTTGGCGCCATCGAATTTATCGCTCTTCAGCACCAAGACTCACTTGAATCGGGAAAAATAGTTTCACGAAAAATATTTTTTTTATTTTCCGGTAACCTTGGAGCTTTGGCAATTAATTTTTAAAAAATTCTAATCTTTAACGATTTGCAAATAGGGAAGGGGAACAATCATTTGTGTACCCGATTCCAATAGTTTTTTTTCACGTTTTTTGAAACTATCAACAAAGTGCCAGGGAAAAACGAAAAGATAATCAGGCTTTCGCCGCCGGGCTTCTTCCTCGGTGATAATGGGAATACCGGTCCCAATGGTTTTTTTCCCGATTTTCTCGGGAGACCTTTCGGCAATACAGGAAATGAGGTCAGGCGTGATGCCGTAAAACTGAAGAAGAGTATTGCCTTTTGTGCTGGCACCATAGCCGATGACGGTCTTATTTTTTCCCTTGATATCCCTTAAAAGATCAAGGGTTGTTTCCTTGTTTTTCTTGATGCGATTGAAAAAATCTATATAAGGCTTGGGTTCCAGCAGGCGAAGGCTTTTTTCATATTCCAGAAGGGATTTTACTCGGAAATCCCCGATTTGCTGGGCGTGATAGGGGAGTTTGAAGGTCTTATTTCCCTTTTGAGAAATATAAACGCGGAAACTGCCGGAATTGATATCGTTAAGTTCCACGTTGATCACTTTTAGTTTATTTGCGGCAAGGAGATTGTTTAAAACCGTGAAGGAATAATACTCGATATGTTCGGCCAGGATATTGTCGAAGGCGTTTTGCTCGAGCATGAGTGGCATGTAACTCATTTGGATGATCCATATACCTTCTTCATCCAAGCAGTTTCCAACTTCCTTCACGAACCAGTTGGGGTTCTCGATGTCATAAAACATAGCAATGGAGGTGATGATCCGGGCCTTGTTTTTACTGTGGGAGAAAAAATGTTTTGAATTGAAAAAGTCCTCTACGATGACGTTGGCGTGTTTTTCCGAATATTGTTTCAAGTTTTTGGCCGGATCGATACCGATCCTAAAGAGGTCTTTATTCCAGAAGCTCAGAAGAGTTCCATCGTTGGAGGCGATGTCCAGCACAGTATCGCCGGTTTTTAATTCGACGAATTTTCTTGCCGAATCGGTTATATTTTTCAACTCCGATACCATGGATTCGTTAATGCCGGACCGGTACCAGTAACGGCGGTACATTTTTTCGGGCGAAAAGCTCTCGAAGAGCTGGAGCAAGCCAGAGCCCTTACCAATGCCCACCTTCAACGAGGACTGCTCCCCGTCCGTGGGATTTTCCACGAAATCGGAAACATATTGGACTCCGAGGTCCATGACTTCGATGAGTTCGGATTCGTCGATCCTGCATGTTTTTCTAGGCATCGATAGTTCCTCGTTTTTTTTGTTTTGGAGGGGCTTTTCCTACCAATCTCTGCCGGGGAATGATAATATTGCCCCAACTTGTCGTCACGTCCCATCGTACCAATTGAGTTACGGGGCGTTGCATCTTTTCTTCTGGAGTGGTTTCCGCATGACAACATCGGCAGAACGTTCGGCGCGGTCTTTGAAAAAGATGAAACGCAAAAAAACGTTAGTTATTGTACCAACTTATAATGAAATAGAAAACCTTGAGATGATATACCGGCGTATCACCCGCGTTTCCAAGACCTGCCATATTCTCATTATTGACGATGGGTCGCCCGATGGAACGGGGGAAATGGCGGATCGTCTGTCTTTAAAAGACAAGCGGGTTAAGGTCTTTCACCGTTCCGGGAAATTAGGCCTTGGAACCGCGGTCATCACGGGATTTTACTATGCGTTGGACAAAAAGTACGAATTGATCATCACCATCGACGCCGACTTGTCCCATGACCCGGCCTATATACCTCAAATGTTAAACCTCATGGGTGAATATGACCTAGTGATCGGCTCGCGTTATGTCCGGGACGGTGGAATGGTGAATTGGAGTATCCGGCGGCTTCTCATCAGTATGTTTGCCAATTACATGGTAAAGAAAATATTGCGAATCGATCAAAAGGATTGTTCGGGTGGTTTCAAGTGCTATACGGCTGAACTGCTTCGCAAGATTCGGCCGGATCATATCATCTCGAAAGGGTACGTTTTTTACGTTGAGATTCTTTACCGTGCCATCCGAGCCGGGGCGAGGGTGAAGGAAATCCCCATCATTCTCGTGAACCGTGAAAAGGGCAAGAGCAAACTCGGGATGAATGAAGTCATTGGGTATGCGGTTAACATTTTCCTGCTTCGCTGGCTCACCCTCATAGGGAAAATTTAGCGATTCTAGAAGGATGATCTTACGCAGTGATTATCTCAGGATAAATGGGGGTACGACAATGAAAACGCGTCAGGAATTTTTCGGGCATTATCTGCTGTACACTTCCGTGGCTCATTCGCTCTGGCGTTCTTATGAATGCGAGCGCTTCGCCAAAGAAAAATTAAAAGGCCCCATCCTGGATTTGGGCTGCGGCGACGGTTTTTTCGCTCAAACTGTTTTTGGCCATGTGGATGCCGGGATTGATTTGGACGAGGGGGAAGTGGCAAGGGCCATTAAGCGCGGGACTTATGATCGTGCCCTGGTGGCTAGCGCGACCAAGATGCCTTTTAAAAACAGGAGTTTTAATACAGTCATCTCCAACTGCGTAATGGAACATATTCCCGATATCGATGGTGTTCTTTCCGAAGTTTACCGGGTTTTAAAACCTGGTGGGCGGCTTTTAACCTCAGTACCCAGCGAATATTGGGACAAAGACTCTTTTTACCAAAAGATATTTAAGGCGATCGGTTTTAACCAAGCAGCCCAATGGTATAACCGAGTCTTAAACAAGGTTTCCAAGCATTTCCATGTCAATGAGAAGGAGGTTTGGGAAAAATGCTTTCAAAAAGCCGGTTTGAAATTGAATAGCGGTGAATACATCATTCCCATGAATGTATTCTATGTTTTTGAAAGATGGTTTATCCCCGCAATACCTTCGAAAATTTGGAAGGCTTTGTTTAAACGGTGGGTGCTTTTACCCCGATTTTGGGCTCCGGGTTTTTTCAACTGGTGGTTTAAAGATTTATTGAAAGAAGAGGATTCGAAAGGGGCTTGCTACTTCTTCATTGCAAGAAAGCCAAAGAAATAATCCCTTTAAATAATGCTATGGCTTCAGAAAGACGATTGAAAGTCCGCTTACTTTTGATTGGGTGGGGTTAAACCAACCAGTTTCAAGTCAGCGTCAACCATCAGGCGAACCAATCCTTTAAAATCCACACTGTGTTTCCATCCCAGAACTTTTTTTGCCTTTGAGCAATCCCCTTGCAGATGTTCCACTTCCACGGGACGCATGAATTTCGGGTCGATTTCAACGTATTTCTGGTATTCCATGTTTAGATAGCCGAAAGCTTCCTCCAGGAATTCACGAATGGAATGGGTTTCTCCCGTTGCAACGACATAGTCATCGGGCTTTTCCTGTTGAAGCATGAGCCACATGGCTTCCACGTAGTCCTTGGCGTATCCCCAATCCCGTTTGGCGTTTAAATTCCCAAGATATAACTTGTCTTGGAGGCGGGCTTTGATCCGGGACAGGGCAAGGGTGATCTTGCGTGTTACAAAAGTTTCCCCCCGCCGGGGGGATTCGTGGTTGAAAAGAATCCCATTACAGCCGAAAAGCTTATAAGCCTCACGATAGTTGATGGTCATCCAGTAGGCGAATACCTTGGAAACACCATAGGGGCTTCGCGGATGAAAAGGGGTGCTTTCCTTCTGGGGGATTTCCTGGGCCATGCCGAACATTTCAGAACTGGAAGCCTGGTAATAGCGGACGCGGATCTTACTTTGGCGGATAGCCTCCAAAATATTTAAGGCCCCCAAAGCAGTGGATTCAGCAGTGTATTGGGGATTCGCAAAAGAAACGCCGACTTCGGATTGGGCGCCCAAATTATATATTTCATCCGCCTGGATTTCGCTTAATAGTTGGATGAGGCTGCTGGTATCGGAAAGGTCCCCGAAGTGGAGAATGAGTTTTTTTTCAGGCTTATTCAGGAGGTGATCCAAACGTTGGGTATTGGGCGCTGAGCTGCGCCGATAGATGCCATGAACCTCGTACCCTTTTTCCAATAAAAGTTCGGTAAGATAACTTCCGTCCTGGCCGGTAATCCCGGTAATGAAAGCTTTCTTTGCCAAATAAAACTCCTTTTCTTTCAATAAGCCCACGCGATTTGTCAAACCCTGCCAGAAAAATCAAAATGAATAATTTTAGATATTACCGGTTCCTTGACGTAAACGTGATTAACTCGGGAAATATTATCATAGCTTATTATGGGCGACAAGGCGCCCATCATTATGAGAACTTAGGAGAAAACGATAGTGAAGGGATTGTTTTAAAACTCCAGGATGTGAAAAACGGGGTTTTCCTCGGTAAAACTAATGGGTCTCACCAAAGTACCGGTTCGGTATTACTTCCATTTTAGTTGATCCGGGGGGAGTCCAAAATAAACTCATGACTCCTCCCTGACCGGCTTGCAAGAGATAAACAATTTCTATGTCATGGGGCCCTTCCAGTAAATGAGTTTCACCGGATACGTTGAGGGGTAGTCCATCAATCTGGACTGTTGATTTGTTGTATGACTGGGTTTTTATAAAATAAGTTCCGGTTTTAGGCACATGCAAAGTGCCCGACCAACGAATGGGCCCTGTATAACCCCAGGGGTAGGCAAAGTCATTTCCATTCTCATAGTTGATGACGGGATCCCATTGAACCCATTTTGGTTCACCCTTCATTACCGAGTTGTAGTAGCTGCCTTTAAGCCCATGATTGTAAGGCAATGAGTTAAAATTCGCCGGCCTTAAAATTCCCCTTTCCCCATTTCCACGCGTAAAGGAAAAATCTAAATGTGGAGATCCTTCCGGGGCATCCCAGCCGATTTTGATTCCGTAATATCCTTTTGCCAAATTCAATTTTTTACCTGGCAAAACAGAATGGCTCCCGATTGACCAGGAAATGGAACCCTTGCTGGTAGGAACCGAGAATTTATAGGAACTTGGCGTATCGATGAACAAAGTCCCAGTAAAAGTGGCATGGTAGGGCCCTTCCGGAAGACCCAAGGGGAAATTGGGAATCTGCTTCATCGTGGATCCGTTGGAAAATTCAGCCTTTAAGCCCCGCATTTGTTCCACCTTTTCAGGCGGAACCCGATAAAAATAAACATAAGCATGGCCATTAAGATCCTTATCCAATTCTTCCTCGCCGCCGGGGTAGAGGGTTTTCAGCAGGTCCAAAACCCCGGTTCTTCCTTCTTCCAGGGCGAAATAAAGGCCGCAACCAGGCGGGGGCAATTTGGCCGGGCAATCCGGGAGAAGTAATGGGTGGATATGATCCTGCTGAAAATACGTCAAATAACTAATGGTGAAGAAACGGTAATACCTGGGGGAAACATAACATTCATATTTATCGCCGTATTGGGCGAAATGTTTACCAATAGCTGTCTCAGCGATGGAAAACTCGAGAAAACAGGTGTTGTTATTGGCTTGCTCCACGAAGTAAGTGTGGAAATTCTGGTGCGCCATTTCCACCAGGGGCGGGGATAGCAGGATTAAAAACGTAATTTCACCCCTGAATCCCCAGAAGGCCCGAGATCTACCCCAGAGGGCCGAGAGCGCAGAAGCCGACGCCAAAGCCACAAAAGCCGTCATCCCATGCATGCGGCTGGAATGGGCCGGGTCAATGGTGATAAGGCAGGGCAAAGCCATAATCACCAAGCCGACTAAGGTATAAAAATGTTTTCGGCGCCAGCATCGGGTCAAAACGTAAAAGAACCCGAAAAAGAAAAGGAAACCCGTTATGTCATCCAATTGGCGGTGGAGCTGGAGGTTATGCCTTGCATTGCCATCCCCCTGCCGGTTGAACATCAAAGCCGTGGATTCAACGTTTGCCAATAATGGTTTGATGCTATGTAGTTGTTTACAGCGTTCGAAAATAGAAAGCTGGCGGAAACGGCTTTCTGTTTGTCCCTTCAACATAGGGTAGAAAAAAGGCCCGCTTGCCGCCGCAAAAACCAGCAAGAAAACAACTAGCATTTTAGTATTAGCTTTAACGGCTTTCCAATTGGAAACACATTCATACAACCCACAAAGAAAAATCACTATTAGGAACATAACGTATGTCTGATAGGAATAAAGGCCACCGGCAAACAACAAACCTGCGACCGGGAAGGGCCACCTTTTCCGGGTGCGCAATCCATACAACAATAGGGCCAGAGTTCCAAACATAAAAAAGGGGAGGAGGGATGGGGGAAAGGAATTGCGGCAGAAGGTCATGTTCCAACGCATGACTGCAAGGATATAAAGGGCCAGGAGAGCTACCCGTGGACCGGATAATTGACGGAAGGTCCAATAAATCAAGGGGAAAGAAGCCAGACAGAAAACCACATAGAAAAGGTTCAGGTTAAATTGAGTATTCTTGAAAAATATGAACCAAAGTGCTCCCGCATACATGGGGATGGGCGCCGATGGGAAATCTGCGGTAATGTTCAACTCCCAAGGTCTCCAATGTTCGTGCAGGATTCTCAACGCGCTATAACCCTGGAAACCCATGTCGAAAAAAATTCCTGAGGGAATCGTGTCGAGCTTATAGACCCTTAAAAAAGCGGCTAAGGCGAAAATTAAGCCGAAAAGCGCCCACTCCACAGAAGGGGAAATCGGCAATAACTTGAGTCTTTCCCTTTGCCACGGCCACAAAGCCACGAGGAATAAGGTGACACCGATCAAGTAATAAGTAAGGCCCTGGGAGGGTGAGCGCACCAGATCAACGATAGCTGTTTGGCCTTTCACGCCAAGTATGAGGGCGGCTAAAACCAAGGACGCACGGATTAGTAGTCCGGAAGGAGTGATTTTTTTCCCTTTTTCAGGAGTAAAAACCGCTGAATGAAACTCAGGGCTTTTCGTTCTTTTTAGTTTTTCAGAAACAGGTATCAACGTGAAAAAAGAGTCCAAGCTTAAATCAGCTATATTTAACCCCATATAAGCAACAGCCATGGTTAGCCCTAATATGGAAAATGCCAAGCCCCATTCGAAGGAATTTTTTAGTATCAAAACCAGCCCCATGAGAAACAAAAGGGAGGCAACTCCATATATCCAATTCGAATTCTTGAGACCTATCTTTTTTTGAATGGCCGTGGGCAGCCAGCTTTTGGCCGATCGTTTCGTTTTAGGTTTCATATTTTCCTATTCGCTTTTTGGAAATGACATCATGATTTTTCGAATCGAAACAAAAAACTAATCCAAACAAAGGGAAAAACAGGTTAAATGATGATGTCGAGAGTCAGTAAAACGCAATAATTTTAACAAGAAACACGAATTTTTCCACTTTTTAAGTCGGTGGTAATCTCGAGGATTTTCAATGTCTCAATCCATGAAACGGTAATGGGCCAAGAAAACCAGCGCTTCACACCCGTTCAGTCGTCTTATCGGGCATGCAACTCAAGTATCCAATTGATGAAAATGCGTTCGAAAGATTCGAAATCCGAGCCAAGGTGGATGAAATATTAAAATATTGTAGAGAATTTAATCAGAGTGGTAAATTGAACCAAGCGCACACGGTTCCAAATAATGGACTGGACTAAGTTTAGAAAAAGTTCTAAAGCCTCAATTTCGGAGTTCAAAGTCACGTCCAGAGGGGTAAAATTGACTACCCAGTAGCACTCTGGCGATCATTGGTAATGTTTATTTGTTTTTTCATTTTAGAAAGATGAGTAATATTAAATTAAAGGCGGGATTTAATGCTTTTTTTTCACGCGGACTGTCGGCATTTCACTGGTGAAAAGCCATGTTCCCCTCATAAAACCCAAGGAGTCATTTGCCGGGATTGCCCCCGTTATGAACCGGTTCAAGAAAGAATCCTCATCATTAAACTTGATGCGGCTGGTGATGTATTAAGGTCCACTTCCATCCTTCCCGCTTTTAAAAAAGATAATCCCGGATTATCCATTTGGTGGGTAACCGAGCAGTCCTCCCAGCCGCTTCTGGAAAATAATCCATATATCGATGTCCTTTTGCCGGTGGGGCCTTGCCTAACAGGGTTATTTTCTAAAACCTTATTCGGGCGGGCATTTAATTTTGATATGAGCCAGAGGGCTTCCGCAATCCTACAAGAATGTACCGCTCCTATAAAAAAAGGATTTGGCCTTTCATCGGAAGGAGTTGTTGTTCCCTTGGGTGCTGCTGCAGAAGAATGGTTTGAGATGGGAATTTTCGATCCTGTGAAGCGGGCCAATCGGAAAACCTACCAAGCCCACTTATTTCAAATCGGAGGGCTGGTATATTCCGGGGAAGAACCCCAGTTGATCCTGACGGACGGGGAAAAGGAATGGGCCAAGAAATTCGCGCGTAAAAACAAGTTATCCCGGTTTAAAAGAATAATCGGTTTGAATATTGGTTCCGGCGGCCGTTGGCCAATGAAACGCTGGCGTTTGGAAGGTTTTTCCTGGCTTGCCCGGAAATTAAAAAAAATAAATCCTTATTATGGAATTCTTCTCTATGGAGGGCCCGAAGAAAGGGAGCTCATACCTGCCATGACCCGAAAATTAAAAGGGATTTCCCTATCCACTGGCACTGAAAATACGTTGCGGCAGTTTGCAGCTTTAGTCAATTTAGCGGATATATTAGTGACGGGAGACACTTTGGCCCTTCATGTTGGAATTGCTTTGGAAAAACATTTGGTTGCTTATTTTGGACCCACTTCCAATTCCGAGATAGATCTTTATGGCCGCGGGGTTAAGGTGCTTCCTTCCTTTCCTTGCAAATGTTTTTATCAGGCCAGATGTAGTCAGAAGATTACTTGTATGGATCATTTGAAGGAATCCGACATGTTAGCGGCGGTAAAGAAACAATTGGCGGTTTTACTTTGAATTCATGATTTTTAAAAGGTTTACTTGCGCCCCGGTCAACGAACGGGAAAAATGATTTAAATATTTATCAATCATCCTATTCCACCAAGAAAACATTGATTGGAAATTGAATGAAAACAATCATCATGGTGCCTACTTTCAACGAAAGGCAAAACATCGGGGAGCTCGTTCGCCTACTTCATGAAAGCGTTTCGGATGCTGAAATACTGGCAGTTGACGATTCTTCCCCTGACGGAACTTATGAAGAAGTGCAAAGGCTGCAAAAAAAAGATGTAAAACTGCACTTGCTGCTTCGTGAACGTTCAGTCAAGGGCAGGGGATGGGCGGGAAGGGATGGTTTTAGGAGATCCTTATTTATGGGCGCTGATTTTGTGGTGGAAATGGATGCCGATTTATCACACCAACCTAAATTTGTTCCGGATTTGCTGGCTCCTCTCAAATCAAAGGAAGCCGACGTGGTTATTGGAAGCCGGTATATTCCAGGCGGAAAAGACCTAGAACGCCCTTTTCACCGGCAATTGACAAGTAACTTCGCGAAACTTTATTTAAAATGGATACTGGGTTTGAGGGTTCAAGACCCGACTTCGGGTTTCCGGGCATTTACAAGGGAAGCCCTGCAAAAAATAAAGGTGGATTCATTAAGAGCACGGGATCCTTTCACGATTTCTGAAATTTTATTCAGATGTTTTCGCGCAAAATTAAGGATTGTGGAAATTCCCATCGAGTTCGTTGATCGGGCCAAGGGGGCCTCAAAACTCCACCTCATAACTTTGCTCCAATACTTGGGGAAAGCTTTGGCCTTAAGAATCCGGCCGGAATTCCACGTATAATGATGCTTTTACGCGTTCATTCCATTGCGATAAAAATCAGTTTGAAACGACTTAATTTTTTATTTTCCATAAAGAAACGCAATAAGTTTGAATTGAAAAAGGATTGAACCATGGCCTTGGGAAAATCAAAACCAATCCTTTTCCGCTTGAATTGGAAATATATATCGGTCTCCTTGATGGTATTTATTTTTTTAGTGGGCCAAACTTTAATTGTTTTTAAAGGAAGATTAAGCCTGGGTTTGCTTCTATCATTTTTTTCTGCATTGGGCGGTTTGGCCATATATTTTTTCTGGGCCCGCTTCATTTCCCTGCTTCGAAATAAACGTTTTAAATTTCAGATGAAAAAAAAACCGCAATCCCGTGTTAAGCGTGCTCTCCCAAGACCAAATTGGTTCAAAAATTTTTTAAAATCACCCGATATCCCCAATAAGCGGTTTATTGTTTTCCGAGGAATGGAACTGTTCGCAGCCTTCGGTTTGGGCGCCATCGGACAATGGTATTGGTTACAAGAGTATGATGATTCCACCCTGCTCAAAGGAGCTTTTGCTTTTTTTGCAGCAGTCGTTCTATTCATTCATAGCTTTAGTCCCTGGTTCCGGGAGGGGTTTCAGCGCCTTTCAATATCGTTCAAATGGGAGATGATTTTTTTAGGTTTTATCATTGCCGTCGCCGTTTTTTTGAGGGTTTACCGAATTGATGCCATCCCATCTGGATTGTACGTCGACCAAGGTTTTGAAGGCTATGCCGCACTTCGAATCCTTCGTGAGGGTTGGCATCCCTTCTACGTGGAAGATGTCTTTCACGCTTATGCCTTGGCTCTTTACATGCTTGCGGTTTGGTTTAAGGCTTTTGGAGTATCCGAAGCGACCCTAAGACTTTTTTATGCATTTCTTGGCATTATATCCTTACCTCTTATTTACTGGACTTTCCGCCAACTTGCGGGTCCGCGCATGGCATTACTAACCCTCTTTATATTGGCAGTCATGCGTTGGAATATTAATTTCAACCGTAACGCGTTTCCCACGGTTCAATTGACCCTCTACATGTTCGGGACGCTGGCTTTCCTTCTTTATGGCTTAGATCACGGTAAACGATGGGCGTTTTTTGTGGCTGCTTTCTTTTTTTCCGCCGGTTTTTACACCTACCAAGCTTTTAAGATATTTCCTTTATTGCTTGTGGTTTATGCCCTCTATGAATGGATCGTGAGTAATAAAATGATAAAAAAGCACTATATGTTAATCGTGGGATTTTTTATCCTGACCCTAATTCTTACGGCCCCCATCCTTTTCACCATGATTAAAACAAGAAATTTGGGGTTTCGAGAAGTGCAACTAATGTCCCACAGCTTTAAACAATTTTTAGCTATCCTGATTCGCACCTCCATCATGTTTAACCGGAAAGGGGATCCGAATCCTCGCCATAATTTGCAGGATTACAGGATGCTGGATGATGTGTCGGGGGTCTTGCTGGTTTTGGGTTTGGCTTATTCCTTGGCTCGTTGGCGTCGAAGGAAGTATTTTTACGCATTAGCGGGTTTTTTTGTCATGAGCCTTCCCTGCCTTCTTTCCGTGGACGCGGCCCATGCGAATCGAATGTTTGGCATGACCCCTTACATCGCTTTTTTAATTGCCGTGCCTTTGGGAGCTCTGTGGGGCAGGG
This sequence comes from candidate division FCPU426 bacterium, assembly GCA_963847625.1. Classification (GTDB taxonomy): domain Bacteria; phylum Oederibacteriota; class Muellerivitia; order Muellerivitales; family Muellerivitaceae; genus CAWCKJ01. The sequence goes on along the minus strand of CAWKAR010000040.1, from coordinate 23,980 downwards.
TTCTGGCTTTTCTGGGCCAAGTAGGTGAGAAGGTTTACTTAGGTTTGCTCGTGATGCCGCTTGGCTTTATGACCTTCCAGAATTTTGACGTCTATTTTAATAAACAAGCTAATAATATAAATTGCTGGAAGGAATATAACTGCTCGGAATCAACCACTGGCAGAGAGGCCTCCCGGAGGGGAATTTCATATGAATACTTTATATCCCCTAATTATTTCAATGATGCCACCATTGAATTCCTCGGGTATTCCTGCATCTCCCAAATGCACAGCTTCATTATTCCGGAAGAATTAATCCCGCTTCAAATCCCATCGAATCATGGGCTTTTTTACGCCCTCCAGGAGGGAAAGACCGGTAATCTTAATTTTCTCCAATCAATCTATCCCCAGGGAAAAGCCATACACCCCAAAGATATCCAGGGAAATGATTTCGTTTATTTTTTCGAAGTCCCGCCCACGCTTTGGGCTAAATACAGGGGACTCAAGGCTGAAATTTCAAACGTTCCGGGCATCATTCAAGTTCCCGAATTCCCGTATGGACTGCCAACGGGACCATATCATGCGGTTTTTACCGGGAGCGTCTATATCAGCAAAACGGGGCGATACCGGTTTATGAATCTCGGCCAGGGAAGCGCAAGATTATTCGTAAAGAGAATCCCCGTTTTAGGATCGTTGTTTTTAGAGAAGGGTTACTGGCCGATTCGAATTGATTGGGATGCTCCTCCCGGCGCATGGAAACCGGGATTTGCTTTACATCCGGAATCCGGGACCATCCTGCCCTTAACATTCTCCTGTTTAACCACAGCCCAAATAGAGGGCGGCCTTAGGGCTGAATATTTTCCGAGCCCGAATTGGACCGGGAAAGCAGCCCTGAACGAGTGGGAACCAACGCCTAATTTTGTCAATGGGAATGATTTCCCTATAAGTTGGGGTTCTGCGTTGTGGGAAGGGAAACTGCATGCGGATGTCACGGGGGATTACGAATTTTTCACGGTCACTGAGGATAATGCTCTAGCCCGTTTAATCATCGACGGGAGTGAAATCATTCCATTGAGTCCAAGCCGGACCGCCAAAATTAAATTAACCCGCGGAAAACACCGCCTTCAGCTTTTTTATCGATCGCCGAAGGGTTTTCAATACCTGGCATTGAAGTGGAGAAAGCCAGGGATGAAAGATATCGAAGTCATTCCTGAAAGGGAATTTGATTATGTGAGTTATGCCCCGAATTAAGGTTTCCCAGGGCATTAGTTAATTGGTTTCTACCCTTCGAACGTCCTTTCCAACGGCAATCAAGGTTTCACTTAAAGTATTTTCACGCGTGAAAATTTTCAAACGGGTCGTGTCTTTTCCCTTCGACGGCGACCCCAGTGTTTTGAATTCCCCGTGATTCAAAGAAACCGACTGCTACCAGCTAAAACCGAGAACGGGCGAGTACGAAAATGGCAGGTTATTTTTTTGTAGTGTTTACCAATTGGAAACCATCTTTCAGAGTATCATCCGCCGAATCCTTTGAAACCCATAAGTCGAACCATCCCGGCTCGATCACATATTTCCCTTTTTCGTTATAAAAGCCGAGTTCTTGCCCAGGAAGGATAAATTCCACCGTTTGGGTTTCCCCGGGGTTTAAGTAAATATGTTTGAAGTCCAGGAGTTTCTTGACCGGTTGGGTGATGCTTGTGCCGCTTGAATCGTGGACATAAAGCTGGACGATCTCATCCCCCGCCCATTTTCCCTTATTGGTGATTTCGGTTTGTACTTTGATTGTTTCCAAAGGCGTGAGGTTGTTGGAACTTAGGGTCAAGTGAGAGTATTCAAACTGGGTGTAACTTAAACCGTAACCAAAGGGGTAGAGGGGTGTGTTGGGACAGTCGATGTATTTTGACTCCCATTTATCTTTCCCGATAGCGGGTCTTCCCGTGTTTTTATGGGAATAGTAAATGGGTATTTGACCCAGATTGCGGGGGAAAGTCACTGGCAGTTTGCCGGAGGGGTTAAAATCGCCAAAAAGAACGTCGCTCACTGCAAAACCTTGTTGAGTCCCTAAAAACCACGTTTCCACGATGGCGGGTAAATGCTCTGCCTCCCAGGGTATTGTTAAAGGGCGGCCATTCATTAAAACCAACACCACCGGTACGCCAGTAGCTTGGATGGCTTTGATCATTTCCTCCTGCCGGCCCGGTAAATCCAGGGAAGTACGGCTGGCTGCCTCGCCGCTCATGGACTGTTTTTCACCGGCAACCACAATCGCAACTTGGGTTTCTTTAGCGCACCTTACCGCATCGTCAATCAGGGACTGGGGCGCATCCAAGGATTCCGGTTCGACACCAGGAGCGTAAATCACTTTGGTTTGGGGGGAGACCTTGGCCTTGATACCATCTATTACTGTTACTACTTTCTCCAATGCCTCCTCCCCCCGGCAGTGCCAGGAACCTAGGGGATCGACCTTGGAAGATGCCAGGGTTCCAATAACCGCCACTCTCTTTAAGTCCTTGGAAAGGGGAAGCAGGTTTTTTTCATTCTTCAACAGCACGATGGATTGCCGGGCTTCTTGGAGGGCCAAGGACATGTTGCCGGGGGTCAACATCGCCTCTTCCTCCTTAGCTTCATCGGCATAAGGATGGTCAAACAATCCCAGATCGAACTTGACCCGCAGGATGCGTTTGACCGCATCATCAATAAGGGAAACCGAAATTTTTTTCTCCTTTACCAGTTCAAGGAGGTTCTGCCCAAAAACATTGGAATGCATATTCATATCGACGCCCGCCATTATTCCTTTGAGAGCCGCTTCCTTATCATCCCGTGCATAACCATGGTGGACCAATTGTTTGACCGATGCCCAGTCCGAAACCACAAAGCCCTTAAAACTCCATTCGCCCTTGAGAATTTCCCGTAAAGTATGTTGGTTTCCGGATGCTGGGACACCGTTTAAATCGTTAAAGGCACTCATGATTGTCCGGACGCCAGCCCCAACTGCGGCTTGAAAAGGCGGCAAATAGACTTCACGAAGGGTGACTTCCGACATATCGGTGGTGTTGTATTCCCGACCCGCTTCGGCGGCTCCATAACCCACATAATGCTTGGCACAGGCCACGATGGAATCCGGATTATCCAGGGCTTTTCCCTGGAAACCCCGAACTCTGGCAGCCGCGAGAATGGAACCTAATATTGGGTCTTCGCCGGAACCTTCCGAGATGCGACCCCAGCGAGGTTCTCGGCTTACATCCACCATTGGCGCAAATGTCCACTTCACACCTGCAGCAGAGGCTTCCTTGGCGGCTACATGGGTGCATTTTTCAAGTAAATCCGGATTCCAAGCGCAATCCTCCGCCAATGGAATGGGAAAGATCGTTTTATACCCATGAATGACGTCTAGACCGAACAGAAGGGGAATATGCAGCCTTGAACCCTCAACGGCGACCTTTTGATACCCGTTTGTATTTTGAGCCCCGAATACGTTCAGGAGGGAACCTATTTTTCCCTGACCCGTTTGGGCTTTCATGGATCCTTCCGTATCCTTCCATGGGCTGAATTGAACCATTTGCCCGATTTTTTCCTCCAGGGTCATTTTGGCAAGAAGCGCATTCACCTTTAAGTCAACCGCTGTGGTGGCAGGTGGGAAACGGTTTTGAATCTTTCGGGATCGGGCGGCATTCAATGAATGAGTGTCGGCCCAACAGAATTGCAATGCCATCGAAAATAGAATCAAGCAAATTTTGGCAATTGTTTTCATAAATATCCTTTGGAATGGGGTTTTGTGATTTTACCTGAAGGAATTGACTGTTTACAAAAATTCAAGGGGATAAATCAAACCGGGTTTTTCACGTTGACGGTCGTTTTAGGCTATGACATACTGTTAAACGTTTTGGGCCATTTACTACATCTTTACTAAGTTTTTTCCATAAACTGCCGGGAGGTTTGTATGAAGCATCTTCGTGTTATTCTTTTGGCTTTAGCCTGCGTTACCATTATCAGCGCTTGGGGGCTTTCAGGTTGCGGAACGAAACTTGGCGGTGTCAACATTAAGATTTCCGCTTGGGGAACCCCGGAAGAAAATAAGATCCTCACGGATCTCATCGGGGATTATGAAAAACTCCATCCCGGCGTCCATGTGGATCTTCTTTATATTCCCTTTGGCGAATATGTCACGAAACTCCTGACCCAGGTGGCGGCTGGCATCGCCCCGGATGTGATCTTTGTGGAAGTTAACAATTTCGTTAATCTATACTTAGGCGGGGCTTTGGAACCGCTTGATCCTTATATCCAAGCTGACCATTTGAATTTGCAAAGTTACTACCCCGAGGTCGTCGACCGTTTTACCGTTGAAAACCATGCGTATGTTATTCCCAGGGATACGGCTCCCATTTGCGTGATTTATTACAACAAGAAGGCCTTCGATGAGGCGGGTGTTGCTTATCCAACCGACGAATGGACCTGGGATGATTTCGTGGCGATCGGGAAAAAGGTTGAGAAAATCGATGCCAGCGGCAAGGTTACCCGTTGGGGTTTCGTGGAAGACTGGCCGATGTGGGACGAATGGGTCTTGGACGCGGGAGGTAGCTTCGCTGACAGCGTTAAGCATCCCACCAAATGGACTTTCGCCACCGACCCGGACAGCCTTAAAGGAATCCAATTCCGAACAGAACTGATGTACAAATACAAGGTTATGCCTCCGCCTTCAAGCCTTTCGGCCATGGGGGGAATGGGAACCGACGACTTGTTCAAGAACGGAACTGTAGCCATGTTCCTTTCTGGGATTTGGAAAACACCCCGTTTCCGTGAGATCGCGAATTTCAAGTGGGATGTGGTTATGTTTCCCAAGGGCCCCAAGGGCCGAGCCTTTATGACCGGAGGTTCGGGCTACAGCATTCTGAAAACTTCCAAATACAAGAAGGAAGCCTGGGAACTGATCAAGTACATTTCGGGTGAGGAAGGCGCGAAGAAACTGGCTGCCACGGGATTGGCCCAACCGGCCCTCGTAAACGTGGCGAATTCTCCGATTTTCCTCGACGGCAAGGATCCCCAAAACAAGAAAATGCTCTTGGAGGCCATGAAATACGTAAAATACAATACCATGTGTAAAAATTGGTTTGAGGTCCATGACAGCCTGATTGGCCCGGAGTTGGATAAGGTTTGGAGCGAAACGGAGACTCCAGCTGAGGCCATGGATAAGTTGAAACCTTTGCTGGAAAAAAATCCGCCCCAATTGCAATAACCCCGCGGACCCCGGAGGAAACTGAAAATGACATCGGCTGAACGCAAGGAAGCTATCAGCGCTTTCCTGTTCATCTCGCCATTTCTTATTTGGATGGTGTTCCTGATGGGGGGGCCTATTCTCGCGGCTTTTTTCCTTTCGTTTTGTAAATGGGACATTCTGACAAAAATACAATTCGTAGGGCTCGATAATTACAAAGAAATGTTTTTTAACGATGCCCGCTTTTGGAAGGCCCTCTACAACACCGCTTATTTCACCATCCTTTCTGTGCCTATCGGGATGGTTCTTTCGATCATAGTGGCCCTCTTAATGAATCAAAAAGTTAAGGGAATTGCCGCTTACCGGACCATCTATTACCTTCCCTCGGTCATGGCCACCAGCGTTGCAATGGCGGTATTGTGGAAGTGGATTTTCAATGCGGACTCGGGTTTATTAAATTACTCTATTTCGGCCCTGTCAGGCCTTCCAATCTCGGAGTGTCCTAAATGGTTAGCAAGCGAGGCCTGGAGCAAACCCGCCTTAGTCATCATGAGCTTCTGGAACGTGGGCGGAGGTATGATCATTTATCTGGCGGGACTCCAGGGTATTCCTAACACCCTTTATGAGGCGGCGGAAATCGACGGGGCAAACCAGTGGCAGCAGTTTTGGACCGTTACGATCCCGGGGTTGTCACCAGTTATTTTCTTCCAGTTGATCATCACCATCGTGGGTTCTTTCCAGATCTTCAACCAGGTTTATGTCATGACCGACGGATTGGGGGGGCCGGCCGATTCCACCCTAGTGATGGTGCTATATATCTACCAAAAAGCCTTCAAGTACTACCAAATGGGTTATGCGTCGGCATTGGCATGGGTTCTTTTTGTCGTAATCATGCTAGCCACTTGGCTGCAGTTCAAATATTCCAAATGGGTTTACTACGAAGGCGAACTCCGCAAATAGGAAAGTGAAAATGGGCGAAAATATTACGGCGATTCCAAAACCTGGCAAACATTGGGCCAGCAAAAAGAAAAATGAACGAATAGCGAAAATCCTCGTTTCCATTCTCCTGGCGTTGGGGGCCGTGACCATGCTGGTCCCAATCTTTTGGATGATCTCCACTTCCTTTAAGAGCGCCACCGAAGTGTTCGCTGTTCCCCCCGTTTGGATCCCCAATCCCCTTCACCTGGAGAATTACCCCAAAGCCTGGAACATTTCCGGCATGTATTCCTCCGACACGTGGACTTTCCTTGGCATCCAGATCCAAGGCGTTACTTTTTGGACGTATGGTTGGAATACTATTGTCATCGCGACTTTGAGCTGCGTGGGAGTGACCTTTTCCTCGTCATTGGTGGCTTTTGCATTCGCCCGGCTGCGGTTTCCGGGCCGGAATTTTTTATTCATTCTTTGCCTGGCGACCTTGATGGTGCCGGGGCAGGTCACCATGATTCCCTCGTTTATCCTTTTTAAGAGTATGGGTTGGTATGACACTTTCTATCCACTTGTCGTTCCGGCTTTCCTGGGAGGCGGGGCTTGGAATATCTTCCTGTTACGGCAGTTTTTCATGACGATCCCCTATGAAATGGACGACGCCGCCAAGATCGACGGATGCACTGACTTGGGGGTTTGGTGGAGAATTCTGATGCCCCTTTGCAAACCGGCTTTGACTACGGTTGCGGTTTTCTCGTTCGTTTATAACTGGAACGATTTCATGAATCCCTTGATCTTCCTGGACTCCAACAGTAAAAAAACACTCGCTTTGGGCTTAACTAATTTCGTTTCCCTTTACGGACAGGATTATCACTTGCTTATGGCGGCTTCCCTCATTATTTCGATCCCCATCGCGTTGATGTTCCTGGTGGGTCAGAGATACTTCATCCAAGGAATCGCCACGACCGGTTTGAAATAAAACACCGGAAGAAAATGAGCCAAGCCCTTGTTCCAGCCGTTGGGACAAGGGTTTTTGTTTAGCGGATTAAGGATAAACGTTTGAGGTATCCCGCCGTTTATTTCAGAGGGTTGGCCGTGTTTAGAAAGCCGGATTTTTAAAAATTAAGGAGATTTGGAATGAAGAGTAAACTATCCCCGCTGGGCAAGGAGAGATTTTTTTTCACTTCGGAGTCGGTCACTGAAGGGCACCCGGATAAGGTCGCGGACGCCATCTCGGACGGCATCTTGGATGCATGTTTGGCCCAGGATCCCTATAGCAGGGTCGCTTGTGAAACCCTCCTCACCTGCAACTGGGTGGTGGTGGCTGGGGAAATCACCACCAAGGCCAACGTCAACTGGCCCCAGGTCATACGCGACACCATCCGGAGGATCGGGTATATCGACGCCAAGGCGGGGTTGGACGCAGACACCGCGGGCGTATCTGTCGCCATCAACCGCCAATCCTCGGATATCGCCATGGGTGTGGATACCGGCGGTGCGGGAGACCAGGGTATGATGTTCGGTTTCGCCTGCCGGGAAACGCCGGAGTTGATGCCATTGCCCATCATGCTGGCCCATCGCCTGGTGGAAAAATTGGCTCAAGTCCGCCGCTCCAAGAAAATCCCCTACCTCCGCCCGGACGGAAAAAGCCAGGTATCGGTGGAATATATCGGTGGAAAGCCGGTGCGCGTGGATGCGGTGGTGGTTTCCGCCCAACACGCCCCCGTGAACCGGGGAAAAATGCGGCAGGATATCATTCGTCACGTCATCCGCCCCGTCATCCCCTCTCGGATGATCGATTCCAAAACAAAGATTTTCGTGAATCCCACCGGCCGTTTTGAGATTGGCGGCCCCTTGGGCGACACGGGTTTAACAGGCCGGAAGATCATCGTGGACACTTATGGCGGTTATGGCCGCCATGGCGGTGGTGCCTTCTCGGGCAAGGATCCTTCCAAAGTCGACCGTTCGGCGGCTTATGCCGCGCGTTGGGTGGCCAAGAACATCGTGGCGGCGGGCCTGGCTGACCAGTGCGAAGTACAGCTTTCCTACGCCATCGGAGTCGCGGAACCCACCAGCGTCCTGGTCAATACCTTCGGAACGGGCCGTCTGCCCGAGGAACAAATCACCCAGCTTGTCCGCAAATTCTTTGACCTGAAGCCCAGAGCGATCATCAAAGCTCTTAACTTGCGCCGGCCCATCTACCAGAAGACGTCGGCTTATGGGCATTTCGGCCGCAAGGACAAGGACTTCACTTGGGAGCGGACTGACAAAGCCCCGGCTCTTCGGAAAGCCGCCAAATTACGATAACCATTAGCTGTCAACCAATATGAAAATCAATGAAAAAGTTTATCCGCTTGGCTTTTGTGAAGGCTGCGATCTTGCCCATAGGGTCGTGTGAATGGATGAGTCGAGATTATGCCAATATTACCGAATAGGGGTGTCTGAATGAAATATCACGTAAAGGATTTGAAACAGGCTGAGAAGGGAAAAAATCGGATCGAATGGGCCGAGCGCAGCATGCCCGTATTAAGACTCATCCGGCAAAGGTTCTCCAAGGAAAAGCCTTTGAAAGGTGTTAGGCTGGCCGCCTGTCTGCATGTCACGACCGAAACCGCGAATCTCCTGGTTACGCTGAAGGCTGGCGGGGCCGAGGTCGTCACCTGCGCATCCAATCCTCTCTCGACCCAGGACGACGTAGCCGCCGCGCTGGTGCGGTACCACAAAATCCCGACTTTCTCCATCAAGGGAGAAGACCGCAAAACCTATTACCGGCACCTGAATTCGGCCTTGGATTTCCGGCCCAATATCACCATGGACGACGGAGCGGACTTGGTATCCGAACTGCATTCGAGCCGGTCCTCCCAAGCAGGGGATATCCTGGGCTCCACCGAGGAAACCACGACTGGCGTCATCCGGCTTCGGGCCATGGAAAAGGATGGAGTCTTGAAGTTTCCCGTGATCGCGGTCAATGACGCTAAGACCAAGCATTTTTTTGACAACCGCTATGGAACGGGCCAGTCCACCCTGGACGGAATCATCCGGGCTACCAACATGCTCATTTCGGGTTCTGTCGTGGTGGTGGCGGGTTACGGCTGGTGCGGACGTGGAGTGGCCATGAGGGCCAAGGGATTGGGCGGCCGCGTGATTGTGACCGAAGTGGACTCCTTGAAGGCCCTGGAAGCGGTCATGGACGGCTTTGACGTGATGTCTATGACCAAAGCCGCGCCGATTGGGGATGTTTTCGTGACTCTCACCGGCGACATCCACGTCATACGGAAGGAACATTTCATCCGCATGAAGGACGGGGCGGTGGTCTGCAACTCGGGCCATTTCAACGTGGAACTGGACTTGGACGGGTTGAAAACCCTCTCGAGAAAAATCCGCACCATCCGGGATTTCGTCCAGGAATACAGCCTGAGGAACGGACGGAAGGTTTTCGTACTCGGCGAAGGAAGGCTCATCAACCTGGCGGCGGCGGAAGGGCATCCGGCGTCGGTGATGGACATGAGTTTCGCCAACCAGGCCTTGGGTGCCGAGTTTGTGACGGAAAACGGGGAATCCCTGGAACGGAAGGTTTATTCCATTCCTGAGGATATTGATAATGAAATCGCCCGATTGAAACTGAAGGCCATTGGCATCGGCATCGACACTCTCACCCCTGAACAGGTGAAGTACCTGGCGTCCTGGGAAATGGGGACGTGATTTCCGCGGAGTGAAAAACGCGGTTTTGTCGAAGAATAGGGAATAGAAGAAGTACAATCACGGTTGGTTCTCCAACCTTTTTTTCGTCATTTGAAAAGACATGTTACTGAAAAGGCGTGAATCCTGAGGATTTCACGCCTTTTTTCTTTGACGGAGGTTGATTCCTTTTTTTCATGGCCGGTCCATGCCTTATAATTAACCGGAATTTAAAAAATTGTTTTGGAGGAAACCATGTCTTGGAAATCCATATTGGCCTTAACATTGCCCCTCCTCATCCTGGCGGGATGCGCCAAGAACGGCGGAAACGGCATCAAGATCGGTCTTTCATTGGATACCTTGAAGGAGGAACGCTGGCAGCACGACCGGGACTTGTTCGTGGCCAGGGCGAAGGAACTCGGAGTCGAGGTGCTGGTCCAGGCGGCCAATTCCAATGACGCCCTCCAAAACTCCCAGGCCGAGAACCTCTTGACCCAGGGAGTGAACGTGCTCGTCGTGGTGCCCCATAACGGGAAAAGCGCGGCCACCATTGTCCAATCCGCCCATAAGGCCGGGGTACCGGTCCTGGCCTATGACCGCCTCATTAATGACTGTGACTTGGACCTTTATATCTCCTTCGACAACATCCGGGTGGGTGAACTCCAGGCGGGTTACCTGACGCAACGCACGCCAAAAGGTAATTACGTACTCATCGGCGGCGCGCCTACCGACAACAACGCCGTTCTTTTCCGCAAGGGCCAAATGAACGTCCTGAAACCCTTTATCGCCCGGAAGGATATCCGCGTGGTAGCGGACCAATGGGCCAGCGATTGGCTTCCCGTCGAGGCCTTGAAGATCATGGAAAACGCCCTTACCAAGAACAACAACCAGGTGGATGCGGTGGTGGTCTCCAACGACGGCACGGCCGGGGGCGCGGTCCAGGCCCTGGCCGAGCAGAACCTGGCGGGGAAGGTGCTGGTCTCCGGCCAGGACGCGGACTTGGCGGCCTGCCAGAGGATCGTGAAGGGTACCCAGAGCATGACCGTTTATAAGCCTATCAAACAACTGGCAACCAAGGCCGCGGAAATCGCGGTGGCTATGGCGAAAAAACAACCCCTGACGGACAAAACCTCGACCATTAACAACGGCCTCAAGGATGTGCCCAGCATTCTGCTCACGCCCATTCAGGTGGATAAAAGCAACTTGGATACGACCGTCATCGCGGACGGGTACCAGAAAAAAGAAGAGGTTTATAAACCTTGATGTTTCGGTTTAGAAGATGGATGTAAAAGGCGGAATAATTCTTTGCCATGGGCCAACTCATATTAGAACTTCTCCTGGCGGTTGTGACTCTTTAAGTATCAGGTGATTGAGAGTGCCTCTTCTTGAATTAAAAAGCATCACCAAAGATTTTCCCGGCGTAAGGGCCTTGGACGGGGTTTCCTTTGATCTTGAGCCGGGCGAGATCCACGCCCTATGCGGGGAAAACGGGGCGGGTAAAAGCACCCTCATCAAAGTTCTCTGCGGATACCACCCTTACGGGACCTATGGCGGCGAGGTTGTGCTGGAGGGGAAACCCGTCCATTTCAAGTCCCTCAAAGACTCAGAGGATAGGGGCATTGCCCTGATCGCCCAGGAGTTGGCCCTCGTTCCCGAGCTATCCGTGGCGGAGAATCTCTTATTGGGAAGGGAACCGGTTCGACATGGTTTCATTCAATGGAGGAGGGCCGAGGAAGAGGCGCAACAAGCCCTAGAACGGGTGGGCCTCAAGGCCGGGCTCCAGACGCCCATTCGGGAAATGGGGGTGGGCCAACAACAGTCTGTGGAAATCGCCAAGGCTCTTTCCAAGAACGCCCGGATTCTCGTGCTGGACGAGCCTACGGCCGCGCTTCCAGAGGAGGAAGTCCGGCGCCTCTTTGGCCTTTTACGCCACTTGCGGGATAAGGGCGTTTCTTGTGTGTACATCAGCCACCGGCTAGAGGAAGTTGGCCAGATCGCGGACCGCGTTACCGTCCTCAGGGACGGAAAATCCATCCTAACCAACGCCTCCTCCCGGCTCGACCGAGACACGATCATTGCCGCCATGGTGGGCCGGGAAGTGAAAAACCTTTATCCCCGGCCGGAGACCAAACCCGGGGAGATCCTCTTGGCGGTCAACGATTTCAGCGTCGAGGACCCGGCCAATCCCGGCCGTTTCGTGGTGGAAGGGGTTTCCTTCAAATTAAGGGCCGGTGAAATCCTGGGTGTGGCCGGCCTCATGGGCGCCGGGCGCACGGCGCTGCTGAGCTCCATATTCGGCGCCGCCCGTGGAAAAACCCGTGGCACCCTCCAGGTCCAGGGAGCCTCTAGGGCCTCCTTTGCTTCTCCGGGGGAGGCCATCCAAGCCGGCTTGGCCTTAGTCAGTGAGGACCGCAAAAAATACGGCCTGGTGCTGGAATCCACCGTGAGTGAGAATCTGGTCCTGGCCTCCATGAGGAAGCTGACCCGCAACGGTTTCCTGGACGCACATGCCTTGGAAAGCGAATCCGAGGAACAAGCCAGGTCCCTGCGCATCAAGGCTCCGGCCCTATCCGTTTGGGCGAACAAACTTTCGGGCGGTAACCAGCAGAAGGTAGTTCTGGGCAAGTGGCTGATGACAAACCCGAAGATATTATTGCTGGACGAGCCGACTCGGGGCATCGACGTGGGCGCAAAAGCGGAGGTTTACGATCTGATGGGTCAACTCGCGGCCCGGGGAATGGGAATCCTCCTGGTATCCTCTGATCTGCCCGAGCTATTAGGTTTGAGTCACCGGGTCTTGGTACTCAACCGGGGCCGGGTGACCGCAAACTTGGGGGCTGAAGAAGCATCGCCGGACAAGGTCATGGCAGCGGCGGTAGCGAATTGATCGCGAAAAGGTATCCAACCCCGGTGCATCTGGGCACCGGGAAAAACTTTATCCCCAAAGTTCCGGCACATCCAAAGAGTTGGCCGGCACTCCTGAAAACCTCATCCTGGCTGGGGTTCCTGATCCTGGGCGCATTGGGTATCTGGCATTTCCATGACACCGAGTTCCTCACCCGATTCAACCTCGTTCCAGGAGGACGCGGGGACAACCGGCTGGTCATGGCCCTTTTGGAATACATGAACCAGTCCTTCCACGGGGTAGGGGACTTCCTCTCACCCGCCTTTTATTATCCGGCCCAGAGAACCCGGGGCTATTCGGAAGCCTTCATGGCCCATGGGTTTCTTTACCTGTGGCTCAGGAGCTTACATCTGGACATCTTCACTTGTTTCCAGATTTGCGTCCTGGTTTTCAACCTTTTGAATTATCTTCTTTTTTTTGGGATGCTCCGCAGGGGTTTGGGCTTGGGTACGACGGCTTCCTCGCTCGGGGCCTTCCTGGCTGCTTTCAACGCCCCCAAGTTCAACCAAATCAGCGAGTCCCAAATGCAGTTCCTTTGCGGTTTGGTTATAGTCTCCTGGGCCCTGGTGGTTTTTATCCGGAAAGGACAAACCCTGAGCCAATCTCGTGTATTTCTCCTGCTTTCAGTGTCGGGCCTCGCTTTATCGCTCCAGATTCTGACTTGTTTTTACCTGGCCTGGTTTTTCTGTTTTTGGGCGGTTTTATTTCTTCTCTTAGCGATGGTTTTAGGCCCCAGCCGGAATTTTTTGACCGCCCTTTTCCGGCGGTTCCAAAAGGCTATCTTGGGCGCTGGCCTGGTTTTCGGAATCAGCCTCATTCCCTTTGTTTGGATTTATTTTCCAATATTAAGTGAAATGGGCGGGAAGGATTACAGCGAGGTCCGAATGTACTTACCCACATGGATCAGCTTTCTCTGGATGGGGCCGCGTCATGCTTGGTGGGGATGGCTTTGGGATAAATGCCCGTCCATCCAAACCTTCGCCGTGGAAGAGGGAGAAAGGTTGGGATTGGGTTTGGCCATCCTCGCGGCTTGGGTTTCCATTACTGTTTGGGCGGCAGGAATTCTTTGGAAATTTATCAAACAAAAAAAAAGGTCGCATCCTGAATACAGGAAGGCCATGGAAGGAAACAAGGTTTTATTTCTTCTCGGACTTTTGGCTATTCTGGCCTCGACCCTCTTTTGTCTGATCGGTTTGGATTATGGGGGCGGATTGTCCCCCTGGTGGTTCGTGTTCAAGTGGGTGCCGGGCGGGGGGAGCATTCGGGGAGTTTCCCGTTACATCGTATTTGTAACGCTTCCCGTTTCGGCGGTCCTGGCCTGGGCTTGGCAAACGGCCCTTCAAAGGGCCTGGACGGCCCGGAAAACTTGGATCAAATATTTTTTGACGTCCGGGATTTTCCTTTGGGCATTTATCGCGGTTTTTGAACAAGTGAATATGCCGCCTGCCCCCGCCATGGACAAACCGCTGGAACTAAACCGGCTGGAATATCTCAGCGAGAAACTTCCGGCTTCCTGTAAGCTCTTCTACGTCACCGTGGCGCCGGGAATTCCTTATAATGCCACCGACATCCAAGTGGACGCCATGCTCATCTCGGCGGCCAGGGGCATCAAGACCTTTAACGGATACAGCGGAAACAGCCCGGAGGATTGGTGGCTGTATCGGGTGAGGAGCCCCCATTACGATCAGTACGTGAAAAACTGGATCAACCTTCACAATATCCAGGAGCCTGTTTGCGATTTAGTGATCGATAAATGACGATGCAACCGCGGATCGGTGCGGATAACCGCTGAAAATTTTCTTGAAGGTGTTATTCAATTAAAGGTGCGAGGAAAATAATGGAAAACGCAAGGCCGAAACTGTCCATCCCTTTGCGGGCACTCACCATGGTGGGGGCCCTGCTCTTGATCTGGGCTCTTTTTTCCATTACCACAAATGGCACTTTCCTGCACCCCCGAAACCTATCGCTCCTCATGCGTCAAATGTCGGTCACTTCCATTCTCGCGGTCGCCATGGTACTGGTGATCGTGGCGGGCCAGATCGACCTTTCCGTGGGGGCTATGTCCGGCTTCCTGGGCGCGGTTTCGGCCCTTCTTTTCGTCACTCACGGCTGGCCCCTCTGGGCGGCCCTCCTGACGACCCTTTTCCTGGGCGCCCTCTTCGGCCATATCCAGGGCCGGTTGGTGACCTGGTTTAACATCCCGCCATTCATTGTCACCCTTGGGGGAATGCTGGTTTTCCAAGGTTCATTGTTAGGCGCCACCGGGGGAGTGGCGATCAGCCCCACGCCCGACTACCTGGTTATCGGGCAGGCTTACCTTCCAAAAACCGCCGGATGGGTATTGGTCTCCCTACTGGCCCTGTTCCTGGCCTACCGGTCGCTTCGGGCTAAATCCCGTTGGAAATCCCTGAGCCTGGCGGTTCTCGCGCTTGGCTTTACCTGGACCATGAATTCCTACCAGGGGATCCCTATTCCGGTGCTGTTGATGTTGGTTCTCGCCGCGACTTTCTCCACGATCGGCCAGCAAACCCCCTTCGGCCGGCACCTTTACGCTATCGGCGGAAACCGGGAGGCGGCCTTTTACTCCGGCATCAATATCGAGAAGCACTTGGTGGTGGTTTTCACCCTTATGGGCTTGATGGCGGGTGTGGCGGGGATCGTCTTGACCGCACGGGTGGGGGCCGCCACCTCCGACGCCGGGCGGATGATGGAACTGGACGCCATCGCGGCCGCGGTCATCGGCGGAACCTCTCTCATGGGCGGAAGGGGCACGGTCTGGGGCGCGCTTTTGGGCGCGCTCGTCATGGCGTCGTTGGACAACGGCATGAGCCTCATGAACACTGAGGCTTTCTGGCAGCCCATCATCAAGGGAGGCATTCTCATTGCGGCGGTAGCCCTGGATATGATGGGACGCAAGGGGAAATGAGAGCATCGAAATATAATGTCTTTGGTTGGAATCCAGCTTCATTAGCTCGACTATGACACCAATAGATTTTCTTTAAAAGATCACACAATACTCAAGGGGGTAAACCGTGTTTTGGCTCAGGGTGAAGGGTTCTCGAATCATCGATTCCAAGGGACAGCCGGTACGCTTGCGCGGGTTCTGCGCGGGCGGATGGATGAACATGGAAAATTTCATCAATGGCTATCCGGGCCAGGAGTCCTCCTTCCGTTCCGCTGTTGGGGAAGTTCTGGAAGCTGGAAAATCGAAATTCTTCTTTGACCGTTTGCTGGATCATTTCTTGAACGAGGACGACATCCGGTTCATGGCTGGAATGGGTGCCAATGTCCTGCGCCTGCCCCTAAACTACCGCCACTTTGAGGATGATTCCCGCCCTTTTGAGTACCGTAGGGAAGGACTCGACCGGTTGGACCGTCTGGTGGCCCTTTGCCGGAAATACGGGATCTACGCCATCTTGGATTTGCACTCGGTCCAAGGGTGGCAGAACCCGGATTGGCACAGCGACAATCCCAGCCACGTGGCTTTTCTCTGGACCCAAAAACAATTCCAGGACCGGGTGGCGGGGCTTTGGGGGCATTTAGCCCGGCATTACCGCAACGAAGCCGCCATCGCGGGCTACAACCTGGTCAATGAACCGGTTTGCAGGGTCAAGGGGGTGCTTCCAAATTTATATAAAAGGCTGGTTTCCGCCATTCGGAAGATCGACCGCAACCACATCCTTTTCATCGAAGGCAATTGGTTTTCCACAGACTTTTCCGAACTTCAACCCGACCTGGATCACAACACCGTTTTTTCCAGCCACAATTACGCCCCGCCCAGTTTCGAGCCGGGCCCATATCCCGGCAAAGCCGGAGGGAAATACTACGACTCCAAGAGACTGGAAACCGACTGCCGGCGTGTCACGGCTTTTATGCGCAAAAACCATCTTCCCAATTGGGTCGGGGAGTTCGGGGCCATCTACCGGGGAAACCGCCATGATCCCGACCGGACAAAGGTCATCCGGGACCAGATCGCGATTTTCAACAGGATGGGCTACCACTGGACCCTTTGGACCTATAAGGATATCGGGGCGATGGGAACCGTTCACGTCCGGCCCGATTCGGAATGGATGCGAAGGACCATCAAGATCCGGGCCCTCAAGGCCCGCTTGGGAACGGACCTTTGGGGCCTCCGGAAAAGTGTTTCCTTCAAGGCCGCCAAACGGCTGGAGAAGGAAGCACGCCGTGCCGTTGGGAAAACCGAGGTGGATTGGACCACCTTCGTGTGGAATACGGGACGGGCTCTCAGCGGGTTGCTTCTCTCCGAGTTAATAGCCAAGCCCTTCGCCGAGCAGTTCAGGGGAATGAGCGAGAAACAGATTGATAAAATGATGCGTTCTTTTTCCTTTGGCGAATGCCGGGTGCGGGCCGGTTTGGCGGAAGTCTTGAAAAAGGGTTTTGACGAATAGGTATCATTACTTAATGGGAAATCCCTCATTTTCCTTGCGGCCAAGCCTTTCCTGCCTTAATTTACAAGCATGATGATCCAGGCTTTCCATCTCACGAAGATCCATCCCTCGGGTGTCAAGGTCCTGGACGACGCTTTTTTCTCCGCCCCCGAAAGCTCCTTTACCGTCCTCATCGGGGAAAGCCGCGCCGGGAAGAGCACTTTTCTTAAGATACTGGGGGGCGAGGAAAAACCCACGTCCGGAGTTCTCCGGGTAAACCACCTGGATATCTACGACCTGGCGGAAGACGAAAAACGCAAGTGGCTTTCCGAAGTGGGGATGATCTTCCCGGATCTCAAACTTTTTGAGGATAAAACGGTCGAAGAAAACATTCTTTTCATCCTCAAGGTGAAGGGTGTCCAGGCCAAGGGGCAGGAGGAATCCATCCGCAAGCTCCTCACGAATGCCGGTTTAGGGTCCAAACTGGAAGCCAAACCCGCCGATCTTTCCTCCGGTGAACAGCGCATGGTATTGGCGCTCCGGGCCATGATCTTCAGTCCCCGGCTTCTATTGGCCGACGATCCATTCCAAGGGTTGGCGGAGAATACGGCCGCCATCCTCCTCAAGTTTTTCCTCGAGTTGAACAAAACCGGGACCACGGTGGTCCTCTCCACCCAAAAAACCGGCCTCTTGGAAGGCGCCCGGCCCGGGGACACGAAGGCCCCCATCCGGTGGCTGGGCTTGCGGGACGGAAAGTTTTATCCCCTACAGGAGCAGGCCTCATGAACACTTTCACCCGTCTAGCCTTTGTCGTCCGGGAGGGAATCACCCGCTTGATTCGTGCCCGGGGACTCTCCACCGCGGTTATCGTGACGGTGGCGGCCACCCTCCTTCAATTGTCCGTTTTCCTAGTGATCTCCAAAATACTGGATAACGCCCTCGCCTCGGTGCGGGAAAAATTCGAGATGGCCGTCTTTCTTTCCCCCACGGCCGGCGATTCGGACCGCAAGCGCATCGCGGACCTGCTGTCCTCCGATCCCCGCGTGGCCTCGGTCAAGGTGGTGACAAAAGAGGAGGCCCTCCAGGATTTCAGGAAGGATCCCGAGATCGACCGGATGGTCCGGGCCCTGGGGGAAAACCCCCTTCCCGACTCACTCAGCGTGGTCTTGAGGGAGCAGGCCACCGAAAGGCTGGACGACCTGGTGGAAAAACTCCGGAAGAATCCCCAGGTCGAGCAGGTGGACTATGGGAAGAGCGAATGGGAGACCGTCTCCAGCCTCAGCCGGATGGTGAAGTGGATCGGCTTGTTCCTGGGGGGGTTCGTGTTCCTGACGGCTCTTTTTATCGTTTCCAACGCCCTCACGCTCTCCCTCTGGGCCCGGAGGGAGGACTTCATCCTGTTGACGCGCATGGGGGCCCCCGGATGGTTGCGGTGGGGCCCCAATCTCCTGGAAGGGACCCTTCAGGGACTGCTGGGTTCTGCGCTTGCGACCCTCGTCCTGGAAGCCCTCCGGCATGGTTTGCAATGGTTTCTTGCCTCGGAAGGGTCCGCAGGTCTCTTTAAAATGCCCGATGTGGACTGGGCCGGCCTTTACTTGACCCTGGCCATCCTGGGGACGGCCCTGGGGGCGGCCGGGGCCCTCTGGGCCCTTCAAAAGAAATGGGTGAAGGAAATCCTCTAATGGTCAAATTTGTATGTGTAACCTCTGAAAAAGTCGGCGATAAGCCGACTTTTTCAGCAATCATTGAAGGTAACCCCCGATTTGACGGCGCTCATAGGGAAAATCCCCTATGTACCCGCAAAACCAAGGCCTGCAGAAATCTTTGGGGTCGAAACCTCTGTTGGTCGCTTTTTTTAGTTTTTCAGAGGTTTCAATGTTAAATAAACGAGGTTTTCACGGAGTGAAAACTTCTCTGGTTCAGAATCCAAAGCCTAAAATCCAATATTTGTTATCCATCGTGGCTTTCCTTTTTCTGGCCGTCGCAGCCGCTGCCCAAACCGCACCGGAAACCCAACCGGCCCCCGCCGCTAACACCTGCCAAATCCAGAAAAAAATCATCCAGAACAAAAAAGGAATCGCGGCCATCCAAAAAAAATTGAAGGAGGAAAAGAAAAAGCAACAACAAACGAAGGTCAAAGAGAGAAGCGTCCTTCTCCAATTACAAAAAGTGGACCAGGACCTGGCCAGGCTCAAGCGATTGAAGGATGCCAACCAGCAGTACCTGGGGGAGACCCGCGGCCAAATCAGCCGGTTGCAGTCTGAAATCAGCCAAAATCAGTACCAACTTTCCCAAAGCCGGAACCTCCTGAAGCAAAGGCTCAATGCCCTGTACCGAATGTCGTTCCACACCCCCTTCCTTGGCGGCTTGCTCAGCTCGGAAAGCTTTGGGGACCTGGCGCGCAAGCTGAAATTCGAAACGCTTCTGGCCAAATCCAACGGAAAAATTTTGAGCCAGACCCTGGAGCATGAGCAGGAACTGGAAAGGAACTCGGAGGACTGGGAACAGGAGGAAGGCCGCCGGAAAAGAATCGTAACAGCCCTGGTCCGGCAGGAAAAAAACTATTCCCATAAAAAAATGAACCGGACCTCTTTCTTGGCCTCCATCCAGAAACAAAAGGCCCTTCATGCGCAGGCCATCCGGGAATTGAGCGAGCGATCGCAGGGCCTGCAAGAAAAAGTATCCTTGTTCCTGAAGCAGGCGAAAGAGGCAAGGAAAACCGCCGTTTTTACCCAACCCGGGGGAGGGTTTATCGTCCACCGGGGCAGGATTCCCTGGCCCGTGGATGGCCGCATTCCGCCCGAGTACCGCTTCGGAAAGATCCGCAATGCCGAGTTCAAGCAAGTTGTGGACAATACGGGTGTCCAGATCATGGCGCCCATGGGGACGCCCTTCCGGGCGGTGGGGGCGGGGTTGGTCCGCTACGCGGACTGGTTCAAAGGTTATGGAAAACTAGTGATTTTGGACCATGGCGGAGGGTATTATTCTCTCTACGCCCAGGCCTCCGAGTTGAGCGTTTCGGAGGGCCAGACGGTGGCCGCGGGTGAGGTCCTCGGCGCGGTCGGGGATACGGGCTCCCTGGTGGGAAGCAGCCTTTATTTCGAAATCCGCAAGGATGGAATCCCACTGAACCCCGAACGCTGGCTTAAACACCACCTATAACGGCCTGTTTTGAGATTGAAACTTTGAAACCGTCTTGCTTGACTGAAAAACGCGGTTTCTTTTCCCGCTCGCTTCATCCTGTCGGAGAAATTAGTTATCCTTTGCCGATCCGCCTTGAGAGATTTAAGGTGTCTTAATTTTTTAATTGGAGGATTTCATGAACCGCCGTCCATCCCTTTTAACCGTCGCCTTCCTTCTGCTCGCCCTGGCGGCGGTCAGCTTTACCGCCGGAGCCGTCACCCAATCCGCCACCCACTCCAAGGAAAGCTCCGAGGAGGTTTACAAGTACCTCCAACCCTTCACGGAAGCCCTGGAGATCATCCGTGAAAAATACGTGGACGAGAACAAAACCATGCCTAAGGACCTCATTTACGGGGCCCTGCAGGGAATGGTGGGCACCCTGGACCCCTTCAGCGAGTTCATGCCGCCGGACGCCTACAAGGACATGCAGACCGAGACCTCCGGGAAGTTCGGGGGACTGGGCATCGAGATCGCCATCAAGGACGAGCGCCTGACGGTCATCTCCCCGATCGAGGGCACCCCGGCGGACCGCGCCGGCATCAAGGCGGGGGACAAGATCATGAAGATCAACGACGAGAAGACCGACCTGATGAACATCAATGACGCCGTCAAGCGCCTCCGGGGCAAGATCGGCACCAAAGTGACCATCACCGTCGCCCGGGAAGGGCTCAACGAGCCCTTCGAGGTCACCATTGTGAGGGAAGCCATCAAGATCGAGAGCATCCACTCCTATGTCCTGTCGGGAGGAATCGGCTACGTCAGGGTCAGCGAGTTCATCGACAACACCACCGAGGATTTCGTGAACGCCGTGAACGATTTGAAAAAGAAGGAACCGCTTAAAGGTTTGATCCTGGATTTGCGCAACGACCCGGGCGGCCTGCTGAACGAGGCCGTGGGGGTCTCGGACTTCTTCGGCCAGGACGGCGTGACCATCGTCTCCACGAAAGGCCGCAGCGAGAGCCAGAACCAGGTCTTTACCGCCAGGGCCGGGGAAAAGTTCGACGCCAAGAAACCCGTGGTAGTCATGGTGAACGAGGGAAGCGCTTCGGGGGCTGAAATCGTCGCGGGAGCCCTGAAGGATTGGAAAAGGGCGGTTTTGATCGGCGCCAAGACTTTCGGGAAAGGATCGGTCCAGACCATCCTTCCCCTGGACAACAGCGACGGGGCGGCCTTGCGGCTGACCATGGCCAAGTACTACACCCCCTCGGGTGTCTGCATTCACGGGATCGGCATCGAGCCGGACCTGAACCTGAAGGACCATGAGATTTCCGAATCCGCAATCAAGGCTTACAGCAAGCAAATGCCTGAAAAATACGCCAAGGAACTCGTGAAGAAGGGAACCGAAGTTTCCACGGAGACCGAGGTGACCCCCGAAATGATGGATGGCTTCTACGATTACTGCCTGGAAAACGTGAAAAAGCTGGACCGGGAAGAGTTGAAAAAAGACGGGGATTACCTGAAAAACAGCCTGCTGGTGGAATTGATCCGGGAAAAACTGGGGGAGAAGGAAGCCAGGGAATTGGCGGTCGTCCGGGACCCGCAAGTCTTAGTGGCCAAAGCAATCATTAATGATAACGGAAAAATCAGCCCCGAATTAGCCGCGAAATATCCAAAAAAGAAGGACCTGGGCGAGGCGGGCGAAAAGAAGCTCGAGGAAGAGCGCCAGAAGAAGAAGGATCGTGAGGAGTAAAAGAACCGGAAAGGACCTTTGAGCGTGGACCGGCCGGGAAAAACATGGGGTTTCCTGAAGACTCTGCTGGTCATTGTTCTCCTGGGGATTGTCACCGTGGCGGCGGTCCGATGGTACCTCTCCCCCCGCCAGGGGGTTCCCCCTCCTATCCCCACCCCGGTCGCGGGTTTTTCCGGCGACCCGGTTGAGGCCACCGAAAAACTCCGGAAAGCCCTGGACGGCCGCCTCCAAGAAATGGGTCTCTTGAAGCTTATGGACCAGGAAGTGGAGTCAAAGCCGGCAACGGTCCAGGAAAAGGTTGTTTCCACCTACCGGGAGCGGTTCCGCCTGCCCCGCCTTTACAGCCCTGAGGAATTAGCCACCCGCCTGGAAGACGCGGCCAAACCCCTGGGCGCGGGACTGTCCGGAAAAACCTCGGGCACTACCCCCGACAACAGCGCCACCCTGTATTCCTATTCGTTCGCTTATAACAACCAGTGGAACCCCGTGCAGGTCGAGTTCGTTGACACTCACAAGCCCCGGGTTTGCCTGGTCATTGACGACGGGGGTTACCAGAGAGGCGAGGCGCTGGAACACCTCTATGGCTTCAAAGTGCCGGTGACCTTGGCCTTGATCCCCAGCACCGAGTTCTCCCGTGAACTGGCCCGGGAGGCCCCCTCCCACGGCGTGGAAATCATCTGCCACATGCCCATGGAGGGCCGGGAAAAATTTCCCAAGGGCGCCTACCCGGAATTGCTCAAGCGGGGCATGGCAACGCCGGAGTTGAAAAAAAGGATCGACCGCGCCCTGGAGGCCCTTCCGGGATGCGAGGGGATGAACAATCATATGGGAAGCCTGGCCACGGCTGACGCCAGCCTGATGTCCGCCTTCTGCCAGGCTTTGAAAAACCGGAAGTTGTTTGTTCTCGATTCCCGCACGACGGTGGAGACCGACCTGGAGGGAGAAGCCGCGAAAATCCACCTCGCCCGGACCCGCCGGGATATTTTTTTGGATAACACTGAGACGCCGGAGGCGATTCAAAAGCAACTTAATAAGCTCGTGGCCCTGGCCAAGAAGCGCGGTGTGGCGGTGGGAATCGGGCATTTCAAGCTGGTCAGCCTGAGGGCCCTTGAAGAGGCGGTCCACCAGCTGAGGGACCAGGGAATCCAGTTCGTGTATCTTTCGGAAGTCGTGAAGGAATAACCAGTTGCGGATTTTATTAACTTTAAGGAAATTTGAAAATGGGAAGAAGCCTTGTATTAGGGATCGAATCCTCTTGTGACGAAACTTCCGTCGCGGTGGTGGAGGACACCTACCGGGTCCTAGCCAATGAAACGGCCACCCAGTTGGACCTACACGGGAAGTACGGGGGAGTGGTGCCGGAGGTGGCTTCCCGAAGACACCTGGAGAGCCTGCCATTCCTCGTCAAGACGGCCTTGGAGCAGGCCCAGGTGCGGTATGAGGACCTGACGGGTATCGCAGTCACCTCTGCTCCCGGCCTCATCGGCGCCCTCCTGGTAGGGTTCTCGGCCGCCAAGGGCCTGGCCTTGCAGCTTGGAATCCCATTCATCCCTGTGCACCACGTGGAGGCCCACCTCTATGCCATCCGGTTGGATTCCGATCCGGTCGAGTTCCCGGCCCTGGGCTTGGTTGCCTCGGGGGGCCATACGGAAATCTACCATATCGAAAGCTGGGGGAACTACCAACGGATTGCCTCCACCCGGGATGATGCGGCGGGAGAAGCCTATGACAAAGTCGCCAAACTTTTAGGGTTGGGTTACCCCGGGGGCCCGGTCCTTGAAAAACTGGCCCAAAGTGCGATGCAAAGCCCCGGTCTTTTCACGTTAACCCGGATGAAGGACGGGAGCCAGGATTTTTCCTTCAGCGGCTTGAAGACAGCGGTGGCCCTGGATATCAGGAAAAATCCACCCCAAAACGAACAGGAAAAAGCCGCTCTTGCGGCCAAATTCCAAAACACCGTCCTGGCGGAAATCCAGTTGCGGGTCCGAAGGGCGTTGGTAAGTCTCCGGCCCAAAAGTC
>CAWKAR010000039.1:0-250822 GCA_963847625.1 candidate division FCPU426 bacterium | reverse complement strand
TTGGTGATCGTCATTGTCGGTGTATTTGTCGGCGTATTCGTCCTGGTGCTGGTTAAAGTATTCGTCGGCGTATTGGTGGGTGTATTCGTCGGCGTGTTTGTGGCTGTGGAGGTCCGTGTCGGCGTGTTCGTGGGTGTGTTCGTGGGCTATGTGGCGTATTCGTTAGCGTGGGTGTGGCTGTGGGCGTGGAGGTCCGCGTCAACGTGCTCGTCGGTGTGTTTGTGGATGTGTTAACAGACGTATTCGTTGGCGTGGGTGTGGCCGTGGCCGTGTTAACAGACGTATTCGTCGGCGTATTTGTGGCTGTGGACGTGAATGTCCGCGTCGGGGTGTTCGTAAGAGTATTCGTGAGTGTACTCGTTAGCGTGGGTGTGGCTGTGGATGTAGAGGTCCTCGTCGGTGTGTTCGTCGGGGTTAGAGTATTACTATTTGTAGGCGTAATGGTGACCGTAGGCGTATTAGTCGCCGTGGGCGTGGGCGACTGAGTCCCTGTGCTGGTATTGGTCGCCGTGGACGTTACCGTCGGCGTAGGTGTATTCGTCGGCGTGTTCGTCCTGGTGCTGGTTAAAGTATTCGTCGGCGTATTTGTGGGCGTATTCGTCGGCGTGTTCGTGAGAGTATTCGTCGGCGTGGACGTGGATGTCCGGGTCAGGGTGTTCGTCGCGGTCGTCGTATTCGTGGGTGTATTTGTCGGCGTATTCGTGGGCGTGCTGGTCGGCGTATCCGTCCTTGTCGGAGTTAGTGTGGGGGTCGCCGTATTCGTGGGCGTATTGGTGTTCGTTGACGTGTACACGGACGTATTCGTCGACGTACTCGTGATCGTAATGGTCGGCGTGTTCGTCCTGGTCGGGGTGGATGTGGAGGTCGCCGTATTCGTGGGCGTATTGGTGTTCGTTGACGTGTACACGGACGTATTCGTCGACGTACTCGTGATCGTAATGGTCGGCGTGTTCGTCCTGGTCGGGGTGGATGTGGAGGTCGCCGTATTCGTGGGCGTATTGGTGTTCGTTGACGTGTAAATGGACGTATTCGTCGGCGTGCTTGTAATCGTAACGGTCGGCGAATTCGTTCTGGTCGGGGTGGATGTGGAAGTTGCCGTATTCGTGGGCGTATTCGTCAGTGTATTTGTAAGTGTGCTGGTGGGTGTGTTCGTCCTGGTCGGGGTTGACGTGGAAGTAGAGGTGTTCGTTGGCGTATTGGTGTTCGTTGGCGTGTACACGGGCGTATTCGTCGACGTAGGAGTGACTGTATTAGTAGGCAAATTCGTTCTGGTCGGGGTTGATGTAGAGGTCGCCGTATTCGTGGGCGTATTCGTCGGCGTATTTGTAAGTGTACTGGTGGGTGTGTTCGTCCTGGTCGGGGTTGACGTGGAAGTAGAGGTATTCGTTGGCGTATTGGTGTTCGTTGACGTGTAAATGGACGTATTCGTCGACGTGCTTGTAATCGTAACGGTCGGCGAATTCGTTCTGGTCGGGGTGGATGTGGAAGTTGCCGTATTCGTGGGCGTATTCGTCAGTGTATTTGTAAGTGTGCTGGTGGGTGTGTTCGTCCTGGTCGGCGTTGACGTAGAGGTCGCCGTATTCGTGGCCGTAGAGGTGTTCGTTGACGTGTACACGGACGTATTCGTCGACGTACTTGTGATCGTAACGGTCGGCGAGTTCGTCCTAGTCGGGGTGGATGTGGAAGTTGCCGTGTTCGTGGGCGTATTCGTCGGCGTATTTGTAAGTGTACTGGTGGGTGTGTTCGTCCTGGTCGGGGTTGATGTGGAGGTCGCCGTATTTGTGGGCGTAGAGGTGTTCGTTGACGTGTATACGGACGTATTCGTCGACGTGCTTGTGATCGTAACAGTCGGCGTGTTCGTCCTGGTCGGAGTTAACGTGAGAGTCGCCGTGTTCGTGGGCGTATTCGTCGGCGTATTCGTAGGTGTACTGGTCAGTGTGTTCGTCCTGGTCGGGGTTGACGTGGAGGTCGCCGTATTCGTGGCCGTAGAGGTGTTTGTTGGCGTGTTCACGGACGTGTTCGTCGACGTACTTGTGATCGTAACAGTCGGCGTGTTCGTCCTCGTTGCGGTGGGTGTGACGGTCGCTGTATTCGTGGGCGTATTCGTCGGCGTATTTGTAAGTGTGCTGGTGGGTGTGTTCGTCCTGGTCGGGGTGGATGTGGAGGTCGCCGTATTCGTGGCCGTAGAGGTGTTCGTTGGCGTGTTCACGGACGTATTCGTGGGCGTAAGCGTAGCCGTATTAGTTGGCGAATTCGTCCTGGACGGGGTGGATGTGGCGGTCGCAGTATTCGTGGGCGTAGTCGTAGCTGTATTCGTCGGCGAATTCGTCCGGGTGGGGGTTGCAGTAGGAGTCGACGTGAACGTGTTCGTCGGCGCGGTCGTGTACGTATTAGTAGCCGTGTTCGTCCGGGTGGGGGTTGCCGTAGGAGTCGACGTGGACGTGTTCGTCGGCGCGGTCGTGTACGTATTTGTGGCCGTGTTCGTCCGGGTTGCGGTTGGGGTAAGCGTAGTGGTAGCAGTATTCGTGAAGGTGCTGGATACCGTATTAGTCGGCGAATTGGTCCGGGTTGGGGTGGGGGTGCTGGTGGAAGTGTTCGTAGGCAGAGTCGTGTACGTATTAGTGGCCGTGTTCGTCCTAGTAGGGGTGGACGTAGGGGTGCTGGTTAAAGTGTTCGTGGGTGCAGTCGTGAACGTAATGGTCGGCGAATTCGTACGGGTCGGGGTGGAGGTAGGCGTGCCTGTTACAGTGTTTGTCCGGGTAATCGTCGAAGTATTGGTGGTTGTTGGGGTTAAGGTCCTTGTAGGCGTGTTGGTCGCGGTGTTCACGACGGTGCATACCACTGAGATGGAAATGCTATTGCTGGTCACCGGGCCTCCGCCCGACCAGTTGGCTATCCCCGCGTCGGTGACAACATTGCAATAATCGCTCGAGTTAACGTTATAGGAACCCACGATGAAGGTGACCGGCACGCAGTTCCCCCCGGGCAGGTTGCTCACCACCCAGGTCAGGTTCGGATAGGCCGTACTCGTTGGATTGATCGTCACCGCCGCCCCGGATACCGTCACGGTCCAGGTACTGTAATTGGGCCCCTCGAAAGACCAACCCAAGGGATTCGTGATGCTGTCCGTGACCGTGACCGAATTCGCCGTGACCGACCCCGACCCGTTGCAAACATTGATCGTCATCGTGATAGGTCCGGTATCCGTATAATTGGAGGTGGGTCCGCCCGTGGTCTTGGTCAGGGTGATCTTGGGAGGCACCGTCGTGGGAGTGGGGCTAAAAGTATAGGTATAGGTAGGTGTATGGGTGAAAGTACTCGTGGGTCCGGGGGTATTCGTGGGCCCGGTTGATCCGCAACTGCTGGGAGTAGGGGTTTGGTTCAACTGATATAACCATGTGGAAACCGGAGCGCCGTGGTAGGCAGTGGTGGTAAAACCGCTGAAACTGCTCAACAAACATGGGCTATCGTCGGAGCTAAAGCACCAAGCCAAGGCCGAATAAACGTAGCTTTTGTTGTTGTTTCCATTAATCCAACTGATGGCGGCATTGTCCCAAGTGGCGCCATCAGAGGAACTTGCCCCGAATTCCTCAATAAAAACGGGATAAGTACCGGTAATCGTAGTCACATAGGGGTCCCAACCGCCTGCCGTTACACCCTTGTTGTCGTAAACATGGGCCGCGTAAACAACTCCATATCCCGAACCGGTGTCGGTCAAGGGCCTGGCGGGAACACCCGTCAAGTCATAGGAGTAACCAATCCCGCCCGCCACGCAGATATTATTGGCTCCCGTGTTACGGATGGTGGTTAAGAGAGTCTGTAAACCCACGTACCCCCCGGTTCCGGTCACAGCCTCGTCCCATGTGGAGGGATAGGGTTCGTTGTACATGTCGAACAATACGGCCGGATTATTGGAATAGGTTGAGGCGACTGAGGACCACAAAGTCACCGAGTTGGCATCCGGCAATGTTTGCTGTGCCGTGGCTGTGTTCCATCCGGTACCGCAAGGGGCGGTGGCGGTGGTTTGGGTTCCGGACCAATGCAGGTCCAAATCCACATATACGTTTTGGGAGGAACAATAGTTGACGATGGCCGCGATCATGTCCCGATAGGCTGTTTGAGTGGGAGTATAGTTGTTCGCGCACCCAAACCAATAACCCTGGTTGAATGGAACCCGGACGCAGTTGATATGCCAAGCCGTGACAGCCTCGGCGATGATGGATACGTAATCCGTCATACTAACGCCGTCGACTGTGGTCGTGGGATACCCGGTCCCAGTGTCGCCCTCGGGGTAGTATTCCAAACCGGAAACATCCACGCCTTTTAAGCGGACGGTACAACCACCGCTGGCGGTGACAATCTGGTTGCCGGAAGTTTTAAGTTGGGCTGGGGCGGCTTGGGAAAATTCGGGATTGTAAAAGAAATACAAGAGTACGACTAGAATACACGTATATAATGGGCTGGTAAAAAACGTTTTCAGTCGAAAACAGGCCCTAATAGGTTGAATGTATCCGTTCAAGGAATCCACCGTTCTTTCAAGGCACGAACATAAAACAATCAGAAACGAGTTGCAATTCGTTTCAGGGCGATAGGTTAAATCGTTTTAGTAAATATACCACTATTTCCGCTTTTTCACCCAAATTACCCCCAATTATTGGGTATTTTGGTAATCGTTAAAAAGAGCCAAAACACGTTCAACCATTTCATAAAAAAGCTGAAAAATATAAAACTGGTCACGGAAAATTCTAACTGAAATAAATCCATCATTCCATTAGCCAAAATCAGGAAGTTCTTTTTTTAATCTTTTCAAATTTTCCGCTGAGCCCCTTAACATCACACATGGATCTTCGTTGCATACGTGATATCCACTACCATGCAGGTGCTTTTGACACAAGCAATAGGAAATTTAATGTCCCATGTCACTTGTTTCCAACATATCGATTGTGAAGGTCCGGGATTATTGTTGAATATCCTCAAAGCAAAAAACATCGCCTTGAAAATCATAAAACCATTCCAGGGTGAAAGCATCCCGGAAAGGCTGGGCGAAGCGCTCATTGTCCTGGGGGGCCCAATGAGCGTTTATGAACAGGGCCAATATCCTTGGATAAAGCTGGAATTGCAGGCGATTCAAGAATGCCTGCAAAAAAACCTGCCGGTTCTGGGTATCTGCTTGGGCGCCCAAATTTTGGCCTACGCCGCGGGCGGGAAAGTATTAAAGGGTCCCCAGCCTGAAGTAGGTTGGTATCCGGTCCAATTTTCTTTTGAGGGACGGATGGACCCGCTCCTGCTGGGTTTACCCAATGAAATCATGGCTTTCCATTGGCATGGGGACACCTTCACTCTCCCTCCCGGCGCGGTCAGGCTCGCCGAAAGCGCCTCTTATCCCCATCAAATTTTCAAATTGGGAACCAACGCTTACGGTTTCCAATGCCACTTGGAAACCACCGAGGAGATGATTAAAAATTGGATCTCAATTTATTCGAAGGAACTGGAGCCACAGGGGCCCATTCGCGTCGGGCCGATCGAATCCAATCTTCACGCAAACGCTTTGGAGTTGAAGAATACCGCTGATAAAATCTTTTCGCGTTTCGCGGCGTTGTTGTAGTTTCATAAATATTAATAAAGGTCGTAACTTGCCAAAGCGTTATTTCCCATTGGCCCTTTTTTTCACTCTTTCCGGTTTTTGCGGGCTGGTTTACCAAACCGTCTGGCTTCGGCTGGCATACTTTCATTTCGGCATCACCACACCGGTCATGTCGACGGTCATTTCCGTTTTCATGCTGGGCCTTGCCTTGGGAAGCAAAGCTGGCGGTACCCACATCGTTTCTATCTGCCGTAAAACCGGGAAGTCGGCTTTGCTCTTTTATTCCCTGATCGAGGGCTTCATCGGCCTGGGCGGCCTCCTCGTTCCCGCCTTGTTTAACCTGGGCGATAATTTTTTGTTGTCAATGGGTGAAACGGACTCCACCGGCTACCTTTTATCCTCCGGCACCGTCATCCTCGTTTCCCTCCTCCCCTGGTGTTTCTTCATGGGAGCCACTTTTCCAGTGGCCATGCAGATCGTCCGGGAAGACAACTCTTCAAACCCTGAAAGTTTCAGCTTTCTTTACCTCGCGAACGTTTCCGGCGCGGTGGCGGGAACCCTGGCCACCGCCTTTGTTCTAGTGGAGCTCCTGGGATTCCAGGGAACCCTCCACATGGCGTCCGGGCTTAATTTCACGATTTGTCTTGGCGCGTTTCTTTGGCTCCGGTCCCGGCTACCCAAAAGCCGGCTTCAACCAAAAGTATCTCTTTCAAATAGGGCCTCCATATTGCCGGGCAGTAATAAAAACCGAAACATCCCTGTCTTTCTTTTCTTAACGGGTTTCACTTCCATGGCCATGGAAGTGACTTGGGTGAGGGACTTCACCCCCATCTTAGGCAACGAAATTTACGCTTTCGCCGGCTTGCTGGCGGCTTACCTAACGGCCACGGGAATCGGTTCCTGGCTTTACCGGCGCCACTTAAAAAAGGGAAAGGTCTTTTCAACCGTTTTGATGACGGGTCTTCTGGCCCTCTTCCCGTTTTTCCCGGTCGTCCTGAACGACCCCAACCGTTATCACTCCAACGTTTTAGCCCTCCTGAGCCTGGTCCCCTTCTGCGCCGCCTTGGGCTATTTAACCCCCCGTCTCATCGACCAATGGTCCGGAGGCGCCGCGGAAAAAGGAGGGAGAATTTACGCTTGGAACATCCTGGGTTGCATCCTGGGGCCGCTGGCGGCTTCTTATTTAATGCTCCCTTACCTTGGCGCCCGGTGGACCTTGATCGTCCTTTCAATTCCTTTTCTTCCCTTTCATTTCATCCTCAATGCCAAACGAAAACTTTCATTCCATTCCCTGTCCGTCATTGCCGCAAGCCTCTGCCTTTTATTATTTTCGGCCTTTTCCTGCGGCAGTTTTGAGGAAGGTTGGAACTTTTCCAAGTGGGACCGGACGGAGCTTCGGCGGGATCACACCGCGACAGTGCTGGCGTACCAAAAAGGAAACAATAAGGGGCTCTTAATCAACGGCCTCGGGGTGGCCTACCTGACGTCCATCACCAAGGTCATGGCCCACTTCCCCCTCGCGCTATGCCCCCACCCCCCCCGGTCGGCCCTGGTGATTTGTTTTGGAATGGGAACCACGTTCCGGTCGATCGCCAGTTGGGGGATCGACACAACCGCCGTCGAACTGGTGCCCAGCGTCAAGGAGGAATTCGGTTTCAGCTTCATGGATGCGTCGGCCATCCTGGCAAAGCCAAACGTCCGGGTGGTCATCGATGACGGCAGGCGCTTTCTCCAAAGGACCCGGCAAAAATTCGACGTTATCACCCTGGATCCTGCCCCGCCCGTGGAGGCGGCGGGCTCCAGCCTGCTTTATTCGGATGGGTTTTACCGGGCCATTCAACGGCGTCTTGCCCCGGACGGGATCGTCCAGCAGTGGATACCGGGGGGCCCTTCCGAGATCCAGCGGGCTTTCATCCGGTCTTTCGCCAAGTCCTTTCCCTATTACCTGGTTCTTTCCTCATTTGAAGGCTGGGGAACGCATCTGATCGGGTCCATGCAACCCATCACCATTCCTCCCATTCCCGAGTTGGTCTCCCGGATACCCCCAGCGGCGCAAAAGGACTTCTTGGAATGGAATCCGACTTTTTCCACTTCAGATTTAATGAAACTGGTCCTTTCGAAAAAGTTGGATACAAGAACCCTGTTAGGCCCGGACGAAAAAACTGAAATTACCGACGACCGGCCCTTGAACGAGTACTATTTCCTCCACCGGTCTTTTCCCGCGATTTTCAAATATTGACCGGCTTGTTTAAAGCCCGGCAAAACACACACTTATAAAACAAAAAAACCCGGCTTGTTTGCAAGCGGGTTCTTTTTATTTCCTTAAATACCGGAGATTTATTTCAAATCCTGCGAACGGTCGGAAAGAATTTTAAATGTGTCCATGATTTCCCCGGTGGCTTGTTTTTCTTTTTCCGCGTCAATAATGATCCTCGAGCCGGACCAGTTGAAATCGTCGACCTCCACCACGTGATAGCGCCCGGAGGGGGTTTTCAAGGCTTCCAACAGGTCCTTCATTTCCGCGATGGGATGGCCGTTGACTTTTTTAACGATGACATTGGTCAGCTTATCGTATCCCTTGTTGATTTCATGCGGCAGGACGTGGCTCATGAGGACGACCTGCTTTTGTTCTTCCGAGAGAAGCCCGTGGACAAACAGGTCCTGCAATTCAGGCTTGAAGGCCTCCCAATTGGCCGTCGAGAAATAGTTGACGGTCAGGGGGACGAAAACCAGCCCGGCCAGCATGTAATAGGTGGGATGCCGGTCATCCTGCCGGTCGGGTATCAACTTCGATACGGCCTTCATGGGCATCCTCACTTTCAAAGCTTTCCCGTCCCTGAGGATATCCAGGCTGATTTCCTCCCCGATGGAGTAAAAGGTCGCGAGGTAAATCTCGGGGATTCTCCCCGTTTTTCTCAGGTTGATGTAGCCCTCGTCGTCGACCGGATGCCCGTCGATGGCCGTCAAAACGTCGCCTTCCTTCAGCACCCCGTCGGCCGACCCCCCGTAAAAAATCCTGGTGATGATTTCCCCTGATTGCTTGGGGGAAATCTTGAAATAGTCCCGAAGGGACGGGTTTTCCAGGTCCTGGGTGTAAAAACCCAGGTCGGGGAAGCCGTCGTAAGCGCGCCCGCCCTGGATGCCCTTGAAAAACCTCTGGATCACGTTCACGGGAATGACGGACCCGGATTTTTCCGGCTTTCCCGTGGAGTCGAAGGGAATGCCGATGAATTTTCCGCCGCTGAACACCGGGCACCCGTTGTTGGCCGCGTCGATGGCGGCGTTGGTCAGGATAGCGGGCACGGAACGGCCGCCCTCGGTGCTCCAGACCATTTCCATGCCGGATACCGAGTCTTCCTTGATCGACAACTCATCCCCGCCCTGGATTACGAGCTTGTCGCCCCGCCCCGGCAGGTCTCCGTACTCCGCGGGTTTGGTGTCGGTGAAGAAGTCCTCGTCCTGCACGCTCAACAGGGCCAGGTCCAAATCGAACCCGACCTGCTCCACTTGGGCCACGTACCGCTTGGTTTGGCCGAACTTTTCGACCTCGATGTAATTCCCCTTGTTGACCAGGTGGGCCGTGGTGAGGATGCGCTTCCCCGGCAGGATGGTGCCGCACCCCCTCAACTGGACCTCCGACCCGGGTTTCCAGGGCTCGTAATAGTCGATGGTTTGGGCCGTGGTGTACACCTTGACTACGGATTTTCTCGTCGTCTCGTCGCCGCCCCAAACCCGGGCGCAAAGGAAAAATCCCAGGCATAAAACCGCGGTGACCCTCAAACCGGAAAAAGCGGTCCTCATTCGCTTCCTCCCTTCAGGTCGGCCGAGCGGTCGCTGGGGATGTCGTATTGGTCCAAAATATCCGCCGAAGCCTGCTTGGACTTGGCCGCGTCGAGGATGATCTGGGTCCCCACTTCCCTGGGCTTGTCGATCTCGATGACATGGCGGCCGTCCTGGGGGTCCGCGAAGGCCGCGATCAAATCCTTCATTTCCGAGATGTTGTGGCCGTTCACCTGGGTGACGATGAGGTTGCTGAACTTCGAGTCGTAACCCTTGTTGATGGCGTTGGAAAGGATGTGGTTGACCAGGATAACCTGTTTGCGGTTTTCTGAGGGAAGGCCGTGGAAATAAAGGGCCTTCAATTCCGGGGGGGTGTCCTTGCTGATGCCGGGATAGTTCGAGTTGAATGGCGTGAAGATGAAACCGTCGAAAATGAAATAAGCCGGCTGGGTGTCGTATTGGACGAGGGGGACCAGGCGGGACTCCGCTTTTAAGGTGACCGTGATTTCCCGGATCTTCTTGTCCCGCAGGATTTTTAGTTTCATTTTGTCCCCGATATGGCGCAGGCAGAGGGGGTACGAGAAATGGATCCTCTCCCCTTTCCGGAAGGAAATGGTCCCGTCGTTGGCGACGGGATAACCGTCGATGGACAACAGCACGTCGTTTTCTTTGAGCTTGTCCCATGCCGAGGAATGGTAGATGACCTGGGTGACCAGGATCCCCGTCTGGTCCGGCTTCATCCCGTAATAGGCCCTGAGGGTGTCGTTCTCCATGTCCTCGCCGTAGATCCCCAGCGCCGGGATGCCGCGGTAGGCGCCGTTTTTAACCTCGTCGAGGAACCTCTTGATGATCGGGACGGGGACGAAAAAGCCGGTGTTCTGGGCCACCACCGCGTTGTAACCCTGGAAAGCCACCCCCACCATTTTCTTGTCCTTGAAAACCGGCCCCCCGCTGTTGCCCGGATTGATGGCCGCGTCCGTCTGGACGTCCAAGATGTACCTGCCGGAATGGGCGTAAGTGGATATCTCGATCCTGGAAACCACGCCCTCGGTGATGGACAGCTCCTCCCCGCCCAAGGGGAACCCGTAAACCGCGACTTTGTCCCTCTTGAACGGCATGCTTCCGAACGTGACCGGCAGGGTGCCCTTGAAGAAATCCTCGTCGATCACCTTGAGGATGGCCAGGTCGCAGTCATGGGCGACGAATTCCCTTTTGGCGATGTATTTGCGGCTGTCCCCTTCCTTGAGCACCTCGATGAATATCGCGTTGGAAACCACGTGCGCGTTGGTGAGGATCCGGTGCCCGGGCATGACGCAGCCGCTTCCGCTGACGAATTGGGAGGAACCGATCCGCCAGGGCTCGTAGTAGTTCGGCTCCTGCACGGTCGTGAAAATCTTGACCAGGGACTTCTGGAGGAGGTCGCCGGCCGCCCAGGATTGGCGGGAGATGAGGACGAAAAGGGATAGGAAGACGAGGCTGATGATTTGAACCGCCCCGGTCGTCCGATAGGTTTGACAGCCATCCATTTTGTTTGTGATTTTATTCACGTAAAAAATTGCCTTTTCGTATCGGCATTACACCTTTTAAATCGCGGATATGATAATGGATATCCTGGATTATTGCCGTGTTTCCAGTGGTTATTCCTGTTATCGTCTCCCCGGGTTGGACTCCCTTCGCTACGCTCAGGGCAAGCTCACCGCAGGCCACAACTTGATCTTTGAATTGCCAATATTTTAACCTTTTTGAAGACGATGGTGATGAATCCCTCAAGAGGAGCATCCTGAAAACTTCGAATGATTATGGCCTTAAACAAAGGCTTTCCAGGTTTTCAAAGGCCTGTTCCACAAGAACCAATCGCCTTGAGCGTGAAAAGGTTTGTGGTAGGATACCCGGCCTATGACCGACCCTGCCTTGGCCGTTGAAATCAAAAACGCGATCGCGAAACGCCGCACCTTCGCCATTATCAGCCACCCGGACGCGGGCAAGACCACCCTGACCGAGAAATTGCTCCTCTATTCGGGCATGATCCAGACCGCGGGCATGGTGCGGGGCGGCAAGGCGGCCGTGTCCGACTGGATGGGCATGGAGCAGGAACGCGGGATTTCCATCACCGCCTCGGCCATGCAATTCCCCTACAAGAACGCCATCATCAACGTCCTGGATACCCCCGGCCACCAGGATTTTTCCGAGGATACCTACCGCACCCTGACCGCCGCCGATTGCGCCATCATGGTGATTGACGCGGCCAAGGGCGTGGAAACCCAGACCCGCAAGCTTTTCGACGTCTGCCACCTGCGGGGCATCCCCGTCATGACTTTCATCAACAAGATGGACCTTCCCGGCAAGCCCCCCCTGGACCTGATGCACGAGGTGGAGCAGGTCTTGAGGATCCATTCTTCCGCCGTCAATTGGCCGGTCGGGAGCGGCCGGGAATTCACCGGCGTCGTGGACCGGCGCATCCAGGAACTCCTGTTGTTCTCCAAGGTGTCCGTCGGGGGAGCCTCCAAGGCTTCCGTGGACCGGGTCTCACTCCAGGACCCGAAATCCCAGGAACGCCTGGACCCCGAAGCCTGGAAAAAGCTGCGCCATGACCTGGAACTGCTGGAGGTGGCGGGCAACCCCTTTGATCCCCATAAATTCTTGAACGGGGAGGTGACCCCCGTTTTTTTCGCCTCGGCCCTGACCAATTTCGGGGTGGAGCCCTTTTTTGACGCCTTCGTGGAAATAGCCCCTCCGCCCGGGGCCCGCACCGCCGACACCCCCTTGGGCGGCGAAACCAGCGTGGACCCGGTGGAGACCCCCTTCTCGGCCTATGTTTTCAAGCTGCAGGCCAACATGAACCCCAAGCACCGGGACAGCACGGCTTTCATGAGGGTTTGCTCGGGCCGGTTCGAGCGGGACATGGTGGTGAAGCACCACCGGTTGGGCAAGGAACTGCGGTTGTCCCGACCCCATTCCATGATGGCCTCGGACCGGAACACGCTGGATGTGGCCTATCCCGGCGACATCGTGGGAGTGATCAACCCCGGCGTTTTCACCATCGGCGACACCATTTCCCTGGAAGGCGGGTTCAGCTTCAAGCCCCTTCCCCAGTTCCAGCCGGAGATTTTCGCCCAATTGAGGCCCAAGGATGTGTCCAAGCGCAAATCCTTCGACAAGGGATTAAAGCAAATGACGGAAGAGGGCACCGTGCAGTTGTTGCGACGCGAAAATGACATGGATTTTTACGTGGCCGCCGTGGGAAAACTGCAATTCGACGTTTTGCAATACCGCCTAAAAAACGAATACAAGACCGACACCCAACTGGAGTTGCTTCCCTATCAATCGAGCGCCTGGCTTCTCGGGGACCCGGAGACTTTCGATCCCCCGTTGCAGGTGATGAAAACCCGGGACCGCCTCGACCGTCCCGTAATCCTGTTCAAGTCCCCCTGGGAAAAGGAATATACCCAGCGCAAATGCCCCAACCACAAACTGGTGGATATGGCTTAAGCCCATCCCGTAAGGGATGGGAATTTTAAATTCTTAATTTTAAATTTTGAATTAACGATATTGACGGCCCTACTGGTTAAAAGATAATCCCATCAACAACGAAGTGGTATATCATTGACTCAACCTGTCACTTTATGGAAATAGTGCAAGTATCTTCGAATCCAAGGATGGCAATATGGAACGACCTCATCTAATCGCGGCCGTGTGCCGATGGACAGCCCGTATCCTGGGCACCTTGTTGGTGTTATTTTTTCTGGTAATGCTGATTGGGGAAGGAATACCGAATCCTTTTTCTCTTCTATTGATTAAAAATCTCGAGTTGCTCTCAATGGCAATATTCATGGCCGGTATTCTTGTCGGTTGGCGAAAAGAGCTCGCGGGCGGGATCATCGCGCTTGGTGGAATGGGCTGTTTTTTCTCATGCTTTTTCCTGGATCACACAGGAATAGGAAATATGAAATTTTCCCCGTTTTATCTCCTTCAGTTAATACCGGGAATTCTTTATGTATCAAGTTCACTTTTGCGGCGCGATTCAAAGCCTTCTTCATTTAAGCCATAATCACCCCCCCCATACATAAAGGAGGCTGAAAATGTCTGATAAATCTCAGATTCAATGGTTCACGGAACCCGAGGATAAGGACTATCCCGCGGCGCAATCCTACTTAAGCCTTCTCCATACCGAGGCCGAAGCCATCGGTCTGGTCAAAAAACTCAAGGACGCCAAGGTGACCCAGTTCAAGGCCAAGGACATCTTCCGGGCCTCGGGGCTGTCGCTCCTGGGCGTCAGCAATTACCACGTCGCCAAGGACCAGCAAAAAATCAAGGACGGGAAATCCCTCTTGCCGCTCCTGCTGGTCCGGGACCTCCAGAACGGCAAGGTGGTCATCGCGGACGGCTATCACCGCCTCTGCGCGGTTTATTCCGTGAACGAGGACGAGCTTATCCCCTGTAAAATAGTTTAGTTAGACTTCGCGCCGATTATTGGCCAAGCCCCTTACACCAAGAAATCCGACTGTCGAAAACCCTTTTATTTTTTGCCCCTTCTTTCATTGCGGTGAGTGGCTGCCGAATAGGCAGAACCGCCTTTCCGACAGGTTCGCCAGTCCATTCCGACAGGTAGACCGCCTATTCGACAGATGGAAACACCCATGCGGGCAGGGCACCAGCTCCTGTGGGCAGGACTACCGGCCTCTGCGGGCAGGACTACCGACTTCTGCGGGCAGGGCACTCGACCCTGCGGGCAGGGCTCAGGGACCTGCGGGCAGGACCCTGGAAACCTGCGGGCAGGACTACCGGCTTCTGCGGGCAGGGTTTCCGGACCTGCGGGCAGGGCACCCGGTTTCTGCGGGCAGGGATTCCGGACCTGCGGGCAGGGATTCCGGCACCTGCGGGCAGGACTACCGGCTTCTGCGGGCAGGGTTTCCGGACCTGCGGGCAGGGTTTCCGGACCTGCGGGCAGGGCACCCGGTGGGTTTCTGCGGGCAGGACTACCGACTTCTGCGGGCAGGGCACTCGACCCTGCGGGCAGGACTACCGGCACCTGCGGGCAGGAGATCTAGGAAATGCGGGCAGGGATGTGGGCGGGTTATCCTCCCATGCCGGTAGGCGGCACGTTGATGCGGTAGGTGTTACCGGCCCCGTTTACTAGGTTCTCGACTAGTTCTCGGGTTATTGGCTGGTTCTCGGGCAGTTCCTGGGTTCCTGCGTTCTCGAATTCCTTGGTTCTCGGCCAGTTCTCGGGTTCCTGGGTTTTCGAATTCCTTGGTTCTCGGCCAGTTCCCGGGTTATCGGGTTATCGGCCAGTTCTCGGGTTATCGGGTTATCGGCTAGTTCTCGGGTTATCGGCCAGTTCTCGGGTTCCCGGGTTATCGGCCAGCCTGCGGTGAGAACATTCGGCTGAGGACTTCGGCCGAGCTCAGTCGAGGCCCTCAGTCGAAGCCCTCGTCGAACCCGTTCCCGAGTTCCCAGCCCCGTTTACCAGGTTATCCAGCCATTCCTCCAGGAAAATGGGTTATCGATAGGCCCCTATTTGTAGGAATTTAAGCCAATCCCATGAATCCCCTGCATGCCAGCCATCAATGAAGCTTTTAATGAGGCTGGTATCGTACCGATTTCAATTAAACATTATTTCATTTATGAAAATCGGCACATCCGTGGCTAAGACATGGTTTTGCTTTTATCCATACCGGGAACTTTTTCGGAGGAGCTGTGTCCAATGGGGTATAGGCAGTTCAAAACATCAAATAAGGAGAATCATCATGCGATTCAACAAGATGCTTCTGATTGCGCTTCTGGCTTTGGGGGCCTCAAACACCCAGGCCGCCACCAAGCAACAAGACGTCAAATACCGCCTCGCGATTATGGAAGACGAGGGATTGGTACACGAGACTAGGCGCCAGCCCTACAGCTTCAGGGTGGAAATCGTGAGCGATAACGAGGGGGTCAAGCCCGAGACCTACCGGAACGGGCGGCCCTTTATCACCGCCTCCAGGGGGGAGAATTACTCGGTCCGGCTCTACAATCCCCTTCCCGTGCGCGTGGCCGTGAACCTGACGGTGGACGGCCTCAATTCCATCACCGGCAAGCCCAGCGGAATCTCGGACGGCCAAAAATGGATGATCGACCCCTATAGTTCCGTCACGATACCGGGCTGGCAGGTGAGCGGCGAGGATGCCCGGCGTTTCTTCTTCACGGATAAGCCCAAGTCCTACGCCCAATGGCGCGGGGATGAGATGGGGAAAGACCTGGCGGCCAACTGCGGGGTGATCGGCGCGGCCTACTTTTGGAACCAGGACGAATTGAACCAGTATTACGACACCCACCCGATCTACCGTTATTCCCAACATCCTTACCCATATTCCACTTCCCGCGCCAAATCCTGCGAAAGTTTATCGAACGCGCCAGCGTGCGCGGGGGCAATGATGGATAGGGAAATGAAAAAAGCGGAACCCGAGGAGCAGGCCGGCACGGGCATGGGCGAGCGCGAATCCCACCCCACAGTCCAGGTGGAATTCAACTACAACCGGGGGATGTATTCCCTCGACCAGGCCGTGGTCATCTATTACGACTTCTCGAAGACCCCGAGGCCCAACCCCTTCCCGGACCTCAGCTTCGCCCCGGAACAACCGTAAGATTTTTTCAAACAAAACAAAAGAACCCGGCTTGGTCCCAAGCTGGGTTCTTTTGTTCGGATCAAAGTGGATATGGCCGTCCGCCGTACCCGTGATGAGATCGGAAAACGACTCAAGGCATTCAAGGCGGCCGCCTAGGGTATCGAATACAACGCCCTTGACTCCATACCATGGTAAAGTGGGTTGACCTTCCCCCAATGTTTGATCCAAATTTAAGTTAGTTAAGGCCCAACTTTTCGGCCTTTGCTTCCATTGGGGTTTTTCCCCCCAAACTGCTGTGCGGTCTCTGCCAGTTATACACCTGCCTCCACCAATCCACGACTACCTGGGCCTCCGCTTTTGAAAGAAAAATTTCTTGGTTCAGGCACTCATCCCTAAACTTTCCGTTGAAACTTTCGATGAATCCATTCTGCCATGGACTCCCTGGTTCGATATATAGCACCTCTACGCCCTTCTCCTCAAGCCAGTTCCTCAGTTCTTTCGCCACGAACTCTGGCCCGTTGTCCACCCGCAGGCACTTTGGTGTCCCGTACTCCGTCATCAACTCGTCCAGCGTCTCCAGCACGTCCCGGCTTCTCATTCGCTTCTCCGCCCGGATCTCCAAGCATTCCCTAAATCCTTCATCCAACACCGTCAAAAACTTCACCTTTCCCCCGAACCATGTCAGGTCATGCACGAAGTCCATCGTCCACACCTCGTTGGAACCCAAAGCCGGGTGGGGCCTTCTCCATTCCGTCGGAACCCTCTTCTTCCTGGGTCTCCTGCGCGGTAATTGAAGCCCTGCTACCTGGTAGAGCCTCTCCACCCGCTTGTGATTCACATCAAGGCCTCTGCGTTCCAACATCCACAACATCCGAGGGCTTCCGAAACGTCGGTTTCTTTGCGCTAACTTAACCATTTCCTGCAGGATCACCTGGTTCAACGGATCTTCTGGCTGGGCCTCATATCGAAAACTCGATCGATTTACCCCAAGAACATCACAGGCTCGTCTTTCCGGTACTTCCTGAGCCTTCAGGGCTTCCACCATGCCTTTTTGCTCCTCGATCAATACCCCTTTTTTTTTATGTGCTCTTGGAGAACCTGAATAGCCAGGGCCTGATCACCCGCTAACTGCTTGAGTTTCCGGTTTTCTTCTTCCAGCTGTTTGATGCGGTGGACTTCGGAAACTCCAAGGCTTCCGTACATGCGTTTCCAGCGGTAGTAAGTCTGCTCGGAAATGCCATGCTTTCGGAGAACTTCCTCAACGGCGGGAGCTTTCTCCGCCTCGCGGAGAATAGCCACTATCTGCTCAGATAAAAACCGTTTCTTTGCCATCTTTCCCCTCCCGATCTATAATCCAAAACTAACATATTTTTGGATCAGTTTTCGGGGGAAAGGTCAGGGTATATCCGGTTTGACCTAATTCACTCGGAGGTGCCCATGAAAAAAATCGCGCTCGAACCTAACACCATCCTTCATCCCCATCCCGTTCTGCTTATCGGCACCTATGGGGTGGATGGGAAACCGAATCTCATGAACGCAGCCTGGGGCGGCATCTGCTGCAGCACCCCGCCGTGCGTGGCTGTGTCGTTGCGCGAAGCGACGCTCACCTACCACAACATCCTGCACAGCAAGGCGTTCACCGTCGGTATTCCCTCCCGGAAACACGTCAAGATCGCCGACTACGTCGGCCTCGTCTCAGGACGGGATCATGACAAGTTCAAGGAAACCGGTCTCACCCCGCTCAAGAGCGAAAAGGTCAACGCCCCACTGGCCGCCGAATTTCCGTATTCCCTTGAATGCAGGCTTTTTCAGCACCATAAGCTCGGATTACATACGATCTTCATCGGGGAGATCCTGGGCATTCTCGCCGACGAGGATGTCCTTGGCCCGAAGGGATTTCCGGATATCGAGAAGGTCCAGGCAATTCTCTACGGCGGCTTCGAGGGCAACCACTACTTCGCCGTCGGTGAAAAGCTCGGTGCGGCGTTTTCAATTGGGAAGACAATCGTTAGGAAACAGTCATAAAAATTTATAAAACCTACATATGAATAAAATGGTCACAAAAAACAAAGTATTATTTATAAATTCCCCAGTTCAATAACGAAGTGCAACACTTAGACCCGGCAGAACCCGGGGGTTATCCTAAGTGCTATGAAATCATCCTACAAGCATCTGTCGTTAGCCGAACGTGAAGAAATTTCAGTTTGGAATGCTGAAGGCCTCTCCCTTCGGGAAATCGCACGCCGTCTGGGCCGTGATGTATCCAGCATTTCCCGAGAACTGAAGCGCAACGCCCCTCCTATACGATCTCGCCGCTACCTGCCCGCCAGAGCTCACATGCGTGCAGAACACCGAAACCGTCTTTCACGTACTCATTTAAGGCTTAAAAATCCTGAGATTCGCCGTTTAGTACTGCGAGAAATACCTCGTGGACTCTCGCCCGAGCAAATTGCCGGTTTTCTTCGCCGGGAGAAACCAAAACTTTCCGTTTCCCATGAAGCCATCTATCAATTCATCTACTGCGAAGCTCGAAACCTCATTCCTCATCTAGCCCGGGCCCATCGAAAACGTTTGCGACGTTGGCACACTCAAAAACATCGCAAAAGCCATATTCCTCAACGTACTCCCATTACCCAACGACCAGCTATCGTTGAAACAAGACAGCAATTCGGGCACTGGGAGGCCGACACCATCATC
Organism: candidate division FCPU426 bacterium; assembly: GCA_963847625.1. Classification (GTDB taxonomy): domain Bacteria; phylum Oederibacteriota; class Muellerivitia; order Muellerivitales; family Muellerivitaceae; genus CAWCKJ01. Next base: position 232,159 of record CAWKAR010000039.1, on the reverse strand, counting down.
TCCCGGAAAAGCAAACCCTCACTTCTGGTTATGGTCGAGCGCAAAAGTCGTCTGGTGAAACTGGCTTGGCTACCTCAAAAATCAGCTTTCCACACTAGAGCCGCAATCAACCGTCGGTTGGTTCGGATTTCAAAAGGCCTCCGCCGTACCATCACATACGACAATGGCTCCGAAAACGTCGAACATCTCCAGGTGAATCGTGTTTCAGGCACTCGTTCATTCTTTTGTTTGCCCTTCCACAGTTGGGAGAAAGGTTGTGTTGAAAATACTGCAGGTCTTGTTCGTCGCTTCTATCCCAAGAAAACGGATTTTGCTACTATAACCCCAGCGAATGTACGACGCGTGGAACGGATCCTAAACCATCGTCCTCGCAAGTGCCTTCGTTTCAAAACGCCGGAGCAGGTCTTTAGTCAAGGTGTTGCACTTACTGGTTGAATTCAGCATTAAAGAATTTCATTTTGAATTAAATTAACATCAATGCCTTTCGCAGTTCGGAATAAATATTTCGTTATAAGTCCCGATGCTTTACAAATTATTACCCACCTTTTTTCTGAAGTGACTATTGAAAATCCTCGCGATAAATATTTCATAATATCCAAATCATGCGAATCATTTTTATATTTGCTTTTAGATGTTTGGTACATTCTTCTTGCGCAATAACCCGCATAAACTCGTGTATAACATTCGTAATATTTCTTTTTTTCTAAAAACTCTGGCTCAGTAATTTCAGGCACATTTATTGAATTTTCTCTATTACTCAATTCACGCAAACTTTTAACATCGAAACCCGCATCATTAAGTAAACCATTTTTTACCGAATATGCAGTTTTCTTAATTCTGAATAATAATTTCTTCAAATTTTCATCCTTAATTAAACTATAAAACATTTCTAATATTTTTATATTTCTTACATCTTCATTTTTAATGTTAATTCCATCTTTTTGCAAATTCAACGCTTCCGTCTCTACTATTTCCGAAAAATCTTTATTGAATATTTCTCGTTTCGCCTCACATAACTCTTTAGAATCTTTCACTAAAGATCTTATTTGATCAAAATTTACAGATTTTAAAACCCCATCAACAGCTTTCATTAAACCACAAGAATATTCTTCCATATTCGTTGAAGGATCTAAAAACCATTCTTCAGTAAGATAACTTTGCGTATCAGGAACAATAAGATTTAAAAAAGTTGTTATCTTAAAAACATCTTTTAAAATTTCATATTTTTGTTCTGTGTCCGCCCCAGCTATAAGTTCTTCTAATGAAATTTCTGACCAAAACAAATTGGGACAAATTGCTTTTAATCTTTCTAATATTGAATCGTCTTCTGACATGTAATACAAAATATTGGTATCGACCAACCATTTGCTCACTTATTTATTCCTTTAACCCAAATGAATAATCAAATAAAAAAGGCCCGCCTTCAATTAAGAAAGCGGGCCTTCGCGGCCTAAATTAAGCCTCTCCCCTGTCAAGGGGAGCGGAAGAATCTATTACGAACAACCGCTCGTCGACCCGCAGTTCAGGCACTTAAAGCAGGCCCCGTTGCGCACCATGATGGCGCCGCATTCCGAACAGGACGGAGCGTCGGATTGCGAGACGAAGATGCCCTTCTCCCTCTTTTCGGACTCCGAAAGGACTTCTTGGCTCTTCGCCGCCGGGTGTTTATGCGGCTTAACCGCCGATGCTGAACCGGTGTTTCCGGCCGCTTTCTCGGCGCTCTCGGCCAACTCCGTATTTCCCCAGTCACCCGCGATCATGAACTTGATGGCCAGCCACCGGAAGATATAGTCGGTGATGGATTTGGCGATGCGGACTTCCGGGTTGTTGGTGATGCCCGAAGGCTCGTAACGGCTGTGGGAAAACTTATTAACCAGCACCTTGAGGGGAACGCCGTACTGCAGGGCCAGGGAGATGGCTGTCGCGAAGGAATCCATCAAGCCGGATACCGTCGAGCCCTCCTTCGACATGGTGATAAAGAGTTCGCCGGGAGTCCCGTCCTCGAACTTCCCGACCGTGATATAACCCTCGTGGCCGGCGATGGAAAACTTGTGCGTGATGGCCTCCCGCTCATCGGGCAGGCGCCGGCGGAACGGTTTGGGTATTTTTATTTTCCCGCCTCCGCTCGTGGTGGAAAGGGGCTGGGACCTCTTGCAACCGTCGCGGTAGACGGCCACGGCCTTGAGGCCCAGTTTCCAGGACTCGGTATAAGCCTGCATGATCTCGTCCACCGTGGCCTCGTGGGGGAGGTTGACGGTTTTGGAAATGGCCCCCGACAGGAAGGGCTGGACCGCGCCCATCATGCGGATATGGCCCATGTAGTGGATGGACCGGGTGCCGTTCATGGGTTTGAAGGCGCAATCGAACACCGGCAGGTGCTCCGTTTTCAAGTGCGGCGCGCCCTCGATGGTGTCGTGGGCCTCGATGTAGGCGAGGATGTCCTTCACCTGGGTCTCCGAGTACTTCAGGTTCTTCAAGGCCTCGGGAACGGTCTGGTTGACGATCTTGATGACCCCGCCGCCCACCAGTTTCTTGTACTTGACCAGGGCGATATCGGGTTCCACTCCGGTCGTGTCGCAGTCCATCATGAAGCCGATGGTGCCGGTGGGCGCCAGGACGGTCACTTGGGCGTTCCGGAAGCCCCATTCCCCGCCGAGGTCCTGCACTTCCTTCCAGACGGTCTGGGCGGCCAGGTACAGGTCCTCGGTCACGCCGTCGTGCTTGATCTTGGCGGCCTCGGCCTGGTGCATGCGCATGACGTTGAGCATGGGTTGTTCGTTGCGGGCGTAGCCCCGGAAGGGCCCCACTTCCTTGGAAATCCGGGCCGACATGAGGTTGGCCTCGCCGTGCATCAGGGCCGTCACGGCGGCCGCGTAATTGCGGCCCTTCCTCGCCGTCGTAAGGCAGGCCCCGGGACATCAGGAGCGCCCCCAGGTTGGCGTAGCCCAGCCCCAGGGGCCGGTAATCGTGGCTGTTGCGCTCGATGGGTTTCGTGGGATAGCTGGCGTTGTCCACCGTGATTTCCTGCGCCAGGATCGTGACGTCCACCGCGTGCCTTGAAAGCCTCGATGTCGAACTCCCCCTCGGGCGTCCGGAATTTCATGAGGTTCAAGGAGGCCAGGTTGCAGGCCGAGTCGTCCAGGAACATGTACTCGGAGCAGGGATTGCTCGAGTTGATCCGGGCGGTGTTGGAGGAGGTGTGCCACCGGTTGATGGTGGTGTCGAACTGCATGCCCGGGTCCCCGCAAATCCAGGCGGATTCCGAGATCATGCGCATTAGTTCCTTGGCCCTGTAGGTGTCCATGTGGTTGCCCGTCCTTGCGGGCCTTGGTGGTCCAGATTCCGTCGTTCAGGGCCGCTTGCATGAACTCGTCGGAGACCCTGACCGAGTGGTTGGCGTTCTGGAACTGCACCGAGTCATAAGCCCCGCCGGGCACGTTGAAACCGCCTTCGTACCCCGCGTCGATGAGGGCCCAGGCCTTTTTCTCCTCCTCGGACTTGCTCTTGATGAAATCCACGATATCCGGATGGTCGGCGTCCAGGATGACCATCTTGGCGGCGCGCCGCGTGCGGCCGCCGGACTTGATGACGCCCGCGAAGCTGTCGTAACCCTTCATGAAGGAAACCGGCCCGGAGGCCGTGCCGCCCCCCGAGAGTTTTTCCCGGCTGGAGCGCAAGGCGGAGAAATTGGTGCCGGTGCCCGAACCGAACTTGAAAAGCATCCCTTCGGTCTTGGCCAGGTCCAGGATGGATTCCATGCTGTCCGAGACGCTGTTGATGAAGCAAGCCGAGCACTGGGGCCTGGCTTCGATGCCCACGTTGAACCACACCGGCGAGTTGAAGGCCATCTTCTGGTGGACCAGCAGGTGGGTGAGCTCCATGTGGAAAACCTCAGCGTCCCCGTCGGAGGCGAAGTAACCCATCTCCTTTCCCCATTCGAATAGGGTGTCGGCCACCCGGCGGATCAATTGCTTGACGGAACGCTCCCTGTGCTCGGTTCCCATGATGCCGTGGAAGTATTTGGAGACCACGATGTTGGTGGCCGTTTGGGACCATGCCTTGGGGACTTCCACGTCCTTTTGCTCGAAGATGACCTTCCCTTTCTCATCGGTAATGGAAGCGGAGCGTAATTCCCACTCGACCTCGTCGAAAGGATGGACCCCCTCGCGGGTGAAATGGCGCTTGATCTTGAGGCCCCCCTCGCGGGTAAAGGTATTGGGGCGGACGAAACCGACTTTATTTGAGGTGTTCGGCTGGATAGGCTGTGCGGACATGCATCCTCCTTCTAAAAATGGCCCAAAAATTTCCACCTGATGTTAATGGGCCTTAACATCAGCGGGCGTGGCTAGGGTGTTGTTGGTTGTTAATGGAAAAGGTCGAAAGATATTGCCGGCAGTTGCGGAACAAAACTCTCAAGGCTTCCATCCAATCTTCTTGGCTGTGTTAGGGAAAACTGGGCTGACAGTATTTTCATCGAAACAAACGTCAAATCCCGGCTTTATTCCTTTTTTCTTGCCTGATGAAGGCTAGTACAGCTGGAATCTCCCCCAAAACTGGACTAATTATCATTTCCAACGGCACTAAAAATCATGGCTAAACTTGGTTTTTTAGCTCCGATTTCGCCAAAACTGGCCAAAAATCGTTATTTCACACCATATTTAGACAACAAAAGTTTATATACCACCAGGCTTGGTATTGTCAAAAGAAATTTTTACATATTTTTTCAAAAATAATTCGATATTCAGGGCGAGTTTTTACCCCGTATTTAAAAGGGATTTGCCAACTGGGGTTTTACTAGGTGGATTTTTTTCTACCGGGCTATGTGCGCCTTCCTACCCGAAATAATTAATTCTCATCCTTCTTCGTTCTTCCTTTGCCCATTAACCATTCCAAATATTGCTGCTGGGCGTTATGGTTCTTGTCATTGAGCCATTCGTCGCATAAATCACAAACCACAGGTTCTTCTTTCATCTGAGCCAATTGCTTGCGGTATTGGTCCCTCTTTTCCGGGAGGCCCAACCGGCGGCTCAGGTCATAACAATCGGCAATCGCGCAAAAATCCTTCGGGTGGCCGGAAAGATATTTCTCAAAAAACTCCAGGGCCTTCAAGGACTCGCCGTTGGTCGAATGGACGGGGTCGAAGGATTGGACCCGGTCCAAAAACTCATCCTTGGCCACCATAAAACCATGGCCGTTCCAACGGAAGGGCCTCCCGTAATAGATCCGGAACCCTTCCTCATTGTTGATCATGGCCCTCTGGTAATCCACCATCAGGTGCTTGCCGGATTCCCCCGCGACTCTCGGGCCCATCCCGAACCCCTGGATGGAGGCCGCCTTTTTGAAGGATCCGCCGTTGTTGAAGATGTAAATGTTCGCGATCTGGGTGATGCCGGAGGAAGAGTAAACCACCAATTGGTCCCTCCCCTGGGCGGTCAAGTCGGATCCCTCGAAACCCTCGTATTTTTTCCCGTCCACCAGCTCCACCTGGATGAGTTTCCAATCATCCTTAACCTTGTGGAAATAAGCGAAACCGGCTCCCGCGTCCTCGACCATTTGGCGCCCGAGGTTGTAAATAACCCCATTGTCCCGGTATCCGGCAACGCCGATGATCACATCGGTCTTCGGCGCATCCGAGAAATTATGGTAGGCGATGCCGGAAACGTTCCAAAAATTCTCCTTTTTTCCCGGGTATTTTTTGTTGATAAGATCGTTGATATCCCCCAAACGGATCTGTCCGTAAGAAATAAGGTTGGAGGCGGTATCGTCCACCGCGAAAGCCGGAAAGGCCGGCAACAGAAAGGCGCCGATGAAGGAAATAATAAAAAAAGCCTTTTTTTTCATTCCTACTCCCTGTTCAATCAGAAGAAAAGGTTGGATGTTGTTTAGACGCCCTTGGTCCGCAATTGGGCCGCTAAATCCTCATAACCTTTTTTACCGAGAAGCGCGAACATGTTTTTCTTGTACGCTTCCACGCCCGGCTGGTCGAAGGGATTGATCCCCAAGAGGGTTCCTGAAATTCCGCAAGCCATCTCGAAGAAATAATAAAGGTATCCCAAGGAATACTCCGAAATTTTATCCAATGTAAGGCGGATGACGGGCAATCCCCCGTCCCGGTGGGCCACCGCCGTGCCCCTCATGGCCTGTTCGTTGACCCAGGAAAGCCTTTTTCCCGCCAGAAAATTCAACCCTTCCCGGTCTTCCGGGTCCCTGGGAATGAGAACTTCCTTATCCTCCTTTCGGACCCAAAGGATGGTTTCCAGCAACGTCCTTCGGCCTTCCTGCAGGTATTGGCCCATGCTATGCAGGTCGGTGGTCAAATCCACGCTGGCCGGGAATAGGCCCTTGCCTTCCTTACCCTCCGATTCCCCGTAAAGCTGCTTCCACCACTCGCCGACATAGTGCAATTCCGGCTTGAAATTGGCCAGTACCTCGATGGTCTTTCCCTTTTGATATAGAAGGAACCGGGCCGCCGCGTAATGGGCCGAGAGGTTCACGGAAAAATCCCCGGACTTCATGTCCTGGGCCGCGTCCTGGGCCCCCTTCAGGAGCTTTCCGATGTCGAACCCCGCGATGGCAATCGGCAGGAGCCCTACGGGGGTCAGGACCGAGTAACGCCCCCCCACGTCGTCGGGGATGACGAATGTTTTGTATCCCTCGGCGTCCGCCATGCCCTTCAAGGCCCCCTTGGCCTGGTCGGTCACGGCCACGATCCTCTTGCGGGCCTTCTTTTTTCCAACCCCTTTTTCAAGCCAGGATTTCAGGATCCGAAAGGCCACCGCGGGTTCGGTGGTGGTTCCGGATTTGGAAATGACGCAAATCCCGGTTTTTTTGGGTTTCAATTCCGATAGTAGGTCTTGGAATGCCGTGGGGGAAAGGTGGTGGCCGGCGAAGTGAATTTTAGGCGCCCCCCCCAGGGCCTCGAGGGTCGCTCTCGTTCCCAAGTAGGACCCGCCGATTCCCACGCAGACTACGTCCCGGCATTTGTCAAACGCCCCGGCGGCTTTCCGCAGGGCTTGCAGTTGCTTGGCCGCGGTGAAAGGAAGGCCGATCCAGCCCAGGAAATCCGCCCCCCGGCCCGTTTTATCCAGCAGGGATTTCAACGCCCTTTCCAATTGCGGCGAAAGGGAGGATATCTCCTGCTCGGAAACGGCATCGGATATATACGACAAGTCCAAGGACAAAGGCTTGGTCATGAGAGACTCCTTTTAACCGGATGGGGGGCCGCCACGAAATGGTTTATGAACATACGGCTGCCAGCTTTTCTTTCAACGGATCTTAAACTTTTCCACCACGGTTTTCAATTATTTCAACCGGTTGGTTTTGGGGTGTCATTTGCCGCCGGGATTTCATCAAGGCCTTCTTCAGGTCCAATAGATGCGGTAAAGGATATCCGTATTTTGCGCATTGATCGATTGCCGAAAAAGCTTTTTCATCATTTTTTTCAACAATGCAGTAATAAAAAATCATCTTCTCCCAAAAACAAGACGCTAAAAAAGGATCATTCCGCACAAGGCTTTGGGCTTCAGGGAAACAAGTCATTACCGGCAACGATAAATTCCCCGGGGAGGAATTCATCAGTTGTCCGGAAACCGACCGGATTTCCAGACCGGCCCTCACCCATTCCTTTAGCATTTTTCGAGTCCGCTCACTTTCACAAGGAATGATGCCCAGCCACCATTCCATAGGGTCTTGCTTTTGCTCTTTTCCCAAGGGATACCAGGTTATTTCCGGAACCCTCCGGGATAAGAACGGCAGATAATCCATTCCGACAATCACCGCCGCCCACTTCGCGTCTTGAAATGGAATTCCGGTGTTTTGGGCCGCATCAAAACCAAAAGTCGCAGCTTGAAGCGTTGGGTCATTCACAACCCGGAGGTCGTGCAGGATGAACCCTTTTCCCCGGATGCGGTGAATGTCCTCCAGTTTCAAGTAAGCTTGGTATCCGGTGTTCGTTTTCATGTAATACCATTCGGGCCCGGGAGTCCCAAACCGGGAGTGGTAAGGGCCATAAAGGTGATAAATATCAAGGCACGAACCGGCTATCAAAAGGATCCCGATAGTTATCTTGCGATATTTTTTCAAAGGCCCAAGCAACAACCCCATCCCCATAACCGCAACCATCGCCAATAAGGGAAAAGTAAAAATAACCCGGAAAGTTTCTAAATCCCTTGAAACAACCCCCGGCAGGATAAAAAGTCCCAGGCAAATCAGGATCCATTTATAGAACGCGGTATTCCATTTACGGCAGCAAACCGCCATTCCCAGGAATGTCAATGAATCAAATACAGGGTTAAACAATCCTCCCCACACGGGGCCATAGCAATATTTTGAGGTTCCCCAAAACATGGCGCTGAGGTAGGAAAAAGAGCTCACGAATTGCTGGCTAAAATCCATTCCGGACCGGAAGCCCCATTCCGATTGAATGGGTTTTGCGTGTGCGCAGTAAAAATAAACACTGAAAACGCCAAAACAGGACAGGGGCAGGAAAAAGTTTAAAAAAGTCCATTTCCCCTTTTTTCCCCGGGAAAACACAAATGCCAAAATCACGGCAACCGCCACGACAGTCCATACCACAAAAGTAAAAAGTCCAAATCCCACGCACAGCCCTAAAAGAAGGGCATACCTTCGATACTGGCCGGCTGATTGGCTCCTCAAAAATAAGCTTAAAATCAAAAACGCTAAAAATTCAAAAAGAAAAGATAATATGAAATTGGAACAAAACCTTCCTACGAAAAGGGGCCAGAAACCCGTGGCGGCTAAAACAAAACAAATGAAGTTCGAAGACTTGGACAAATAGGCCCGCCCGGCCAAGCCGGCTATCAGCAGGGCCAAAATACTGAGGATGGCTGGAAACAGCCAAAGGGAAAATATCGACGGGGAAATCCATTTAAAAAAAAGAGCCAAAGCCCAGTTAAATAGAGGGGGATGTTGACGAATGGTATAGGACAAATGCCATATTCCATTTTGGGAAAGGTCCATTGATCCAAGGGCATAGTTTCCTTCATCAGGGGTCGGCCATGTGGAGAGGGAAACAAGCTGGTGGAGGCGTAAAAAAATTCCGGAAAAAAATACCAAGATCCAAAGCCAATTCGGGATGGAAGGAAGAAACTCATGTTCCAGGCAGGATGGTGTTTCCCTTAGTTTTTTGGGATCGCTAAAAAAAGCAAAAAGGAAAGGGAAAAATATACCCCAAAGGCCGATTTGAAGCCTGGTGACAAGGGGCAAAGCAAAATAGGATAAAAGGGTGTTTGAAACCAGAAAAACAAAAAAACAGGCCCAAGCAATGAATGAAATATTAACCCCAAGATAGGACCTAATTTTAACCATTCCATTTAACCCTTATAAGGGGATACAAGTTTTTTTAACCGAGATGCTCATAAGAGCCGATGAACTCCGCCATCGCCTAGGCTCCCGGAATCCCAACCCACTCTTGTATTGCCCGGTAGAAAATAAAAAACGGGCATCGGTCTTTTAAAAAGGTTTAGGATGAAGGACCGGAGAGTGAAATCATTTTCTATCGCGCTAAAGGGAACTCCCAGGGATGTTTACCGGATCTTAAACTTTTCCACCATTGTTTTCAATTCTTCCGCCATCGTGGAGATTTCCTTGAAAGTGGCGTTGATCTGCTCCATGTTGGCGGTTTGCTCCTCCGTTGAGGCTGAAACCTCCTCGGTGGAGGCGGCCGACTCCTCCGAAACCGCGTTGATGTCCTGGATGCCGTTAACGATCCTGCTGTACCGCTCGTTCTGGAGGGCCACCAGGTCGGAGATGCTCTTGCTGAACTGGACCACGTTCTCGATGACCGCCACGATCTCGTCCAGGGCCCCCTCCATCTGACGGATGCTTTCCTGGCTCACCTGGGCCTCTTTGGCGCCTTTTTCCATGGATCCCACCGCCGCCAGGGTCTCGTCCTGGATCACCTGGATCACGTTCCCGATTTCCCCGGTCGCCTTCCCGACCCGGTCGGCTAGGATGCGGATTTCCTCGGCCACCACCGCGAAACCCTTGCCGTGCTCCCCCGCCCGGGCCGCCTCGATGGCGGCGTTCAGGGACAACAGGTTGGTTTGCTCGGAGATTCCCTGGATGATCTCCACCACGCCCCCGATTTCCTGGCTTTTGCGGCCCAGGTGGTGGATGAGCTCCGAATTCTTCAGGATGGTCTCGTTCAGGGTCACCATCCGGTCGATGGTGACCCGGGCCAGCTTGCCGCCCGCCTGGGCGGTTAAGGTGGCCTTGTCCACCGCGGCGGAAGTTTCCCCCACCTTGTTTTCCACGTCCTTCATGGTCTCCTGCATCTCCTGCATTAAATGGTGAACCTCGGCGATCTTGGCGGCCTGTTCCTCCGCGCCCCGGGCGATCTGCGAGATGGTCGTGGAAACATCCTCGCTCATGGAGGACACCTCGCCGGTAGAGTTGATCAACTCGAGCACCTGCTCGGAAAGGCGCTGGGAATGCTCCAGGACCCGGGAAACCATGTTCCGGATTTTCTCCAGGAAGGTGTTGAACCATTCGGACATGTCTCCGATCTCGTCCCGGGACCGCACCTTGATCCGGAAGGTCAGGTCCGCCTCACCCTTGGAAAAGTCCATGAGTTCGGTCTTGATGGAGTTGATGGGATTCACGACGAAAACCCTCAAAAGGGGCATCAGGATGAGCACGATGGCCAGGGAGATGAGGGCCGCGATTCCCGCCGTTTCCAGGATGGAAAACCTGACTTGTGATTCCAACTGGGAAAGGGGGATTTCCACGTTGATCCCGCCGACCACCTTGCCCTCCCCGTCCCGGATGGCGGTGAGGTACCTTAAAATCTCCCCTTCCGGGGTCTTCCAGGTTTCTTCCCAACATTTTCTAAGGGACTGGGACAAAATGAGTTTTTGTTTCAGGTCGCCCAGCCGGCTTTCAAAACCTTCCTGGTATTGGCTTCGGACCAGGACTTTTCCCCTTTTGTCGAAAAGCGTGAGGGTGCTGACCTGGAATTGGCGGGAAAGGGCCGATACGGTGGCGGAGAGATTCTCGAAATTTTCCTTTTGAATTTGGCGCGCGAAATCCTCCTGGAGGGACTGGACGACCAGGTCCAAATACCCGACCTTTTGGTCCAAGAGGTTTTGTTTCTGGTGCGCGGCGTTGTACGCGCCGATGATTCCTTCCAGGAGGAAAATGGAAAGCGCGGCGGTTATGGCGATTCGGAAACCCAACTTTCTCAGGATCACTGTCGAAAACCTTTCCAAAAGGCAGGAATGACCGGCCGGTTATTTTAGAACAGATACCGGGTAAAATCACACTTGAAAGATGGACTCTGGCGGGCCTTTCCCGTTCCTGGGCCGCTTTAGCGGGGCTTGGGGGTTTCTGATTTGGGTTCACCCTCCTCCAGGAAGGAAGACATCATTTGAAGGCTTTGAATGACGGAGGGCAGGGTCCCCAACAGTTCCTGAACCTGTTCCCCGGTATTGGACCGGCCGAAGGAAAAACGAAGGCCCTCCTTGGTTTCTTTCGGGCTCCGGCCCATGGCCGATAGGACATGGGAAGGTATCGCCGATCCGGCCGCACAGGCGGCCCCCGAGGAAACAGCGAAACCCCGGTTGTCCAGGCTATGGACGAGGGTCTCCCCCTCGATGCCGGGCAGGGTGATGTTCAGGATTCCCGGGACCCTTTTTTCGGGATCCAATGGCCCGTTGACCCTCACCTCGGGATACGCTTTTTTCATTTCATCCAGGAGGATTTGCGCCAGCGCCCTTAAGCGCCCATGCCTCGGCATCTCAAGGCAGATCCGCCTGGCCGCTTCCCCCAGGCCCACGATCCCAGCCGCGTTTTCGGTGCCTCCCCGCCGGTTTCTCTCCTGCCCGCCCCCATGCTGGAGCGGGACCAGGTCCATCCCCCTTCTTTGGTAAAAGAAACCGCAACCCTTGGGTCCGTATATCTTGTGGCCCGAAGCCGAAAGAAAATCGATGTGATCCCGTTGCACGTCGATGGGAACCTTGCCGTAAGCCTGTACCGCGTCGGTATGGAAGGGAATCCCATGCCCCTTGGCCAGGGCCCCGATCTCCCCGAAAGGCTGGATCGTGCCCACTTCGTTGTTGGCCGCCATGATGGAGATCAACGTTGTTTCGCCCGGCCGGATGGCCTTTTCCACCTCTTTGGGATCGACCTGGCCCTCGGAGTCAACGCCCACGGCGGTGACGGAGCATCCCTGGCGGGTCAGCCATTCCGTGCAATCCAGCACGCAATGGTGCTCCACCGCGGAAATGATGAAATGCCGGGCCTTCCCCTGGTTGACGAAAGCCATTCCTTTAAGGACGGCATTCACGGCTTCCGTGCCGCCGCTGGTAAAGACGATTTCTTTCGGGTCGGAATTCAACGTGAGGGCGATCTTTTCGCGGGAATGTTCCACCGCAGCCCGCGCGGCCCGCCCGGAGGCGTGCAAGCTGGAAGGATTACCATATTCCTCTTTCAGGAAAGGCATCATGGCTTCCAGGACTTGTTCGTCCAAGGGGGTGGTGGCGGCGTGGTCGAAATAAATCATACGATCCTTTTTAAATTTATTCGAAAACACATCTTATCAAAATAATCTCTAGCCACAGATGTGCCGATTCACAATAATACAGTTAATGAAATCGCTATTATACCAGCTTTAATAAAAGCTTCGTAGAAGGCTGCCATGCATGGGATTCATGGGATTTGCTTAAAAAAAATTTAAAATTGAGGATTTAAAATTCATTCAAGAAGTTTTCATGAATGTTTTGGCCTATCTAAATGCATGCCGAACCTCATTAAAGCTTTCAATGAAAGTTCGGTATAGTACCGATTTCCTTAACTGTTTTAGGGGTGAATCGGCACATCCCCTGAATCCGTGCCGATCATCCATAAAAATTATTGGAGATCGGTGCGATACCAATCTCTTTATAAGCTTCATGGAAGATTGGCATGTGGCTAATATATGGTTTTGCTTTACGCCTTTCAAACTTTAGAATCTCTGATAATGAATAGGCGATTTTATAGATAATACTCGTTTTTCCCACCCCAATTTCAACCTATCACGAAATTTCCCAGGTAAAATGGATGTGTCACCTTATTCTTTTCCTTCAATATCATTCATAAAGGAAAGTCATTGATACCTGTAAATGAAACCAAATCCGTGCCGCTTTGGGTGCTTTTTGCAAAAATGGCCGTACTCATTTTTATATTGTTGGCGGTTTGGGAAACCTTCCAATTTTTTCATAAGGACAATCCCATATCAAAGGATAAAACCCTATCAAATCGGGCCGGCCAGTGGATGTCGATCCAGGACGGCGAAGAAGAATTTCAAAAGGGGCAAAAACCCATCCTTTACGATTTCACGGCCGAGTGGTGCGGCTACTGCAAGAAAATGAAAGCCGAAGTGTTTGACGACAAGGCCCAGGCTGATTGGATCGGCCAATCCTTCATCCTGGTCACGGTGATGGACCGCAGGCGGGAAACGAAGACGAACCCGCCGGAAGTCACGGAACTCCAAACGCGGTATCAAATCCGGGGATTCCCGACACTCGTGGTTCGATATCCGAATAATGACTCCAAGGTCCATGTGGGCTACCTGGGCCGGGAATCCCTGATCCAATTCCTGAAGGATGCTTTGGCAAATTCTACGGGGAAATAAACCACAGATATGAATCAGGAACATTTTTGCCTGAACCATCCGGACCGAAAGGCCCTCAGCTTCTGCCACCACTGCCATGAGTATTTTTGCCACGAATGCTTGAAGGAAGGTCCGGAGTACTACTACTGCAACCGGCCCTCATGCCTGAAGGCGTTCGAGGAAGAGAATAAACCCCCCGAGGTGGAAGCATTTATTCCCCCCGATATTCCCGATGAGCCCGACGAGCCCGAAGCCTTAGCCGAAGATTTAATTCCCATTGGCCAATATCAGAATTCCATTGAGGCTAACCTGGCTAAAACAAAATTAGACTCGGAAGGCATTGAAAGTTTTCTTTTTGACGAATATGAGCGTCAAATAGGCCTTATTCCTCCGGCCACACTCGACGCGGCATTTGGCGGGATAAAGTTGATGGTAAGGGAATCGGAGGCTCGGAAAGCTTCGCAAATACTGGAAAGCCGGGTGGATTTGTAGGCCCCACCGTTGCGTTGAGCCGTGGAGTTCAAAGGTTTGATCATCCGAACCGGATATTTGAATCGGCTTTCTTAGGGTTCCGGGTTTTCGGTGGTGGGCATCTTGGGTCCCAAAAGCGCGGAAGTGGCGGAAACCTGGCTTTCCAGGATGATGCGTAGCGGTGCCCCGCTTTGGCACATTTTTAAAAGGGCTGTCCTGTCTGGCCCCGGGTTGCCAACACCTAGGACCCCTTGGACGCCACCCTGATCCAGTTCGAACGTTTTTCTGAAACTGGAGTCGGGCAAGGCCGCCCAAGGCGGGACAACATCGGCGATGGCGGTTTCCAAGGCACCATGGCTGAGGTCACTATGGTTATCGACCGTCATGAACAACTTCCAATACCAGTCATGGGGCACTTTCATCTGGAAATACCGGCAATCATCGGCCGCCATGACGAAGTTATACTTCTTAAAGGGGTCTAGGACGGTCGGGTTATCCAGGCTTCCCGATGGGCCGGAGCGCATTTCCAGGTCGGTCCTATGCGTTAATCCCAGTTGCTCGGAAAGTTCCGCGCAGGAAACCAAGGACATGCACAAAACCGATATCAGGAACAATCTCATGATCATGCTTTACACTTTATCCCATAAAAGCCGTTTATTGCAAATGAGCCCGAGTGAAGGATGATTCTAAAACTTTTTTTCCCATTCTTCCCGATATATTCCCCTTAATTTTTCGACAATTTTTTCAAGTCCGCCTTGGGGAAGTAATGCCGCAGGATATCCTCGCAATTTTTTCCCAATTTCGCGAGGCTGTAACATCCCACCTGGCACATGCCCACCCCGTGGCCCCAGCCCCCCCCGTAGATGATGAATTCCTCGGGCCAGCCTTTTGGGTTGTATTGGGGTTCGATCCAGATCAGGTTGCTGCGGATTCCCCCCAGGAAACTTCTGATATGATCCCCCCTGTATTCCCTCTCGCCTGATTCCCCCTCCACCCGGAGGCTGTCCGCCCAGCCCGCGGTGGAGCGGTGGGTCACCACCATCCTGCGGATCCGGCCGATCGTGCCGGTCTTGTTCCGGATATCCTTCTCGGGCAGGATCCAAGCCCAGCGGTAATTCTGGTAGCCCCTCAATCCGTCAACGCGGCAGTAAGCGGGGCGATCCTGGCGGATCCATTGCTCCATCCGCCGGGGAGAGAGCGGGAATTCCAGGTCCTGGTTTTTCCCGGGGTCGAAATCCTCAACGCCCACCACCGGTAGTTTGGCCCCCCAGGCTTCCTCATAATCCTGGGTGTGACCCCCGCACTGGGCGGAATAAAACACCGGCATCATCCGGGGGCCGTATTTGAGGACCATCCCCGCTGTTTCCCTCACGGCCTGGTTGGTCCTGGCGCATTCGGCCCGGAGGCCCCGGTAGACCTGGCAATGCACGTCGTCACAAACGTCGAAGCCATCGGCCTCATGCCAGCCCATCTTGGAAAGAACGTAGGTCCTTGCCACAACGGCCTGGGCCTTCAAAGCCTCCATGGGCCAAGAGGATGGCATCTCGGAAGGCAGGACCCCCGCCGTATAGTCTTCGAGGGTGACCCGGTTGACAACGTTGAAACCTTCCCCCGGCCGCGGGTCCAACTCCAGGATCCCCCGAAAGGCGCGGTCTTCCTCTTTTGCGAAAAAATAGCCCACGTTGGAGGGCACCGCGTGGGCCACCAGGGCCTTGGAGGCATCGCGGGAGACAATCCATAGGGGCTTGTCGAACCTGACGACGACCTTCCCTTTGGGGTTTTTGACAACCCAGAATTCCTTATGTGTCGCCGATCTCTTGGCGGAAATGTAGTCCACCTCGTAATTCTTTTTGGCGGAAAGGACGGTGATCGGGGCTTGACCCGGGGTAAACCCGGGAAGATTTGAAAGGGGCAGGGGCTCCAAGAGGGGAAAAGGTACTACGGTGGGACTCCGCGGGGCTGTCCGAGGCCCCCCCCAGCCCGCCCCGGCGGCCGGTTGAGGCGTCGCTGGTCTTACGGAGGATATGCCCGGATAAGCCGGCGTGTCTGTAACTTCCAGTTCCCCCTCCCCCCGGAACAGCAGCTGACTTAGGCCTGTGAACAACCCGACCCGGATGGTCACGGAGGAAGGCGCGATGGCAGTCTCCCGGGGTGGCTCCCATTTTTCCCAAAGACTAATTTTATCCGCCTTGAGTTTCGCCTCCATTTCCGGTGCTTTTTTCGCGACTTGTTCCGCTTCCCTTTTCAACGCGGTGTCTTGCGGTTCAATGGTTTCAGCCCGCTCGTATTCGGCCAGTGACTGCCGGAACTCCCGCCTTTGGGCGAGGAGCCGGGCGATATACCGGTAGGCCTTTTTGAAACTCGGGTCGATTTTAACCGCTTGCTCGTAGGCTTCCAAGGCCTGTTTCGTGTCGCCTAGTTTTCGCGAAACCTCAGCCAACTGCCAGAACCCCAAGGCGGAGTCGGGGCGTAAGGCCGTCAAGCCCGCCAGGTATTTTTGCGCCTCACGCAGGGCCTGGACGGCGGTCTTATGGGTCTGAAGCTCTTTCCACTTGGATTGGTAAAGGCAAAGCCGGGCCAAACCCCATAGAATGTCCGTCTCTCTCGGGTGTTTTTGGAACAGTTCCTTCAGGTATCCCTCGGCGTCGGCGAACTGCCCCATTTGCTCCACGGCCAAGGCCAAGGATACTCTCACTTTCCAATCCTCTTGGGTGGAAAGGTATTCCTGGTATGCCGCCACGGTGCCAGGGTAGTCCCCTTGGCTTTTCCGGAATTCCGCCAACTCCAGCCACAGGTCCCTGTTAGCTGGTTCTTCCGTGATTCTTTCAGCGAGGGCTTCCTCAATTTCGGAGGTTTTACCCTGGGCGAACCATTTCCCCAGCCTAGCCTCGAAGGTGCCTGCGTAAAGGCCGGGCACGGTTAAAAAGGCAAGTAGGGCCAGTACCGGCACCAGCAAAAACTTTTTCAAACAGAACTCGCTTTCCAGGAAAGGTCCCGCCACCCGCATAACCGGTTTTTCCTGAAACAAAAAAGCCCTTTTGGACGGGCCAAAAGGGCTGACGAACCGCCGTCCTTACTTTTTTGCCAGTTCCAGCTGTTTGGGCGACAATACCGATTCATCGCGGGAATACCAATATCCGGTATTATCGATGACTTCCAGATTGGGCACGAATCGTTTCTTCACATAGTCCAGAAGCTTAACGAGCGTGATGTGAGAAGGGGGATCGCACTGGCGCAGGCTGGCGCTGGTATGAACTTGGTGTAGAAACTGCCGGGGGGCCGGATGGGTTCCCTGGCGGCGGAGGGAAACGGACGGCTTCTCGTAATAGATATGGGACAGGTAGCAGTCCTTATCAAAAGTCAATTGCAAGGGGCCTACGTTATTATTTAGAGTCACCCGGATACCCTTCAGACTCAAGCGTATGGGGGAAGCGTCGCCCTCCTGGGTAAAAACATGGTCCACGGTTTCATGCAGCCAGCCGCTCACCTGGGCAATTTCCCGGAATTCCTCCTGGATTTCCCCGATGGCTTCCCGATTCCTGATTTTTCCGAAATAATGGATCGTCGTAGCCACCGAAACCTCCTTCTTCTCTTATTCCAAAAGCGGAAAACAAGCCCCTTGTTCCCCGTCTTACCGGTTGACCACATCCTTGAGGATGTGCATTTCCAACTGGCCATCGGCGTCCATAGCCGGTTCCGGATCCCCCCGAAAGTCGCGGAAAAGGTTGCGGATGTTTTTTCCGGCCCGGAAGGAAAGTTTTTTATAGGCGGGAAGGAACATGGTAAGGTTCCTGGCCATATCCCGGCCTTTTTTCCCGGATACGGTTTTCGTTTGAAAAACCCCGAAATCCCTTATTTCTATCCGTTTTCCGCATATAATCCCCTCCTCCAGTGTGGAAAGGATTTTATGGGCAACGACATTAGCCTCAGGAAGGGCGAGTTTTGTCGCCTTGGCGATGCCTCTTACTACATCTTGTAGGGTCAGCTTCATTGGGTAGATTATAAGGTGTAACTAAAATCCATGTCAACGGTCGTAAAACAGGGACTTCCCTCTTTTTTGCCGGATCAACATGTTTTTTTCCAAACCCTTTTGGGGGTTCCATCTAAGTAGTTCAACTTCAGCCGTGCCAAATGGACACAGTGCGCCGAACACGGCAAGTTAAAAACTTTTCCATTTTTTATCCTGAAAAGTCCGGTAGCGGCCCCACCCCGCAGGCCAAACTTCCACCTCAATGGAACCTTCCCGCGCGGTGGATAAAACAACCGCATCCGGCACCGACGCTTTGTATAGGTCGTGATCATCCGGATAATCTCTCCAGTCGCTCAAAACCGTGAAATGGGGCTTCATGCTGGATGCGCAAAGGTCCTGAGCTCCACTCCATCGTCCGTGGTGCGGCGCCAAAAGCCAGTCTACCTTCGGAAAGGGCCGGTGGGTCCTTAATAGTTCCGTCAAACCCTCTCTTTCCAGGTCTCCGGGGAGGATCAGGGTGAAGTTCCTTCCCCCAAAGGGGAAATCGACCTCGGAAACCATGGAGCGGTTGTTGTCCGGTTGGTGGAGGGGATGGAAGGAAGGGGATGGGTGCAGCATTAACACTTGGGTTTGGTCCGTTTCGAATGGAATATCCCCCATTTTGAGTTCCTCATGGCGTATTCTCTTTTCCTTGAGCAACGCCTCAAACCTTCGGTAAATGGCTGAAGCTGATCTTGCTCCGTTCCCCTCAAAGGCTTCCCCGACAGGATAAGCCGCCAGCAGGTTGGCCAACCCTCCCACATGGTCCTCGTCCGGATGCGTGTTGAAAACCGCATCCACTTTCCTAATGCCCAGGTGGCGAAGGTACGCCACCAGGGGGTGATAACGGTCGGGACCGTGAGTTTCCCGGCCTCCGTCGAAAACAAGGACCTTCCCATGGGGAGTCCTCAGGACCAGGGCGTTGCCATGTCCCATCGAAAGAAAGGCCATGCGCCAAGGCTGCGTCCTGAGGGTTGAAGCCAGTCCTATCCCCGTCGAGAGGGCCAGGAAAAGGATCCAAGCCGTGCAGACCATTCTTTGGGCCCTCTGAAAAAGACCCCGCCTTTTTTTCCAGGCCGGAGAAGGATTTTCGGGTTCCGGCACCGGCCAAAAAGCCGCGAAGAAAGCCAGCAATAAAAAATGGAAACAAAGGGTCCAGGCCACTGGCGGTGAAGCCACGATGGTGTTGGCGCAGGGAAGTTTGGCGATCCAATCCGCCAGGACAATCAAAAACCGGAGGGGTATCTCACAGGCCGAACCGAACACCACCCCCATCAAAGGATGGATCCAACAGCCTATGAGCATGGCCAGGCCTCCCGCCACGGAAAAAAGGGCCAATGGAACGATGAGGAGGTTGGCCAACAACGAATAAGGGGAAGATTGATTGAAGGAATGGATGATGAGACACCACACGGATACCTGGGCCGCCGCGGTCGTGGAAATGAGCAGGGCCGCGGGTTTCCATATGAAGGAACCCATTTCCAGGAACCGGGAAGCCAGGACCATCAAACCCGCCGTGGCCAGGAAGGATATTTGAAAGGAAAGGTCTTCCAACACGAAAGGGTTTATCACCGCGAGCAGGAGGGCCGTCGCCAGGAGCAGTGTCCCGCCGTGGATTTTCCTTTCCAAAAGCACTCCGGTCAGGGCCAGGGCGGAAAAAAGCCCCGCCCGGCAGACCGGGGGATGGGCTCCCGTCATAAAGATGAAAAAAAGAAGGGCGGCCAGGGACAAGGCCGCCGCCCACTTGCGCCCGAATTGGAGCGCCCGGAAAATGAGGAAAAAAAGCCCGGCCAGGAAGGCGGTAACCATGCCCGAGACCGCCAGGATATGCACGGTGCCGGTTACCATAAAGGCCTCGGTCATGTCCGAGGGGAGTGGCCCCCTTTCGCCCAAAAGGATGCCGGTTAATAGGGCGTTCTCGGGAAAAGGAAGGTATCGGTAGAGGGCGTCCTCGGCCCAGCGCTTCATCCCAAAGGAAGACGCCAGAAAAGGGTTCCTGATCGTCTTTTCGGATTTAAGGAGATTCCAACAACCCGGGGCGCCGTAGATCACGTAGGCCACCCCTTTGGTTTTCAAGTAGTGGGCGTAATCGAACTGGCCGGGGTTCCGGGCCGAAGCAGGATATTGGATCTTACCCTCGATTTCAACCGTGTCGCCGTAGGCCAGGGTTGAACGGGGATGGTCGGCGGATAAAAGGAAAGCGCACCGGGCTTTTACGGACGGGGTCCTGACCCCATCGCGGGAAAGGACCTCGCAGACTGCGCGAACCTCCCGAACAAAAGGCTGGTAGTAACCACCCAGCCTTCCCGTGTCATGGCTTCCCGCCGAATGGTCGAAAAGCACCTCCGGTTCTTCCCCCACTTGAACTAGGAAAAGGCCTTTACAGGGTTCCGGAAATACTTGCCGCTGGGATTCAAATGAATATCGCGCCTGAAAATACCGTGCAGGAACCAACACCATTCCCAAAACAAGGAAATAAATCCAATGCCTCATAACGGGTTTCCTTCAATGAATGGCGATTCGACCGACTTGTCTACGGTGAATCCGGGAGAAACTCACAGGCATTATCTTTGTTTGAAACTCAAACCGTCGAAAGAAGGCTCTCGATCCATAACTTGCGGAATGGGATTAACCCTTCCCTTGGATTTGCCGGTTGAACTCGTCCAACTGTTCCTGCAGGTAACGCCGGATAGCTTCTAAGCCCTGGAATCCTATATTGGTCCCAAAGCTGCCATGGGGTAAACGAACAATGATCGTTGGAATTTGCTGAATCTGATACTTTTGTTGGAGTTCCCTCACTTCCGACCGGTTCCCCCCGTCCTCCCTCGTCCGGTCCACCAATTTGACGGGAATGAAATGGAGGTTGATCCAATCCGCCGTGGCCTTGTCCCCAAACACTTCCCTTTTCATCGCCTGGCAGGGTCCGCACCATTCGGAGGAAAACTCATATAAAATCGGCTTTCCGCCCTTTTGAAACTCCTTTTCGGCCTCAGCGATCGAAACCCATTGGACCCGATCGACGTTTTCGGGATTTCTGGATTTCAATAGAGCCGAAAAGACGCCTGCCGTTAGTAATATTGCAGCGGCTGCCGCCGCCCAAAACAACTTTCGCCCCCGGAAAAAAAATCGATCTTTGGTCTTTCGCATGGAAGCACTCTTTTATAACAAAGTCCCAACGCCACAGCTTTATTGCAAAAAGGGCGACTTTTTATTCCGAAGGTCGAAAATGCCGAATCCGGTAACAACCAGATGGACCCCATTCAGGGCCGGAGCCACCTCCACCTTGAGGTAATAACCTTTTGAGAGCTTGGTGGTTGTAATCGCGTAGGTAATAATCTTCTTAGGCCTTTTGTGTATACCGTCGACGCGCACACCGTTTCCGTAGGTCTTGGGCTCGCAACTGGTAGGTCTGCCGTAATCGGCATACAATTTTTGCATGACTTTTTCCAGATCTTTATCATTGCTCACAACGGTGAGAAAACCCTCGTCCAGGTGAAGGAAAAGGTCCTTGGCGTTATCCGCTATGAGATCAGCCGCCACCGTGTTGGCGACGCTCTTGGCCTCGTCGAGATTGATGCTGCTCCCGTCTATGACGGGGGGCGGTCCCTGGGTGCACCCGGCGAACCCCGAAAGCGAAAGGATTAAAAACCCGAGAAAACAGGACTTATGGGACATGAACCCCTCCAGCTAAAATTAATGGTAGGAAACCGGCAGGTCGATCTCCTTGGCGATGCGGTCCCGCGAGGAATAGGTCGCCATGAGCCTCAAGTAGAGGACATAGTCCCCCTTCGAAACCGAAGGGTCCGGGTACCAGTCCAGTACCTGCGTACCCTCCTCCAAGTCATGGTTTTGGCCCAGGGTTTTCATGGTTTTTCCCTGGGAGTCCCTGATCTCGGCCGTGACATAAGCCCTTTCGGTCAGGAGATAGTGGAATTTGTATCCCTTGTCCTCCGGTTCCACTTTCAAGTCGACGGCGTCGGTGCCGTTCCAGAAATAATGCACGCATTCCTTGTCGGCCACCAGCACCTGGCCGAACTGGTGGTTGAAGGCGATGCCCCGGGGTTCCAGGAACTGGTAATCCCCCTCCCCCGGCCTTCCGAAGGAGACCACGAAACGCAGGTCCTTGTCGAACTTCCTCAGGCAGGATTTGGAAATGTCCGTAGCGACCACGTTGCCGTAATAGTCGAAGGCACAACCCCATAATTTAACCGGGGATTCTGCCGAGGGGTCCGCCGCGGTTTGGGTCAGGGGAGCGCCGTCCAGGGTCAGGGTTTGCAGGCGGGTTCCCTTTCGATCGATGACCGCGATGCGGTCCGCGTAAGGCCCCGACTGGTAGAAAGTCCAGTCTTCCTTGGAGTCGATCACCGCCAGGGCCGAGGGGCCCTCCAGCGCGGGGGTGGAAAGGACATGGCAGTGCCCCTTGGGGTCCATGACCTGGATGCGGTTGTTCCCCGTGTCGGCGATGTAAAGCCGTCCCTGGGAATCATAGGCCACCCCCATGGGGGACGTGAATTCCCCGGGCAGGTTTCCCCTCTTGCCCACCGCCTTGACCCAGGCGATCCTCATGCCGTCGTGGTGAAGAAGCGCGATGCGGTTGTTTCCAGTGTCGGCGACAGCCACACTGCCGTTGGAATGGATGGCCACGCCGTTAGGAGCGAAAAACTGCTTCTCACCATGCCCGGGGGAGCCGAACCTCCGCAAATCCTTCAATCCCACGTTGTAGACGATCTCCCCGGCTCCCGAGTTAACCCCGATGCAGGTAACCACCACGTCGTTTTGGGGCGCCCCAGGGTCGTGATCTTTCTTTAAAAGCGCGCAAGCCACTCCCCGCGGGTCGTTGAAGGAGCAGCCGGGAAGCATCAAGGAAAGCATGGTCTGGGTGCCCCGGTGGATATTGAAGGGCAGGAACCCGCCTGAGGGATACATGTAAGTGGAGGGAACATCCTTGATGACTTCCACCGTCCCCTCGGCCGCCAAGAGGAAACCGGCCCCAAAGAGGAGTAAACCCACGGCCTTAAAACAGATATTTCGATTCATTCGATCCGCCTTTTTAGCACCATCCCTGGATCCCGGACCGAATCGGCCGGTCCGCACCAGGTTGATTTTAATGTATTTTTGCCACGACTTCGAATTCTCTCTCGTTATGCGCGAGAAGCTTTCCCGCCCTGTCCCATACCTTGAACTCCGCCCGGTATATCCCGGTGGAGCCCCTTGAGGGCAGTTTAAAGCTTTGCTTATGGTTCAGACGTTCCTGGTTTTCAAACGGTCTGACCACGCAATCGGCTTTCACCCCGCAGGTTTTTTTCTCCCGGAAAAGAATCCGGCCCCCAGAATCCACCACCCGGGCCTCCACCCTCAAACCCTTGAGAGACTTTCCAAAATCATTGATCAGCACCAGTTCCTTCAGGAGTGAGTCGCCCCAGAATAGCATATCCCCGGGATTAAACCGGTTCGCTAAGGGGCGCCAGAGCGGCAGGAGGGGCTGGGACGCCTCTTGCAGGGCCCGGTAGCCCTCCTTGGGATTACGGAAATAATCCACCACACTCCAGGTGATGGCCGGCCAGCAATCCACGAACATGAAATGAAAATATCCGTTCATGGGTTGGTACTTCTTAAGCCGGATGCTCTGGATGTATTCTTTCACCAGGTGGGCCTGGTAGTCCTGGCTGTTTTTCACGAACTCCCCGATGGATTTTCCCATTTGAATCCGGGCCACGTTGAACGTCTGGAAGTACTGGAAATCATGGAACGCCCACTTCTTGAAATCCGGCGGCCAGAGTTCCCGGGGTTTGAACATTTTTCTCAGGGTTTTAACCCCCGGCAAGGCCTGGGCCCCGAACTCAGAATAAAAAGGCGCGTCCGCGCCCACAGCCCCCGGCGTGACGTCCCGCAGGACCGTATCCTCCCAATACCAACCAGGGTAGGGGTGATAGAGAAAATCGCTGGCCGTGTCCACATGGCGGCTCATGTCTTCCTTCTTCACCGCCCGCGCCAGGACCGGGTCCAGCTCGTGGCGGTTCACCGAGGGTTCGTTGTGGCAGCACCAGACCAGGAGGGAGGGATGGTTGTATAACTGGCGCACCATTTCCCGGATCTGGCGGCATGCGTTCCGGGTAAAGGCTTTAGTCCGCTCGTAGCTCCACTGCAAGGCGAAGTCCTGCCACACGAAAAGCCCCGCTTCGTCGCAGGACGAGTAGAATTCCTCCCGGTTGACGTGTGCATGCACCCGCACTGCGTTCAACCCGGCCTGCTTCATCATTTTTACGTCCCGGTTGGCCCGATCGCGGGTGTATTCGGAAAGCCATTGGGTGGGAATGATATTGGTCCCGCGGGGAAAGAACTTGCGGCCGTTGAGAAAAAACTCCCATTTTTTGGACACGCGGATCTCGCGGATGCCAAAACGCGTCTCTCCCCTCTCCACCACCCGTCGGTCCTTAGATCGTCGCAGAAGGATGGATGCGCGGTAAAGGCTGGGTTCCCCCTGGTCCCAGGTCCACCAAAGCCTGGGTTTGGGGAATTTTTGGCTGAGGCGAACCTCGGTCCGGCCCCGCGGCAACCTGACATTTTTCCGGACGGTCCATCGGCCGGGAAATCCCACCCCGCGGAAATCCACTTCCACGCCATAGGAACCCGGCTCGCCTGCGTTGACGAGGTCCAGTTTCAGGTTCACCACCGCCTGGCGGTTGGATAAGAGCGCCGGGGTAACTTGGCAACGTTCCAGGAAAAGATGGTCCACGATGAGGAGTTCCACCCCGTTCCACAGCCCCCCGGTATTTAAATCCTGGCCGTGTTCCTGATCCCAACTGCCAGGCCTGGCGTCATGGTGGTTGAAAATGCCCTTGATCAGGTGCTTCTCGTGCGGCCAGACCTTGGAATTTTCCTTGGGGGACTCCACCCATACCTTTAATTTGTTTTTTTTCTGGAGGGCGTGGGTCGCCTTAAACTCGAAGGATTGGAAATACCCCTCATGGCGGCCCAACAACCGGCCATTCAACTCGGCCTTGAGGAAATAATCAGCTCCCTTGAATCTCAGGAACGCCGCCTGTCCTTGCCGAAGCTCAGGCGCCTTGAATTCCCTTTCATAGAGGGCTTCTCCCGCGAAATTCTCCCCCTGCAAGTACCAATTGGCCGGCACCTGGATGGTGCGGCTCTTGGGATTCCCAACCGGTACCGACTGCTTTTCAAGAGTCGACTCGGCTAAGCGGGTGAATTTCCATTTTCCATTCAAGGAGACGACTTTTCGCAAGTTTGCTTCCTTTATTGAAACTACTTCATTTGAGTCATGCCGGTTTCCCTTGGACCGGGTGGGGCCGGGCTTACCCAGTGCCGATAAGCCAGCACTCCCAACCCTAATAGGGCTAGCAAAAGGATAAACCCCAAGACTTTCTTTTCTTGCGAGGTCAAAACCAGACCCACTGGAGCCTTCCCTTGAGCCGGGATGAAGGAATAAGGGCTTATTATAATGAAAGATAAGAGTTGTGCCGCCATTTCGTGGCTTTTTCGGAGAAAGGGTTGGTAAAATTGAACCCGACACACCCGGCGCTCCCTAATCGTCTAAAGAAAAGCGATGCCTCCTATAATCCATGAACGACAAAGAAATAATAAAACAAATCAAGGCCGGCCATACCGAGGCCTATGGGGACTTTATCCGCGAGTATCATAAGAAAGTCCTGGGCTATTGCCTTTCCATGCTTTCCAACCGCACCGACGCGGAGGAGGCGGTCCAGGATATTTTCGTGAAGGCTTACAATTCCCTGGGCCGTTTCAAGGGCAATTCCGCCTTCTCGACCTGGCTTTACCGCATCACGGCCAACCACTGCCTGGATATCCTGCGAAAGAAAAACCGGCGAAAAACCGTCTCCCTGGACGCCCTGATCGAGGAGGAAGGTTCCCGAATCGAGGGCCTTTTCGCCTCAAACCGGGTGGAAAGTTCCGCGCTGGAGAACCGGGATCTGGCTGATAAAATACTTTCAACCCTTCCGTCGGATTACCGGACGATCCTGACCCTCCGCGAGGCCAACAGCCTGGAATACCAGGAAATCGCGGCTATTTTGGGTTGCTCCCTGGACGCGGTCAAGGGCCGCCTGGCGCGGGCCCGTAAGCATTTGCAGGGCAATCTCCGACACTTCCTAGAGCCGGGAAGCGTCTATACGGAGGAAGGGGAAAACAATGAATCATGACGAGATCCAGCAAAAGCTCTTCGCCCTTTATGACGGCCCCCTGACCGAGAAGGAAAGGGCGTTGGCGGAAAAACACTTGGCGAAATGTTCCGAGTGCCGAAGGGCCATCGCCGAGTGGAAGGCCTTGTCGGCGTCCCTTTTCGCCCCTCCAGCCTTCTCCGAGGTTGAAGAGGACCGAATGGTTTCACTGGTGATGGCCAGGGTTTCCTCCAAGGCCGTCGATAACCCCGTTTCCCTTATGGAATTGGCCCTGCGGTGGCTCTTCCCCCTTTTGGGATCCACCGCCGCGGCGGCTTGGGTTTTTTTCTCGGTTCTTCCCGGCACGCCGGGCCTTTCCGCCGGGCCAACCGCCGAGAGTTATCTTTATGCTTCACCAGCCGAGAACAATTCCACCCAATGGTCCGTCCTTCCGGCGGCTTATTCCGCGGACAACGATGACATGGTAGTCAGTCTTTTAAAATAAGGAATAACCATGAAGCCTTGGATTAAATTCTCTTTCATTTTCCTCATTGGCTTATTACTGGGTGTCGCGGGAACGGGCATTTATATTCACCGTCATTTCTCAAGAGCCTTTGCTCCCGGGGATTATCACCATATAGTAGATCATTTGGGTTCCAAATTGAACTTGTCCAACGACCAAAAGGATAAGATTCTGGAGATCTTCAAGGAAGAGTCGCCCAAGATGGATGCCATCCGGGAAGATACCAACAGTAAGCTGAAGTCATTCTGGAGCGGAGTACACTCGCGTATTCTCTTGGTGTTGAACGGGGACCAGAAGAAAAAGTTCGGGGAAATGATGGCGCGATGGGACGCGCGGCATAACAACCCCAGAGAGTGGCAAATTCCGGGCCTTCCTTCTGGCCCCGTGTCCGGAGCTCCCCCGCCCAACCAGAAATAAAGGGTTGTGGGTTAGTGGAGGGCCTTAGGCAAAGCGCCTGGGGCCTTTTGTTTACCTGCTTTTTCTTCTTAATTGGGATTGAAACAGGAAGGATTTTGCCCATAATGTTTTCCTCCGGGGAGCGAAATATTTACTTTTTTGTTTAAGGAGAAAGAACTTTGTCCCGAAATCTTTTTTTAAATATCTTTGTCGCCGGGTGTTTTTTGATTTTATTTGCCGGTTGCGCTGGGGCGCCGGTGAAGGTCGGCGAAGGCCCCGTTGAAAAACCGCTTCGGGATGTCAGCGGGGTAACTACCGAGGATGTACAAAAAGCCCTCCAAAAAGAATCGTTGAACCTCCGGGATGTTTATGCCCTGGCGGTGAAGCGCACCGAAACCCTGGCCACCAACGCCGAGAACGTGGAACAGGCCAAGGCTCAAAACGCGCAGGCGATCGGCGCCTGGCTTCCCCAAATTTACCTGAATGATATGAAAAAATGGCAATCCAACGACACTATTGTCGGGTTATCCAATCAACTCCCATCCGTCTTGAACAATTCACTCTCTCTATCCGTCACCGAAACCCTCCTGGGTGGTTTGAACCAAGTCGCCGCTATCCAAGGCGCCGGGGCCAATATCGACTATCAAAACAACGTCTTTAAGAACCAATCCCGCCTTCTTTTATTGAACATAGCCAACGCTTTTTATAACGTGCTGTCATTAGAGGAAACTTTGAAAGCCTTGGAAACCTCAAAGGATCTGAATGTAAAAACTTTAGAGGTTGAGAAGAAATGGCAAAAAATGGGCCGTTCCCGCACCGCCGTCGTCTCCAATACTCAGGCCCAGTTGGCCCAGGTGGATGCGGACACGGAAAGCGTAAAAAACCAGTTGGTACAAGCCCGGGAAAACTTGGCCACCTTGGCGGATATTAAAAACGACCAACGTTTGGCCTCAGAGGAAAATTATTCCACTCCTGCCGTTACCCTGGAGGATATCGAGGCCAAGGTGGAAAACCGTCCCGATGTTCAAGCGGCGGCTGCCAGCGTGGCGGTCGCAGATGCCTACCTTTTACAGGCCCACGGGGGCCATTTGCCCACCATTTCGGTCCAGGGCCAGTATTATTTGCAACAAGACGGGGGCGGCACGACCCCAGATTGGAACGCCACCTTCCTGGCATCCTTGCCGATCTTCGAGGGCGGCCAGGTCGTCGCTCAAGAAAATGCCGCTGCTTCCAGGAAACGTCAGGCTGAAATGCAATTGTCCTTGACGAGAAGAACCGCCCACGATGATATCCGGGAGGCTTACAAGAGTTTAGTGGTATCCATCGGTGAAACTGGAGCCTACCAGAAAGCCGAGCAATCCTATGAGCAAGCTTATCAAGACGTTTTAAGCGACTATAAGCTGAACTTGACCACCAACTTGGAACTGCTCCAAACCATGACGTCCCTGGAAAACGCCAAAATCAGCTATATCAAAGCCAAGTACCAGGCTTTGTACGACCAGGTTTGGCTGGACGTCGCCACGGGAGAACTTCCGAAGGCAAACAAATAATTTCGAATTGAAGAGAGTGTGAAATGATTTTATCCGACGTATCCATTAAAAATCCGGTCTTCGCCTGGATGCTCATGGCGGCCTTCATCATTTTCGGCTTCATTTGCTGGGTGCGAATGGGCGTCTCAAACCTGCCGGACGTGAACTTCCCGGTGGTGAACATTTCCATCACCCTTCCCGACGCCTCCCCCGAGGTTGTGGAATCGGACGTGGCCGATCCCATTGAGCAGGCGGTGTTGGGCGCCCAGGGCGTGCAGGACGTCCAGACCACCTGCACCCAGGGCAACGCCAATGTCTCGGTTTACCTTGACCTGAGCCGGGACGTGGATTCCGCCGTGCAGGACGTTCAAACCCTGGTCTTCCAGGCTGAGAAACAGCTCCCCTCCACCATCTTTCCCCCCGTCATTCGCAAGTACAACCCCAACGCCTCCCCCATTTTGTGGCTGGCCGTGACTGCCGACCCGCCCCTCACGCTCCGCGACTTGATGCTTTACTCCCGCGACCATATCCAGGATAGGTTCACCAGCTTGAACGGGGTCGCCAACGTGTTCCTGGGCGGCTTTTTGAACCGGGAAATCAACATCTGGGTGGACAATAACAAGCTCAACGCCCGCCAATTGACCGCCATCGACATCATCAACACCATCCAGCACCAGCACCAGGAAACCCCGGCAGGGGCGGAGGAAACCCCCCAAACCCAATACAACATCCGGGTCATGGGCGAGGCCTATACGGTGCCCGATTTCGCCAACCTGCCAATCCTCACCCGCGGCGGCTCCCCCAACTATACCCTGACCCGCTTGAAGGATATCGCCACCATTGAGGACGGGGTCGTGACCCCCATCACCCGGCTGGCCCGTTTCGACGGTTTGCCCACCGTGGGGCTAGGGGTAGTCATGCAGGACGGTTTCAACGCCGTGGATGTCGGCGACGCGACCAGGGCCCGCATGGAGGCAGTCCGCCAACAGCTTCCCAAGGGCTACCACCTTTCCCTCAACTTCGACACCACCAAGTTCATCAAGGATAACGTGCACGAGCTGGAACTGACCATTCTTTTGGCCACCTTCCTGACCGCGGGCGTCTGCTTCCTTTTCCTGGGGAGCTTTTCCTCCACTGTGAACATCTTCCTGGCCATCCCCACCTCGCTCTTCGGGACCTTCATGGTCATGAGCCTTTTCGGTTTCAACCTGAACACATTCACCCTGATGGCGCTTTCCCTTTCCATCGGGGTGGTCGTGGACGACGCCATCATGGTGCTGGAAAACATCGTCAGGCACCAGGAAAGGGGCGAGGGCCAGGTGGAGTCGGCCCTCATCGGCGCCCGGGAAATCACCTTCGCGGCAACCGCGACTTCCATCGCCATCGTGGCCATTTTTCTGCCCATCGCCTTCATGCAGGGCATCATCGGCAAGTTCTTCTTCCAGTTCGGCGTCACCCTCTCGGGCGCGGTGCTGATTTCGCTTTTAGAGGCCATCACCTTGACCCCCATGCGCTGTTCCGAGTTCGTTCACGCGGCGGACGAGCACAGCCGGTTCAACCAGTTCGTGAATGGCCAGTTTGCCAGGATCACGGAAGGTTACAAGAAAACCTTGAGATGGAGCCTGGATCACCGTTGGACGGTGGTCCTGGTGTCATTTGTCATTTTCTTCGGTTCTTTTGCCTTTCCAGCGTTAAACCTCATCAAGGTGAATTTCAACCCCGCCACCGACCAGAGCGCGTTTGTCGTCACCATGAAGTTGCCGGTGGATTACTCCCTGGAACGCACCAACCAAGTCGTGCAGCAGTGCGAGGCGATCCTGAAACAGCGGGGTGAGGTAAAACACCTCTTCGCGCCTCTTGGCGGGTTCGGGGGCTCGACCCCTAACCAGGGCATGTTCTTCTTGACCATGAAAGACCCGGCGGACCGGCCCAAGTGCGATCTTTCCGACAAGTTCCCGCCCGTGGGTCCCTTGGGTTTCATCGTAAAGCTCTGGCAGAAAATAACGCCCCCGCACATGACCCAGTTCGAGTTCATGTCCTGGGTCCGGAAAAGCCTCCCCAAGGTGTCCCCCGACCTGCAGGTTTTTTGCCTGGATTTCTCCCAAAGGGGCATGTCCACCGGAAAGGGCTATTCCGTGGAGTTGATGGTGACCGGGCCGGATTGGGACACCCTGGCCAACTGCATAAGGAAAATCCGAAAAGCCTTCCGGGCCAGCCCGAAACTGGCGGATTCCGATGACAATTTCCTGGATGGGCAGCCCGAGATCCGTGTCATTCCCGACAGGGTCAAAGCGGCCCAAATGGGCGTCAATATGGACGATTTGGGGAACGTCATCGGGACCGCCATCGGGGGTTTCCAGTTCCAGGGGACCTATTTCCACGAGGGCGGCCATGACAACCCCATCGCCATCCGGGTTCCCGTGGACCAGCGCAAAGGCCCCTCCGCCATCAACGAGATCTACGTCCGGAACAACCGCGGCGAGGTCTTGCCAATTTCCGCCGTTTCCAAGCTGCAACTGGAGCCGTCCTACCAGCAGATTTTCCGGGACAACCGGCAGAGGGCGGTTTACATCACGGCCGGGGCGGGCCGCGGGACTTCCCAGCAGGAAGCCGTCCAGGAAGCCGTCAACATCTGCAAAGGCATCCTGCCGAAGGGCTATGAGGTCCATTTGACAGGATCAGCCAAGGCCAACGCCGACTCCATGAAACAGCTGATGTTCGTCATGATGCTGGGCATCCTGGTGGCCTACATGGTCCTGGCCAGCCAGTTCAACAGCTTCCTGCACCCCATTATTATCCTGCTGGCACTGCCCTTCTCGGTGACCGGGGCTTTCTTCGCCATGTGGCTCTTCGCTCAGAGCCTGGGCATCTACAGCATCATCGGCATCATCCTGCTGATGGGGCTGGTGAAGAAGAATTCCATCATGCTGGTGGACTTCACCAACCAGCGGCGCCGCTTGGGAATGAACGTGCACGACGCCCTGATGGACGCTTGCCCGGTGCGTTTGAGGCCGATTTTGATGACCTCCTCGGCCACGGTGGCTGGGGCGCTCCCCGCGGCCCTGGCCTGGGGTCCCGGCGCAGAACTGCGCCAGCCCATGGCGATTGCCATCATCGGCGGCATCATCTTTTCCACCCTGCTGACCCTGGTGGTGGTGCCCTGTGCCTACAGCTTGATGTCCGTCCTTGAAAGGCGTAAAGCCCACCACTCCGGCGGTTTCGGAAAAGACAGTCACCCTGGTACGCCAGCGGCTTCGGAAATTTCAACCCTGCCGAATCCTTGATTCCTGGAAAGGGAAAAGTGATCGGCAGTCGGATGAAGAAGTCAAAAAACTGATTTCATCCCCCATGTTTTTATCGGTTTTAAAAGAATCAGCCTCCGTAGGTTCCCCAGGGATATAATGGGATTTATTCATCCTTCTTCCTGGGAGACCGGATCTGAACGTCCAAACCCTTTCCTTCATCCGAAGCCGTTATCCCCTATTCTTGTTTGTCTTTTTTTATCTCCTTTGGGCGTTCCTGACCTATACCGACTATGGGATGACCTTCGATGAATCCGGTGTTTACGCCCGGGGGATGGGGCTTGCCCATTATCTAGTCCATGACGATTATGCGGGTTTCCTGCATAAAAGCGTCCCGGACGATGGCCTCGTCATTTACAACCACCTCTACGGCATGTCGCTAGGCCTAGTCAATCCCGCGGGGGACCTGGACTTCTACCATTTTCTCAATATGATCTTTTGCCTGCTCCTGTTCGCCGCTACTTTTGAGATGCTATTGGCGCAATACCGGATTCCCTGGTTGGCCGTCCTAGGCCCCCTTTTCCTGGCCTTGACGCCGCGTTTTTTGGGCGATATCCCCGGCAATCCCAAGGACATGCCATTCGCCGTCTTTTATTTCTTGGCCTTGGCGGGCATTTATTATTTCAACCGCAAACCCGACTCCAGCCCCCTTCTGAAAAGCCTGGTTCTGGGCTTTTTATTTGGTTTGGCCCAATGCTCTAGGATCATGGGCTTTACCCTTTACGCGGTTTACCTGATATTCGACTTCCATGTTTTTTATCACCGGGATAAACCGGGCTGGAAGAAATGGCGGTCCCACCTCCTGGAGACCTTCGGGGTTCTCCTGACTGTCCTCATCGTTTCGAATTTCCTGATGATGGCGACCTGGCCTTACTTGGGCGCGAATTACTTCCGGCACCTGTTGGAAGCCTTCTCGGTATCCAGAAACTTCTTCTGGAATAACAAGGTCCTTTTCCTGGGCCATGAAATCCTCAGCACCCAACTGCCTTGGTATTACGTCCCCCTCTGGCTCCTGGTCACCACCCCCCTTTTCATCCTTTTTTTCCTAGGAGGGGTCTTTTTCTTCATGCGGAATAAAAAGGAAAATCCGCTGGTTATTCTTCCGGGTTGTGCTTTGTTATTGAATTTGGCCCTTTTCATGCTGGTAAGACCTGTTCTATACGACGGTGTCCGCCACTTCCTTTTCCTTCTTCCGGTCCTGGCGGTATTGGCGGCCGCCTCAGCCCTGGAATTTTTTCAAAAATCCCATTCTTCCCGTTTCGGGAAAATTGTGCTCGCCTTCAGCCTTTTAAACTTTCTGGCTATTTCTTCCCACTTGGTTCGGCTGCACCCTTATGAATATGTTTATTTCAACGAACTAACCGGGGGCTTGAGGGGCTCGGCGGGTCACTTCGACAACGATTACTGGGGAGCCAGCTTCAAGGAAGGCGTGGAATGGCTTAAGCAAAACACCCTCCAGGACAGCCGAGAAACTTACAAAATCTCGGGAACCGGAAGCCCTTACCAGATTTTCTACTACTTCACTGGCAACATGAAATGGGTGGACAACTTGAAGGACGCCGATTATTTCCTTTCCTATACCAGGGACCGAAAACAGGAGTCCGTGGACCCATCCAAGGTCATTCATGTGGTGGAGCGGGAAGGTGTCCCCCTTTGCTACATATTCAAGCTTAAATGATTTTACCTTCCGGGGATGATATGGACTTGAAGGAATTGCAAAAAAATTGGGATCAAATGGGCCGGCAAGATCCCTTCTATGGAGTCCTGAGCCACCGGGAAAAATTCAACCGGGGCTGGGGCGAGGGGGAATTCTTCAAAACGGGCCGCGAAGAAATCGACGGTCTGATGGCCCGGGCGCGCGCGCGCGGGTGGAACCCTTCCGGCAAGGCCCTTGATTTCGGCTGTGCGGTCGGCCGCCTGACCCAGGCCCTGTGCCCCTATTTCGAAGCCTGCTTGGGAGTGGATATCGCGCCATCCATGCTGGAAAAAGCAGTCCAATACAACCGCTTTCCGGACAAATGCCTGTACATTCTCAATGAGAAAAACGACCTGGCTTTATTCCCCGACGCCGCCTTCGATTTCATTTATTCCGCCCTGGTCCTGCAGCATATGGCGCCAGTACACGCGAGGAATTACATCGCCGAATTTTTAAGGGTGCTGAAACCCAGCGGCCTTCTCGTATTCCAGGTCCCTTCCCGGCCCCGTTATCATCCCTTGCGCCTTCTTTTAAAAAAAGCGGTTCCCAAACCGCTCCTGAGGGCTTACCGCCGATGGCGCTATGGTCTGGCATTGAACCCGGACATCCAGATTGAAATGAATTTCCTGCCCCGGAATGAGGTTCTGGATCTCTTGGCGCGAAATTCCGGCCAATTTCTGGAAGAAGAGCGGGATTACTATTGGGTCCGGAAGGCCGACCCCATTTCATCGCCCGAGTGATGGAGCCAAGTGAACTTTCGCTACCCGGTTTGTTGGATTCGGCAAGATTTTTAACCGTCAGGGGTTTTATTCAGTTCCCGCATGGCGGCTTCGGCTCCCTTGAGGATGAAACTCTCGATCCCTTCTGCGGCCCTCTGGATGGCCTGGTCGATCATGGGTTTTTCCTCTGGAGGGAATGTGGATAAAACGTGGTCCACACCTTGCTCCGGGGTAGGGGGATGGCCGACCCCGAGCCGAAGGCGCGGGAAATCCAAACTGCCCAAGTAGGCGATCAGCGAATCCAATCCATGGTGTCCACCCGAGCCCCCGGAGGTTTTAAGGCGGGTTCTTCCCGGGGGCAAGTCCAGGTCGTCGGACACGGCGATGAAACGGTCCAAGGGAATTTGACGGTATCTCAGGAAAGGCGCAACCGCCCTGCCTGATTCGTTCATGAAGGTCTGAGGGAAGAGCAAAAAAATTTCGCGCCCCTCGAGGGCATAACTCCCGAAAATCGCATCGCCTTTTTCCCGAACCTTGACGTTGCGCTTGAGGGCAAGGGACTCCACCACGCGGAACCCCACATTGTGGCGCGTAAACCGGTAGTTCTCCCCGGGATTTCCCAGGCCGGCGATCAACCAAGTTTCAAGGGACATAATGGCCTCAAAAAAAGACGGCCACCCGGGGATTACCTCCGAATGGCCGTGATAGGTTGAAGCCTCCCGCGGCTTACTTCTTCTCGGGGGCTTTCTTCTCGGCAGGTCTTTTCTCCGCGGCTTTCTCGGCGGTTGGGGCCTTCGCCTCGGCCTCGCCTTCTTCCGGCTTCTTAGCGGTGATGACTTCGGGCTCAGCGCCGGCTTCAGGGGCTGCCCCCTCCACTGCGGGTGCGACCTCAGGCTTGACTTCCTCGGCCATTTGTGCGGCCACGGAAACCACTACGATTTCGGGGGACTGGAGGGGCTTCACGCCCTTCGGCAGCTTCAAATCGGATACGTGAACCGAATGACCCACGGCCAGCAGGGTAGCATCCACTTCGATCGCATCCGGGATCTGGGTGGGCAGGCACTGCACTTCCAAGGCGCGCAAGAGAGTCTGAAGGACTCCCCCGACCTTGACGCCCTCGCATATGTCGGCGTTCAAAACGCGGATGGGGATCTTGATGCGGATTTTCTGGTCCATCTTGACCTTGTGGAAATCCGCGTGGATGAGCGAATGGTTGACCCGGTGGTACTGAACTTCCTTCAGGACCGCCAGAATTGGCTTGCCTTCTGAGCCGTCGATTTTCAATTCGAAGAAGATGTTTTGCCCCTCTGAGGAGGAGAGGATTCTTCCCAGTTCCTTCTCAGAAACCTCGATGGACTGGTTGGTTTCATTTCGGCCGTACACTTCCGCCGGCACGAATCCGCTCGAGCGCAGGCGGCGGGCCCGGCTGCTTCCCCGAGCCGTCCTGGTTTTTGCGCTTAAAGGTACTTGTTTCATTTCGAATGGACTCCTTCTACAGGAATAAATTTTTTTAGAATCATCAAACCCAAAGCCGTGGATAAAAATCAACCCCCGGCCGCGCTCTTTGAAATCATGACCTTTGCGGTTCACAAATCGTCGAACAACGAACTGATGGACTTTTCGTTGTGAATTCGAAGGATCGCTTCCCCCAGAAGGGGGGCCACCGGAAGAACTTTGATCTTGCCGGTCCGCTTCTCCGCAGGAAGAGGAATGGTATCCGTAACGACGACTTCTTTCAAGACGGAATTTTGCAGTTTTTCCACGGCATTTCCGGACAAAATAGCGTGGGTGCAGGAAGCATAGATGTCCTTGGCCCCGAACCTCACCAGGGCGTTGACCGCCTCCACAAGGGAGGCGGCGGTGGCGATCATGTCGTCAGGAATGAGCACCGTGCGGCCCTTGACTTCGCCGATCAGGTTCATGGCTTCCACCTCGTTGGGCCCCGAGCGGCGCTTGTCCACGATGGCCAGGTCGGCTCCCAGGCCCTTGGCGTAGGCCCGGGCCATCTTGATGCCTCCCACGTCGGGGGATACCACGGTTAGGTCCTTCAGGTTCTTTTGCCGGAAATAAGACGATATGACCGGGAAGGCGTAAAGGTGGTCCACCGGGATGTCGAAGAAACCCTGGATCTGCTGGGCGTGGAGGTCCATGGTAAGGACCCGGTGCGCTCCGGCTTCGGTGATGAGGTTGGCCATGAGCTTGGCGGTGATGGGCACCCGGGGCTGGTCCTTGCGGTCTTGGCGGGCATAGCCGTAATAGGGAAGCACGGCGGTAATGCGCCGGGCAGAGGCCCTGCGGAAGGCGTCCAGCATGATCAACAGTTCCATCACGTTGTCGTTGACGGGGGGGCAGGTAGGTTGGACGATGAACACGTCGCGGCCGCGCACGTCCTCCATGATCTTGAGCCGAATTTCTCCCTCCGAGAAACGGGTGACCAATATTTCCCCCAGAGGGACCCTCAAGGCGGCAGATATATTTTTCGCCAGGTCCTGGTTGGCCGTACCCGTGAAGATTTTCAAACCGTCCAATTCCTCATCTCGCGGACTCATGGATGCTCCTAAAAAGTAAAAATAGAAAGACGAATTTTACCACCAAGACCCGAAGGGGCCAAGGAAAACTAAATTCAGGGGAATTCTCAAAACCAACCTTGAACTTTTGGTAAAAGAGTTCTTTATTTAAGGCTTCTGAACCGGCTTAGCAGGGACACCCACGACTGTTGTGCGTGCCGGAACATCCCGGGTCACGACCGCGCCAGCGCCAACCACCGCTTTGGCCCCAATCCGCACCGGAGCCACCAGGGTGGAATTGCTCCCCAGGAAAGCCCCGTCCCCCACCCGGCTCTCATGCTTTTTCTTCCCGTCGAAGTTGGCGAAAACACATCCCGCCCCCACGTTCACGTCCTTGCCTAAAACCGCGTCCCCCACGTAGGAGAAGTGGCCCACCTTGCTTCCATTCCCGATTCGAGCATTCTTCAACTCGGTGTTGGTCCCCACATGAACGTTATCCCCCAGTCGGCTTTCCCCTCGGATGTGTGCGAAAGGCCCCGCGTCGCAGTTATCGCCCAGCCGGCTCTCGACGATTCGCGAGGATTTCACCGTTACGCCCCGGCCCAAGATCGAGGAATCCACAAAGCTTCCCGGTTCCACCCGGCATCGCTCGCCCAGCGATGTCTCACCCGCCAGCCTTACGTTTCCCCCGATGACCGTATCGCAACCGATGATCACCCGGGGCCCAATCTCCACCGTGGAGGCGGCCAGGAAGGTCACCCCGTTTCCCTGGTGCTCCTCGATCCTCCGGAGGTTCAGGGTGCGGTGGGCCCGGGCTAATTGGGACCGGTCGTTGACCCCCAGTACCTCCGACCGGTCGGGCACCATGAGCGCGTCGACCCTTTCCCCGCTGGACAAGACCAGGTGGATGGTGTCGGTCAGGTAATATTCCCCCTTGACGTTGTTCGGCTTCAATTGCTTCAAGGCGGCCGTCAGGGCTTTCGCCTTGAAAAGATATACCCCGGCGTTGATCTCGTTGATGCGCCTTTCGGTCTCATTGGCTTCCCTCTCATCGACGATTCGTTCCACCTGACCTTCGCTCCCCCTCAGGATACGGTCGTATCCGTAGGGGTCCTCCACCCGGGCCGTCAAAAGGGTCAGGGCCCCGTTTTGAAGACGATGGAATTGGCGGAGGGCCTGGACCGTTTGGGGCCTAACCAGGCACGCGTCCGCGCAAAGCACCAGCACGTTTCCCCGGAAGGATTTCAGGTAAGGCAAGGCCTGCTGAACGGCGTGGCCCGTGCCGAGCTTTTTTTTCTGGACAATCGGCACGACCCTTTTTCCCAGGTACCGGACGGTCTCGCCAGAATTCGAGTCCACCACCGCGTAAACGCGGAAGGCGCCCGCCGCCAGGGCGTTTTGGAGGGCGTATTCGACCATGGGTTGGCCCGCGACTTCATGGAGCACTTTTGGAATCTTGGAGTTCATGCGGGTACCCTTGCCCGCCGCGAGGAGAATTGCCACTAGGGGTTCAGCCATAGTTGTCCTCCCTTTCGAGATCGAGGATGAAAACAGTCCCTATAATAACCGGGAAAACAGCATGTCATTTAAGCGAAAAAGAATTTATTTTCAGCCCTTTCTAAAGAGCAATAAAAGGTCGGGAATCCGGATTTTCCGTTTCGCCGGAGCCACACGCACGCGGTAAATACCGTTGCTTCCCTCGAAATAACAAAGATCGCAATACCGCTGGATAAAATCGTCCAATCGGTCCCATTCCTCCAAGGTCAGCGAATAAACATAAGGGTAATTCCGGGACAGGCGAATGCCTTCCTGTCCGGAAACCGCCAAGGCATCCACGCCCATTTTTTTAAGACCCAGGTAAATCCCATCGCCGCTCCTCTCCCGCCGGGCGAGAGAAGCCAAAGCTTGCTCGTCAAATGCGCTGTTGGTAAGGAAAGGCTGGCGGTAATAAAGCCCGCGGCCATCCCCCGCGACTAGGACCCGGCCTTCCGGCGGGAGCAGGCGAGCACAGGCCTCGGTCAAACCGTAATAGGAATCGGCGAGGGGAGAATGGGCGAGAAACTCCGAATGGAGTTCCTCCCCGAACCAGATTTTCTGGCTTTGGTAATAAACCGAGCTTAACCGGCAAAGGGAAAGGAAACCGATCAACCCGAAAAGGAGGGAAATAAGGGTCCAAGTCCGAAGGACGGGTTTTTTTTTAATTTCCGAGAGGACAAAAACCATAGTCATGAGACATAACAGGATGGCCGGCATTGCCAGCCGCAATTGATGGGATATGCCGAAGCTCATGCCCAGGTAAAGAACGCTCAATATCGCCAGCTTCCGAATGGGCTCACTGAGGGAGAAGCGGAAGAACAAGAAAGGAAGGAATGAAAAGAGCAGGGGCGCGATGGACTGGGCCAAGTCCCTGATGAATATCAATTGAAACCACCGCCCGAAAGACTCTCCCGATCCCCAGACCGACGCGTGGTCCCCCATGAGGGCCTGATGATTTACCGGCGGTAGACTTTTCCCGCCAAAGAGCAGGGATAAATAGGGATAAAAAGGGTTTCCGGAATAGAGATAATTTTTCAGAAACCACGGGATAAGGGCTCCGGCTATCATCGCTACAAGAAGAATCCAACCTGAGGGGAAGGATCTCTTCCGCCCGCGGGTTTTAAGAAATAATCCCAAAACGGCGAGTCCCGCCAGGACACCTATAATTGCGGTGTATTTCATTGTCAGCGCAGTCCCTCCGAAGAGGGCGGCTGCAATAGCCCAACGCGGATCGCGCTTGACCCACCGAGTCAGGGCGTAAAAAAAGAGGATCAGATAAAAACACAATAAGACGTCGATTTGGGTGGTCCAAACGGTCGTGGAAACCAGGGGAAAAGCAGCGATCATGCCGAAAACCAGGAAGCCAGAAGAAGCCCCGGCCATTTCCGTCACCCAACCCGCCGCGGCCATGAGGCAGGCTCCCGCTGCCAGGGCGTTCAGTGTCTTGGCGGCCTCGGTTCCCTGGAAGAAAAGGCCGTTCAGGAAATACAGCTCTCCCCCGAAGGGATAATAGGAATAAAGGTTGGTGGGGAAATCCGAAATTCCATGGTGGAAAATCCAATAACTCAGCGTGGACAGGTGGTAGGCCAAGCTGTCGAAATAAACCTCGGGGATCGCACCCTGGGCCAGGGAAAACAAACCCGAAAGAATCCCGAGAAGAAATAATAAACGTAATGGAATTTCTTTCGGAAAAGCCGGCTTGAGAGCGGGACGATCCATGAGGGTGAAGAAAAAATCAAAAAGAGCCGTTCCCCAAGCCGCAAGGGCCAGTGGAAAAAGCAGGATTTGGAACCAAAGATGGGACAACCCCGTCCCGAGCCAAAGGGCGTTGGCCCCCGCCACGCCCAGGGCGAATTCCGCCGAAATCTTTATAGCTCTGTTTCCCAGGGAAAGGCCCAGCCATTTCCTGAACCGCCGGCCCCACATCCAGAGGGTGAGCCAGATATTCAGCGTTAAAAGAAGGTTTTTCAGGAAAGAAAGTCCGTTTGATTGAAACCGGAAATCAGTGCCCCGCTTCAAGTCTGCGGCGAGAGTCTTGAGAAAGGCAAAATCAGCCAGGGAAGACCAGGAATAATAATGGATGAAAACCAATCCCGCCCAAACCACTCCCAAGCATAAGAAACCTTTTTCCTTTGTGGATAGGCTTTCCGTTTTTACCATTCTGGTATTCTACGGCATGGCACCGAAAGTTTTTAAAATTAAAACAACCGTTCGGTTTACAAACGGACCACAAAGACATTGAATAAGATCATTATAAGATTGCCGGGCTTCATTTCTCATTTCTATTCATAATTGATAGGTTCAGGCTTTCAGGAATAAGCTTTGGAGGCACTAAGAACAATGCCAGAAAATAAATTCGGAAAGGATTTAAACTTTGAAAGATTGTAACTATTTATTGATAAGAAATGTGGGTCAAGGAATGGGTGTGGGAGTCGGGCATTCTTTATAAACCAACCGGAGATTGTCCAGGTAGATGTTTCCACTTCCGTTGGTGGTATTGGCGTTGAGAATTAAGAAAATAACCGTAAGTGTCGCACCGGATGGGATGGAGTCAATTACCCAAGTGATTGATTGTTGCCCTGACGTGATACTGGGTTGGTTGGAGCAAAGGGATTGGTAATTGCCACTACTCGCTTTGGCGTAGAGATTAAGTGAATGGTAAGTTGCTCCTGCAATCACGCTGGGATCAATGTAAACATCTGCGATAGCTTGGGTAAAATTTGCCCAAGTTGTTGGTTGGGGCGGGGTTAAAGTATCGTATAAGATTTGATCGTTCCAATTATAGACGACACCTGGTGATGCTAGGGGAGGGTTATAAATATCGATATCCAAAGAAGATACACCTTGTGTCACGTGCAGGGGAGAAAGGGTTAGATTGGCAGTTATGGTGGAGGAACCACTTGGATTGGAAGAACTTAAATTATCTAAACTCTCAAAAGCGTTCAAAAGGAGGGGTTGACAAGAAGAGGGATAGGATTTCATCGCTGACAAGGTTGGAATTTTCGTAGTACAACCCTGGTAAAGAAATAATAACGACAATAGGCCCAAGGCGGCTAAGCCCAAATTCTTGAATAATTTTGCATTCATGGTTCTATCCCCTTCTTCGGGTTCAGATATGTTTCCCGTAACACTTTAACCTGTTTTTGACAACATTTAAAACCGGACTTCATAGCTTAACTCGATAAATTGGTTCACCAACGTTCCCTGGACGGGTTTTGTCGGCAGCATGTTTCCCGAGGTCCAATCGTAATCAATGAAGATGTCGGAATTCCGGTTGACCTTGAAAACGTTGGAAAATCTCAGACTTTGGATATTCCCGTCCACCTGGACCGGTGAATAATTACCCAAGTCCGAATAATCATACAAGTAGGGGTATCGGGCCCAAAGAGTGCCACCTAACCCGGCTTCGGTTCCCTTGGCGTTCTGTTGACTGAATGCCGCCGAGATTTCCCACACCGGTAAAAGATCCACCCGGATTCCTCCAATGATCCAGGCGCTGTTAAGGGTCCCCAAGTCGCTGGTGGTTCGCTCGTAACGCAGGTTGGTACCAAGTTCCAAATCCCGGTCAAGGCCCAAGTAAGGGCCTAGGTTGAAGGAGGGCCCCACGTTGATGTAGGTGAAGTTGCGGACCGGCACCAGATAGGTGTTGGCTGGGCTGTCCACCGGGACATACCCCGTCCCGAGGGTATTGATGACCATGTTGCCGGTGATTTCTTTGACCCAATAGGCCGACCCCTTTATCTTCAAGGAATCTTTTTTCAATACCTTCAGGTCCGCGTCCAATCCGAATCCTTCCCGGTTGGGGGTGGCCAAACCGTAGGGAAAAGTGTTGTCCTGGGTCCGGTCGTAATAACCGAATATGGCACCGGGATTCGGAACATTCGTGAGGAAATACTGGCTGCGCAGGACGGGCTCATAAAGGTCGGGGGAAAGGGTGGTACCCGCATTTGCCGCGTCCTGGCGTGTCTGGGCCAAAGGTGAATAATAATAAGGCCCCACATTCAGATAATTCACCGAAACCCTGGAATCCGAAAACTGCAGGTAAGGTCCGGCCATGACCGCGTAATCCCCGATCATGCGGTCGGGGTCCCTCTTGTCGTCCTGGTAGCGGGAATAAGCATACTCGGCCGTCCCTCCTGC
This sequence comes from candidate division FCPU426 bacterium, assembly GCA_963847625.1. GTDB lineage: Bacteria > Oederibacteriota > Muellerivitia > Muellerivitales > Muellerivitaceae > CAWCKJ01. The sequence continues at coordinate 189,584 of CAWKAR010000039.1, read as the reverse complement.
GTAGCAATCATCCCCTAGTCCGACCTTCACGTCGGGTTTGACGCTGCCGGTCAGGTATTGATGCGCCCAAGTCAGGGGATTCAGCGGGTCGTAAGGAGCACCCGGTAGTTCGGTATCCAAGGATTCGTCCAGGATGAGTCCGTAGGTATCCACACTCAACTGAAGGGTCCTTGAACCCAGGTACCATTGGGGGGATTTCAAACCAGCGGTTCCCCCGAAAATCCAATCCGTATATTGACCGGATCCGTAATACCAGCCTCCGTTGTCGTTAAATCCATTGCGGATCATATGAATAAAGCCGGAAACCTTGAGCGATTCCAGCAAGTCCGAATCGGGCCACATCAGGGCCTCCCCCAACCTCAAACCCCGGAAAGGCCAATAAGGTTCGTTGTCGAAAAAGTTTTCGTACTTCGCGCGGGAATCCCATCTGGCCCACATTTCCGGGACATATTTTAAATCCAGGGTATTTCGGTTCCATAAGGTGAAAGGGGTGTAAGCTTCATCGAAATCGCCGAAAGTGGCTGAAAGCCAGGACGGATTGAACTCCAGGGTTATCCGGCAGACGCTGAAAGTAAAATCAGTGGTAGTAGGTAGAAAGTTGGATGCGACCCTGAAAATAACGCTCCAACGCACTTCCTTGGATACAGTTCCCTCTGGTTGCAAATCTAAAAAACCATAAGTATACCGTGTGCCTGGATTTAATAATTTCAATCCGGATTCATCCCCGGAATATTGTTGGGTATAGCCAAGCCCCAGCCCATACCCGTGCACCGCGATCGTGGGATATTGGGTAATACCTTTCAGTCTCTTCCTCAGGTCGTACTGCTGGGATTCCAGGTCGGAGGCTTTCGCCCGAAGAGCCTTCACTTTATCTTTTAATTCCTGTAGCTCATAACGGTAAGCCTCTTCCAAACTATGAAGGGCCTTGGCCGCCTTCAAACGCGCTTGTGCGCGATCGGCCGGGGTCAGGGTGGCGGGCCCCGCGCTGGTGGCCGGGCCTGCCGTTGTCTCTTGCGCCGGCAGGAGCATGTCTTCCTGATCGGAGACGCCGGGGGTCGCGGCCGCCTGGGCCACGATGAGTTCCCCGGAAGCTTTTTCCGCTTTTTGAATCAGTTGGGCCACGTCAAACCGCGTCAAGCTGGTAGGGGTCACATCTTTCGCGGAAAGCCAACCCGCATCGGCCAATTCTATCAACTCCGTATAAGCGGGATCGCCAGCCGATACGATCGAGAAAAGATCAACGGGAGTATTCCCTTCCGCAAGCCAAGGCAGGCTCAGGAGAAGAAATATCAATGAGAATATGGACGAAATTCTACTTTTATTCACGATCCGCTCGGTCCCCCATTCAAAGAGTTTTCCATTAGAAAGAAACTTCACAAGTCGCTCTCCATATCTGTTCACGCCGGTCATAACCCGGCACATTGCTCCAGGTGTAACCATTGATGAACCAGTCCCCATGAACCACTATGGTGCGGCTCACCGGACATTTAAGCCCGAAAGCCCAGGAGGTCTTGGTGAAATCCAGGAGTTGAAGTTTGTATAATGCGTTTTTCGGATCATATGACTGGTTATATGGGTTAGCATTAGTTGGAAGGTTGTTGAAATAGAAATAGTATTCGGCCAAGGTTGGAATATCGGCCGCCTGGGTGAACGCCGGGGTGTTCAATGTGTACTCGTAACCGCTGGAAGCAGCCTGCTCATAAGCTGCCGAGAGAATCAAACCCTCAAAAAGCGGGACTTGTGGGAAGGGTCCGATGTCCGCACAGATGATATAGGTATTGACGATAAAGGAACTTGCTCCTGTTCCCAGATCGGTGGTTTGGTGTTTGTAATCCCCTGACAAAGCACAGGTTTTAGGCGTTCCTTCCAGGGCCTTGGCCAGGTTCACCGTCAAGGCCCCTTCATACCCGCCAAAACTCCGGATGGAGGTCACAGGTTCTGCCGAGTCCACCGGTAGAACCTCATTGCCGGTCCCGGTTAATACGTAATTAGGCTGGAGTTCCTTCATTTTCACCACATAGGACGCCTGGGGTTTTAGCCAGCCTCCCTTTCCGATATCGGCGGTGAAACCCAGGATCAAACCCTCTCGATCCGGGGTTGCGTCGCCGTAAGGTAGGATGTTTTCCGACATGCGGTCATAGGGCTCAAAAATCTGTTGATTGACCCCTTGGAAAGCAAAACCCGATAAGTAATCGTTGAGTCCGTCATCCAGGACGTTGAAACTACTGCCCGCCAAATCCGGAGAAAACCGGTTGGTTTGTGCCCCGGGTGAGTAGAAATAAGGGCCGTTACTGAGGTACTTGCCGGACAATTGGACGCCTTCAACAGCTAGGGCGCCTTTAGCTTCCAACGCCCAATCCTTGAGGGTGTCTTGGAGGTTGACTGAATCATTCTGGTAAAAGCTGTAAGCGTATTCCCCGGACGCCGAGAAACTGACGGCCTTACCGAAGGGAATATTCGTCTTGGCCGAAAGGCTTCCAACCTGGTATTGCCGGTCGGGGGGAGTAATGCCCGGGTAATAATCCGCCGAGTTGGTGTCCGCCCAAAGCATCAACCCGCTTCCCTTCAGTTCAAATTTATCCCCAAATAGGTCGATGGCGGCCTCGCTTCCGGCGTAATCGTTGGCAAAAACATATTGGGATTCCGGGGTCACGATCCCTCCCATGGCTTGGAGATGAAAGGAGCTGAACACGTCGCTGTTAATGACCGCCTGGTCGGAAGCCCCTTCGAAACCCCTCATGCGCCAATCGGGCCCATGGTCCATGTAAACCAGTTCCTCAAGGTCTTTTCGGGCGCGGTTATAGGAGGCCGGTTCGATCATGGTGTAAACCGGTATTTCGTTGTTCCAAAAGGTCAGGGGCGTATAGCTCCGGTAAAAATCGCCCACCGTGAGGTTGGCCACTTCGTTGGTGTTGGTGAGGGATATCCACCGCAAGGTTAGGTTGGGATTGACGGGTTCGGCGTAAAGCAGGCCGATGGTGCGCGTGAGACGCAGGTCCGTGTTGAAAAGCACGAAAGGGACCGGCACGCTTTTCAAGCGGATATCCCCGAACAGAATATCGTTGTAATCCATGGGGCCGTAAATGGCGTTAGGGCCGAAACCCCGGTACGTATTGAAATAGGCCCGGGAATAGCCCGCCAAGTTGGTTCCGGTCTGTTTCAGGTATTCCTTCTGGAGCGTTTCAAATTTTTCGTTGCGGTGCAGGATGTCGTAATACCTATCCACCAAGTGGGACACGTCTAAATCCATGGCCTCTAATTCGATTTTGAATTCATCTACGAGTTTTTGGAGGCTCCGGTCCGCCGTCCCGGTTTGAGTCTTGGTATCTGAGCCCCCGGAAGTCAGCGTTTCGCGGTCCTGGGCCATCCAGGATTGGGCCGCCAAACAGGTCATCTGGGCCACTTCCAGGTTAGTCAACTGGTTCACGGGTTTAACAGGTTGGGAAGCCAGCCCGGCATCCACCACGTCCTGGATGGCGGAATCAACCCATCCATCCCGATCCGTGCTTGTCAGCGCCCCATGGTCAGCAAACGCCGGCAATACCGGCAAAACCAGGATAGCTATAAAACATATCACGCCTGTGTTTGCCCTCATGCTATTTATTGTTTGTTTTAACACTTTATCTCAGCCCCTTGCTTCAATTCCTCGAGTAAAAAGCACTTAAAAACTTTTTTAAAACTGGAACATGAAAAATGAATAAAGCTGGTCCGCCTGATAGCGGTTGGCAGGCACATAAACGTCCTGGAATGCCACGTGTTTGTACCGTAACTCGAACTTGCCACCGCCCCAGGGAAAATCATAGGCTAAGCCGGCCCCGATGGAATCCGTCCGGTAATCGACTTGGGGAATGGTGTAATCCGATTTCCATAGTTCCAGCCCGTAGTCAGCCAGGAGATTGACGTACTTGAAAATTCCGTACATGAAAGCCGCGTCGTAAACGGTCTGGTCGAAAAGGCTCGGGATATGGGCCAGAGTCTGACCTGGCTGGTATTTGTCTGGTACGTTCACCAGAGTGGGATTAGTGGTGTCGCCTGAGACTTCATTGTCTGTGAAGAAAAGACCGCCGTAAAAAGGGGTATTCAAGCCAAGCATTTTATTGAGCTGTAATTTCGCGGTTAAGGTGACGTAATTGAATGTCTTGAGGTGGTCCAGGGAAATGTAAGTCACCCCGTTGGAAAATGCGACGGGATTAGCTTTTGGATATTTAGGATTATAAGCAAGAATCATGGGAACGCGTTCCGTAAGGGGGGGGCCCATAAATTCAATGACATCGGGCCTGAAAGGATTCCCGTCGTTACGGATACTTTCAATATGGTCCACATAAGACTGTCCAGCGGGATGCATTCCGCTGTACCCGTCCCAAATGTTGCTCCCGAAAATTCCCGTGCTCTCTGGATAAAAAACCGAGATCAGGTCGTAGGCCTCGATGGATTTATATCCTAATTCATCGCTCACGGCCTGGTACTCGGTCTTCCGGGCCACGTCCATATTGATGACCATATCATCCAGGAAACCCGGCAGGGATTTTGTCCAGCTTTCCTGACGGCCTTTCCATCCCAGGTTGGCCCGCCACCCATGCCGGTCGCTGATCAAGTCGTCCGACATCCCGACGAACCCGAACTGGTCGTTCATGACGGGATTGTTGGCATTGGGATTGGCGGGAAATCCGAATTTCCAGAATTGGATACCCGTCAGGAGGACCTTGCTCTGGAAATTCGAGTATTCCTCGCTGATGGCCGTGTAATAGAGCGTCAAGGGGTATAGATTGAGGGACGCCTGTCCCGCCGGGGCCTGCAGGGTCGGAGCCACGGCATTGTTGACCTGTGAGAAACTGACCGGGCTAGTATTGACCACACCCGTATGAAGTTGGGTAAACCCTCCTTCCACGTCCAGAAACACGGATTTCAAGTCAAAACCCAAATCCGCAGCGTAGGACTTCATGTCCATGTTCCCTTGCGTTAAGGGTGCGGATAAGCCATTGTCATTCACCCAGATCGCCGAGAAAGAGGAATTTAAAAATCCGTTTGCCCAGGGCTGGGTGTATCTGAGGCTCTCCTCCCATTGGTGGGCATCGCCATCCACTCGGCCGACAAGGAAATTTATTTTCGCGTCCTTGCTGACCAAGGGAAGGCTTGTTCCTACCATGGAAAGCCCGTCGAAAACCTTGGTGGTTTGGTTTTGGGTGATCCAGGAAGTGGAACTCGGAACGTATCCCAGGTTGGTCATATAGTCGTCCCAGTTCTTCTGGTTTTTATCTCCTGAATATCTCTTCACATCGAAGGGGTCTTCGAAACGGAGGGCTCCAGGCGCCGCGCCCCTCGTAAAATCCCCGTAATCCGTTTCCCAAGTGTAGGACTCCACCTCGATAGTATTGCTCCAATGGCCAAGCATCCCGTCCAGGTTGTAATTAAGGGTGGGGGCGTTGAGGTAAAGGGAAGCCGGGGCCGCCGACGCGTTCGAGGATTGAAGGTAACTGGACATATAGACGCTGAAAGACCCCTTCCCGCCCAAGTCGCTCCACATGCCCAGGTTGAATTCATCCACCGCTTGGGTGGCACTGACAACGGTAATTCCCGACAAGTGTAAATTTTCCGCCTTGACGTCCGCTTCATACGTGAAATGGGTGGAAGTGGACGATTTGTTGGCTTTACGGAAAGCTGAATTAACGTCGTCCTGCGTGGATTGGAGGGCCTCCAGCTCTTTTTCCTGTTCTTGGAGGCGGTAGTCCGTCAAAGCCATCCGTGTCCGGAGATAGTCCGACTCCTCATCCAGCAGCTTGAGCAGTTCGTTGATTTCCTTCTCGATCGCCGGGTTGGCGGCCGGGGGTATGGACGCGGCTGGCGCCGCCTGGGCCGTGGGCACAGTAGCTGGTAAAACCGCCGTGGGAGCCGGGGTGGCTATAGAGGTGGACTTGGCTGGCGCGGGGGAGGCTATTGGTTTCACCGCGGACTTGGCCTTCTGGGATGAAGCCGCTGGGGTGGATGCAGCTTGGGATGCCAGGACGATTTGCAACTCTTGGGAAGATTGATAGTTGGTCTTGGCCTTCTCCATGAAGAAACCTAGTTCCAGTTTCGTCACCACCCGGCCCTGGTCGAGAACGGCCTGGTCTTGAGGATCCAAAAGACCGTAGGCTTCCAACGCCTTCACGCGCTGGTAAAGGGGTTGGTCGGAGGTCACATTGTCTGAAGGGTTCGCCCAAAGGCCTGTCACCAGAGGACCTATATATAGAAAGGCCAAGAAAAGAAACCCTTTAGATGTTTTCTTAAGTCTCAGAATCAAAATAGCCTCGAATCAATAATTTAAACCGCTTTCAACTTTTCAATACCGGAACTTTTCTTCCGGAATTCTTATCAAAAAAACACGACCTCATCCACCCAGTAATCGATGTTGTAACTCCCCGCGGTATTGCCCGCGTTGTGGGTCCATTCGATGCCTAGGATTTCCTTCAAGTGCTCGGCGAATTCAGGCGGCGTGATCGTGTTGCCCCATCCCGATTGCCGGGTGAGGTTGCTGAAGGGAAGGGTGACGAGGGCCCATTCCCCCTTGGAAGAAAGATCCATCCCGAAGTTGTTGTAACAGCCGTCCGTGCAATTCCCCCCGGCCGAGGAAGGCATGATGGGCGCGATGGGGATGGAGAAGCGCCTGGAAGGGGCCTGGTCCCCCGAGGGGGATTTGTAATAAAAGCGGATTCCGTTAAAGGGACTGGCGTCGTAAAAACCGGTCGGCTTGAATTTCCCGTCCAGGAGGAAAGCGGGATAGGTGTTATCGCCCTTGTTCACCAGCTTGCCGAAAACATGGGCGGCCATCTTGGTGCCGTTGGCCCCGCCCGCCACCACGAAGACTTCGTTTATGGTGTTCCCCCCGTAGGTATTGTCGCTCCAAAGACCCGCACCCTTGGCACCGTAAAGGCTGGGATTCATGTGGATGGAGCCGTCCTCAAAATTGCCGATGACCTTTTGCTCGGTCGGCACGACAACCTTGGCTTGGGCAGCCTCGGGATTTTTCAACCCGTCCGTTAGGGGTTCGTTCTTCGAACCCTCGTTCACCAAGATCGCCCCGCAGCCAGTCAGTAATCCAACCGCGAGAAAACCGGGAAAGAGGATGGAAATTTTTACCTTGGTCATAGCCACCTTTATTTTGGACGAAAGGCCACAGAGACAACGGCTAGGGAATCGTCCTTGGGCGAAGCGGGCTTATTCTACTAAAAAAAAACGGCAATCCGAAATGTTTTTATTTGTTGAAACATCATGAAATGAGTTTAATAAAGTTTCAACGATGAGTGGATGATTTTAGTCATTAAACCGTTTTTGCCCCGAAAGAACAAGGCCATTGGATAAGTTCAGGGTAAACGAACCAGGATAAATTTTTACAGAAAAGAAATTTGCTCGAAGTAAACATTGGACGCCGTCCCGGGGAAAGGTAAACTAATGCCCGTCGCGAAACTAATCATCGTTTTTTGTACGTATACCATTGTAAGGAGCAGGTCCTTGACGAAGAGTTTTTACGCATTCTTTTTTTTCCTTTTCATCGTTCCCCCATTCCTGAACGCGGAAACTCCGGCCACCTCGATCGATGTGGACGCGTCCGTCACCCTGAACAGTTTCCGGCCCATCAGCATCTTCGGGAATAACACGAACGGCTGGGCCAGTCCGGTACCGGTCAAAGATAAGATCCAGGGTGCGGGCAACTTCCTCCTGCGCTACCCTGGCGGGTCCTGGGGCGACGCCTTCTATTGGAACGGCAACGGCGATTATGACGCCAACGGGGACTGGGTACCCAGTGACACCGATTACGGCAACAGCCGCATGATGAAGGACAACGGCCAACTTTACGACGCACCCAAAGCCATCGATGGGGACAAAACCACGGCCTGGCGTTCCAATGTCGAAACCGATTACCCGCATGGCCAGTGGATGTACATGGACTTCCAAAGCCAAAAGCCCGTGGACAAGGTCTCCATCACCTGGGGCAACGCGGCCAACAAAGCCTGGCCCTTCGCCAAGAAATTCACAATACAATACTGGGATGCCAAGGAAAGCCGGCAGTGGATGCCCTATGGTGCGGAACGAAACGCCTGGCTGGATACCTCAGCGGTCAGTGTCACCGGCAAGGGCGGTTTCCAGGAAGTGTCTTTCCAGCCCGTCACTACCCAGTACTTGCGTGTGCTGATGACCGAGAGTACGGCGGGTGAGAACGGCACTTACTCGATTGCCGAGATCCAGGCTTTCATGGAAAAAGAAGCGCTTCCATTGAAGAGCAACAATTGCATCGTGGCTTCCAGCACCAACACGGCCAGCGAACTGGGCGACCGGAAGATTTTCGGGTTCGAGGAATACATGGATTTCATGCAGTCGCTTGATCCCCCGGGCATACCCCTCATCATCGTCAACATGGGAAGCGGCACCCCCAAGTTGGCGGCGGCTTGGGTCAAGTACGCCAACATCACCAGGAAATACGGCATCAAGTATTGGGAGATAGGAAACGAGAACGGCGGCCAATGGGAAGCCGGCGGGCCCATCAACGTCAGGGACTATGCCCGGAGGTATATTCTCTTTTACGAAGCCATGAAGGCCGTGGATCCGACCATAACCCTGGTGGCCCAGGTTGGTTTTTCCGACCCTTCGGGCGTGTACGACGGCGTGCTTTGCCTCAAGGATTTCGTGGACCGGCTGGCCCAAGATAAAAAGGAAAAATACGTGGATGCCATTTCCATCCACCAATACCCCAACTGGGGTCAGGCCAAGGCCGATTTGTTGGCTTCCCCGAAATCCGGAATGGACGACATGGATTCTTCCATCAAAACCCAGTTCGCCGCCTATCCGGCCTTGGCCAATATCCCCATCTGGATCACGGAATTCAACACTTCGGACCACGTCAAACCCAACGATATCAGTGTACACTTGGAAAATGGCTTATGGCTGGCCCAGTACCTGGCCGAGTTCATCTGCCATTTTGGTAACCGGGGCTACACTCTGATGTGGGATGTGTTGAACGGCGGGAGCGCCATCAATGATCCCACTGGCGGGGACCACGGCTATATGCAGGCCGAGGGAGGCCCCTACCAGTACCAGGAACGCGCCGATTATTGGACTATGAAAATGATGACGAATGATTGGTCCAAGCCGGGGGATAACCAAGTCCATCAAATGGTGGATGCGCAAAGCCCCGAGGCCTTTTTGGCCGTTTACGCCGATTACAGGCCCGATGGCAAACTAGGCCTTTTAGTGGTGAATAAGAGCCCGGATAATGCCTACAAGGCCGCCATCAACCTGAAGGACTTCAAAGCCAAGCCTAAAACCAAAGGCTGGAGTTTCGACAAAACCAACTATAATTGGGAAACTGAAACCCCACCGTACCACGCAGACCCGGATGAGCCCCCTAAGTCCTTCACCCTGGAAGGTGGGCCACAAGGTTTTGATCATGTTTTTCCAGCTTATTCAATCACGGTACTGCAATTCGTCCCGGAGAAACCTTGAATCTTAAGGAAGGAAACAAAGGCTGAGTACGGTCATTAATGTTGAAATACTGAGGCTGAAAAGTCTTGGATAGTCTTAAATAAGTTTGAGTGGGTGTATAATTTAAGTTCTGAATGGATTGATTCCGAAGGAGGAGTGAAGATGAAGCGCTTAACATGGTTGGTTCCGGTAATATTTCTGCTCTTGCAAGGGATTTGGATTTCCACGGAAGGCTGCCACCAGGTGGTTTCTCCGACTTTCCCCCCTACCAAAACCCTTACCCCCACAGCAACAACTTCATTCACTAGAACTCCCACCAACACAGCGACGCTGACCGGGACGCCGACGAATTCACCCACGCCGACGATTACCAACACTTTAACCAATACCTGGAATCCTGCCACTCCCTCATTAACTTTCACCGACACGCCAACGGTCACCGATACCCCAACACTCACCGATACCCCGACGTTCACACTCTCGCCGACGATCACCCTGACTCCTACCATCACGAATACCCCCTCCTGTGCCGGGGTCAACTTCCAGGCCACCTATACCTTCGAAACTTCGACGGATTGTTGGTCGGTTGTTCCGGCCAACGGCGGCCCGGCAAGCATCATCATCAATTACGGCCTCTCCACGACACAACACCATAATGGGAGCAGTTCATTTGCCGTGTCTATTCACAACACCACCACCTCGACCCAAAGCATCAACTTGGTTCTAAATTACGCGGCGGCGCAGAATTTCGGCGGGGCCACCATCGTCTTTAATTGTTACTTGGATACCACTTTGGCGGGTTGCGGGGCCATCCAACCGGCCGAAACCAATCCCGGTTGCGGATGGGATAACGCTTGGAAAGGCAGCCCGGGAACGGGTTCCTGGTTCCCGGTTACCCTATTGCCCTCGACCGCCGGTTGCACCGGCGCGTCCATTCCGGCCTCGGTCATGGGGCTATATCTGCAGTTATACAGCATCCCCGTGGGCGCCTCCGGTAATTTCTACGTGGATGACATTACGATCACTATTCCTGCGGGACCAACCCCGACCTTCACTTCGTCCGCCACACCCTCCACCGCCAACTCGATGTATTTCGATATCGGGGGTATTCCTTCTGGATGGTCCTCAGTCCCAAGTAACGGAGCGGTAACAACTTCCGATTTGGTTTTGGAATCCCCTGGTTACGGCGGCTCCGTTAGCTGCCTGGGCGTGACTGTGACCTACAGCGGAATCAACCAGGTCGAGGAATTGTTATATACCTATACCACCAATACCGATTGGACAAGCCTGGGGTTATCAGGTTTCAGGGCACAGGTGAGTTGCAATCCGCTCCTCTCGAATAACGCGGGTGGCGTTCTTTTCGTGAATGGGAGCGGTGGCTGGACACAAAGTGCTTATACGAACATATCGACTGCGGGTACCTGGGTTCAATTGGACTTGACCCTTCCCGTGACTTATGTCGCCACGGGTGTTCAACAATTCGGGGTTCAATTTCAATCAGGGGGCGGCTCCTCGACCTGGAACACCAGTACCTTGTACCTGGACAACGTGGAACTTTATTAATCTGCTATAAGTAAAAAAGGCGGCCCTTGTAATAAGGCCGCCTTTTTTATTTCAGGACATTTCCAAACAAATTATTAATTCTTTTTGGTCACTAGGACTACCGCGGCCGGCTTCAAACCTTTCGACCTCGCGGTCAGGGTGATCCTCCCCGGTTTTTCCCCGGCCTGTACGTAAACCGCGCAGAGGCCATTGAAGGCTTTTCGTTTGTCAGATTTATCAGGCTCGTGGCTAGAGGGGTCCCCGTTGCCGACCCCCGCGATCTGGCCCGCCCCCCGGACCTGGAATTTAACTTCATTGTCGGCGGTCGGGACCAACCTTCCCTTTTCGTCCAGGATTTCAACCGTTACCGGCGCCAGGTCCTCCCCGTCCGCCTGGAGTTCCTTGCAATAGGGGGTCAACCGGATAGCGGCCGCCGAACCGGTTGTTTCCACCAAGGTTTCTTCCGTGAAAACCCCTTTCCGGTAGGCCCTGGCCCTCAACACCCCGGGCACGTACCAGACCTTCCATTCCAGGTGCCCGTTTCTCGGCATTTCCTTGATTCCCCGGGACTTCCCGTTGAGGAATAGTTCCACCTGGTCGTGGTTCGTGTGGCACCAGACGTCGATTTGCTTCCCTTCCATTCCCTTCCAATTCCAATGGGGGAAAAGGTGGAGGACGGGTTTGTCCCCCCACCAGGCCCGGTAATAGTGGAAGTTGTCCTTGGGAAAACCGCATAGATCTAGGATGCCGAAATGGGAATTAACGCAGGGCCAGCCGTAAGGTGTGGGCTCACCCTTGTAGTCAAACCCGGTCCAAACGTAAACCCCGGCCATGTGGGGCCTCTCCACCACGGGCCGCCAGGCATTCTCGGCGGTCGTGGACCATTCGGTGTGGTTCACGTCGTAGGCGCTTACATATCCTTTTTTCCGGTCGGTCTGGTAAATGCCCCGGGTCGAAACCGTGCTGCCTGTCTCGCTTCCAAACATGGGCATCCGGGGGTGTTGGGCCCGGAAGGGGTCGTACTGCACGATGTTGTAGTTGAATCCTTGCAGGTCAACCACATGGGTCAGGCCTTCCCCCCACCCGCCGTTCATGGCGCAGGTGATGGGCCGGGTCTTGTCGAGCTTGAGCAGGGTTTTCTTCATGGCCATCCCCATTCTCCGCCCTTCTTCCGTACCCTGCTTGCCCTCCTCGTTGCAAAGGGACCAGGCGATGATACTTGGATGGTTCCGGTCCCGCAGGACCATGCTCGTGAGTTGTGAAAGAACTTCCCGGGAATCGCCCAGGTGGCGGTTCTCGTCCAGGACCAGCATGCCCAGCCGGTCGCATTCCTCCAGCAGTTCCGAAGCCGGCGGATTGTGGGAACAGCGGTAGGAGTTGGATCCCATTTCCTTGAGTTTTTCCAGCCGGTAGGTGAATAGCCGGTCGGGCAGTGCGACACCCACGCCGGCGTGGTCCTGGTGGTTACAGGTCCCCTTGAGCAGGACGTGCTTTCCATTCAGGAAGAAACCCTTGTCCTTGTCGAAACGGATGGAGCGCACGCCGAAAGATGTCTCCACCCGGTCCACCCAACGGCCGTCCTTTTCTATTTTTGTTACCATCTTGTACAAACGGGGATTCTCCAAAGACCAAAGAAGGGGCCTGCTCAGGATTACTTTGTGAAGGATTTCCTTTCGGCTATCTTGGGACAGTTTTCCCCGGCTTGAAATCTTGAGAACTTTTTCTCCCTTGGGGTCCAAGATCTCCGAGGTCAATTTATAGAAAGTGCCGGTTTGGGACTTGTTGGTGACAGTTGTTTGGATGGAAAGATCCGCCTTGTTGTCCTTGAGAGTGGAAACTACGTAAACACCCCAGGGTTCCACGTGCAGAGGGTTGGCCTTGTTGAGCCAGACGTGCCGGTAGATGCCTCCGCCCTCGTACCACCATCCCTCATGACCCCGCGCATCCACCCGAACCGCCAGGACGTTTCTTCCGCCATACATCACCGCGTCGGTAATGTCGAACCGGAAGCTAGTGTATCCGCTGCGGTGCCGCCCCAGAAGGCGGCCGTTCAGCCAAACCCGGCAGTTGCGGAAAACCCCGTCGAAATCGATCCAGAGGGTTTTCCCCCGGTCCTTCGCGGGAATCTCGAATTCCTTCCGGTACCAACCCACGCCCTTGGGAAGGAAACCGTGGGCCGGGTCGTTGGTTTTCTGGCCGGACCTTCCCTCCACCACGAAATCGTGGGGCAGGTGAATTTTTCTCCAGCTCCGGTTGTTGAAAGGAAGGGAGGCCGGGCCTTCCCATGTGACCGGCGGCACCGGAAGTTCCAGGTCCGTGTTTCCGATAAATCCACCCCCCCAGTGGCTTTTCACCAGGACCGCCAAATGGTTGGGGCCGCCCTGGTTCCAGGCTGGATCCAGGGAAACGTCAAAGGGGTCGGTCCAAATCTCGTGATGCAAAAGCTTCCGGCCGTTGAGAAAGATGGTTCCGTCGTTGCAAATGGAGACGAAATGAAGAATCCGGCCGGGGCCGGGTGCGTCCGGTAACAGGGTCCGGAACCAGCCAAAGCCCGGTTTCGGGCCGAAGGCGTTCTTCCAGGGTTGGATAGTTTTCCAATTCCGGTCGGGAAAATTCGGGGCCGCCATTTTGAAGTTTTTTGGTTTTTCCTTGCCGACCACCTGAAAGCGCCAATTCTTGATGGGAATGGCGTAGGAGTGACCCGGCACGTCCCCCAGGTGGAACCGCCAGTCGGAATCGAACCTCAACCGTTCCCGAACCATGGATTTTGCGATTGATTTTTTCTCCGTCATAAAGCCCCTAAAGCTCATTAAAATCAATAAAGTAAGCTGTAATTAGTGTGGTAGTTTATATAAAAGGCCGGGGTTTTACCCGGATAAAAAATATTCCGGAATAACGGCTAATCCATTCCCAAACGCCTGTCGAGTTTTACTGGAAGTGTTTGTTTCAAGCAATGAAACAAATTGAAATAAGTTTCATATTATTCAAAAGCGCTTCCCTGGAAAAGCATCCTTTTTCCCGCTTCAATCCCCGCATTTCCATTTATAGTTTGGCCGTCCTATTGCCTGCTATAATGCCGCTTCATTCCACTCCAAGGAGTCCCTGACATGCGTAAAATCCTTTTTTCTTTCATAGCCTTCCTCATGATCCTGCCCAGCCTGGTCCGGGCGGATGAAGACATCTCCTTCTTCGGGCCCTGCTGGGCCGACGCCTCCGGCAAGGACGGAAAGGGAGGAGTCAGCATCCTTTGCGTGGGTGACCAGCACAAGTTCGTCCTGCGGCCGGACGTCGGCAAGGAAAAAATCGACCCCAAAACCCTCGGCGACCATCCCGAATGGGTGATTTACGATGGTGAGGATTCCGGCAACTGCCTGTCTTTCGAGTTCGTCTCCGTCACCAGCGCCACCGACCAGTTCTGGGGCAAACGCTGGGCGGGCGGCGGCATCGCTTTCAACAACTCCTGGAGCGCTCTGGACCTCTCCCAAGCCAAGTACGTGGTGCTTTACGCCAGGTCCAACGACCCGGACATCGACATGAACCTGGCGATCATCGGTACCACGGATTCCTCCGCCTCCGGCACGGTGAAACTTTCAGATTTCGCGGAGGGCCACAAAATCGGGGAAACTTGGACTCGGGTGGTCGTTCCCTTCGCCTCGGTCCCGGACCTCGCCAAGCTGGACGCGTCCCAAGTCAAGACCATCCGCCTCGACCTGGCCGGAAGTTACCCCAACAACAAGCCCGTTTACGTTCACCTGGATAAAATCTACTTTACGAACGCCCAACTCCTCACTCCGGTGGAAAACCTGGGCTGGCTGAGGGTGTCGGGCGGCGTGGAAGTGGTTTGGGACAAGTCCAACGACGAGGACGTCGAAAAGTATCTGGTGACGGTGGACGGGAAGGCGGCAGGACGGGTGGAAGGCGCCGCTAAAAGGAAGGTGAAGCTCCCCCTATCCGTCCTTCCGGGTACCGGTTCCCACATAGTGGGAGTGGCGGCGGCGAGCGGCAAACAGACTTCTTCCTACCAATCCGTGACCGTCACGGCGGCCCCTGCGGCCTCGGCGAAGGCTCAAGTGACGCTTTCCGGCAAGCTGGGCCATGCCATTTCACCCTATATATTCGGTTTCAATTACATGTCCTCCGGGAGCCTCAAGAAAGCCGGCGGGACCCTGAACCGCTGGGGCGGCAACGCCACCACCAACTACAATTGGAAGGAGGACGCGGACAACCGCGGCTCCGACTGGTATTTCCTCAACACGTCCAAGGCGGGCCCCGGCGCTCCCGAGAAGGACAAGCAGTATTACCAGTTCATCGAGGACACCTTCAAGGGCGGAGCCGAGCCCATCCTGACCATCCCCATCATCGGCTGGGTGGCCAAGGCCCCCCCGAAGGGCGGGCCGGAACTCTGTTCCTTCCCGACCTCCAAGTATCCCGGCCAGGCTGGAAGCGACGGACAGGGCGCCGGCAACGGCCAATTGCCCGGCAACAAGTTCGTCTGGGACAACGACCCCAACTACAACTACGTCAAGTCGGACCCGGCTTTCATGAAGGAATGGGTGGAGGCCTGCGTCAAGAGTTTCGGCTCCGCCTCCAAGGGCGGCGTCAAATTCTACCAGATGGACAACGAGCCGGGGCTGTGGTGCTGGACCCACCGGGACGTGAACCCCAAGGGCATCGGCTATGACGACATGGTGAACCTGAACGCCCAATACGCGGAGGCGGTGAAATCCGCCGACCCCGACTCGAAGGTCATCGGCATGGTGGCCTGGGGTGCAAAGGAGCTGGCGGGCTCCGCATGGGACTACATGCCCGGCGGCGAGAAGGGATACCAGATAGGGGAGAGCGGCCTCAAGACCGAGGACCTGCGCTGGACCGACCGGAAAGCCCATGGAAACGTCTCCCAGTTCGAGTATTTCCTCAGCGAGATGGCCAAGCGCTCCAAAAAAGCCGGTAAAAGGCTGATTGACTACGTGGACGACCACGGCTTCCCCGAGGTCTGGGGCAAGAACGGGAAGGGTGAGAAAATCAACGTATTGGGGGATTTTCCCTATGATCCGGTGTTGACCCCCAAGCAGTTCGACGCCTTGAGGATTTTCTACGACCCGACTTTCGAGAGTCCGGACAGCTGGTGCGCCTTGCCGGAGTTGAAGCCGTACTTATGGGACCCTTGGGCTGGGCTCATCCCCAAGCTGAAGAAAATCATCGAGAAAACCTACCCCGGGACCAAGCTGGCCATGACCGAGTACTACCCCTCCAGCTCCCATTACTACCACGGCGGCCTGCTGGAGACCGTGAACCTCGGCATCTTCATGCGGGAAGGCATGGACCTGGCCTGCGACTGGGGCAACGCCTGGGATGGCAACTACGTTTTCCTCGGCCAAAAACTCTACAGCAACTACGATGACAAGGGCTCCAAGGTGGGCGGGAACTACGTGGACTGCACCAGTTCCAACCCGGACCTCTATTCCTTCGCGGCCAAGGACACGGCGAAAACCTACGTCATCCTGGTTAACAAGAACCACGATACGGACCTGGAAACCGTCGTGACTATGCCGGAAGCGGTTTCCGGCTACCATGTTTACACGCTGGCCGAAAGCATGGGCAAGAGGTTGTACGACTCGGGCCCTAAGACCGCCACGGGCGCGGAACTAAAGATCGACGTGCCGGCTTTCTCGGCGCTGTTGATCGTCGCGAAGTAATCAGACCCTAAGAAACAATGTAAAAACCGGCGTAAGGTTTCCGAGGCCCGATCATGCCCATTCAAGCCGAGATCCACCGCGCTCCCTTTCCCATCAAGATGTGGGTCCCGGAATCCCAGGTGGATCCGGACACCTTAAGGCAGTTGGAAAACACCGCTTCCCTTCCCTTCGTCTTCAAGCACGTGGCCGTCATGCCCGACGTTCACCTGGGCAAGGGCGCCACTGTGGGCTCGGTGGTGGCCACCCGGGGCGCCATTGTTCCCGCCTGCGTGGGGGTGGATATTGGCTGCGGAATGATGGCGGTCCAGACGGGCCTGGATCCCGAAAAAGTCGCGGACCGGGCGCGGGATATCCGCTCCCACATCGAGAACGCCGTGCCCGTGGGTTTCGAGGGCAACCGGAACGTCACATCCTCGGTGGGCCGCTGGGGAGGCTGGAAAAAGAGGCACAGCCGCCACCTGGACGCCACCTTGGAAAAAACCGCCCTGCGTCAGTTGGGTTCCCTCGGCGGCGGCAACCATTTCATCGAAGTTTGCCTGGACGCTGAAAAGAACGTCTGGATCATGCTTCATAGTGGTTCCCGCCACGTGGGCAACCGCCTGGCCGAGCGGCACATCCAGGAGGCTAAATCCCTCATGATCGCCGGTAAAATCCAGCTTCCGGACACGGACCTGGCCTACCTAACGGAGGATAGTGATGCCTTCGCCGAGTACCTGGAGGACCTGCGCTGGTGCCAGGATTATGCCCTCCAGAACCGCGTGGAGATGATGGACCGGATCCTGGAAATCCTCTCCCGATTGTTCAACGAAGGGGTCCCCCTCCAGCGCTTCAAGGAAGTCAACTGCCACCACAATTACGTGGCGCGGGAGAAACATTTTGGAGGGGAAGTCTGGGTGACCCGCAAAGGCGCGGTGCGTGCCGGTGAGGGTGAATGGGGCATCATTCCAGGTTCCATGGGCACGAAGTCCTTCATTGTGCGGGGCAAGGGAAACCCGGAATCCTTCTGCTCCTGTTCACACGGTGCGGGCCGCCGCATGTCGCGGGGCGAGGCCCGCCGCAAGTTTAGTGTCAAGGACCTCTTGGAGCAGACCAGGGACGTCGAGTGCCGCAAGGACGAGGGCGTTCTGGATGAGATTCCGGGGGCCTACAAGGACATCGACGAGGTCATGCGTAACCAGCAGGATTTGGTGGAACCGGTGTTCGAGCTCAGGCAGATCCTGGTGGTGAAGGGATAGAAAATCGGCGCAGGAAGCCTTTAATTCCCCCCGGCGGGCTGGGCGTCGGCGTCGCCGAAGTTCAGGGGATTTCCCTGGCTGTCGTACAGGTCGAAGCTCCCGTCGTTCAGGGTGACCATGATCTCCAGGGGCTGGTTGTCGGAAGGGTTTGAAAATTTCACCCCCGTCACCTGGGAAGCCAGGTAAATGGGGCTGAAGGTAGGCGGGATGGCCGCGTCAAACAGGAACGCGTCGCTGGTATCCGTGATCACCTTCACCATCCGGGTCCCGTCGGGGCTGGTATAAACGGATTCGTTGACCGCCTGGGTCGCGGTCACCAAGGTGTCCTTGGCGGAATCGCAGGGAATGTACTGCCCGTTGGAGTAAAAATACAGGTCCGCCACGTGGTAGGGATCCTGCCACCACCAGTAACCGTTGTCCCAGAAACACCAGCGGTCGTTATCCGAGTCGTAGAACCACGAGCGGTCCTGGTAATAGCGGGTCCAAAAACACCTGTCGCCCAGGTACCATCCGTACCAGTGGTAGCCCCAGTTGTCCACATAATGGCAGTAATTGAACCCGTCACCGCTGTGCCAGTAATAATGTTTCGCCCGGAGTTCAGTCTGGGTCAGCTGGTTCATTTGCCGCGTCATTTCATCGCCATGGATCAGGTTCATGTGATTGAGCACGTCCGGATCGTTAAAGCTTTTCGCCGGGATGACCGTGGCCGTCAGGGGCTGGCGGTCGGGTCCCTTTTGAGGGAAACGGATGGCCGAATGGCCCTTGTCCGCGACCATTATTTGTTGGCGGTCGGTGATGAAATGGGCCAGGCTGGTCACCCCCAGTTTCTGGAGCTTCTTGCGGACGTACCCCGCCGTGAAGGGATGGTGGTGGTGGGCCACGTTGTTGGTGGGGGCCACAGTCACGAATTGGGTGGCATTGACAGCCATGGCGGGCCGGGTGTTCCAGTGGATATTGGGCTGCTGCCGGATGGCCGCGCTGTCGAACGTGCCGGCGACACCGACCTTATGCTGGTAAACAACCTGTGGGGCCGGCTTGGCGGCTTGGGGCGCGGGCTGGGGGGCTTGGGGGGCTGGATTGGAATCCTGGGGCGCGGGTTGGGAAACTTGGGGGGCTGGCTGGCTCGGGCGGGACGGACCGCTATTATTCCGGAAAGCAGGTTTGCTGATATCAATTCTTACCGGTTTGCTTGGCGCCGCCACAGCCGGAGCGGGCCTGGCCGGCTTTTCTACTGTCGCTTCCGCTGGCTGGTTGTTGTTCTTTTCATTACTAGGTTTATTAAATTCGTCTTTTCTATCGATTTGGGCGTAAACCGTCCAACATTGAAGTAAAGCAACTGCCAGACCAAAGGTTAAAATCCGTTTCATTTTCAATTCCCTTCACTATTACTATTTTAGAAGAACCGCTGGTCTTTCCCGGCCGATGGTTTGCCACTCATCCTTAACTGTCATCAGCCTTTCGCCTGAATCCGGAATAAACCGCAATGCAGCGGACCGGGAATGTTCCCGGCCCGGAAGGTCTCCGGCAGCCAGCCTTTCTCCATGAGTTTCTTCCCCGTAAAAAACAATTTTTTTCCAAGTATTTCATAATACTGGTTTGGATCCAAACCCCTCAAGCGGATGGGTTTTACCGCGGAAGGCTCCTGGGGAGGCTTCACCTGGAACACGAACAGCAGTGCTTCCCTCAAGCCGGGACTAGTGAACATCCAGGAGCACCTTTCAGTGCCGTAGGGGCTTTCCAACCGGTGGAAATTCCCGAACTGCACGGTTTCCCGGATTTCCTTATAGAGGGCGATATACCCGGCCATTTCCTTCCGTTCGGCCTTGCTCCATTCGGAAACGTCAAGTTCCAGGCCGAAATTGGCCGACATGGCCAGGTGGGCCCGCCACTTGAGGGGCGATTCCCTCTTGGTGATGTGGTTTGGCGAGGAGGAAACGTGGGAGCCCTGGGCGATGGGCGGGTAGCCGAAGGTGGTCCCGTACTGGATCAACATCCGGTCCAAGCCATCCATGTTGTCCGAGGACCAGATTTGGGGGTGGTAGCTCAGGATGCCCAGGTCGAAACGGCCGCCGCCGCCCGCGCAGCCCTCGAAGAGGACCCCGGGAAACCTTTTATTGAGCCTCTCCATCAACTCGTAAAGCCCCAGCACGTAACGGTGGGACACCTCGGATTGCCGGTGGGGCGGCAGGGCAAGGCTCCCCACCTCGCTGAGGGGGCGGTTCATGTCCCATTTCACGTAATCGGCCTTTCCCTCCTCGAACACCCGGGACAGGGTCTCGAAGAGGAAGTCCCGGATCTCCTTCTGCCCCATGTCCAGCACCAACTGGTCGCGGGCGGTCTTGCGCTCCCGTCCCGGCACATGCAGGCACCAGTCCGGGTGTTTCTCGTACAGGCGGCTCCTCGGGCTGACCATTTCCGGCTCGACCCAAATCCCGAACAGGAGTCCCAGGCCGTGAAGTTCCTCCCCGAGACCCTTCAATCCCTTTGGAATCTTCTTGGGGTCCTCGAACCAGTCCCCTAGTGAGGAATCGTCCTTGTCCCGTTCCCCGAACCAGCCGTCGTCCAACACCAGCAGTTCGACGCCCAATTCCTTGGCGGATTTTCCAATTCGGACAATATCTTCATGTTTGAAATTAAAATAAGTGGCCTCCCAGTTGTTGATGAGAATGGGCCGGGGTTTGTCGCGCCAGGTGCCTCTCGCCACTCTTTGCCGGACGAACCTATGGAACGCCTGGCTGAGGCCGTCATAGCCCTTTTCGGAATAGCTTGTCACGCACTCGGGCGTCGTGAAACTCTGCCCCGGATCCAGGGTCCATTTGAAACCAAAGTCGTTGATCCCGTTGTTCAAGCGCAGCCGGTGGTCGTGATAAACCTCGGCCTCCAGGAGCCAATTGCCGCTGTAGGCCAGGGACAGGCCGTAAACCCTGCCTTCCTCCTCCCCGGCCCCCGCTTTGGCGACCATGACGAAGGGGTTCAGGTCGTGGGAGGAAATGCCCCGGCGGCTTTCCAGCCGGACGATCCCCTGCAGGAGGGGCCTTTCCTGGAAATGGCGTTCGCGCGCCCAGGCGCCTCCGAAGCTGATGAGTTTGTAGTCCGCCGCCGGAAGGTCTAATCCCAGGCTCATGAGCTTCAGGATTCGGCAAGGCCCGGTTCCCTGGTTGAGGAGGCGGGTCCGCCGGATGAGGATGTCCCATTCGGGATAGAGGGTGTAATAAAGGGTGAGTTCCTGCTGCGCCGCCTCATCGGCCAGGGTGATGACGAGCGTTCGGGCCTCGTCTTCTTTCTCCACCGTGGAGGAGGGCAGGCCCGGAAAGGCCGGTTTGCCGGCTAGGATCTCATGGCGAAGGTAGGTGAAAAAACTCACGCGCGACCCGTCCGACTGCTCCAGCAGGAAGGCCGGGGTTCGAAGGTCGTTGTGGCCGAAGTCGGCGAATTCCCGGTTGTAAGCCTCGTAAGCGGCGTTGGGGCTGTTATTCGCCGTCTTAACCTGCCAATCCAGGAAAAGCTTTTCGGTGACCCATTTCTCCAATGGCGGGCCCCAATAGAGGTGGTGCAGGCCGCCCTGGGGCGGGACGCCCAAGAGGCAGGAAAAGCCCTTGGCGTCCAGCCGGAACAGTTTTTTATCGGGATCAAACGTGATCATGGGAACCTTTAACTAAAATTATGAATTCTCAATTTTGAATTATGAATGATTGTGGATTTTCATAGATCGAAAAACTACCACAAATTTATTTAAAGTCATCCCCTGAATCCGTGCCGATCATCCATAAAAATTATTGGAGATCGGTACGATACCAATCTCTTTTTAAGCTTCATGGAAGATTGGCATGTGGCGAATGATTCGGTTTAGCTTTTTTCTTTTACGGTTTCCCGAAATACTTCTTGTTGATCGCCGCGTTCAGTTGGGGTACGACCTCCTCGGGCGTCTTGTTCCCCATCCAGGCCGGGTCCATGCCCGGGCCCACCTGGCCGTTCCAGATCTCGCTCCAGCCCTTGAGGAAGGGCGAGTAATGGGAATATTGCGGCATCTGCAGGAGGATCTTCTTGTTGGCCGCCCCGGGGCTCTTCAGGAAGGCGTCCGAATTGGCCACTTTGAGGAGCGCCGGCTGGAGCATGCCCGTTTGGGTCAATTGGGTCACCAGGTCCGCGCCCGCCAGTTCCTTGATCACTTCCCAGGCCCGAGCCTTGTTCTTGGAGCCCTTCCACATGGCGCAGCCCGTCCCCCCGGTGCCCCAGCCCCGGTCCCCGTGGGGTCCCATGGGGAATTCCGTCACGTCGAACTCCAAATCCTTCTTCTGGAGGAAGCCCACCGTGTGCCATACGCCCGAGCACATCATGGCCACCAGGCCGTTCATGAACATGTGCTCCGCGCCGTTTCCGAAGTTGAAGTTCTGGATCTCGCTGTAGGTGGGCGACACGTGGTAGGTGTAGCTCATGTCCCAGCGGAAGCGGTAGGCCTCCAGCACCCGGGGCGTGTCCATCGCCAGGCGCGTGGGGTGGTCCTCGCTGTCCATGAAGTATCCCCCGTTGCTGAACATGAAGTCATCCGCGTTGGTGCCGTAGGGGTCGGCGAAGGCCCACTGGGTGGTCTTTCCCTTGGCGTCCCTCTTCGAGAGCTTCTTGCAGTAGGTGAGGAAAGGCTCCGGCCATTTCCATTTGAGGTCGGGATAGGGCACCCCGGCCTCGTCGAAAAGCTTCTTATTGTAGTAAAGCAGACCCGTGGGGGCGATGTCGGTGGGGATGGCGTAAAGCCCGCCGTCGGGGCTGTAGCGCCTCAGGGCCGAGGCGTAATAGTCCTTGGGGTCCATCTTGTCGGCTTGGAAATAGGGCATCAGGTTCTCGAAGGCGCCCCGGGTGTACATGTCCGCGAAGTTGCTGGCCTCCACGCTGATCACGTCCGGCGCGTCGTTGGCGCCCATTTCCATGGTGATCTTGTCCATGTACTGGTTGTAGGGGATGTTTTCCATTTGGATCTTGAGGCCCGGGTGGCGGGACTCGATTCCCTTGATGGTGTCGTTCAGGATCTTGATCAGGATGGGGTCGGTGGTGAAAACCGCCACCCGGACGGCTTTCTCCCCGGGTTTCGGGAAACAACCCGCCTGGAATAACAGCGCCAACGCCAGGCACGCCGCCGCGATTTGGATGATACGCCTCATATTTTCCTCCCATGGTTCAGGACTTGGTTGACAGGAGGAAAGCATAACGGAGAAAAGGAACCTTTTCCCTAAAAAATTTTAAAATTCCTAAACAGTTTCTGAAAGAACAATGAAAATCTTGAAACAACCCTGCCATGGGAACCGCTTCGAAATCATTGAAGAAGATCGCAGAAAAGGGTTGAAATACAATAAAAAAGTCCAAGGCTGGAACCGGCCTTGGGCTTTTAGTTGTCGAAAGTGTTAATAGACCTGGATGTTGTCCAGCATCAGGTCGAATGCTCCCGTTCCCTGAAACTGCCAGATGAATTGCAATACATACTGGGGTGAAAACCCAGCTGAGGCCGTAAAAGGTTGTGAGAAATTCTGCCAGCTCGTGGTCAAAGTCACGGGCCAAGAACCAGCGGTACCGCTTGAATTTGTGGTTACTAAATTCCAATTCGTGGCGCCGGCACCGCCCGTGGGCCCCTCTTTGCAAAGGAACTCAATGTTTGAATACAGGCCTCCCTGACTAATGTCTAAAGGTGTGGTCCCGTTGCCTCCCGCGGAGACACCAAACCCGATATTTCCGCCACCAGTACCGGCATAATCTACGCACCAAAGATCCGGATTGCCGGAGGTATCCGTGTTCATGGACCTGAAAAAAGACGCCCCCCATGGGTTGAAAGTCGTCACGGTGGAAGGACAGCTCGCTGCGCCGTAGGTGAACCAATAGTTAGGCGGAACTCCCAAGGGGCCGGAGACTTCGTTAATGGCATTCGGGTTTCCTGGTGAGAAAACAGAACTGCTATCGATCATCCCGGCCGGAACGGGGGTGGGCGGGGCGGGATCGGAGCCCGAAACAAATTTGACCTCGTCTACCACGATATCGTAGGTGAATGGATAATTGCCTTCGGTCCAAGGCCCCCAACTTAACAACAATAAAGCGGTAGGATCCACAGGGGTGCCTCCGGTATTAAACTGGTCGAAATAAATCGTATATTGCTTCCAACTTTTCGTCAGGGGAATCATCAAGTTCCCGGTCGGCGTGGTCATTCCACTTAGCCATTGAACCACGAACTGGCAAGGCAAGGCGTTCCCGCAAAGGGGAGGACTAAGGTAGGTTAAGGATGTGGGTTTCGCCATGGCCCAGAAACTGATGCCCGTGTAACCCAGGGAGCCCGCGTCATAAACGGGGGGGAATCCATAACCCGGCTGGGCGACGAAAAAGAAGCCGAAACTCGCAGGGGCATTCCCTGCCATGGTTGGAGGACAACCATTGACTTGCCCCGTGCATTCCATGCCATTGCCTATATAACCGGTGGTCAGGTTGAGGGGATTTTGCGTATCAGGGCAACCTGCCCGGGTTTTTGCGTTATCATAAACGAACCAAGTCCCGTTCCTGGTATTCCCGTTGGCGTCCACCATGAGGATGATTTGGCTGACCGGGACCCCCCCACCCTGCGTACAATCCATGTCGGCGATCATGGCCGGATCGGCACACAGAGCTAACGTCGGCGTTGAGGTGGGGGTACTGGTAAAGGTTGGGGTGGAGCTATTCGTGGAGGTGGTAGAGACCGTTGAAGTCAGGGTGAGGGAGGGCGTGGAAGTGAAAGTGAAAGTAGCCGTGGGCGTAGGGGTGAGAGTAATAGTGAAGGTTAAGGTTGGGGTGATGCTTGGGTCAATCGTGGGGATAAGCGTGTACGTCGACGTGAGCGTGGATGTCGGGGTTAGGGTTGAAGTAGGCGATGGGGTGGGTGTATTTGTTAGTGTTTGGGTTGATGTTGGGGTTAGGGTAGGCGTCGGGGTGGGTGTATTTGTCAGCGTTTGGGTATTGGTGGGAGACGTATTCGCGGAGGGTGGCAACGCCGGAACGGATATGGTTCTCGTGCAACCCACGAACAGGGCCCCGGCCGCAGCCGCAGTGAGCAATGTCCAAACCATCCAACTTTGTTTGTTTTTCATTTTCCCCTCGTCCATTTATTCAGGAAGGTCTAAGCCGTGAATCCACAGCCGGCCGCCATTGATAAAATCAAGCTTTAATTATGAGAACCTTTAAATGATACCACAAGGCCGTTATTCGTTTTAGGAAGAAAACCAACTCCGGGTGGGACTTTCGATGGGATTTCGGCCAACCTAGGGGTCTTTTACCCCGGGCCGTCCATTACGCCCGGTACGCTAAAAAAAAGGCGGTCCGCCAATAGCGGACCGCCTTTGTCAAACAGGACTACTTCTTAATAAAGCTGTACGTTGTCAATCACAAAGTCCCCAGGCACCGAGGCTCCTAAATTCACCTCAATGCCAACCGTCGTCACGTTCGTATTATCCGTCGTCCAGGTACCGCCGGAGGGCGCAAAAGTCAACGCGTTCCAACCATCATAAGGGTAGGTTCCCGCAGGGTTGTTAATCCATGTATTTTGCGGGCCGGTCGCACCCAAACCATAGGTCCCCCCGTAGGCATTGCCGTTGGCTTTTACGTATAAGCCTGTGAACACATTCGTGTTTCCTGTCCAAAGGTTGGAATTAAACCAAGCCTGACAACTGACGCCTGTAAGATTATATTGCTGGAAATTAATCGGCAAAGTGGCCGTGGCCCCAGGAGGACCGCTGTTTACTTCGGCTTGGACATCATTTTCATTGCCCGCCATTACTATATCCAAACCATAGGTGCTGGTATCGGTTGTTCCGCCGAAACTGGTTATATTTGTTACCGCAACGGAATCATCCCCGGGATAAGCGACGTACCAGCCATCAGTCCCATTATCCTCAAATGTCCACACCTCACCCGTAAGCGCGATAGGAGTATTAGTAGGAGTGGCGGTGGGCACTCCGGCTACTGGTGTGTTGGTTATCGTCGGCGTGGAAGTTAACGTGGGGGTGTTAGCAAAAGTCAGCGTCACATCGTCCACATAGATGTTACCCGTGGTATTCGTGGGCATGTTATAAAACTGGAACCCGAATAGCTGGACTTGGGTGGAATCGCCGCCAGTCCAATTCGGGGTGTATGTGATTGATATCCATTGGCCAGTGTTGGTGGCGTCGAAGGTAATCCATCCCCCGCTGTCCCACTTCCAGCTGCCGCCGCTTTGTTCGAACGCTTGTACCTGGCCTCCGATAAAGCTGGGATCAACCCATAACCAAGCGCTGATGGTGACACCGGTCAATACCTGAGCAGGTGTATATTGCAACTCAAACTGGACATTGGCGGCAGTAGCCGGCTCGGTGACAGCGACTTGGAGAGCGCCGCTTCCAGAATGGACTTGGGTGTTGGAAATCATAAACGAGCTCACAACCGCTTGGCTTGAGGTGTCCACATGCCAGCAATCCAGGCTGGTGTCGAAGGGATAACTTGTTTGGACACTGGACGCGTTGCAAGGTGTTGCTGTGGGCGTGTTGGTCGGCACACCCGGAGGCAATGTATTCGTGGGCGTGGGGGTATTCCCCTGGGTGAACGTCACATCGTCGAACCAGATGGTCACGGGTGTAGAGGTGCTCCCGATTTGAATGCCAAATTGTTGAATGTCGTTGGGATTATTCGGATTGAACGTCAGGGTGACTGGAGTCCATGTCGTAGACAGGGAGGGGATCCAGGTCGTACCGCCATAATGATAACCACCGCTCGACTCGAAAAGCTGGCCGGTGGGGGAACTGGAGGATGACATATACCATAGAACGAGCGTGCTTCCCGCCAAAGCAGTCACGGGCGCGTTTGAAAAGTCCAGGCCGATCATAGCACCGCTGGCGACAGTGGGGAGGATGACTTCCAACGCTCCACCACCGCTGTGGAAGTTCGTATTGTCCACCTGAATCGTCGCGCCTGGGATCGAGGAGGCACCCGACCAATCCGACCAGCATTGGATATCCGTATCGAAAGTATAGGATGGAAGAAGCAGAGGTGCGGTGCAAGAAGTGGACGTGGGCATGGGGGTACTCGTGGGCGTGCTGGTGCCTAGCAATGGAGTGTTGGTGATGGTCGGCGTCAAGGTGGGTGTCGGGGTCGACATATAGGTAATCTGGACGTCATCCAGGTAGACGGTGGCGGGTCCGGCCATGTTCAGGACATTGACCCCGAACTTATCGACCTTGTTTCCATTCTCATTGCCGCTGAAATTAGTCACCAATGTGATCGGCATCCAGGTATTGGGAGCAAGAGTGTAATAATAAAGGGCGCCGTTCACGGAACCGCCATTTTCATAACCACCATAACTATTGCTGTTTATGAATATTTGGGCGTTCCCCGCGGCCGTGGAATAAATCCACGCTGTGATCGTCGCACCGGTCAAGGTCGTCGCGTCATAGGCGGGGTAAATGCAAATTTCCTCGGCGTTACTGCCGGCGGTGAAAGGTATATAGGCGCCCCAAGCGTCGGCGGAGTTGTGGTAAACGTCAGTGGAATTAAAAAGAGTTTCGCCAGGGACTGATCCATCCAGACCCCATCCCTGGAGGCAATTATCATAAGTATAGGAAGTCTGGAAGACAGGTGCCCCGGTACAAACCGTCGGCGTCATCGTTGCTGTAAGAGTGGGGGTGCTCGTGGGAATAATCGGCGCGGTGACGACCAGGCGGTAATCCCCGCTCGGCGCTCCTTGCGAAGCGGAGTATACCACCACCGTATATTGTTGTTGGGTCAATGAAACCGTCAGTTGATCCAAGGGGGTATTTCCGGCCGAATTCGCGATTGAAACCGCGCCCGAATCGAAAAGTTCATACGCCACGCGGGCCTTGCCGTTTCCATCGTCGAAGCAATCCAGCGAGATTGTGTAGTCACCAGTCACCGAGGGCGTGAAGGTCCAGCTATTGGCGAACTCGAAATCCCAATCGACATGGCCAGTCCCCACTGCGTCCGTTGACACAGTCCCCAAGTCGGTCGTGCCGCTCGGGCTTCCCAGCGGTATCGGCACTGCCACAGGAGTCAGCGAGCAGGTAGGATTGAAGGTGCTCAGGCAAAGGCTATAGGTTCCGAAATCCGTAGCCGTCGCTCCGTCCACGATCACGTAATAGATGCCAGGTGTGAGAAGTCCTGTCACTAGGGAAGAGGATGTATCGCCACAGGAATCCGAATCGTCGTCCAGGGCCAGGGTAGTGCTAGGATCAGAGGGATTGGTCCTCAAGTAAAGCACGGAATTAAAGCTGGCGCCGCAAAGGCTGATATAGAGGTTGGTGGGTTGGCTCACATTGATCAAATAGGCGACGTCGGGCGCACCCTGCCCGTAAGTGCCGGTGCTGGTTGTTTCGCTGTAGGTGTCGCCGAGTCCGGTCGTATCGCCCGAGACGCAAGTCCCGTCGATACTAGAGGTGATATCCGTGATTCCAGGTACGGCGGTGAGAGTCGGAGTGGGTGAATCGGTGATGGTAGGTGTAAGGGTAGCGGTCAGCGTGGAGGTGGAGGTCGGGGTCGAGGTGCTGGTGGGCGTCGGAGCGAGGGTAATCGTGACGTCGTCGATCCAAATGGTGACTGCCGAAGGGAATGTACCCCCGACCTGCATGCCAACTTGTTGTATGTCGTCTGGATTATTCGGGTTGAACGTCAGGGTGACCGGGGTCCAAGTAGTGGCCAAATTGCCGAGCCATTTTGTACCTCCCCAATGGTAGCCGCCACTGGAATCGAAAAGCTGGCCGTTGGGCACGTTGGTGGAAGTCGCATAAGTAGCCATATAATAGAGGACGAGCGTACTTCCTGGTAGAACCGTCACAGGCGCGTTTGAAAAGTCCAGGCCGATATTGCCACCGGACGCCGTTGACGGAAGGATGATTTCCAACGCTCCACCCCCGCTGTGGAAATTCGTATTGTCCACCTGAATCGTCGCGCCTGGGATTGAGGAGGCTCCCGACCAATCTGTCCAGCACTGGATACTCGTATCGAAATTATAGGATGCAAGAAGAAGAGGTGCAGTGCAAGGCGTGGACGTCATCGTTGGGGTGAGGGCGACCGTATAAGTCCGGGTTGGGGTGGCGGTGGAAGTATTGGTTGCGGTATTCGTCGGGGGCTGAGTCCCGGTAGTGGTGTTCGTCGGCGTGGGGGTTAACGTGGCTGTCGAAGTAAGGGTGCAGGTCGGCGAATTGGTCGCGGTGTTCGTCGGGACGCCCGGAAGGGTATTCGTCGATGTAAGCGTCGGAGTTTCCGTCAGCGTAACGGTCGGGGTGTCCGTCGGCACGCCTGGCAGGGTGTTCGTCGGTGTCACCGTCAGGGTGTTGGTGAAAGTCTCGGTGGGAAGCGTGGTAGTGTTCGATGTGGAGGTAGCCGTCATTAAGGTGATCGGAGCGGAGGGGGAAACGCTCATGTTCCTCGTGCATCCGATGAATACTACGCCGGCCGAAGCCGCGGCCAATAGAGTCAAACCGATCCATCTTTGTAGGTTTTTCATTTTTCCCTCGGGAGTTTGAATAAATTCCAGATGACCGCGAAACCTTGAAATCATACCACAATGCCGGGAAACTCTTGAAATAGAAAAGGGCCCCGGATGATTGAAATCATATACCCTGAAAGGACTTTTGGACCTCGAGTTTAAGCTGAAAATTCATGGTAAATTCGAATAAAAACATCAGCTCGATCCCAGCCGGGCGGTGTTTCGCCCTTCATAAGCCTTTTTATAAAGTGAAATAGTCCCGAATTTCCATTTCCTACCGGTAAATAAGGACCTGTGAAATTGTTTAATCCCCCCCATTCAGTTTCTTTTCACTTCTATCTATAGATGGAGGAAGTGGCATTTTATTCCATTAAAAAATGTGTAATTAAACCCTCTCGCAATTGTCCTTTTTTTAAAAGGGGCCACGAGGAATCGATAAAATCAGTCTTTTTTGATTTTACAGAGGTTAAATACATAAGGATTTGGAATAAAAAAAACGGCCCGGCGTGAAACCGGGCCCTCGAAAACCATAAATTCAAACCCCAAATGCGCGAATCTAAGTCTTTAGTGCTATTTATTTTCAGTGATAGGCAATTTCTTTTTCTTTATAAATTTGGCTTTTACCGTGGCCGGTTTGCCTTGGCTCATGAATTTGGGATGGGGCCGGACCAGTTTTCCCTGGCGCTTTGCCTCGGTGAACTTCGTTCCCTTGGGTTCGGGGAAAGCCAGGGTGGAAGAAGCGGCTAAGAAAAAACAAAGCGAGATCAAAACCATGGATTTTTTCATTGAAACCTCCCTCAAAACATTAATTGATTTTTTCAAATTTTATTTCCTACCCGGCTGTTACTCCTCTGGCCGGTGGGTTTAGCTGGATTACTGATAATACCCGAAACCGGTGTCGATCACCTGTACATAATCGCCAATATAATAATAGTACTGGAAGTTGACATAGCTAGTCGTGACATACAAATTACCCGCGGAGTCAAAAGCGGGGAACCTATATGGAATGTTGCCGGCAACCGGCAACGTCGCAAGCAAGTTCCCGGATGTATCCGTATTGACAACAACTCCTTTATTAATATCAGCGATGATGAGATTGCCCAGAGGCGTCACGACAATTCCGACCGGGGCGCTTAATGGCGTGGTCCAACCCGACCCATTGAAGGTGTTTTGGGCCGTCAAGGTGGCGGTATCGTATTGGGTCACATAACCGGTATTGGGATTAGTCGCGTAGACATAGGTATTGCTCGTGTCGATCGCCAAGCCCACGGGCGTAATAGAGTTCGTGGAAGTTTTTAAGACGGTATCGGTGGCCGGGTCGATTTCGGCGACATAACCTCCCTGAAAGTCCGCGACCCACAAGTTCCCGGAACTATCCAGTTTGACGTCCATGGGCGCATAGATATAAGTGACGGAATTATCGTTGGAACCCCAGAACATATTTTCCAAGGCACCGGTGGACGTGTTGAATTCCTCCACCAATCCATTGCCGTTGTCGTAACAAGCCGCGAAAAGGTTGCCGTTGTTGTCCACGGCCAAGCCCCAGGGAGAGGGGGCGTTTCCCCAGGGATCGGGATTGGGCGGTTGGATGTTGTAAAGGTAGTTCCCGTTGGAATTGAAAACCTGGATGTTTCCCATATACATGTCGGAAACATAAATTTTTCCGCTGTTATCCACGGCAATCCCATTGGCGCCAAAGAAATCCCCGTTGATTCCGTCTTGGCCGAACTGGCCGAATGTCCATAGCCCATTGGCGGGGATATTGGGCGTCGGGGTGGGAGTCGGGGGGCAGACGCTATAAACAAACCTCACGTTATCAACGTAGATGTTCCCTGTTCCGGAACCACCGGTGTTGAAAATCAAAAGGAGATCGTTGACCTGGGCCGGGGCACCGCTTACCGTAAAGACCACGGTTTGTAAACCCGTTGTGATATCTATATTTCCCGTGATTGGCGTCCACGTGCTGGGATTCGCGACAAGTGCGAGTTGGTTATAGGCCCCTGCACCCGTTTGAATCAAACTCGAATCCACCGTCACGTCCATCAATATTTGGGTCACGTTGGTGAAATCGCTCTGGGCAAATCCACTCCAGTCCACTAATTGGTTCCAACCACCATTATTAGTGATATCAATATCAAGGGCATTACTGCCGTCGGTAGCACCAGTAGTGGTTTGAGAGAGGGTTGGATTGTTTGAATCCGGGGCTAAGCTCCCATTTTCAGTGGTATAAGGATTCGTACCTGTGAAAGTTTCGAAGCTGTTTGCCAGTTGAGTGCATGCGCCTGCCGGAACCGTCGGCGTAAAGGGCACGGGGGGTGTCACCGTGAGAATCGGGGGTTTGTTGGGAGTTGGGGTACAGGTGTCTCCCGGATACCCGCAGGGCGTAATAGTGTCAGTGGGGGTATTGGTGGATGTAGGGGTACAGGTGTCTCCCGGATACCCGCAAGGCGTAATCGTGAAAGTGGGGGTGTAGGTGGGCGGAGGCCCCTGGATGACCAGTCGGTAATCCGCGCTTGGCGCCCCTTCCGAGTAGGCGTAGACCACTACCGTGTATTGTTGGACCGACAAGGGCCCCATCAGTTGATCCAGGGGCGTGTTCCCGTTCGAACTCGCAAGCAGATTGTTGCCAGAATCGTAAAGGTCGTACGCCACCCGGGCCTTGCCCGTCCCATCGTCGAAACAATCCAGCGAGATCGTGTAGGTACCTGCCACCCCAGCCGTGAAGGTCCAGCTGTTGGTGTACTCGAAATTCCAATCGATATGGCCGGTACCCACCGCGTCCACGGACACAGTCCCCAAATCGGTGGGGGTGGTGGTCGGGAGAACGAGCGCCACCGGCGTTGCCACGGGCGTCAGGGAGCAGGTAGGGCTGAAGATGGATACGCACAGACTGTAGGTCCCGTAATCCGTCGCGCCTACCCCATCCACGATAACGAAATAGACGCCGGGCTGGAGGACTCCCGTCACCAAGGAAGAGGATGAAGGCGAGGAAAAATTAGTATTGCAATAGTCCGAATTGTCGTCCAGGGCCAGGGTGGTGCTTGGATCGGCCGGATTGGTCCTCAAGTAAAGCACCGAATTAAAGCTGGCACCGCAGACGCTGATGAAGAGGTTGGTGGGATTAGACAGCGTGAACGAGTAGGCGATATCGGGCGCCCCCAATCCGTAAGTAACCGGGCTGTACGGCGCAGGACCGCCTTGGGTGACAACTTCATTATAGTTGTCAGTAAGTCCGGTCGTGTCACCGGACACACAGGATCCATTGATATTGGAGGTTATGTCCGTGATTCCGGGAATAGGGGTCAGACTTGGAGTGGGCGTTTCGGTGATGGTTGGAGTTAAGGTGATGGTAGGAGTGGGCGTAACGGTAGGGGTCGGCGTAAGCGTGAAAGTAATCGTGGGGGTGGGGGTGTTGGTCTGGGTCGGGGTGTTGGTGGACGTCG
The DNA here is from genome assembly GCA_963847625.1 of candidate division FCPU426 bacterium. Classification (GTDB taxonomy): domain Bacteria; phylum Oederibacteriota; class Muellerivitia; order Muellerivitales; family Muellerivitaceae; genus CAWCKJ01. Next base: position 156,733 of record CAWKAR010000039.1, on the reverse strand, counting down.
TGGCAAGGGTGATCGTGACGTCGTCGATCCAAACGGTTACAGGCGAGGAGGGGAAAGTACCCCCGATCTGGATTCCTAATTGCAAAACATCATTTGGGTATATCGGATTGAAGGTCAGGGTAACAGGGGTCCAGGTTGTGGCCAGGTTGCTGATCCATTGAGTGCCGCCCCAATTATAACCAGTCCCGCTGGCGTCGAAAAGTTGGCCGGTGGGAGAGCTGGAAGAAGACATGTACCAGAGTACCATGGTGCTTCCGGGTTCAATCGTCACACCCGATGAGAAGTTTAAACCGATCATGCCCCCGGATGCCGTTGACGGAAGAATGATTTCCAACGATCCGCCGCCGCTGTGGAAGTTCGTATTGTCCACCTGGATTGTCGCGCCTGGGATCGGGTTGCCGCCTGTCCAATCCGACCAGCATTGGATATTCGTATCGAAATTAAAGGACGAAAGAAGAAGAGGGTTGGCGCAAGGGGTGGACGTCATCGTTGGGGTTATGGCAAGCGTGTTTGTCGAGGTCAAGGTGGCGGTAGGGGTATTAGTCGCAGTAGAGGTTACAGTCGCGGTATTCGTCGGAGACTGAGTTCCCGTAGTGGTGTTCGAGGGTGTATCCGTTGTGGTGGGAGTGGCCGTGGGTGTAACAGTGAATGGGGGGGTCGGAGTGTTAGTGGATGTCATCGTACCGCCGGTAATGGTTGGAGTGGCTGTGGGGGTGGGCGTATTAGTCGGGGTCGGAGTATTTGTGGATGACAAAGCAAAGGTGGAAGTTTCAGTCGCGTAGATCAGGGGGAAGGAAGGGGTGACGTTCATGCTTCTGGTGCAACCCAAGAACAAGGTTCCGGCCGAACCCGCGGCCAAGAGTGTCCAACCGATCCACCTTTGAAGATTTTTCATAAAATGATCACCTCTGGATTTGGATGAATGATGGTTTATTTTAAAGCCAGAAAAAAATGATACCACAAAAATACAACTTTCACATTCTGGCGCCCATAGCCCAAAGGGAGTCAAAGGAAAACCCTTTCTTTTGACGCGCCATGGCGCCAAAATGACGCGCCATAGTGCCAAACCCCGCCTTTTAGACCAGGTGTCGATTAACCTAATAGAACAGATCGCTTAAGCCGCGGGTATTTCCCATTCTCCGATGTTTCCGGATAAGGACCTTCCTGTTATCATTCCCTGTCAAATTAAATTCCAGACCGGCGTGATATTTTTCCCCTGTACGGCTTTAAAAAGCCGCGAAAGGCCCCCTATGTCCCCCCATAAATCCCTTTATTGCCTTTTACTCGCCTGGATGCTCCCCTTCGCCTGTTGGGCGGCGGAACCCCGGGGCCGGGAACGCATCCGGCTCGACGCGGGGTGGAAATTCCACCTGGGCGCCGTGGCAGGCTCGGATATTTACACCGGCGTGAAGATTCCCTCCTGGCGCTATAAACCCGCCGGCAAAGCCAAACCCACAGACGAGAAACCCGCCTCCCTCGGGGTTTCCACCGGCGGAGCGGACTGGCAGGACGCCCAAAACGGCCAGGACCTCTTCAATCACCAGCCCGGTTTCGCCTGGGTAAAGGCCCCCCTGCCGGACGCGCCCGGCCCCCACCGCGTGCTTCACTTCGCGGGCGTGGACGACAACGCCACGGTCTGGGTAAACGGGACGAAAATGACCTACCACGAGGGTTGGAACGACCCCTTCGACATCAACCTGGATGCCGTATGGAAGGAAGGAGGCCCCAACGAGGTGACGGTGCTGGTGGAAAATACCTATGGCGAGGGTAACATTAAGGAAGCCGGCCTGATGTCCCTGGGCCCGGAGGAGCCGGTTCCCCCCGCGGCCCTGGAAGCTTTCGACGACCAGGATTGGAAAGAGGTCCACCTTCCCCACGATTTCGTGGTGGAGGGCCCCTTCAGCCCCTCCGCCGACGGGAACCACGGCTTCCTGCCCAAGGACCCCGGCTGGTACCGGAAATCTTTCAAGGTCCCCCTTTCCGACAAGGGCCGGAGCCTTTGGATTGACTTCGACGGCGTCTACCGGGACAGCCGGGTTTGGCTCAATGGCAAGCTCCTGGGAAAACACCCCAGCGGTTACACGAGTTTCCGTTACGACATCACTGGGGCGATCAAGTACGGCGGCGTGAACACGCTGGCCGTTTACGTGGATGCCCGCGATACCGAGGGCTGGTGGTATGAGGGCGGGGGAATCTACCGCCACATCTGGCTCAACAAGGCCGATCCCCTCCACGTGGAACCCTGGGGAGTTTATGTGGTTTCCAACCCCGACCAAGAGGTGGACCCTAACCAGGCCTCCCTTGAAATCCAGACCAGCGTGGACAACCGCTCGAAATCTCTAAAATCCTGCCAAGTGGTATCAGAAGTCCTGGATAAGGATGGGAAAACCGTTCTTAGCCTCACTGAAGGCGTCACGGTTCCCCCGGGCGAGACCGGGGCCGTCACCCAAAAGGGAGAAATCCCCCACCCTGCCCTTTGGTCCCCGGACAGCCCTTCCCTTTACACCCTCGTCACAAGCTTGGAAAAGGATGGGAAAGTGGTGGACCAGGCCACGACCCGGTTCGGGGTGCGCACCGCCCGCTTCGACAAGGACCTCGGGTTTTTCCTCAACGGCAAACCGCTTAAATTGAAGGGTACCTGCAACCACCAGGATTTCGCCGGCATCGGCATCGCCATCCCGGACCGGGTTTTCACCTACCGGATCCAAAGGCTCAAGGACATGGGTTCCAACGCCTACCGCTGCTCCCACAACCCCCCGGCCTCCGAACTGCTCGACGAATGCGACCGGCAGGGCATGCTGGTCATGGACGAGAACCGCCGCCTGGGCGACGACCCCGAAATCCTTTCCCAGCTGGAAAGCATGGTGCTCCGCGACCGCAACCACCCCAGCGTCATCCTTTGGTCTCTTTGCAACGAGGAATCCCTCCAGGGCACCGAAACCGGGAAACACCGGGGCGAGGCCATGAAGAAGGACATCCTGAGGCTCGACAAGACCCGGCTCATCACCTGCGCCATGAACTACGGCTGGGGTTCCGGCCTTTCGGACGTGGTGGACCTCCAGGGATTCAACTACCACCCCTCCGAATACGGCAGCTACCATAAAAGCCATCCCGGCATCCCACTTTTCGGGAGCGAGACCGCCAGCACGGTTTCCGACCGGGGCATCTACCAGAACAACAAGGACCAGGGCTACGTGAGCGCCTATGACGAGAATTTTCCGGATTGGGCCCAGACCGCCGAGGACGCCTGGACGCCCCTGGCGAAGAATCCCTTCATGGCAGGAGGGTTCGTCTGGACGGGATTCGACTACCGGGGCGAGCCCACGCCCTACTGGTGGCCCTGCGTGAACTCCCACTTCGGCGTCATGGACATGTGCGGTTTCCCCAAGGACAACTTCTTTTATTACCAGGCCTGGTGGGGCGGCAACCCCCTGGTTCATCTTCTACCCCATTGGAACTGGCCGGACAAGGAAGGGGAGCCGGTCGACGTGTGGTGCTACGGCAATTGCGAGAAGGTGGAGCTGTTCCTGAATGGGAAAAGCCTGGGGGAGAAGGACATGCCCCAGTGGGGCCACCTGGAATGGAAAGTCCCCTACCACGCGGGCGTTTTGAGCGCGGTGGGTTCCAACGCGGGGAAAAAGGCCGCGGAGGACCGTGTGGAAACCACGGACGCGCCCGCCTCGGTCAAGCTGGAGCCTTTCGGTACTGAAATGCTCTCCGACGGCGAGGATGAGATTCCGGTCAAAGTCTCGATCCTGGACGTGAAAGGCCGGGTGGTTCCCACGGCCGACAATGAGGTGGTCTTCCACGTCACGGGACCTGGCTCCATCGCGGGTGTGGCCAACGGGGACCCCTCCAGCCACGAGCCGGACAAGGCGGATCAAAGGCGGGCTTTCAACGGCCTTTGCATGGCGATAGTCAAGGCGGGTGATGAGCCTGGGGACGTGGTCTTGACGGCCGAGTCCAAGGACCTGAAAGGGGCCGCCGTCACCCTCCATTCCTCAACCGCCGCCAGCCGGTAATTTCCTTTATTCCGGCAATTCCTGACGGTGGTTGGGGGTCACAACCTGCTGGTTTTCCCGGGGTGGAATTAGGGTAAGGCTTCGGGTAAAATACATGAATCGTTTCGGCCCCTCCAGGAACCCGCGGATCGGTGAGACCCTCTCCTTCCTGGGGCCGGCGAATTTCAGGAGGAATATCATGGGGAACCGGTTCGGCCGTTTGTTGGTGTCTACATTCGTCGTCGTGCTGGGGGCCTCCATCGGCCTGATCCCCTTCCTTTTCCTGAACGGTTGCGGCAACGGGCCCGGGTCCCCCATTCAGCAGCGTGCTGAACAGGTCATTATCACCTTCACCCTCCCTGGCGCCGGCTCGGTCACCGGCGTAGCCACCAATACCTACAACGGCGCCACGATGTCCGTTACTTTCTCGGGCGCGAGCGTGGCCAGCGTGACCTCCACCGGAATGTCCGTTTATCCCGGTTCCATCGGAAGTATGTCAGCCACATTCGATCCCGCCGGCGGACCGCTCACCTTCAACTACACGATCGGGGCGAGAGCCGTCACCAGCGCTGCCCTGACCAACCTGAGTCCTCCCTATGTCTTCACCGTCTCCCAAACTTTTCCATAAGGTCCTGATTGGTTGTCGCTTAATTTCCTTGTTTCCGTCCCCTGATTCCCAAAAAGGCGCTAATTTTCCCTGGCAGGTCCGGCCCCCAGGTTGTAGATTCTTTACCTAATTCATTTACCCCCTGGAGGTCTCGGAATGAAAGAGCATCCTTACACCCTTTTGAACCACCCCGTGGATGTGAGCCGTTCCTTCTCGAACCTGGAAAACACCATGTTCCTGCCGGTGAAGCTGGGTTCCTTCGACGCGGCCAAGGCGAAAGGCGACATCCTCTGGGGGCGTTACGCCTACAAGGTCCGGGTGGCCTTCAACCAGGAAGGCCTCAATTTGATTTCCAACCCGCCCTGGGAGTTTCCCGCCGAGTACGGGGACGAACAGGAACCCTATCCCTTCTCCATCTCCTTTTACGGGGACAGAACCCTCCGCCTGAGATTCAGGCCCCGCAAATACCCCCGCCGCAAGGAAACCTCCCTGATGCTGGCCCAGGAGCCCCGGGCCCTGAAACCCTGGAAGGTGGAAAAGTCCCAGGGTCGCGTGACCTACATCGGCCCCGCCGGGTCCGTCACCGTGGTTCAGGACCCCTGGGCCCTGGAATTCCGCGACGCTTCCGGGAAACTGCTCACCAAGACCCTTCACTTGAAAGATTGCCGCAGCCTGCGCAACACCGATCCCCTACCCTTTTGCTTCATGCGGCCCACGCCGGAATATTCCCGCCAGTTCGCGGCCTCCTTTTCCCTGGCGAACGGCGAGAAAATCTACGGCTGCGGGGAATCCTTCACGCGCCTCAACAAGCGCGGCCAGAAGGTGGTACTCTGGGCCTACGACTGCCATGGTGTCCAGCACGACGGCATGTACAAACCGGTGCCTTTCTTCCTGAGCGACCGGGGCTACGGCATGTTCCTGCACACCACCGCGCCCTCCACCTTCGATTTCGGCCATTCCTACGGCGAGGCCACCACGCTCTTCACCGGGGACGAGGAGTTGGACCTCTTCTTTTTCCTGGGCGGCCCCAAGGAGGTCCTGTCCGAATACACCGCCTTGACCGGCCGCAGTCCCGTGCCGCCCCTCTGGAGCTTCGGGTTGTGGATGAGCCGCTGCACCTACAAGTCCGAGCGGGAAACCCGCGAGGTGGCGAAGAACCTCCGGAAGCACAGGATCCCCTCCGACGTCATCCACCTGGACACGGGCTGGTTCGAGGAGGACTGGCGATGCGACTACCGCTTTTCCACCAGCCGCTTCAAGGACCCGCTCAGGATGCTCAAGGACCTGGAAAAGCAGGGATTCAAGGTCAGCCTTTGGCAGCTTCCCTACTTCACCCCCAACAACCGGCTGTTCAACGAGATCATCCAAAACCGCCTGGCCGTCACCGACGGCCGGAGCGGCCTGCCCACCGACGACGCCACGCTGGATTTCAGCAATCCCCGGGCCGTGAAGTGGTACCAAAAAAACCTGGCCGTGCTCCTGCGCATGGGCGTGGGCGCCATCAAGGTGGACTTCGGCGAGGCGGCCCCCCTCAAGGGGGTGTACCACTCGGGCAAGACCGGCTTCATGGAGCACAATCTCTATCCCCTGCGGTACAACAAGGCCGCAGCCGATATCACGAAGGACGTGACGGGCGGGAACATCATCTGGGCGCGGAGCGCCTGGGCCGGGAGCCAGCGCTACCCCCTTCACTGGGGCGGCGACGCGGAGGATTCCTACGGCGGCATGGCCGCGACCCTGAGGGGCGGGCTGTCCTTTGGCCTATGCGGTTTTTCCTTCTGGAGCCACGACATCGGCGGGTTCGTGCATAAGGCGCCCAGGGAGCTTTACCGGCGCTGGACTCCTTTCGGCCTCTTGACTTCCCACAGCCGGTGCCACGGCGTTCCGCCCCGGGAGCCCTGGGTTTACGGCAAGAATTTCGAGGATGAGTTCCGGCTTTCCGTGGAGATGAAATACCGCCTCATGCCCTACGTTTACGCCCAGGCGCACGACTGCTCCCGGAAGGGTTTCCCCATGCTGCGGCCCCTCTTTTTCGAATTCCCGGCGGACCCCGCGTCCTGGCTCATCGAAGACGAGTACTTGTTTGGTTCCCAAATCCTGGTGGCGCCGCTTTTCGAGGAAGTTTCCGAGCGCGAAGTGTACCTGCCGCCTGGAAACTGGGTGGATTACCAGACCCGGAAATCCTACCGTGGCGGGCAATGGCACCGCATCAAGCCATCCCCCATCCCCTGCGTCATCCTGGTGAGAGAGGGCTCGGTCCTGCCCCGCTTGAAACTGGCCCAGACCACCGCGAAGATGGACTGGTCCCGCATCGAGCTGGGCGTGTATGGAAACACCCCCCGCGCCGCGGGCCTGTTGTGCCTCCCCAAGGACAAGGTCCTGAGGGAACTGGTCCTGGAGAAGGTGGGTTCCTCCTGGAAAATCCTGGACCCCTCCCGCCTGCCCAAGGTGAAATGGACGATTAAAGGAACTTAAAGGGAGACCATGGCCGGACCCGGCTTTCAAGGAAAATGGGAACAACGCTGGCACCCCTTCCGCCGGGAATGGGTGGTTTACTCCGCCCACCGAAGCGACCGGCCCTGGGACGGCAAGCGGGAACCTCACACGGCTCCCTCTCCCGCCTATGACCCCCAATGCTACCTTTGTCCCGGCAATAAGCGCGTCCACGGCGATACCAACCCCGGCTACAAAGACATTTTCATTTTCGACAACGACCTTCCGGTGGTGGGGCCGGACGCCCCGGAGGTTCCCCGGGAACTCATCCAGGGCCTTTATAAAAAATCCAGGGCGGAAGGCCTGGCCCGGGTGATTTGCTACGATCCCCGCCACAACGTGAGCTTGACCGACATCCCGCCCCAAAAGGCCGTGAAAGTCTTCCAGGCCTGGAGGGAACAAACCAAGGGACTGGCCCAAAATCCCCGGATTTGGTTCGCGCTATTCTTCGAGAACAAGGGCGCCATCGTTGGCACCTCCAACCCCCATCCCCACTGCCAGCTTTACGCCACTTCCTTCACCTTCAAGCACGTCGAGCAGGAATTGGAGGCCCTTTCGGAGTTTAAAAAGGAGAAGGGCCAAAACCTTTTCGAGCGGGTGCTGGAAGCCGAAAGCTCCGGCGGCAGCCGCGTTGTGGCCGAGAACGGCGGCGCTGTGGCCTTCATCCCCTTTTTCGCGCGCTGGCCCTTCGAGACCTGGATTTTTCCCAAGAAACGCCACGCCGTCCTTTCCTCACTTTCCGACCGGGAACTGGGGGACTTGTGCGGCGTTTTCCAGCAGGTCACCCGCCGTTTCGACCTTCTTTACAATATGCCCTTCCCCTACGTGATGAGCCTGTACCAGGCGCCCCTGCGGGAGCCTGTCCCCGATTACCACCTCCACCTCGTGCTCCTGCCGCCCCTGCGCCAGCCGGGAATCCAGAAGTTCCCGGCGGGGCCTGAAATCGGCGGGGGAAACTTCATGGTGGATACCCTGCCGGAGGAAAAAGCCGCGCAACTGAGGGCGTTGGATCTTTCCGCCTTCCGGGAAATCCCATGAAAAAAAAGCAGGATACCCGGATCGTACGGGCCTCCGCCCCTGGACGATTGGACGTGATGGGAGGCATCGCCGATTATTCCGGTTCCCTCGTGTTGGAAATGCCTATCCGGGAAAGGGCCGTGGTTCGGGCTACCGCCCGCCAGGACGGCCTTTGGCGCGCCTACAGCCAGGAGGCCGAAAGGACCCTCTTGCAACCCCTCGTGGAGGTCCAGACCCCGGATCTCTCGGACATCTCCCGGGCCCGCCGCTTTTTCCCCCAAAACCCCAAGGCTTCCTGGGCCGCTTATGTCCTGGGCTGCGTCACCCTGCTCTTATCGGAAAAGAAAATACCCCCTTGCGGGGCGAACCTCTTCCTCCAATCCGGCGTACCCTGGGCCAAGGGGCTTTCCTCATCCGCCGCGGTGGAAGTAGCCGTCATGGCCGTCCTGGGAAAACTTTTCAGCTTGAAGCTGGGTGACACCGAGCTTCCCCGCCTCTGCCAGAGGGTGGAGAACGAAGTGGTGGGCGCGCCTTGCGGGCTCATGGACCAGTTGACCTGCTATCTGGGAAAAAAAGGCGGGCTTCTTCCCATCCTCTGCCGCCCGGACCAGGTTTTAAGGCCCGTGCCTGTCCCGAAGGGAATCCATTTCGTCGGTGTGGATTCGGGCATACGCCATTGGGTGGGAGGGGCGTCCTACTCGGACGTGAGAGCGGCGGCTTTCATGGGCTACAGCCTCATCGCCCTGCGGGAAGGGGCAACGCTGTCCAGCTTGAGGCGGGCCCAAGAGACGGGTGACGCTTCGCGCCTGCCTTTTAACGGCTACCTGGCCGCGGTGACGCCCTCCCAATTCGAAAGCCGCTTCGCCCGAATTCTTCCGGAAAAGATGAGGGGCCGGAATTTCCTGGGCAAAGCCGTCTCGATCGACCAGTCCACCCAGGTGAAGGCGGGAACGGATTACCGGGTCCTGGCCTGTTCCAGGCACCCGGTCCATGAGAATTTCCGGGTTGAACAATTCAAAGAACTTCTTTTATCCCTTTCCCGGACCAAGGACAGGGGCAAACGGCGGAATATTTTGACCCGGATGGGGGAACTCATGTACCGGTCCCATTCCAGCTATGGGACTTGCGGATTGGGGGAACCCGTCACTGACGCCATCGTGGAGGCGGCCCGGAAAGCCGGGCCCGGCCAGGGAATTTACGGGGCCAAGATCACCGGCGGCGGATCGGGCGGGACCGTATGCCTGCTGGCGGAGGGAAAGAAAGGGTTGGATGCCGCGCGCCGCATCGCGGCCAGCGTAGTCCAGGGTGGTGGCTTCCTCGCGCTCGGCAGTTCCGATGGCGCAAGGTGGGGTTAAAAAGTGTTACGTCGGCGATGATTTCTTTCCGCCCGGTAATTTCCACTGGTATAGAAGTCTCAGTTGGGGGGGCTTTTTGAGTTTGGCCTTGACAGAAGAAGCCCCGCCGGGGTTTGTGCCGTCGGCGGGCGGCGCGAAGACGACCACCGGGAAGGGTTTCAATCTTCCCCACTCAGCCGCGGCGGCCGTCAAGTCTACGCTTTCCACGCCGGGCTTCTTGTAAACCCACCTGTTCCCGGCCCGCACCATGAGGTTGGCTTCCTGATCCAACAACAATTCCAGGAAGATGGGCTTGGCCTTCAGGGGGATTTTCCAACCCAATCCGTCCGAGTCGTCCGAGGCGCGCCATTCCATCTTGAGCGGTCCCCGCACCCGGGTCCAAGTTTCTCCCGGTTGGAAATAGGGTTCCCGGAGCAGTTTCTGGTAAACAGGCAGGAACATGGCCGGTAAGGCATTGGCTGGATTGTTCGGGTCCTGCCGTTCCAGGCCCAACCGGGCCCGGTCCCGGAACTGGTAATAAGTGATGGCCTTGAGGAAGTCGGGTTTTTCCCTGAGCACGCGCCGGTAAAAAGCCTCGGTGAGCCTCACTTGGAGGGCCTCTCCCCCCACGTTTCCATCGGCGTTGAATTCCCCGATCTCCAATCCCTTGTCCAGGCCCGTCAATTCGACAAAACGCCGGTGGATGCCCGTGATCTGCCGCCAAACGTTATCCACCCCGTTGAGCCGGTAGGTCTTGTCCATATTCTCCGGGTCGCAGGGCTTGCAGGGGTAACCGTAATCCAGGGTGGCGTACTGGTCCGCGCTCCAGACGTCGGCGGCGTAAAGGAGCGGCGAGAGTTCCTTCTCGCACTTTAACAGGCCCTTTTTAAGGTCCTCCACGTGTCCCCAACAGCACATGAGAAGGGTCTCGGGAGCCTCCTTCTTGAAGGCCTTCGCGAAGCGAACGAAAAACTTCCCCACTTCCTCGTAGGAATAGCGGCGGTTGAAGGAAAACCAGAATCCGTCGCACTCGTGGTTGAGGCGAAGACGCAGGCGGCCGAAGGGCCTTAACTGCCTGGCGATGACGCGGATATGGTCGTCGGTCACGGCGCAATCCATGGTGAGGGTCAGGGTCACGTCCTGGCCGTGCCGCCGGATATCCCGCATTTGGCTGAAGACTTTCCCGTGAGTGTCCCCCTTCGGCCCGCCTGTGAAGGGAAAATAATCGTCGTAAGGGAAAGACCAGGCATGGTCCGTTTTCCGCGGATGGGCCTCCGAAGCGCGCTTGGGCCAGCCTTTGTCGTAGGGGTAATAACAGTACATGAGGTTGACGCAGCGGTGGGGACGGCCCAGGACGGTGAGGATATGGTCCTGGTCCACGTACTCGCCGCGCTCGCTTCCGTCCCCCAAGTCCAAGGAGCAGGAGGCGGGTCCGAGGGAGACCTTGAAGGCGGGGGATTTTATCGTAGTCCAGCGGGGCATGATGACCTTTTCCAAAGTGTTTAAATGGCGAAACTGCCCCATACTTTACAGCCTCGCGCAATTCCAAGCACATGAAATTTTTATTTTACGTGATGAATTTTTGAAACCTCCAAGAAAGTTTCCAGTTTGTTTCAAAAAACTGAAACCGCTTTTCCGACCATTCTCGGGATTGGTAGGGCTTTCATGCTTAGATCATAGTTGTCCAAATAAAACAAAACCAAGAAACAAAGATAAATAAAATCAGAAAATCCTAAGTCTATTAGACGTTAAGCAAAACCAAGTTCTTAGCCACGGATTCAGGGGATGCACTTGGATAGACTATAGAAAAAAACCTTAAACTTGTGTTTTTACATCCCATATATCCCATGCATGCCAGCCTTCCATAAAGCTGATATGGAGGCTGGTATCGTACCGATCTCTCTTATATTTTTTTAGATGATCGGCACATCCGTGGCTAGGTATTATTTTTGTAGGGATGTGTCTAGATAGAAGTTTTGAAAGCGGCCAGGAAATTTTGAGGGATGGGGCCGCGCTTTACCAAAGTTTTTCCGGATAGACCCCTTGGGCCACCATGTTCTTGATCCTGTTCTTGACTGCGGAAAGGTCCTCGGGATAAGTCATGCCGAACCAGGGATCCTCCGTGGGAAGCACCTTCACTCGGGCCTGGCCCGATTGCAGGAGGGAGTCCACCTCCCGGGGGATGAGGTACTCGGATTTTTCCTCCCCGCCCCTTACCAATAGAAAGGCGGTCAGGCCTTTTTCCAGGGAGAGGAACAAAGCCGGGGTGAATCCCCAGAGGTTCATCGAGACGGTTTCCGTTCCCTGAAGCGGGCCCGGTGTCCCGTTTTCCTCCAGGTATCGGATGCCCTGCCCTTCCCTTTGGATCTTGAGGCGCTCCACCACCCGTTTCAAATAGCCGTCGGGACTCACTTCGCAGACCCCCCTCGCCACCGGTCCGAATTCCGAGAGGGTCTGGTTCAGCCGGAAACCTACCATGGCAAATTGATTTTCGCGGGAATCGGATAGGGTGGATAGGAAATCCGCTAGCATCTTTAAGGATTTGGGGCCGTAATAATCGTCGGCGTTCAGTGCGGCGAAGGGCTCCTTCAGGGCGTCCTTGGCGGTCCAGATGGCGTGGCCCGTGCCCCAGGGCTTGGAACGCCCGGGAGGGACCTTGAAGCCCGGTGGAAGGAGGGAGAGTTCCTGGAATACGTAGTCCACCGGGACGGTTTTTTCCCACTTGGAACCCACGATCTTGCGGAAGTCCTTCTCCAGGTCCTTGCGGATGATGTAAACCACCCGGCCGAAGCCGGCCTTGAGCGCGTCATGGATGGAGTAATCCAGGAGCGTGGCCCCGTTGGGGCCCACGGACTCCAGTTGCTTCAAGCCGCCGTAGCGGCTTCCCATACCCGCGGCCATGACCAACAAGCTGGGTTTCATATTTTTTTTAATCCCGAAAGGTGTTTTTCCAGGAGAAGCCATACGCGTTCAAGGTCAACTCCCAAATAGTCATGGACTAATACGTTCCTAAAACCCGACAACCCATTCCAGTCAATTTTAGGATGATCGGATTTTAATTTCTCGGATAAATGTTGGCAGGATTCAGCCATGACTTGAAGATTGCGAAGAACCGCGTCTTGAACCATTTGGTTTGATAGGAACTCTTGATGGCCGCCCTTAATATATCCCTCAATCTTCGCGATGCATTCCCGGATATGGATTAAATAAATCGTGTCATCTTTCATACCGTTTGGCATTCTTTCAAAACCCTCTCGCGCAAATAAGGGTGCAAACCCCGTTCCGTGACAATATCCACTTTACGGCCTAACAGTGATTGCATATCCATTAAAAATCCGCCAATATCCAAGTAGCTTCGGCCCGATTCCATATCCACAAGGAAGTCCACGTCACTGTCCGGCCCAGCCTCCCCACGAGCCACTGAACCGAATACCCGCAGGTTCTTGACCCCGTAACGGGCGGCCAAGCTTAAAATCTCGTTTCGCTTTGATTTAAGGATTTCATCCGTTCCCACTTGAAACTCCATAACTGGTCATATTTTGTCCCATTATAGCCAAGTAGACTATGTTTAGAACACCTACCTAACATTCCCTCAAACTTCCTTGCGTTCTTCCACCGCGTTTTTCGCCCCGTCGGCGGGAGTGAACACGTAGACTTCCGCGTCCCGGCCCGTTTCCCGCTTGTAGCCGTCCAGGATCTCGCGGCGGAACCCCGCCACGGCTTCCTCCCGCACCAGGTTCACGGTGCAGCCCCCGAACCCGGCCCCGGTCATGCGGCCCCCGTACACCTGCGGGTTGTTCCTGGCGATCCGCACCATCACATCCAGTTCCCGGCAGCTCACCTCGTAATCGTTCTTGAGGGATTCGTGCGACTCGACCATCAGCCGGCCCATGGCCTGGTAATCCCCTTTCTCCAGTGCGGCCACCGCGTCCAGGACCCTTTGGTTCTCCGTCACCACGTGCCGGACGCGCTTGAGGGCCACCGGGTCCAGGAGGCCCTGGTGTTTCTTCAGGTCCTCCAGGGTAAGGTGCCTCAGGGATTGCACCGCCGGGAGCCTGGCGTTCAGCGCGCGCAATCCCCTTTCGCATTCCTTCCTCCGGTCGTTATAGGCCGAGTTGGCCAGGGTGCGCTTGACCCGAGTGTCGCAAACCACCACCTTCACCGGCCCTTTCATGGGAACCCACCCGCATTTCAGGCTCTTGCAGTCGATCAACAGCGCATGTCCCGCCTTGGACAGGTAGGAAGCGTACTGGTCCATGATGCCGCAGTTGACCTCGACGAACTGGTTTTCCGCCGACTGGGCGGCCTTGACCAGGTCCAGGTCCGGCAGTTCGAAACCGGAGGTCTTTTGTAAAAACACCGCGGAGGCGATTTCCAAGGCGGCCGAGGAGCTCAAGCCCGCCCCCTGGGGGAGGTCTCCCTTCAGGACCGCCTGGCAGCCCTTGAGTTTCAGGCCCTTCTTCTGGAACTGGTCCGCCACGCCCTTGAAATAGTTGACCCAGGGGTTCTGCGGGTCGGTTGCCAAATGGTCGAGTGAAAATTCCACCACGTGGTTGTAATCGGCGGAATGCAGGCGGACGTTCCGGTCCTGCCGCGCCGCTCCCAGGAGGGCGACCCCCTTATCCACCGCCATGGGCAGGACGAAACCGTCGTTATAGTCGGTGTGTTCCCCGATGAGGTTCACCCGCCCCGGCGCCCAGGAAAATACCTCCGGGGCGCCCTGGAAGGCCCGGGCGTAAATGAGTTCCATGGATTTTTTCAAAATAACTCCCAAGAACAGAAATAAAGCTGTCATCGCGAGGAGGCGCCCCAATCGGGGCGGTTGCCGACGTGGCGACCTAAGTTCGTCGTTCGAATTAAATCTCTTAAAAAGCTTATTTAAACTTGGGTTGTACATTGGCCCTTTGGGCCAAGTATGGTTGGCCTGAATTTCAGGTCAACTACTTCAAGCCTCTCATTATCGACCGCCTATTCGGCGGTCATTTGTCGCATGCCGACCTTCCATAAAGCATTTAAAGAGGTCGGTATGGTACCGATTTCCAAATACGGTCTATGAAGACAATCGGCACAATGACAACATAAAATATTTTATTCGATGTTACTTCACCCACTCGAAGTCCGAAATCCAAAACTCCCCTTCGGCAGGAGCCATGGGCTGGATCTTGAATTGGGTCAGGGCCGTGGTATCCAGGGCGGCGTCCTTGTCCGCGGTCTCCCAGGAAGCCCGTTGCAACTCGGTGAAAAGCACCGTGTACTCCGCCAGGTTGCCCGTGAGGGTGATGGATTTCCCGAAGTCGTGGCTCTTGTAGTCTTGCACCGCGACCCTCAGGTTCACCCCCGCCCCCTTGGCCTTGAACTTGAAGCCCTGCAAATGCGCCGACGCGTAGTTCCCCGAGGCTCCCGTCATGCACCACTTGCCCAGGGTGAAATTGACGTGGAGAAGCTGGTTCGAGTCGATCGACTTATCCAGCTTGAACCCGCCGTCCCCGGTGCTCCAAAGGGAGTCCCCCGCGGACAATTTCAGCAACCCCGCGGCCTTTCCCGCCGGGGGGGGCATAGAAACCTTGCGGACATTGGAGACCTCAAACCACCCCTCGTTCGGGCTGAGCGGCTGGACCTTGAATTTCTGGGTGCCCTTCAAGTCGAGGGGCAATTTATCCTTCGCGACCGTCCAAGGCGGCTGGACCAGGTCGGTGAAATAGATGGTGACGGGCTTCCAATCGGTAGTGGCGGTCACTTCCGTGCCCCAGTCCTCGGCGTTGGCGTCGTCGATGGCCACCCGCAGGCGGCAGCCGTTGCCCCGGAGCTGGAAAGTCATCCCGGTGAAGGAGGACAGGTCCCCACCCGCCGGCACGACCGAGGTGCACCATTCCCCGACGGTGAAGTCCCCGCGGAAAGCCTTGCCCCCGCCGGGGGCGGTCTCCACGATGGACTTGTCCAGCTTTCCGGCGCCGCCGCCGCCGGACCAGATGGAATCAGCCGAAACGTTGCTGAAATCAGCTATCAGCGAAGTGTCGGGACGGGACGGCTTGGCCAGGGCCAGGGCGGCTTCTTTTTTCATCTCGGCCGCGTCCTGGAGGGTCAGGGCCTTGTTCCAGGGGGTGTCCATATAGGAAAGGAAAACCACCGAGGGGTCCGGCCCGGCCTCGTTGGTGAGATAGGATGAATCCAGGTCGATGTAGAAAGGCAGTCCCGCGCCGTCGTCGATGATGCCAGGCACCATGGCCCCAGGCATGTTCTTCTTCAGGCCCGTGGCCTGGTGTTGGACCTGCTTGGAACCCCGCCCCACCACGAAACAATAGCCCGAGGGGTTGGCCCCGTAGATCCATTGCCGGTAGCACTCCACCGAGTCCGCGCCCCCGCTATCGGGCAGGATCTTCTTGATGAGGTAGCGCTCCATGGCCCTGGATACCAGGTCGCCGCTGTCGCCCCAGCCGGTCTGCGAGAAGTAATCCACGCCGAAGGGGGTTTTCGTCTCTCCCTTGTCCAATTGTTTCATCCGGTTCACCAGCCAGTCCCGGACGCTGTCCTTGTCCGGGCCGTCGGGCATCACCGGGTAAAACCGGATCAGGGCGATGGTGTTGTTCCCGCTCCAAGCCATAAAAGCGGGCTTCATCTGCAGCATGGCGGGCAGGCGCTTGAGGGCCTCCTGGAGGTACTTGTCCACCAGGGTCAGGCGGTAGAGCTCCACCGCCGCCCAAAAGAAGCAGGAATCGTTGCCGGGATAAACCCCGAAGGCCCAGGGCTGTTCCGGCTGGGCGGGGCATTTCTCGACGTACTCCCAGGCCTTCTGGGCGCTCTCCGCGAGTTTGGACGCGTAGTCCGGGTCCGGGCCTTTCAAAACCTGTGCCCCCAGGGCGGCCGCCGCCGCCCACCGGGCCGTCACGTTGGCCCACTTGTCCGAGTCCAGGAGCCTGTCCTTCTCCGACTCCACCGTGCCCTTGTAATCGAAACCGTTCCAGACCCTCTCGAAGACGCCCCCGTCCTTGTCCTGCATCTTCATGCACCAATCCGCGGTGTACTCGGCCTCGTGCACCATGGCGTCCTTCCCGTCCAGGTCCGGCTCCATCCGCGAATGGAACTGGTCCTCCACCAAAAGGAATCCCGCCAGGCCCAGCGGGGCGTTACCCATGTATTTCCCGAAATCGCCCGCGTCGTGCCAGCCGCCCGAGACGTCCACCCGGGTGCCGGGCTTGAAGACCGGCGGGAACTGCAGGATCGTCTGGCCCGACCGGACATCATCCGGCCCGGCCTGGACCGCGTCGTCCAGGTGGCAGGGTCCGTGGAAAGTCGCCGCGTCCATCCCGCACTTTTCCGCCACGAACACGCCATTGAGGGCCATCGTCACCGTGGCGTCGTAAACGCCGGTCGTGATGGGGAACGAGTCCGTTTTGACATCGCCCACGCTCAGGGTGAAACCCTTGCCCGTTCCAGTGAAATCGTTGAAATACAAAAGGTAATAATCCCTGCGCCAGAGGGTTCCCCACTTCCGGAGGGGTCCCGAGTAAACCTCCTTGCCGCCTTGGGAAAGGGAGAAAGTCCAGGCCGGGGGCTTGTCCCCGCAAGGCACCTCCAGGTAAGCCGTCTTTTTTCCGTTAGGCAGGTAACCCACCTGGCAGTAACGGATCTCGGGCCCGCTGATCGGCCGGAAGGGGCTTGGGTCGAACATTCCGGAAATATTCTTGGCTCCCGCGGGGGGATTGTTGGTGTAAACCACCCGTCCCGGCGACTCGTCCCCAGGCGGGTTTTGCAGGGCTTCTTCGGGGGTTTGGGAAACAACATCCCCCGGAACCAGATAATAGCCTTCCTTGTCGGTGGATTCACTGCCCGCGGCCGGGACAAAGGCCCCGGTCGGGCCGGCCAGCACCAGGTCCCCGAAGCAGGAGGGGTCCTTGTACGCGCGGTTTTCAAAGGAGGACCAGGTGAGCATCCGGTCCCGCCCCTCTTTCGAATCGGCGTCATTGACCGCGAACTCGAATCCCAGGACCTTTCCCGCTTGAAGGAGGTTCGAAAAACCCAGGGCCGCCGTGTCGATGGACGCCTCGATCACGTAGCCGGATCGCTTCCCGAAGGTGTAGGGTTTGGAAACGGATTTCACCCCCGCCTGGAACTTGTCGTTATCGATGCCCGACGCGTTGTTCCCCAGGTAGGCCCCGCCATAAACGCCGTCCTGCCCCTCGAAAGGGATGAAGCGCAATTGGAAATCGCCCGCCCGGTAGGGGGGCGTGCGGCTCTCGGTGAAGAAGGGGGAGTCATGGTTGAAGGAAAAATAAACCTCCACGGAGTCCGAGTTCCAGGCCTGGCCCAGGTCCGGACTGGTGTTCTTGACGATGACATCGTCCAAAACGATGGCCGCAAAGAATAACTTGTCGCCTTTCCAAGCCAGCGAATACCAGGCTTCGATGTCCTCCGGGGACTTGGCGGCTTTTCCGTAAATCCGGGATTTGCCCATGAACCATGCGGGCGTTTGGGACGAGACATGGACGAAGGGGGCCTTCCATCCGGTCAGGCTCGCGTCAATAACCGGCGCCTCAGCCACCTCCACCGCCGTGACCACGCCATGGGTATGGGCCGAAGCCGTTCCTAATACAGAACAGGCCAGTAAAATTCCCACGCAAAGATTTAACACCTTGTTCGTTCGTGTCATGTCACCCCACCTTTAAGCACAAATTTAATAACTGTCATTGTGCCGATTATCTTTATAAGAACCCCGAGTTCCATAAGTAAGTGCAACACTTAGTGTCTGAAGAAGGCCGCATGAATAGGATATGCGGCTATGAAAAAGAAATACAAGCATTTAAGCGTTGAAGAAAGAGATCATTTATCCGTCTTGAAAGGAAAGGGTCTTAGCCTTCGAGCAATTTCACGCGCCTTGAAGAGGTCTCCTTCCACCCTCTCCAGGGAACTCAAGCGCAATGCTCCCCCTATCCGTTCTGGTTATTATCTTTCTCATCGAGCCCATCAACGGTATGTTGACCGCAACCAACAACGAGCACGCCGTTTACGCCTGAAAACAAAACGAATTCGTGCCTACGTCCGTCGTCAATTGAAACGAGGCTGGTCTCCAGAACTCATTTCAGGTCGATTAGGTCACCTACGGCCTAAGCAAACCATTGGTCCTGAAGCTATCTATCAGTGGGTTTATGCTGAAGCCACTGAGCTGATTCCTTGCCTAGTTCGACACCACCGGCGACGATTCTCATTTGGCCATAGCCGTAAGCACGCCAAAAACCATATCCCAGGCCGTGTTTCCATCGATAAGCGCTCCGAGATCGCCAATCAACGCAAGCAATTCGGCCATTGGGAAACCGACACCATGGTCTCTCGTCAGAGTAAAGTTGCTATGCGGGCTCTCGTCGAGCGTCAAAGCCGTTTTTCCAAGTTGGGAAAGCTCAAACGAAAGACCGCTCGCCAAATGAGTCATAGCCTCAACCGCGCTTTATGCCGCTTCCCTCAAGACGCCCGCCTGAGTCTGACCTATGACAACGGAACCGAAAACACCAACCACTTGGAAACCAACCACGTGCTTGGTACAAAATCCTTTTTCTGCGCCCCTTTCCACAGTTGGGAAAAAGGTACGGTGGAAAATACTATCGGTCTTGTCCGCCGCCATTTGCCTAAAAAGACTGATCTTGCTAAAGTGTCCTTCAAAGAATTCAGGACCATAGAAAGATGGCTCAATAACAGGCCCAGGAAATGTTTGGGCTTTAAAACTCCGGCGGAAGTCTTCCGGCGAAGTGTTGCACTTACTCCGTGAATTCGGCTAATTCATCTTTTTTATAATTTCTTTAGTCGTTCCAGGTGTAACAATTAAATTGCCTCGTTGAGCTTCAGATAATCGTTGAGCTTCATAAAATTGGCGTAATTCTTCTTGTTTTTGCGCATAAGCGCCTTCAAATGGATCACCCAACTTGTCATATCTTGAAAAAAATAATGAATTTTTATTAAGGCACGCTAAAAACTTGGTGTAACTCATAAAACGCCATATACATTCTCCTGCGGAAGGGGTAGAAAAATGAGGGTGTTCTTCAAACATTTTTAATTAAATAATTCATATTTGTTTAATCTCTTGCCATTATTAAATTTTTCTCTTTTCTATTAAATCTCTATTTTATTGATTTTTACGGCCTTCATGGATAAATTAAGAAATCAACTACTCAATCCATTTCTAGAAATAAAACATTTATTCTTGAAACAGTAAAATTTTTCCATCTAGGGCTACTGTACCCAATTCCAAAAATCAATTCATTTCTTTGTTTTTTTGTCTAATTGATTATTTAGCCTTTTAATATTTTTTTTATTCATAACAAACTTTTTAGAATTCGTATAAACCCATACATTATCAATGCGATCTAGATGATTAAAGGAGATTGTAGAAGGTCTAGCTATTTCTAGATGTTTCAATAGGAGATGGTTCATTTCTAATTCAAAATTACTTCGATTACTTTTAAAAACAACGTCAATCCTTTTTAAAAGGATTGGATTTTTATCCATGTTTATTATTTCAAATTCCATAAAATAACCCGTCATGAGCCCGTTGTCATGGAAAGTCGCTATCGACGCATTTATTTCTAATTTCTGTTTTTTAAATACTTTTATTGTCCAATCCAAACCCCAACGGAAAAAAGAACTAACAGCCACCAAAACCACTACCGAAAATTCCGAAAAATGGCAAAACGCTTCATGATGGCTATACCAATTTCCAATAACATCCAAAATCATTTTTTCAACCTCTGTTTTCCAGGTCTTGGTTTGAGATCAAGTAACACAAATAGTTTTTAATATACAAGTGGAATTCCCATTTTCAATTCTTCGTTTCAGACTCGATGATTTTTATTTCTTGAGGGGACAATCCATAAATCTTATAAACCAAGTCGTCTATTTCTTTATCGGTTTGATTTATTTGACGTTGAAGTATTTGTTTGTCATTCGAATCTTTTAAAACACTTCCCTTTTTCTTCAGCTCGTTTATTTTTTTGACAAATTCAGAAATGCTTTTAGGAATTTCTTTTTCTTCGTTTTTCAGCGATTCAAGATTAAAAACCGGAAAACCTTCAAGATATTGACCGAAAAATCTTAAGTAAGTTTCATTTTTGCCTTCTAGTCCAGCGCATACCGTTGAAAAATAATATTGACCAAGTTTTGAGTTCAACAAGCCCAAAAGAAATAAATCATTCCCTGGAATAAAATAAGTCGTATTTGTACTAAAGAAACCTTCTAGATCAAGCGCAAATCGACACGAAGTGGCAATATCGGGATAAATTATTTTGGGTTTTTCAAACAATTCATAGTAATCACAGTGTCTCAATTCCCACCAATGATTTCCCTTGTCCCAACGGTTTTCCAATTCATTTTTAAACTGTTTCAGATACTCAAACACAGCAGGATAATTATCTATTAGGATTCCAACAGGAGTAAGAATCAAAAATTTGTTGTCATATTCAACCAAATATCTTCGAATGTCCCTCCCGCCTAAAAGTGGTTTTATGATTTCTTTTGAGTTTTTATTTTTCGAAACCAAGTTATTTTTCGTTTTAACATCAATGACAAAAGCTTTATTAAATCCGGTTAAAATTCCTCGATAAGCTTTACCATTTAAATATCTATCAAGCGTAACCGACTTCCCTTTAATATTTTCAATCAACTTATTCGATTGATTACCCGAAAACGACCAACTGTCAGGGGTGAGATTAGAAGTCAATAATTGAATAGTTTTTTTATCAAAAAACTTCTGTAAATCATCACCCGATTGAACTTTTTTAAACTCTTCGTCGGATAAGGGAGCAAGGTATAAAAAATTACCCGATTTTTCTTTTTTATCGCTTATCAAAACAATTGTTCGCACTGTAGCGTTTTGGAATACGGGGAGCCCTGCTAAATCTACTATTTGCAATAAAGAAACTTTTGCCTGTAAAAATTCCCTAAGCGGTTTACCATAAGCAGCACGAAGCCATTTATTAGAAATAATCATTCCAAACAAGCCAGATGTTTTTAAAAGCTTGTGACCTTTTTCCACAAAGTTGACGTACAAATCCGCAGTTGATTGATAAGTTATGTAATTAGAACTCAAATATTTTTTGATGTCTTTCAGTTCCTCTTGCCGCACATATGGCGGATTCCCAATAACGGCATCGAAACCACCATTTTCTAAAACCACAGGAAATTCTTTTTCCCAATTAAAGGGATTTACTTTTCGTATTTCGTTCATATCTGCTAAAAGCTGTCCGGAAAAATAATCCGCTCCAATTAAACTATTTCCGCATTTAATATTGCTTCCCAAATCCGGTAAAGCCCTTTGATGGAAAATTTCCAACTGTTTCTTTAAAGTTTGATCTGATTCACCTTCCAAAACCTTTAAGAGAAGTGAAAGCTTTGTTACTTCTACCGCTTGCGGGTCAATATCAACCCCGTAAATATTGTTTAAAAGGATTCTCTTTCTCGTATCGGTGGTTAATTTCCAATCACTACCAGGACCTTGATAAAGTTCTTTTGTGTGATTTTGCGGGCTATCATTTACATACCAATCCCTATGCCAATCCAAAAGATATTGATAAGCCCCAATAAGAAAAGAACCTGAACCGCAAGCAGGATCTAAAATTCGAAGCTTTGAAACTTGTTTGGGGATTTTATTTTCGCAAAGTTTTCCAACGGTATTTTTTACGATGTATTCAACGATATAGGTGGGCGTATAGAAAACGCCGCCCGCCTTTTTAACTTCCGGTTTGTCTTCGACCTTGGCTTGGTGGCCTTCTGTTAGGCGGATAACCTTCCCTAAAAATTGCTCGTAAACCTGCCCTAAAATATCAGCGGGAAGGGCTGAAAATTCATATGGGCTTTCGGGATAGTAAAGCCCTCCAATCATGTCTTGGAAAACCTTGTCATTAATCTTAAGGTCTAAAGTCAGTTCATCCGGTTGTTCCGGCCTGTCTTTTTCCTTTTGGAAATGGAAAAGGCCGGAATTATATCTTTCATCCGCTCTTTGGAAAATTTGAGTTAGGCGGTCATAAACCTTTACCCCGTTAATCAGGGATAAAAGCCTTCCATATTGTTCAATTCTTCGGTCTTCACAAATACGAAGGAAAATAATCCGGTCTATGATTTTTTGAACGGAATAATTAAGTTCCTGTACGGTAAGCTTTGAATTTCTAACGGCTATATTTTTAGCTAATTCTTTTCGCCATTTTTCAATTTCTTCCAGGAAAGCCTCATCAACCGTCGTGGTTCCTTTTTTGCCCTTGCCGGAATCGGCAAACTTATCAAATGAACCTTTAAGAACGGCATCTTGGGAAAAGATATTGGCGATTTCATCCCATTTTTCGGAATATTGATCGAAGGTGAAATAGAGATTACGTCCTGTAGTTGGCTTATCGGTTTTATGGGGTTTGATACGGCAATCGTAAACAGCAAATTCTTCAAAGTCGGTCAAAATGCTTAAGGGGAGTTTTGCGGACCAAGCGTAACGGCGAAGTTGAAAAGCGGGGTTAAAATCATCCTTGATATTTATTGATGGTTTCTTGGCTTCAACAAAAAACTTTCGGGTTCCACCGATACGGAAACAATAATCCGGGGCTTTGGTGGCCGCCCCTATCTTGATAGCGTCCTCGTGAATAACTTCCTTGTATGCCTCGGAATAGCCCTTCTCGTTGGTTACGTCCCACCCTAAAACCTTAAAAAACGGGTTAAGGAATTCTTGCCTTAACTGCGTTTCGTTGTATTTCCCGGATTGATATTCTTCCCGGTTGCGGTTGAACCTTTCAACAAGGTCAAGGATTTCTTTTGGGGCTGACATGACCGACATTCTAACATTTAAGAAAGAGAGGTGGGAAAAACACAGGATAATTAAACAGCTATTTTCTTGAGTTTTTCCAAAAGGGAAGGAAGTTCTGTCTTTACGGCATCCCAAACAATATCAAAGTCAACTGCCATATAGTCGTGAACAATCTTTTGGCGCATCCCAATAATATCATCCCAAGGAATACCGGGGTTTCGTTCCTTGAACTCTTTTGACACTTTTGAGGCCGCTTCCCCAATCGTTTGAATGAAATGTGAAACAGCCGTTTTTAAAATTTCGTCTTGATCGAATTGTGAGCGTGATTTGTCTTTTAAAGCATCGATGGCTTTCTGCGCCATATCCAACATATGACCCAAATATATTTTTTCATTTTTGGGCATAGAGAACTTCAGCCTCCGTCAAAACCTGTTCCCTCATCCGTGGATTAATGTATTTTTCATTCACAATATCCACTTTATGACCATCAAACAGTTTCGAAAGTTCCTCTTCCATCCTGAAAATTCGAAAACCAACCGAATATTGGGGGTCATAAACCATCAATACATCAACATCGCTTTTCGGTTTAAACTGGCCGGTCAAAACCGACCCAAAAAGGGAAAGTTTAAGAATATGATTTCGGCGGCAAAAATCAGCGATTCTTTGTTTGTCAATTGCGATTTGAGTAGGCATTTCCTCATCCCATCGAAAGATAACTAGATAGCTTTTAATCATTATAACAAAGTGAATTGTTAAATTACGGCCATATCATGATGAAATTCCCCGAATATTCCCCCGTTATTCCCCTTTTTTTCTCCATTCAACCGTTAATTTATAAAATTCCTTTACGGCTTCCCGGTCTCAAATCTTCCCTAACCAATTTTTAACCTATTCAAATAAGTATGGGTTATGGGTTTAGAGGGTATGGGTTTATGGGTAATGGGTTTGCGGGTATGGGTTGGGTGGGTTATATCCCTAAAATTATGAGTTTTATGGCATATCAAATGAATAAAAGGGTATGGGTTCTGAGAATGGGATTCTAAGAATGGCATTCTGAGAATGGGTTGGATTCTGAGAATGGCATTCTGAGAATGGCTTTATGAGTTATGAGTTTTATGGCATATCAAATGGTTTAATGGGTATGGATTCTGAGAATAGATTCTAAGAATGGGTTGGATTCTGAGAATGGATTCTTAGAATGGGTTTATCTCATCCCAAATAGGTTTATCCCCGATCTATTAACTCTTTGAGTAACTAAGAGAGTTATTCAATAGCTTCTAAGGTAGTTACTGTTTGATCTCGTTAGTCAAAAACTGAAACTTACATCAAATGATATATCATTTGCATCTATTAAACCTAGATAAATGGGCATCTATACCTATTAATAACTCCCACTAGAGTTATTAAATAACTCTCCCCGACCTATGAATAACTCCCTAAGCTATTTATCCCCCACACAGTAATAACTCCCCCATGAGTTATTGTTTAACAGTTCGTTTAAAGACCGTCCCATAAAAACTAAAGGCCCTAAAACTTGACACAAAACGCCCAAAGGTATACGCTTGTTCTCTGCACGATTAATAACATTTGGGGGGGTGTTTTCCATGCCAGCAATTGCAATACAAAGCAAAAACATTAATGGATGGTTACTAGCAGGAATAATAGCTGGGGTATTAGCCATTATTGGGAGTTTTGCCTATCTAATTTACAAAATTTACCATCTTCAAGAAACCTTGGATGACATTACAGAAAGATTAAATTCAAAACCCAACCCGAAACCGGAAAAACCGGTTATTGATATAACCCAAGAATCAACCTCAGATTCAGAATGTGCAGATTCGAATCTAAAATCCGATATATCCCCTACAAATGCAATGGTTCCCCATTCTGAGTCGAATCTGAGAATGGATTCTCAGAATCCATTCTCAGAATTGAAATCTGAACCGGATTTCCATCTAACCGAGGATTTCAGGACGGTTAAAGTTAAGCAGTTGGAATATCATGTTTCCCCTACTCAAGGCCGTGTCATTAACCGTATGTGGGAATACCTCAAAAAAGGAATGAAACAAGTCCACCAGGATACCCTTCTTGAGGATTTAGGTGTTTGTAGTAAAAAAATGAAAGATGTATTCAAAAAGTCCCCTCTATGGAAGACCATAGTTGTTCCCGCTGGAAAAGGTTTCTACCGCCTTAACCTGTTCTAAGCTTCCCTAGTTTCCCCTAACTTTCCCCTTTTTACCCCCCGTAGTTCCCCCCTGCCTGTCGTATCCTTACGCCAAGAAATAATTTTTATTCTTGGTGCGTCATGGAAAAAGTTTTCACGAAAGAACAACTCATTGACCAAGCTTTAGGGGTTTTCCAGCCCCGTACCTCCCGGAAATTAACCAGGGAGGACGGGCGGCAGATCGTGGACAACCTCGTGAACTTTTTCCACATCCTCCAGGATTGGGAACAATCAAAAACACCCCAAAACCCCTGCAAGTAGGCCGAAAAAAGAAAGAAATGGCTACATTTATAGCCAAGACTTTCCGTTTTTGGCCTTAGTAAAGGTTAAATATGCGAAATGTGAATTTTTGGAGAAAAAAAGGAAAGCTTATTCACATTAGGCTTTCCCTTAAGCTCCATTCCCGGCTTAAAATCCGGGTAGCTGAATTACAAACCACCATTCAAAGCTGGACGGTTTCCACTATTCGAAACGCTTTAAGAGTGAGAATAAATGTTATCAATCATAAAAAGAGAGTGATAAATGGAAATTCCAACCCATGAATGCAGTTTTATGCCGTGGATAACAATCAAAGAAGATGTTCGAATCGGGCCAATAATATTTTGGCCTTTTGATCGCAATGTAAATTCTAAAGGGCTCGATTCCGAAGTTTATAAAAAACTTAAGGAACTATTTGAATGTTATTTAAATCATTCAATGAAGCCCATTGAATCCCCGACTATTTGCTCTTTTGAACGATATAATAATTTTTCTCTTGTTGAACCCGATCAAAAAAATATTCTATTTAAAGCTGCTGAAGCATTTATTTTTTCATCAGTTTCATCAGACTTAAGAAATTACTTTTTTAATTCTTCTTTTGCTCCGTTTAGCACTGAAGCTTTTAGTGCCCTTACGTCAAGATTTAATCTAAAGAAGCTAAACCACGCATCATGGTTTGGATATTTTAAAAGGATTCCAACCGGAGAAGAAAAATTTTTCTTCAAAATTCCTCCATCTGTGAAAGATTTAACAACAATAAAACCCAGCCCATGGCTCTGCAATAGATTCAATGAAATATTTAATGTTCCTGCAAAAGCACACATTTTTCAAAGCTTGGAATGGTTCAAATTTGCTCAACTAAGGATACCCGAGATTTCAATTTTTGCTCAGATTGTAATGATGTGCACCGCTTTTGAAACGCTATTAAAATCTTCCGGGCGCAAATATCGCTTGGCAAAAAAAATCGATAAAGTCTGTCACATAAAAAAATTAAAAACCGTGGTAAAAAAAAGCGGATATAACAACAATGTCAAAGAATATTTATACTCGATGCTTGGCGCTTGGGCTTGGGACTTTTTTGATATCCGGAGCAAAATAGTCCATAAAGGAATTTATGATGGAACCAAACTTTATTATTTGTCCCCATCCGGCAGAAACGAACATCAACTCTTTATTTCACACTTAGTATTCCTTGAATGTGTCGAGCAATTAATTACTTCTAATGAATCAATACTAGATTATTTATCCGGCAGGAGTTATTCGAGAGAGGATTTAGAACGTGAACTAAAAGCATCTCCCGAAAAATTTCATGAATTCAAAAAAGAAATAGTAAGCCGATTTTATTCAGACAAAATTTACAAAACATTAGGCTGGTTAAACTCCGATTCGGAAAGTTAAAGTAATGGATAAAATTGTTAAAAAAGCCGTCCTCTATGTCCGTGTTTCTTCCAAGGAACAGGAAAAGGAAGGTTTCTCTATACAAGCCCAATACAAGCTATTAAGGGATTTCGCCTTTAATAACGGTTATGAAATCATCCAGGAATTCGGAGACGTAGAAACCGCCAAGGTATCAGGCCGGGAAGGTTTCGATAGCTTAATAACCTTCTTCAAGAAAAACCCCGTTTATAAAACCCTCTTAGTAGAAAAGACAGACCGCCTTTACCGGAATTTGAAAGATTGGGTAACTTTGGATGAACTAGGCTTGGAAATTTACCTAGTGAAGGAAAACACCCTTATTTCCCCTAATTCCCGGTCTAATGAAAAGCTTATTCATGGAATAAAGGTGGTAATGGCAAAGCACTACATAGACAACCTTTCGGAGGAAGCCAAGAAAGGCTTAAAGGAAAAAGCGGAAGAAGGAATTTGGCCTTCCGTTGCCCCTATTGGGTTTAAAAACATAACAGGAGCAAATGGGAAGAAGATCATCGAAATAGACCCCCAATACGCCCCAATAATCGCCAAGCTATTCCAGGAATACGCCACCGGGGATTATTCCTTGAAGGAAATAACCCAGGAATTCAAGAATTCGGGATTGGTATTTCGAAGAAGCAAGAAACCTTTACCCGTTTCCTCCATTCATAGAATGCTTCGAACTAGAACCTATTGCGGGGATTTCGATTGGAAAGGGATTACCTACAAAGGAAACCATACCCCAATTATTTCGAAGGATTTATGGAACCAAGTTCAAAACATTTTGGATAAACGAAACCAAAGCAAGTCCAAGAAATCCAAGCATAACTTTTGCTATGCCGGGCTTGTTACTTGCGGTCATTGCGGTTGTTTAATGGTGGGAGAACTCAAGAAAGGTAAATATGTTTATTACCATTGCACAGGCTGGAAAGGTAAATGCCCTGAACCCTACACACGAGAAGAAACCCTCGAAAAGGAATTCGTAACCAGCCTTAAAGCCTTGGAGATTGATGATAAGGTATTGGAACTAATCGTTAATGCCCTGAAATCAAGCCACAAGGACGAGAAAACATTCCATAACGAGGCAATAACCCGCCTGCAAGCCGAATTAACCAAGATTCAAGGCCGTATAGATACCATGTATGAGGACAAGCTGGATGGAAGGATAACCCAGGAATTCTTTGACCGTAAATCGAAGGATTGGAAAGCGGAAATGGAAAAGATCATGGAAACCATCCACGCCCACCAAAAAGCAAACCATAACTACCTGGACGAAGGAATCAAGCTTTTGGAAATGGCCTCCAAGTCCCATAAAACCTTCATGGAGCAAAATCCTATCGAGAAAAGGCGGTTGGTTTCGTCTTTCTTTGCGCAAAGTTCCTGGAAAGGGGGGAAATTATCAGTTAATTTCCGCCAACCCTTTGAGCTGATTGCGGTTTCGAACTCGGAGAACTCCAATAAAGAAGCCGTTAGCGTGGGTGCCAACGGCTTAAACGAGAAATGGCTGGGGCGGTAGGATTCGAAGAGTCCAACCCGCTCAGACAAATTCTTCTTGAAAGACTTAGATTCATGAGGATTTTAGACCGTATCCATCAACGAAACAAGAACAAGTCCACTATCACTTTATAACGGTTTAAAACTCATTGTCACTCGTTGAGATGTGGAAAAGGTAGACGAAAGGTAGATGATTTCGTAAGAGATATTACCGAGTTGAAGACAAAAAATTAATTCAGCAGGACCGGAAAAATTTGTTTCGATAGATAAAAACGACCAAGGCCCCAATCGTGACAACGTTTACGATACGCCAAATTTCACGACCTAAATGCGGGGTAATAATTGGATTGTAAAGAAGCGCTCCAATCCCCAAAAACCATGCCCAGGATTTCTGAATTTTCCCATTTGCGGCAAAAGCCAAGTAACCCAATGTCGGACAACAAACCCACCTCAACAAGATGTAATAGCCGTAGGGATCACGGGGGCGAAGCGCATACGCCAACATCAAAATACCAATAATGGACATAGCTTGAAACTGGGGACCAGTGACATTATTAGAAGAAGTATCCGCCATGAATTTTACTCCCCGGTCTTGGATGGCGTTGCCCAAAAAATATTGCCCTTTTCATCTAACAGTGTAAGAAAGGGCTCTTTGATTGTACCTAACGCCACACGGTTCGTATGGTTTTCATCAAATAAAACCAACTCTGGCCCAACACTGAAAGCATTTAATTGGACTCGATCTAAACCATTGCCGTCAGACAGTTCAAGCATTGAACCTTTATCTTTTATTAAAGTTAACATGGCATTTCTTTTTCCATTTTTTTCATATTGGCTCAGACTAGGGCGATCATCGTATGTAGTGAGACTTTCAATAGTTTGTCCATTCCCATCTAAAAAGCTTAATCCAGGCCCCTTCTTGAACTCAGCCAGAACGACACGCAAATTGCCGTTATCATCTGTCATAACAAGGTTTGGACCTTCGTTGGTCATAAATAGGCCAGCCCTATTAGTACCGTTCTCATCCTCAAGAACGATTTTTTTTGCTCTAATTTCATCAAAAGTCTTTTTGGTCGTAGGCTCCTCCCAAATGATTTCTCCACCCTGATCTTGTATAAGCATACGAGAAGAAGACAACATAACCATGTTTTTGTCGTTCTCACAAAGATAGAGATGGCTAGAATTAACGTCCACGCCTAACGGTTTCATGCTGTCTACGGATAGCCTAATGATCTCTTTCGCATTTTCATCCAAAAAAACCAACCTTGGTTCTCCGTCTTTCATACATAAATTGGCACGAGTATTTCCGGTTTCATCCTCAAGAATGAAACTGTTTGCCCGTATTTCTTTTAGCTGATGTAATGGCGCTGCACCAATTAATCCAATTGTGGCAACCAACAGGGCAGCACCCAATAAGTAACGGTTGAGGCGTTTTGTTCTTTTAACTTCTTTTTCCAAGGTACTCAAGCGTTCTTCAATCGTCATTTCGCCCTCCATTCAATCTTATAGATAACCACATAAGTAATAGAATGCGCCACGCTTTAAATCCATTGATATTTCAGTGTTTCTAGCGTGCGATGCATTCGTTTATTTTTGCAGCTATCTATAAATACTAATTTTGGTCGCTTTATTGGGTTCAACATTTCCGCTTAGAAAATTACCCATTATCATTGTGATGGTTTAGTCACTCATTGATTTGACTGACCGAGATTGGAAGAATCTAAAGCTTTTGAAAAATCTTCAACGACCGCTTCCGTGGTAGTGTAATTACTATTCATTGTAAAAACTTCTTGGCCAGTTTTTACGTCAACAAAAGACAAATCGAGATTTATTTCATCTGCTTCAGTTCCAACTCGCCTATAACCCAATAGAAGTCGATAACGAGCCGTCGGGGTGGAAGAAGTTGAATATGAGTTTTGATTAGGCAACCCTGTTGTTACGCTGTCCCCTCGGTTTGATACATAAACATTCCATCCTTTTTCTCGCAAAACCCTTTTCAACTGGCCAGTCAGGCCCCTTTCCCCCAGGGGAGCAAAAACAGTCTTATCAGATGTGTCAATCCGAGAGTACATATTTACGAAAGGCCTACCAGCACAACCAACTGCGAAAAAGGCGATAAAAACAATTGTCATTTTTTTCATTTTCACATTCCCGAAATCATAATTAACATTCAATTACCCATTATCATGGGTGGTCTTAGTCTAGGGATTTTCATTTAATCCGTAAATATGAAAGACACCGTTTCAAAAAAGTTTGGAGAAAACCTGCGAAAACTAAGGGCCAAAAAGAGCATTTCACAAGAGAAGCTTGCGGAAATAGCCGATTGCCATCATAACTTCATCGGTTCCGTTGAGCGGGGGGAACAACAGGCCACCGCCGGTAAAATTCTTCAAATTGCCAAGGCCCTTAATTGCAAAGTCTCCGATCTGTTCAAAGGGTTGGAATAATTCCAAAAAGGCCCTTTAACCCTTTAAATCTTCATCCTCAATTATGCGACTTTTTGGGGCACTAAGACACTACCTGGACACTAAATTTTAAGTTACTGTCCATCTCTAAAAACCTGATTTTAAAAGGTGTTCCCTACTTCTTGGACAGTAAGACACTAATTTTCTTTATCTTGAGAAAAAATAAAATAAAGAGAGAGTAAGGGTATAAGGCGGGGTATTGGTGGGTAAAAGAGGGTAGAGAGTATCAAAATTAGTGTCTTTAGCGTCCTAGTGTCCAAACGATTAAATTAAAAGGGTTTTCGACTGGACACCATTTTTTTGGTACCGTCCAAGCATCGTCCTAGCCGTCTGATGATTTGCCATTAGATTTATTCGGCCTAATGGGGATTTTATACCGCTGGTGTAAGGTTGGAAAAAAACCTTTTCTTCCGAATTTCAGGCCCTCCCCCGGTGGCCTACCCCCCTTTTCATTTTGGCAAACCAAAAACACAAAGAGCCAATCATCAAAAGTTGAAAGACAAAGACCCGCACTTTCGGAGGGTGTCCCTCCGGTAATGTACCGCATTTTTTTGGACGGCCTTTGACCTTTATCGGTTCCGCGAAAAATAACATCTTTGAGTGTCATTGCTTTATTCGAACTGTTTCCGGTTTCGTCATTAATCCCTAAATTTTTGCTTTCTCTAATCCCCGTTTAGACAAGCAAACCCCAGACGGATCAAGAAAAAAACTTTTAGAATTTTAAAATAATTTAAAAATATTTTTCCTAACCTCTTGACCGTATATAATAACTATGTTACTATTAACTAAGTTATCATATTATTTCAGGGGGTCCATGATGGAAGAAATAAACCAAACCAACCTTGCCAAGCAAAACCATGTCACAGAAGATTTTTCCCCGTTGTTGGTGGTTGAGGGTTCACAATGGAAAGAGGTTTTAAATACATTCCTTGAAAGTTTAAGCCCGCGCACTAGGGTAGCCTACGGGGAAGCTTTTCAGGACTTCGCCGGATTTATAGGCATCCCCACCCCTGCCCAAGCGCTCTTTCATCTTTTCCGCCAAACCCCAGGTGAAGCTAACCGTCTGATTCTCTCCTACCGTTCCCACTTAACCACAAAGGGCCTTTCAAGCTCTTCCATCAATCAAAAGCTTTCGGCCATCCGTTCTTTAGTCCGTATGGCGCGGGCCTTGGGTGCAGTGAATTGGTCTTTAGAAATTCCAGGCTTGAAGAAAGAAGCGGTCCGAGATACCAAAGGACCGAGCTTGGGAGGGTTTAAGATGCTTTTGACTGTAGCGAATAATGAGCCCTCCCCTAAACGGGAAAGGGACACGGCCCTTTTACACTTGGCCCTTTCCTTGGCCTTGCGTCGAGCGGAAATGACTTCCCTGGACCTTGGCGACGTGGACCTAGAGAAAGGTCTTTTAAGGGTTCAACGAAAGGGCAAACGTCAAAAGGTTGAGCTTCAAATACCCTCCGAAACCTTAGTGGCTTTGAAAGAATGGGTTTCCGTTCGTGGTCAAGTGGACGGGCCTTTCTTTTCCAACCTGGATCACCGGGGCCGGGGCCGTTTGACCGGCCAGGGCCTTTATTACCTGCTAAAACAGCTTGGCGGCCAATGTGGGGTGGTTGTTCGTCCCCACGGCTTGAGACATACGGCCATCACCACGGCCCGGCAAGTAACCGGGGACCTGTACGCCACCCAAGTCTTCGCTGGTCATGCCGACCCCAGGACTACACAAACCTACTTTGACGACGACAAGAAGGAAGTGGCCGCGAAGGTATCACAGGCCGTAGCCTTAAAGGTGGCCTTGGCATGAACCCAAACATCTTAAAAGAATGGCTCACGAATCCCCCCGTGCTTCCCGAATGGCGGCCCCAAGACGCTAAAACATTGAAAGAATGGCGGAAGAAAAATAAAATCGGTCCCGTGGCGTTGGCGAAAGTCTTGGGCGTTGGCTATACGGCCCTTTTCCTTTTGGAAAGCGGTCAACGTAAACCAGGTGGCCCCATGCTTCGCCTATTACAGCTTTTAGGCGCGTGGAAGCCTTAAGACAAAAATGCTTTTAATTCGGCTTTAACTTCCAGAGGTTCTTTTGATAAACGATATTTTTAACCTGGATAAAAAAAATAAGCGCCTGACTTTCAATGGGAAAACCTATCTTAATTTAACCAATCCTCAAATGCTCTGCTTGGAAGCTTTTAAAAAAGACCTCGATGACGGCGGAAAGGGTTTGCACGAGGATTACCTTGTTGAGATTTCAGGTAAATCCTTTGGGCGCGTAAAGGATATTTTCAAATCCATGAAAGGTTGGAATAACGTTATTAAAAAGGTTAAAACAAAAACATACAGCCTAAAATTAAAAAAGAAACCTTCCCTACTCAAAAATAGAATAATGTTTGGTCGCGCAACACCGCTTCACGTATTTCAAGGCTATTTGAAAAAGATGATTACAAACGGAAGCAAACTTATGAAGAGCAATTTGAAAGGTAACAACACAAAATACAGGCATGTTGACGTTACGCACTACAAAAGATTAGCCCTTGGACCCTATCTCCCCCCATCGGGCGATTACGTAGAACTTCGCCCTGTTAACAAAAAACGCAGGGAAAAATTTGAACGGCTATATTTTCGCTGGAGAAAAAACTGCTTTGACGCTTTAACCATGGCCCTAAGTGAAAATATTACTAAGACCTATGAATCGTGGAGTAGGTCTTATAATCCGAAGAAAGGCTCATTCGGCGTGGACGGCCATTCCCAATATCTGGCTACTAGTATCTATGGCGGTGGGAAAAAAGCTTTAAAAACCGATGTTGATTTTTTTAAAAAACTACTTCAAGAAACAAAAACTATTCACTTATCCGATACTTTTCTCAGGAACCCCCGTCAAATAATTGAATATCTCTAAATAAAACTCATAACTCTTTAATCAGCTTCGTTCCCAATAATTTCCCAATCTCTTCCCAAAAATTCCAGCGGTTTTATACGACTATTGCGGGTAGTGAAATTGACTAACCAGCAGGAGTTAACAACATGTCCCGAACGACGAGTTTAAAAACAGCAGTTTTGTGGTCAATATGCGCTAATGTTTCCCCTAATATTCTTCTTTCCCCCTACCCCACTGGCAATAACTGCGAAGTGATTTTTGACTTTTCCCATACGTTTGATAATAACGCCCTCTTCGTACTCCCCAATACTCTTTCTTTTTTTCACAATTTATTGAGCAGTTATGAAGATTTAGGCCGCCTTCAACGGACCTGCCAAGTAGCTTGGCGCGAGTTTGGGGAGGGGGTTCGTCATGGAAGGATTTGAAAAGTTAGAACAAGTAAAACTCAAAATATTGAAGGAAATTTTTAGGCTAAAAGAAAAATCCAAAAGAGGGCAGTATCAAGAAGAAAAATTGGTTTGGTTGATCCATTCTTGTAAGTTATTCGGGTCTTTTCACAATTCCCCCGAACTCATCCAGAAATATCAAAGGCTACTTAACCGTTGGTATGACTATGAAGATAAACCTGACGAAAAAAGCCGACGAGAGATAGCGCGTATCGAATCCGAATTAAAAATTGTGGAAAAGGAGATGAAAAACGAAAAGGA
The DNA here is from genome assembly GCA_963847625.1 of candidate division FCPU426 bacterium. Lineage (GTDB taxonomy): Bacteria > Oederibacteriota > Muellerivitia > Muellerivitales > Muellerivitaceae > CAWCKJ01. The sequence goes on along the minus strand of CAWKAR010000039.1, from coordinate 122,089 downwards.
AACGTTAGATAAAATGTATGAGGATGCCCCCACATCTCTCCCCTTGTGGTCCTTGGTCACGCCCGAAGAACAGGAAGAGATAACCCCACGCCGAATGATTACAAAATCTGAGGGAAAAACAGAGGAATTAATTCACATCTTCGATGACCATGGCGGATGGGTTTTTCGGGACCAGTACAATACCCCTTTCGTCTATCTACCTCCGGGGATTAATTCGCCGATTGAATCAGAGAATCTTGAGGCTTGGCTTAGACAAAAACACGGTGAAAAGTCCCTTTCCGACCAACAACTTAAGAATGTCAAAGGGAGTTTAAAGGGCCGGGCCTTTTCCGAGGGAAGCCCAGTTTATACCCTTTACACCAGAGTGGCGATTATTCGGAAATCCGAAGAGTTTGAGCGTTCGCCTTGGTTGTTTTGGGGAAGCACGGGGATGGACCCAGAACCCTGGATAATTTACTACGATCTGGGAGACGGACGCGCCGTTCGGATTACTTCTGAGGATTGGTCTATAGTGGTTCGCCCTCCGATTCTTTTCCGCCGATTCTCCCACCAACATCCACAAGTTGAGCCCAAACGAAGAAAAGGGGCCGATTATTTGGTTGAAGACGTTTTTAAGCTTTTGGATTTTGTCAATCTTCCAAGACTTCCATGGAAAAAAATTCCTTCAGGTGAAATAAAAGTATACAGCGACCAGGAAGCCCTTTTCCTGGTTTGGTTTATCGCGGCTTTCATACCGGGATTTCCCCACCCCTTTCTTGCTATCCACGGACCACAAGGAAGCGCGAAATCCACAATGATCAGGGTTATAAAGGAACTTCTCGACCCGTCCGCTATTCAAACCCTTTCCTTGACCACCCCGGATAACTTTGTCCTTCAAGCCCATTCCCATTGGTTCATCCCATTAGACAATCTTTCCCACATCTCCGGGGAGATGTCGGATCTTCTAAGCCGAGCTTGCACGGGAGATGGTATTTCCAAGAGAAAGTTATACACAGATGGGGACGAGTTCATTCTTTCCTTTCAACGGGTTATCGGTCTGAACGGAATCACCTTGGTGACAGCGGCGGCAGACCTATTGGACAGGGCTATTCTTTTTAATCTCGACAGGGTTAGGGGAGATAGGCGGCAAACGGAAAAAGATATTTGGAAAAATTTCGAGAAAATGAAACCTTATATCCTTTGTGGTGTGTTCGACGTGTTGGTAGGTGTGCTTGATGATTTGGAAGAGCGAGAAAAGAACGAAAGAGAAGGCCGAACAAACAAGGACCTTCCCGCTGACCTATCCCGCATGGCCGACTTTCACCTTTACGGCTTAAAAATAGCCGAATGGCTAGGCTTGCGTAAAGAATTTGAGCGAGGTTACCGCTCCGCTATTCGGCAACAAAACGATGAAGCTATAGATGCTAACCCGCTTGCTCAAGTGGTCATATCGTTCATGAAGGACAAGACATTTTGGCAAGGTTCACCGACTGAATGCTTGAACGAGTTAAAAAACGAAGCGGAAAAAATGGGCATTGATACCAAAAGCAAGTATTGGCCCAAAGACTCATCTGCGCTTTCCCGTCGTCTTGAAAAGGCTAAAACGAATTTAGAAACTATCGGCATTCGTATGGAACGGAGCAAAAAGGGGGAAAGGCTTATCAACCTAACCAAAGTCCCACTTAAACCAGAGGATGAAACGAATAATGACCATACAACCCATTGAAATAGCAATCGGCCAAGCCGCTCCCATCCTTGCCGAAGGTCGCTTACGAGCCAAACGGGACCAAGTACCCATGATGGAAGGCTTAAAAAGAGTAATTACCGAAAAATTGAAAACCGCCCTTGAGAAAGCCAATAGTTCTTCATCGGAAACCAATAAGGAAAGTTAATGGAAACGCTACAACACCAGACTAAATATTTAACCGTTAATGAGGCGGCGGCTTTCCTTGGTATCGCCGGGGGTACTTTAAGAAATTGGGTTTGCCGTTCCAAATATGAAGCCGATCCGATCCCCTTTGCCAAATTCACTTCAAGATGTTTGCGGTTCCCTGCTGAAAAATTGGAAGCTTGGGCGGGACGACGTAACACCGGGCCACAAAATGTTAAAGAGCTTTGAAAAAATCTCTTTGGAAGCAAACCACTTTAATGATAGGCTCCCAGCGAGATAAGTTTTGAAAGGTCGAATCTAATGGCTACTCTACAAACGAAGCCTGACAAGAGAAACGGCGGTATTAAGGCTTTCGCCGTCACTTCAACCATGAATAAGGGCAAACGTTCACGGCAATGGTTATATTTAGGGACATTTCCCACAACAAGGGAAGCCAAGCAGGTATTTAAGCGGGTTTCCGACAATTTAGGCCGTGAAAAAGTAAGAGAAATTACCCAAGAACGTTTAGACATTAAGATTATTCCCACCCTTACTGAAGCGGTCCCCCAATATTTTGGTGCAGTAGAGGGCATAAAACTAAATTCATCCAAGGGCCTGAAACCTTACCGCATTGCTTTAAGCCATACTTGCCGCTTCTTGGGTGATCTAAAACTACATGAATTGACACCCGCTAAAATCGAAGGGTACATTACCACCCGGCGCAAAGAAATCACTTATAGGGGCACTCCTGTTGGAATAAAGACCATTTCCAATGAGGTTGCCCAACTTTCAAGCCTTTGCGGTTGGGCGGTTAAGAATCAGATATTAAAAAGCCACCCCTTTAAGACACCCCAGCAACTTCTTAAGGACTACTTCCCCAAGGTTGAGAAAAAGCCGAAGAATTACCTTAACCAAGAGGAACAAACGGCCATCTTAAAAGCTTCAGAGGAAAGCCCCTATGCCCAGGTTGTAACCCACCTGCTTTTGTATCTTGGGATACGCCAAGGTGAATTAGCCGGGTTGCGTTATGCTGACGCCGATCTAGCCCGCCGGGAAATCACGGTAAGGGCGGAAAAAACGAGCGATTACCGAATATTGCCCATCGTTGGGCCATTACTCCCAATATTAGAAAAGCTTAAAACCCATCGCCCCACTTATCGCCATTGGTATTCCAGGGAAGAAAAGCATAAGGTTTTTTTACTATGTGACGAAGAGGGCAGACCGATAGACCAACCTGGAAAACAATTATTCGTAAATCTTGCGACCAAAGCGGGATTAACCAAAAAGGTCCGGCCCCATACTTTCCGGCATTCATTCGTTTCAAACATGAGGGCGGCTGGTTTATCGCCTTATGACATCATGAGCCTAACGGGTCATAAGAACGTGAGCACCTTGGAAGGATACGGAGTAAATGCGCCAAAAGATTTATTGCAGAAAATGGAAAAAGCTTATCCCGAAATCAAAACCCAGGTTGAAAAGGTAGATGAAAAGGTAGATAGAAGGTTTATCTGGTTGCAAAGCCCAATAAATACGGGCAAAAAAATGGCTGGGGCGGTAGGATTCGAACCTACGAATGCCAGCTCCAAAGGCTGGTGACTTACCACTTGTCGACGCCCCAATCGGATGACAGAAAAATGAAAACCCTGGATAAAACAACGGCCAAGGGGCAGATAATTTAAATCGGGTCTTGCCCCTATTCAAGCGTCAAATTGGGCCCGCTCCTTGAGAATAAATCCGGGCCCAGGCTATCCTCGGGTGTGAATCGGGGTCAGCAAACCCTATTTTACCCGTGAATGGCTTTTTTCCTTCCCCCCATAATCTTTCTCCCACTTTACCGCTTCCGGAAAACCTTCCTTCAATTGGGTGAGGAAATCCAACACCACTTTCTCGTAAACCACGGGATCCTGGCTGGAAGTTTGTTCGTGACCCGCTTGGGGGAGCACGACAAGCCAAGGGTGGAGGGAGGCGCTTTGGTTAAACAACCTCTGGACATCCTGCCGCCGGGCCAAGTCGTCGTCCTCCCCTGTGAGATAAAGGACGGGAAGGCCCTTGAGGTTTTTCACGACCGGGACCAAATCCAGGTCACCTGCGGTGAGCTTCAAGCCAGTGGCCCCGTCATAAGCCGAAAGGCAAAGTCCGAGGAATCCCGGCATCCACACGAGCGGCCCCGCTGGGGTGCGCCGGGAGACATACGCGCGCAGGTTGGGAAGGGGGCTGTCCGCGATGACCGCTTGAACGTCCATTCCCCGCGCGCCCGCCCTTAGGGCGGCAATCGCCCCCAGGGAGAACCCGAAATAAACCACGGGTTCCTCAAGGAGATGCCTGGACTTTAAAAACCGCACTCCCGCCGGGAAATCCTCCGATTCCAAGAGACCGCCTGAGACGGCGCTTCCCCCACTGAGACCGTGTCCCCGATGGTCGAAGAGAAGAACTTGATAACCGCCTCGCACGAGGAACTCGGCCCGGGCCAATACCTGTTCCCGGTTCTTGAAAACCCCGTGGGAAAGGAGGATGGTTCCCCGGGGCATGCGCTCCTTCGCGGGCATCCACCAACCCGAAAGCGTGACCCCATCGTCCGTGGGATATGAGACATTCTCGAAGGCAAAACCGTCCTGGGAGGGGTCGGTCGTGAGGGATTGGTGCAGGCGGGCCTTGTCCGCGATGGTAGCCGCCACTTTCCCGGGCAAGACGAGGTAAACAAAAACAAGACTTCCAGCCAGGAGGAGAAACATGACGGAGAGAAGCCAAGCCCGCCACCCGATTCTTCTATTGCCTTTTGATTCCCATGCCATTTTTGTATTTTACCTTGCCTTGATTTGAACCCCGGTGGAAACCGTTTGGGCGGTCATCACCGTGAGCTCCATACCTTTCAATTTCCCGGCCATCTCCAGGGCGTGTTCCCTTGTCTTAGCGATCCCAAAAACGGTGGGCCCGCTTCCGGCCACCAAGGCGCCTAAGGCGCCGGCCCCCAAGATCTTATCCTTTATATCCCGGAGGGAGGGCATTAAAAAAAAGGACGCCGGTTCCAACCCGTTGAACAATGCAGCCGCCGCGGCGGCGCCTTCACCCCTTTCCCAGATTGTTTTGAATTTCCCAGCCCGGTCCCCCGGGGTCACCAACGCCTTTCCAGACCGGTAAACTTCCATGGTGGAAAGACCCTGGGAGGGCTTGACCAAAACCAGGGGATAGGAAACCTTCGAATCCCAAGAAGTGATGTTTTCGCCCCGGCCCGTGCCCAAGGCCGTCCCTCCCTTGAGAAAGAAGGGGACATCCGACCCCAGCTGGGACGCCATCCCCCTTAAAGCCTGTTCCGGGAGGCCCGTCCCAAAAAGCCGGTCCAGCCCCACCAAGGCCCCCGCCGCGTCGGAAGAACCTCCTCCGAGGCCCGCCGCCAGGGGGATGCGCTTATGGAGGCGCATTCGGACTCCTCCTTTGTTCTGGAGCGCCGTCCTCAGGAATAATTTGGCCGCCTTGACCGCCAAGTTGGAACCGTCTCCGGGAAGGGGGGATGGGGATTCTGCGACCGAAAGTTCTACTCCTTTTCCCGTTTTTTCCAGGTCAAGGTCGTCGAACAGGTCAATGGCCTGGAAAACCAGGACCAGTTCGTGGAAACCGTCGCTTCTTTTTCCCAATACCTCCAGGACCGGATTGATCTTGGCGGGCGTTTGTACGGTGAGGGAGTTCAAGGTCAAAGGGAAGGCTGTTTTTGCCGGTTTTTTTCTTGATAGGTCTTGTTGTCGGGGTCCAGTTGGAGGGCTTTTTGCCATTGGGCGGCGGCCTCCTCCTTTTCACCCAACTGCATCAGGACCTGGGCCATGTGGTCATAAATGACCGCATCGTCCTTTTGGGCGCCTTTCAGATTCTTCAAGGCTTTTTCCAGTTGCTCCCGCGCCCCTTTGAAGTCCTTCTGCCGGAAGAGAACCCACCCCAGGCTGTCCAGGAAATAAGCGTTGTCCGGCTCAAATTTTACGGCCTTTTCCAGGTAAGCCTTGGCTTCGTCCAGGTGGACCCCCTGGTCGGCATAGGAATAACCTATGTAATTGTAGGCCTCCGCGTTATCCGGCTGGATCTGGATGACTTTCTTGATCTGGTCCATGGATTCGTCGAACTTCCCCGTTTTTTCCAAAAGGGCTCCCAGTTCGAAATACGCCTGGACATTTTTGGAATCCAATTGGATTGCTTTCCGGTAATCGGTTTCGGCATCCTTCAGGTTTCCCCTTTGCTGGCTCAACATGCCCTTCATGAGAACAAGGTCGGGGCTGTTCGGAATGGCTTTCAAACCCTCCATGATGGTTTTCTCGGTCAAGTCGTCTTTTTTTTGCTTATCGTACAAGATGGCCAGCCTTTCCCAAGCGTCGATGGATTTGGGATCCTTTTCCAGGATGGCCTTTAACTGGATTTCGGCATTCTCCCAATCCTTGTTCTCCTCGTAAGCCGCGGAAAGGCGCAACCGCGTGAGGGCGCTTTGGGGCTGCTTTTCCAGCACTTTTTGGAAGGCCTCAATGGCCCCGGGAAATTCTTTCAGCCTGAAATGGCAGAGACCGATGTAATCCGAGACCGCCGGGTCATCTGGTTTAAGTTTCGAGTAATTTTGGAAGGCCTCCAGGGCTTGCCGTTCCTGTTTCTGGTTGTAATAGAGCTCACCCAAGGCGAAATAAGCCAGCGGGTTATCGGGATTGACCTTGACCAGGTCGTTGTAGGTTTCGATGGCTTTATCGTTTTTTTGGTCCAATTCGTAGACTAGCCCCAGGGAGGTATAAGCCGCTTCCAAGCTGGGATCAATCAGGATGGCTTTCTGAAAACATTCCTCAGCCTTCGATGCTTGGTTGGCCCGCGTGTAGATGAGCCCCATGTTGTAGTAAACCCCGGCCGATTTCGGGTTTTCCTCCAGGATCTTCTGGTAGGCTTCCAGGGATTCCTCGGTCTTATTCTGGTTCGCCAAAACACCCGCCAGGAAATAACGGGCTTGCGCGTTTTTAGGGTCGATTTTCAAGACCTGCTGGTATTCTTTTTGCGCCTTGGAAAATTCGTTTTGGCTGTTAAAAAGATTCGCCAAAAGGAGGCGGTTGTCGATGTCGCCAGGATCCAACTTGATGGATTTCTGGAGTTCCTCCTCCGCCTTGTAATCCATACTTTCCATGTAATAAAAGAAGGCCAGGCGGTTATGGATGGCCATGGATTTCGTGTCAAGTTCGGCGGCCCTTTGAAACTCGGCGATAGCCCGTTCGGGATCGTGGGTTTGCTGGGCGAACATGCCGTTGGCGTAATGCCAGTAGGCCCTGGGATCGTTGGCCAACCTGTCTTCCGAGGCCGACAAAAGCTGGCAGTGGGACAACCAAAGGCCCATGCCAAGGGCCAATGGGACGGCTAGGGAGTGATTGTTCCTCATGGTGGTTTTGTTCCGTTCAAACCTGTTTAAAGGATTCATTGGCTTTCCGCAGACGTTCGTTGGCTATCCTCAGAAAGAACATCACGACTTTCAGGGCGATCTCGGGGTATTTCTCGATCATCGTGTTGAAGGCCTTTTTCGTCATCACCAGGAGGATGGACTCTTCCGCCACCTTGGCCGAGGCACTGCGAGGCCGGTTGTCGATCAAGGACATTTCCCCCAAAAGCTCCCCTTCCCTCAAGACCGCCAGGACGGCTTCCTGGCTGTTCGCGGTTTTCTTGACCAATTGGACCGCGCCCTTCTTGATCACATAAAGAATTTCGCCCTGCATTCCCTCGATGAACAGGGTGGAGTTTTTCGTGTAGTTCTTTTCGAAAAAAAATGTGGCCAGGTTGGCCCTCTGGTCGGGGGTGAGACTCTGGAAAAGAGGTATGTCTTTCAAGGTTTCAACGTCTATGGTTCCCGCCATGATTCCCTCGTGAAAAAGAAGTCAAAATGCATCTCCTGCTTCCTCGAAAAAATTGAAACAATGTGCCAGCGGTTCCAACTAATCCGGATGAGTTGCGTATTATAACACCCAAAGAGATTGGAAAGCCCATGCCCTTCCCCTCCGGGATATGCACAATGTTTAATTCCCCAGGATCGTCCGGGCGGCCTCCATTCCCTGTTCCATCGCGGATTCCATGGTTCCATATTCCCAGCGCCCGTACCGGCCTACCGAAAAGACGCCTTTCTTCCGATAATATTTCAGCAAGCAACTCACCGTGTCCTTCCGGCCTTGGTCATAAATCACATAGGCTCCAGGCAGGTTGAGATCCACTCGTACAACTATTTCCCGCTGGGAACGAATCCATTTCAGTTTGATGAGTTTTTCCACGGCATGCCGGCCCAGAGCCTTCGCGTCAGGTTTCCCCCCGCGGTAGGAAAACTCCACATAAAGGGAAAAGTGGCCCTTCGGTGCCATACCGGGCACGCAGGCGCTCACGGAGCCGGCCCGGTGGAACCCAAACTCTTTTTCCGGAAAATAAACCCAACTATAGGGAATGGGTTGGGAACCCCGGACCCCGTAATTGATGTTATAGACGGAAGTGGCTTTGAGACGGTATGCGGCCTTTCGAAGTTGGAAGGGCAGACCACGCGTCAAGGCCGCCAACAGTGGCAAGGGTAGGCTGGAAACCAGGTAATCATAATCTAATTCCAATCCCGGAGCGAAAGTGGCCTTGTGTTTTTCGAGATCTAGCCCATTCAACTCCATTCGGGTCCACAAGCGGGGCAACCCGCGCGCGATAGAGTGCGGAAGCAAGGAAATACCGCCTTCTTCGGGATAAAGAAAGGTCGCGTTGTAACCCGCGACGGAAGGCTGGCGCTTCAACGCCCCCTGAATCACCCGAGAAACCCGGGGGAAGGGGACAAAACGGCCCATCCAAAGGGTGGAAAGTTTTCCCAGGGGGAATTTCCAAAGTTTCTCGTTGTAAGGAAACATGAAATTCCCAGAAACACCCTTTCCGAAAGCCCGAAGACACCAGGACTTGAAATCCCAGGTCCGCTCCAAGTCCCATCCCCCGAAGCGCCGGTGGAGAACGGATTCCAGGGCACCCAAAACATTCTCTCGAACCGTGGAGGAAGGCAGGCCGGCGTTGTTTTCCTGGTAGGGATATTCGCTGTAGATTCCTTGGCTATAGATGGCAGCGTGCCGGTATCTTTTTCGCAAGGGACGGTCCACCAAACTCAAGACCCATTTCTCGATCCCGGGCTTTTGAAAATGAAGAAAGTGTCCGGTGTAATCGAATGTAAAACCACGGGTGAAAACCGTGCGGCAAAGGCCGCCTAATTCATTTTCTTTTTCAGCCAGGAGATAGGGGCTGGATGCCTCGGCCAGGGTCCTTGCGCAGGAAAGCCCCGCCACCCCCCCGCCGATGATGAGGGTCTTCATCCTCACTTCTTTTTCCTGGGTTTGGCGGATTTTCCAACCAGGGATGGTTCCAGCCACACTCGGAAAGGGTTTTCCCGGATTTTCTTCAACCCCTCATCCACAGGCACGCTGGAAATGAAAAAAGTGAAAACCAAAGTCAGGAAGAAGAATAGAACCATGAGGGCCAGGGCCCTTTTCTCGGAAAAGCGGACCAACAAGGCGGCTCCGCACGCCAGTAAAAGGGAGAGAGTCCAAAGGCTTAGGACCGTTTGCTTGACGGTTAAGCCCAAGCGTCTTAAACGCAGGGCCAAATGGTCGTTGGAGCCCCTAAACATCGAACGCCCCTTCAAAAAACGAAGCGCCATGACCAGGGCGGTGTCGTAAAGGGGTATGCCCAGAACAAGGAGCGGCCCGCAAAGGGCGACCACGTTCACTTGGGTATACCCGTGCCCTAGTGCGATCCCAGCGAGCATGAATCCCAGAAATAGGGCTCCCGAGTCTCCCATATATATGCGCGCGGGCTGGAAGTTATACGGCAAGAAACCTAGGACGCTTCCGCCCAGTGCGGCGGCCGTCAGGCGGACATAGCTTTGCACGCCAAGGAACGGCACGAAAACGAATCCCGCGCAAGCAATGAAGGAGATTCCCCCTGCCAAGCCGTCCATGATATCGATTAAATTGACAGCATTGGTGACCGCCACGATCCAGATAAGGGTCAGCGCATAACCCAAGATGGGATGACTTGGCAGAAATTCCAGTTTGACGCCGAAAAGGACCAGTAGGCTGGCAGCCAGAAATTCAAAAAGGAATTTGACAGCGGGGGATAGGGAAAAAAGGTCGTCCACTAAACCCATCAAGGCCATGACCGTTCCCCCCGCCAGGAGAGCCAGGATGCGGGATCCGTCAGGAGGCGGAGCGAGAACCAGGGCCCCCAGGATGGCCAGCAAAAAGGAGAAATAAACTGCCAGCCCCCCTAAATAGGGAACCGGCGCTGTGTGTTTTTTGAGCTGTCCCAAGGGGGTATCCAAAAACTGGGACCTCAGGGCGATCTTTCGAAATAGGGGGGTCAATCCTATAGCCAAGACGAAAGCGGTAAGAAAGACGATCCAATAGGCGTTCAGGGACAACCTCCAAACGTTAGGAATATTGGGATTTAACGCAAAAAAGTTAAAAATTTAAAGTTTTCGCAAAGGGAATGAACCATACGTCCGATTTTCACAAGTTTGATAGGACGATTGGAACTTTCAACTTTGGGTTAAGAGCTAGGACTGTTGCCGGGCAATATAACACAAGGTAAGGCTCTCCCCGATTTTGGATGACCGGGAAATTTATGATTTTAGGCAAAAAAAAGCCCCGGTTGGGTCGAACCGAGGCTCTTTAGGAGGTGAGTGTTTTAATGTTGATTCGTTTGAAAGCCAGCCGGTTAAAGCCAGCTATTGCTTTTAAAAGCAAGGTCTGTGCCAGATCTAATAAAGGAAAAAAACCTTTAAAATTAAGGATTATTGAAATAATAAATCGCTTTCAAGTGTTAAGTATTTTTACAATTTAGTTAATATGTATTAAAATCTTACACTCTCTTCTTCATTTTTTCACAACAATCCCATATTTTCGCATTTTTTGATAAAGAGTGGGCCGGCTAATCCCCAATTTATTGGCCGCCTGTTTCTTGTTAAAACGGTATTCCTTCAGTATCCTTAAAATGATGTCTTTTTCCACCGATTCCAAAATTCCCACGTTCGGCAAGGTTTGGGTGAAAAAGGAAAGACGGGAATCAAAATTGGTAATTTCCGAAGGTAAATGTTCCGGTTGAATCAATACGTCGTCATTCAGGGTCACGATCCTTTCAATCACGTTTTCCAATTCCCGCACATTCCCCGGCCAGCGGTGACGCTGCATGATCTCCAAAGCCTTGGCGGATACTCCCTCAAACCGGTTGGGTTTCTTGACCCTCATGCGCTCCAGGAAATACCGGATGAGCAGAATCAAGTCTCCTTCCCTTTCCCGTAACGGAGGCATATCAATCACGATCACGTTCAGCCGGTAGAAAAGATCCTCTCGAAACTTGCCGGATTGTATCGCTTCTTTCAAATCGCGGTTGGTGGCGCAGATGACCCGGATATTGACTTTGAGCGTCTCATTCCCGCCCACCCGCTGAAATTCCCGTTCCTGGAGTACACGGAGAAGTTTGACCTGGGTGGCAAGGGAGATATCGCCGATCTCATCCAGGAAAACAGTCCCTTTATCGGCTACCTCGAATTTTCCCATTTTCTGACCGATGGCCCCGGTGAAAGAGCCCTGCTCATGACCGAAAAGTTCGCTTTCCAGGAGGGATTCACTTAAAGCGGCGCAAGCGATGGGGAGAAACGGTTTATCGTGTCTTCCGGATTGCTGATGGATGGCCCGGGCAACAAGTTCCTTCCCTGTCCCATTCTCCCCTAAAATCAACACGGTGGCGTCGCTGGCTGCCGCGCGTTTGATCAGTTCTTGTATTTTACGCATGGGAAGACTATTGCCGATGAGATTGGTTTCCTCTATCTGCGGGCCTTTCTCGGATGCGGCCACTGAAACCATGGACTTGGAAATGGAAAAAAGAATGGAGGCTGCGTCTTTGGAGGACTTGACGAAATCCGCGTAATCCTCTTTCATCCTTCCCGTCAAACCTTCGTGGTAATAGAGCTGTCCCAGGTTATAAACGGCGTTTACGTGTCCCGGGTCCTTCTTGAGGATGTTCTTGAATTCGTTAATCGCCCTTTCGAGGTCGCCCTTCTTGAAATAGGAAACACCCAGGTCGTTTTGAAGTTTTAGCTTCTCCTCTCCGTCCGGAAGGACACGGATCGCTTTTTTATACGTTCCGATGGCTTGGTCATATTGTTCCAGCGCGATGAGACAGTCGCCCAAACTTCCAAGCGCTAGAACGTTTTTGGGGTTGAGGGCCACGACGAGGCGGTATTGCTCTAGAGCCTTTTCCAATTCACCCCTTTCCTTGAAAAGATTTCCCAGGTTCAACCGGCATTGGAAAGTAAGGCTTTCCGAGCTATGAAATAATCCCAGGTAATAAGCCCCGGGGGTCAAGGGATGGATGAGATGGAGCGTTTCCAAGAAGCAAAAAGCCGCATCGTTAACGTGGCCCCGTTGCAAATGGATGAGCCCCAGGTTGAAATGGACATCCAAGAGGCTTTTATGGAGTTGGAGCGCTTTCTCATAATATTCCAGGGCGAGGTTGAAATCCTGGAGATGAAAGGCCGCGTGACCCACGTCCCGAAGGGCAAATACGCTGAACGGTTGTTTTTTGGCGGTGATTTTGAAAAGTTGAAGGGCCTTCTCGTATTCCCCCTGTTCAAAAGCCTCCATCCCTTCCCGTGTTCCTGTTTCGATTTCCTCATGGGCTACACCGCAAATGGCGCAAAACCTGTTTTGAGGTTCCATGGTAAATCCGCATTCCCGGCAGGCGATAGGGTCCATGATTTACTCCGGTGGCTTGGGGTTTCGCGGGGGCAAAAAATTCTTTGCACCTTTTTTCTGGGTTAATTTCCGGATTTGCAGGGTGGCTAGTTTTCCCGCCTGAGGAAGGTCGGCATACCGTGTTTCGAGTTTCTGGTACCACTGAATAGCATCTTTCAGTTTACCGGCCTTTTCTAATTGATACCCCTTTCGGAATTCCTTCTCGAAAGCGATGAATTTTTCCTGGTCGACGCGGGAAAGACGGGTGGTCCAGAGGTGGGCGAATTCGGTCAAGGCCGCCATTGTCATGAGATAGACGAAATAAGGCGGAAAAACGTAAGCCGCCAAGAGGGCCACGATGGTTAACCCCCCCCAATCTTCTTTTTTTAACATGGTTTTTTTCAACTTGAACCCCTATCAGTGCCTAAAAAAATTAACTTATAGTAAAAAGTTAATGATCAAGTGTAAATTTATTTTACACCCATAGTCAAACCCCAAAGTTAAAAATTACAGTCTAAAAAAGCTTCACTCCTTAAGATTCAGTGGATTTATTTTCAAAAAGGCAAAAAAAAAGCTCCGGGAACCACTCCCGGAGCCTAGTTAAAAGTTGAAATTACTTGTTTCTGTAATCCTCGATTTTCAAGTCGAGGGCGTCCTTTCGAGAAAGCTTTATTTTCTTCGTTTTAGGATCAATCCCGATGCATTTTACAAGCAACTCGTCGCCCTCCTTGAGAACATCTTCCACGCGCTCCACGCGCTTCCGGTCCAGTTGGGAAATATGCACGAGTCCGTCGGTTCCAGGAATGATTTCAACAAAAGCGCCGAAATCCATGATTTTTTTTACGGTTCCCAAATAAATCTTCCCTTCCTCAGCCTCTGCCATGAGGTTTCCGATGAACTTTTGGGCGTCCTCGATATCCTTGCCGTTCGCCGAGGAGATATGAACCGAGCCATCGTCTTCCACGCTTACTTCCACATGGAAGTCATCCTGGATTTTCTTGATGGTTGATCCACCCTTACCGATGATCTCACGGATCCTGTCCACGGGCACCTTGATAGTGACGATTCGTGGGGCGTATGGGGATAATTTCTCCCGAGGTGTTTTTAGGCTTTGATCCATCAAGTCCAGGATCGTCAGGCGCCCTTGCTTGGCCTGAGCTAATCCTTTCTCGATAATTTCAAAAGACAAACCCAAAATTTTGATGTCCATTTGAATGGCCGTGATTCCCTTGCGGGTTCCCGCCACTTTAAAATCCATGTCCCCAAAATGATCTTCTAGACCTTGGATATCAGTCAGGATGGCGTACTTGGACATGTCTTCGCTAGAAATCAACCCGAGGGCCACACCCGCGCAAGCGCTCTTGATGGGTACTCCCGCGTCCATCAAGGACAGGGAAGCGCCGCACACGGAAGCCATGGAGGAGGAGCCGTTGGATTCCAGGATGTCCGAGTTTACTTGGATAGTGTAGGGAAACTGGTCGCGGACGGGCAGAAGGGACTCCAAGGCTCTTTCAGCCAAGGCGCCATGGCCTATTTCCCGGCGGCCGGGTCCGGATAATCTCTTGATCTCGCCCACTGAATAAGGAGGGAAATTATAATGGAGCATGAAATGCTTCTTCTGCTCTCCTTCCAGTTCCTCCAAAATTTGCTGGTCGTCTTTGGTACCCAGGGTTGTGACGACCAAAGCCTGGGTTTGCCCACGTGTAAAAAGCGCCGAGCCGTGGGTTCTGGGTAACACTCCCACTTCACATGTAATGGGCCTAAATTCGTCGAACTTTCTTCCATCCTGCCGTTCATGCTGGTCCAAAATGGCCTCTCGCACCATGTCGGATTCGATGGAATGCAAGATACCCAGTATGTCCTTGTCTTTCTCGGGATATTTTCCCTTCAGGGCCTCACAAGCGTCTTTTCCCACCTGGGCGACTTTTTCCTGGCGGGATAGTTTGTCTTTTTCACCCATGGCAACTTTCATTCTTGGAAGGGCGAAGGCTTTCACGTCGGCAACGAGGGACTCGTCGGGCTTCACGAGCGTCAAGGCACGCTTTGGCTTGCCGATCTTTTTAACCAGCTGCTCTTGAAGTTCGATGATTTTCTGGCACGCCTGGTGGGCCTGTTTGACGGCCTCCAAGATCACGGATTCCGATTCCTCATGAGCGCTACCCTCAACCATGATGACCGCCTTTCGGCTGGCGGCCACCACCAGGTCCAGAGTGCTGATTTCCATCTGTTTGAATGTAGGGTTGACGATCAAGTCGCCGTTCACCCGGCCCACACGCACACACCCGAACATATTGGCCACGGGGATGTCGGAAATCGCCAAGGCTGCCGAGGCGGCGGAAACAGCCAAGACGTCGGAGTCATTTTCTTGGTCGGAGGAAATAACGGTCGCCATCAACTGGATCTCGTTGAAATAACCGTCCGGGAAAAGGGGCCGAATCGGGCGATCGATCAATCGGGAAGTCAGGGTTTCTTTCGTGCGGGGTCTTCCTTCCCTCTTGAACCAGCCTCCGGGAATGCGGCCGGCGGCGGATGTTTTTTCCCGGTATTCAACCGTGAGTGGAAAGAAATCCTTTCCAGGCATGGGCTCTTTGGCTCCTACCACAGCGACTAATACTACCGTTTCCCCAAACTGGGCCAAGACGGCCCCATCCGCCTGTTTAGCCATGCGGCCGGTTTCAAACGACAACGTCGAATTCGCGAGTGTGCAACTCACACGTTCCATGTTAATTCCTCCTCTATAAGTTATAGTTGATTTAGGATTATTTGCGCAGGCCCAAGCGATCCAAGAGGGCGGCATAACGCTTCACGTCGCATTTTTTTAGGTAGTCTAAAAGACGGCGCCGTTGGCCGACGAGTTTCAAAAGGCCCCGGCGAGAAGCGTGATCCTTGGGATGGGATTTGAAATGCTCGTTTAAATACTTGATGCGCTCAGTGACGAGCGCGATCTGGACATCCGGGGAACCCGTGTCCCCTTCCTTTAGCTTGAAATCCTGGATAAGCTGTGTTTTCTTTTCCTTCGTCATCATGGCATGGTACTCCTCAAAATAATTTTTACTAGGTTCCCCCTCATCCAAGCGGCCGTTTGAGTGAACGGACGCCGAGAAAGGGATCAAAACCCGCCCACCCCCGGCTTCTGGAGTTCGGACCCGCGCTCAAAACCTTAGGCGCAAGGGCAGTATTCTAGGGGCTTTGCCCCGGGGTGTAAAGGCATATGACTCACGTGGGAGATTGATTCCCCTGGGCTTTTATACGACTTACAACGGGAGGAGAAGGGTTTTTTTGACCCTTACTAAATCCCTTTGGATCTGACGGGCTAAAAGAGCGGATGATTTGAACTTGATTTCAGGGCGAAGATACTCCAGAAGAAAAATCTTCATTTTTCTTCCGTATAGTTTACCCCCGTAATGAAGTATATGAACCTCAGCCTGACGATGGTGATCATCATCTTTAAAGGTCGGCCGCTTTCCAAGGTTCATTCCTGCCCTGAAAGACTTTCCGCCTAGTTCAACCCTGCAGGCATATACTCCATCTCTGGGAAGAAATTCACAAATGTAGCTTAAGTTGGCCGTGGGAAACCCTATCTTATGACCTACGTGTTTGCCATGCACAACCTCTCCAGAAACGGTATAGGCCCTACCCAACATCCGATTGGCTAATCCGGTTTTTCCCTCAGCCAAAAGCCGTCGAATGCGACTTGAGGAAACGACCTGTCCTCGGACTCGAACAGCCTTTAACACTTTCACCTCAAAGCCGACTTCCTTTCCAAGGCATTTCAGCAGTTTTGCGTCGCCCCGGGCGTTGCGCCCAAACCTGAAGTTCTTCCCCACCACGATTCCTTTCAAACACCAGGTTTTTTTAAGCCATTGGATAAACTGTTCCGGGTTCTGGTGAGAAAAAGCCAGGGTGAAGGAAAGGATATGGACTTCCCCCAAACCTGACTTTTTCAAGAGGCGGAATGTTTCCTCCCTGGGAAGCAGGAATGGAATCCGGGGCCCGCCTCGCAAAGCATGTAAGGGATGATCCCTGAAGGTAAAGACCACGGGCTTCGCATGAAGCCGCCGGGCCATTTTGACCGTCTCGCGGATGAGGGCTTGGTGTCCGAGATGTACTCCGTCAAAAACGCCAATGGTAGCTACGATGGATGGACGTCGTTTCAAAGGATTCCTTCCTCGCCGAAAACTTTTTTTGGTTTTAATCGCTCATCGTTCCGGACCACTCCGATGGCGCAAAGCAATCCATGCCGGTTCAATATCCTATAGAAACCTGGTAGGCATGAAAAAGAAAGCTCCCTTCCGCGGCAGAAGTCGGAAAGGTCTTTCCCCTCCAGGATGAATTCCGGCAGGTGTTGGACCAACAAACTAGGCGGGGACAATACATCTGATAAAGTATTATTTCTCGCTTTTTGTTTAATCTCGTCAAGGTTTAGGGCATCCCGGAGGGACAAAGGCCCGACCCGGGTTCGTTCAAGACTTTCCAAGCACCCTCCCACACCCAACGTTTCTCCGAGGCTGAGGCAAAGCACCCGCACGTAGGTTCCCGCAGAACAAGAAATTCGAAAAGTAACCCGTGGAATTTTGATTTGGAGAACTTCCACATCATTAATTTGAACCGGCCGGGCTTCCCGTTCCACCTTGATCCCCTTGCGGGCTAATTCGTATAACTTTTGGCCGCCTTTTTTTACCGCGGATACCATGGGGGGAACTTGTTGGGTAACTGATCGCAGGCGGCCCGTTTCTTCCCTCACGTTAATTTCCGAAAGGAATTCTGTCGGCTTTTCCTGCAGGATTTTCCCAGTCACGTCGCAGCTGTCGGTGGTTCGGCCCAAAAGGCACGTCGCCACGTATTCCTTGGTAAAAGAGGTGAACTCAATGAGCCGGGTGGCAATGCCGATGGCCAAGGGAAGAACTCCGGTTGCCATAGGATCCAAGGTCCCCAAATGCCCGATACGACGTTCTTTTATTATCCCGCGTGTGAGCGCTACCACATCATGCGAAGTGTGTGAGGCAGGCTTGTTCAGGTTTAAGATACCGTTCATGTTTCGGCGATTGTCCCGAATCAGCTTGGCTTCAAGGCCGACCGGCATGCCCCGAAAACCCGCCGAAAAGCCTTTTCCATTGGCCCAGATATAAGCGCCCCGGCCGCATAGCTGTGGCCACCCCCGCCGAATGCCTTGGCGATGACGGCCACATTCACGCCCGCGCCGGACCGAAGGGATAATTTAATTCGACCATCCTGGAGTTCATGGAGGAAAAAAGCAACCTTCACGTCTTGGAGAATTCGGAGAAAATTGATCAAGTTTTCCGTGTCGTCCTTGGACGCGCCCGTTTTTTTCAACTCTTCTTTGGACAAAGTCATGGAAGCGAGCCGCCCGCCCATGTGAGTTTGAACATTCCCCAGGGACAAACGGATGAGTTCCAGCGCCTCTCGGCTGTAATCGGCGAAAATCCTGTCATTGATTTTTTGCGGCTTGGCGCCCGCCTCCACTAACTCCGCGGCTAACCGCAAAATTTGGGGACTGGTGTTGGAATATCGGAACCCTCCCGTATCGGTGGAGATAGAAGTATAGATACTTTCTGCGATGCCCCGATCGATTTTAATATTCAAAGCTCGGATCAATCGGTATACGATCTCACCTGTAGCCGAAGCTCCGGGAAAAACCAGGTTATAATCCCCGAAATAACCGTTGAAATAATGGTGGTCGATGTTGACGATAATTCCGAAATCTTCCCGCTTGATCCCATTACGGATTCTCGATAAATCACTAGCGTCCAAGGTGAAGCAAACCTCAAGGGGGGGAAGGGTGTCCGCGGTCCGATAATGCTTTTGGAAGACGAGATACTCAAACCGTCCAGGAAGGGGGTCGTGGTTGACAACCATGACTTTCTTTCTCATTTTCTTCAATGCCTGAAAGAGAGCCGACTCGGAACCCAATCCGTCCCCGTCGGGATTGAGGTGTGTGGTAATTAAAAAGGTTTTGTGTATTTTGATGAGTCGGACCACTTGGCCCAAGGAATCAGCATGTCGAACCTTCGGGTTCAATGGCGCCAATTTGGTTTTATCTTTATGATTCATTGTCCGGGTTTTCCTTTGGCTTCAAACTTTCCAATATCCCCTTGATCTTAAAAGCATGGTCCAGGGACTTGTCGAGGAAGAAGAGGATTTCGGGAACATAACGCAATCGCAGGCGATGACCGATCTCGCCCCTTAGGAAACCCTTGGCCCTTTCCAGGCCCGCCAAGGATTCGTTCCTGGTATTTTCGTCTCCTAGGACAGAAACGTAAATTTTCGCGTTACGCAGGTCATCGGAGACTTCCACCGCAGTCACTGTCACGAAGTGGATTCCCGGATCTTTGACTTCCCGGGTCAGCATCAAACTGATTTCCCGTTTGATAGCTTCCGACACCCGGTTCGCCCGCTTAAAACTCATAACGACACCTGCTTCATTCTCGATTTTCAATTCTTACCTGAATTTAACACCAACTTGAGGTTTTCCGGGAACTCCACCAAGTCAAACATCTGGTTGAATTAAGATTTTAAAGGAATTCGGTCTGAACACCCAAGACCTGCAACTCCCTTTCGTTTTCCAGGATGTCCAACACCTTGGAGAGGGTGGAATCGGCATTTCTCCGATCCGTGTTGATGGTGACAATCCCCATAACAGACCTTTGCCAAAGATCCTGGTATTCCACTTCCGACACGCTGACATTGAAATGCCTGCGTAGACGGTCCGTCAGGCTTTTAAGGATGAACCGTTTGGATTTAAGCGAACTGCTTTCGGGAAAATGCAAATCAACCCGTAAAAGGCCGATGACCAAATATAAATCCCTCTTTGATTTTTTAGTTTTAGGAAATTTTCAAATCGCCAATTTAACGGCAAAATAAACAATGTTTTCATCATCAAGCTTGCCGTCAGTTGAGTTTTTGAGCGACCGATTCCAGGATATAGGCATCCACTTGATCCCCAACTTGGAAATCCTCAAAAGTCTCCAGAACGATTCCGCATTCAAAACCCGTGCCAACTTCCTTAACATCGTCTTTAAAACGCTTGAGCGAGGATACGGACCCTTCATGGACCATCTCCTCACCGCGGAGGATCTTGATCTTGGCTTTATTGCTGATCTTTCCGGAAATAACCATGCAACCGGCTACGACACCTTTGGAAGTCTTGAAAAGCTGCCTGACTTCGGCCTTCCCGATGGAGACTTGGCGGAGCGTCGGTTCCAAGAGCCCCTCCATGGCCTTGCGGACATCTTCCACAGCGTCATAGATGATCCTATAGATACGAACATCCACGTCCTCTTTTTCAGCGGTGCTTTTGGAGGTTGGATCCGCTTGGACGTTGAAGCCGACCACGATGGCGTTGGAAGCGGAAGCCAGTAATATATCCGAGTTGACGATGTTGCCGGTTCCGCTGTGGATCACGCGGAGGGATACTTTTTCGGTAGACAGTTTTTCCAAGGAAGAAGTCAGGGCTTCCACAGACCCTTGGACATCGGCTTTCACAATGACTTTGAGTTCTTTAATCTGGCCTTCCTTTATCTGCTCGAAAAGGTTGTCAAGGGTGATATGTTTCATGGCTCCCACGAGACGATTGTCCTTTAAGGCCTCAGCGCGTCGGGTGGAAATTTCCCTGGCGACCTTAGGGTCGGTCATAACATAGAACATATCCCCGGCCTGGGGCACATCGGAAAGGCCCAAAACTTCCACCGGCATAGTGGGCCCAGCGCTTTTAATGGATTTTCCCAAATCATCCTGCATGGCTTTTACACGGCCGTAGGTGCTTCCGGCCAAAAGGTTATCCCCGATCTTAAGAGTTCCCTTTTCAACGAGGAGAGTAGCCACGGGGCCGCTATCCTTTTCCAATCGGGCCTCCAGGACGACGCCTTTTCCTGAACGATGGGGATTGGCTTTGAGTTCAAGAATTTCGGCTTGCAGGAGAATCATGTCTAGGAGTTTATCGAGGTTCAGGCGTTTCTTAGCGGAGACTTCCACGAAAATGTTTGTTCCTCCCCATTCCTCGGGTACGAGTCCACGTTCCGCAAGTTGGTTTTTTACCCGATCAGGGTTGGCTTCAGGCTTGTCGATTTTATTGACCGCCACCAAAATGGGCACTTTCGCTTCCCTGGCATGATCGATAGCCTCGAGGGTTTGGGGCATGACACCGTCGTCTGCGGCCACCACCAGCACCACGATATCTGTGGCCTTGGCTCCACGGGCCCTCATCAGGGTGAAAGCTTCGTGACCTGGCGTATCCAGGAAAGTGATAGTGCCCTTTTCATGTTTCACCTGGTAAGCGCCGATATGCTGTGTGATGCCTCCGGCTTCTCCCTCTGCCACTTTGGTCTTGCGGATGGAATCCAGCAGAAGAGTCTTCCCATGATCGACGTGTCCCATGATCGTCACAACGGGGGAACGAGGCATGAGATCCTTAGGGTCATCAGGTTCATCGCGGAACATTTCCGCGCCGTAAAGGGGAACCACTTCCACTACCGCATCATGCGCGGAAGACAAGGTTTCAGCCACCGTAATATCCAAACGTTGGTTGATCGTTGCCAGGATCTTGAGATCCATGAGTTCCTTGATGAGTACCCCGGCTTTGACGTTCAATTTTTGGGCCAGTTCTGAAACGGTTATTCCTTCAGTAATCTTGATTTTAGTGAGAACCTTGGGTTCCACTGTTTCAACGTTTTCAGCCTGGCCTTCGGATTTGGCCTTTTCCTCTGGAATTTCCTCTTTAGCAATGGACGCGGTAATAGTTTTGGGCCGTCCGGCCGCGAGTCCATGCCCTTTTGGCAGGGGTTTTGGTCCTGAACTTTTTCTCGATGCCGAGGAGGATTTACGAAGTCCTGCTTTACCCTGTCCGGTTTTCAAGGAGGGATAGGTGGCAGTTGGCGATGTGAGTGTGGATGGTGTTTTTGATTGGGTCTTGGAGGAAGTCTCCACATTCGCCGGGCGCGCGGTCAACGTCCGCGTTTTTCCGTGAGCTGGCTTTACGGCCGCCGGGGTGGTTGCTGGGGAATGGCTGGTGGCGGTGCTTAAATCAGCCATGCCCAAGTCGCGTCGAATATCGGACTGGATTTTCTCATCCACCACCGTCAATTGGCTGGGTATGGAAAAACCCAGTTTCTTGCAGCGTTCCAAAACTTCTCGGCTGGAAAGGCCCAATTCTTTGGCAAATTCAAAAAGTCTTTTTCCCATATGGGTTTATATTCACTCCTGATCAGTTTTGACGCTGGTGTCCGCGGGTACATCCGGCGAGGGCGGGATCGATGGCATGCCGTCCATATCACGCGTGAGCAATGGAATCAGGGGGGGGTCTTCGGCCTTAACCGATCCCTCATCAATTTCATCGGGCGGCGCATCTTTTTTTTCATCTATGGTCAATGCCGCCGCAGCTTCGGCCGAAGGGGCGTCCACCTTGGCCC
Source organism: candidate division FCPU426 bacterium (assembly GCA_963847625.1). Lineage (GTDB taxonomy): Bacteria > Oederibacteriota > Muellerivitia > Muellerivitales > Muellerivitaceae > CAWCKJ01. The sequence continues at coordinate 100,073 of CAWKAR010000039.1, read as the reverse complement.
CGGAGATAGCAGCGGCCGTTTCCTGGGAGACTTCCTGGAAATGAGCGTCCATGCGCGCCCTTTCCTCCTGGGCGTATTGTTCCTCGTTTTTAATGTCGATTTTGATGCCGGTAAGACGAGCCGCTAGGCGGGCGTTTTGGCCCTTTTTGCCGATGGCCAAGGACAATTGGTCATTTGGAACGATGACCTCCGCCGAGGGTATCTCTGGATGAAAAACGATGCGGGCGATTTTCGCTGGAGATAAGGCGTTGGAAAGATAGGCGTGTGGTTCCGCGTCCCAACGAACGATATCCACCTTCTCCCCTCGGATCTCATCAACGATGTTTTGAACGCGAATGCCCTTGACGCCAACGCAAGCCCCGACTGCATCAATGCGATCGTCATTCACTACCCGGACCGAAATCTTGGTACGGGCGCCGGCCTCACGGGCCACGCTTTCAATCTTAACCGCTCCTTCGTAAATTTCCGGCACTTCCAACTCGAATAATTTTCGCACCAGATTGGGATGGGCCCGGCTGACGATGATGGAAGGGCCCTTCAGCGTCTTGCGAACCTCCAGCACGAGGAATTTCATTCGCTCACCCGTGGAATAGCGCTCGCGCGGAACCTGTTCCTTGGCTGGAATCAGGGCTTCCGCGTCTCCAAAGGAAATAATGACGTTACGCCCTTCGTAACGCAGTACGCTCCCCGTGATGAGCTCACCCTCCTTATCCTTAAACTGGTCGTAGACGCTCTGACGCTCAGCGTCTTGGACGCGCTGAACGATGACCTGCTTGGCGGTTTGGGCCGCGATCCGGCCGAACTGATCGGATGGGATACGGATCTTGACGACCTCATTCAATTGAGCGTCGGTTTTATATTTGCGCGCATCCTCAAGGGTGATCTGGATGCCGGGTTCCTCAACTTTTTCGACAACTTCCTTGAGGTAATAGGCGATGAATTCATAATTAGTCTCGTCGAATTCGACTTCAACCTCCTGGCCGATGCCAAATATCTTTTTTGCTGCGGAAGACAAGGCAGCCTGTATCGCTTCGACTAGTTTTTTTTTGTCAATGCGCTTGGTGTGCTCGATTTGGCTCATCACCAAGGCCAATTCGTTGCTCATGGCTCCAACCCCTCTAAATCATTCAGTCTTATATTTCAACAACCAAATGGGCAGTTTTAACCCTATCGAACGGTAAACAAAGGATCCTTTCTTTGCCTACTAAAAGGTCTACTTTCCCCTCCCGAACCCCATTCAGCCTGCCTTGGAAGGTCAACAAACCCTCCCAGGGCTCCTTGAGAATAAATTGGGCCAAGCGGCCCTTGAAACGTTCGCAATCACTCAAATTCAACAAGGGACGGTCCATTCCAGGGGAAGAAACTTCTAGAAGGTAAGGAGTCTGGATGATGTCCATTTCGTCCAGCCTTTTTTCCATTTCCCTGCTGACGATCTCGCAATCCCCGACCGAAATTTCACCAATTTTCTTGTCAACCACCAAGGTTAGAACCAGTTTTGATCCCTGGGGACGGACCCGAAAATCGAAAAGTACTAAAAAGTTTTCCTTAACAACCTCCTCCGCAATGGCTTTGAGTTGAGCACGCCCAAATTCGTCCAAAAAACTCATGCCATTTCCATCCCTATAAACGACAAACGGCCTTGCGGCCGTTCTGAATGAACTTTAAGCTAACCTAATAACGTATTTCCGGATGGAGTTAACCCCCTTCCGGAAATACCCTGTCACATTCCTAACAAACACCTATTTGATGAAAAAAAAAGCGGGCCATGAAAGGGACCCACTTTTTGGGACAGCCTTAATTAACTCTTATGTTTTAGCAAAAACAAAGGGTTCTGGCAAGGGGAAAGCCCTAAAATCAAGCCAAAACACGATACTTTTAATACTCAAAACTCTATCGAAGCTACAATAAAACAGATTTATGCAACAACCGCTGAAAATAAAAAGTTTTAATGGCATTTACTTTTCAATACATCCAAAAAATTGTTGCGCAGGCGTCCTATTCACCGGAAGGCGTGATGCCGCCTCAAGGGATGAGATGGCTTTCTTGATAAATCCAAACCGATAAAAATAGATTCCCTGACTGTAAAAAAGGTTTGCCGCGGGATATCCGAATTTTAAAGCCCTTTCGATATCATGAAAAGATTGCTGATCTAAATGATCCTTTTGGGAATGGAAAAAAACTTTGTCCCAAAAACAGGTTTCAAGGAATGGATCGTTTCGAAAGAAAGGATAAATTTTTTCAAGGTCTTGAAGAATATCTTCCTGGAAAGTGTTCCAACGATGTTGCATGATCAAATTGGTTATCTTCTGGCTAGCCTGGTTTGCGTAAAAAAATCCTCCCAACGTTTCTTTATTTCCGGGCAAGACCGGGATAATTTCCAAAACTCCGCCTTCCAGAAAAGACGGCAACTCCTCCGAAAGATTTATCCACTGTCCCTCCGGAAAACGCTGGCAGTGAAATGGTTCACAATTGATATTCATTAATAGGGCCGTCCAATGGACGTTCTCGAACTTTAAATGGGGATTATGGGCTGCGTCGAACGGGTGACAAGTAATCACTAGGGTTTGATCCGAAACGGCGGGAAGCAAATCAAAAAGCAAGGCTCCATCCCCCGCTATCCTGGTTTTTTCCTTTAAGACTCCATAGGTTTTGTAAAATTCAACGGACTTGAGATTAACTCAATGAGAATTGGGAATCTTCCAAATTTGATGGTAGGGTCCAAAAAGATAGTAAACTTCCAATGAACATGGCAAAATCAATATCCCTATAAAAATCGCGATTCAAAAGAAGCCGTTTTTATCAAGGAATCACTCTTCATTTTGCTTCTTCACCCCTATCAGATCAAATCCGGAGAACAATTTTACTTCCCTGAAGTAATTCAGCCAAGTTGCCGTAGGCGGGGTCTGAGCAACCGGTTATAAAGTTCTTATAACCCAAATAAGAATAGAAAACCAAACAGGCCAAGGAAATATTTCAAGCTTTCCGTTTCTAAAAAAGCAAAACTTGTTTGGTATCTGGAATATTCTTCAGGCAGCCATGGGTTTTGAGGATTTCCACCACATTTTTATTCACGCTACATTGCTGTTGGAGGTCTTCCACCGAATTAAAGGCACCCTTTTTGCGTTCCTCTACAATGGCTTCTGCGGCGGTCTCTCCCAAGCCGGGCAAGCAAATCAACGGTGGGCGGAGCATTTTTTCCCCCGATTGCTCCTCGATTTGAAAGGTTCGGCTAGTGGACTGGTAGAGATCCACCGGGAGGAAACGAAAACCCCGGGCGTAAGTTTCCTCGGCCACTTCCAACACGGAGGACTCGTCCAATTCTTTTGCCGTAGGTTTCTCGATGGACTGGATATGCTTGATTCGGTCCTTGACCCGGCTGATCCCATCACAGGCGACGGTAGCGTCGAAGCCGAAGCTCTTGTTGGTGAAATAGTCCGCATAAAAGGCCAGGGGATGGTGAACCTTGAACCAAGCAATCTTAAAACTCATGATGCAATAAGCCACGGCGTGGGCCTTCGGGAAGATATACTTGATTTTCCTACAACTTTCCACGTACCAAGCGGGCGTATTGGCTTCCGCCATGGCACTTTCAAAATCGGCTGTCAATCCTTTCCCTCTTCTCACCGACTCCATGATTTTGAAAGCCAAAGCCTCATCCATTTTCCGGGCTCTCAGGTCGTTCAGCATATCGTCGCGTGTAGAGATGACCGTTGATAGGCCCGCAGTGCCTTTCTTGATCAAATTCTGGGCGTTACCCAGCCAAACGTTTGTACCGTGAGCTAGGCCAGAAAGTCTTACTAATTCTTCGAATTTCGTGGGCCGGGTATCCCGAAGCATGTCCATGGCGAAAAATGTCCCGAATTCGGGTACGCCCAGGGTGCCCAGGTCCTTATCGATTTTTTCCCTCAAGCCAAGCGCTTGGATGCCGGAAAAAAGGCTCATGGTCTTAGCGTCGTTCAAGGGAATTTTGGCAGGTGAAACGCCTGTCATGTTCTCGAGCCGCCTGAGGCTGGTGGGGTTGTCATGGCCTAGGATATCCAGTTTGACGAGGCAGTCATGCATGCTGTCGTAATCGAAATGGGTGGTGATGACGTCCCCGTCTTTGTTGTCCGCGGGATACTGGACGGGGCAGACGTCGGTGATTTCCATGTTCTTGGGCAAGATGACGATGCCACCCGGATGCTGGCCTGTTGTTTTGGAAACTCCCGAGCATCCCTTGACTAGGCGGTTCAACTCGGCGTTACGGGTCTTGCGGCCCGATTGTTCCACGTATTTTTTCACGAAGCCAAAGGCGATCCGGTCCTTCACGGCCGAAATGGTTCCCGCTCGGAAACAGTACTCTTTACCGAAAAGCTCTTCCACATATTTATGGGCCACATGTTGATATTCGCCGGAGAAATTCAGGTCGATGTCCGGCATTTTATCTCCCTCGAAACCCATGAACACTTCGAAGGCAATGGAAAAGCCGTCCCTCAGCAAAGGTTTAGCGCAAGTTGGGCAGTTTTTTTCCGGCAGATCCACGCCAGCCGTGGAGGCAGGTTTTTCCGGAAATTCGTGGTAGTGCCCTTCCTCACAACGCCAATGCGGCGGTAAGGGGTTCACCTCCGTGATTCCGCTGAGAAAAGCCACAAGGGAACTCCCTACCGAGCCACGGCTTCCGACCACATAGCCGTCCGCGATTGATTTTTTCACAAGCTTCATGGCGATGACGTAAAGAGTGGAGAACTTGTTGTTGATGATGGCGTTGAGTTCCTTTTGAAGACGCTTATCAATGAAATCCGGAAGAGGGTCACCATAAAGCCGATGGACTTCGTGGGTGGCTGTTTTCCTTAAAAGCTCATCCGCTCCCTCCAAGTGGGGGGAAAGAGTCTTTGTCGGGAGGGGTTCCACTTCCTCTATCATTTCCGCCACCTTGCGAGGGTTGGTTACCACCAACTCATGGGCCACCTCCTCACCAAAATAATCGAAATCCCCCTTGAGTTCCTGGGTGGTTTTAAAGAAAAGGGGTGCCTGCCTTTCCACCCCATAACCCATTCCGGCGTGAAGGATTTTTCGGTACACATCATCTTGGGGATTGAGAAAATGGGAATCCCCAGTAGCCAGAACCAGCTTGCCTAGTTTTTTGCCGGTCTCATAAAGGGTGCGGGTTAAATTCTGGAGTTCATCCATGCTCTTCACCATGCCTTCTTGGATCATGAACTCGTTATTGGCGCATGGCTGTATCTCGATATAGTCGTAAAAGCTGGCTACTTCCTCCAGGGGTTTGTCCTTGCGCAGCAAATGTTGCCATACCTCCCCTTGTTCGCAAGCCGAGCCCAGGAACAGTCCTTCCCGATGTTTCGCGAGGAGGGCCCGGGGAATCAAGGGCCTTTTGTAAAAGTACTTTAAATGGCTTTCTGTCACGAGTTGGTAGAGGTTTTTGAGGCCAATCCGGTTTTTCACAAGAAGAATGATGTGGTAGATGGGCAGGTTCTTATCCCTCTTGAACTCGTCAACAAGGTAACCTTCCATTCCCAAAATCAGCTTGATGCCGTTTTTTTTCGCCACAGCCCGTGCCTCGGGATAGGCCTGAACCACGCCATGATCAGTGAGGGCGATAGCGGGATGCCCCCAGCGGGCGGCGGTCTCAATCAACCGGTCGATCTTGGATAGTCCGTCCATCCGGCTCATTTGGGTGTGGCAATGGAGCTCCACTCGTTTTTCAGGCGCTTGGTCCATCCGGGTCGCAGGTGGATTGATTCTCGTGATATCCCTAGCGTTCAGGACCATTTCGTTGGGATCCCGGCTGTCGAAACGCAAGTCCCCCCGCACCCTGAGCCAATCGCCTTCTTTAATCCCACCCTTGAATTTTCCGTCGTTCTCAAAAAAGAAAAGCACATCCAGGGAATCGGTGTAATCGGTGAGGGTCATTTTCGCCAATTGGCGGCCGCTTCTGGTCTGGAATACGTCGTAAAGGATGACCTCCCCCTGCCCCACAAAACCTCTTTGCTCGTCGGTTACAGTCAGGGATTGGGCCGTTTCTGAAATCTTCCGGCCAAATAGGATGTTCTCAATCGGGCCCTTGGGAAAAGCGGTAACAGGCGGTGGTTCGACCGAGTGGGGTTTTTCTGGAATAATGGACGGGTTGACCTGGAGATCCACTTTCAAATCCACGCCACAACGCTTTTTGAGAATTTCCCTCAACACACGCACGCATTCTTTTCGTTCCAACTGCTGACGGGCGGCTTCATTGGGAACCTGAAACAAGAGATTCGTGTCCCTTAACTCGACGCGGTAGTAGGAAAACCAGCTCTCGGAGATGTCGGCTTCCTCGGAAAGGCAATAGATCAAATCCTTTTCATGGGCCGCCAGGTAGTCGGCCGGCCCGATCACGGAAGCGGCGTAGTGGACATCCAAGACGATCCGGCCTACGTCTGGCAGGCTTTCCTTCAGGCAACGGGTGACGTTCGCGTAGGTTTCAACTGAGACAGGAGCAGGCATTTTCAGCCGCATCACAACCAGGGTGCGCTCGGGATAAACCTGGACCCCTAAAAGCTCCGAATGGAGGAACCTTTCTTTTTCAAAACACTGGAGGGGAATTTGCTGGATAAAATCATAAAAGAGAGTAGATGGGGGTTCGGATTCCGCGGCCGGGGAACCTTCGAGCGTCATTCTGCCTCCAGCAACGGTTTATCGGGATTTGGAAGGGGTTGGGGCTACTTTTTCGCACTATACAACCTATAGAGTGTTTGTCAAGAATTTTTAAAATCCAAAATATGTCTAGAACTATCCGCGATCATGACTCATCCATTTGGTGCTTAAGAATCCCCGAACCTATTCTTGGTTTTAATGCAGGAAACGAAAAGCGAGAAGTCTAAATGTATTCAAGAAAGTTTTTTCATTTTAGAAAAATATTATCCAATATCATTACCACAAAAATTCAAAAATTTCATGGATCAAAATAAATAAAAAAGCTCCAATGATTGTCATTTTGAAGGTAAAACTGGCCGTACTCTGAATTTCCATTGAAATAAAGAATGCCAAGGTGAAGGACTTCCTGGGTTTTTCTGTTCCATTTCCATTGAAAACCCAATTGGAATTCCTGGTTCACAACTCCACCGGCTTCCTGCTTGGCTTTCACATCATAGGTGAAATATCCCCTTCCGGTTGTCGCTAAAATGAAGGGGAAAAAAGCCGTATAACACTCCGTTCCCGCGTGAGCGAACAACCGTTTGCCATCCGGTGACATATGGGGATAGTAGCCCAAGCCGGCATATAAGCGGAATCGCTCCGAGGGCTGGTACGAGGAAGTGAAACGGAAACTTTCTCGGGTGTAGATGAAACTTTTTACATAGTTGAAAAGCTCGTCGCCAAGGTGAGAGCTGACGTGAGTGTAGTCAAACCTGTTTGAGAAATAACCGGAGGATTCGCTGAAATACATTCCAAAGTACCAATCATTTGCTATCTCCGGAAACTCGTCATAAATCAAATTTCCATCGCAGGTTACCGCCCGGTTGGGATAATCGTTTTGACTCGCGGTATTCAGGCTGACAAAACCCTCACCCAAGATGCCCCATCCCCATCGTGTCGATCCGGTTGGCCGCCACTGGAGAAACTCAAGCGTGGAACCGACTGAACCCTCGAAATTGAACCGTCCCGTCCTGAAATTGATTCCGTTTTGGACTTCCCTCGGATCACCCAGAAGGGGTTCAAAAACCGGCACAGTCGGCAGGAACACCCAAGGGCTCTCCTGGGCTTGAACCGCCCCGAAGACGACCGTCAGGCATAAAGCAAATAGGGGATAGAAAAATCTTTTCATCGTTTTCTCATGGGTCAAAGTAAATTCCAATACCTAAATGTGAATCGTGTCTCAGGTAAAATTGCCCGAATTGGTAATTACCGTCGTAATAAACGAGAGCCAAACGGACCGCGCGGGGTTCATTTTTTTTCCACTTCCATTGGATTCCCCATTGGAACGCTCCATCCCATTGGCCGCCTGCCTGGCCTTTCCATTCCAAATGGCAGGCCGTGTAACCCCTCATATAAGTTCCGATAAAACCCAATGGGGGGGAAAAAACTTCCACGCCGAAAGGGGCAAAAAAAGCGTTATCCGGCGGGAATAAATTTTCCCAAGCGCCAATTCCCGCATAAAATCTTAAATTTTCCCAAGGCTGGAGGGAGCAGACATAATTGAAGTTCTCGCCATTGTAGATGATAGGTTCTTGAACACCCTCTAAGGAATCCCCAAGATGGGAGCTTTGGTGCAAGAATTCCAAGCGGTGGGAAAGGATTCCGGTGCTCTCGCTGAGGTCCAAACCCGCGACCCAGTCGTTGGCCCGGGCGGGAAAGGTGGCGCCATTCTCATCCAGTAAAATAAAACCCGATCCGAAGAGTCCTGCGGCCCAATGAGTTCCGCCGGGATCGTTATAACGGAGGATCTCCAGTTGGGCCCCCACGGCACCCTCAAAACGGCTTTGATTGGTATGGGCGATGATGGAGGTTTGGGGTTCCCTCGGGTCGGCGAGAAGTGGGTTAAACTGGGGCGGGCCCGGCAGGAAAACCCAGGGTTTCTGGAGATCTTGCGCGCGGGCCGATAAACCCGTTAGAAAGCATAAGGCCAACGCAACAAACCATGTTAGGGGCAAGACATTCCTTGTCCGCGCGATCCATTCATTTCCGGGGAATGTTTTCATACGCTTTGATCATTTTCTTGGCCATGGTGGTGGAAGACCATTTCTCGGCTTCAACAAGTGTTTCCGATTTTTTTTGGGCGTAGAGCGCCGGGTCGGTCATCATTCGGTAGACAGCCTCGGAAAATTCATCTTCGTCCAACTGGGTTTGGATGCCCCCCTTGCCGGAAGCCATCACTTCCTTGACGCCCATCTCCCCCACCGCCACAACAGGTACACCGGCTGCCATGGCCTCGGTAACAACCAGCCCCTGGGTTTCGGTGACCGAAGCTAAAATGAAAAGGTCCGCCCCGGCGTAACAATCCCGCCAATCCTCCCGGTCCAAGTAACCGGCAAATAAAACGCGGTCACCCAAGCCCAATTCGAAAGCCATTTTCTGGAGGCGTTTCTTGGCCGCTCCTTCCCCCGCGATCAGGAAATGCAAACAAGGTATCCGGGCTACCAATCGGTGGATTACTCGAAGTAAAAAATCGATGTTTTTTTCCTCCGCCACCCGGCCCATGAATAAAAGGACCTTGTCCTCGGGTTTATAACCCTTAAGTTCCCGGAATCTTTTTGGATCGCTTCCTTTGAATTTTTCCAACCGGATACCGGTGGGTACCACCTCGATGGGCTTTGTCACGCCGTAACCCAGGAGCACCTCCCGCATTTCCGAGGACGGGGTTACCACCAGGTCACAGGAATTGCAATAGCGGCGGCTGGCGGTTTTGGCGTACCAAACGCTGAAACTCTTGGGGAAAAACCAGAGGTAATGCTCCACGTAAGCCGCGAAAAGGGTATGGTAAGTGTGAACCAATTTCGCACCTGATTGCCGGGCCCATTTCACCGCGGGACCCCCTATGGTGAAAGGGGTTTGGGTATGCACAACATCGAACTTCATGTCGATGAACCGACGAATCAGTTTCTTATCCCCGGAAGGATATCCTAAACGGTCCTCGGGATCGAAAAAAAGATACCAGGAAGGAAAACGGTGGACCTGGATGCGGCCCGCCTCGTCGATATGGTTCGGGAAAGCCGGGGCATAAATATGGACTTCGTGGCCGAGCCGATCGAATTCCTCCGCAAAAATCCGGGTGGACGCGGAAACGCCGTTGATTCGGGGAAAATAGGTGTCGGTAACCAGGGCGATTTTCAAGCAAGCGGTCCTTAATAGAAGATTTGCTGAATGCGTCGGGCTTCCCAACCAAGCTTTTGTTTATCGTGGGTGTTTCATCGCCACTGATCGCCGTTCAGGGGGTGCAGATTTTCCATTCCTCGCTGGCTAATTCCTTGACCTTGTCCAACACCATTGCCATCGGGACCTTGGAGACTTCCTTTTCCCGTCGTCGTTTTACCTCGACCAGCCCTTCCTTCAACCCCTTGGCGCCCACTCGTACCGCGAGCGGCATGCCCAAAAGATCCGCATCCTTGAATTTGAACCCCGCTGTGGTGTCGGCGCGGTCATCATAAAGAACTTCGTATCCGGCTTTCATTAAATCCACGTAACACTGGTCGGCAACCCGGGTCACCTCGGTTTCGGCGGGATTCAGGCAAAGCAGGTGCACCTGATAGGGCGCGATAGAAATGGGCCACCGGATGCCGTCCGCGTCATTATGCTGCTCGATAGCCGCGCCCACCGTGCGGGTGACGCCGATTCCATAGCAGCCCATGACCGCCTCCCGTTCCTGGCCCTTCTCATCTAGGTAAACGCAATGCATGGAAGTCGAGTACTTGAGCCCCAGTTTGAAGGTCTGTCCCACCTCGATGCCACGTCCCGCTTTGACAGGCTTGCCGCAATGGGGACATCCCTCCCCCGAGGCAACATTTCGAAAATCGCCCCACTCAGGCTCGGGAAAATCTCTTCCGAATTCAACGTTTTTCAGATGGATATCCTTTTCCAGCCCCCCTGTCACGTATTGGTGCCCTCCCTTCAGGGCTTGATCCGAAATCACGCGTATTCCTTTCAATCCCACGGGCCCGGCAAACCCCACCGGGGCTTCGGTTGCTTCCATGACCTTCTCGGATGAGGCCAGGGCTAGTTCGGTGGCTTGGAGGTAGTTCTTGACCTTGATCTCGTTGACCTCGTGGTCCCCTCGCGCCATGACGGCCACCGGTTTCCCATCCGCTATGAATATGAGGGTCTTGATGAATTGTTGAGGCGGCAATTTCAGGAATTTGCCAACATCTTCTACGGTGTGCTTGCCGGGTGTTTCCACCTTCGAGAAAGCCGGGCCAGATTCTTCAGCAGTGTGAGGTAATGGAACCGAAACGGCTTTTTCTAGGTTAGCCGCATACCCACAAGCTTCACACATGGCGATGGCTGCTTCTCCGGTCTCGGCTAGGACCATGAATTCATGGGTGAAGCTCCCCCCAATCAGGCCCGAGTCCGCTTCCACAGGGGAAAAAGACAAGCCACATCGCTTGAAAACCCGTTTGTAAGCCTCCACCATGGCCCAATAAGTCTTGTCGCAAGCCTCGTTGTCCACGTCGAAGGAATAACCATCCTTCATGAGAAACTCTCGGCTGCGCATGACCCCGAACCGGGGACGGACCTCGTCCCGGAATTTGGTGGCGATCTGGAAAAGATTCAAGGGCAGTTGTTTGTAACTCTTGAGTTCCCTTCGCACAAGGTCAGTGATAACCTCCTCGTGCGTGGGTCCGAGAGCGTAGTCGCGCTCATGGCGGTCCTTCAAGCGCATGAGTTCCTTCCCGTATTTCTGCCATCGGCCCGTTTCCACCCAAAGTTCAGCAGGTGTCATGATGGGAAGAAGCACTTCCTGGGCACCAGCCCGGGTCATTTCCTCCCGGATGATATTTGACACTTTCAAGATGGAACGCACGCCCAGGGGAAGGTACTCGTAGATGCCTGAGGCCACCTTACGCATCAATCCAGCCCGAAGCATAAGTTTATGGGAGGGAATTTCCGCCTCGCCGGGAGTTTCCTTGACGGTGGGAATCAAGGCTTTGGAGACTCGCATAAAAATCCTTTTATTCACCAAATAAACCGCGGGTAAAAATTAAGGAGTACGGCATACCGTACCCCTCTCGAAGAACTATTTTCTTCAATTGTGTGATTTCAGCAAGGAATTAAATAAGGTTATCCAGCCAAAACGGCGAAAAAATTTCAGGTACTTTCTGCTGGGAATTGAGCTTTTTTAGACATTTCTTCGGCCCTTTTCTTGACCTCGTTGATCAAATGGGACACCAATTCTTCTTCCTTCAAGCGGGTCGTGACCTTGCCCTTCTCGAAAATAACCCCATGGCCCTTTTCGGAGCATAAGCCGATATCCGCTTCCGCCCCCTCTCCGAGACCGTTTACTACGCATCCCATAACGGCCACCCGCAGGGGGGTCTTTATGTTCAAAGTAGCGTTTTCCACCGCATCCACCATCGCTTCCAGGTCAACGTGACAGCGTCCGCAAGTAGGGCAGGCCACAATGTCCACCCCTTCCTTCCTCAAACCCATTGCGCGCAAAAGCTGGGTTGCGACTTTTATCTCCTCCACCGGGTCGGCGGTGAGCGAAACCCGGATGGTGTCCCCGATGCCCTCAGCCAAGACCGCCCCGATTCCAGCAGCGCTCTTGGTGATGCCTTGCGTCTTGGTGCCGGCCTCGGTGACTCCCACGTGTAAGGGGTATTCGCACTTCTCCGCCAGGAGACGGTAGGAACGAATCATGGTAGGCACGTGGGAGCTTTTTACGGAGATAACCAGGCTTTGGTAGCCCAGGGACTCGATGAAGCGGATATGCCGGAGAGCAGATTCCACGATAGCCTCGGGCGTAGGATGGCCGTATTTCTCTAGCAGATCCTTTTCCAAAGAACCTGAATTCACTCCCACCCGCATGGCCACGTTATGTTGTTTGCATTTTTCGACCACTAGCGCCAGCCGATCCATCCCGCCGATATTTCCAGGGTTGATGCGGATTTTATCCGCGCCCTCATCCACGGCCCCCAAAGCGAGCTGGTAGGCGAAATGAATGTCCGCCACCAAAGGCACTCTCATTTTCGATTTAATCTTCCCAAGAGCCTTGAGGGATTTCTGATTCTCCACCGTTACTCGAATGATCTCGCACCCTGCGTCTTCCAGGCGCTTGATCTGGTCAAGCGTTTCCTGGATATCGTAGGTATGGGTGTTGGTCATGGATTGGATGGAGATGGGAGCCCCGCTTCCCACCTGGACCTTCCCAACCATGACAGTTCGGGTCTTGCGACGCTTGATTTCGTAGAATTGCTCAGCCATGTTTGCCTCTTCAACAACATTTAAAGGCGAAGTCGAATTTATTCAATTCCATTACTTTTGGAAAAAGACATTATCATATTACCTGACATTTTCAGTGGGTTTCAAGTTGTGAAAAAAACGTTTAAGAGGGTTTTAGCGAAAGATGAGAAGTTTCATGATCTGGAGGCTCTCATGACCGCCATTTAGCCGGTCCAAAACAACATAATAAAGTCCATTGGCTGGGTTTAATCCCGATTGGGCCCAATTCAGCTGGTAAGGGTGTGTTCCTTGTTTAAACGGCAAGCTGTCCTGCTCGTAAATTTTTCTGAATGAAGTCGTGAATATTTTGACTTTCACCCAGTCATTGTTGGAATCCAAATGGTAATAAAAGTTCAGGGGTGTTTGGTCCCGAATAGGGTTGGGAAAAAGAACATTGAGATTCGTAACCGTCGCCGTGGGAGTGGGCGTGATCGTCGCGGTGGGGGTATTGGTGGGAGTACAAGTGTGTCCGGAACCGTCGGTACAGGGGGGTGGAGTAAAGGTAGGCGTAGAAGTGGCTGGATGGTTAATCTGCAAAACCGTTATAGAATAAGGCCCAAAAGTGACAGGGAATGAGCTGGCTACCCCGCTTAATGTGAGGGTAGTCGGGGCCGTATTCGGCGTGGCGTGGTATGGCGTTGACCCGGTGATCACCCACTGGTAATTGGTGGAATCGAAGGTCCACTCATCGGCGGTGGCGTTGGGGGTGTAAGGGATGCCTGTCACCCATGTATTATAAAAGTTGCTCGGGTCTTTATTGACCACCACCAACGAAATGATGCTATCAGGGCGATAGTCCGCGTAAGCCGCGAGGGACGCAGTACTGCTGTTGGCTGTAATCAGTTGATGGGCATTGGTATCACCAGGGATAGCCCAATCGTTGGTCATCATTTTCATGGCCCAATAGGTAGCGCGCGGTGCATAGTTATAGGCCGCGTCCAGGTATCCTAAATCACCAGCGGTTATGTAGTAATCCCCGTCGTTATTTCCCCCATTCAAGGTGTCCCAAAGGTTGCAGTAACCGCGGCTCCCGAAGTCCGTGATGAAATGTCCCAAGGCGTCGGCCAGCCAAAGGCCGTCCCCCAACTGGACCTGGAAATTTTCATTCCCAGGATCGACGTTGTATTCGGTCATCATCACCGGCACGGCGGATGGACTGACAATACCCGCGTTTGAAAGCCAGCCGTTCAATTGCCCCGGATAAGAATCCAAGGAGGAGGTGCTGGCCAAGGCGCTGGCATCGGTATAGCTGCCTCCCTCGGGATACCAATGGAAATCGATGGCGTTGAGATGATCAAGTTTTCCTTTCACTTTTAAAATATTGATGAAATCCTGCATCACACCGTTTCCATCGTACATATTGGATGGCGTATTGAATCCTCCTGCCACCGGGCCCGTGATAATGATGCTCGAATCCACGGCCTTCATGGCGTCGTAATACTCGATATAACGCCTGACATAATCCTGAGTGGGAATAGGCCCACCCGCCTCCCAGAAACCTTCGTCCTCGTTGCCGATCTGCCAGTAATGGCAGCCGGCCCAGTTCGGGTATTGTGGATGCGCCACTTTATTGGCGTAATAAACCCAGGAGGCCGCCTCGGCCGGTGTTCCGGTCCCAAAATTGACGGTGATGATGGGAATAGCTTTCAGGTTGGTGCCGAAGGCGTTCATATAGGACATGAAGGATTCAAAGTCGAAGGAAGGTTGCCAGCCGTTGCTGGAAGCGGGATCTGTACTGGAAACCCAAACCTGGGTATTGCTCGAGGAAACTAAAGTCGTCCCATTATATAAAGACGCCTCAGCGATGGCGTAAGCGGGGCCGATGACCGTCACCGAACCCAAGTTGGCCGTCACCGGCCCCGAAGAGACAGTCATGAGGATGCGGATATATTGAGGGGAAATGGGGGCAAAAGTCACCCCCTGAGTTCCCCCGGTGCCCGTCATAGTCACCACTGATGACCATGCACTTTCCAAGACGCTATTGCTCCAAGGCCAGCCGTTATAGTATTGAATTTGAAATGATGTGGCGTAAGGGTTACCCCAGACAATGGTAATGGCGTTCACTTGAATCCCTGCGGAAAGCTGGACCCACTGGTGGTTTGGTAAATCCGTGTCCACGTTAGAAAGCCAGGTCGTGGAGATATCTCCGTCTGTTATATTGGAATAACCCCCGGCATTGGATGCAGTTGTTCCCGCGTAAGTTTGATTACATTGATGACCAGGAGCATAAGTGGTTCCGCTGGGAATCCAATAACCGTTGGAATTAAAAGTTCCCGATCCGTTCCAATGGAAAATATCCGAGGAGGAACCGCCTGGATATCGTATGAAATAATTTCCCACCGCCTGGACCAAAGGCTGCACAGACATGTCATCACCGTTATTCGTCCAATAGGCCGTGTTGTTTCCAAAAATGCTGATGGGAACGAATGAGGTGATGGTTGAAGCCGAGTTGATCGTAATGGTAGCCGGCTGGGTTTGGGCGTTCAGAAACAAAGGCCAAGCAAGCAGAATTAACGTGGAGAAAATGATCTTGAATTTGAGTAATTTCATATCAGATTAAACCTCTTTATTACTAATAAGATTTTAAGACGCGGATAATTGATAATAGGACTAACTTGTTTTACGTTTCGACGACTTATTAAACCAACCTATAGAAAACGGAAATTACCGGCAGTCAGACTAAGGTAAACCGTCCTTTAAAAATTGGTCTCCATGAAAGCATAAAAAAGCCTTCAAACCAACGTAAAACAGAGTGATTATTAAGATTCTTGGGAAGCGCTTTCGTCTTTTGAACCGGTTTACAAAATTATTTTCGATTGGCTTCACCATAAGTTTGTCGGTAAATTGCTTGATCACAAAAACGTTTTATAATGGCATCTACCTTGGAAAAACAAAAAACAATCGTGCTGACCGCCGGCAGTTTGGGGGACTGTCTCTTGACCTTACCGGCCCTTCAATTTCTTCAATCTTCCGCACCTGTTACGGTTGCCGGCACTTTTCCCTACAGCTCCTTGGGTGCTGACTTGATGGGCGTCCAAGAAATCCTTTCCCTGGAAAAAGTTCTTCAAAATCTAATGACTAACGGTCCAGATCCTTTCTGGTCTTATTACAGTGATGCCTATCTTTTCTTTAAGGAACCCGATGATAATATCCTAAAAAAGATTTTAGAAATTCCCGGCTTAAAAATCCATCAATCCGCCAAAACCTTCGATGAATTTTTAAAGGAAGCCCGATGGGCGGCTGAATATTGGTTAGAAACAGCCGCAGGAAAAAGCTTGCCCCCCGATTCACCTTTCCGGCTATCCAAACTGCGGATCGGAGATGCCATGCGCAAAAAGGGAGAAACCATCCTGTCCTCATTGGGACTCTCGGCTCCCCTGGTGATCCACCCCGGTAGCGGAAGCCCGGCCAAGAATGCCCCACTTTCATTTTTTAGAAACGCGGCCGAAAGGGCCGTGAAAGAATCCCAAAAGCAGGTATTGGTGGTTTGGGGGGAAGCCGAAGAAAAAAACATAGACCAAATCCGAAAAGCCTTCGGGGATTTAAAGGATGTCCAAGTCCTGAACCAACCTTTGGAACTTCGGGATTTAGCGGCTGTTTTTTCCCAATCCGCGGTCTTCCTCGGAAATGACAGTGGGGTGACTCAATTGGCTTCGGCCTGCGGCTTGAGAACTTTCGCAGTTTTTTCTTCGACCGATTCGAGAATTTGGGGTCCTCAAGAAGCCATCATTTTGGAAGCTATGAAAAATCTTTACACATCCTGAAAAACCATTGAACTTGCAAGTTTAGAAAAATTTTCCAGTGCTTTTGCCTATACGAAAAAAACAACGGAATTTATTTTTCCTTTTTAGTCTTGGATTTGGTCTTACCCTTCTTATTCTTGAGGACCTCCACCAGGGCGTTTCCAATCTCCCCCGGACTCTGGGCCACTACAATCCCTGCGGCTTCCAGGGCCTCAATTTTCTCTTTAGCCGTACCATGTCCACCGGAGACGACCGCCCCGGCATGGCCCATGCGCTTGCCCGGGGGAGCCGTCATTCCAGCAATAAAAGCAGCCACGGGTTTTTTCATTTCCTTTTTAACATATTGGGCCGCCTCTTCCTCAGCGGTACCCCCAATCTCCCCAATCAGGATGACAGCCTGGGTGCCCTTGTCCCGGTTGAAGGCTTCTAAGGCCTCCCGGTGGCTGGTTCCGACGATGGGGTCCCCACCGATTCCCAGGCAGGTGGATTGGCCTAAACCTAATTGGGTAACCTGCCAAACCGCCTCGTAGGTCAGGGTCCCCGACCGGGAAACGATGCCGATTCGGCCGGGTTTATGGATGTAGGCCGGCATGATCCCCACTTTGGATTCACCCGGCGTAATGATTCCCGGGCAATTGGGCCCGATCAAACGGGTCTGAGGAAAGCTTTCTAGAAACTTCACAACTCGTGCCATGTCGTTGGCGGGAATCCCCTCGGTGATGCACACGATGAGCTTGATTCCGGCCGCAGCGGCTTCCAGAATGGCGTCTGCCGCAAACATGGCCGGCACGAATATCATGGTGGTGTCGGCTCCAGTCTTTCCCACCGCCTCCGACACGGTGTCGAATACCTTGAAACCCTCCACCTCCGTCCCGCCTTTTCCCGGCGTAACGCCTCCCACGATTTGTGTGCCATATTCCCGGCAAGCCTTGGAATGAAACAATCCGGCTAAACCGGTGATGCCCTGGCAGATGACTTTCGCGTTCTTGTTTAAGAATATGCTCATTGCCGCGGCCCGCCCGCGGCGGCTACCGCGGCTTTCGCAGCCTCGTCCATACTGGATGCGAAGCTGTAAGTAAGGTCGGATTTGGTCAGGATTTCCTTGCCCTGTTCCAAGTTGGTTCCCTCCAACCGGATGACCATGGGCAGTTTTATTCCCACATCCCGGGCGGCGTCCAGGATACCCTGGGCAATGACGTCGCATTTCATGATGCCCCCGAAAATGTTGACAAGGACGGCCTTGACCCGGTTATCGGACAGGATGAGTTTGAAGGCTTCGGTGACCGCCTTCGTGCTGGCCCCATCTCCCACGTCGAGAAAATTAGCCGGCGATCCGCCGAAATGCTGGATGGCGTCGGCGGTGGCCATGGCCAATCCCGCCCCGGTGACCAGGCTCCCGATGCTTCCATCTAATGAGATGTAGGAAAGGCCGAATTCGGAAGCTTGCAGTTCGCGGGGATCTTCCTCGTCCGCATCCCGCAAGGAGGCGTATTCCTTGTGCCGGGACAAGCCATTGTCATCGAAGGAAATTTTTGCGTCCAGGCAGTGGAGGTCGTCGTTTTTCAGCACGACCAGGGGGTTCACTTCCGCCAGGGTTAAATCCAGGTCCAGGAACATCCGCACCAGGTCCTGGAACAACTTGGCTCCCTGGTTGATTTTTTCCCGGGATAGGCCGAGGTCCAGGTGCAATTGGCGGGCTTGGAAAGGCCGCAGGCCTTCTATGGGGTCCAGGGGTACTTTTTGGATGGCCCCGGTTTGTGTAGCGGCCAGCTCCTCGATCTCGGTGCCGCCTTCGGAAGCCGCCAGGATCACCGGGCGCCTGCTCACGCGGTCTAGGACCACACCGACGTAAAGTTCCCGGACATATCCTACGGCAGGGGTGACGAAGATTTTTTTGACCAGGCGCCCTTGGGGGCCGGTCTGGGGGGAGATGAGGGTCATGCCCAGGATATCGCTGGCCTTTTGGCGAAGCTCCTCCTCGGTCTTGACCAGCTTGACCCCCCCGCTCTTTCCCCTTCTGCCCGCGTGGATCTGCGCTTTCACCACCCAGGGCCCTGTGGGAAAGCGTTTCAGGACGTCGTCCATTTCCTGAAGGTGTTTCACCACCATGCCGGGCGCCACCGGAAGCCCGTACTTGGCGAAGATTTCCTTGGCTTGGTACTCGTGAAGTTTCAAAAAGCCCTCCCCAAAGGCTTGGATGTCCGGCGGGGGGCTCTATTACCACGCCCCCGACAAGAATTGAATGATTCTTTAATGGAATTGGTTGTGGAATTTTTCCAGGTAGAGGCTCCAGAAATCCATGATGACAGCAAAGACCATGAGCCCAATCACCAGGATGAAACCCACTTGCTGGTAGGCCATCTGCACCTTGACTGAAACGGCTTTCCGTTTGATCCCCTCCACGAGGCAAAGGACCACTTGGCCGCCGTCCACCACCGGGATCGGAAGAAGGTTCATGATGCAAAGGATGAGGGAAATAAAAGCGATGATATTAAGAAATTCCTGCCAGCCCAGGGACGCTCTTTGGTACATGACCCGCATGATGGTCACGGGGCCGCCAATATTATCTTTCAAGGATATCTTCCCCACCACCATTTCCCAGAGTGCGTCCGCGTAAAGAAGGGTAGTTCCGACAATCTTTGTTCCGGCCGCGCTGAAAGCTTCCAATACACCCATTTTTTGGGCGTCAAATTCCGTCGCATCCGGCGGGGAGATGCCGATGTGTTTCCCCATTCCGTCGAAAACTTTTTTTAAAACAACGGGATAAGACTTTCCCTGCCGTGAGACGAGGAGATGGATTTCATCTGTCATGGAATGGTGGATAATATAAGTCAGCTCACCCCACTCGGAAACTTTCTGGCCGTCAACGCTCAGGATCAAGTCTCCTTCCAATAACCCAGCCTTCCGTGCCGGGGAGGAGAAAGGCACCATCCCGATCACAGGAGGAAGAGCCTGGTATATTCCCAATTCAAAGTCAGGATTTTTTATGGCCCCCTTTAGGACGCAATTGAAGGTTTTTCCCTTTCTCTCCAGGGTCAGAATGACGCCGGAACCTTTTCTTCTGTCTAACCTATCGAAAATGACTCCCACCGCGCGGTAAAGATTCTTGTAATACGAACCGTCGACTTTTAAAAGATGGTCTCCTTCCTTCAAACCCGCCACCGAGGCCGCGCTATGAGGGGGAATATAACCCAGGAAGGGTTTTCCCATGGGAACCTTGTCCCCGATAATCCAGAAAAGCAGGAAGTAAAGACAGAAGGCCGAGATGAAATTCATACCGGGACCGGCCATGAAAATAAATATCCTTTTCCACCAGGCGGCGCTCAGGAAATCCCCGGGTTGGGGGGGATTCTCGTACATTTTCTCGGCGCTTTCACCGCTCAAGTCCCCTCCTTGGGGTTTGCAGAATCCCCCCAGGGGTAATGCCCGGATGGAATAGAGTGTTTTTCCCCATTTCCAACTGGCTAGGCGCGTTCCAAACCCCAACGCGAATTCCTCCACTTCCACCTTGAACAGCCTACAAAACAGGAAATGTCCGCCTTCATGGATGAAAATCATGAAGCCGAAAGCCACGATAACTTCGATAAGCCATAGAGTTGAGTTCATGGGGTTTCCTTACAGGATTTTGGCCGCTTGTGCCCGGGCCCAGCGATCGGCCATCAATATACCATCGAGGGTCCCATTTGTCAGGGGACGGTATTTTGCCAGGGTTTTATCGATGATTCTAGGGATATCGCTGAAACCGATTTCCTCTTTTAAAAATCGATCCACCGCCACCTCGTTGGCCGCGTTTAAAACCGCGGGAAAGGTGCCGCCTTTTTCTCCCGCCTCGTAAGCCAGGTCCACGCAGGGAAATTTTTTACGGTCGGGTTTCTCAAAGTGAAGTTTGCCCGCCTTGGCAAAGTCCAGTCTTTCCACGGGAGTTTTCCGCCGGATAGGATAAGTGATGGCGAATTGGATGGGAATCTGCATGTCGGTGGTACCCAACTGGGCTAGCACCGATCCGTCGATGAACTCCACCATGGAATGTACGATGGACTCGGGATGGATTACGATTTCAATTTTTCGGAAGGGAGCGCCAAACAGGTAATGGGCCTCGATGACCTCCAACCCCTTGTTCATCATAGTGGCCGAATCGATGGTGATCTTGGGACCCATGCGCCAGGTGGGGTGGTTCAGGGCTTCTTTCAGCTTTATCTTGTGGAAATGCTTCCGGTGCAGGAGGCGAAAGGGCCCGCCGGATGCCGTAAGGAGGATCCGGTGGATTTCGGTTTCCGGCTTGTCGCATCCAGCCAAGCATTGGAATATGGCGCAATGTTCGCTGTCTACCGGAAGGATTTTGGAACCCGATTTCCGGGCCGCCTTCGTCACGACTTCCCCAGCCATCACCATGGTTTCCTTGTTGGCCAGCGCGATGTCTTTGCCCCTTTGGATGGCGGTTAAGGTTGATTTCAAGCCTGCGGCACCTACGATGGCGGAAAGCACCATATCGGCTCCCGATTCCGCCGCCACCGCCAGCAGTCCCTCTTCCCCGCCCAAGACGCGGGTCGGGAGGCCCTTCACGAGGCCCTTGAGCCGGGAAACCAGATTTTCATCCATGAGCGCGGCTAATTTGGGCCGGAAGGCCTTGATTTGTTTGGCAAGTTCCAGGATGTTGCGGTTAGCGGTCAAACCAGTTACTTGGAATCCGGGTTTGAGCTTTTGAACAACTTTGAGGGCGGATTGGCCGATGGAGCCGGTTGAACCCAGGATGGCGATTTTTTTGAAAGACAATTCATTAACCTCGAATTGGATGGCCCAAGCGAAATGACTTAGATTAATTGGGATTATATCACCCTCCAATTACCGCCGAGGCCTTAAAACATGAAAGGCGGCCTTTCGGCCGCCTTTCATCATTCAAAATATAAAACCCATCGTCTTGAATTATTTTTTATCTTTATCCATGGGCTCGTATTCCGCGTCAACAGCTCCCTCGTTTTTTTCTTTTTCCTCGGGTTTGGGGCTTTCGGACGTTTGAGCCCCGGAGGCCGCCTGTTTCTCGGCGGAAGCTTTGTACATGGCCTCCCCGAGTTTCATGGAGGCTTCAGTCAACTCTTCGGTGGCTTTCTTGATTGCTTCGATGTCGTCTCCGGGGAGAACTTTTTTCAAGGCCTCGAGCTTTTCTTCGATTTTTTTCTTAGTATCGCCATCTACCTTGTCCCCGTATTCCTTGAGGGCCTTCTCAGTGGAGTAGGCCAGGGTATCAGCGTGGTTCTTTGCCTCGATTTTTTCCTTCTTTTTCATGTCCTCATCGGCATGGGCCTCAGCGTCCTTTTGCATTTTCTTGATTTCGTCCTCGGATAAGCCCGAGGATGGCGTGATGCGTATGGACTGTTCCTTGGCCGTGCCCAGGTCCTTGGCCGCGACGTGTAATATGCCGTTGGCGTCGATGTTGAAGGTCACTTCGATCTGAGGCACGCCGCGCGGCGCCGGCGGGATACCTACCAGGTCGAACCGTCCGAGGGTGCGGTTGTCGGTGGCCATCTCGCGTTCTCCCTGAAGGACATGGATGGAAACCGTGCTTTGGCCGTCCGCAGCGGTGGAAAAAATCTGGCTTTTCTTGACTGGAATGGTGGTGTTGCGGTCGATGATGCGGGTCATGACGCCGCCCAGCGTTTCCACGCCCAGAGAGAGGGGCGTGACGTCCAGGAGAAGAACGTCTTTGACCTCGCCCTTCAAGACACCGGCCTGGATGGCGGCACCTACGGCCACGACCTCGTCGGGGTTGACTCCCTTGTGGGGTTCTTTTTGGAAGAAATCTTTCACGGTCTTAATGACCAGGGGCATACGGGTCATACCGCCTACTAATACCACTTCGTTGATGTCATTCACGCCCAACCCAGCGTCCTTCAGGGCTTTTCGACAGGGCTCGATGGTCTTATCCACGTAGTCCCCCACCAATTGCTCCAACTTGGAGCGGGTTAGTTTGACGTTCAGGTGCTTGGGGCCCGATGCGTCAGCGGTAATGAAGGGCAAATTGATCTCGGTTTCCTGGGTGGTGGAAAGGTCGATTTTGGCCTTTTCCGCCCCCTCTTTCAGGCGTTGAAGGGCCATGCGGTCGTTCTTCAAGTCGACGCCGTTGTCCTTCTTGAACTCCTCCACGAGCCACTGGATGATTTTTTGGTCGAAGTCGTCTCCCCCCAGGTGGGTGTCTCCGTTGGTGGACTTCACTTCGAACACACCGTCCCCCAACTCGAGGATGGAAATGTCGAAGGTTCCCCCGCCCAGGTCATAAACGGCAATCTTTTCATTCTTTTGCTTCTTATCCAAACCATAGGCCAACGCCGCCGCCGTAGGCTCATTGATGATTCGAAGCACTTCCATGCCGGCGATTTTACCGGCGTCCTTGGTAGCTTGACGTTGAGCGTCATTGAAATAAGCGGGCACCGTGATAACGGCCTCTGTGATCTCGCCGCCCAGGTAAGCCTCAGCGTCCGTCTTGAGTTTTTGCAGAATCATGGCAGAGATTTCTGGCGGGGAATATTCCTTGTCGTCGATCTTCACTCGAACGTCCCCGTTGGAAGCTTCTTTCAGGATATAAGGAACCATTTTTCGGTCCATTTCGACTTCGGCGTCGTGGAGCTTGCGGCCCATGAAACGCTTGATGGAATAGACCGTATTGGTAGGGTTGGTGATGGCCTGGTTTTTGGCGACCCGTCCGACCAGTCTCTCCCCGGTTTTGGAAAAACCCACGACCGAGGGTGTCGTGCGGGCCCCTTCCGAGTTGGCGATAACCTTCGGTTCGCCGCCTTCCATGATAGCCATACACGAATTGGTCGTTCCCAAATCGATTCCTAATACTTTGTTCGTTGCCATTTCAAGACTCCTCTTTTTTGCGTTTCTTGCCCATAATCAGGCAAGGATTTTAAGTCTAATTCATTGACGGTTGTTTGCCGCAAACGATTCGCGGGCCATTGTCATCCGGTGGGGGAAGATCCAAGGTTCTTCGCCACTTTCACCATGGCGGGCCGTAAGACCCGTTCCTGAAGCATATAGCCGCTTTGCAACTCCTCCAAAACCGTCTGGTCCGGATACTGGGTCGTTTCTTGCTGGAACATCACTTGATGGAACCGGGGGTCAAATTGTTCGCCCAGGACCTTCATCTTGGTCACACCGTTTTTCCCCAAGAGGGAATGAAACTGGCGCAGGGTCAGTTCCACGCCTTGCTTGAGACCCAGGAACCCCTGGTCCAGGTCGTCCTTCGGCATGGAAAGCATGGCCCTTTCAAGGTTGTCCACCACGACCAGCAATTCCTTCAACAAGGATGCCTGAGAGAATTTAAGGAATTCTTCCTTCTCCTTCAAGACCCTTTTTTTATAGTTATCGAAATCGGCTGCCATCCATACGAGCCGGTCCTTGATCTCGTCGTGTTTTTGCTTCCACTCCTCAGCCTCGGCGCCGGAGATCTGGCTCCCTGAGGTTTGTTCTTTGGCGCCGAACCCTTCCTCCGCCGGTTCGGGGGAGCTGGAGAGAATCTCCACATCCTGTTCCGGGTCGATAGGACCTGCGTTAAAGGGGATTTCGACCATGGTTCACCAATCCCTTCGGGAAAACGTGTCTTCCAAAAACTTGGCCAGATGATCGACGATTCCTGCCACCCGGTCGTAAGCCATCCGCGTGGGTCCCAAAACCCCCACGGCCCCCACCACTCGGCCTTTGAGG
The DNA here is from genome assembly GCA_963847625.1 of candidate division FCPU426 bacterium. Lineage (GTDB taxonomy): Bacteria > Oederibacteriota > Muellerivitia > Muellerivitales > Muellerivitaceae > CAWCKJ01. The sequence continues at coordinate 75,723 of CAWKAR010000039.1, read as the reverse complement.
GTATAGGGGAGGTGAACGAAGGAAAATCCGCGGAGGGACTGTTCGGAAAGCTCGCGCCCGATTTCGACTGAAAGACCGGTTCGGTTCCAACTTCGGTTGAAGCATTGGGCGAGGGGTTCTTTTTCCTCCACCAACCTCAAGACTTTTTCCATCATTTCCACGTTCCGGAACTCGGGCTGTTCCATCAAGCGGGAAGCCCCTTCCAAATGGATCTGGTCATATTCATACCGGAGGGCGCCGTCAATTAGCTTGAGGGCGGCCTCCAGGATGTCCAGTCGGGCGTTCTTGACCGACTCAGCTTCTTTCAAAAGGGCCCCGCGGATTTCCACCAGGCCCATACCCTTAAACCTGGAATTCAGGAGTTGCCCGATCCTAGCCACTTCCTTGAGTTTAACCGGGGCATCCAGGTGAACCAGTTCCTCCTTGAGAAGACCGTTCCCCAGGACAAGAAGCACCATCACCTTCCTGGAGTCGATTGCGATGAGTTTGACATGGTCCAGGGATATCTCCTGGGGCGTGTGATAAACCGCCAAACCCGCCAGCCGGGTCATTGCGGCGAGGATCTTGGCCGTATGCCGCATCAGGTTTTCCACTTCATCTTTGGTTTTTTCGTATTCCTGCTCAATGAGTTGTTTTTCCCTCACGTTCAAACTCCGGGCCTGCATGAGCCGGTCCACATAAAAACGGTAGGCTAAGTCCAGCGGAATGCGGCCCGCCGAGGTATGGGGGTGGGTCAAGTAACCTTTATTCTCCAGTTCCAGCAGGACATTTCGAACCGTGGCCGAGGAAAGATCCATGCTTTGGGCGATAACCTGCGAACCCACCGGTTTAGCGGTTTCAACGTAGTGTCGAATAACTGAGGAAAGGATTTTTTCCTCGCGATTTTTTAAAGGTTGGCTGGCGACCAATGAAAAGCTCCGGAAAACCATGTGTTAAAGCCCCTTAATAATAAGTTGAGATCATGGAAAGTCAACTTCCTATCCCAGATCCATCGGTAATAAAAACCTGGAAAGTAAGGATAATTCTTAAGCCATCAAAGCTTCCAAAACCCCGTTTAAAACAAAGAAGCCTTTGGGTGTGACCCTGTACCGGCCTTGCGTCAATGATAAAAGGCCTTCCCTTAGAAATGCGGCGAATTTGTCTTTGTAGGATATTCCTCTTGAATCAGCGTACCGTTCGACATCCTCTTTCAAAACTCCATCCCGGGTCCGTAATCCCAGCATAATTTTTTCGAATGCGAGGATGGATTTGGATAGTTTTTCCAGGTGCAAAGAGGGGCCTTTGCCTTCGTTTTCAAGGTATTCTTCCAAGTTGTCCCCGTGGGAATATCGGGTGTTCTTCACGGTCCCGACCGCCGAGACCCCAAAACCCCGGTAATCCTCACCCCGCCAAATGTTCCAGTTGTGGCGGCAATGTTTACCGGCGCGGGCGAAATTGGAGACCTCGTATTGCTCGAATCCTTGCCGGGCGAGGAATTCCTGTGCAAACGCGTACCGATCCGCCGTCTCATCTTCGGAGGGCAAGGCCAAACCCCGTTTGACCTTTTTGAACAGGGGAGTTCCCTCTTCCACTTGTAAAGCATATAAGGACAAATGATCCGGGCCCAATCCCACGGCTTTTTCAACGGATTTCTTGAACATTTCCAGCGTTTGTCCCGGAAGACCGAACATCAGGTCTAGGTTGATATTCTCAAAACCGGCCGTCCTCGCATCATGAAAGGATAGCTCAACCTGGTTCCAATCGTGTCCCCGGCCTAATTCTTTTAAAAGTTCCCTTTGAAAGGCCTGGGCTCCGAAACTCAGGCGGTTGACGCCCAAGAACCGGTAGCCTGCCAATTTGGGAAGATCAACGGTTTCAGGATTAGCCTCCAAGGAAATCTCAATATCGGGGTTAAATAACACTTTGGCTTTAATACGGCTTAATAACTTCTCCAGTAGCGGGACGGGAAGGGTTGAGGGTGTTCCTCCGCCGAAATAGAGGGTTCTCAAGGGACCTTCCAGGGTGGATGCCCCGATCTCCCGGCAAAGGACATCAACATAGGGGGCCATCTTGTAGTCTTGACCGACAAAAGAGGTAAAATCGCAGTAGTTGCAAATGGAGGCGCAAAAGGGAATATGAATATAAATGTTCATGAGAACAAATAAGCCAATTGACGTATCCTGATTTACTAAATTAATCGATTTAGCCGCTGTTCCAATCATTCAGTAACAAAAAATTTCTTACTTTATCTCCACTTTCGCCGGGATTACTTATCAATGAATCACTGAAAACATGCGGTGGAAACAAAATTTGAGCGAGTCCCAAAGGGCGCCCAAGCTGAAAAAATGAAGGCTATGCCAGTAAATCGCCCAGGCCCTTCCTTTGATGAGTTTCTCGTCCAATTGGCCCCAGTAGCGGGAATCCATGCTGTTGTCCCGGTTGTCCCCCATCATGAAGTAATGTCCCGATTCCACCGTGACCGGCCCAAAATTATCCCGTTTCCCGTTGAAGTAATCTCCTGGAGGTTCATAAGTAGGATCGATATGCTTGACATAGGGTTCAACCTGTTTGATCCCGTTGACATAAAGTTCCTTTTTTTTATATTCAATCACATCTCCTGGTATTCCGATGCATCGCTTGACAAAGTCTTTGGTGTGGTCCCCGGGATAAACGAAAACCAGGATTTCCCTGTTCTGCGGTTTCTTGAATTGCAGAAACCGGGGAGTGCTGTTCCAAACCGAGTAACCGTATTCGTACTTTTTTACCAGTATATAATCGCCGACGAGGAGGGTATCCTCCATGCTGCCGGAGGGAATGGTGAATGGCTGGAGCAGGACAGCTTTCAATGCTAGGGCCAGCAAAATGGCCACCCAAAGCGAATCGGCCGTTTCCACCATCCCTTTCAGGCCCTGGTTTTGGCGGATCGAGGTAAAAACCCATTTCAGGAGGATTTCCACAAGAGTCAGTACGCCCGCCGCAGCGTAAAGATAGTAATTCAGGTTTTCCATTTATTTTCCTCTTTTCCTTTAGACGTTATTCTTCCACTTTCAAGACCGCCAGAAAAGCTTCCTGGGGGATTTCCACTTGGCCGATGGCTTTCATTCGCTTCTTCCCTTTCTTTTGTTTGTCCAGAAGCTTGCGTTTTCGTGTGATATCACCGCCGTAGCATTTGGCCAGCACGTCTTTCCTCCGAGCCCGAATCGTTTCCCGGGCGATGATCTTTCCTCCGATGGCGGCCTGGATGGGTACCTCGAATAGTTGCTGGGGAATGATTTCCTTGAGTTTCCCGGCGATTCCCCGGCCCCGTGCCTCGGCTTTGTCCTGATGGGTCATGAAGGACAGGGCGTCCACCGGTTCCCCGTTCAATAGGATGTCCACCTTGACCACGTCCCCGGGACGAAAGCCGATGGGTTCGTAGTCAAGGGAGGCGTATCCCTTAGTTCCGCTTTTCAACCGGTCGAAGAAATCCATGACCACCTCGGCGAGGGGCATCTCGTAGGTGATCTGGGCTCGGGCTGGATCCAGGAAATGGGTGTCCTTGTGAGTGCCACGCCTTTCCTGGCAAAGGGTCATGACGGCCCCGATGTAATCCGAGGGCGTAATAATGCGGGCGTCGATGTAGGGCTCGTTGATCTCATCAATCACGGATGGATTGGGAAGCTTGGTGGGATTGTCCACCATCATGACCTCCCCGTTGGTTTTAAGAATCCGATATACCACACTGGGGGCGGTGGCGATGAGATTCAAGCCGTATTCCCTTTCCAGCCGTTCCTGGACGATTTCCATGTGAAGAAGCCCCAAGAAACCACAGCGAAAACCGAAAGACAAGGCCACCGATGTCTCGGGTTCGAAGGAAAGAGCCCCGTCCGAAAGCTTGAGTTTTTCAAGCGCTTCCTTCAGGTCGTTGTAATCCTCGGAGTTTACGGGATAAAGGCCGCAAAAAACCATGGGCAGGACGTCCTTGAAGCCAGGCAGGGGCTTGTCCGTGGGATGGGATTCTTCCGTGATCGTGTCCCCCACCTTGGCGTCCCGGGCTTCTTTGATGTTGGCGGCCACGTAACCGACTTCCCCGGCCGAGAGTTTTTCCGATTTTTCCATTTTAGGTTTAAAGACGCCGACCTCCTCTACCTCAAAGACCTTGCCCGTGGCCATGAATTTCATCCGAGCGCCATGGCTAATCGCACCGTTGAACATTCTGACGAAGACGATTACTCCACGGTACGGGTCGAACATGGAATCAAAGATCAGTCCTTTCAGGGGCTCCTGGGTTTCACCCTTAGGATGCGGAACCCTCTTAACAATCGCCTCCAGGATTTCCTGGATACCCGTTCCCTCCTTGGCCGAAGCCAGGATGGCCTCGGAACTGTCCAAAGCAAGAGATTTCTCCATTTGAGCCTTGCAACGGACTATATCGGCGGCCGGCAGATCGATTTTGTTGATCACGGGGATGATGGTCAGGTTTTGTTCCATGGCCAGGAAGGCGTTAGCGAGCGTTTGGGCTTCCACCCCCTGGGAGGCGTCGATCAAAAGGAGGGCACCCTCGCAGGCCTTGAGACTGCGGGAAACCTCGTAATTGAAGTCCACATGGCCGGGCGTATCGATCAGGTTCATTTCGTAGGTCTTGCCGTCCCGGGCCTGGTAAAAAAACCGCACCGCCTTGGCCTTGATGGTAATGCCCCGTTCCCGTTCCAAGTCCATCTGGTCCATGATCTGGGCGCGCATCTCCCGGGGCGGTATGGCGCCGGTGAACTCCAGTAAACGGTCCGCCAACGTACTCTTCCCGTGGTCGATATGGGCGATGATGCAGAAATTTCGAATGTGTTCCAGAGCCAAGGGCTTTCCTCTTAAATATTGGGTTTTAAAGGGGTCTAGTATAGGGTAGGGGATTTCCAAAAAGAAGAAATGAAATATTTCTTCGCCAAACGAAGAATCCATTCATTTTTTAAATAAAAAAGGCGGCGCCAGATTTTGGAGCCGCCTTAAACCCATAGGTCTCAATAAAACGCGACGTTATCCACCCAAAAATCCACATAAACGTTGTGGCAGGCGCCGTTGTCTCCGAATTTCCAGATGAGAAAAAGGGCCTGTGTGAGCATACTACCGCTGGATGGACAAGGGAGAGAAACTCCGGAATAGTTAATTGTGCCGTTGCAAGGGTCAGTCAAGGCACCAAGGTTTACGCCCCAAGTCGAAGTTGTCAAATTGGAAAAAAGGAAACTGACCGGACTCCATCCCGACCCGGGGCCGGGAAAGGCACTACTATCCCCCCAATAATAGTCATAGCAATTGGAGCTGAAGGAGGGAGGGCAAATGCCTCCCGGATCGTTGGTGGGAGGGGTTTGTTGGGCCACGCCGATGGCGAACATTCTTTGATAAGCACCATCCTGGGTTTTGGTGGTGTTTTGAGTGCCGAGAACCACTCCATCATCGATCTTGATATTGATATCGAACTTGACGCCTGTAAATGGACTCAGGTCGAAGAGATAATGCTTCACTGGATCGTTGCTCAAGAAACCGTAAAGAAAGAAGGCGGGGTAAGTGGACGAACCGAGGCCTGTCGCGCAATAGTCGTACTGCGCCCCGTAAAGATGGACCGCGTATACGCTGCTTCCGTTCCCGGGATTCGCCTCCAGGATATTGGGCTGGAGGCTGTTGTTGATCATGTTGGTGAGCCCCGGCGCTCCCCCATAGGTGATCTGCTGGAAATAACCGCCGTCAGCACCCTTTAACGAAGGGTTCATCTTCAAGGAACCGTTTGTGAAATTACTGACCACGTTCGTGGCCTGGGGAGTGGCCACTGCCGCCGCCAAGGACGGTATTTGATAATTGCAGCCCTGGGAAAGCCACAATACTCCCGCGGTAAATACCGCGGAAAATAAAACCAACGATGTCCGAAGCCATATGCCTTTCATGATAACCTCCCGGGGTCAAACCTGATGTCGGACTCCCCGTTACTTAAAGAACTCGATGTCGTCCACCCAAAAATCAAAATATGAAACACCGGGTTGATTGTTCCTGCCCTCGTCCCATTCCAAGAAAAATATCTGCTGAAGGTTGACCCCGCTCAAAGTGGGCGGATTCGTGATGACACCGGGTTGCAATTGATGCAGATCAGAGAATTTATAGCTGAATAGTTTCCATTGGCCGCCGGTGCCGCTGCTGAAATCCGCCGCGAAAGAATCGTCGCAAAGCCTCGGCCCGCCCATGCATCCACCGCCCCCAACGGGGCTGGTTGTCTGGTAAACCGGGATGCTGAAAAAACGGTAAAGCGTGCTGTCGTCGCTTGCCACCTTCAGGTAGTACTTGACCCCCGTGAAAAAACTGGCGTCATAAAACCCGCCTCCCTCCATCTGAGCTTGCAATTTCACCGAGTCAAAGCTTGAATAATCTCCCGGGTCTATGAGCGCGCCGGTCACGTGGAAAGCATGAGATGTGCCGGCCGCTCCGGGACTGTCCAACCAGGGTGCAAATGGGATCGTCAAAGTGGTAGCCCCGCCGAGGACAACGGTGTTGTTTTGCACAGTGGGTGGGTTCGAAGATATAGTAATGTAAGCCGACCAGTCGTTTACCGCCGTAACAGCGCCACCCACCGTTTTCAACTTGTAGGTGGGGGGATTACTCGATTCAAAAAGGTTCGGGTTGACGGTGGCGGAATTGGAATCAAAATTAGCCACCGTGCTCCAGTCCAAGGTGGAACCAGGGTCAGGATAGGTTCCATAAGAAGGCACGCTGTTTTTACAGCCCAAAAAACCTGCGATTAATGGAATTAAAGCGATAGCAAAACCGATTGCTATTCGGACCGAAAGGGTCTTCCGGACAGGGATTCTGGTTTCTTTTTGCCGGTTAAAATTGGATTTCATAAGTCAACTCCATAAACTCGTTATGCAAGGTCCCCGTGTTGGCAGTCCCCACATAGGGTACGACATCGCCACTGGTGAAGCCGTAATCCGCGTAAAACCTCGTATTCCGGCTTGTCCGGACTTCGCTGGACAGCTGGACGCTCTGGTTGGTACCGTTGACACTAAATGGTTGGTAATAGCCCAAATCGGAATTGTCGAAAAGATAGGGATAACGGGCCAAAAAGGTTTGGTGCGAAACCCCGGTGGAATCAGCGTAAACATAACCAGCTTCCGTTCCGGTGACCGCTTGACTCCCGTAGGATGCGGAAACATCCCATCCATCCAAAACCCCGATTTTCACCCCCCCTAAAACCCAAATACTGGTTAAGGTCCCAATCGAACTGGTGGTTTTTTCGTAACGGACATTGGTCCCCAGTACCAAATCCCGGCCCATTCCGATGACGGGTCCCAAATTGAATGAAGATCCAATATTCACATAGGTGAAATTACGGACGGGAACCGTCTCAAATGGCGGTGCGTCCACAGGCACATAACCCGTTCCAGCGCTGTCCACAACAAGGTTACCACTGATTTCCTGTACAAAATAGACCGATCCAAGGATTTTCAATGAATCCTTAGGAAGGGTTTTAACGTCCACTTCAAAACCAGTTCCCTGACGGTTGGGAGTCCCCAATCCATAAGGGAAGGTATTATCCTGGGTCCGGTCGTAGAAACTGTAAATTTCACCTGGCCGGGGCACATCGCTGAGGAAAAACCGGCTTCGCAAGGCGGGTGTAAAGAGCTCGGAAGTCGGCAAGAATCCGGATGCCACCGGCGAGGCTGCCGTAGGGGCTGAAACCTCGTCCTGGCGGGTTTGGGCCAGGGGAGAATAAAAATAGGGGCCGACGTTCAGGTAATTGAATGATATTTTTGATTTGCCGAACCGCAAATAGGGTCCGCCCATCACCGCATAATCCTCCATATTCTTCAATGAATCCATTTTGTCGTCCACATATGTGACGGAAGCCCACTCCCAAACCATCCCGATGGACGTATCCCCTCCAACCCCGGCGTCTACGGAAGGCTTGAGACTGGAAATCCGGTATTGATGGCCCCAAGTATCCGGGTTATAGGGAGAATAGGGAGCTCCAGGCTTGTTGGTGTTCAGGGGATCATCCAATAACAGTCCATAGGCGTCCAATGCCAGTTGGAGGGAGGTTCCGCCGCCTAAGTACCACCTTTTTAGTTTGATCTCGCCGTTGGTTCCGACAATCCAGCCGGTGAATTGGTCGAAACCGTAAAAAACACCAACCTTATTGTTATCGTCGAAAGCATTCCGGATCATATCCGTCATGACGGAAACCTTAAACTGGTCCATAAGATCCGATTCGGGCCACAATAGTGCGGTTCCCACGCGAGCGCCCCGGAACGGCCAATCCGGCTCTTGGTTCAGGTAATTTTCATATTTGTAAGTATCGTCGGCGCGCTGGTACATTTCGGGCATGTAACGCAGATCCAGGTTGTTTCGGTTCCAAAGGGTCAAAGGCGTATAGGATTCCTCAAAATCCCCCACTGTAGCGGAAAACCAGGAAGGATTGAATTCCATGGTCGCTCTGCGGAACAACAACCAATCGATGCCGGGATAGTTGTTCGACTCAAAAGCCGTTTGATACCTCAAAACCGCGTCCCACCGAACTTGTTTAGAAACCACCCCTATGGGCTGAAAATCCAGGTAACCGAAACCTTCCCGCTCGGCTGAACCCAAGGAGGAATATGCCGGATCGCCCCAGTATTGCCGCGAAATACCAAAAGCTCTCCCCAGCCCATGCCAGGTGATGGTGGGGTACTCAGTGATTCCCTGGAGACGTTTCCAAAGGGCATATTGTGAGTTTTCCACGGTGGTTTCTTGGTCTTCCGTCATTTTCACATCGCCTTTTACGCGGTCGAGTTCATATTGATAGGCCTCCTTCAGGTTGTGCAGGCTTTTCAATGCCTGTGCCAGCACAACCGCCTCATCAGGCGTGGGTGAGAGCGTGGGAACTGCCGTTTTAGCGGGAACAGCCGCCGCAGGTGCAGCCGCAGCAGGAGTGGGAGTGGAAATAGGTGGGGTGATTGTCATATCCGAAGGGGCCGGAAGATCCAAATCGGAATCGGCTACGACGATCTCGTCGTATTTTTTCTGGGCTTTCATGATAAGCCCGGCAACCTCAAAACGCGTAAGGGGCGCGCGGGAAGATCCGGAAGTCAGCAACCCGGCTTGTTCCAGTTGCTGGAGGCTCTCATAGGTCGAGTCATTGGCCGGGACAACCGTGAAAAGGTTGTCGCCCGCCAAAGCCACACTTTTCACCTGAGCCAGGAAAAAGCCTATGAATGAAAAGAGGATTATTTTAGAAATGCGCTTCATACGTCATTCTCCAAATTTGGTCCCTGCGGTCGAAGTCAGGGTTGTCAGTCCACTTGTAATCCACGAAAAACCAATCGCATCGAAGATCGATTTTGTCGCTGATGGGGTACATGGCCCCCAAGGCCAAAATGTCCCGGGTGATGTTCAAAGACTGATAGATAAATTGGTTCTGAGGGTCCAGATAGAAGGCATAATTTGCCAAGGTCGGTGGACTACCAACGCCTGACAATACGTACTCGCTGCCGCTGGCTTGGGCCTGTTCCAAGGATGCGGACCAAACCAAGCGGGATGCGAAATGAAGGGGTATGTTGAAATCCACGGCCGCGATAATAGTATTAACTGTAAAGGGGCTCGCTCCCACGCCTAAATCCGTGGTCTGGTGTTTGTAATCGAATTGGAGGTCATAGGTCTTCCCTTTCATGTTTAAGGCTTTCGCGAAATCCAGAGTCAAGGCCCCCTCATAGCCGCCAAAAACACGGGCCACCGTCGTGGTGGTGTTGCTGTCCACAGGGATGATGCTGTTGCTACTCTGTAAAACATAATTGGGTTGGATTTCCTGGGCGTTGAGAAGATAAGAAGCTTGCGGCTTCAGCCACTTGTTATCCCCCAATTCGCCCGAAAAGCCCAACACGATGCCTTTCCGGTCTGGCGAGGAATCCCCATAAGGAAGAAAATTCTCGGATAAACGGTCGTAGGGAGCGAAAGAGGGCCGACTGACGTTTTGGAACACGAAGTCGTCCAAGTAACCCGGCAAGGCGTCATCCACCCCGTTCATGGTCGTGCTCCAGTAGCCTTGAAAGCCGGCCGCCGGGGTATACCGGTTGGTTTGAGCCCCAGGGGAATAAAAATTCGGGCCGACATTGAGGTACTTGCCGGTGAAGTGGACCCCCTGAATATCCAAGGAGGCGTTGCCCAGTATTGCCCAATCCTGGAATTCCCTCGAAGTGTCGTACAGGTCGTCATAATATTGGCTGAAAGCACCCTCAACGGTCCCGACCAAGTCTGCTTTGTCGCTGAAAATGAATGAGACGGAACCAGTCAGGCTTCCGATTTGGTATTCCTTCGGAAAGGCGGATGGAATATAAAGGTTTTGGTCGATGTTTGGATTTGCTGAATTGATATCGTCCCAAAGACGCAATCCGGTGCCCTTGACCGTCAAGAAATCGTTGAAAAGGCTGATGGACCCCTGGGTTCCGGCGTAATAACTGCTGAAACTGAAACCTCCCCCGTTCATCATGGTTCCCACCATGGCCTGCAAACCAAACCCGCTGAGGAACATTTCCTTGGGCCAATCAAAGGAAGTGGAAGCCTGGATTCCCCTCATGTGCCAGTCCGAGCCATGGTCCACATAAGCCAGTTCTTCCGTATCCTTACGAACCCGGTGGAAGGATGCCGGTTCCACCAAGGTGTAAACGGGCACTTCGTAATTCCAAAGGGTCAGGGGTGTATAGCTTTTGAAAAAGTCTCCGGCGGTGAAACTGGCGAAATCATTGTAATCCGTTAAGGAAATCCACCTGAGTTGATAGTCAGGCTCGAAGGGGTCCTGGTAATACATGCCCATGGAACGCCACAGCCTCATGCGCGCATCAAACAAAACGGTGGGGATGGGGATGCTTTTCAAATCCCACTCCATGAACATGGCGGCGTTATATTCCATGGCAGGATAGACCGCATTGGTGCCGAATCCCCGGTAGTCGTAGACAAAACCCCTGGAGAACCCTCCCAAATCCGTTCCGGTTCGTTTTAGGTATTTTTGTTGGAGTGCGGCGAAAACCTCATTTCGGGCCTTGGAATCATTTATTCTTTGTTCCAATTTATCCACATCAACCCCCATGGCGCTCAGCTCATTCCGGAATTCCGCTACAAGATCCGTCATGCTCTTGCTGGGAAGGGTGGTTTGTGGGGTTGCCGTGGAATCCATTCCCGACAGGGGCGGGGGTGCGGCCAGGGACGCAGGAGGTTCCGGCGGCAGGGCCGGCTCATCGGCGGAAGGCGGGGCCGGAAGGTTGAGATCGGCTTGGGCCAGGTATTTTTGGGAGGCCTCGGCCGTCAATTGAGCCACTTCGAGGTTAGTCAATTGGTTGATGGGCTTACCCGGGTCCTGTGCCAATCCTGATGATACCAATTCAGCCACGCCCAGATTAATCCAGGAATCCCGGATATTCGTGGCCAAACGCCCATGATCAGCCCGGGCAGGCAATGCCGGGCTTAAGAGAAGAAACCCTATAAGAATTTGAAGGCCTTTTTTCATTTCTTTCTTATCCAATAATCCTTTTCAAAAGGTTAAAACAAAAACTTAACTTTGCAGAAATACTGGTTTCCGGAATAATTGTTCCCGGGAACGTAATTGTCGTGGAATTCAAGGTACTTATAGCGGAATTCCAACTTGGCCCCGCCCCAAGGAATGTCGTAGGCAAGCCCTAGTCCATAATCGTTAGTGCGATAATCCACCTGGGGGTAGGTATATTGCGACTTCCAGGTTTCGACCCCTATGTCCCCCATCAAATCCACATTCTTGACCGCGTTAATCATGATGGATCCATCGTAGACCAACTGTTCAAAAAGATTGGGGATGTTAACGGTGATGGTGGGTGTTATGTTGTTGATAGTAGTGCTGGTGGGAAGGACCGTGGTGGCGTTGGAGGCAACACCCGAAACTTTGTTGTCGGTCACGAAGAAGAATCCGTCCATGGGAGTCTTCAAGCCGAACCACTTGTCCATTTTTAGCTTGGCGGATAAGGTTATGTAGTCGTACGTTTTAAGATCGGTGATATTGGCATATATATTATGCCCGTTATTAGTCGCAGGCGGTTGTCCATTTGTTACAGGATTTAGACTATAGGTTGTAACGGGGATGCCACCGCTCACCACTACACTTTGAACATACATAGGCATAATTAGGGGAAGCCTCTCGCTGGTCATCCTAAACTGGTACCGCACGTCGTCGTTGACGATGTCCCCATCGTTGCGTTGCTGTTCAATATTGTTGATGTAAGTCTGTCTTAAAGGATTCACGTTGGGGGCGTAATTTCCCCACAGGTCCAAACCCCACAAACCCTCATCGTCCGGATAGTAAAAGCTTAGCATTTGGGTGGGTTCCACCATGAAACAACCCTCTTGCCCCTGCTCGGCGACATATTCTTTCTTTTCGGACAAGTCAAAGTTGATGATAAAGGTATCCAGGAAACTAGGCCAGTTCTTCATCCAATCCTGTTCCCGGCCGTCCCATCCCAAGTTGGCCCTCCAACCGTACCGGTCGGATTGAAGGTTATCTACTTCCCCAATGGCGCCATAAACATCTTGGAAATCGCTGGGATTGAAATAAAGCCCGTGATGGAAGAAATTGAACCCGCTCATGGTGACTTTGCTCATGAAGTCTGCGTAATTCTCGCTGATAGCAAAGTAGTAAAAAGTGAGAGGATAAAAAGCCAGGGAGGCTTGGCCCGCGCCCGCCTGAATGACATCGGAATCAGGCTGAAGAAGGCCCGATTGAATATAGGAAGGACCGGGATAAACGCTGCCGGTGTAGAATTGCGAAAACCCGCCTTCGATATCGAATAAGACGGGGGTCAGGTTCAAATGGATGTCGGCCGAGTAATCCTTCATATCTAGCTGGGGTGTCATGGGCAGGTTGCTTACGCCGAAATTGTCGTTCACCCACTCGGTGGAAATAGCGGTCCGAATAAGATTGTGGGCCCAAGGCTGGTCGATTTTGGCGCCCTCCTCCCAGCGAAGGCTTTGGGTTGTGGTTTCACCCATCCGGCCCGCCAGAAACCACATGCGTCCTCCCGGGGCTAGCCAAGGCACATTTTTCCCTACCGCATAAATACCATCAATAACCCGGTCGCTGGTGGATTGCACATTGCCGGCCGTCGGGGAATAGCTTGGAACGTAGCTGATGTTACTCATGAAATCGTCCCAGTTCTTTGCGTTCTTATCGTCGTTGAAGCTCTTAATGTTCCAAGGATTCTCGAACCTTTTAAGAGAATTATTGGCGTAACCTCGGCTGAAATCGCCGTAAGTAGTGTCGGGTTGGTAGGCTTCAACCGCAAAGGTGGTGTCCCACTTGCCCAAGTCTCCATACAGGTCCAAAGTGCAGCTGGGGTTGCCGATATAAAGGGATACGGGTCCTGTGCCGTACACACCCCACAAGTCATAGTTGGCAGAGGCGTTGTCATAAGGCAAGATCCCGCCCACCCCAAGGGAGAGAGCCCCTTTGCCCCCCAGGTCCGAGTACATCCCGCACCAGATTTCTTCCAAGGCCTTTGAGACACTCTCGGTGGCAAGGCTTCCGGAAACATTGATGTTTTCGAATCGGGTATTGATGTTGGTGTTGAAATTGGGGATGCCCGCCGACTTGTCGGCCTTTTTCCAGGTGGTATCCACTTCATCTTGTACTTTTTTGAGATTATCCAACTCGTCTTCCTGGGCTTTAATGCGGGGATCATCTAGACTTAAACGCGAGCGAAGAAAAACCGCCTCCGCGTGAAGTTGTTTCAGCAGATCTTGGATTTCATTTCTCAAGGCACCGGTGGCTTCCGGGAGTATGGGAGCCGGTGTGGGAACAGAAGTGACTATGGGCGTGGTAACAGGAGTAACAACGGGAGAAGGAGTTGAAGGTGTTGGAAGAGCTGGAACCGGAGTGCTTTCCGGCAAAGGTAATGCCGGCTCGGGTAAAGCCGGAGGCGGAACCGGGGTATTTCCCGGCGGGGGCAATGAAGGAGCTGGAAGCTCTAAAGCCGGTGGGGCGGGGACAGGAGTGTTTTCGGGCAAAGGTGGCGCTGGTGCCGGTAAAGCCGGAGGCGGAGCCGGGGTATTTTCCGGCGGGGGCAATGCTGGTGCTGGAAGCTCTAAAGCCGGCTGTGCGGAGACCGGGGTGTTTTCAGGCAAGGGTGCCGGTAATACCGAAGGTGGAACTGGTGTATTTTCCGGCGGGGGCAATGACGGGGCTGGAAGTTCTAAAGCCGGCTGAGCGGAAACAGGGGTGTTTTCAGGCAAGGGTAACGCCGTTGCCGGTTGTGCTGGAGCAGGCAATTCTGGAGCAGAAATAATAGGAGGCATTTGCAATGGCGCTTCCGTCGGAGCCGGTGCGACAACTTCAGGAGTAGGACTCGGCAATGCCAATTGAGGCGCCTCAATCCTGGCGGCGGCTTTCTCGGTATAGAAAGCCAACTCAAGGCGGGTGACTATTTTCCCCTGATCCAGGACCGCTTGGTCCTGGGGGTCTAACAGGCCTAAATCCGCTAGCTTCTTCACCCTTTGGTAAAGACTCTGGTCGGGTCCCACGTTTTCCATTGGATCAGCCAAAAGGAAACCCGCTCCGGTGGCCAAAGAAAAAAGGCTTAAGAAAAAGGACGTTATAAAAATTTTAAAGCTAAATTTCAAAAAAAACTCCTAAAGTCAAACTAGGGCAAAAACTTATAGAAACAACAATCAGAAAAACTCCACCTCATCCACCCAATAGTCGATGGTATAAGTCCCAGCCGCGTTGTCCGCGGAATGACCCCACTTAATATAGATGAATTCCTTCAAGTGTTCAGTCAACTCGGGAGGCGCCACTGGCGAGCCCCAACCCGGTAACCTGGTTAAATCGCTGAAATTATAGGACAACGCCGTCCAGTCTGAAATGGGCTTCAAATTGGCGCCGTAATGGTTGTAACAAGCCGACTCACAGGTTCCACCGTCAGACATAGGAAGGGTGGGCGCGGTGGCAATATTGAAACGGCGTTTGAGGGCTTGGTCGGCCGCGGGACATTTGTAATAAAACTTAATACCCGCGAAATTACTGGCGTCATACAAGTCTTTTCCCTTGAAATTGAATTGCAGGTCAAATTCGGGGTAGGAAGCATCACCCTTGTCGGTCAGACTGCCGAACACATGGGCGGCCATCTTGGTGCCGTTGGCACCCCCTTTTACCACGAAATTGCTGTTGACCGCGTTTCCGGCCCAGGTCATGGTAGCCCATGTTCCCGAACCGTCGCCGAAAAGTTTAGGGTTCCCATTATTGGAGCCGTCGTCGAAATTAGAAATGACAGAAGCATCTTTAGTGACGTTTACTTTTATTGTGTTTTTTTCGGGATTGGCCAAGCCGTGGGCCAAGGAAGCGTTCTTTGAGCCTTCATTTACAAAAACTGCCCCGCATCCGGCCAAAAGAATAAACCCCAAGATTCCACAGGCGGCTAGAAATTTGGAGGAGGCCATAAACACCCTTCGTGAAAAGAATGGTGAGGGAAAACGCCGGTATTTTACTAAAAAGCTTGGAAAAGCTGGAATCTTTTTTTAAGAAAATTCAAAAGAACGCATATTCCGGGAACCTTTTATTTAAAACCCTTTTCATTGGGTTTATTACCGTTAAACAAGCCCGGCATTGAATTTTACTTTTCCATTTATACTGATTGATTGGAAAAATAACTCCGAACCGCCGTGAAATGCGTCAAATCGGGCCTTCGGAAACATCCTTAAAACTCCAGATTTGACATAACAAGGAAATATCGAACAAGGCAATTGATTAAACAATTTAAGATGCTCTAAAACTATTCTGATGTCCCTATTTTTCAAAATTACATTTCACTGGGGCGTGTCCAACTTCCGAACAACAGTTCCCAACGGCAACCCTTTTATATAGGCGAAATCGAAAACCCTCAGCGGTTCTCCCTGTCTTTCCACCATAACCGCCGCCATGTAACGGTTGTCTCTCTCGGGATGGATTTCCTTGGGCATATTCAGGAAAAGGCTCTTCACCTTCACCATATTTCCAGCTGGAAGGTCAAAAGGCCCCAGGGTGGCCAACTCGTCCAGGTAATTCTTGGAAGCATCCAGTTGGTGGAGTATCACCCCTTTCAAATCTTCCGGGGAATGGTTACGAATTTCCACACTCAAGGGAACCGGCACTCCAACGGGAGCTTCCCGCGGGGCGGTCAATGTTACGTCGATGGGTGAAAGCCCCTCGGTGTGTTGCAAGGCGGAGAAAGCTTTTCCGCCTGATATGGCCCATTCCATGCTGGTGTAAGGGCCGCGGATTCCCCAAATCAATCGGTAAAGGTCGTGCCAAAACATGCCCAGGGAAGCATTTTCGGGAAACCAATTTTGGAAAGTCTCATTTTGCCGGTTAAAAAGTTCCAACGGTGCCGGAGGATCGGTGGTCCTCTGGACCCAGTTGAAGTCAACCATTTCTCCCATGGCGTACATCCCGTTTTCCCGGGATAAATAAACGGGCCAATGCCGTTTCATGACCTCAATGTGCTCCCGGGTTCCTTCATAAAGCATGATGTGGTTAAAAGCCACGCCTGCGTCGATGAACATGGCGGGATCTTGGCCGTGTTGATGTCCCATTTCCCAACCGAGGGTGAAGGTGAAGACGGGTTTGGAAACCTTCGCCTCATCAAGAATGCCTTTCAGGGTTAACGCCACCTTGTGGGCCCTCCACCACTCGAAAAGAGCCACCACTTGCGGGTTTTCCTTCAATTCCACGGTGCGTGCCAGCCAATGGATGCGGTCCTGCTTGGACATGGTCCAAAAATCCATCGGCCCCGGCACGTTCAAATCCTTGACGAACTCATCCACCATTTCATAACCCGCGAAACCGGTCCTTACGTAATCCATCCCGATGATATCGACAAGGGGTTCCTGGTCCATTTTTCTTAAAAAATCGATGACATCCTGGCGGCGCTTTTTGTCCTCAAGCGAAATGAAGCGGGTCTGGATCACCTCATCACTGTCTGGGTCGTATCCAAGCGAGAATTCGTAAGGGGCCTGTTGCCAGGCGTCGCCTTCCACCTTGAAGGTGGTCATGTAACTGGCGAACTTCAACCCTTTGGCGTGTGCGGCGCGGGCGTATCGGTGGCCTGTTTCAATTTCAAGCCGGTTGAATGGAAAATCCGCCTTGACGAGGTGGTCCCAAATGGAAGTCTGCCCCATTAAATCGCAGAACAGATTGGCACCGATAAATTTCGCCCAGTCGATGGCATTGGAGGTATTGGAAGATCCGTTCCCGTCCAGGGGAGGAATCGCCCCGTTGACTAATTGCTTCCCCCCCTCCATGGTAAGGGCGGCATAACCCGGATAAAGCCCATGCGGTTTCAATGGCGCGATGGTGAAGGCGGATTCGAAGGTATGGGGGGTTTGCCACTGGGGCGAAGTAATGGCTATCTCGGCAATATAAGTGCCAGCCTTGGGATTATAAGGAATCGGCCAATTACCCAGGAGTTTCTTTCCAGCCTGGTCTTTTTTTAAATACAACTTGGACCTGCCGTCTACCATATTGACAGGTTCACCGTCACAGAAAATCTCCACGGAGGCGTGTATATCCGAGAAATAAGCCTGGTTCTTCGGGTTCACCCTCACCTCAAAGGGCACCATTTCGTAGCGAAGGAAGGTTCGGGTGGGCATGACGGCGATTGCGTCCGGGATCATCTGGGAAACAGTGGGAGCCTGGAGCCAATTTTTGGGCCGGGAGGGTGAAAGGGTTGCTTTGGCCCAATAAGCGCCGATACCTAAAAAAAGAACCGCTAAAACCGTCCAACGGAATAAGGACCTCTTAAAAAAGGATCTATAAAGCCATTTCCATTTTTCCCAGAGCGGTGCCGTCAGAGGCTTAGGAAAAGGTGGCGGAGTAGGCCATTCCGGGAGCGGTTCCTGTCCGGTCTCTGGAACGGAGGAAAGCTCTCCCTCTGAAATTTCATTTTTCTCTAATTCTTGGATGGAAGAGGACGATAAAACCACCCCGGAAGCCGGAATAGATGAAAGAGGTTCCTCTGGGCCCTCTGGCGGTTGTAACGCGGTTTCTTCTTCCCACTCTTCCCGGAATGGAGTTTCAACCCATTCTGAAAGAATCGGGGTCGGTTTTGTAATGGTTTCTTCCATCCTCGCGATTTCGGTTGGAGTCGGGGAAAAGTCATCGTAGTCCTGGGTGAGTTTTTTCTCCGAAACTAATTTATTGTACGAGTTTTTCATGTGCCAAAACAAACCAGCGAATAATCGGAATGTGATTGGGATTATTTTTAATACCCAAAGGATCGTTTTAAGGGAATGGAGGTAAATAAAGTTAGCAGCACTTAAAACTTTTTTAAATCCTAAGGGCATAACCGATAAGAACAGACGAACTTTAACCTTTCCTTTGGCAAGAAGTTCCACCATGGATTGAAATACCAGGGCCAACCCCTTCCAGAGCGCCTCGAAGGAACCCTTTATATTGAGGGCTACAGGTTCCGTTTTGGGAAGACGGAAAGGTTCCAGCGCTTGTTCCGAAAGGCCGGTCATAGTCTCAAGGGAGAGAGGTTTTTGCCGGGTAAGTCTCACCACCGTTTCAACGTGATAGGTCTGGGGAAACATGTCGATAGGCTGGGCCCAATCAGCCGAGTAGCCGTGCTTAGTTAAAAGGGAAAGATCCCGAGCCAGCGTGGAAGGGTCACAGGATACATAAACCAATCTTTCCGGGTGGAAAGCCGTCAACCGTGCCAGGACTTCCGGCAGGATTCCTTTGCGGGGAGGGTCCATGATCGCAGCGTCCAGTTGCGTTAATCCTTTTTCCTTGAGACCCATGAGAACACGGCCCACGTCGCCTTCCAGAAAATCGATGTTGTCCCGTTGGTTCAACGTCGCGTTGAATTTGGCGTCTTCCACGGCGGGGGCTGATTCCTCGATGCCCACCACATAATCAACCTTTTGGGAAACAGCCAAGGCCAGGGTGCCGAGGCCGGAGAAAAGATCCAGCAGGATCCCCCATTTTTTCTTGTGAGCCGGTTCTCCCAATGCCTCCCTGACGACGGTGTGAAGAATATCCGCCTGAAGAGTGTTGACCTGCAGGAAGGACATCAGAGAGACTCTCAGCCGGAGGTCATCGATAACCTCGAAATAGTGGTCCCGCCCCACGAGGAGACGCGTGGTGGAGCCGAATACAGCGTTGGTGCGGGAAGGATTGATGTTTTGTAGGACGCCGACCAGGCCGGGAATCTCCTCCATAAGCTCCGCCGCAAGACGTGGCAGGACATGGTCCAGGGATTCCAGTACCAAGGCGGGTTTTTGAAGCCGTTCCTCAGGCACCTCTGCGCGGGTGATAAAGGACAAGATCATCTCGCCCGTTTTCAATCCCTGACGGACAGCCAAATGCCTTAAAAAACCTATGTGTTTTTTTTCCTGGTAGGGCGTCAAACCGGAACGATCGATCTTATTCAGGACTTTTTGGATCAGGTCATTGACGGCGTCTCCCTGAATGGGGCATGTCTGGTAGGGCACTAAGTGGTGGGAACGGGGTTCGTAGATCCCGGAAACATAATGACCCTCCCGCATCGAAAGAACCGGCAGGGCTTTGTTGCGGTAAGCGTATGGATTGGGCGAAGGCAGACTGGGCTGTACCACTACATTGGAAAGATGCCCGATTCTTTGAAAAGCATCCACGACGAACTGGCGCTTGGCTTGAAGCTGTCGGGAATAGTGTAGGTGCTGCCATTGACACCCACCGCATTCCTCGAATACGGGACAACCTGGGACAATGCGGTCCGGGGAACGCTTGAGGAAGTTGACAATCTCACCCGTAGCGAAATGGTCCTTGACCCGGGTGATCTTTACGGCCAACCTCTCGCCAGGGAGCCCACCCGGGACAAATATGGCAAAATCACGGTAACGGCCTACTGAATCCCCCCCGAAGGCGAGGGAGTGGATGTCGATTTCGATGATGTCGCCGTAGCGTACGGGTTTAACGAATTTGGTTTCCATTCAAGTTTTTCGGGTCAACCTTTCAGATTCCTGTATCAATAAAAGCTGGGTTAAACGGGTAAATCTTCCGTAAAAATATTTATCGAAACCTATGTTATTTGTTTAATTTTCTTGCAACTGGGTTCCCGTCCTATTGCACAAAATTATTTTAACCGTTATTTCAGGCAGGGCAACCGGGGTTTTGGGGTTAATGCTCTACCTATTCAGGGGTCCATACCCCTTTTAAGCTACAAACTGCATACCTAGGGGTGCTACCCACAACTAATTGTGCATATGGAACAATGATTTGGTCTGTCCATAGTCTGAAAGATAGGATAAATGCTAGCCTTATTTTTAAAATCGGGTTACTCGAATGCTCTAAAACTTGTTTTAAAAAGGAACCCGGTCATAGAGTCATATCTTGTTCATCACTGGAGACAGTGAGTCCAGAATGGCACAAAGAAATGCGTTCGGCCTGGGAAATGGGCCACACCACCAGGGCATGATGCCAATAGATTCTCTCGCGAATATTTCTGCGCCTCTCCCGCCGGCAAACATCTATCATCATTACAATCCAGATTTTCAAGAATATTCAAAGAACACTCACCTCCTTAAGCATTTCAACTGCTTCTGAATAAGGGTACCTCTATAAATTGCCGTTCCCCTTCTCCCTAGAGGGGAGAAGGATGGGATGAGGGTGGAAATAGCGAGGTTTTTTACCCCTCACCCTACCCTCTCCCTCAAGGGGCGAGGGCTTAAATGAATTTTTAGAGGTTCCCATAAATGAATTGGGTTTTAGTTTTAGGAATTTCTTTCTAGCCCGTGAAAATGGAATGTTTGGAAAGTTTTTTACCCAATTGTGTGGAAGGACATTCTATCCAACGATAGAAAAGCCAAGCCACAAATATTGCAAAGGACAAACCCAGGAAGTCGCTAATGATTATTGGCAAGAAATGCCTAAAATAATAAATACTCATGAATAATATCAACGGATGGATCAAATAAAGGCTGAAGGAAATTTTCCCAATCCACAAAAAGGTTCCTTGAACAAAATTCTTTTTATTTAGCTTCCATCCCAAAGACGCACCGATGAAATAAAGTGACGCCAGTCCTACTGACAAATCGCAGAAAACTTCATGACCAACAGGGGAAAAAGATGATTTTTCTTCCACCAATCCCGACCAGCGAATGTTATACAAGATTAAAGCAGAGGCTAAGAACAATGTTCTTAGGCCGCCATTGTATTTCCCAATGGCCCCTAAAACCCAATCCCGATGTTTCGCCAGAAGGGCCCCAAAGATAAAAAAAGAGGTGTAGAAAAATGTTCTATTCAATTCTCCAGCGGATAATATTTTCTCATTGATCAATCCCCCTCCTAGAGCTGCTAACAAAAAACCCATTCCCAAATTTTCTCTCCAATTTAATTTCACCACCATGTTAGCCAAGAAGGGAAAAACAATTGAGATGCGCATCTCGTGGTTTAGACTCCAAACAGTGGGAGCCAAGTTATAGGTGTAGATATCGTCGAACCCGGTATAGATTTTCAGCATTTCCCGCCAAGTGATGGTTTTAGAAAAAAAACTGTTAGTCCAACAGCTGACACCTGGAATCGCAAAAAAACCTAGACCCCTCTTATATAAAATAAGGGAGAGAGAAATAAGAGTGAAAAAAGGAATATAAATTCGGCAAAATCTCCTAATCAGGTAGGGTCGGTAAAAAAGTGGATTCCTATTCACATAAGGTAAGGACAAAACAAATCCGCTCAAAGTGAAAAAGAAGATAACAGCCTCATGCCCCGCCCATAGGATATGGAGCGGCGTATAAACCATCAACTTCGCCATCAAAGGTTGATTTGACGCTAGGTGGAGGGTCGCTTCAAAAAAAAGAGGAAACACGATCAAAAAATGATTGAATACCACCTGCATAGCTGCAACGCCGCGCAAGGAATCCAAAACCTCAATTCGGCCTGAATGCATCTGATTCATAAGACTCTTTTATTTTCGTAATCTCTTTTTTATTTTATAAATCAGATCTCACGAATTAATAAATTCTTCAAAAAGACTTCCATGGCTTATTACCTTAACGAAATATGGAGAAAATTTTTCATGAAACTTTTCGAATAAACTTTTTCGGGCATGACGGCAGGCTATTCATAGCTTAATTATACTTTCCGTTTTCAATTCGACTAACTGATTTGGGATATTTCCCGTTTCCTTCCAGATTGACAAATCTTCTTTTCAGATCGTCCTGTCCGTAAAATGGCTGAAAAGTAATGTCTCTAGGACGTACAGTCTGATTAGATATATTCTGGTAGCAGGCAACCATCAGTTTCAAAACCGATCATTAGTCGTTGACGGCATTAACCTTGTTGTTTCTTAAATGAACTTTTCCAAGCCGATATACGTCCACGAAGAAAAAATTGATTCGCAATTGCTTCTTTTCAGGAATAAAAATTAAGGACAAATCTAATCGCAGGTTAAGGATTGATTAGAACTTATATCTTAGGAAGGTTAAACCAGAAACCCTTATAATCAAGAGATTCGATTGGATTTCAGGGCAAAATAACTTGCTAAGAATTGAAACATTGAATTAATCAGAACTGGATTTTTGATTAATGTTTAACGGCTGGCTTGGGCGCGGTTGCGTCGCCCTCCAGGCGCAGGTAGTCCAGGTAAACCACGATGGGTTCTGTGGCCCCCGCCATATCCACCCAAAACTTGATGGACCGGATATTGCTTAAATCCAGCCGGGCTTGGATCAACTGGTCCAAGGGGACATCGATGTTGGTGACTTTTTTCGGGGTCAGCGGCCCAGAGATGTCGGAAAAAACATAAGCGTGGGAATCCGCCACTTCCATATGGTAGGTGACCGGATGATCTTGCGGATTAAAGACATCCAGTTTCAGGTCGGCATATTCCTGCCACTCGTAAACCTTCAGTTGGGTGACCGAATTGGTGTCCAGCGCCATTTGGGGCCGCCAGTCGGCGCCCGGCGTGGGCGTTGGGAAAAACTGATTTTCCAGGAAGAAAGTGGCCTTCGCGCAAAGTTTGCCGTGAGTCTGGTTTTCCTTTGACGGTTCGATTTTAACGTAACCCCCGGTCATCCAGTCGAAATCGTCGGCGGGATATTCGAAATCCGTGATCACAAAACTCTTCGCCAAGTTTTTATGGTGCTTGAAAACTCCCCCCAATCCCAATCCAGTGACGAGGGCGTATCCCAAGGCCAATAAAAAAAGAATTCCGAGAATCCAAAGAAATGCTCGCATTTGGTTTCCTAAATTAAAAGAAATAAGACCATCCAGATGAAGCGGAGGCATTGTATCAGCCCTGCGCGGGTCCTGCAACGTCCCTAGTTGGCACATGGGCCTTGTTAAACTAAATATAATTACTTGGAATTTGCGCCGAATTTAACGGGAATTGACGATAAATGGAAACATGCCTCCAGAATCGAATGGATCTATATTCCTCATCACAAAGGTTAAAATATTCCTGGTACTCGTCCCTTTCGGACATTGACATCGGGTTATTTCTTTGATCCGCAGGATTGCCGTACCACCAGTTGGGCCGGGACCAGCAATTGGCGTGTCTTCCATTGTTCCGGTTCCCGGATCTTCTGCAACAGGATTCGGGTGGCTTCCACGCTGATAGACCGGTAATCCTGATGAATGGTGGTGAGGGAATGGGGCGGGGTGGAAGCCTCGGGAATATCATCAAAGCCAACCAAGGCGATATCCTTCCCCACTTTCAATTTGGCTTTTTCCAGAGCCTTGATGGCCCCCAATGCCATGAGATCGTTGGACGCGAAGACCGCCGTCGGCCTGTCGCGGAGCGCCAAAAGTTTTTTCATGGCTTCCTCGCCGGATTCCAAAAGAAAATCCCCGCCCACGATGTATTCCGGCGGGATCTTGAATCCGTGTTTATCCATGGCGGAGCGGAAACCTTCCAAGCGGTCTGTGGCGTTGCGCGAGTTATCCACCTGCCCCGTGATGATGGCGATTTTCTTGTGCTTTAATCCCGCCAGGTGGTCGACCACCTGGCCTACAGCCTGGACATTGTCGCTGTCCACGAAATCCAGTTTCGGGTCCGAGGTCCGGTAACCGACGAGCACGATGGGCACCCGATCGCTCAGGATCTCAACCAAATCCTTTTCCTCCAGATAAGGCGAAACCATGAGGATCCCATCCACGACGTTATTGAAAACCCGCTTATAGACCTCTTGCGGGTCGAAAACCCCCGCGATGGTGTTGATCAAAAGGCCGAACTGGTTTTCCTGGACAACTTGGTTGACGCCGTTGAGGAGTTCCACGTACCAGGCGCTTTCCAGGTTGAACCGGTAGCCCGGCCAGGAAAAGAAAACCTCGATCAGGTTCGTCTGCTTGATCACCAAGCCGCGCGCAATGGGGTTGGGCCTGAAGTGGAGTTCCTCGATGGCTTTCAAAACCTTTCTTCGGGTCTCTTCCAGGACATTCGGATTTTTGTTCAAGACCCGTGAAACAGTGGAAATGGAAACGCCCGCCTTTTGGGCGACTTCATAAATGGTATTGGTGGACATAAGACTCCTTGTTCCTAAAAGGAAAATTTTTCCACGAAAGCGGTTTTCATTCCGGTTTCAAGCTTTCAAGCGCTTTCATGCCGACCCGTAAAAATGCCATCTAAAAGTTTCCATAGGATTCGTTCGGATAGGCAACCTATCTATGGCGGATAAAAGACTTGGTTTTTCACCCGGCCAAAGTAAAACCTTGCTCATTATATACATGAAGGAGGAATAAATGCACCTACCCAAATGGGATGCCACTTAAATTGGTGTTTTGCAGTTAATTTCTAACTGTACCTGCCATGAGCCTACAAGCTCTTGCCTCGAAGCTACAAGTCGAGAGGCATGGTTTAGATGTGCCGGATCAAAAGTTAAAAATATCCGGCGTCGAATGGCGAGACTTGGTTGTCCCAACTGTCAAAAAACAGTTGGGGCTAACTTCCTAACTTTGTTTTTAGGGGGTGGGATCGGGTGAAACAAAATAATTTGAAACCAGTTACTTGATGAGGATGACCCTTTTCAACTTGTGATCATAGGGTTCCATCAAGGAAATGAGATATACTCCGCTCGCGCAGGGGTCCCCAAATTTGTTCTTCCCGTCCCAAAGGTAAGAAGCGGCAATCGGGGCTTCTAAATACCGCTCATCCAGGGTTTTGATGTGTTCCCCGGCCGAATTATAGATTCCTAAGGAAAAGGCACCCGGGTACTGGCAATAGGAAACATAAATCGATACCGCCCCGTTTGACGGGAAAAACACGTTCTTCGAGATGGAGAACTCAGAGCAGGACGGAAGGGGTGTGGAGGACGGAGCAACCCGCGTTATTTTGATCAGCTGCTATTGATCAAAGCCTACTACGAAGGTCGCTGGCCCATTCATGCTATCTGGGTTACCGTCTCCGTTTACTGGGTTATCTCTCCAAATACCGGGTTTACGGCACCCTATACTGGGTTCCCGGCCCCGCGTACTGGGTGCCAGCAGCGTTCACCGGGTTAACGGCCTCCGTTTTCCAAAAAACCGACTCTTAACCACGGATTCAGGGGATGCACTCAGATAGGCCTAAGAAAAAGGCTTTAATTATTTGTGTTTTTAAAATCTCATGAATCCCATGCATCCGTGGCTAGATATTATTTTGGTTAGTGGGGGGGTATTCTTGGGGAATACCGGGGGTGTCGATTAGGCGAAAATTCAGGTATCAAAAAAATAAGGGCCAAGCCCTGAAATAGACCCGTCGGTCTCTTCAGGGCGAGGCCCCTTGTTTTTAAAGCTAAATTTTTCTTCTTAAAACCCGAAGTTCACGCCGCCTGTCAAGTTTTGCCCGGAGAAGTTCGTCAATCCCACCCTGCCTTGGCACGAGACATAGGCCTTGAACCCTTTGGTGAATTGCGCGTCCAACCCTGCGGCCAAGACCAACGCGTCGGTCCCCGTCGCCGGGCCGTCCACGGTGAAGCTCCCGCCGCTTCCCAGGGTCGCGTCCAGGCTGTCCAAGTTGCCCTGGAACACATGCTCCCAGGCCGCGCTCACGCTAGGCGCCAAAACGACGTTTCCCGCGAACCAGTCGCGGCTTACCCCCGCTCCCAGGTCGCTGGTCAAGCACCCTTCCCCCTGCGCCGCGTAATTCAACGGCGTCTGGGAGCCGAATTCGTTGAAGCCGTTGACATCCACTCGGGTGTACTGGCCCGATACGAAAGGCACCACCTTCGCATTCCCAACGGTCAAATCGTATCCGGCGCCGATCTGGCCAGAAAGTTGTTGGCCCTGTGTGCTTCCCGACGCCGTGCCTCCCAAGGAGTCGCGTTGGGTGGTGTAACTGTTGATCCCTCCCGCGGCCAGCGCTTCCACGTGAAGCGGGCCTTGTTTCCACCCGCCGTAGAGGCCCAATTGCCCGCCCGTCACGTTCACCGTTCCGGTGGATTGGCTGCTGCCCGACTGGGTGTAACCCAGCATCAACCCTCCCACCAAATCCTTCGAGAACCGGTAATCCATCCCGGCGACCATTCCGCCGGTGGAATATTGGTACCCCGGGGCGTTCGAGTCGGCTGAGACGGTTCCGAAGTCGCCGATTCCGTCGGCAAAGACTCCCCAGTGCTCGGGTTGGAGGTCCTTGGCCATATTCGCTTCTCTCCTGGCCGAGTGCCTGCCCGCGAACAGGAGCTCTTCCCCGTTCCAGGAAATATTCTTGGAACCATCCCCGGAATTGCCGAACAACTGGTCAAGCCTTTGTTCCACCATTCCCGCCTCAACCTGGGCGGAGCTGAAACTGATCCGGTACAGTGGCGTCAAGTCCGCCGGCGAGATTTTGTCGTAAATCCCCAGCAACGCGGCATCGGATTGGGTATTCAAATAATGGATCAAGGACTGGTCGGGCGAATGGGCGTTCAGGTAATCCAACACGCCGCCGACAGCGGCTTCGTTGGGCGTCCCACCCAAGGACTGGAAGCTCGGGCCGGTCACCTTCAAGAGCACATCCTTCGACTGGTAAACCAACGAAACCGAATCGCCCGTAATCATATCGGAAAACGTGGTGAACGTTGCGCCCACGCTTCCTGCCGACAGGATTTCGAAGTCCTCGGTCCCATGTATATGCAAGTGGAACCCGTTGTCCGAAACCAGCCACAGGGTCCCATTCAGGCTGGCCGCGCCTGAAACATTCAACACATCCCAGGTTCCCGCTGCTGTTCCCCCCATCCCCAATTGCAGAATTCCCGAGGAGGATTGGGTGTAATTGCCCCCGATATTAACCGTCATGGGGCCGTTGATGCTCAAGATACCGCCGTTCACTACAGAGCCTGTGCCCAAGGCATTACTATTGGCCACTACCAAAGTACCCCCATTAAGGTTTGTGCCGCCCGAGTAAGTATTGGATCCCGCAAGAGTGACTGTCCCGCCTCCTATCACATCCAGGCTTCCCGTACCGCTGAGGACGCCCGAAAGGGATGAATCATAACCGTTTTTATCCAAGGTATCGGCCCCGTTGAGGGACACCCCATTCGTGACCGCCAAGTTATTCACCCCGGCCTGCAAGGTCGCGCCGTTTTCCAGCGCCAGGTTCCCCGTGCCCAGTGCGTTGTTGTTCCCCAGGTTCAAGGCGCCTGAAACCACCGTCGTCCCCCCGCTGTAAGTGTTGGCGCTGGCCAGGGTCAAAGCTCCCGCGTTGATTTTCGTCAAGGAACCGGTGCCGCTAATGACCCCCGACAGGGACGAATTATCGCTATTGGAATCGTAAGTATCGGTTCCACTGAGGGATACGGCATTCGTGACAGCCAGGTTATTCACCCCGGCCTGCAAGGTCGTGCCGTCTTCCAGGGTGAGGTTCCCCGTGCCCAGGGCGTTGTTGTTCCCCAGGTTCAAGGTGCCTGAATCCATCGTCGTGCCGCCTGAATAGGTGTTGGAGCCCGTCAGGGTCAGTGCCCCGCCCCCCGTCACGTCTAGGCTTTCATTCCCCGCGATCACACCGCTGAAATAACCTTGTTTAACCTGAAGATTCGCAGTTGAACCGCCCATGGTGATATAACCCGCCCCATTCAGAGTGCCGACCACGGCGTTAGCGTTCCCCATGGACCCATCGTTACTATCTCCGCTTCCTCCCGCTCCTCCAGTCATACTGAAGATGGTTCCCGCTCCCAGGGTTAAACCCGAGGCCGTCAGCGAAGCATCACCGCCATTGCCGCCGTTACCGCCCGTATTATTGTTTCCGCCCGCTCCACCGCTCAAAACCAAGTTGGAGGCATTCATCAGGGTCAAACTTGTTCCGATGGACACGCTGGCATTTCCACCGTTTCCACCATTAGCGCCCGCGCTATAACCGCCTGTCCCGCCGGCCACGCTTACCGAACTGGAATCCACCGACACCGCATCAGACACGGATAAGGAGGCCGAACCGCCGTTCCCGCCGTTGCCATTGCCATAATCGTCCCCACCCGCCCTACCCACCACGGTAAAGTTTGAAGTGGTTCCGGTGCCATTCTGGTTGTAATTATCGGAAGTTAGCGTCAAACCACCCAGGGAAGCCGAGGCGTTCCCGCCCGCCCCTTCGGTCACGCTTGAGCCTGATCCATAACCATAGCCCGTGTAGCCACCCGCCACATTGACGTCACTGGAATCCACTGATACCGCGCCAGCGACAGACAAACTCGATGAACCTCCCGTGCCGCCGGTTCCAACACCATACCAATCATAGTTGTTTCCGCCGTTTCCACCGGCCACATACAGGCTGGAGGAATCGTTGCTTGCTGTTACGGTCAAACCGGAACCTATGGAAACCGAGGCACTCCCCCCGTTTCCTCCGTTGCCTCCGTAGCTATCAGCTCCCGTTCCACCGGCCACGGTGACGCCGCTGGAATCCACCGGCACAGCCCCCACGGCCGACAGGGCCGCCGAACCGCCCGAACCACCCGCTCCCGTGGATCCATTGTTAATCCAAGGATAGTCGATTTCCGCGCTTCCACCGGTCACGTTCAAGTTGGAGGAGTTGTTCACACTCAGGTTAGACCCAATGGAAACTGACACATTGCCGCCGTTATCCCCATTGCCGTAAGCGGAAATCATGCCCGTACCGCCACCCACGCTGACATTGCTGGAATCCACCGATACCGCGTCCACGACCGACAAGGCCGCGTCTCCGCCCACCCCGCTGTTTCCCTGGTAATTGCCGGCACTCGCCCCACCCACCACTGTGAAGTTGGAGGTATTGTTTACCCCCGTTACGGTCAAATTGGACCCGACGAAAACGGTAGCGTCTCCCCCGTTTCCACCGTTGGCGTAATAACTATAACCACCCTTTCCCCCGTCCACGTTGACATCGCTTGAATCAACCGACACCGCGCCAGCGACCGACAATGCCGCCGAACCCCCGTCCCCCCCGGCGCCTTGGTAATAATCGGTTCCACCCGTCCCCCCCGACACGTTAAAGTTGGAAGTGTTTCCAATCCCATTCAGGTTGTAATTATCGGAGGTTATCTTCAAGCTTCCCAAAGAGGCCGAGGCGTTTCCACCCGCACCCCCGGTCGTGCCCCCTAATCCGTAACCATAACCCGCGTTGCCCCCCGTGACGCTCACGGAGCTGGAATCCACGGACACCGCGCCCGAGACCGATAAGGCCGCCGAACCAGCCGTGCCGCTCGTGCCATGGCCATAATTCCAAATGTTGTTTCCGGAATTCCCGCCGGTCACGTTAAGGCCGGAGGAAACGTTGCTTGCTGTTTCGATCAAATCGGAACCTATGGAAACCGAGGCGTTCCCGCCGTTTCCACCGTTGCCTCCATAACTAGCACCCCCTACCCCCCCACCCACGCTCACCGAGCTGGAGTCCACCGACACGGCGTTAGAAGTGGACAAGTCCGCCGATCCGCCGGTTCCGCCACTCCCTAAGTCATTTTCGTTTCCACCCGCTCCGCCCATGACTAAAAACTCGGAGGGGGTTCCAATGCCATTCAGGTTGTAATTATCGGAAGTCACCGTCAAGCTTCCCAGGGAAGCCGAGGCGTTCCCGCCCGAACCCTCCGTCGTGCCCGCGGACCCGTTACCAGAAACCGCGCTTCCGCCGACCGCGCCGACAATACTGGAATCAACCGACACCGCTCCGCCGGCCGGCAGGGAAGCCGTACCACCGTTCCCGCCAATTCCGGTACCGTTATTCACTCCACCCAAACCACCTACCACGGCAAACATGGACAAATTTTTGGATGCCGTTATATTTAAATCAGTCCCGATGGAAACGTTCGCGTTTCCGCCGTTCCCGCCGATGCTGGTAAAGCTGGAACCTCCCCCGCCCCCGCCCGCACTGAAGTCGCTGGAATCAATCGACACCGCTCCGGAAGAAGTAAAAATTCCGTCGCCGCCCGCGCCGCCGTTTCCAATCCCTCCGGTAGCATTACCGCCGTTGCCGCCGGTGACTTGATAAGTGGAAGGACCGCCCAGATCCCCCGCCAGGTTCAAGGAACCGATGGTCGCGGTAGCCGCACCGCCCGCACCTCCATCGCCGCTGTTGTTATCGGTCCCGTTCCCGCCCGTGATTGTCACGGTGCTGGGATCCACCGACGTGTTCCCGGACACATTTAAATTCGCCGCGCCGCCGGCGCCGCCGTTCGGTGTGCCCGACCCGCCGTTAAGGCCCAGGGTTGAGTTGGAAACGGTCAAACTGCTCGAGGAAACTGTAACTGGATTGCCTGAATTCGAGGAACCATTGAATTGAAGTGTCCCGTTGGAAGCCGATACGTTGCCCGTGCCGATTAAACTTCCGTCGTTCACTTGCACCCCGGTGATATTCGCTGGAACACTAGTGACGTTGAAAACCTGGTAGGTATTCGAGCCGTTGACGGCGTTGATCATCACCGGGGTGCCGCTGTTCAAAATCGTCACACCTTCAGCCAGGGTGGGAAGGCCCGCGCTCAAGCTGATGGTTTGCCCCGAAATCCCCGAAAGGTTGATCACACCACCGCATGAGCCGTTGGCATTGACCTGGTTGATGGCGTCCCCCAGGGACCCGGAACTGTTGTCCCCCTGGTTGTTGGCGACCGTTACGGTGACGGGAAGGCAGGAAGCCGAGGCGGGACAAGGTCTCATGAACACGCAAAGACACCATATGAAAATGCCTAATCCGGCTAAAAAAGATTTGGCTCCGGGGATTCGGGTCTGGGCTTCTTTCATAAAACAACCTCCAAGGCTTTTTTGGGGTGATAATGGTTGGAAGGAAAACGAAAACCCACAACATCAAACTTACCACTTTTTATGGATAATGATGAATAACAAATGAAATTTAATCCTTTTTGGAATTTTTATGCCATTAAAAAAACACTTATGGGGAAAAAAGAAAAACTATTTTAGCGTAATTGATCATCGAATTATTGTAATTACATATAATCAACCTTTCGATACCTTGCCCTATCGGAGTTGGGTTTAGCGTCATCAATTTATCAATTATTAAAAGTTACGAGATTGAGGAAAAATGCCACATTTTTTAAATACAGCTGTTAAAGCCGCTAAAATCGCTGGAAAAATCCAGAAACAATATTATGGCCGGTCGATCAACATCCAATATAAGTCCAAGAATTACCTGAACCTGGTCACGGAGGTGGACCGGCTCTGCGAGAAAAAAGTCCTCTCGTTCCTCCAAAAAAAATTTCCTTCCCATAACTTCTGGGGGGAGGAAACAGGCCGGGTGGAAGGCCCGTCCGAATACACCTGGCTGGTGGACCCCCTGGACGGAACCACCAATTACGCCCACGGCTACCCTTTCTTTTGTTGTTCGGTGGCTTTGCTTAAAAACATGAACCCCTTGGTCGGCGCGGTTTACGACCCGATGCTGGGGGAATGCTTCACCGCCGAGAAAGGGAAAGGCGCTTTTTTAAACGGCAAACGGCTCAGGGTTTCGCGGACCCCCCGGGTGGCCCAAAGCCTTCTCGCGACCGGTTTCGCCTACGCCGTGCGGGAAACCCATTACAACCTGGACAACTTCCGGAAGTTCGTCTTAAAGGCCCAGGGGGTCCGGCGGGATGGTTCGGCTTCACTGAACCTTTGCTATGTGGCTGCCGGACGGTTCGACGGTTTCTGGGAAAGGGGCATCCAAGCCTGGGATATGGCGGCGGGAGTTCTGATGATCACCGAAGCCGGGGGTAAGGTGACGGATATTTCCGGCAAGCCTTTCAACCTGCTGGGCCAAAACGCCATCGCCAGCAACGGGAAGATTCATCGGGAGATTTTCAAACTCTTGCGGGGCAGCAAAGACGAAAATAACTGGACTTTAAAACATTTCAAAAAAACCTAGCCGGCTCCCCGGTTTCAACGGTTTGCGGACCTATATGAATGGCTCCCCATCAAGGACAAGATCACTTACCTCACCCCAAGATTCGAACCAAATCGAATCTAGTTTAAGCCCAATTTCTCATTCGGATTTGGGAACCCCTTAAATCATTAAATCCGATTCTTTTTTATACTTTTTGCTTTATTAAATAATTGTTCGGGGGGGCAACCGATTTCTCTCTGTTTGCAGAATTTACAGGCTAAAAAGCGTCGAACAAGTCCATTTCCTACTGAAGCAAGAACGGCCAGTAGGATTATTAAAGATAAGATGAGCCAGCTAAAATCCATTATCAATAACACGATCCCTACAACTGCCGGAATTAACGAAACAAGAAAATCCGGAATCATGTCTTTCCAGGCGATTTTGCGCTCGGAAAATGCCTTTGAGCTTCCCTTGTTAAAAAATATTGCGCTCAATTTCCCTTTACCAAAGGTGCAAAATTTTCCGTAGTAATAACAATCCACACAAATATTTTTCATCAAACGAATTTCCAACCCAAGAACATAAAGCAGATACAGTATTGCCCAAATAATTCCTATTCGATAAATAACATACGCACCAATTGCGTAGATTAAAACTGAAACAAAATTGGGGATAATCATTGTCCGGCAGGGATAGTTTTCAAAAGTCTTTGGTTGGCCCATGGTTATCTCCAAGTCGAAAGTTATAAATTATGCCCGACCCCGTTTCCATGATGCTCAAAACAGATGAAAGGTAATGAGTAAAAAATAATACCCCATCCGATTATCAAGTCGGCCGGCGGCGGTTTTCACCAACTCATGCCAAAAGAATCAGCCAAACATTATCCATTTTTCTTTGTCCACTCCTGCTCCCCGGGTAGGACAACTATTCAACACAGGACAACCGGGGTGCCGATTCCGACACTGAGTTTCCGGGAGGCGTTACCCCGGTTTACGGAAATCTCCAAGTTGCCCGAGGAGCCCATCAATGCGATTAAGGTTCCCCTCTTGACCTGCGAATAACGTGTCGCCAAGTTCAATAGGACCGTCTTGCCCATTTTCAAGCGGAAGGGCGAAGCCGGGCCCGTCTTTCGGGACTTGATCGCTTGCAGGTGTTTGTCGTTCAGGTTCGTGACCAGATTTCCGAAATGATCGACCCATAGCACCTCCCCTTCCCACCCTTGGGGGGTTTTCCGGGGCTTCGGGATTTCACCCACAATCCATCGGGTCAACTTTTTTCCCAGCTTTGAAAAAGGCACTCCCTTCGCCAAATGCGCCGCCACCGGCGCAAATAGGTCCCGGCCGTGGAAGGTGGAACTGGGTTTGGAAAGTTGGTACTTTTTCCCGGTCAATTCGACAACTTCCTCGACCCCCCATTCCTCCAACGCCGCGGGGATCAGGCCGTTATCCGGCCCGACGAAATAACACCCCCGGGATTTCACCGCGATGGCCTTGCGGGAACCGCCCACCCCCGGGTCCACCACCGCTAAGTGAACGGTTCCCCTGGGGAAATATTCCAGGACCGACTTTAAAAGAAATGCCCCCGGCAGGATGGTTTGGGAGGGAATTTCATGCGTGAGGTCGACGAGCTGGGCTTGCGGACATATTCCGAGGATGACGCCTTTCATGGTTCCCACGAAAGGGTCTTTAACGCCGAAATCGGTTAAAAGGGTGATGATGGGGGAAATGGAAAAGGCCTCTCAAAAGCTTTTATTTGTTTATTTTGGAAAGACTCAACGGGTTTTTATCCCGCCCAACCTTGGAGGAATTCCTCTATTAAATATGGCAGGTCGTCATGGTATCCACCCTCCAGCAGGGCGAAGGTGGGAATATTGAAGTCCCCCAACAATTTTCCTATGGTGCGGTAATCCTCTTTCGTTAATCCGAACTGGGCCAGGGGATCCTTCTCATAGGTGTCGAAACCCATGGAAACCCCGATCAGGTCGGGTTGGAAGGCCCGTATTTCCCCCATGGCCTTTTCCATCGCTGGGAAATAGGTGCCTTCCCGGGTTCCCGGCGGCAGAGGATAGTTCCGGCAATTGTCCAGGGATTTTTGTCCCGTGCCGGGATAGGCCGGAAATTGGTGGAGCGAAACGAAAAGAAGCCCCGGTTTCCCGAAGCAAAAGTCCTGGGTGCCGTTTCCATGGTGGACGTCCAGGTCCAGCACCGCCGCTTTCCGGGCCTTCCCTTCCTTTATTAACGCCTGGAGCGAAACCGCCATGGAGTTGAAATAGCAGAACCCCATGGACCGGTCGGGGGTGGCGTGGTGCCCCGGCGGACGCATCAGGGAGAAAATTTTCACCCCCTGGAGCGCTTCCTTGGACGCCGCGAGGGCCGCCCCGGCGGAAAGAAGGCTCGAGGTGAACACTCCCGGGCCACCGGGCGTATCCATATCGATGAAATCCTCGTTTTGAACCTGGGTAACCACACCCTCCCCGTGGACGGCCTGGATGGCTTCCAGGGGCGCCGGTTGGGGTTCCTGGAACAGGGTGGAAGGCAGGATGTTCTTCAAGTGAGCCAGGCTCCGCACCACCCGGCCGGGATGCTCGGGGTGGCCCGGGGAATCGTAACCGATGTTAGGGGTCGAGATGATTTTCAGGTTATTTTTTTCCATCTTGTAAGCGGATTCTTTCTGCCAAGAGGAACTTATCCAGCCGTACCACGTCCTGGCGGTTGATGGCGAGAATCTTGATCCCGGCCCGGAAGGTGGAACCCGATGTTCCGACCATTCCGGCGTCCGCCCGGACCACCTCGGCCAAGAGAGTCAGGGGAACGGGCCTGTCCGGGAGGTAAAGCTTGATCTCCAGGGCGGTATCGGGCGGAAAAGACTCCGGCCCCACGAGGGACATCCCGCCCAAGGAAATGTCCCGGGTGACGGCGTGCAAGGTAACCGACTTTTTGGAAAGCTCGGGCAAGTGGTCGGCGGTTGATTCCCGGTAGGAAGGGTTGGCCAGGATCTTGACCAGTTCGCTTTTGGGGATCATGGTATAAGTGACCTTGATGGCGGCGTCGATGCGCTCGAACTGCCTTTTTTCCATCCAACCCGTGAGAATGCCCATTTCAACTCCAAAACACACAGAGTCAGGTTCCAGTAAAGGCCTGTGGCTTGACCGCCGGCCGGGAACTGTCCTTACTGCTTCCAATGGATGCAGGAAACCGGACAGCAGTCCATGGCTTCCTGGATTTTTTCTTCAGTATCCCCTTGGGAATCAAAGACCTCGGACAAGCCGTCCGGCATCATTCGGAAAACACCGGGGGCCATGGCCACGCAGGATTCACATCCCGTGCATTCCTTCGGGTCAACGAAAGAAATCCTGTTGGGTTTCCGGGTTTCGCTCATAATGATTTTATTAACGAACCTTTTGTTTCAGATTGACGGGTCTTTTGCAGGCGGATCATGGGCAAGCAAATAGCCCTGAGTTTTGGAGGATTGAACCCTTTTAAAACTGTATCCCAAAACCGGTGCTACCCGCGATATCGGACCCGTTGGACTCCCCCACCACATTCCAACTGAAGCCATCGCCGATCATAAAACCAAGGACGAATTTTGGTTCCAAAACCACCGGTTGGCCTGCATTCTGGATATCGAGGGAAATGGGACTGCCTGTAGTTGAATTGACTGTCGCCGTCACATGGCCGATCACGGATGAGCGGATCCAACCCGAGTTTCTTTGAAACCCCACCGACACGTAGGGAAAAAATTCCCCGCAGTTTTCGCCGACCATGAGCCGCGCGCCGAAACTCTTGACGTTCCAATCGAAGTCATAGTTCGTATTGCCGGTAATGGAGGCATTATTGGCGCCGGGATCATAATAGACGGAACTTTGTAGGACGCTCGTGGCGATCGTCGTGCTTCCGTAAAGGGTGTCCCAGCTGGCTCCCACCGCGATCACGGGCAGGGGAAAACGGTCCAGGAAGCGGTAACGCATGTCCAATCCCCATCCCGTGTACTGGCCGGAAAATCCCATGGACGGAACGTTGATCGGGGGCATGTGCAGGAGTTTCGCCCCCACATCCAGCCCGGGGATAATGGCAGTGCGCAGGGTGACCATCGGAAAAGGCGCCGGAAGCACCGAGGGCATGTTAACGTTGGAGGATCCCACCAGGGCTTTTAATTGAAGATTGTTGATATTCGAGATATTAATCGCGTCGACACCCATCCCAAACCCAGCTTGGACCCTCGGATTCCCCAGGAAATCAAATACCGTTGGCGCATTTTGCCAGCCGAGGGTGGAAAAAAAACAGATGCTTTTGGACATTTGTCCGTTCACGAAGTTCGTGATGGTTTGATAGTCCGCTAGAATTTGATTTTGGAAATCCGCCAGTTGCGCAGCCGCCCGGTGAGGGGAGCCGGCCAAAAGACAAGCGCTTAACCCTAGGATCAAAAGGCTTTTTTTATGAATCACCTGAACCCCTTCCTTTTTAAGGTGAATACTGTTTCTAATTTAAGGGATACCACCTCAAATTAAAAGTGTTTAAAGGGGGCGGAAAATTCAATAAATATCCGCCTAATCCCATATAAAGGTGTTATATAAAGAAGGAAGTTTGAAATTTATGACATTCATCGACCGAAAATGGGTGTTCCTGCAGTGAACCCCGTCTTAAACGGGCGGTGTTTGGCGCCATTGAACGTATCAAAATCCCGGCCCCTCTGGGTTCTCTTCCTGGCTAAAATTGACGTTTAATTTTCCCTGGACAGACTTCAAGGCGAGGGAAACCTCGGGTTTCAACTCCTTTTCCGCTTCCTTACTCAATTTAATCAGGAATTTCTCCACATAGCGGGAGCGGAAATGCCCCAAAGCCTGGACAGCGGCAATCCGCAGGGCCATGCCCCTTTCCTTTTTAACTTCCAGGAACTTATAACTATCCGCCCATTCCGCCAGGTAATTGATGGCGTAAGGATCCTGCAATTCCCCCAGGGTTTGGCAAGTTTCGATCAAAAAGTTCTCCCGTCCTTTTGACTCAACGGGAAATTTCTTCGCGGTTGCGATAAGGGTTCGGGAATCCCCTTCCAACCCCAACTTGGCCAATATCCTCATGGCTGGAATGGCATGTTCTCCTTCAGGGCTTTCCAAAAGGTTGATCAAAAGCGGCCGGTACTCCGGTTTTTCCCAAAACTGGATCATTTCCATAATCTTGAGCCGGGCTTCCGGCGCAAAGGCGCTCCAATTCGCCGTTATAAACTCCGGCATCGACGCGGGAGGAGGCACTTTCTTGAAGATTTCCAGGAAATGGTCCAGTTTGACCGAGCTTTGATTCTCCTTGAGCCATTGTTCGTAAACCGGCACTCCCGTGGTTTCCATGCGGTTGAGCAAATCCACCGCCTTCTTCCAATCAGGGGACGCCACAGGTGCCTGCTGGATCATTTGGATCAGGAAAGGGCCGGAGAGGGAATGGAGCGCGATGAAAAACTTCGCGAAAGCCACCTTATCTTCCTCCTTTTCCGGGTTCATGGAGAAAAGCTCCTGCAATTGGGTTGGCCCGAAAATCATATCCAGGGTGGCTTGAGCCAGCTGGTCTTGCCCCTCGAAAAGCGGGGGTTTTTTCTCCGAATTTTTTTTTAAGGCCGACACGGTTTGTAGCAGTTCCCCCCAGTCGGGATGGTGGATCTCCTCCGGGAGCCAGTTCTGAAGCAAAGTGAGTCCGATGGGGTAAGCCTCGGGAGCGGATGGTCCGGTGAGATAGTCTCGCAGATTCCTAAACCCCGCCAGTTGGTCCGGGCGGGGGATCTTCAGCCATTGAAGGCGGCTTAAGTGCCGAAGTGAGACGCCCTGGGCGTTCCCATCCCCTGACAGGATGCTTTTCCATAGGCTGTCCCAAACCTTCCCGAACCTTTCCACCTCCTTTTCCTCCTGGAGACGGGAAATACGGCTGTCCACTTCGGATTCCTTTTGGCGGTCGGTCAGGATGGACAAATCCCCGCTATCCACCGCGCTTAGGACGGGGTCGATCTCGAAAAGCGTCAGGCGGTCGTCGGTGCCTTGGATGTTAGCCTTTTCCGCTGCCGATTCCCCGCCCAGCTTGAAACCCTGGTTTTCGCCCAAAAGGACCAACCGCCGCAACAAATCGTCCATGTTGAATTGAACATTTTTCAAGTCAACGGGTTCGTTCGCGGTTGCGAGGCTTTTTCTCAACGCCCCAAAACCCCGGACGATTTCCCCCCAGGCCGCCCCTCCTATTCCGCCCTCGCCTCCCGTGCCGCTTCCAGAAGGCCCTCCTTTTCCCGGGGTGTCGGGTGTCGGATAAATCCCTTCCTGCAGAAGCCAACCGCCCATGTTGTCGATCATTTTCTTGGCCACTTCTTTTTTATTGTTCTCCGGCCGTACCCGGGCGAAGATCTGGAGGAAATACTGGAGGGCTTCCAGCGCCTCCTGCATGTTTTCCTCCCCTTCCAATTCCTCACCCACCGGCACGACCTTTTCCCCTTCCCGAATGGCGACGAAAACCTTTTCGTTGACCTGTATATGCTCCGGGCGGCTGTCCTTGAGGGCTTTAAAAAACGAAACCCCATCCGCAAGGCCCCGGGGTTTCAGAAGGTTGAAAAAAGTCTTCATTTCATCGGCTGTGAGCCCCCGGTAAAGGGTTACGCTGTTGATCTTGTGGGTCAGGAACAGGTCCTTGATCATATTGGTGGAACCGGTGGTCTTTTCGTTCAAGGCTGTCCCCTCCACCACCAAGCGGCCTTCGGTCTCCCCCAGGGAAAGGCTGGGGAGGGCAAGGAACAAATTCTCCAGGGATTGCAAGAAACGCTCCAGCGACTGCTGGACCATGTTGTTGTCGGCGGAATAAAGGAAAAAGTTGGAAAGGGCGACCCTGAGATCGCGCACGGCGGTGGAGGCGGGTTGGATCTGCTCCGGGGTCAGCAAGAAAAATGTCCTTCATAATCGGGATAAACAACACGATATAGAGTCCCTTATTATTCGCGCATCGTTCCAAAAAGAAAACCAAATTATTTCAGCGGCACAGGTAAATGCCGGCCCTCTATTAAACTGTTGGGGATGTTAAGATTTTCCAGATTAATACGTGCAACCAATCTCCGGAGGAGGATATAACCGGAATCCATAAAAAAAGGGCGGCAAAATTTGCCGCCCTTGCGCGTCAGGTTAATTTTTTAAACTTTTTTATTCAAACCCGTAAAACGAATATGGGATTTGCTTCGAGTCTTGCACAGTGCTATTCACGAAAACATTTCCCATGGTACTGTCATACAACCAGCCTTGTGAAGCACCAGTTGGTACAGAAACCATTGTCGTCATGGTCACTAAGGCTCCCGCGGGGCTCACCGCTCCTACCACAAAAGATCCCGTCACCTTCACAGGTGAAATATTGTCCAAGTATTTGCTGAAAGAGTACACTTTGAAAGTCTGTAAAGTCGTCGGCCAAACTCCCTGGGCATCGCCGTAATAGATCGAAGCCGCAGACTTCAGACTTCCCAAGTTACCTTTCGTTGATCCCTCGCGAGACTTTTCCAGCATCTGCGCGAAACGCGGGATGGCGATAGCCGCCAAGATTCCGATAATCGCGACAACGATCATCAATTCAATCAAAGTAAACCCTTTTGTTTTCAAGCGAGACATCTTCAACCTCCTAAGTTGAATTAAAAGTCGTTCATTCTGCCTTTTACAGATCGAAAATACTTTTCCAGGACCGCTTGTCCAGCTTTCGCAGTTTAAAGGCGTTTGTTTCCCTTCGGCCCCTTTTGACAATCTGCCAATAAACCCTTTTTTATATAATAACCCGTCGTGTTGATTTCCATAAGATCAAATTCTCTCGTTTAAGGTAATCGATCTCTATCGATCCGTCGGGGACAATCACTGGTAAACCCGGATTTCCCAGATGAAATTACCTTTCGAGTATAATAAGGCGTCGTTTGGCCATACAAACAAAGGTTTTTCTTCACTTTGGGGACCACGAGAGGGGGGAATGCAATGGGTGAAAGGGGAAAAGACGCTCTTCGGGTGGTTTTTGATCCTGGTCTCAAGCTGGAGTTCCATGGCGCGAAGGTCACTTCCGATGGCGGGTTGATTCCCTATCGTGAACTCGATGAAGCCTTTGGTTTGACTGACAGAACGGAAAACCTTCTGAGGGATCGGCGAACCGGCAAGAATACGCAACATACGATGACGGCGCTTTTGCGGCAATCAATCTACAGCCGCCTAGCCGGTTACGAGGACACCAACGACGCAGAACGATTGAGTGTTGATCCGGCGATGCGGCATGTGATCGGAGGACGGGCCAAGGAAAAACAAGCTGCCTCCACCAGCCAGATGGGACGTTTCGAGACGGAAGTTCTCACCCAGTCGAAGAACCAGACCGGTCTGATTGACCTATCTGGCCAATGGATTGATGGTGTCCATGAAAAAAAGCCCATCCAGCAGATTATTCTCGACATGGACAGCTCCGTGAGTGAAACCTACGGGGACCAAGAAGGTTCCTTGTACAACGGTTACTTCGGCTGTACCTGTTACCATCCCCTGTTTTGTTTCAACCAGTTTGGCGATTTGGAACGGGCAATGTTGCGCAACGGCAATGTGGCCAGCGCCCACGAGTGGCGGTCGGTTCTTGAACCAGTGGTTGTCCGTTATCGGGGTCTTTCCATCAGCCGTTTTTTCCGGGGTGACGCGGCCTTCGCCCGTCAGGAACTATACGAGTACCTAGAAGACGAAGGATACCTTTATGCGATCCGCCAACCCGCCAATGGCGTGCTACAAAGAGAAATTGAGCCATTTTTGACCCGTCCCGTGGGCCGCCCTTCCCACAAGCCGGTTGTCCGGTATCACAGCTTCCAATACCAAGCCGTCAGCTGGGACAAACCCCGCCGCGTGGTGGCGAAGATTGAGCATCACAACGGCGAACTTTTCCCGAGGGTGGGTTTCATCGTGACGAACATGCGACGACCGGCACCCCAGGTGGTGAAGTTCTACAACGGAAGAGGTACGGCTGAGCAATGGATCAAGGAGGGAAAGTACGCGATGAAGTGGACAAGACTAAGCTGCCACGACTTCGCGGACAACCAAGTAAGGTTGCAACTATTTGCACTGGCTTACAACTTGGGCAACTTCCTTCGCCGTCTAGCCCTGCCAGAACTGGTGAAGCATTGGTCGCTGACGACGTTGCGAGAAAAACTTATCAAAATCGGAGCTAACGTTATCCGCCATTCGCGGTACGTGGTTTTCCAGATGGCGGAGGTGATGGTTACCCAACGCCTGTTTGCTGAAATCCTTGGACGGATAAGGCTACTGGCGATGGTAAGGCCGCGAGCGCCAGTACTGCGATAACCGCAGGAACACTTCATGGCTTCAACCGGATCAACCATCGTGGGATAGGTGTGCGTTCACAACGAGAATTGGCTTTCTGGAAGGTCATTTTCAACTTTTTTGGGGCACAGAAACCCTTTTTTGGGCTCATTTCGCTGGCCTTGGGCCAGAAAATTCCGGATACGGGTGGAAGAAGCGGGGGGGGGGAATATAATGAGAAACAAATTACCCGGCAATGTTTTCAGAGAAGGTCATCTGGGAAATTCCGGATTACGGATTTTTTCCAAACCTTCTTTGACCAATAGGTTATCGGCATGACCTTTAAACTCGGCGGCAAGACCCTTGAACCCGCCCGGATAATAAAGCACGCAAAAATAGATGTCATAGGCATCCTTGGGTTTGAAACGACCGGCCAAAGCCATGCCTTTCATAACGATAAAACTCACAATGGAAGCCACTCGGATCATAACCCTATCCTGGCTTCCCGAAGGAAGGGTGCCATCCATTGTAATTTCAACTGGGCTTTCAAACGCCAAATCGCAACCGCGCGCCTTACGGGCTTTCAATCCTTGTATTTTTTGATGCCGATGC
The DNA here is from genome assembly GCA_963847625.1 of candidate division FCPU426 bacterium. Lineage (GTDB taxonomy): Bacteria > Oederibacteriota > Muellerivitia > Muellerivitales > Muellerivitaceae > CAWCKJ01. The sequence continues at coordinate 33,669 of CAWKAR010000039.1, read as the reverse complement.
CTTTTGCCCGTGCCTGAATATTCACCGGCAAGAAGATCAACGAAAACTGGTATTCCCCTCACTTTTTTCTGGTATTGAAACGGCTTCTCGGTCCTTTCATATCCGGCGCCCAAAAGAAGTTTCTCGAGTAAAACCTTTTCTCTCGAAAAGTTCGCTGTTAATGATTTTCCTAAAATCAATTTTTTCTCGGCCATCGCACTTTTCATATCTATTTTTTTGGGCTTCAAGGCATCCCACGGATTAGGTTTGGAAACTCTCCGGACAATCACGTTATTCGATGAGGACCCACCCAAGTAACCGTTGGTTGCATCCCATTACGCGCAAAAAACCGCCAAGCATAAAAAGGCGATCAAAAGATAGCGTCTCATTCATTCCCCTCATAAAAATGTTCCAAATCCTATAGGGGTTAAAGCATGGATGGTGCCAAGAAAAAAAGCGGATTTCAGGGAATTAAAGGCATTTTGACGGGAAAGGCTGCATTAAAAACATACCATGTGGAACCTAATGGATACAGGAAAAGAGGGTCTAATTTTTTAAAACTTGGAGGGATTCAACTTCTATTTTTTCAGGATAAGTTGGAAATGCCTTTGGGCCAACCCGGCGCGGCGAGAGGCCTCGGAAACGTTGCCGCCGCCGCACTCCTTCATGGGAAATGTGTTAAAGATAACCCATAGGGTTGCCAGAAGTGATTAGTCCCCCTTGTCCCGGCGTTGGGCAACCATCGCCCCGATCGCGCCCCCCAGCAGGATCAGGCCCAGCCAGATTAAAAATCTCGTGTTATTGCTCCCGATGGACGTACCGAATTTTTCGTTCACGAACCGCCCCAGGAGAAAGCAAAGGAACCCGCCCAAGCCGGAATAAAAAAGGATCCAAAACAGCTCGCCCAAGGTATGGACCCTTCGGCTGACGCCCAGGATGGGCTGGAGGACGGGGAAATAAAGGAAGGCGAACAGGACTCCCAGGATGATCTCATGGTGAATCAAGGCGTAATAATAGGGGCTTCCGGCAATGAGCAGGCCATAGGCGGCCCAGAGGTAGGCGGAAACGCCCAGGCCCCAATTGAGGACAAAACCCAAGGGCAAAAGGATGGTGCCCAGGCATCCGCCCCCGACTATCCAACGATAAATATAGAGAAGCGGATATCCCGCCAGCCAAAACAAGTCCCCGTAATAGAAGTTCTTTTCCCAGAGGGCGTCCGCGATGGGATGGTAGTGGAAATGGATAAAACCCGCCAGCGCCAGCCCCTCGAAAAGAAGAAACCGAAGGACCGGCCGGTTGGTTTTTGAATTTTTGCCGGCCATGCGCAACCTCCGATCACGGAATATGTTTATAGGGACCCCGCAGGACCCATCCTTGTATAACGGCTCGCTCAGTTCAAGCCTTTCTGGTCTTATTGCTGAACCAAATCACCATGGCGATGCCCAGGAGGATGAAGACCAGCCAAATCAAGCACCGGGTTTCTTCGCTTCCGAAAAACATGCCCCATTTGGTGTTGAGGGTGCGGCCCAGCCAATAACCGCCCACCACGCCGCTCACGGCGTCGGAAATCATGCCCATGGACCGCCAAAAGGTGATGTTATCCTTGCCCACTCCCCAAAGGTGCTCGACCAGGAAGAAGTAATCCAGGACGAAAAAGGGCCCCAGGAACATGAAATCATTCTTGAAAACGAGGAAACAGGAGGCGAACCCCAGGGCGAAGCCGGTCACGTAAAGGACATAGGCCACCCACAGGTAGCAGGAGACCAGCAAAACCGCCCGCAAGGCAATGCTCAGGGGGGAGATAAGGAATTTCAGCACCAATGGAATTTTCAACTGGTTGTAGAAGTATAGGACTGGATAAAGGCATACGAAAGCCACGGCATTGGCCAGGAAATAGAGGGGGGTGACTTCGTTCGCCGGCGCGTATTGGAGGATGTGGAAAAATCCGACGACCCCCAGGATTTCCCACAAAATGAACCTCGAAAAAGGGGGGCTGGGATCAAGCGGTGATATTTCTTTAACCATTTAACCCTCCGGTTCTTTTGGAAGTTTTTCCGGCAAGCAACCGCAAATCCGATAACGATAAATCATAATCCAATTGCCCGATTCTTTGTCATATTTTGATTCGGGGTTCTTGACCTTGGCCCTGCATCAGGAGCCATGGGCCTTTTTCTATTTGGCCCTGGTAGTTCCCCATAGAAGAACCCATCCCCATCCCCCTCCAAGGGGGTGAGAATCCGGGCGGTCTGCCTCGTTTCTGGAACTTGATCTTGACCGGCCCTTGGCGGCCCATCGCATTATTGAGTTACCTTTCAGAAACCAAAGGTTCATTTTTCTCAGCAAAATCCTGGGAGCGATCCCTTTTCCCAATATTTACCCGAAATTTCACTCCCTTTTTAATCAGTTACTGTTGGTTACTAACACTAATAAGGTAAACCTCAAAATCACGGCTCCGTGACTCAAGTCACAGAAATCTTCCTATTATTCAATTACAAGAGGGTTACGGGAATATGAACGGGCTCAGGACAATTTTTTAAGGCCGGCCTTCAAAGGAGAGATTTATGAAAAAGAAATTAGCGGCCTTCACCTTGGCTTTGGCCATCGGCTCCGCCGGATTTATTTGGGCGGAACCATCGGCTTCTTCCTCCGGGAATTCCCTTGGAAACCAGTTGCTTTCTAAAAACACACTTCCCTTTACCGAACGCCCCGCGACGATCGTGGGCCAGGTCCTGGAAATTACCGTCCCAACGGGGGCCACCCTTTTAACCCTCCAGCCGGGAAGTGTTCTCTACCTGGCGGGCGATTCCACCCTCCATAAATACGAAATGGGCGCCAAGTCCCTTCAGGGTTCAGCTCTGTTGGAAGCGTCCTCTGCGTCCTTGAAGGCCGAAGGCGGGCTCCTCAAAGCGTTAAAGGCGGGGGAAGTGAAATCCATGGAACTGGACGTGCCGGTGACCTTCCTCAAGTCGAAGGAAGACGGCCTGGATAAGAACGCCTACAAGAGCCTTTTGGCCTCCGACAACCCCGTCATTAAATTCGTCCTGAAAAGCGAGACCTTGGCCGAAGGCAAGGACGCGGATTCTTACGTCATGACGGCCAAGGGGGTCTTGACCGTCGCCGGCGCGGACCAACCCATCACCCTGAAGGCGGACGCGCAGGTAACCGGGAACCAGGTCCGCCTGAAGGGTTTCCAAAAGTTGAAGATGACCGATTACAAAATCACCCCCCCGAAAATCAACTTACTGATCGCTTCCATTGTTTGCATGGACGAAATCGAGATCCACTACGACGTTATCTTCGCGCCATCGGCGAAGGAATAGAAAAGGGGGGTGAAGATCCGGGTTTCTCCCTGAGGGGCCCGGTTTAAGGAAGGGAATTTAGCCGGTCTTTAAAGTCGGGAAAACAGGGGAGCCCCGGGGGAGCCGGGGAGGCCGGAGGGGCCGAAGGGCAGTACCAATAAATGGGAGGAGTAGGATATGAAAAATTTTCAGAAAGTCTCGATGGCAGCCGCCTTTCTTCTGGGTTTCGTGCCCAGCCTGAGAGCGGCCGAGATCTTCAAGAACGACGACCTGGACTTGTCGTTCGGGGGCCGGCTCCAGTTGACGGGCGACCTGGAATTGGTGACGGTCGACCCGGTGAGGGACCACGTCCGGGTGTTCCTTTGGGATGAGGAGGACCGCCTCTTCACCAGCGGAAACTACCAGGGTTACAAGTGGAACTTCGAAGTGGCCTTCGGCGGGGAAGCCATCAACAGCAGCAACAACCAGTTGAACCTGCTGGATGCCAGCGCTGATATCCCCCTGATTCCCGACTTGGTGACCGTGAAGGTCGGGCAGTTCAAGGTGCCGGGAAACCTGGAAAGCGCCGACTACGAGGGCAACCTGCTTTTCACGGAAAAGTCCCCCATCTTCAACCTCTTCTTCAACCAGGGATATGACACGGGCCTTTCCCTTTACGGCCACCTGGGAGGCCTGGACGGCCAGGCCGGGTTGGTTCAAGGGGGGCCGGACGTGATCCAGCGCTACCTGCCGGAGAATTTGTTCCTGCCCACGCCCATGTTCCTTCGCATCGGGTACAACAGCGGGATCGAGGACGATCCTTTCCATCCCCAGCAGACGGGTTTCACCAAACCGGATAAGGGCCAATTCGCCATCCATGCCACGGGATACTATGCCGCCGACAGCAACGCGGGCCATAGCGAGGACTTGGGATTGGGCGGCGGATACCTGTCCACCTTCAACGCCAACAGCGAGTACGGCAACGTGCTGATTTCCTCGGTGTTCAATCCCTTCCTTTCGGGGGCCGGGGTTGCGCCCGTGAGCGCCGCCTACTACCAGGCAGGGGGGGATTTCCAATACCGCACTCCCCTGGGGAACACCACTTTCACCTTGCAGGGGCAGGCTATGATCGGGCATTACAACATGACCGTTCCCCCGAAGATGAACTATGAATCACCCACCACCATCTTGGGCAAGCCTTCCACCCCCAACCAGCAATATGCCCTGAACATCGGCGGGGGCGAATTGATCGCTTCCATTGGCGATAAGCCCTGGGAGTTGGCGGGCCGTTTCGCCATGGTGATCCCGGATGTGGGAATGCAGGGAAGCTATGTGACGCGTCATCCGAATGGGTCTGCGGCCGCAACACTCTTCGCCCCGATCTTCATGGATAGCAGTCCGATCTATGAGGTCACCTTCCCTTCCATCACCTGGCACATGAACAACGACGCGAAGCTGGTGGCGGAGACCATGTTCATGATCGACACCCCGGCGGTTAAAAGCGACGACGGAACCTACCTCATCGCGGAAATGCCGGGCTCGGCCAATTCCGGGGTCAATGGCTCCGATTTTCGGATCAACTTGGTACCGGTCGGCCGAATTATGTTCCAGTTCCAGTTTTAACAGAGGGGACGCCCATGAGGAAAAAATTAATCAGCGGTAAACTTCTCCTCAGGGCTTTATTGGCGGCAGCCTGCGCCGCGGTACTCTCCCGCGGCGTAGGCTTTTCTGCCGATGATGTATCCATGGCTTTTTACGAGAGTTGGGGGCATTACAAGGTGGAAGCTTCGTTTTTCGTCGACGCGGACAGTCAAACCGTCTGGGATGCGTTGACGGATTACGGCCATATCCCCCAATTCGTCCACAGCATGAAGGTCAGCAAAGTCGAGGGCGGTGCCAGGGGCAACCTTGTCCTCCGCCAGGAAGGCGAAGGCGGCTTCCTTTTCTTCTCCAAGCGGGTCCATCTGCTCCTGGATGTCCATGAAACTCCGCTTCAATCCATTTTCTTTACCGACAACAGCCACAAGGACTTCAGTTATTACCAGGGGAATTGGAGCATCGTTCCGGCCACCTCGGGCCACGGCTTGGAGGTCATCTACACCCTGGACGCCAAGCAGAACTTCTCCGCCCCGGCTTTTATTGCCAACGCCGTCGTCCAGGGGAACGTGAAGGACCTGCTTCAATCCCTCCATAAGGAAATCATGAAACGCCAATTCCTGGCGGACGCCGAAAAGTTGAAGGAAAAGACCGTCCCTGTAAAAGTGGCGGCAAAAGTGAAGCCCGCCGTGACGTCCGAAATCCGGTAATCACCCACCCGATCTGGATGACTTGTATTGATTTTTTTATCTTCCGGTTCTTCGTTTTTCAAACTACCTTGTCTTGGGTTTTTCAAAGCTCGACGGCCCGTCCTGCTCGTTCCGGCCTTGACGGGCTTTTCTGCCCTTCTCCTTTTCACTCCTTTCCATCGAAGCCGCCTTCTCCAATTTGTGGAAGCCATATTTCCTTTTGATGGAATCCACGCTCTTGAAGAGCGCGTCTTTTTTCAAGTCGCTCATCTCGGGAAACAGCCAATCCTCTTTTCCGCCGTCCTTTTCCAGTTTGGAAAGGGTCACACCCAGGAGACGAATTTTCCTCTTCCGGACGTTGGATTCCCGGAAAAGGCCGTAGGCCGCCTCCATGACGGCGGCATCGTCGTCGGTGGCGGGGATGCTCCTGGCGCGGGTGAGGGTTTGGAAGTCGTCGTAACGCAGTTTCAGGGTCACGGTGCGGGCCTTCTTGCCCAGGCGCCTGAGGCGGTAACAGCTCTTTTCGGAGAGCCGGGCCAGCGTTTGACGGATGGTTTCCGGGTCGGCCGTATCCTTATCGAAGGTGGTCTCGTTCCCCACGCTCTTGGCGATGTGGTAGGTCTCCACTTCCGAGTCGTCGATGCCCCGGGCGGCGTTGTAAAGCCATTCCCCAGCCGAGGGCCCGAAGGCTTTTTCCAGCCGGTCCAAGGGGATGGACAGGATGTCTCCGATCTTCTCGATCCTCATTTCCTTGAGCCGGGGCAGGGTTTTTTCCCCCGCGCCGTGGAGCCTTTCGATGGAAAGCGCGCCGAGGAATTTCTGTTCCTCCCCTTCCTGCACCACGATGGTCCCCGTCTTGGAACCCGAGGTGGGCTTGACGGTCTTTCCCGCGATCTTGGCCACGTACTTGTTGCCGGCGAAGGCCACCGTGCATTGGAGGCCCGTTCTCGAAAGAACGCTATCCTTCACTTTCCGGGCCATGGCCTCCAAATCGTTGCCGTAGAGCGCCTCGCAACCCGTGAAGTCGAGGTAGAACTCGTCGATGGAGGCGTATTCCACCACCGGCGCGACGCGCTTAAGAAGAGCGTAAACCTTCCTGGAATACTTGGAATAGAGCTTGTGCCGCCCCGGCACGAACACGGCCTGGGGGCAGAGTTTCCCGGCGGTCAGCAGCGGCATGCCGGACTTGATGCCGAATTTGCGGGCCTCGTAAGAGGCCGAGGACACGACCCCCCTTTCCCCTTTATTCCCCCCCACGATGACGGCTTTTCCGTTCAAGGACGGGTCCACCAGCCTCTCGCAGGACACGAAAAAGGAGTCCATATCCACATGGGCGATAATGCGTTTCATGGCATACGCCAGTATACTTAAATCAAGACTTCATTCAACTTTGATGTTTTTCCGGAAAAATCAATAAAGGCAGGAAAAAAAGAAGAACCGTTTCGCGATTTTGTTGGGTGTGACTAGCCCTTTTTGAAGGTCAGCTTGATGGACCCGGTGTTTTGGGTGGGAGTTCCCCCCGAAGCCTTGAATCGTTGGGACATCCGGGACTCCTCCTCGAGCCTCTTGGCCTCAAGGGCCTGGAGCCTTTCGAAGTCCTTCTTGTTGATGGCCGCGAAATGGACTTCCCCCCGGAAAAGGACCCGTTTCAATTCGATGAAAGACTCGACCTTCCTGATTTTCGCCAGGACCCGAAAGTGGGTGCGGTGCCGCGCCGCGAACATCTCCAGCTCAATGATTTCGTTCTTGGCAAAAATGCTGTCCCCTGTCAGGAAAAGGTCCCCGTAGGAGGCGTTCTTGTTGAGGACGTAATACAACTCCGCATTGGGCAGTTCGGAGCCGCCGGATTTCCAGGCTTTTTTCCGGGGGGTTTTCTTGGGTTTCACGCGTTGGTATTTCACTTCCACCATCGACTGGATCATTCCCTTGCCGTATTTTTCAAGCCAACCCGTCTTCTGGGCCATCGTCTTCTTCCTTATCTGGGGTTCCAAGCGAGCGCCCTAAAAGATACCATAAATCATATCTGTCCAAAATAAATCTAGCCACGGATGCATGGGATTCATGGGATTTAACAAACACTAATATTTAAAGCCTTTTTTCTTAGCCCAATCTAAATGCATGCCGAACCTCATTAAAGCTTTCAATGAAAGTTCGGTATAGTACCGAATTCCTTAACTGCTTTAGGGGTGAATCGGCACATCCCCTGAATCCGTGGCTAAGTACTTGGTTTTGCTTAACGCTTTTTGACTAGGTAAATTTTTCTAGTCCCGTTCAGGAAAACGCCTTCGAGAGACTGGGCAAAACGTTGTTTCGGTTGAGTTCGCGCGCCGGATGGCCCCCAGCCTCCCATTCTTCCAGGCGTTTCTGGTGTTCTTGCATAATGGGGCGAATCGAGCTTTCGGCGAAGACAGCCTTGAGGTGGAGGGATAAGTACTTTTCCGGGGGGCGGTTGGCTCCGGTCAGGAGGCGGGCGGCGCCATCCTGGGAACAGGCGGTCAGGAGAAAGGAATTTGCGGTGAAGGAATAAATTTCCAGGTTGGGGATGACCACCTTCCCGCCTTCCTTGCCTTCCACCCAATTGACCAGAAGCAAAACGGATTTTTTGTCCGGGGAGATCAGGGTCCGGGTCCAGAAGAAATGGAGGGCCGGGTAGGAGTAGTCCCCCACCAGGATGAAACCTTCCTCTTTTAATTTTTCCGTGACTTCCCTCTGCCAGGAAGGGGTCAGGGCTTCCACCATTCCCTCCGGGGCCGGGACTAAGACCGCCGAAACCTTCGGCATCTCCTCGGACCCTTGGGGTGGGGGCGTTCCCTTTTTCCGCCAGGGTATTTCAGTCACGAGGATATAGCCAACGACGGCCGCGATCAGGATGAGAAGAATGATTCCGCCCAGCCCCATGAAACCTCCTCTTGAAATTAATAGTTTATATGGGTATTTCCCTAAAATTCTACCGTGCCTTCGTTTCCCACGACCGGTGGAAGGCGAGAATCCCGAAACCCGAAAGGACGCAGGCCGCGGACAGCGAAAAAGCCCAACCATACCCAAAATAGCCCGCCAGCCAGCCCGAAAATAATGGCGCGATGAAATTCCAGGGACCCATCAGGGTGTTGAAAAATCCCATCTGGATGCTGCTTTCCTTCCGCCCCGCCAGTTTCAGGATCATCACCGAATTGACGACCGAGAAAGATGAGATCAGGCATCCCAGGCAGGCGAAAGCCAAGCTGTTGAGAATGGGGTTCCTGAAAAAGAAAACCAGCGCCAGCGCCAATAGGCCGTTTAAAAAGGCCAGGGTGTAGGCGCCGCGGATGCCCCTATGGTCCGCCACATGGCCCAATAGATAGGCTCCTGCCATGCCGCCCAAGGTCATGGCCGGGGTGAAAAATGGGAGCCAGGATGCATCTACCAGAACGACTTTCTGCAGGTAGACGATAAAGAGGGAGCCTGAGGAGGCGGTGATGATCAACAGCACCACCAGCGAGATACCGGCGCGGAACGGCGCGCTCTCCGCCAGCTTGTTTTTAATGAGACGGAAACTATTTCGCAGCGCCTGGGCGGGCGGGGGTTCCGGTTTGGGGAGGAGGGGCTTCATGCGGGTTAAAACCAAAACGCTGGCGGCCAGCAGGGGCACGGCGCAAAGGAAACTTAGCGCATAGCCCCATTGGAGCCTCCCCTGGACGGCCCAGCGGCCGGCCAGCCATCCGGAGACGGTACTGCATAGGCCCGAGGCGAAAAAGCTGGTGCCGAAATACCGCCCCCTCCTGTTGACGGCAATGCTCCGTCCGATGAAAGCCACCCAATGGGGCACGACAACCCCGACGCCAACCGCGAACAAGGTAAAACCGGAAAAAAGAAATAAAAGCCTTACGGTAGTCAGGCCTTGGGGCACCAGGAAAAATCCCAAACTTGCGACCAAGGGTCCCGTGATGGCCGGCACGTGAAGCCAAGCCAGGGGTTTGGGGTTCGTGAAACGGGGTGGCAGGCCCAGGGCGGAAAAAGCCTGGGGAAGGTAAATCCCGGCGAAAAAAAACGCGTTCAACAGCCCCACCACGAAGGCCGACTGCCCCAAGGCCACCAGGGCCATGGACAGGATAGTGGTGGGCATGAAAAACCCATAGCCCGTTCCCCACAACCCCTCGTGGAGGATGCCCAGCAGGTAGTTTTTCTGTTCTTGTTTCATGGCGGCGCCCATTGTAAGGCATCCAGGGTAAAAATCGGGGGTCAGGCCTGAAAAAAGAAAATTATAACGTCTTTGCCCAATGCTGAAATTCTTTCGCCTCCCGCGGGTTCTCTTTCCACACTCTCTTCAAACGTTTCAACGATTTGTTAATCGTGGTCGGATCTACATCGAAAAATTTCGCCACTTCCTTTTGGGTTTGCCCGCATCCTTCCACCCCCAAATAGGCCGCCTCTCCCATGCAACGGCTTCTTTTCCACCCTATTGGATCATCCTTTACCCCTTCCCTTTCCTTGATCTTTTCCCATATACGGTCCATCGATGCTTTTATCTTTAAGCTCGGCTCCACCTTTTGGTTGAGGATCTTTTCATGCACCTGGATTTCGAAATCCTCTCCCCCCAATATGTGGCCCCTCCTGAGGTCGTAGAATTCCTCCTGATGCCCCTGGCCAACACCTTCCAATACGAAACGCCGATAGGCCTTAATAGCTTTTTTACCGATCTTTCCAAACATGGGCAATATCTTTCCCGTGTCAATTCTCACTGCATTTCCCCTGACCATACCCAGGTATTGCGCATGTCCAGTCCAGGGATAAACACCTACCTTTTCCTCAAGTTTCGCCCGCATGGGATTTAAGTGGATATACCGGATCAACTCCAACAAGTATGTATCTTTATCCACCAAAATGGCTTTATAACGGCCCTGGAATAAATGCCCTACTTTCTTATGTTTACGGTTGAAGTAACTGGTGTAAGCACTTTGGAGCCTTTGCATATAACGGGACAATGGCTGGTCGGTGGATTGTTCGACTAACACATGTACGTGATTGGGCATCAAACAATAGGCATATATTGTTATTCCGTGTTGTTCTAAATAATCATCCATTAATTTCAAATACTTGAAATAATCCTCTTTGCCGAGGAATACTTTTTGTCTTTGGTTTCCACGCGCGATCACATGGTACAAACCGCCTTGATAATGAACCCTTGGTTTTCTCATGCGTAAAGAATAAACATCCTATACCATTTCGTCAATTTTCTATTTTCAGGCCTGACCCCTGATATGTATGGGCCAGTCAACCTTCAGATTCTAGGGTGTTGGTCTTTTCACGGACCAGCACGACAGAGCCCTGATTCCAAGAGCGTAGCCATTTCCGACGGTTGATCAAACTGATATTCGCGTATTACCCCAAAGGGCAGGGACGCATGATGACCTGTCGTCGGGAGCTGCCTCGATCTTTGTCCGTGCGTCATGAAATAAGACTTCATTGCACAAGGGGTCGTCGAGGGTTCTCCGTGCCGCGCCACGCTCCTGAAATCAGAGCTCGTCCTTCTTTTTCTTCTCATCGGATCTATTACTGATCGGATGGGATCATCTGTCCAATCGCCCAGATAAAGCCAGCCAATTCCCGTGCGATGGCCACTACCGCCACCTGAGACCGTTTGTTTCGGCTTACCATCCGCCGAAACTTCAAATGCAAACGTTCATCAGCTTTTCGTGCTAAATGTATAACTTCCGGGGGACAACCTTTTCTCCGTTTAGCGAGTGTTGGACTCCCAAGGCTTCGTAGCTGATAGGTCCATGCCCCTTGGACTAGCACTCGCCTCAAATGGGCATTTCCGGATTTGACAATCCCGCCCCGGTAAACATGGCTTCCGGTGCTGTCTTCCCAACTGACCATTCCCGTATATCGCATATAACTGCGGGCGTTTTTAAACCGCCTGAAATCTCCGCTTTCTGCTAATAAAGTCATGGCCGTGAGTGTGTTAACGCCTTTCAGGCATTTCAAATAGCTGACAGCAATTCGATATTTCTCGTCTTGTGCCAGCAATTCAACTTCACAATTCAAATCAGCCAAGTGCACGTCAATCTCAGCCAAAATTCGGTAATTCGCTTCATAGGTCTTTACGAGATTTGGCAGCTCAAACTTCTGGTGTCTCAACCATTCCCTATGGGCTTGGGTCCAGTGTTTGCCACCCCGATAAATCCGGCCTTGCCTAAGCAGGAATTTCAATAACCGATGACGGGCTCTCAACTGGTTTGCGAGAACATCTTCCCGGACACGCAGCAAATCCCTCACGGATTCTTCTTCGGGCGTGGGTACCCGGACTTCTTTCAAATCCCTCATGCGCCAATACCAAGACAGCTTTTCTGCGTCCTTTCGGTCCGTCTTGACTCGGTCCCCAGGTTTCATCGGCATCCATGCGGGCGCAATCACCGCACAAGGGTGTCCCAATTGGGTAATCTGCCTATACAAAGCAAATCCCCCAGGCCCAGCCTCATAAACGAATTCCAGTGGGGCATGGCGGCGATTAAGTTCCCGTACTTTCTTTTCAATGATTGATGGCTGATTTTCAACCGTAACCGAGGGATCAGGACGATCCTTGTCGGGCCTTAAAACTGCAATCGTGATCGTTTCCTTATGAACATCCAGCCCTACCACCGTGCTATTATTTCCCATGGGTCAGCCCTCCGTATGCGGATAGGCTCCTTACCAGGAGCAACCCGCGTTATTTTGATCAGCTACTATTGATCAAAGCTACTACGTAGGTTGCTGGCCCATACATGCTATCTTATATGTTTACGTTTTTCAAAGCGGGGTTAGGTGTCATTACCGCTTTGGGTGCCATCACCGCCTTGGGAGCCTTTACCGACGTCGGCGCGGACGTTGCCGCCTGGGCCAGGCTTATCCCCATCGTGATGGATGCCGCCACTGCGACTAAAATTAAACGCTTCATAACTGCCTCCTTTTTTAAAATAAACTGTTTGTCACCTAATAGGTATCGACTTCGAAAGGGCGTTCAACTGCCCGTTCAACTGCGCCACCTGGGCATCAGTCAGGGTCTTGGTGCCGTTTTGCTTCAAAAAAGTTATCTGTTGTTTTCGGATGGTCTCCACCTGGGTCTTGAGGCTCTTGGCTTGGTCCTTGGTCAGCTTACCCGCTCTCAAATCTCGTTGAATTTGGATGTTCTGTTGACGTAGACGGATGACAACCTTGTCCATAGGGGAACGCTGAACGTGTACGTTGACAGGTGTAGGCTGTGCCGCGCCAAAGACCACCCCTTGGGCCATGACCAAGGTTAAAATGAATATTGAATGTATCATTTTTTTATTACTAAGATTTCGCATTAGCAAACACCGTATTCCGATTTTATTTGCAACTTTCCAAGGCTTTCTTAATTCGAGTATATCTTTCAACTACCATAGCATTATTAACCTCTTCGTATTCTTTTAGTCCTGTTTTCGCTATTTCCAACAAACTTTTCCCTTTATACCGCACCTTACAATCAGCCCCAGAATTAATCAAAAACTCTACAACTTCTGTGCTATTCCCATAATAAACAGCTTCTCCCAATGCAGTGTGCCCCTCTAGACTGACGGCATTCACATTTGCGCCATTTTTTACTAGCTTAACAACAATAGGCAAATTGCCATGTTCAGCAAACTTCATCAAAGGCGTATAGCCACCTGGTGTCGGTCTATTAATATCAACACCATGTTTTAAAAGTAAATCAATGTACAAATCGGCTGTTAACCCTTGTTCAATACAAAACACGGGATTGTTTTTCTCATTAGAATTCAAAGCGCCGTTTCTCCATTCAAATCACCTTTATTTGGATCTCCTCCCAAAAGCAATAAAGCCTTGACTAGCTTCTCGTCTCCGTAAGATGCTGCATAACATAAAAAGTTCGAGCCCCATTGAGTTCTTGGAACAATTAATAACAACATAGCCAAAACTAGTATTATTAAAATATTAATGCGCCTCTTTTTCACAACTTCTCCTTAAAAAACAATCCTAGTAAGTATAACCAGTTTCACTTGTGAATCTTCTTACTACGGCTCTCGCTTTCCATCCGTATTGATGAATACTATTTATTTCAGCTAGTGAACGAAAACCAAAATTACTGATTGTAATTTCACCTGGCGCACCAGGCACAGTTGAATCACCCGAAGCAGTTTGTTCGGCACCAACAACAATCCCACAATGTCCAGATGCATGGGTAAAAACAGCAAGAAAAAGGGGTCTGGCCAACATTCAACATTTTAAATTTATGGGGCCTGGCTGACAGACAACATTTTAAGTAATTCGGACCCAGTTGGATTGTTAATTGAACCTATCTTCTTTCAGGTTGTTGTTGAGCCGGTAAACCACGCCGGCGCCATGGCCTTCCCGGACCAACCGCCCATCCGCGATTAACTTGTTCAGGTTACGGATCACGGTTCGCCTTGGACTGCCCAAGGCATCAACCAACCCGCCGGTTTTGGCTTGGCCGTTCCGCTGGACATGGTCCAATAGCCTCAAAACCAATTCTTCATCATCGAAACGGATTCGAGCTACACGCACCGCATGCCAGCCATTAATTAAGCTTATAAGGAGGCCGGTATCGTACCGATCTCAATATGTTTTTAAGGATGATCGGCACAGCGTATAGCAGTGCCGTTGGTCGGCTATGGTGAGGCTCTCGAACCACTCACCGCAAGTTGGCCGGGAACTCTGGAACTGGCCTGGAACCACTGGAACTTGAGAACCCTGGAACTCTGGAACCGGCCTGGAACCAGGAAATTCGGGAACAAGGGAACCCGGTAAGGGCGGTAAGGCGTAAGTGCAGAAAATCTAGGAAATGACACCAGGTTTCCCGGAATGCCGACGGGAATGTGGGCAGTTTATCTCCCATTCCGACGGATGTTCCCGGGAATGTGGGCAGTTTATCCTCTCTTACCGGCATATGACATTAGGAATGTGGGCAGTTTATCCTCCCCTGCACTGGGTTCGCGGCCTTGTGTACTGGGAATGTGGGCGGTTTATCCTCCTGCGTATTGGGTTCGCGGCCTTGTGTACTGGGTTTGTGGGCGGTTTATCCTCCTGCGTACTGGGTTCGCGGCCTTGTGTACTGGGAATGTGGGCGGTTTATCCTCCTGCGTACTGGGTTCGCGGCCCTGTGTACTGGGTTTGTGGGCGGGTTATCCTCCCCTGCCGGTAGATGACACTGGGTTTGTGGGCGGGTTATCCTCCCTTGTCGGAAAATGACACCAGGAATGTGGGCAGTTTATCCCCATGTTCCCGGAGCCGGATTGTGCCACTTCGGAGCGATTGTGCCAAACCGGTAAACACCGGGTGGCACAATTGGCACAATCGAGTGGCACAATGGCACAATCGGTTTGGCACAATCACCAATAATCGGCTTTTCTACCGGTAGACGAGTTCCGTCTACCGGGTTTGCCGATGACGTCGACTGGTTATCCAGCCTTAGCCACGCGCTTTCAGCGGGCGATCCAGGTATCGGGGGGGGAATGGCTTACATAAGGAGGGACGCCGTTGGTGTAATAAGGGAAGGTGTTGACCGCCATGGAATCATCCTTGTAGGCGGGGTCCAGGATGCCCGGGGTTTCAAAATAATACAGGGTGCCGCCCAGGATTCCGGTGATGGGCGTTTGACTCAGCCAGGGGCAATGCGCGAGGAAGAGGTCCCTGTAAACGGGGTGGTCAAAGAGGATGGAAGGGTCCATCACATACACCATTCCGGGTTGGGGTTGGGTGAGGTCTTTCTCGGTCCAGGGCTCCCAGAGCATCCCGTAAAAAAAGGGGTCCGTCCTCTGCGCGGTCATCAGCTTCGCCCTTTTCCAGCCCCGGTCCCGGGCCGTCAAGGCCAAACGCTTCATGTCCTGCCCCAGATTCCAATTGAAGGTGTACAGGAGGTTGGGTTTATCCTTGATGCCGATGAGTTCATTGGCGTAGGCGATATGGTGGGGAAAGTTGCGGATCACGCCCACGACGTGCCACAAAAGCAGGCAGACGAGCGCGGCCCTCAGCAAGGTCCGGAAAGAACCCCCGCATTGGGCCCATAGCCATTGGAAGGCCCGGGCCGCGATGAGAATCAGGAAAGGATACGCCGGAAGCCCGTGCCGGATGTTCATGCCCTTGTCGAAAAGCCAGAAAAGGCCCAGGTAAACCGCGGGCGGAACCCAGACCCAGGGGGCGAGGAACCCTTTTTTCACCAGGCCCAACAGGGCTCCCGCCGTGAGAAGGAGGAAAAAAGGGAGGGTGTTCTTGAAAAAGAAATGGAAGGGGAAGAGGAGGTAGGTGCCGTTCTGCCAGGTATGGTTCGCGAAGCAGACGAATTGGTTGGAGATTTCCGGCCGTTGGCCCGTATAGCCGGACATGTTCAGGATAAAGACGGTAATCGGCCAATAGTGTTTGCGGGAGACGAAGGTTCCGGGAAGATAAAGCAAGCAAACGACCGCGAGAAATCCCACCAGGCCCGAAAGCCAAAGGGGGAAACGGCGCTTGAAGGCCTTGAAACCCCCGCCGGAACCAAGGCCATGAAAAATCTCCATCGCCAGCAGGACCGGCAGGACCAGAAGGCCGTTGTAACGGGTCGAGGCGGCCAGGCCCGCCAAGCAGCCCGCCAGGGCGAAAGGCAGGATTTTTTCCTGTTGCTGGATTTTTTTGAAATAAAGCACGCAGAGGAAGAACCAAAAGACCACGGAGACGTCGGTTTTAGCCGTCCCGCTGAAGGCCAGCAGGGTCGGCTCGAAGGCCCAAAGAACCAGGGCCGAAAGGCCCAGGGCCAGGGGGCCGTCCCGGACGGCCCGGTAGAGCAAGAACCCGATCAAAAGCCCGATCAGCCAGTCCACGCTCCGGCTCCAGAGGGTGATGGCTTCCAAATGGCTGAGATTGTCCATGAAAAGAAGGCTCAAAGCCCGCGGGCGCCAGTCCTGGCCGATGGAGGGGTTGAGTTTGAGGTCCATGAACAGGAGAGGGACCGCGCAAAGGGCGCCCGGGGCCGTGGTGCCCCCGCCCGTCATGACGTCGCCCCGCGTCCAATAATAATACGAAGCGGTCAGGTTCCATTCCTCGTCCATGATGATGGAATCGCCCCACCAGCGCGGGATGACCTGCAGGCTGAAAGCCGCGGCGCAAAGCAGGAAGCCATAAAGGAGGGTTTTCCGTGCGGAATCCATCAATGAATTATAGCCAAGGGGGCTGGAACCGCCAAGTTCGTCAAGAGGGAAACCTGTGGGGAATTGGATTTAAATCGCCGGAAGAGTTTTCAATATCCTTCGCAAAACGGTCGGGAAATTCTAATTAAAATTTTTAAGTGTTAAATGTGACCGCGGATTTTGCATTTCAGCTTCCTCCGGAAAAAGCGCTAAGATAGTCCTTAAATCTTGGGATGATTCGGGGGTTTCCCCGTCATCTTGGGCGGCTCACTTGCGCATAGGCACATGAAAAAAATATTTCCTTTTAAACTTCCTCAACTCCCTTGGGCCTCTTTCCTCGTATTTTTCCTGCTTCCCTACCTCCTATTCACTTTTTCGACCTACCGGCAATACGGGATCACGGCCGATGAGCATTCGGGTTTCGGGGGAGGGGGCAAACTCCTGCATTATTGGTTCACGTTGCCCCGTAATCCCAACGACGATGTCCTCCAACCCTGCGAGGCGGGGCATGATTTCCTGTTCAACAGCGTGGAAGCCCTGATATTGTCCAGGGACCCAAACATCAACCTCGAACACATTCACTTCCTGAACCTTCTCTTGGCCTCGGTCTTTTTCGCGTTTTGCTTCAAGCTTTTGAAAACGCACATCGGCGGGGTTTTTTGGGCCTTAGGGGGCCTATACGCCCTGGTCCTGACCCCCTGCTTTTCCGGCCATATCCCGGCCAATCCCACCGACATCCCCTTTGCCTTCTCCTATTTCATTAGCCTGGGCTGTATCTACCTGACCCGGACAAGGCATAAGAACGGTTGGCCCGTGGTTCTCCTGCTGGGAACCCTGTTCGGGGTCACCACTTGCGAGAGGGTGGTGGGCTTCACCCTTTTCGTGGTTCTGCTGGGGTTCGACCTTTTCATCCGTGGGACGGCGCCTTCCGGGAAAAAGAAGGAGCCGTTGAAACCATTCCTGTTCCGGGAAGCCGGGTTCCTCTTCCTCGTCTTCGCCGTATCCCAGGTTTTAATGGCTCTGCTCTGGCCCTACCTCGGCGCGGATTATTTCCGCCATTTTCCGAATATCCTCAAGTGGGGCCGTCATTTCGATTGGAGCGGTTTTACGCTCTTCATGGGCCATGGCGTATTCCCTTCCGGGCGGCCCTGGTACTACGTGTCGGTCTGGCTTTTTTTGACCATGCCGGTTTTCTCGCTCGTTTTTTCCATTTTTTCATTTTGGATCCTCAGGCATGGGAAGAAGAAGCAATGGGACCCGCTTTACGCCCTTTTCCTGGGCGCCCTGGCCCTCAACCTGGTTTTGTACTTGTTATTGCACCCCGTTATTTACGACGGCGACCGCCAATATCTTTTCATCATGCCGGTCCTGACCCTCATCGCCTGGATGACGATCCGGGAATTTTTCAAGGGAAAACACCCCTTCCTTATGAAAAGCGCGGTTGCCGTATTCCTGGGCCTGAACATGGTTTCTATCGCCGCCGACATGGTCCGGCTGCATCCCTATGAATACATCTATTTCAACGAGCTGATCGGGGGCCTGAAGGGGGCGGAGGGAAAGTTCGAGACTGATTATTGGGGCGCGAGTTTGAAGGAAGCCACCGAGTGGTTGATAGCCCACGAAATCAAGGACATGAACCGGAAATATAAAATCAAGGTCACCGGTAACCCCCAGGCCTCCTTGTACTACTTTACCGGCAATATGCATGGTTATGGGGGGGATTACAAATTGGAGGAGGCGGATTATTGGCTGGTGCTGACCCGGGGCGAGGTTCTGGATAACACTAGAAAGGATTTCGACAGGTCCAAAATCATCCATACCGTCCAGCGCGAAGGGGTGCCGTTAACCTATATCTTGAAATTGAAATAAGGCCGGCCGGGAAAATCCAGGAACCATTCATGTGTCCCAAAAGGCTGTATTTTTCCAGGATTCACACATCATTTCTTGTTGTATTCAATTCCCGCTTGTTTGAAATAATTCACGATTCTTCGTTTGATGAGGTTGATCTCCACGGGTTTCAATACCCTTCCCAATAATCCTATGACGGATTGGCACGCGTCACGAAAAACGGCGCTAAAAGTATGTTCGTACCATTCGTTTTTTCCCGGGTTGTCCAGGTCTTGGTAGATTTTTTGAAGATCTTCCGGGTAAGGAAACGTCCCAAGTATTCCAACCTCTAAAAAGCGGGTCATGAAAGCGGCGATCCGCTCGATGTCGGATTTCTTTTTTTCTTTATTCCCATAGGGAGCTGGGATTTCAGACATGAGCACCTCCAAAAACAGATACCTGCGAGCGGCCCCGAATGTCTTATGGGGCCGTGATGGGGGGACGGGGCTGAAGCATGGCCCCGGCTTTGCGGCCCGCTTTCTCCGCTTCGGCCTTTAACCGGGAAATATCCGCGTCGAGCCGGGCCAATACCACGTTCCGGAACTTGCCAAAATGAAGATAAAGGGCCATCAGGGAAATGGCGCTGTTCAACGCCCTGGGATTCCTGAAGAGGGTTGAGGCGATGACCTTCACGTAATGGTACGATGCTACCGGGTTGAACCCCAGCTTGAAGGAAAGGTTGAACAAGGCCCTCATTTCCTTTATTTTTTTGCCCAAGGGGGTGCGGAACCGCATGTTGGAACAATTCAATTTCAGGGACATGCGTTGGATACGTCCGAAATATTTCCTGGCCGAGAATGTTTCCTTGATGATCCTGCGGAAATCCTTCAAGATCTCGAACTTCGGCCTCAGGGTGGTGAAATTAAGGCCTGTCGTGCATTGGCAGGTGGCGTTGGCGGCGGGAACCTCGAAGGAGTCGTCCAAACGGCCTTCCTGCCGCAGGCGGCGGGTCAACTGGGTGTTGGGCAGGGCGTATAAAAGGCCCACCATGCTCACGGGGATATTGGTGTCCTCGATATTGTCCAATAGGGCCTGGGCCACGCTTCCCTTCTCGTCGTCGAAACCCACGATATAACCCGCGTGCACGACCATCCCGTGCTGGTTGATCCGCTGGACGCTCTCCGCGATGGACCGGCGGGTGTTCTGGCCCTTCTGGGTGGCCTTGAGCGTCTCCTCGTTAGGCGTCTCGATTCCCGTGAAGACCCAGCTGAAACCCGCTTCCTTCATCAGGTCCATGAGGGGAGAATCGTCGGAAAGGTTCAGGGAGGCCTCGGTGGAAAGGTCGAAGGGATGGCGGTGTTCCTTCTGCCATTGGACGATGGACGGCAGCAGTTCCTTGACGGCTTTCTTGTTTCCGATGAAATTATCGTCCACGATCTCCACATGCCCCCGGTAACCCAGGTCGTGGATCTTTTGAAGCTCCAAAAGCACCTGTCCGGGGCTTTTGCCCCGGGGCACCCGGCCGAAAAGTTCGATGATGTCGCAGAACTCGCACATGAAGGGGCACCCCCGGTTCCATTGGATGGCCACGTGGAGGTATTTCTTGAATTTCAACAGTTCAAACCTCGGGGTGGGGCTTCGGGTCATATCGGCCTTCCTCTCCCCCGCCTCATAAAGGTGCTTGGCCGTGCCCCCCTTGAAATCATCCAAGAACTCCGGAAAAGTAACCTCCGCCTCCCCCAGGACCAAGTGGTCGGCCCGGTCGTAAACGTGGGGGCTGGAGGTGGGATCGGGGCCGCCCACAATGACTTTCTTTTTGAGGGATTTGAAATAGTCGATCAATCGGAGGTGGTCCGGCTGTTGGAAGATCATGCCGCTGATGAAGACCATGTCCGCCCAAGCCACATCCCGGGCTTTGAGTTTCTCCACGTTCAAGTCAATCAATTTGGCCCGCCAAGAAGGGGGAAACATGGCGGCCACCGTGATCAGGCCCAGGGGGGCGGTGGGGTACTTGGCCCCCATCAACTCACAGGCTTCCTTGTAATTCCAGAAGGACTGGGCGGTGAATTTGGGATAGATCAATAAACAATGGGGGGCTTGGTTTTCCATCAAAGGCACCTCATATGAAAAAAGTTGGAATTCTTCCGCGACTTAACCGGCGGGGGGGACTCTGCGGTATCGGAGGGTTCGCGTCGAATAGGTCTTTCTTAACTATAGACCTAATCGGTGAAAGAAAGGGATAAATTTAAAAGAGGCCAGGCATGATCCCTCTACAGGGCTTGGGGTGAGTTCCTCGCACCGCAGCGAGGAGCAGGGTGTCGAACCGCTCAGGGTAGGTTGGCAGTTAGCAACTCCAACGGCATAGCACTCCGCACCGATTCACCTTAAGACAGTCATGGGGGTTTAAAGTATGGGAAAGGTCATTTCCCTTCCCCTGGTGGGTCCGAGTAAATCGCCACTAGGACCGGGAAGGGATCCGGTCCATTGAACACAAAACGCCTGAACTTTTACCCCTGTCCAAGCGTCTAATATAAGTTGAGATTCATAATCTTTATGGAGGATAAGTAAATGAAAAAAGTCTTGTCGTTGTCGTACGCTCTTTTGTTTGTCGGTGCCGCAGGTATCGCATTATCCCAGACTAACACTTCCACTCCCGCGGCTTCCGCCGCAAAAGCCGCCCCGATGAAGGCCAGGGTGAAAGTAAACCATCCCTTGCTCGATAAAATCAGGGCCAGGATAGAGTCGCAAAACGAGCGGGTTATGGTAGGGGTCAAGGATAAGAAGTTGACCAAGGACGAGGCCAAGGCCATTCACGCAAAGATCAACACCCTGCGTGAAAAAATACAAAGCGACCTCAAAACCAACGGTAAAAGGGAATTGACCGAGGACCAATTCAATAAGTTGAACAAGGAATTGGGCGAAAATTCCAAGGCCATCAAAGATAAGACGGGAACCGCCGCTCCGGCCACTCCCGGCGCAAAATAAAAATCAACCAGGAAGAATAGGCTAAGAAAAGCGGGCCTTTTGGGCCCACTTTTCTTTTTGTCCCCCATTCATATTATGAGAAGATGAAAAACTCCTCCAAGCAACTTGTGAAAGCTGAACCCCCCGGTTTTCAAGGCAAAAAACCAGGAATTGGGAAGAATTATCGGGGAAGTGATATACTGAATTAAAAGAAATGAATGCTTTAGTTACATATCATCCATCAATTATTCATATATTAACGTTTAAATACTGAGGGAAAAATAAAACTAAGCGGAAAAAAGCGGCACCTTGCGAGGTTTTTTTAAAAACCATCGTCAAGTACTATGTGCGGAAAGGGCAAAAAATAATATAAGGTTTTTGGGGGAGTTAATAAGTCCAATTTAATCGGGTCAAATTAATTGAACTTAAGCGGGGGTTGAAATGATACGTTTGAAAGTTAAAGGGTTTACTTTGATTGAACTGATGATCGTTGTCGCGATCATCGGTATCTTGGCGGCTATCGCCGTCCCTCGTTTCGCGCAGATGCTGGAAAAAGCCCGCGAAGGGTCGACAAAAGGTAATTTGGGAAATCTGAAGGCGGCGTCAACGGTTTATTACGGCGACGTTGAAGGAAGATGGCCTACCACATTGCAGACTTCCGTTGGTTATTCTTTCAGCAAATATTTGGACAATATTGCTTCCGTGAAGGTGACAGGAGCCTTCGTGGCGGGGTCGACAAGCCCCTCGAGCGCAATCGTATCCATGACGACCATGTCTTCAGTCCCAACGGGGCCTAATACAGGCTGGTTGTATGACAGCCTTTTGGGAAACGTATTCGTGAATAGCACCGTCCAGGACTCCAAACAAATTCCATATTCGTTTTATGGATTTGAGTAATAGGCTCCGAAAATAAACCGGCTTGGAAAATGGAAGCCGGCCGGACTCCGGTCTTTGTGCAATTTCGGCTTGAAGAAACTGACGCAGAATCCCCGCCTTTTAAGGCCAAAAAAACCAGTATCGTTTAGAAAATAAGGGGGTAGTATAAGGCGCAATGATTTATCCTGCGGTTTAGTTGGGCAAGGTCATCCGGGAAATCCCGGTATATAATGTCCCGGGTTAATTTAAAAAAACCGTTTTAAAAATTCCATCACCCAAATTTCGGAGGGGTAAATGCGCGGCATCGGAAAATATTTTTGTTTGATTTTAGGGATGTCGGTGAGTCTTGAAGTTCCCTATGCCTTACATGCCCAGTTAGCCACGCCCGCGGAAGATATCGCCACGGCGAACCAGCTATATGCCACCCAGAATTATACCCAGGCCGGCCAGTATTATTATTCCGCCATTAAATTGGATCCGACCTCCGCCGCCGCTTACCAGGGTTTAGGGGACTGTTATTACTTCACCGGCCGCAAGGCGGATGCTTTGACCTGCTTCCAAAAGGCGTTGAGCCTTCAACCCAATAATCCCCAATTGGGCCAATTTGTCCAAAGCTTGAAAGCGAATTTGTCCAACGCTACGGCCGTCGCCTCAACCACCGGGGCTTCCGCCGCCGCCGGAGCCGCTCCAGCCGGAAGCGCCAACACCCCAGGAACGGCTCCTGGGACGGTCTTGCAAACGGCCGATCCCCTGAACCAGGGCGCGGCTTTGTTCAAGCAGAAACAATACGCGGCCGCCATTCGTTATTTCATGCAGGCCGCCCAGCAAAACCCGAACGATTACCGCCCTTATTATTATTCCGGTTACGCTTATTACCTGTCCCGCGACGCGAGGGACGCGGCCCTTTGCTTCGCGGTGGCCAACCTGAAGCACCCCGACGCTTCCGTCAAGTCTTTCGCCGACCGGATCAAGGCCACTCTTCAGCCTGCCGGCCAGCAATGGGTGGACAGCCAATCGGCGAAATACGCCCAAGGACCTGCCGTGGCGGGCGTTGCGGCGGCCGATCCCTTGAGGCAGGGCGCGGCCTTGTTCCAGCAGAAACAATACGCGGCTTCCATTCCCTATTTCCTGCAGGCCGCCCAGCAGAACCCGGGCGATTACCGCCCTTATTATTACGCCGGCTACGCTTATTACATGTCCCGCGACACGAGGGACGCGGCCCTTTGTTTCGCGGTGGCCAACCTGAAGCACCCCGACGCTTCCGTCAAGGCTTTCGCTGACCAAAACAGGGCCATTCTTCAGCCTGCCGACCAGCAATGGGTGGACAGCCAATTGGCGAAATACGCCCAAGGCCCTGCCGCGGCGGGTGGCGCCGGTAAAGGCGGAAAAACCACCTTCGGTTTCCATCTTCTTGGCGGAGCGGAATACATTCTGTCTGACCCGACCGCGATCAAGGATAACGCGAAGGCCGGCAAAAGCGTTTCTTTAACAGGCGTCATTCCAAACGTCGTGGGCCTGCCGGAAATCGAGCCTTTTATCCAAATAGGCGACAATTTCGAGGTCAATTTGGCTGTCGGTTATTTCCCCGTGGGCAATATGAATTACACGTCTTTGGAATATAACCCGAATTATCCTGTTTTCTACGTCCCGGATACCTGGAAGTACACCTTCAATACCACCATCATCACGGCGGATTTGGGCGTGAAACTCCTCTTGGGGGGTAAGAGCGTGAAAGGCTACCTGGGCGTGGGCGGCGGCATTTCGCCCATCAACATGACGTTCACTAAGGCAAATTATGACCCCACGGGAATAACGCTCTTGCATACGGATTCCAAGAGCGGCGGCACCTACAACACCATGGCCGTCAATGGCCAGGCCATCCTGGGCGCGGATTTCAGCCTGACCCAGGGAATGGCTTTGGGCCCCTATGTCGGGTACCGTTACCTGAGCGCCACCGACTTCCTGAACAATGGAAGCAAACTGCTGGTGGATACCAAGAGTGGCGCCGTGGGCGTGTCGGGCTCCCTGAATATGCCCTCGGCCGATCCGGTCAAGCCTTTAACCCTGGATTTCAGCGGCATCGAAGGCGGTTTAAACCTCACCTTCTCGTTCTAAAAAGAAGTTATTTCCAGCCTCCCCCACAACACTCCTTTTAGTATGCTCCCACGCGGTATAGGAATGGGCGGTCCCGATTAGGCTAGTGAAACCACCAGTGCCCTCCCCCAGGATATTGAAATCGTCAGGGCATTATTCCCCAGGTTGAATAACATCATTTCCATGGGAATAAAATCGGAAGATGACCAGAGCCCTCAGGCCCGCCAAACACACCAATTTTGAAAAATGGGAGACGGGCTGAAAGGGTCCCTATGGCCGGGTGAGTTTAGCCGGAAGAAACCTTAACGGATCACCGCCAGTTTCCTTGTCACCGTCCGGTCCCCGGCGGTCACGCTGCACAGGTAGGTTCCGCTGGCCAGGTTCTGCCCCGCTTGGTTGGACAAATTCCAATCCAAGGTGTTGGTCCCGGCCTGGGTTTGGGATGCCCCCAAGTCCCGGCTCCAAACCCTTTCCCCAACCAAGTTGAAAACCCGGACCGAAACAGCGCCAGGCGCCGGCAGGTCGAACCTGATCTTGACATCCCCGCCATGGGCCGGGTTGGGGTAGCAGTAGGTGGTATCTTGCGAGAACGAATAGCCGCCAGCAGGGGCCCCGATGGAAGGTGTGGGGGTGGATTCAGGGCACCCTCCCACGGCCAGGACCTTCAGGGTATTGGACCTCATATGGCTGGTGACGATTATTTTTCCGTCCTGTCCTTCCCCGTCCAAAACCGCCACTTCCACCGGCCCGAAGCCGCTCCCGGAATCATCCGCCACCTTGAGGGTGCGGGCGAGTTGGTATTGTTGCCCGGACGCTTGGAAGATATCCAGGGTGTCCGAGTCCCGGTTGGCGACGAGGATGGCCGGGCCCTGCGTTCCACCCAGGTCCGCCACCGTGAGGCCGTTGGGATGGCTTCCGCTCGTGGTCAAGGGGGCCTGGGCCGAGAGCGTGCCGTCGGGCTTCTGGAGATAAGTCAGGACCCTGTTGGCTGAGAAATCGGCCGCCACCAGGTCGGTTTTTCCATCACGGTTCAAGTCGGCCAGTCTCAGATCCGAGGGCGAACTTCCATCCGGAAGGGCGAGGGTCTCCAAGTGGGTGTAGGCGGAGGGATCGTCCGAAGCCACGGTCAATATCTCGATCTTGTTCACGTTCATGCAGGCCACCGCGACCTCGTTGAAACCGTCCCCGTTCAAGTCCCCGACCGCCACTTGGATCGGGCCCCCCGGCATGGGGATGTCGGTCCTGGGCCCCAGCTTGCCGTTTTTCACCGGGTAGAGGGACAGGCTGTCCGCGCCGTAGTCCGCCACCGCCACGAAAGGCGCGCCGCCCCGCCGGGTGGTTCCGGCCGCAATCCCGACCGGCATTTTCAAGGTGGGGGCCTCGTCGACTTTCACGAACTTCCCGCCCTGCCACCCGAAAACCTGGAGCAGGTTGGCGTCGTAACAGGTGACCAGGATATAGGCCCGGTCCCCGCCCTTGGGCCTCAGGAACGACAGGCCCCTGGGGCTGGAAGCCGTGGGAACGGTCGCGGCCAGCCTTAAACCGCCGGGGGAGGGGGCGAAAACCTGGAGCGACGAGTTTTGGGCGGCCAGCAGGGAGGCGGGGGTGGATTGGCCGATGAAAGTGGGCGACCCGAAATTTGCCACGACCAAATCAAGGGTACCCTTGCCGAAAACATCCCCCGTTCCGATCCCCCGGGGGCTCGTACCGGCGTCCAGGGATACCGCAGGCTGTGGGAAAGGAGCGTCCGCTATCAGCAGGCCTGGCGCGAAAAGGGGTAACAAAAGAAGCGTCCAAAAGCGGGGTTTCAAGTTCATAACTCCTCCTTTATATAAAGCTCTTGTAAAAGTTACCACAAAAAAGCCTGGAATGTAACACCCTGAAGCGGCCGGCGGGCGTTAGGGCCTGGGATAAGCTCCTCGCACCGCAGCGAGGCGCAGGGTGTCAAACCACCCGGGGCAGGCTCTTATTTAAACGCCTCCAGGATATTGTCCTGGAACAGCTTCAGGGCATTCGCCCCCAAGCTACCACTTTTGTAGTTCCCTCCCGTGGCCACGCAAACCAGGTCCAGGTCTGGCACCACCCAGAGATATTGCCCTCCTACGCCCCAGGCGTAAACCATCCGAAGGTTTTTACCCTTTGCCCGGATTCGGCTTTGCCACCAAAGGTAACCATAACTAGCCTTGCCGTTGGTCCGATCCTTGGAAACATGGGTGGTGGTGGCTTCCCGAATCCATTTTCCCGGAACGACCTGCCGGTTGTTCCACTTCCCCTGATTCAAAACCAAATATCCGATTTTGGCCAGGTCGCGGGGCTTAAGGGCCAACCCAAAAGAAACCGGTGTGACATCCCCGGGGCCTTTCACCCAAGAGGCCTCGCGGACCTGAAGAGGTTCCCAAAGGTATTTTCGGGCGAAATCCGGGACACTCAAGCCGCTTTTCAGGGCCAGCAAGGACGAAAGGGGAGTCAAGCAGGCCCCGCAATAAGCGAATTGTTTCCCCGGTTCGCGGGAAAGTGGCAGGGAAAGGGCAAAGCCGGGCCAATCAGGCGAATCCACCATGGCCCAGGAACAACTTTTGGAATCCCTCCAGTCGTCACAGCCCAAGCCCGAAGTCATGGTGAGCAGCATCCGCAAGGTGATGCCATCCTTGGCCTTGTCCCACCCCGGCTTTTCCCGGTATCCGGGGAAAAAATCATAGAGTCTCTCTTCCGGCTTAAGCCAACCCCGTTCCACGGCCATGCCGAAAAGCAGGGAAAAAACCGACTTGGTGGCGGATTGGGCCGGGTGGAGATCCTCGGGTCCATAGCCGTAGAAATACTCGTCCAAAACGAGTTTGCCGCGGTGAACCAGGGTCAGGCTATGGATATGCGGGAAGGTGCCATCCAGGATCTTTTGAAGGCCGGTTTCGATGGGTTTTACATCCGCGCCAAAGTCCCTTAAATTGCCCGGTTCCCAGCCGTCCCGGGTGTCTCGGGGCACTTGGTACTTGTAGCGATCCACGGGCTTTCCATCCGCTCCCAGGCGCGGTGACAAGAAATCCATTCCGCGTCTTAAGGTTAAGCGAGAAATTTTCCCCGGCTTCTGGAAGGAACCTTTGGCCTGCCGGTAAGTTCCCTCCAAGCGGCCGCCGGAAAAATCCAGGCCCAGGTCCAAAATCTCTCCTGTGGCGAGCTTCCCGTGGAAGGCCCTTCCTTTCGATGTGACCTGTAACAACTGTTCGCCGTATATGCCGTCATCGATATTGTTGAACGATCCCTGGTATTGCCCCTGGGCGTTCTTTTGGATCACCAAAGCCACCCGGAACCGGACCACTCCCGCGTCCAGGGTGCCCTGCCAACCGCCCTCCAGACCCTGGCCCATGCAATAAGACGCCGCCCCAAAAAACAATAACGCCAAGCATCCGCTTCGCGGAAAAAATAGGGTATGGCCAATAGGATTCATTTTATGAGCCGTTTACATGATGGGTTGGATACAGATTGACTGCAAGGAAAACGAATTTTTTAACGTACCACTAAGAGGCGTTTGATTTTGCGGTCAAAAGGTTCGGTGAGGTAGATAAGGTAGACCCCGCTGGAGCAGGTGTCCTGATACTTGTTTTTCCCGTCCCAGAAGAAGGACATGGCCATGTTGGTTACAAGGGTAGAGTCGAACAAGGTTTTAATATGTTCGCCCGCCGAGTTGTAGATACGCAGGCTGTAATAGCCGGGATGCGGGTATTGCACATAGATGGAAACGGATTCTTGGGCGGGGTGGAGGGTGTTTTTGGAAACATAGAAAATGTCGGGCGGTTGGGGCGTCGGGGTGGGGGTCACGGTCGGGGTGACGGTCGGGGTGGGAGTGTTAATGACAGCGACGGCGGTAACCTTCCTGATGAGGCAGTTGCCATAATCGACAATATACATGTTGCCCTGGCCGTCGAACTCAAAGTCTTCCGTGTGGTAAATCTGCGCGGAGGTGGCCGGCCCGCCGTCGCCCGAGTACCCGGCGGGAACCGGGGGGCCCTCGCCCGCGATAGTCGTAATGATGCCCGTGGCGGCGTCCACTTTCCGGGCGACGTTGTTCCAGTCGTCGGTGATATAGATGTTTCCAGCGGAATCCACGGCGAGACTGCCGTTATCGAAATCCAGGCTTGCCGACAGGGCCGGCCCGCCGTCCCCTGAGTACCCCGCGGTGCCGTTTCCAATGATCGTCGTGATGATGCCGGTTTTTGCGTCCACCCTTCGCACGACGCTGCTGCCACCGTCGGAAATCAAGAGGTTGCCCGCGTTGTCAAAAGCCAACGATTGTGGATAGACAAAGGAAGCCAAGGTGGCGGGTCCGCCGTCGCCCGTGTAGGTTCCCCCCAAGGTGAAATTTCCCGCGACCGTGGTGATAATGCCCGTGATGGCATCCACCCTGCGGATGACGTAATTGTTGGTATCGGCGATATACAGGTTGCCTTGGCTGTCAAACTTGATGGCGATGGGCATATTCATTTGTGCATTCACCGCGGGTCCGCCGTCGCCCGAGTAGCCTCCGCCGTAGGGAGATCCGCTGCCCACCACGGTAGTAATGATGCCGGTGGCGGCGGAAACTTTTCGGACCCTATTGTTGTAATAATCGGCGAAATAGAGGTTGTCCTGGGAATCAAACGCCATCCCGTCGGGATAATCGAGTCCGGCCAAGGTCGCGGGTCCGCCGTCGCCGGTGAAGGTACCCCCCAAGGTGATATTACCGGCGTAGGTAGTCATAATGCCGGTGACGGCATCCACCCTGCGGACCACCCCGTTTCCGCAGTCGCCGATATATAGGTTCCAATGGGAGTCAAAGGCGATGACATCGGGGCAGCAAAGTTGCGCCATAGTGGCGGGTCCCCCGTCGCCTGAATATGCGCAGGTAGTGGGGTTATAGAAGCCCGCAAAGGTCGATATGATCTGGCTCCAAGCCCGGGGCGCGAGGAACGCGATGAGCCATAAAAGGGTTAAAAAGCTAAAAAAGGTTTTTTGAGAAAGCCGCATGGTTTTTACCAATGTCCTTTTCCAACCGACCGCTTCTCGGTGGGGGTTCAATATATAGACGGCTAAACTCTATTTTATTTCAAATAATTCGAAAATATTTTTGAACTTTAATCACGGTAAAAAGCCTTATTTATAGGCTATTTTCGAGGGCCGGATTTAATACGGACGTTAAAAAAGGAAGAAACCGGTTTCAGCAAAATCATTCAGACCCGGTCCCCGGGGGGCCGTATAGAGGTAAAAGGCCGCAGATCCGGTTATGAGGATAGAGTTCTCTTGATGGCCTTGGTGTTCCGCCCGTTAAAACTCAACTTTAGGCGGCTCCTTTGCGGCTTCCTTGGCCTTGAAATAAGCGTCCTTAGGCTTGAAGTTGAAGATGGAAGCGATCAGGTTGGATGGAAAACTCTGGACCTTCAGGTTGTAGGTCTGCACCGCCTCGTTGTAGCGCATGCGCTCCACCGCGATGCGGTTTTCCGTGCCCGCCAGTTCGTCCTGAAGCTGGAGAAACCCCTGGTTGGCCTTCAAGTCCGGGTATTTTTCCACCACCACCATCAGCCGGCTGAGCGCCCCTTCCAGGTCGTTTGAGGCCCTGACCTTATCCGATGGGTTCTTGGCCTCGCCCCATTGGCTGCGCAGGCGGGTGACTTCCTCCAGCACTTCCCTCTCGTGCTTGGCGTAGCCCTTGACCGTGTTCACCAGGTTGGGAATGAGGTCGTAGCGCCTTTGCAGGACGTTTTCCACCTGTGCCCACTGGGCGTCTACCCCGACGTTGGCTGACACCAAACCGTTGTAGGACCCCACCAGCATCAAACCGAACAGGACGATGAAACCAAACAATGCCCATAACCAGATTTTCGAAGTCACCTTGAACCTCCTCTTTTTTTATCCGAAGCGGAATTAAACCCTGAACCTAAATAGATTATTTTTTCCGGAACGTCCCCATGATTTGCGTTTTTTCCAGGATGTGCCCCTTCATCGCGCCCATGACCTGGGACTTCAGGGCTCCGGCGCCCAAGTGCAGGCTGCAATCCAGGGCGTAAAGCTCAAAATAATACCGGTGGGGTCCGCCCGCCGGGGGGCAGGGCCCGTCGTAGCCGATTTTCTTGAAGTCGTTGGTGCCCTGGATAATGCCGTTACCCTGGGTTTCCGTGCGGGGGTAACCCTCAGCGAGTTCATAAGTGAAATTCGGGGCATTGATGGACACCGGTATATTGAAGATCACCCAATGGACCCAGGTCTGCATCGGGGCGTCGGGGTCTTCGCATAGGAGCGCGAACGTCTTGGTTTTCGGGGGGGCGCCCTTCCAATGGATCGCGGGGGAGATATTGGCGCCGGCGCAGGTGTATTTATCCGGGAGAACCTGGCCTTTGTTGAAATTCGGGCTTTCCATGCGCAGGGTGGATTTTTTCTTGGCCGCCGCTGAAAGCGCCGTAAAACCCGCGAGCAAAAAGACGGCCGCAGCCATGAGGCTGATCGGGCGTAATAATTTGGTTCCCTTCATTCTTCCCTCCATAAAACTTTTTTGCGGCATTCGATTCCCGGTCTTTTCTCCCCGGTTATTGGTTTATTCTATCGACCAACGACTCGATTGCGTCCAAATATTCGTCGAATATCTTGACTGCGTCCAAACCCTTGATGGGGGCCCCCCTCTTCACCCGGTCGATGGTCTCGAAGGCCTCCGTCTCAAAATCGAAACGCTCCCTTAATTTACGCAGAGCGTCGATCTTTTTTAAAGGTGGTTTTTCGTCGTAAAGCCAGAGGGAATTCTTGAACAAAATAAGGAAAGTGGAAAGGGATGTCACCATGAGGTGCCAGAGTTCCCGGGCTTTTCCCTCCGTCAGGATATACCGGGTTTTTAGTTGAAGAAGCTTGGCCTGAAGTTCGTGCTCCAATTCCACGCGAAGATGGTCGTTGGAAATCGTCAGGGTGGAAAGGGGGTCCTGCCCGTAAAGAAGCTGGTGGTTGCTTTGCATGTCGAGGATTTCCAACGGAAAAACATCTACGAAATCCTTCAAATGCTCCTGGGTCAGGAAAAGGGGTGGGGGATTTTTCTGTCTCACCCAGGGGACTACCGCCTTCGAAAGAGCCAGGATGTCCTCCCTCTTCAAGGAATGGGTCACCACCAGCACGTTGATGTCGGATTTTTGGCCCGCGTGGTCCCCCGCCGCCGCCGAACCGTACAGGACCACCGAAACCAATTTCTCCCCCAGAAGGGCCTTCAACTCTTCCGTTAATTTTTCCGTCGTCCATTTACCCATATCTTTTTCCTTTACTAGCATTGACAACTCGGCTGTTTCTCCTACCAACCACCGCTGGAACCGCCCCCGCCGGACATTCCTCCCCCAAAACCTCCAAACCCGCCGCCGCCCCCGAAACCGCCACCCCCGCCCCATCCCCCGCCATAAAACCCGCCGCCCAAGTAACCGCTTCTACCCCTGCGATTAAGAATGGATAGGATGATAAAAAGAATGATGAAAATAATAAGGGTCCCGCCGATACCCCGGGATCTCGGTTCTTCACTGTAATTCTCCTGGACCGCGGACTGCCCGGACAAAGACACTCCCGCGTTTTGGGTGATGATCCCGGCGATGGCCGCGGCTGCATTCCATAAACCTTGCCCATAATTCCCTTGTTTGAAATAAGGCTCCATGCCCTCACGGCGGATGACTCCCGTTTGCCCGTCGGTCAGGACGCCCTCCAGGCCGTATCCCACTTCAATCCGGTCCCGCCGGTCCTGGATGGAAATCAAAACCAAAACGCCATCGTCTTTTTTCCGGTGCCCAATCCCCCAGGTCTTGAATAAATCCGACGCGGCCCCGTCGATGTCGCTCCCTTCCAAGGAAGGCACCGTGACGACCGCCACTTGGACCCCTGTCTTTTGTTCCAATTCAGTCAGGAGGGATTCGATGGCCTGGGACTTGTCGGAGGAAACCACTTTGGCGAAGTCGTTCACATAACCCACAGGCTGGGGCCACCGGGCGGCCGAAAGGGGCCCGGCGGAAAGTAAAAGGAGGGCTAGAAGTGCTGGTCTATTCTTGCGGAAACTCAATGGCGTTTGGATGGGGTGCTCTCTTTAAAGGAGGTTAGTCCAGGTTGAGGATTTTTTTACCGTCCGGCCGGACGGTGGGCCGGCTGTATTTACCCATCAACTGGGCTTTCCCTAAGATACGGTTTTGAATGGCGTTTTCAACCTGTCTCTTGGAAGCGCCGGGATCCAGGTCCAATAACTTGCTGAGGGCGAATACTGTGAAGATGTACCGGTGGGTCCCGCTGGGGGGACAAGGCCCGCCGTATCCCATGGAGCCGAAGCTATTAACACCTTGGTAAACATTGTTAGGAAGGGTCTTCAAGGCGGGAACGCCTTCTCGCAACTCGGCGGGAATCGGGGGAACGTTGTAAAGGATCCAGTGGTTAAAGGTTCCGCCGGGGGCGTCGGGATCATCGCATAGAAAAGCCAGGCTTATGGTTCCCTCGGGGACCTCGGCCCAGCGCAAGGTGGGCGAAACGTTGTCGCCGTCGCAGGTGAATCTCGAGTCCATCATGTCCCCGTCCTTGAAAGACGGACTCACCAGTCTGAAACCCATATGAACCCCCCCTGTCCAGTAAATGGGATTCCGAAAGCCTTGGATGATCCAAGAAGGAAACCCATCCCCTGAACCTTCTATATATTACGCCAAAGACTCCAAGGCTTTACAGTAGGTTTTATAGGTTTCCGGGTCAAAACAAACGATTGTCACTTTTTCCACCAGTCCGTTTTTGGAAAGAAAAGTTTGGATTTGCGAGAAAGCGATTTTGGCGGCACGTTTAACGGGAAAACCGTAGGAGCCAGTGCTGATGGAGGGAAAGGCGATGGTTTTCAGTCCTGTTCGCGACGCGAGTTCCAGGGAGTTCCGGTAACAGGAGGCGAGCAATTCATCCTCCCCCTTGTCGCCGTCCCGCCAGATGGGTCCCACGGCGTGGATCACCCATTTGGCCGGAAGCCGGTAGCCTTTCGTAATTTTGCATTGGCCGGTCTTGCATCCACCGAGGGTCCTGCATTCTGCCGCCAGTTCGCGCCCGGCCCCCCGGTGGATGGCGCCGTCCACCCCTCCCCCGCCCAGGAGCGACTCGTTGGCCGCGTTCACGATGGCGTCCACTTTAAGCGTCGTGATGTCCCCGGTAATGACTTCGATGCGGTCCAGAATACTCATAACCATTCCCCAGCCGTTTAATCGACCTGAATCCAGTGTTATTATAAGCCGGATTTTTTATCTC
>CAWKAR010000038.1:0-105544 GCA_963847625.1 candidate division FCPU426 bacterium | reverse complement strand
GACCCGAATCATAGCCTTCCCACAAACGAATTATCTCTTGAATCCCCCTGAAAGAAAGCCCACGGGCATGGTTATTGGATTTTTCAACGACGAATCTGACAAAACGTCTCTTCAATGCCATATGGATCTTATGAAAAGCGGGCGCGTAAAACTCAAATGATCTACCCCTCCAAATACCCCTCACCCGTTTAACCAAGAGGGGCATGATGGAGTCTAAATATTGGTCCTCGGCACTCGTGATCTCCCCGATCCGAAACAAGGATTGAGTGAACGTAGGATTCCACTCGGATAAAAAGGGAATTATTTGGTTGCGGATTTGGTTCCGGCGGTAATGATTTTGAAAGTTAGTCTCGTCCTCCCTCCATGGAATATTCCATTTTTCAAGAAATTCCAAAATATTTGATTTGGTATAGGGAAGAAATGGACGCCAAATCTTCAGGGAAAAATGGCGGGAAGGAATAAATAATTCCTGCACTTCCCTTAAACCAGACAGGCCCCGGGGGCCCGCTCCCCGTAATAAACGGTCAAGGATTGTTTCCGCCTGGTCTTCCAGGTGGTGGGCCACCACAACACCCCAAGCCTTCTTTTCCTTCACTAACCGGGCGAAAAAGGAATATCTGATTTCGCGCGCGTAATCCTGCAACGATCTTTTTTCCGATTTGCGTTTTTTCTTAAAACCCTTTAATTTCAATACCCGGAGTTGGATCCCCCTTGCGCGGCAATGCGAGCGGACTAACTCCTCATCTTTTTCGGAGTTCCCCTTTCGAAGGCCGTAATTGACATGCGCCGCGAATAGGGTCTCTTTGGATTGAGGCCATTGGCGGGCCAGGATCTCTAAAAGCGCCACGGAATCCGCCCCGCCCGAAACGCCCACCACAAGACGGGATTTTAACGGTAGGGGGATTGAGGGAAGGCGCAGATCGTTCATGGGGATTTACCACCGGGGACAACGGCAAAGTTATGGTAGCGGGGGGCGGATTCGAACCGCCGACACTTCGGGTATGAGCCGAATGCTCTAACCAGCTGAGCTACCCCGCCGTTAATAAACCTAATCAACAACTTGATTAAAACTCAAAGGGAGAAAAATCGTTCGGAACTTTGAGGCTTGTGGCTGCGAAACAAGGAGAAAATATGCCAATCTTCCTGGTTTTTGTCAAGGGACGGCCCTCCGCACCGCAACGTAGGGCAGTGCTTCGGGTCGCCACTTGGCCGGGGCATGCGCCGATTCTCCATAAGACTGTTATGATAATCGGTGCTATACCAACTTCATTATTCTTTATGGATAGTTGGCATGTCCCCGGCTAAAGCCGGGGCCTTAAACCAGCCGGTCAATCACCGATGATGAGGGATTCTTTATTTTCCCTTACGGTCAAAGTAGGCCTGCTTGAGCTCCTGGGCAATGGCCGGGTTTTTCATCAAAATCTTCTCGAAATCGTATTTTTGAAGAATGAATAATTCAGTCACTTCTTCAGCGATAATGGTGGCATTTCTTGGTTCATTCGAGAGCAAAGCCATCTCCCCGAAAAAATCATCCGTACTCAATTCGGCCACTTTCGTGTTTTTAAATCCCTTCTTTTTCCATACCGAAACTTTCCCTGCGGCAATGAGATAAAAGGCGTCACCCGGATCACCCTGTTTAATTATTTCATATTTTTTTTGTACCCGGATCATCCGCAAGTGGCCAATCAATTCGTCTAATTCATTCATTTTCAAGGATTGAAAAAAATATGTATTTTGAAGCACGTGACGAAGACGGCTAAAAACAGAGGTGGTATCGGTCATGTTTTCCCCTAAGCTGGATTTATAAACGATTACCTTTTTAGTATATCCCTAAATTTTTCAAGCACAAAGGGATAAAAGCCCGAAAAAAGGAAGGTGGCCGTTTGATGGAATCGGTTTTTTCCAAATATACTTTATTTAAAAGGTCCAACCTTTTTCCCTGAGGTTTTCCAGCACTCTTTGGACAAAACGGCTCTTATTCAGCACGTAAAAATGGATGCCGGGCGCTCCGTTCTTCAACAAATCCTCGCATTGCCTGGTCGCCTGTTCGATACCGATTCGGATGACGGCTTCCTTGTCGAGTTTGACGGGTTCCAGTTTTTCATTTAACGCATCGGGGATTTTCGAGCCGCAGAGGGTGCAAATTTTCTTGATCTGGGAATAATCGGTCAATAACCACATTCCGGGCTGGACGGGCAATGACATTCCCATGCCCCGGACATTCCGGACGAATTGGAAATAATCCCGGTTATCAAAAAACAACTGCGTGACGATAAACCGTCCTCCCGAGTCGACTTTCCTTTTAAGGTTTTTTAAATCTTCCTCTTTACTCTTGGACTCCGGATGTCCCTCGGGATACCCCGCCACCCCGATGCAAAAATCATAGTTTTCAGAGCGGATAAACTCGACCAGCTCGTTGGCGTACCGGAAACCATCTGCCGGGGGGATAAATGGACTCGTCCCTTGGGGGGGGTCGCCGCGCAAAGCAAGCAGGTTCTCAATCCCGGCGCCTTTCACCTTCGACAAGGCCGCGCGGATCTCGTCGCGGGATTGACCCGCGCAAGTAAAATGCATCAAGGGCAGGATACCCATGCGTTTGAGTTGAACCGCGATCTCGTAGGTCAGGTTCCGGCTGGTCCCCCCAGCCCCGTAAGTAACTGAAATATAGTCCGGATTGAGTTTTTTCAACTCCTCCGCGGTTTGAAAGAGCGGGCCCGTGTCCTCCTCCCTTTTGGGGGCGAAGAGCTCAAAAGACAGGATCCGTTTTTTTTCGGAGAACAGCTTTTCAATTTTCATTTTTATCGCTTTTTCCGAGGCACACCTTAAAACCGGCCCTTCACCCCCGGGTAAGATTAAAAACAGGTTCCGATGTTGTGAACCCCCGCGGTTTTTTAAAGGTGCACTTTTATTTTTTTTAACCAGACCAGCATTATTAAAACATAAGAAAAGATTGAAAAGATAGACACCCATTTACCCCAAAGGAAGGCCCGCGGAAGGTACTCTAAAATAAAATGGTGTTTCCCCGGGGTAAGGGGTATCGCGCGTAAAAAAGCGTCCCCTGGCATGACCTGGTATTGGGTTTGGCCGCTGTCCGGGAAGGGCCAGATTTTCCATCCCGGGCTGTAATTATCGGTCACCAATAAAATGGAGGCGTTCGTAACGGTAGCCTGAATCTCGATGCTGTCTGTGGATAAATCCTTCCACTCGACCGAACCTTTTCCAACGCCGGTGGAGGGCGCCAAACCAGGCGGGTTTTCCAAATAAACTTTTTTGGCAGGATCAAATTCCGGCGCAAATAGGGACTCCAGTATTTTCTTGGGATCGCTCACGATCTCCCAATGATCCATCAGCAGCATCCTGGGCAAAGGCTTGAATGGCAGGGTATAAATCTGGAGTTTGTCCTCAATGGTACACATTAAGTACTTTAAGCGGACCAGGGCGAAAACTTTGGAAAACTTTTTGAAAATCGGCACGACT
Source organism: candidate division FCPU426 bacterium (assembly GCA_963847625.1). Lineage (GTDB taxonomy): Bacteria > Oederibacteriota > Muellerivitia > Muellerivitales > Muellerivitaceae > CAWCKJ01. The sequence goes on along the minus strand of CAWKAR010000038.1, from coordinate 102,067 downwards.
GAAAATAACCGGCTTTCCGGAAGTCCCTGGCTGTAACAAACAAAACAGCCGTATCGAGCCAAAATCATGGGCTCGTCTTCCCAAATATCAAATCCGCCCGTGACCAAGGAAGCGCTGGCGGTTCCATAAACCCGGTAATCCCCCTTGTCGTTTTCATACGGGCTTCTGAAAGCGGTGAATTGTTTTTGGAGCGAGGGCCATTCAAAAGTGGGACGGTTCATCCGGGCAAACACAAAAAGTTCCAGGATTGAAACCGCGGCAATGGCATAAACCCATTTGGGTTGGGAATTTCGGAAAACAAGAAAAACCGACAAGAGTGCCGCAGTGGCGGCCCCGACCCATAAACTCTCGGCGGAATGCAGGCCCGCGTCTTGAATGAATTTGTTTCTCGAGTCTAAATTCAAGGAGAGAAGATGCGTCTTCAGCCAAGGGATGGAAAGAATCATGTCGCCCCAAAAACCTTTCGGGCCTTGTTGAAGTGAAAAGAAAACGCACGCCCCCGTGATAGCCATGAGGAATCCAAAAAACATCGCGAGAAATCCAGGCCATCGCGGGATTCTTTTGGCCTTCAATAAATAATCCAAGCCAATGGCGGCTAACATGGATAGAAAGAGAGCGGTTAAAAAATCAAATTTGCTAATTCCCCTAAATCCCTTGAATAACGGAAGGTAATCATAAAAGAAACGATAAAGGGGCGTGGAAACTCCGACCGAAAAAATAAATGCTAAGATCGCGAGAATTAATTCCCTTCTTTTTTTATTCGAGGCGGCCCCGAATGCGCCTATGGCCGCCAAAATAAAAGCCGTGACACCGATAAAAAGGGACATCTCCCATAAAAACCAACGGCCCCAGTAGTGGCACGCCTCAAGATTTCCGAAGATTTCAGGCAATATTAAAGTCATCAGATTTTCGGGTGGGAAAAAAAAGGAACTCGCCGAATGGTATTCCATCGCTATGTCGCGCCCGCATTCATTTGCCGCTTGAAGGCCTGTCCATAATTGAATAGCAGTCAGAAACCCGGCTCCCGTTAAGATTGAAATCAAGCCCAGCACCAATTTGGATTTATTGGAATTTATTTTTATATTTAAGAGCAAATAAATCACCGCCATGATCGCCGTAAAATAAACGTACTGGGGATGGCCCGCCAAGATTTGCATAGAAACGGCAAAAATTCCCAAAAGAATCCAGCCAAACGAATTTTTTCCCAATAAACCATCCACCGCTAAAAAAATCAGAGGAGCCCAAACCATCGCGCAAAGATTCGGCAAATGCCCGGCGTATAGATGCAAGAAATAGGATCCCCCAAACATAAAAATCACTCCCGCGACAAAACAAGCCAGGGGATGAAGCCCTCGGTTGGCCGCCCAAAGGTACGTGAAAAAACCCGCGAGGAAGACATGGAGAATGATTCCGGCATTGATGGCCTGAGGAAGAGGCAAAAGCAGGTAAAGCCAATTGGGCGGATAAAGGATGGCCGATTCAAACCCGCCCAGAAATGGCGCTCCGCAAAGATAATGCGGATTCCACAATACCAGATGCCCTTGCCGAAGCTGATCAAAGGCGAACTCCCGCCAAGCGGCGAAGTGGAGAAAAATATCGGCTTGAGAGCTTGATAGAATTCGGGCGCCGTTGTTAAATAAAACATCACCAAAGAGGATAATATTCAAAAAAACCAAACCCATGACCCCTGGAATGTGGGGCCGAAATTGGGATATCTTTTTCAAGTAATTCATAGCCCCATAAAAACAAAACCCTCATGAACCGTCAACCGGAATTCTAATTAGACAAAAAGACTGTTGCCTAACTGGCTGAATATCTATATGTTTTGTTGAAAATCCTTTATCGGGGGAATTTCGTCGGGGGCGGTTTGACCGTGCTCATCCCCTAAAGTCATTCATAACTATTGTTTAAACTGGAGATATTAAATTCTAATAAAAAGATGCCGTTGATTCCCTGGAGAAGAAATTGAACATTGATGATTACATCCATTTAACCGGACTCAAAATCCGATGCATCATCGGGATTTTCAAGTGGGAACGGAAACAAAAGCAAAACATCCTTATCGATTTGAAGTTCCCTTGTGACATCCGCTCAGCCGCGCAAACCGATAAAATCGAAGACGCGATCGACTATAAGAGAATCGCGAAAAACACGATTTTATTCGTCGAGAAAAGCAGCTATCAATTGATTGAAACCCTCGCTGAGGAATTATCCCGTTACCTGATGGAGAAATTCTGCTTGCCGGAGATATTTTTGAAGGTTTCCAAACCCGGCGCCATCCGGGGTTCGCAAAATGTGGGGGTGGAAATTCACAGGACATCATTTTTTAATACTTCCCGTCATCTTGCCTTTTTCAGCCTCGGTTCAAACCTTTCTCCTAAACTTCACTTGGAAAGGGCCCTTGAGGAAATAGGAAAAAAGTTTCCACTAGAGGGCATATCGCATGTTTACAGAACTAAACCAGTTGGTTATGTAAAACAGCCCTATTTTTGGAATATGGTGGTTGCCGGCCGAAAAAGCAATGAGGATCCGGAAGTAATCCGCCGTTGGATTTTGAGGTTAGAAGAACAGAATAAAAGAAGGAAAAGTCATAAAACATTTGGCCCAAGAACCGTTGACATTGATTTGATACTATTTGGCGATTCCGTGATCAATAACAAATCTTTTTCAATTCCTCATCCTGATATTGAAAAAAAGGCTTTTGTGCTTTTTCCCCTTCTAGAAATATGTCCAAACCTCATACACCCCAAAAATGGAAAATCAATGATTGAAATATCAGCCGCTTTTAAAAGCGGAACACAGCGCATAAATCGTCTGCCACCAGAAACATTTAAATCATTTCAACCAAGACCGGTTTTCATATAAAACGCCCCCCATCCACATTTAAAACTTGACCAGTAATAAAGGGATTTGAATTTAAGAACCAAACTGCTTCGGCAATGTCTTCAGGCTTTCCCATTCTTTTTAATAGTGATTTATCAATTAGAACCATTTTTTTTCTTGTTTTGTAATTTTTTGGGAAAGTAATAGCGCCAGGGGATACCGCATTAACGCGAATCACCGGGCCTAAATGGAACGCCAACCATTTTGTTAAAGAAATAAGGGCGGCTTTAGAAGCGCAATAGGCCGCATAGTTTTTTAACCGAGGTTCTTGGCCATAGATATCAGTAATATTCACGATACATCCCTTGGTTTTTCTCAGCCATTTTCCGGCTTCGACGGATAAAGCGAAAGGCGATATGACATTCACGCGAAAAATTTCATCCCAATTCCTGGTGTCGACGTCAATGAAGGGGGTCGGTTTAAAAATCGACGCGTTATTGATTAATAGATCCAGTCTTCCCCACTTTCGGATTGTTTTTTTCACCAGCAGTTTTGCCTGGCTTGGGTTGTTCAAATCAGCCCGGACGGAAAATGTTTGGCCTCCCAGTCCTTGTATTTCCCTTTGAAGATTTTCGGTTTCATCCTTGGATCGATTGAAGTGAAGGACAACCCTCATTCCCTGCTGAACCATTTTCAAGCTTATCGCCCTTCCCAAGGAGCTTGATCCACCCGTTACTAGGGCAACAGGTCTCGATGAAGTAAGATCCCGGTTCATGTTGTTTGATTTAGCCATTTCAGAGTCACTTGTCTCTTCCGTTGGTTTTTTCCCTAAGCAATTGCGAAACTTGGGTTAGAAATTTCCAATACCAGCCAGTGACCAGGACGATTTTCTCTTTTGGATGGTTTTCTAAAAATAGTTTTTGCGCAGATTCCCAGACAACAGAACCCGGCCCGTTGGATTTAAGATTCGCAAGGAATTGATTGATCAAACTGGGCGGTCGTATTTCGGACATATCCATTAACGCCTCATCTTGTAATTCCCGATGACAAATCATTAATTCCATGATGTTAGTTAAATCTCTCGCCAGCCAAAATATCAAGCCGGGTTTTATTATTTGATTTTCCTTCAACCTGAGCCCTTTTTCCAAAATATAACGGCCCACTTGCGGTACATTCACATCAAAATGACGGTCTAAATATTTGACCTCGACAGAATGGGGATTTTGCGAAAGAAATGAAACCTTATTTTTAATTCCACCTTTAACAATTTTAGAATCAATATCCCCGTTTTTATGACTTCGCGATATAACAAAAAGTATTTTACCCAAATCCTCCCTGTAATAAACGCAATCCACCTTGATTCCATAAACATTCGGGTTTCTCGCCTTTTTCAACCCTCGTTTTAATAGATGATCGTGAAATGCTTTAAAGGGATGATTGACATTCTTATAACCCCAAATGGGTTCTGCCAGGGGGGAAGAAATAAACTTTTCCCCCAGAAGGGATAAGCGGAAAAGTTCTGATGCTCCATCTTCTAAAAGAATGAGGTTGTTTAAATATTCCTCCAAATAAGGCATCCAATGCGCAATTGATGCTGAAGTTCGCAAAAATTAACTCCGAATGTTTTAATGATCTTTTAATGCCAAGGATGAAATGGACAACCGGCATTAACATTCAATGGCCAAGACGGACTGTCCTCATTAAAAAAAAAGCCGCCCTTATGGGCGGCTTTTCCATTGGTTGCGGGGGCTGGATTTGAACCAGCGACCTTTGGGTTATGAGCCCAACGAGCTACCAGGCTGCTCCACCCCGCGTCTTTTTGGTGCCAAAAACACCTTTAATATTTTGGTGCCGAGACCCGGAATCGAACCGGGACGGGCTTTTGGCCCGAGGGATTTTAAGTCCCTTGCGTCTGCCAATTCCGCCATCTCGGCCAGCATGTAATTATTTTTAATCTCTTATACATTCTAAATTTCCATTCCTCTCAAAAGGATTATTCAAAAAAATAATCTCTATTGTGAAAAATAGAAATAATAATTTCGTGGAAATTTTTTGAAGAAGAGTAAGATAACCGGCCAGGCCAAGGAAGTCAACCAAGTTTAATGGCTTGAAATTAGTGGCCCCTATCTGATGATGTAAACTTATATTCAATTTCACCTGGTTTTATAAGATTCAAATCTTCTCGGGCTTGTTTTTCCAAACTCGAATTATTCTTTCCAAACGATTTATACTCAATTTGATTTTGCAGTATGTCAGAATCCAAATGTTTTACTTCAGTTATCAGCTTTACCTTCTCCTGGTGCAATTGATACAAATTCCATAGACCACGATTTCCGCTTATTAAGAGGTAAATTATAATAACGATCGTTAAAAGCAATCCCCATCTAACTGATTTATTCATCAATTCTCCCAAGGACGAAAAAATTCACTCCACCCTCTTTTTCCTTCAATATCTAAATATTGAAGGAATTCTGGTAAAGGCTTATCGTTGATTATTATTTTATACTTAATAAAACTCTTTTCAAGCACAACACATTGGAAGGAAAAAAAGTAGACTAAACCGCAAAAAAACCATGTCACAGGAGCCACTAAATAAAAAATAAATGAGATGGAAAAAAATATAATCATGGATATGGATAACCAAGTATTCCCGATTACCAGCAGGCAAGATCTATAATAAATTTTCCAAAAAGGGGGATTTTGAAAAAACAATATCGGCATTTGATAAAACATACAGCACAAAAAGAAAAATATAATCCATAGAGTCAACCCAAAAAATAAACAACTCAATATATTCATTTGGCTTAACTTAGGCCAATAAAACAAAAGATCATAAAATATTAATAAAAATACCAAATAAGAAATTCCTGCAATACCCATCGCTTTGAAAATATAGAGACGGAAACCCACCCAATAGTCTTTTAACTGGCCAGACCCTTCACAAAAAATCCGGAAGACAAGATAAGCCCAACCCACGGATATTCCGCAGTCAAATAAAAATAAAGCAAAAACCGTAATTGGATTCAACTTACTCCAAGAACCACACCAACCCCGGCTCCAAACAAAATAATCCACAGTTGTAAGACAACAGACCCAAAAAAAATTATAAAGGAGTAAATGTCCCAAATGGTCGTAATAACGCCAAAACCACGATTGAAAAACATTTTTTAACCGGGAATAATTCAACAATTCAGGATTTGATGGTTCGGGTTCGGGTGAATTAACTTGGGGATTCAACAAATTCAGGATAACTCTTTTTCAAACTTCGGGATGGCTTTTTTCAACTCCAGCCTTCCTCGTCCCAAATTGCCATCCAAGTTAATTGCGAGTGTTATGAAATATGTCTGGCCGACCATCATCATGATCATGGTTGCCTTATCTGTTGTAATTAATATTTCAGCTGTATTTCCTAAACCGAAATTAGAGGAAGCCCGCATGGCATTTTTTATGATGCTGGAATATTCAGCGCCAACCGCATTAATATCAAATGTTGGATTCCGAGAGATTTGATCGATAACAATTCCATCCATCCCCACTAAACCTGCCCCAATTGCGCCCTCAACGTTTGATATTGTTTCTTCTAGTATTTTTTTAAAATCCATGGTGTAAGCCCTAATCGGAAGATCTTTTTCCCCAAAAAAATAAATCTTTTCCGCTATTTTAATATTTTATCTATTTTCTTTTTGGCTGAATCTAATGTGAGTCGCAAATAACCCAAGTTGATTTTAGTATTGGTCAATACTATTAAAATCAATTCTGGGAAAGATACCAACAGTATATGGCCTGAATCTGATGTTATTAATATTTGTTGCGAATAACCTTGGTTTAATTTATTTACCGATTTGGTGATACTATCAAATAAGTTATTTGTTTGTTTTCCCAAAGCAGCATTATTACCCGTTTCACCTAATGAAACAACGAGATTTCCTTCCAGATCGCTTAAAAAACAAAGTATTATTCCATCAACACTCCCCAGTTCCACCAAAATACTCTTTAATTCCCCATTTTTTTTGTTGTCCCACTTAGTGGTTGAAGTTTTCTCTATGGTTTCCTGAGTTACGGGCAAAGGTTCAACTTTTTTAAGGTCGGGTATATTCTTCTCTTCTACCAGTATGTCATCCTTACTGCCACGCCTCATAACTTGTAGAATATCTTCATTCGTAAACTTGGAATCATCTTCTTTTTTCTTTGAATATTTTTTACCTTCAGTTTTCGATTCTTCTACTAAGATATCTTCTTTATGATCCGGCGGTTGCGTGAATTCATTTTTCTTTAGTTTGGAAACAACCGGCCCGAAGGCAGAATCTTTTTGTTGTCTTTCAACAGCTTCTGAAAGTTTTTGGCGAAGCATAAGGTTCTGAGGATCATTTGCCAATAGTTCCTGAAATACTTCTATCGCCTTATCAAAATGATTCTGTTTTAAGTAAAGCTCCGCCAGGGTTAACGTGACATTGCTTTCTTTCGTCGAAGTATTTGAATTCACATCCGCGGATTCTTTTTTAATGGTTTTGTTATTTCTTCTTTGTTCACTTGCTGCTTTTTCAATCGCATCTTTTAAAGCAATCGGGGCATTTTCATCGTCCGGATTCAAAGTTAAAACTTTTTGATATTCTTCAATTGCTTCCTGATATTCTTTTTTTTCCATATGGAGCGAGCCCAAAAGAGAATGTGCCATGATATTTTCTGGATCCCCTTCAAGTACTTTTTTGAATTCAGATGAAGCTTCATCCACCTTTTTTTGTTCCTGAAATATCCTACCTAGTACAATTTGTGCGATGTTATAATTAGGATGTTTTTGAAGACCTTTTTGGCAAATCTCATAGGCTTGGTTTAAATTTCCTTGTTTCCGGTAAGCATCCGCCAAAAGAGCAAATACCAATGAATCCGGATTTTCTTCCAATTTTTTTTTAAGCTCGTTAATTTCAGACGTAATTTGATCCTTCGACATTTCTTTAATGATTCTCACTTGCTTCAGCTTGAAGTTGGTTTAAAGCTGAAAAAACAACGGGTTTTGGCACATTTTCTTGAATGCTAACAAGACCTATTTTTCTTGTCAATACAAATTGGATTCCACCTTTTCTTGATTTCTTATCTAGAAACATTTTCTGATAAATCTTATTTTTATCGAATGCTGGCACTTTCCGAAATAAACCAGCTCTTTTTAACAAGTCATATTGACGGGCAACAACAGTTGAATCGCAAAGTCTCATATGAATCGAAAGTAAAGACGCGAATCTTATTCCATAAGCCACTGCTTCTCCGTGAGTTAATAATTGATACCCATAATAAGCTTCTAATGCATGACCTAGTGTATGGCCATAATTGAGCCACATCCTTTTTCCTACTTCTTTTTCATCCTCTGATACTATCAGGGCCTTTATTTTGCAGGATCTTGCGATGACAGTTTGCATAATAATTGGATTACGTTTCAAAACAACTTTTAAATTTTTCTCCAAATAACAAAATAGTTTAGGATCTAATACAATTCCATGTTTTATTATTTCGGCTAAACCAGTCCTAAACTGTCTTTCGGTAAGTGTATTGATAACTTTAGTATCGGCTAAAACCATCTTTGGCTGGTAAAAGGAACCTATTAGATTTTTTATACCATAAAAATCAACGGCTGTTTTGCCCCCAATACTAGCGTCAACTTGGGCCAACAAGGTCGTAGGGCACTGGACAAATTCGATTCCACGCATATAAATCGAAGCGGCAAAACCCCCTAAATCGCCTATAACTCCGCCGCCTAGTGCGATTAAGCAAGAATCCCTTTGAAATCCCAATTCCGACATTTTGTTTAATACAGAAAATAAATATTTTTGATTCTTAAATATTTCTCCATCCGGGATCAGATAAACATAAATTTTTTTACCAATCTTTTTTAAACTTTTTAATAATTTATAACCGTGCTTTTTGTAAATATTATGTGTGGAAAGAATTAGTAATTTATCGGAAAAAATCACATGCGGCATATATTTATGCGCATATCTCAAAATATCTTTTTGAATCAAGATGTTATATTTGTTTTTATTAATATTTACGGTAATTTTTTTCATCTAATCAGCCTCTCAACTTTTTCGCAAAATATCCACATTCCGGATATGGCGACAAGCCTCAAAATTTAGCAAAAACAAACTAACAACTCAAACTACAACTAATAAAGCCCTTAAACCGGAATTTCCCAGATGACCTTCTCTGAAAACATTGCCGGGTAATTTGTTTCTCATTATATTCCCCCCCCCGCTTCTTCCACCCGTATCCGGAATTTTCTGGCCCAAGGCCAGCGAAATGAGCCCAAAAAAGGGTTTCTGTGCCCCAAAAAAGTTGAAAATGACCTTCCAGAAAGCCAATTCTCGTTGTGAACGCACACCTATCCCACGATGGTTGATCCGGTTGAAGCCATGAAGTGTTCCTGCGGTTATCGCAGTACTGGCGCTCGCGGCCTTACCATCGCCAGTAGCCTTATCCGTCCAAGGATTTCAGCAAACAGGCGTTGGGTAACCATCACCTCCGCCATCTGGAAAACCACGTACCGCGAATGGCGGATAACGTTAGCTCCGATTTTGATAAGTTTTTCTCGCAACGTCGTCAGCGACCAATGCTTCACCAGTTCTGGCAGGGCTAGACGGCGAAGGAAGTTGCCCAAGTTGTAAGCCAGTGCAAATAGTTGCAACCTTACTTGGTTGTCCGCGAAGTCGTGGCAGCTTAGTCTTGTCCACTTCATCGCGTACTTTCCCTCCTTGATCCATTGCTCAGCCGTACCTCTTCCGTTGTAGAACTTCACCACCTGGGGTGCCGGTCGTCGCATGTTCGTCACGATGAAACCCACCCTCGGGAAAAGTTCGCCGTTGTGATGCTCAATCTTCGCCACCACGCGGCGGGGTTTGTCCCAGCTGACGGCTTGGTATTGGAAGCTGTGATACCGGACAACCGGCTTGTGGGAAGGGCGGCCCACGGGACGGGTCAAAAATGGCTCAATTTCTCTTTGTAGCACGCCATTGGCGGGTTGGCGGATCGCATAAAGGTATCCTTCGTCTTCTAGGTACTCGTATAGTTCCTGACGGGCGAAGGCCGCGTCACCCCGGAAAAAACGGCTGATGGAAAGACCCCGATAACGGACAACCACTGGTTCAAGAACCGACCGCCACTCGTGGGCGCTGGCCACATTGCCGTTGCGCAACATTGCCCGTTCCAAATCGCCAAACTGGTTGAAACAAAACAGGGGATGGTAACAGGTACAGCCGAAGTAACCGTTGTACAAGGAACCTTCTTGGTCCCCGTAGGTTTCACTCACGGAGCTGTCCATGTCGAGAATAATCTGCTGGATGGGCTTTTTTTCATGGACACCATCAATCCATTGGCCAGATAGGTCAATCAGACCGGTCTGGTTCTTCGACTGGGTGAGAACTTCCGTCTCGAAACGTCCCATCTGGCTGGTGGAGGCAGCTTGTTTTTCCTTGGCCCGTCCTCCGATCACATGCCGCATCGCCGGATCAACACTCAATCGTTCTGCGTCGTTGGTGTCCTCGTAACCGGCTAGGCGGCTGTAGATTGATTGCCGCAAAAGCGCCGTCATCGTATGTTGCGTATTCTTGCCGGTTCGCCGATCCCTCAGAAGGTTTTCCGTTCTGTCAGTCAAACCAAAGGCTTCATCGAGTTCACGATAGGGAATCAACCCGCCATCGGAAGTGACCTTCGCGCCATGGAACTCCAGCTTGAGACCAGGATCAAAAACCACCCGAAGAGCGTCTTTTCCCCTTTCACCCATTGCATTCCCCCCTCTCGTGGTCCCCAAAGTGAAGAAAAACCTTTGTTTGTATGGCCAAACGACGCCTTATTATACTCGAAAGGTAATTTCATCTGGGAAATCCGGGTTAAAGAATTTACAATTTTGATAATAGAACATACTAAAACCAAATTCTCTAAGATTCGTTGAAATAACGAGTGGGGTCATGTTACTAATTGACCTGATAGACTTATTCCGGCAGATGACTTATCAGTTACTTGGCTTCCCGCCCATGAGAAGTTCCAAACAGATATGTCTTTATACTGAAAATTACTCTGAGCACATTAAGCAATGATGGCAAAAAAGCGTCTATAAAATAAATCCTTTTTGGCATTTGATTACTAATTTTTTAGTTTCTAATTCTATCATTCTGCGCAACTTTGGTCCGTTAAACAGGGCGGTAATTAATTTTATTTTTAACAGATGAATTGACTGATAGATTGTTCTTTACCTAATTTATTTCCCAACAATTTTTCTGGTTATTTAATATTTTTTGTATCTCAAGAGCGACTTCTTTCGGCTGTTTCCCATCGGTATTGATTGATATGTGAGCTTGGCTATAAAAAACATTCCTTTCTTCCATCATTTTTTCAATCACTTTTAACGGATCCGGTTCCCTGGCCAACAAAGGTCTCTGTGATAAACTGTGTACAATTCTATTCAAAGCCTGCTGCGGTGAAACTTTTAACCAAACACATAAACCCTTATCCAGCAGTTGTTTGCGGTTTTCCTCATTTATCCAAATACCCCCGCCTGTAGAAATCACATATTTTTTCTTTCCATCGAACCAATGAATAGCTTCTTTTTCCTTCTCGCGAAAAAATAATTCACCTTCGTCGTGAAAAAGTTCATGTATTTTTTTTTTCATTTTTTCTTCAATCCACTGATCGATATCCCAAAAACCGTATTGAAGTAATGGGGCTAGTTCTTTTCCCGTAGAAGTCTTTCCCGAGCCCATAAAACCTATTAGGATTACATTTTCATGGGAATGCATTAGAGGGTTTAGTACCTTTTGATATGCGTTAAATACAATTGATAACGCTTGTGGATTTCTTCCATAAAATCCCCGCCAAATTTCTCTAAAAAGGAATCCGCAAGAACCCATGCGCAAATAGCCTCCCCAATGATCGAAGCGGCTGGTAAAGCGCATACATCAGATCTTTCATAAGCAGCACTGATTTTTTCCTTTGATCGTATATCAATTGAGCGAAGAGGCCGACGAAGAGTGGAGATGGGCTTCTTGGCAACACGCACCACAATCGGCTCCCCGTTTGAAATTCCACCCTCTATTCCCCCGGCCCGGTTTGTGAGATGATAAAATCCTTTTTTTTTATTAAAAGCAATTTCATCATGAACTTCTGATCCGAATTTTCCGGCATTCTCAAAACCTTGCCCGATTTCAACCCCTTTTACGGCTTGTATACTCATCATTGAATGTGCTAAGCGAGCATCCAACTTTCGATCCCAATGCACGTGACTGCCCAGACCTATCGGAACACCGGTTGCTATGATTTCAAAAACTCCGCCCAGAGTATCGCCGGTTTCTCTTGCTCGATTGATTTGATGCATGGCTTTTTTTTCAACATTTTTTTGCAATATTCTGACGGGAGAACGATCCGCCAATTTATTCAACCTGGAAAAGGGTATATTTTGATTCTTGACTTTAGCGGGCCCTAATTGGATTACATGGCTTTGAACGTGAATGCCAAAATCGCTTAAAAACTTCTTTGCCACAGCGCCCGCCGCAACCCGGATGGTCGTCTCCCTTGCGCTGGCTCTCTCCAATATATTTCTTAAATCATGCTGATTATATTTTATGCCGCCAGGAAGATCGGCATGCCCAGGCCTCGGGCGATATAAGGAATTCATGTGCCGGATATCACCCGGATCAGGTGTCATTATTTTTTCCCAATTTTCATAATCCATATTTTTAATCAAAAAAGCGATAGGCGAACCCAACGTCAAACCCTTTTTCACACCGGAAAATATTTCCACTTGGTCTTTTTCTATCTTCATTCTTCCGCCGCGCCCATATCCTTTTTGACGGCGAATTAGTTCCGAATTGATATTCTCCGCAGTAACAAAAAGGTTCGCCGGGAAACCCTCCAAAATGGCAACAAGGCCTTTTCCGTGTGACTCACCAGCCGTCAAAAAACGAATACCCAAGATTTCATCCTTTTCTTATTTTTTTAAATGAAGTTACATTTAAGATTCGAATCGACAATTTAATGTTATTTCTTCTTAGTTTAACAACATTATAAGTCAAAAAAAATAAGCGCCTTTATGATGAAGGCGCTTATGAATTGCCAAACATGGAAAAAATTAATCTTCCAATAAGGTGGGAGTTATAAATATCACCAATTCTACTTTCTGATTAGTATAAGTCCGGTTTTGGAAAAGGGTACCAATGATAGGCAAACTCGATAAAAGAGGAATTCCATTCACTGTATCATTAACCGTATAACGGACAAGGCCTCCAATAACGATAGTTTCTCCGTTTTTTGTCGTTATTGTAGTGTTGGTATCCTGAACACTCGTTGGTGGGGGCCCCTGGGCCCCGTTTGGCCCACTAACAATAGGTCCCGTCGCAGAAGTGACTGTCACAGCCAAATTGGTTGTAATTCTACCATCGTCAGTAATCCGAGGTGTTACCTTTAATGAGATTGGAAGCGGCAATTGAGTAAAGGTCGTTTGGTTTGTTGTTAAGTTTCCATTTATATTCTGTGTTGTGTTTACTATAACAACGTTTTCAACCGTGTCAATTTCTGCTGCAACCCCATTGGCTGTGGCAACCCTGGGCCGGGAAATAATCTTTGCCTTTTTTCTAGCTTCCGCCGCCGAAATTTGGGCATTGATATCAAGACCGCTTCTAAGCGTTTGGATCCCAAAAAAGCCCGGAAACCCTTGGCTATCGGGATTAATGTAATTTGCATTTACTTTTGGATCACCAATATTTCTCGCCAGCGACAAAGAAACCCCAATATTCAAATCCCTCTCATCTTGGACTTCAACCATATTTGTCTCAAGTAAAACTTGTGGGGATTTGACATCAATTTCCTTGATCAACTCCAAAAGAACACCCATATTACTTGCAACTTCCCATATAACCAGGTTATTAGTCCGTGGATCTTGTTTCACCTTTCCGACAGGCGTCAAATATTGTCCCAGGATATCAATCATTTGTGTGGGATCAGCATAATTTAACTTAACGACTCGAGTAATCCTGTCGCCAGAGGCATTTTCATCAAGCTTTAAATCTTTAATGGCTCTTTTATATTCTTCAATATCAGAAACAGTTCCATTTAAAACCAAAACATTCCGCACTGCGTCTTGGGTAATTGAGACAGCATTCGTCGGACTTAAAATGGACCTGACCAAACCATCGAACTGACCAAGATTCATACCCCCTGAAGGGCTTAAAATTTCCGTGACATGCGGCATAATTTTCTTTGTGTTCTGAAGGGACGAAATCGGTCCAATTCTTAAGGTATTTCCTTGGACCTCATAATCGTAATTTCCAGGGGTTAATAAAATAGCTAATGCGGTTTTTAAAGGCACATCCTTAAATTTCTCATTTACAACCCCAAAAATAGCGCCGCCTACAAAGTCAACGTTGCTAAAACCAGACTCAACAGCAATATTTTTCAATACTGTGCTTAAATCCGCAGATTCAAGATCCATGGAAACTAATTGATTTAAATTTCCCCTCTTTTCAACCGGATTTTCATTCCCCCCTGATTTTTCCGCGGAAAAAGGAGGAACTAAGGTAATGATGACTTGATTTAAATCCCTGTCGACTTTATAAACCGTTCCAGGAATAACCATTAAAGTTATGTCCGAAATGGGAGAAAAGCCCAAACCAATTTGCCTCAATTCCATCGAAATTAATCCGCCTTTTTGCATTTCCATGTCATTATTTTTGAATACCTTCCCTTTTTGGGAAACATCCAACTTCGTGTTATGAAACCATACAACTAATCTTTCAGGTTGACCGAGTTTACGGACGTTGTATTTTGCAGGTCCGTCGGATGTTAAAACAACTTTTATCCCTTTATCAATTGGTTTTATTGAAATATCCGTAAGACGGGAAAATATTCTTTTTTCCATATAAGAAGATGTTGGTGTTTTGTCATTCGCAAAAGAACCTTTTTCCGTTGAACTTCCCTCAATCTCCGGTTGATTTGTCGTGTTTAGCACAATAGAGAACCCGTCAACAATTTTTTCAGCTCTTGCGGTTTTAACTCCTTCGGTGTCAATAACAATCCAGGCAGTTGTTCCGTGAATGGAAGATCTTATTGTTTTTATACTTTTTTTGTTTTCTTTTATACTTTTCGCTATTTTCAATTTCGTATTTTTAAATTTAATTAATATTCCTCCTTGAGAAGTCATTGAAACATCAGGTTTCGTAAGGCCTTTTCCTGTGATGAGTACTTTTGTTTTGCCACTCTCCACATCAACACTAACTTGGTTGACGTAAGGTTTTGTAATCTTTCCAGATTTATTAACTGCAACTGAAGAGTTTGTTGTTTTTTCTAGACTGGGTTTATTTTGTTTAGAAATAATTTTATTGGGCATAACCTGAGTCGGAGTTAATTTGGGCGTAGTCGGAGTTGATTTGGACGTAGAAGTGTTATTTCCCAAATCAATTTCTATAGCTTCATCTGCCCAAGTAAGGAAACATGGGATGAAAAATATCAATATAAAACCCAAAACACAAACCGACCTTGAGTATGCCCTTGGCATTAATGAAACTCCTTTATTTTCTTCGAGAAAAAACTATTTTTTGATCGCCTTGTAATAAGATCACTTCGGAACTTTTAATATCGCCTACAATCCCATCCACAACCTGTTCTTTTGAACTTTTTGTACTATTTGAACTACAGTAAAGTTTTCTTGATTTTAATAAAAACCTATATGTTGAATCTTGTTTCCAAGAAAATAATGCTATATCTTTATCACCTAAACTTAAAATCCCTCGATAATCCAAATCGGCGATAGATACCTTTTTAGAAATGTCGTAAGAAATCGACTGTAACGGATAGAAAGGGTCCCTTCCATGATAAGACGGAATATAGGGAGATTGAATAGAAAAATTCATGAAAACCGGCTCCGGAACGTCTTGTTGTTGAGCCAACACGGGAAAATAAGCAATCATTCCTAATCCAACATCCATGGCCAGAATAAGTTTTATATTTGTTTTCAATGAATTATTCATTTCGCTTGAATCCCATTTAAAGACAATTCAGCTTTTAGGGTATAATTTCCAAAAGGATCTAACTGTTGACTTATCGTCACATCCCTTACAATCATAAGCAGATTGGATATATTAACTTGATATAAAAAATCCAGAAGTCCTTTATAACTTGAAGTGAAATTTAATTTTACAGGGACTTCAACCCATGAGTCTCTAGCTATGGGATTCCCCGAAAATGTAAAATTAGTCAATACAACACGAGATCGGCTTTGTAACAAATTCACCGTTTCCATTAATTTTGCCCTGTCAATGGTCTTAGGAATCCTGTTTTGAATCCATTCGAGTTCCCTTTGAACAGAATCCGCTCTTTTCTTAAACTCAACATATTTTGCTACTATTTTTTTTGCCTCTTCCAAATCTTTCTGTTTTTGTTCCAACGTGGTCTTTAAATTTGCGATTTCAGAATTTATCGGTTTGAGAAGAAATTGATAATATAAAAATACCAAGCCAGCAAAAGCGGCAACACCTAAAATTATATATTGCTGTAGAGGTGTAATTTTCATGAGTTAGTATCCAAAACTCTGGCAGTTAATTTAAATTTTGACGATAAAATGTTCTCTGTTGTTATAAGTTGAACTTCTTTAAACAATCCTCCGGGTTTTTGAAGAGAATTTAAGTAATTTTGCAAGTCATGAGCCGAATAAGAATACCCTTCAACCGTATATAATTCGCTATCTTTATCCCTGCCTTGAGTAATTTTCATAAGCCAGACACCATCCGGAAGGTTCAATGCCAATTGATCCATGGCCATCAATACTTTTTTTTGAGTATCCGTAACACTCTTGACTGTTTTCTTGAAAGTTTCAAGACTTGCTTCTTTATTCTCAAGATCTTTTTCTTCATTTATTTTTTCTTCATATTCCTTTGATTCATCATCAACTTGCTTGATCTCTTTTTTTATATTTTCTCTAGCGCTCATGCGAAGTCCATATACCCAAGCCATACCTATGGCGATGATAACCAACACAGCAACCACGCAGACTATTATGAACAACTCCTTACGTTTCTTTTTTTCCTTAATCGGTATGAGATTTATTCTTATCATGTATTAGGATTCCGTCTGCCGAAGTGCCAATCCTAAGCAAACTCCCATGTAAACCTCTTTTTCAGAAAGTTGTTCCGAGTCGATATTTTTACCAACCTCGATATTCCTAAAAGCAGCGAAATTCTCAACAGGTATTCCCAACTTGCTGGCTAAAAACCTATTTACATTTTTTAACTTCGCGCTTCCTCCTAAAAGGATCACTCGTTCCACTGTTTTTTTTCGTGATTGTGTTTCATAATAATCAAATGAACGTCGTATTTCTCCTAATAATTTGTTTAACACAGGAGTCATTACATCCGACATTCTTAAAACCCTATCATCTTTTTGAGTGATTGCGGATAAATTAAAATCATCTTCTTCCATTGAAATTGCCCCGTGAGATTTCTTTAGCTCTTCAGCTTCGGAAAATTTCAAATTGAATTCTTTTTGTATCTCTTTTGTAAAATCATTTCCAGCCACTGGAATATCCCGAGTAAATCGAGTGTTCTTTCCTTCGAGAATATTAATAGTTGTCAAAGACGCCCCTAAATTAATCAAAGCAACCGTTTCTTCTCCTTGTTCAGTTCGATTAATTTCATAAGCATTTTCCAATGCAAAAGCATCAACATCAATAATCAAAGGTGTTAATCCAATCGATTTCAAAAGAGATAAATGTTGATCAACCACATCAACCTTTGCCGCGACTAATAATACATCCAACTTTTTTTGTCCGTCTTCCTGGGATTCTCCCAAAATTTGAAAATCAAGAACTACTTGATCTAAATTTAGCGGAATGTATTGTTCGGCTTCTCGAGGAATTGCTCCACGTAATTCTTCAGTAGTCATAAAGGGCAATTTTACATAACGTATAATCACTGAGTCGCCGGATAAAGCAGTCACAACTTTTTTGGTATTAATTCCACTTACTTTAAAAAGTTTTTTAATGGTATCAACCATTATATTTTTCGTTGTGTCTTGATTATTGTTTTCTTGAATTTCTTTTGGAAGTTCAGATATACCCATTGAAACTAATCGCCATTGTCCAGCATTTTGTTTTAATTGAATCACCTTGACACTTGAAGTGCCAATATCCAAACCCACAATTCCTTTTGAAAAAAAACTCATTTTTTAACCCTCATGCAAAAAACAAAAATTTTGTTGAGAAAATTTTAAAAAAAGTAACTATTCAGCTATAAAATACAACTAAATATTATCAAACGATACTTCCCAACATAAATATTGGCATAAACATAGCCACTACAATAAATCCAAGCGTAACTCCTAAAAAAACAATTAAAATCGGCTCAATAATAGAAGTTAATCCTTCTACCGCCGCATCCACCTCGTCTTCATAGAAATCAGCAACTTTTGACAACATTATATCTATGGAACCAGTTTCTTCTCCAACATTAATCATTTGCGTTACCATTGGAGGAAAAACATTGCTTTCTTTTAGTGGCTGGGTTAAAGTTTTTCCTTCTTTAACTGATTCCCTGGCATTAAATATAGCTCTTTCTATTACCAGATTTCCCGAAGTTTTACCCACCGTTTCAAGGGCATCCATGATTGGAACGCCTGATTTAATCAATGTTCCTAAAGTGCGGGCAAATTTTGCAACAGCAGCTTTTCTCAATAAAACTCCGATGACCGGCAAACGCAACAAAAACTTATCCCAGTTATAGGCACCCGTTTTTGTCTTCCGGTATAATTTTAAAGCAATGTATATTCCCACTCCAAAAATCAGAATAAAGATAGCCTTTTTACTTAATAAAAAATGACTAATGCCAATAACAACTAAGGTTGGGCCGGGTAACTTGGCGCCAAAGCCCGCAAAAACTGTTTCAAAGGTAGGAATAACCTTTACCATCAAAAAAATAACAACCAAAATCGCCACAGAAAAAACTACGGCTGGATACATCATTGCCGCCTTAATTTTTCGGCTAACCCCTTCCGATTTTTCTAAATACTCCGATAAACGTTCAAAAATAACATCTAAAATACCGCCCTGTTCTCCAGCTTTAACCATGTTAACGTAAAGCGGTGAGAAAACTTTTGGATGTTTTGCCATGGCATCTGACAACGGCACCCCATTGGAAATATCATCCCTAACTTTAGTCATGATGACTCGGAAACTTGGATTTTCTGCCTGTTCGGCTACAATTGTTAAACCCTGTAAAATAGGGAGTCCAGCGTTAATCATTGTTGAAAATTGCCGACTAAATACAACAATGTCGACAGTTTTTACATTTCCCCCTTTACTTAAAATAGAGCCAAGAATGGAACTAAAACTACTTGCTGGAGAAACAGAAACTAACTCCAAACGCTTTTGGCGTAATATGACCCCGACAGCCGCTTCATTTTCCGCTTCCTGTGTGCCTTCTGTAATCTTTCCTAAATTGTTTTTGGCTTTGTATTTAAAAAGAGGCATGGATTAACCTTTTTTCTTCATTTTAATTAAATTACACCCTTCACCATGCGTTGCAATTCTTTCGGATCCAAAGTTCGGGAGAATATTTCGTTGTAACTCACTAGTTGTTTTTGATAAAGCTCGAATAATGCCTGGTTCATGGTTTGCATGCCATATTCCGTACCTGTTTGCATAGCTGAATAAATTTGATGTATTTTTTCCTCTCGAATCAAATTACGGACAGCAGCTGTTGGTATAAGAACTTCTATTGCTACAACACGACCTGATCCATATGCCTTTGGAAGAAGCTGTTGAGATAAAATAGATTGAAGAACAAAAGATATTTGTGCACGAACCTGTTGTTGTTGAGAAGCAGGAAACACATCGATTATGCGATTAACAGTTTGGATAGCATCAACTGTATGAAGTGTGGCAAAAACCAAATGACCGGTTTCAGCAATGGTTAGAGCTGCATTAATGGTTTCCAAGTCACGCATTTCACCAATCAAAATCACATCCGGATCTTCACGCAAAGCATATTTTAAAGCCGAGGCAAAAGTATGTGTATCTGTTCCAACTTCTCTTTGATTCACAATACAAGATTTGTGCGTATGAACATATTCAATCGGGTCTTCAATAGTAATAATATGACTCTGCCTGTTGGAATTGATCCAATCAATCATTGCCGCTAAAGTTGTTGATTTCCCTGAACCTGTGGGTCCGGTTACCAAGACCAGACCTTTTGGTAATTTAACGATGTCTTGTACAATAGCAGGTAACTTGAGGTCATCAAAATTGCGAATAGTCGTAGGTATATTTCGAAGAGCAGCCGCCACGGCCCCCCTTTGTTGAAAAACATTCATCCGTACGCGACCC
Source organism: candidate division FCPU426 bacterium (assembly GCA_963847625.1). GTDB lineage: Bacteria > Oederibacteriota > Muellerivitia > Muellerivitales > Muellerivitaceae > CAWCKJ01. The sequence continues at coordinate 81,897 of CAWKAR010000038.1, read as the reverse complement.
ACCCCTTCAACGCCGAAAGATACGTCCAATTCATTATCTTTTTCAAATTTCTCTTTCTGCTCGTCAGTTAAAATACTATAAATCAATTGTTGGGTGGTTTCAGGTCTGAGTTTTTCATACTCAGTTGGCGTTATAACCCCATCGACTCTTAACATCGGAGGGGCTCCTGCAGTGATATGAAGATCCGAAGCATTTCTTTCAAACATTAAGCGTAAAAGAGTATCAATATTGACCATAAAATCGCCTCTCTTGTTTCGTAATCATACGTCAATCCTCTTCATCCGCATGAGCAACACGCAAAAGCTCCTCAACTGTAGTCAAACCTTTTAAAACTTTCCTCACGCCACATTCCCGAAGAGTTTGCATACCACCTTCTCTTGCGATTTTCTTCAATTCAGTTGAGGATTTACGTTGCAAAATACCTTTTCGAAAATCTTCATTCAGCATTAAAACTTCATGTATCGCCATCCGGCCTTTATAACCGGTATTTGAACAATTTGCACAGCCTACCCCTCGATACAACGTCGTGGTTTCATCTGTAGCAGCATTAACTAGGAGTTCATCTAAAATTTCTGGCGGAGCCTCATACGCTTCTTTGCAATCTTTGCATATTCTTCTCATCAAACGTTGCGCTACAACACAATGCACAGTTGAAGTAATTAAAAACGGTTCCACACCCATATTCCCCATCCGGGTGACAGCGCCGGGCGCATCATTAGTATGAAGTGTTGAAAACACCAAGTGGCCCGTCAAGGCGGCGTTAATCGCGATTTCTGCTGTTTCTTTATCTCGAATTTCCCCAACCATAATGATGTCAGGATCTTGTCTAAGGAATGACCTTAAACCCGCCGCGAAAGTGAGGCCAATAGAAGATTTTGCGTTAACTTGATTGATACCGTGAAGATTGTATTCTACCGGATCTTCAATAGTCGAGATATTGACATCCGGATTATTGATGTAATGGAGCGCCGAGTAAAGGGTTGTGGATTTCCCTGAACCGGTAGGCCCCGTTGCCAATACTAATCCATAGGGTTCTAAGATTGCCTTTTCAAATTTAGGAAGAACGTCATCCTCAAAACCCAATTTGGGTAAATCCAGGCTCAAATTGGATGCATCCAAAATTCTCATAACAATCTTTTCACCAAACTGGATAGGGCATATAGAAACCCTTATATCGATCTCCTTTCCTAAAACCTTAATTTTAATCCGCCCATCCTGTGGTAGCCGTCTTTCAGCAATGTCCAAAGAAGACATGATTTTTATGCGTGAAGAAATAGCCGCTGATAAAGACCTCGGGGGCGATTGCACCTCATGCAATACTCCGTCTATTCGATAACGACACCTTAAATTTTTTTCGTAGGGTTCTATATGAATGTCGCTTGCCCCTCCCCTTACCGCTTCAGTTAAAATCAGGTTAACCAACCGAACAACTGGCGCCTCTTCACCGGCAGCTTCCAATTTAGAAATATCAATTTCCTCATCCTTTTCTTCCATAACCTCTAAATTACTATCAGCGCCCATGGAATTGATAATCTCTTGCATATCGCCGCTAGCTTCCGCACCTCCGCCTCCACCTGCGGCGGCGGTTCCGTAGTATTTAGCCTGTAATGCCCTGATTTCGGTTTCGCTGGCAATGGCGGGTTCCACCTCAAATTCGGTTGTCATTTTAATGTCATCAATGGCAAAAACATTCAATGGATCGGCCATTGCAACCGTAATCTTATTTTCTTTTTTTACAATGGGGATAAGGCAATGATTGATAGCGATGGATTCAGGCACAGAAAAAACGACATCCGTTGGAATTTCGCCGATTTCACTCAAGTTAACATGGGGGATACCCAGTTGGGTTCCCACAAATGCCATTATTACTTCCTGAGTAACATAACCTTGGCTGATTAGGATTTTTTCAAGTCTTCCTCCTTTGATTTTTTGCTCATGAAGAGCTTCCTGAAGCTGCTCTTCGGTAATAATTCCTTCATCCACGAGCATTTCACCCAGGCGCTTTTTCATGGATTCAGGCATTAAAAACCTCGAAAAGGAAGGAAATTTCAACTGGGTTAAAGCACTTCAATAAAGAAGTATAGAATCGGAAAAAATTGAAGTCAACGTTTGTCCATTATGGCCTTCAACCCAACCCTAATCTGGACAATAAAGCTCTTTTCATAATTTTCACAGGGGCTCTGCGACCCGTCCAACGTTGAAAGGATAAAGCGCCCTGATGTAAAAGCATTCCTAATCCGTTTAAATAAGGCAAATGCCTCGTTTTTGCTTCTAGTAGAAAAGAGGTAGGATGATGATAAATTAAATCGACAACCCATGTCTGGGAACGCGAAAAATTTAATGATAAGGGCGAAGGGTCCTCTTTTTTTAATCCCGTTGAAGTAGCTTGTATAACCCAATCACAACCGGCCAAAAGTTTTTCAGCATTTTGTCGTGACACTTCAGCAATTTCAATTCTTCTATTGCGTTTTCGGATTAATTTAACAAGAGCCGTGGCTCTTTCCTCTAATTGATCAAAAACATATAACTTTTTCACACCCGACCGAGATAATGCGCCTGACACTGCCTTCCCTGCACCACCCGCTCCCAAAAGAAGACCGGCGGAACCTCTCAACTTTTTCCGCCAGGATCCAAGTGATCTTAAAAAACCCTCGCCATCGGTAGATTCACCAAATAGTTTTTTCCCATCACGATAAATGGTATTGACGGATCCCAGCCATCTTGCTTCCGGTTCAACCCAATCAAGCCAAGGTAACACCGCTTCTTTATAGGGTACTGTTACATTAGCCCCTTTCGAATTGAAAGATCGTAAAACCCCTATTGCATCCTTTATTTGACTGGATGATATCTCCAAAGGAATGTAAACCCAAGGAAGATGCAGGTTAGCGAATGCGGCATTATGTATGAAAGGGGATAGAGAATGCTCCAAAGGATGGCCAAGGATGAAAACCAATTGGCTAAATCCTGTTATTTCACTTTTGATAAACACATTATTTTTTTTCACTGGATCCGATTTCCCCGTCATTGGAAGATTTATAAAATTGAATCATTGCAACAACAACTATTCCCGCAGTTTCGGTTCGCAGAATTGGAGTGGCCAAATGAACAGGAGAGGCTCCACATTGTTCTCCCGAATTTATCTCTTCCGCCGCCCACCCGCCTTCGGGTCCAATTAAAACAAGGATTCGACGCGCGAACGGCTTTGATTCTAACACCGTTTTCAAAGTTGGAGCCTCTTTTTCATAAGGCATCAATACCTGATCAAAATCTTTCATTTGTCTCAAACACTCTTGCCAACCGGTAATTCCATCCAGATGCGGTACGTCCGTTCTTGCGCATTGCCGAGTGGCCTCTAATATTATTTTTTCCCACCGTTTTTTTTTATGCCCATATTGTGATAGTTGTGGCCTTGAAATGCTCCTTTCCGTCATCAGTGGAATAAATCGATGGATACCTATTTCCGTACCCTGTTGAAGGATCAAATCCAATTTATTGGATTTGGGAAGACTTTGACCTAATGCGATATGAACATTGTTTATGCCTGAAATATTTTCCTTTTTGCTTATGACTTGAGCAATAGAATGTTCCGGGTCCGCTTTGATCAATCCCATGTCAAATAAGGACCCCTGGGCATCAAAACCCCAAAAGTGATGCCCTTCGCGCATTCTTAATACCCGAACCAAATAACGGGACGAAGAAGCATCTAAATGATATTGTTCGGTGAATGAAGGGGCCGATGTCAAATAAAGGCGCGGAATAAAACTCATTTTTTGCGATCGAAAAAAATTTTCATCTTATTCATGAAATCAGTGATAAGGGGTGTATTGTTTTCTCGGGTCAGGGTTTCGAACTCCTCTAAAAGTTTCCTCTGTTTGGAATTCAGATCCGTCGGGACCTCCACTACAACCTTCACATATAAATCCCCCAAACCTGACTCTTGGGGATTTCTCATGCCTTTTTCCTTCAACCTAAAAATTTTGCCAGATTGCGTTCCAGCCGGTATCTTCATCTTGACCGGCTCTTCCAAAGTCGGGACTTCTATTTCAGCACCTAATGCAGCCTGGATAAAGGTAATGGGGATCTCACAACGAAGGTCGCTTCCATCTCTTTCAAAAAAATCATGTGCTTCAACATGAAGAAATATATAAAGATCACCAGCTGGTCCGCCGTTAAGACCCGCTTCCCCCTCGCCGCGAAGCCTTAGACGGGAACCCTCATCTACTCCCGCGGGAACTTTCACTGAAACTATTCTGTCTTTTTCCAGGCGTCCATGCCCCTGACAGGTCGAGCAGGGGGTGCCGGGCATCTCCCCTTGGCCATTGCAACGGTTACAAGTTCTAGCTATGGTAAAAAAACCTTGGGATTGGCGAATCTGGCCAGTTCCTTTACAAACAGAGCAAACCACCCGCCCGGAACCGGCCTTTGCCCCTGAACCATGACAAATCTCACAGGTCGTCAGTTTTCGGATTTTAATTTCGCGTGTCGTCCCAAAAGCCGCTTCCTCAAAAGTTAGTTCCAAATCATGGCGAAGATCTTCCCCTTCCTGGGCTTGGCTTCGGGACCGGCCTGAACGAGTTCCCCCGCTCCCGCCAAAGAAATTACTGAAAACATCGCCAAAAATATCTTCAAAATCAGACGCATTTCCGAAATCTTGGGGTCTAAAACCTCCGCTGTAACCACCGGTAAAACCACTTGTCCCGACTCCCGCATGGCCAAATTGGTCGTAAGCCGATTTTTTCTGGAGGTCCGATAACACCTCATAAGCCTCGTTGATTTCCTTAAACTTTTCCTCAGCCTCTTTGTTATTAGGATTAGCATCAGGATGGAATTTTTTAGCAAGAGTTCTGTAAGCCTTCTTGATGTCATCCACTTTAGCGTTGCGTGAAACGCCTAATAATTCATAGTAATCTTTTTTTGAAGCCATGTTTTCCTTCATAGTTCATCCCAGTTAATTTACTAGGGAAAATTTAAGACCGAATTGGCAAGCTTTCAAGAATTCTGAATTATGTTTTCTAAAGGATTCCCTACGGAATATCAACTTTTCCTCACTCAAGCTACCATTCTGGGTCCCCCATCGTAAAGGCTGATTTATTAAGAAAAAAGCGAAAATTGGTCTTGCGAAGGAAAGGCCATCTCTTCTAAACTAACGACGTTTTGCCGTCCCACATAAAAAATCATCTTCAGGAATATGATTAGTGGGTGTTTTTAATGTCTTTAAAACCCTCTCCAACGGCAGGGGGCAAAGACCCAAGGAGGCGAACAATGCCCTATGTTATTACTGAAAAATGCCTGGGAGAAGTTTATGCGCAATGCGTGGACGTGTGCCCCGTGAATTGTATTCATCCAGGCGATTATAAAGGACAACCCTTTATGGTGATCGATCCCGAAGAATGCACCGAATGTACCAGTTGTTATTCGGCCTGTCCAATTGGAGCCATTGCAGAAGGCGCAGATAAGGATCCCGAGTACGCCAAAATCAACGCGCAATTGGCTCCCACGTTCAAAAACAATCCAGCCGTCCCCACTCGCCCCGCCAACGATCCTCCAAAGCGTCCTGATGTCAACAAGCTGGTCAACTAGAATTTTATTAATTTTAAAGAAGGCTTCGCTGATATAAGCGAAACCTTTTTTATTTGACATTCCTTTGGGGATTAAAACGAACTTTATTTTCCCCAGACAATTCTTTTTAATCGTTCTATACCTTTTGATAAATCTCAGCGCCTTTTCGGACAAAAGTTTCTGACATTTTCTTCATGCCTTCTTCCAGAACCCTATCCTCAGTCAAGCCTTTTTCCTTGGCATAGTCCAGTACATCTTGAGTGATTTTCATGCTGCAAAATTTTGGGCCGCACATGGAACAAAAGTGGGCGATCTTTGCCCCATCGGCCGGTAAGGTTTCATCGTGATATCGTCTGGCCAATTCAGGATCAAGGGATAGGTTGAATTGATCTTCCCAACGAAACTCGAAACGTGCTTTGGAGAGGGTGTTGTCCCAATGTTGGGCCGCGGGATGGCCTTTTGCAAGGTCCGCGGCATGGGCCGCGATCTTATAAGCAATAACGCCTACCCGGACATCGTCTTTATTGGGAAGGCCGAGGTGTTCTTTGGGGGTGACGTAACACAGCAAGGCTGTTCCGAACCAACCAATCATAGCAGCACCGATGGCGCTCGTAATGTGGTCATAGCCAGGAGCGATGTCGGTGGTCAAAGGCCCCAGGGTGTAGAAAGGCGCCTCATGGCATTCAGCGAGTTGACGATCCATATTTTCCTTGATCAGATTCATCGGCACATGACCGGGGCCCTCGATCATCACCTGCACCTCGTGTTTCCAGGCGGTTTTTGTTAATTCACCCAAGGTCCTCAATTCGGAAAATTGAGCTTCATCATTGGCGTCCTCGATGGATCCAGGCCTTAAACCATCCCCTAAACTGAAGGAAACATTGTAGGCCTTCATGATTTCGCAGATCTCTTCGAAATGGGTATAGGTGAAATTCTCAAGGTGGTGGGTCAAACACCACTTGGCATGGATGGAACCGCCCCGGGAAACTATCCCGGTACGGCGATTGGCGGTCATTGGAATATACCGGAGAAGAACCCCGGCATGAATCGTAAAGTAATCCACTCCCTGCTCCGCTTGCTCGATTAAGGTGTCCCGGTAGATTTCCCAGGATAAGTCTTCAGCCACTCCTCCGACCTTTTCCAGGGCCTGGTAAATAGGCACTGTCCCGATAGGGACTGGAGAATTGCGAAGAATCCATTCGCGCGTTTCGTGTATATTTTTCCCCGTTGACAGGTCCATCACCGTATCGGCTCCCCAACGAATGGACCAAATCAACTTTTCCACCTCTTCTTGGATGGAAGAGGCTACGGCCGAATTGCCAATGTTTGAATTGATCTTGACCAGAAAATTCCTTCCGATAACCATGGGTTCCACTTCCGGGTGGTTGATATTGGAAGGAATAATAGCCCTTCCCCTGGCCACTTCGTCTCGAACGAATTCGGGAGTAATGATTCTTGGAATAACTGCGCCGAACCCTTGTCCGGGGTGAAACCTTCCCTTTTGGATTCTTTCCTCGGAATTTTGATTCTCCCGAATGGCAACAAATTCAATCTCAGGGGTAATAATGCCGGCCTTTGCATAATGCATTTGGCTGACGTTCATGTCTTTTTTGGCCTTAAGGGGCTTGAGCCGGTATGTTTCGGGAAAGGATTTAATTTCGGCCGATGGTTTTCTTTTATAAGCCGGTTCCTTTTCCATCGAATCGTTTCGATCCTTGATCCAAGGCAGGCGAATGGGCTTTAACCCCTTTTCCAAATTGATCTCAGCCTCAGGATCGGTATAGGGGCCACTCGTGTCATAAACGAAAAAGGGTTCATTTTCTTCCAAACGGTCATGGGAAAGAGTTTGGGGAAGTTTGATTTCCCTCATGGGGACATTCAATGCAAATATTTTTCCCAGAATATACCTTTTGGCCGAGCCAGGAAAAGGTTCTCGCGTAACATTTTTTTTGAATGAATCTTTCTTTTTTTTACTGTAAGTGGGCACCTTGATCTCTTCCTCGCACTTCCCAATAGGAGTGCAAATGTAAGGCGAGTTTTAGCATATCCAGGGGCAATCCGGAATGCAACGTCATTACAGCAGATTAACTCATGAGTGATTCTTCGATTTGGTAACACTCGTAACGGATTTTTTTGAATTTTTGCGAAGAAGGATGGCCTAAAATTTTGGAGAATTCTTCCAGGGATCGGAGGGCTTCCTGGGACCGTTTCAAGTTGGCGGTCAAAAGGTCATTTAAATCGGTTCTGGTTTCTTCGGTTTCCATACGATTTTCCCGGCCAAAATCCTTTTCCACATCCCGGGCTTGGATTCGGAGTCTTTTGGAATGAAAAAGACTTTTTTCGGCCGTAGTCACATCATGCCTGAGCTTTTTCAAGCGGGCGAAGAGGCTGGAATCGTTCAGGATAAAACGCGCCACATCCTCTGCCACGCGCAAACCCTCTCGGGCCCGATTGCAATTGGCGTCCAAAACTCTCAGCACGGTAAAAAACTGGCCAGTTGATTTCATGGGCCACTCCACCTGGCAAAAGATTATTTTTTCTTTCCGATGGGTTTCCCCACAGTCTTCACTGGAGTTTTTACAATGTTTGTTGCGATGGTTTTCTTACTGAACATGGGAACTGATTTTCCGTGAATCTTCTTCGGTTTGAAACTGTTAACTAAATTTTTCGTTTCGGCCTTTTTTGAAATCTCCGGATCTTTTTTCCTGTCTTCACCTTTTTTCTTCTCTTCCGTTGTTTCTTGCCCTTTCTTGGCGCCCGACTTCTCTATCCCGGGGACGGGATGTTCAGGATTTTTGGGAAAAAGAGGCACCATGACCTTGATGGATTTCCCCTTTTTCGGAGGGGTTGTGGCAGCCTTGGGTTTGCCATCAGTCTCAAAAAGTTTCTTGGGTTTCGGGGCATCTTCCTTGATGAAAAGATGGTTCTGGAATATGGGGACAACTGAAATTTTGTTTAACTTTGAACAAAAATCAAGATCTTTGGCAAACCCTTTTAGAATCAATCCCTTACCGTCCGGGGAATCTTTCATAAGTTCCCATAAACGACCTTGCCATGGCTTATATGAACTGATCGTATCTTTTGCGCTTTTAGCTAAAACCATGGGAGTACCGCCTAAAGTGCTTTGGAGAAAATCCACTAACATTCCGGCAAAGGCAAAATCCTCGGGTCCACCGGCGCAAACAATCACCACGTCCCGCTTGGCACGTAAGCAGGAATCATAAACATCGGTTAAATTCACAAACGAACCTAAAATAATATGTTTAGCTTGATGGAAAACACGCAAAGGAGTAGAGGAACTCATGCAAATAATCCGATTCTTAACTTTGTCACGGCTGGATTCCAGTGGGGAACCTCCCAAATGAAACCCTGGAATTTTTTCCCAATCCCGTTCTCCAGCCAGAAGGCCCTCACCCCTCTTGAGCTTTTCGAATTGCTTCCTTGCGGAACCTGGTTCCGGGCATAAAATAACGCCTTTTGCCCCATGGTAAAGATAAAGGGGAATGGTTGTCGAGGTTCTTAAAACATCCGCCAAAACCACAGTGGCATTCTGGATAACTGTCGATTTAACATCTTTCGGGTCAAAATATACCGTAATTTTCAATTCCAAGTCTCCATTTCATTTTAAATCCGTTGACCTAAATTTCTCCATTCATCGTAACAAACTATTTTTTGGAACTTTCCTCTCCCCGTATGTTTTTCAAAAACTTCTCAACGAAATGTGTGGAATACTCACCTCGTCTAAATGATTCACTTTCAAGTATATTCTTTAAAAAACTACTAGTCGTATAGATGCCTTCAATTACTAGTTCATCCAGGACTCGAATCATCCTCTGGATTGCCTCGGAACGACTTGGAGCATGGACGATAAGTTTACCTAACATGGAATCGTAAAAAGGCGGAACTTTATAACCTTGGTAAAGATGAGTGTCCACCCGCACCCCGGGTCCGCCCGGCATGTGGAAGGTTGTGATCGTGCCGGGAGATGGCTTAAAACCATCGTCTGGATTTTCTGCGTTGATGCGGCACTCGATAGCATGTCCCCGGGGTTGTAGGACATCTTTGTCGACCGATAGTCTTTCTCCCGCTGCAATCCGAATTTGCTCCTGAATAAGATCAACCCCCATGATCAGTTCGGTAACAGGATGTTCCACCTGGACCCGAGTATTCATTTCCATGAAATAAAAATGTCCCTGCTTGTCCATTAGAAATTCAACAGTCCCCGCAGAGGAATAATTCACTTGTTTAGCTAATTTTAAAGCTAATTTCCCGATTTTCTTCCTTTGACGTGCGTTTATAACGGGGGAAGGCGCCTCCTCAATCAATTTTTGATGAGCCCTTTGTACCGTACAATCCCTCTCTCCAAGGTGGATGACGTGACCGAATTCATCCCCTAATACCTGGACCTCAATATGCCGGGGCTCTTCGATATATTTTTCAATATAAACTTCTGGGCTTCCAAAAGCCGCTTCTGCTTCGGAGCGAGCTGTTTGGAAACCTTGGGCTAGAGAAAGATCCGTGTGGGCGATACGCATTCCCTTCCCCCCTCCCGCCGCCGCTTTGATAATGACCGGATACTTGATCAGATGAGCAACTTCCAGGGCTTGTTTTTCGTCTTTGACGGCTCCATCGCTTCCAGGTGTAGTAGGAACACCCGCTTTCTTGGCCGTTCGAATGGCGGCCACCTTATCGCCCATGAGTCTCATAACTTCGGGTTTAGGACCGATGAATTTGATTTGACAGCTTGTGCACACCTCCGCGAAGTGGGCATTTTCAGCAAGAAAGCCATAACCTGGATGTATGGCTTCAGCATCTGTAATTTCAGCAGCGCTGATAAGCGCGGGAATGTTAAGATAACTTTCTCTACTAGGACCCCGCCCAATACATACACTTTCATCAGCTAAATGCACATGTAGGGAATCGGCGTCAGGTTCTGAATGGACTGAAACGGTTTTAATACCCATTTCTTTACATGCTCGAATGATCCGAAGTGCGATCTCACCTCGGTTTGCGATTAATATCTTGTTAAACATGGGTTTTCCTTAAGTTATGTTTATGATGCGAGGAACCTTGCTGCTGGCCGAGGAGCCAACTCTCTTTAACTGGGATCTATAACGATAAGGGGCTGGTTAAACTCGACGGCTTGCCCGTTTTGGGCGAGGATCTTAACAACTTTTCCAGCCTGATCGGCCTTCACTTCATTCATTAGTTTCATGGCCTCAATGATGCAATAAACCTGACCCGCCTCAATCTTGTCTCCTTCTTCAATAAAGGGTTTGGCCTCCGGAGCTGAGGATCTGTAGAAAGTACCAACCATTGGGGAATTAATCGTTACGGTGCTTTCATTTTTCGGGGTCAGAGTAGGTCCCATTTGGGATGGAGACTGGGAAACCTGGGTGGGATTGGTCTCTGAGGCCTGACTCGCAGTTCCCACACCATTTATCTTAAAAGTCTCAAAAGATGGCCCAGCTCCCTTGCGAAGATGGATTTTGACACCACCTTGTTCGAAATGTAATTCGTTGACCTGAGCTTCATTCATAAGAAGGATGACATCCTGGACTATAGAAATCTTAGGATTAACCTTGATTCTCTTAGAAGAACCAGTATTTTTTTTCTTTTTTTCGGGTTTAGGGCTTTCCCCATTTTCGGAAATGGTCGACATATGTTGCTCCTTTTCATTCGACTTCGAGGCAACCAACAGAATCGGTGTTAAACCCGCTCCAGGTATTCACCGGTTCGCGTATCGACTTTAATCACATCTCCTTCATTGACAAAAAGTGGCACCTGGATCATGGCTCCACTTTCCAAAGTAGCAGGTTTATTTGCCCCGGAGACCCGGTCCCCTTTTATTCCCGGCTCAGAGGAAACAATTTTTAGGTTAACGGTAATGGGCAATTTCACGCTGATGGGACGACCCTTATAAAAAAGAACCTCAATAGAGGTTTCTTCTTTCAACCATTTAGCGCCTTCCCCGACCTCCTCATCAGTCAATTCGAGTTGTTCATAGGTGCCTGTATCCATGAGCACAAATTTGTCACCTTGTTTATATAGAAATTGCATTTCTTTTTCTTCCACCGGGGGTTCAGGTACTTTTTCCCAACTATCCAATGTTTTATCTGTTACGGTTCCCAGCTCTACGTTTTTAAGTTTCAAACGAACAAAGCCACCGCCTTTACCTGGCTTTACATGTTGGTAGGTAACAACTCGAAAGAGTATGCCGTCAAATTCACAAAGATTTCCTGCCCTGAGATCATTCACGCTAATCATGAAAACGACTCCTAAAAAAACTAAATTGTCGTGTTAGTTATATCATTGAGACCGGCGCAAAGCGGTTATTTTACCCGAAAGACTGGCTTACGTCAAACGATGGAACCTTTCCGATAATTCAGCTTTATAGCTTTTTCCTCAAATAATCTCCAAAAAAGGGGAGAAATCTAGCCGTTGATATGAATTGGTCGATAGTTTTAATGAGAATTTACCGAAAAAGTAATTTACTTAGAAATTTACCTTTTTTAATACTCCAAATTGAAAAAAATGGTCGCTGGGGAAAAGGTATTTCCTGAGGGGGTTAAGTTTTAGTGATCCATAAACCTTTTATGCCAAAACTCCACTAAAAGCAGGCCGTATAGAAGTAAATGGTGGTCTTTTTTCCCTTCCAAATGCTCCTGAAGCAAAGTCTCGGTCTTGGCGAGGTTAAAATATCCCCTGTTCCTGAACTTATCCGAGTGGAAAGTATCCACTAGCAAAGGCTTCAATTCCTTTTTGAACCACGGTCCCAGGGGTACGGCAAAACCTTTTTTTTGACGGTAGATAATGTCATGGGGAAGGTATTTTTGAGCCGCTTTTTTCAACAAGTATTTCCCCACGCCCCCTTTGAGTTTCACCTCAGAGGGCAGGGAAAAAGCGAACTCGGCCAAACGGTGGTCCAAATAAGGCACTCGTGCTTCCAGGGAAGCCGCCATGCTCATCCGGTCCACCTTGTTGAGGAGGTCATCCGGAAGCCAGGTCTTCAGATCCATATAAAGCATCAAGTTCAGGTTGTCGAACCCATAGGGCTCGGCAGTACCGAATATTTTTTCCAGAGTTTCCTCGACCTTGGGATGCTCCATTTCATACTTAAGTTTTTCCCCCGCGAGCTCATCCAGCGTGGATTCCAGGCAAAGCCGGGACCAGGCCACATGCCTCTTCACCAAATCCTCTTTTTGGAGGGCTTGCCAGGCTTGTTGGTAGGGATCCTTCATCCTTCCGGTAAAAAAGGGCACCAGACTTTTCAGCCATCCCGGCAGGGACTGAACGCTTCCCGATAATCGGTCGAATGAGTACCGGCGGTAACCCCCAAAAAGCTCGTCGGCCCCCTCTCCGGTCAGGACCACCTTCACTTCCTGGCGCGCGAACATGGATACTAAGAAAGTAGGCAGGACCGCAGGATCTATGACCGGATCGTCCTGGTATTTCACCAATTTGGGGATGAGTTCCCCCATCATGCTCGCATCCACTATGATTTCCCGGTGTTGGCTTTTTAAAAACCTGGAAACTTTCTGGGAATACTTGAGTTCGTTGAAATTCTCCTCTTTCTCAAAACCCACCGAGTAAGTCTTCACGGGTTGGTGGGTCTGGTGGGTCATGGCGGCCACGACCAGGGAAGAATCGACTCCCCCTGAAAGGAAGGCCCCCAATGGGACATCCGCCATGAGCTGTTCTTTGACGGAGGCGAATAACATTGTTTGCAACCGCTCGATCCACTCCTTCTGCTGGTCCCGGGTGATCACCGATCCCTCGCCGGTCTTATCCAAGTGCGGCAGTTCCCAGAAAGGCCGGACTAGAATTCGGCCCGACTGGCAAATAAGGTAATGGGCGGCCGGAAGTTTCCGCACCCCCTTGATCAGGGTGTCCGGGGAAGGCACGTATTGGAGGGTCATCAGGGTCAGGATTTGCTTTGAATCCACCTGGCGTTTGACCTTGGGAATAGCCAGAAGCGCTTTGATCTCCGAACCGAAGAGCAAAGAGCCATCGGCGGTCGTGTAATAAAGCGGTTTTACGCCCATGTGATCCCGCGCCAGGATTAATTTTTGAAATGTCTCGTCCCAAAGAGCAAAGGCGAACATGCCCCGGAGCTTGCCGATAAAAGCGTCGCCGTATTCTTCGTAGGCATGAACCAGTACTTCGGTGTCACTCCGGGTGGCGAAGCGGTGCCCGGCTTTTTCCAGGGGTACCCTCAATTCCAAATGGTTGTAAATTTCTCCGTTGAAAACCACATGGATGGTTCCCCGTTCGTTGGATATGGGCTGGCTTCCCCCTTTCACGTCGACGATCGAAAGCCGGGTCATGCCCAGCCCCACGGGCCCCTTTTGGTAAAACCCGCTTTCATCCGGCCCGCGATGAGCCAGGGTTTCGGTCATTTTCTCCAGGTCGTTTTTTTGTAAAGGCATCCCCGCTTTAAATTGGACGAAACCGGCTACTCCGCACATTGGAACCCCGATCTATATTTATTAAGGAAAAACAAAATTGATTTTATAGACGCTACGACTTTGTTTGGAAAAATCACGCGACTCAGTTAAAACTCAATTTTGGATTTTGAATTCCGAGCAGCATCCTTGAGAAGACTTTCCAATTTTCTTCCTGATTCCTCCCATTTAAAATTTCGGATGATTAAATTTTTCGCTTTTTCCGCGCGAATCCTATATTTATGGGATTTTAGCAAAACCTCCACGACCGCCTGGGCGAAAGTCTCCTCGTCTTCGGCGATAAACATTTCTTCACGGACATGAAGGGGCATCCACTTCACTGCCGAAGGGGTTGCCACAACTGGAATTCCTAAAGACATGGAATGGGCCACCTTATTTTGCATCCCTGCAGCCACGCGCAAAGGTGCCACCGATACATCTGCGTTCATGAGATAAGAATCCACCTCAGGAACCCATCCGGTCACAAATACATCTTGGTGGTTATGCCACCGGCTCAAAACCTTACGGGGCGCTTTTCCCACCACCGCAAATACCGCCCCGGGAACCTTTTGCTTGACCAGGGGCCATATTCCCTTGAGAAACCACAGGGCCCCATCTTCGTTGGCGGCGTATTCCATGCTCCCGACGAAACAAACAACCGGTTTTTCCCCCGGATAAATCGCCGGTGGTTTATTCTTACCGGGTTGGTTCCGGGTGATTCCATTAGGGAGGATTTCCAGTTTGTCGAAGGCGGCTCCGTTTTCCAATAAAACCTGGGCATCCAGGGGTGAAATCACCGTTGTTTTATGCGAGGCCTGGATCCAATCCAATTCCTCGGTCTTTAAGAACCAATAGTCCCACCAGGCCGCCAAGCGCCGCGACCAACGGACCCCCTTCTGCCCCTTGAGCCGTTCCATGTAGGCCGCCAGGCAGTCGGTTAATTCCAATACCACCGGTTTTTGGGGAGAGCCTTCAAAAGCCGCCGGCGCCATGCGGAGCCGATGGGCCAGGACCACGTCCGTATTTTTTCCCTCGTTTGTTTTCCAATAATCCTTCAACGCTTCCCTCAAATGCGGGGAGAAATATCCCGAAACATTGAGCGATTGGCCCATGAGAATTCCGCCGATCAGGTTGAAGAACAAATCTGCGTTGGAAAGGTATTCCACATAAAGGCTCCTGCACAACGGCCGGACCGTGTTGGCATTCTCAAGATCGGCCCGATGGCGGGTCAGGCAGAAAAGATCGATGACATGGCCCCTTCCCTTGAGGTACCGGAGGAAATGATACAGCCGAAGCCGGTCCCCGTCGTGGGGTGGAAAGGGGACAAGGGGAGTTAATACCAGGATGTTCAAGAGCCCTTTCCTTCACTCGGATTTTTGGCTTCCGTTTTCAAAAATAGAATGGACAATAGGACAGTGACCAGGACCCAAAACGCGCTTAAAAGGTAGCTTTTGATTTCTACCGTGGAAACCTGGAACATCGGTTCCCACTCGGCCAGGGGCATGTGAAGAAATTTCCCCAGGAGGATTAAGATTAAATTCCCTTCCTGCAATTTGTTATAGCGAATCCAGGGAACAGCGCACAATGCCCAGTTCACCGCCATACCCAATGCGAAGGAACCAAGGGTCAGTTTGGCCCAAAAATCCCAGGCTTTGATCTTTTCAAACGCCGGGTAAAGCATCACCCATAAGAGGGGCGTGATCCCGACCATATAGCGGGTGGCCGGCGCCAGACCCAGGTTCTCATAAAAACACATGAATAAATAATAAAAACAAAAGGTTGCCAGAATGAAGCCTTTGAGGGGACTGGTGGACCGGAATAGAAGGATTCCGCCGGTCACCATCAGGGCGAAAACCGGAAAATGGAACCAAAGGCCGCATTCCTGGTCAAGAATCAATCCGAAGAAACCCGTAAAAAACCTTTGGTAAGGAAACAGGGAGAGAAAGGGTTCATGGTGGGCGCCCAAAGGCGTGAAGACCCCGTACATCTTTTCAAAATAAAGAATAAGAAGGAAGGCCGGAATGAAGAATCCCACGGTTGATCTCCACGCCTTGCCCCATTTATCGTTCCCTTCCCGAAACCATTCGTATCCCAAAACCGCCATCATCGGCATGACCAAAAGGACGTTGCGGTTGTGAACCCAAAGCAAAATCCCGAGGCAAAACCCCAACCAACCCCAGCGTTTTTTCAAAAAAAGCAGGAGGCTCAAGATGACGAGAAAAGCCGTCGGGACTTCCGGGTAAACAAGCCCTGAAAATAAAAGGACTGGGCTTGAGAAGAGGCCCACCCAGCCGACGGCTTGAAGGGGCGGCCCATGTGCTCCCGAAACTTCCAAAACCTTCATCGTCAGGAACAGGGTCAGAGCCGCCAAAAGCGACATGATCAGCGCGGCTCCCAACCGCCCGCCTAAAAGGAACCCCGGCAAAACCAAAAGGGCCGGGCCGAGGGGATGAAAGCTGAAAATTTTCCCTTTTTCAAGGTGGTCCAGCCCCTGCGGCTCGAGCGTGCCCCGTTTGTAAAAATTCAAGTAGTCCTTGTTTTGGTAATTGTTGGCCAAGTCCAGATCCCCGTCATGGATCAGGCTGTAAGCCATCAGGAGATAATGGGGCTCATCGCCGCTCAAATCGCAAACCGATGCGGTCCAAAGGGTCGTCCCGATGAAGAAGAACGCCGCCACGCACCCGAAGGTCTTGGAAACGGTCCAGCCGTTATGCCTTGCTTTTGCAATTAGCCAGGCGGAATAAGCGAACAGGTGGGAGATCACTATGACCCCTAGAAGGGTCTGGATTTTCCTCAGGTCGAAATTGTGGGGGGGAGGTAAGTTCATTGGCTCGACCCAGGGCCAGACCCAGGAAAAAAGCCAGAATAAATGGGTGAAAAGGACGGGGCGAATGAATCTCAATAAGTCCTTACCGCCGATGATCCAGCGGGCCAGGGCGGCCTCCAGGAGAACCACGGCGCCAAATAGGATGAACGCCAGGATAAACCCAGGAGCCGATTCCAGCCAGGGGGTGGAAAGCGGGGACATGAGAAGAAAGGCAAAAATCGAAATGCCTTCCAATAAAAAAATGAGAATATTGAGCGATCGCCTCATGGAACTATTCCCTCGTAAACCTTTCGGGTCAATCGGGCCGTTCTTTCCCATGAAAATTCCTCAGCCCTTTTAAGGCCCTTTTCCACCAGGCGTTTTCTCAAGGACGGTTTTTCCATGATTTGTTTTACCGCCTCGGAAATGCTTTCCGGGCTCTCAGGATCCACCAGAAGGGCCGCCTCCCCTGCGGTCTCGGGCAGGGCCGTCCGGTTGGAGGTGATGACAGGAACCCCGCAGGCAAAGGCTTCCAGCAGGGGTAATCCGAATCCCTCGATCTTGGATGGGTAAAGGAACAGGTCCACCCCGGAGTAAATCTCTTTCAAAACATCAAATGGCACATTCCCCACCCATTCCACTTGCGGTCCGAGTTCCATTTCGATGGTCTGGTCGAGGCAATGGGATTGTTTCAAATCCCCCAGGTCCATGCCGATCACGACCAGCTGGAATAGTTTTCCCTGTCCCTTCAGGATCCGGGCCGCCTTCAGGATGTTCGCAAGGTTCTTCCTTTCATCCGTGGCCCCTTGAACCAGAATCTTAAAGATCTTCGAGTGTTTCCTCCTGGTATAAACAAATAACTCCTGGTCGACCCCCTCGGGAATAACGTGGATTTTCCCGGAAGGAAGGCCTATTTTTTCCACGATGCTCCTTTTGGAATATTCCGAAATGGTAATGATGGCCTTGGCTTTTAACGCCGACCGGGGAGTGAACCACTTTTTGTAAAGGTGGAGGAAGCGCTGGCGGAGGGTCGGCTTAACCCGCACATCCCTCAGGGGCCTTTCATGCATGACATCATGCAGGGTCAACACGTAGGGGAAGGGATCAAACAAGGTGGCGGTATTGTCCACGTAATGGAGGAAATCCAGTTTCCTTTCGCGGGCGGCGCGGGGCAATTGAATTTGTTCGTAGTAGGCGGGGTTTTTGGGCGGCAGATCCACCCATTGGAAATTCCGGTTTTGAACCTTTTCTTTGAGTAATGGCGGGGCGTTAAAAAGCGAATATTCGTTTCTCGGGTCGGTTTTGGATAGGGCGATGATCAGGTTGGCGGCATAGGTTCCCACGCCGCGGTGGTAGGCCAGCCTGGCATCGATTCCGATCCTCAGGGGATCAGGACTTGGCTTTTTCCGCACGGTCCACAATGAGGGCAGGAATTCCATTGATGATGGGATACCGGTTCTTGCAGTCGGTGCATTCGATGGCGTTATCTTTCTCGCGCACGGAGGCGCCGCAGGCCGGGCAGATCAGGATATTCAGGAGTTCTGGGTTCATTTTTTCCCTTTGACAGATTTCATTTTTTCACTGCTTTCAGAAGAATACCGCCGCCCAAACCCGGCAAAAGGGCTTGGCCGGCGCGGTCCGTTATTTCCAGCAGAAGACGATTGAAGGGTTCCCCTGAAAAGCCCAGGAGTTTTTCCAATGAGCGCGGCAATTTCAGGTAATTATAGGTTTGGGTTTGAACGCTGTCAAACTGCGCCTCCAAGGCCATTTTTTTCAGTTCTTCCGGCCCGAAAAAAAATAAATGGTCGGTTTGTTTTTCCTTCAGCTTCCGGTTCATCCCGGGAAACAGGCGTTTGAAATAGCTCCGGTCGTTCGTCACCGTCGCCACGAAAACCCCCCCGGGTTTTAAAATCCGGTGGGCTTCCCGGAACACCCCCAAGGGATCATAGCAATGGTCGATCACCTCCTTGACCAGGACACCCTCGCAGGCCATATCCTGCAGGGGCACCTGTTCCCCCAGGGCCTGGAGGAAACCCCAGCCGAGGCTCTCGACATCGCGGTGATTCAACTGCACCAGGGAAGGTTCGATCCCGAGGTAATTCCACGGGGCTTTTTCCGGGTCCTTTTTCCATGCAGCATGAAGATAAGCCCCGAATTCCGACCGGCCGCACCCCAGGTCCAACAGCAGGGGCTTTCTACTCCCTGAATCTGAAAACCGGTTTTGGAATTGTTCCTGAAAAATCCCATGCGCTTTCGCGTCAAGACGCTTGTAGCGAAGTTTCATCAGGGAGGTGAGGGACTTCAGGTATTCCTCGTCATCCCATTGGGCTTGCGCGTTTTTCCATTTTTCGTATAAAGGGGTTTTCAAAATTACTCCTCAAGTTATTCGGAAAATTTTTTTCAACATTTGATTTGAGGTTGAACCCTCTGAGCGCTCAAAGGTCTTGGCATGATAACAAACCGCGGGGCCTCCACCAACAACCCATATCCCCCCAATGGGCGGAGGGACGCCGGGTGACAAATGAGGAAGTTACAGCTTCCCGTAAAACCTTCCATTCTGTTATTTCAAATGGAACCGTTGAAAGTTCTCAGCCACCCCTGATAAAGGGCAACGATAAAAACATAAAAGCGGTTAAAAATAGAACCGCGTAGGCCAGGTAAAATAGTAGCCATAAAGGTTCCAATAAATAATGCAATACCACCCGGGCCATCCACTCCGGCGAATAGGCCGGGAGGTTCTGCTTGTTCTTGGCCTTGAAGATGGCCTTGTTTATCCTAGTGTAATTCCTGAACCGGCGGACCAGGAAAAACTCCACCAGCTTCCCGAAGAATGCGGGCAACGGCTTCAAGACTTCCTGGAAAAAAATTTCCATTTTGGCGGCCCATTCCTGGCCGATCAGGGAGGTGGTCAAGGGAATCAACCGGGAGATTTGGAGGAAAAGCGAGCTTAAAAGTTGGTTTAAAACCAGTTGCAGGGCCAGGCACCATCCGCCGATCAACCCCAGGAGGGCTCCCACCCCCAGGAAATAGAAGGTGAAATATCCCGGATGGCCCTGCGGACTGCCGCCATGGGTGGTTTTAAAGATCAGCGCCAGTGCCCCCGCTGAACATAGGCCGGCCCCAAGCCCGAGACCGATCCCCTGGATAAAGACTCTTCTGATTTTATTCAATCCCTAATTCCTATTGCGGGCTGCTGAAAAAGCAAAATGAGAAAATTTTTTCGGGGAAGATGCCGGGCTCATAGCGGGAACCAACCCATCGGTAACGTATCCGGCCGCGTAGGATTTAACTATTGGTTTTTGAGTTCCGCGAACTTCTGGATCCGGTCGTTTTGGCAATCCGTTACATAGATAAACCCGCTCGAGTCCACCGCGACCCCGCCGGGAAAGTTGAAGAACCCCGGCTTACCACCCAAGTGCCCCCATGCTACCAATGGTTTTAATTGGGCGTCAAATACCTGGACCCGGTAATTTCCACCATCGGCCACGTATATGCGGCCGGTTTTGTCCAAGGCTAATCCTTGGATTTTGTGGAACTGGCCTGGTTCCTGTCCAAATCCCCCGATTTGAGCGATAAAGGCCCCGTTGGTATCGAACTTTTGGATTCGCTCGGAGTAATCCGCCACGTAAATGTTTCCATCCAAATCCACCGCAATCCCGTGTGGTTGAATGAAGGACCCCTGGTCCTTTCCATTGGCGCCCCAGACTTTGATCAATGTCCCATCCGCGGTGAATTTCTCCACCCGGTGGTTGTTTTGGTCCGTCACATAAACCTCATCCTTGGAACTGATGGCCAGCCCCCAGGGCTGGTTGAATTGGCCCGGGTCCGTGCCGAATCCCCCCCACGTCGCCTGGTAGTTCCCGTTCAGGTCGAATTTTTGGATCCGATGGTTGCCGCCATCCACGACATACAGGAAACTTTTTGAATCCACCGCCAACTGGACGGGTCTATTAAACTTGCCCGCGGCTGTCCCGGACCCGCCCCACGCGAGTTGAAACGTGCCGTTGGAATCGAATTTTTGGATCCGGTTGTTGCCTTGGTCCGAGAGGTAGAGGTTCCGGTCTTGGTCGACCGCCACCGCGATGGGCATGTCCATTTGACCCTGGTCTTCCCCGTTCTTCGCCCCAGGTCACCAGACAACGGGGTCCATGCTTTCCGGATTCGGTTGATAGGTAATTCACAAGAACATATAAAGCTATAACCAATACCACCGCCCCCATGAGGACAAAGAATGACATTTTCCCGACAAGAGGCTGGGTTTTTGGGGGACGGCGGGACGGCATTTCCGGCTCGGGACTCCACACCGGGATCGCGGCAGCGGGCTTGTCCGCTTCGGCTTTCTTGGCCGGGGCGGAGACGGGAGGTTTTTTCTCCGGGATCGGGGTGGAAACGGGGGCCGGAGTTGGTATAGAGGCTGGTTTACTTCCCTCTGCTTTTACTGGAACCTGCGCGGGGGCGGTTGGTTTTTTCTCGGGAATCGGCAAGGTAACGAGAACCGGCTTTTTCGCTTCTTCTTTTACGGGCGCCGGTGCAGCGGGAGAGGGAGTGCTTTCCGTTGTGACCGCCGGGGTTTCAGCCGGGGGAGCAGGGTCTGGATGCCGTTGATGCCATTTTTCAAAGACTAGGCCGCAACGGTCGCAATCAATGCGCCCATCCGCCTGTTCAAACCCGCAGCCGGGGCACTTCATAATCACCTCTCCAAGGCTGGTTTTAAAACACCGCTTTTGACCCGAATGACTAGCCTATGTCCATTATACCCACAGCAGGCTTATGTGGATTTCCCTTTTTTTCACTTTTATACTGCTTTTTATGGCGACACCAACCCATCCCAGGGAAAAACACAACTTTAATAACCTGACCGTGGCCGCGTTTGAGAGCCTTATGGCCAAGGAAATGGAGAATTTAATCCTACTCCACGGCGGGAAACCCTTGATCGCCCCCGCCATGAGGGAAATGCATCCGGAGGAGAACAAGGAATCCTACGTTTTCTTTGAGCGGCTCCGGGAAGGCCATTTCGACATTTTGATCCTCGTTTCGGGAATTGGAACCCGCGCGCTTTTCCAAGCTTTGGAAACTCAGTTCCCCCAAAGTCACATCACTAAAACTTTCAAGCGGTGCATATTGGTGGCCTGCGACTCACAAATCCCTTCGATTTTGTCTGAATACGGTTTAAAGGCCGCCATCACCCTTCCCGGTCAGACCACTTGGCGGGACATCCCGGCCGCCCTCGTCGACTTGACAGATAAAAGGGTGGCCGTCCAGGAATTCGGCTTTACCAACCGAGAATTGTTGGAGAGCCTTAGGGAATTGGGCGCCCAGGAGGTCGAAAGCGTTCCTATCAATCTTTGGGCCCTCCCCGACAACACCAAGCCCCTGGCCCAGTTGATCGAATCCATCCTCAAAGGGAAAGTAGCGATCGCCCTTTTTACCAGCGGGTACCAGGTCCATAACCTGGTCCAATTGGCGGAAAGCCTCGGCCGCTTGGAACCCTTGATGGAGGCTTTCACCCGCCTGGTCGTCGGGTCCGTAGGAACCTCGGTCACCGATATCCTGCAAGGACACGGATTCACGGTGGACTTCGAGCCTGAACAGCACAATATGGATTTCCTCGTGAGGGAAGCCGCCCGAAAAGGTCCCGAGCTTCACCAGTTTAAAAGCAGTTTCACCTTGCCGGTTTCCTCCGCGCCCAAGAAAGCCTTCCAGCTCCCGGACAACCTATTCTTGAAAGCCTGCCGGCGGGAGCGGACTTTCCGCACCCCGGTCTGGATCATGCGTCAGGCCGGGCGTTACTTGCCGGAGTACCGGAAAATCCGTTCCAAGGTTTCCTTCCTGGAACTCTGTAAGACGCCGGAGCTGGCTGCGGAAGCCGCAGTGTCGGCGCAGGAAGCCCTCGGGGTGGATGCCGCTATTCTTTTCGCGGACATCCTTTTAATCGCGGAGCCGCTCGGGTTCCAACTGGAGTTTCCCGAAAAGGGCGGGCCCGTTATCCGGAATCCCTTCGGGGGCGCGGCCGGCCTCAAACGCCTCCGGGAAGTGGATGGGAACGGGGATTTGGGTTACGTCATGGAAGCCGTCCGGCTGATCCGCTCGCGCTTGAAACCCGGTATCCCCCTAATCGGTTTTGCCGGCGCCCCCTTCACGGTGGCTTCTTACCTGCTGGAAGGCGGGGCCTCCAAGGATTTTTCACGGACCCGCGCGGTCCTGGGCGAGGATATTTCCGTTTGGGATGAATTCATGGTCCGAATCGTCAAGGCCACCGTTTCCTACCTGAATGCCCAGGTGGAGGCCGGGGCCCAGGCCCTCCAATTGTTCGATTCCTGGGTGGGCATCCTCACTCCCGATGAATACAAACGCTGGGTCCTACCCTTCCTGCAAATCCTCACCAGCGGTTTGAAAAAAGGCGTTCCTCTCATTTACTTCGGAGTCCACACCGAACCTTTTTTCCCCGATATCCTTAAAACCGGGGCCACGGTCATCGGCCTGGATTCCCACGTAGACCTGGGCAAGGCCTGGAAACAACTGGGCGATGTGGCCATCCAAGGCAACTTGGACCCCAATATTCTTTTGACTGATCCCGATAAAGTGCGCAAAGAGACGGAAAAAATACTTCAGAAAGCCGGCGGCCGCCCCGGCCACATCTTTAACCTGGGGCATGGTATCCTGCCCGAGACGCCCCTGGAAAACGTCCGGACCATGATCGATACGGTTAAAACATTTAAACTTTAAGCAACCAGTTCCAACTGGCTTCTTGGCATTAATTAAAAACACCTCAGTCAATAATAAAATCTTGCCACGGATGTACCGATTCACCTTAAAACATTTATTGGGATCGGTACTATACCCCCTGAAATGGCAAAGCCATTTCCTCTTTAACAGATTTAAAGAAGGTCGGCATGCAGGGGATTCGTGAGATATACTAAAGCATCACACCAATCCAAAATAATCTCTAGCCACGGATGCATGGGATTCATTGGATTTAAAAAACAAAAATTAAAAGCCTTTTTTCTTTGGCCTATCCGAGTGCATGCCGAACCTCAATGAAGGTTTCAATGAAAGTTCGGTATAGTACCGATTTCCTTGACTGCTTTTGGAGTGAATCGGCACATCCCCTGCATCCGTGGCTAAAAAATTTTGCCGTTAGGGTTGGTCTTGAGACGTTTTATCCTTAACAGGAAATGAACTTGAACCCTATAAAACACGACGCTATTTTGTTGATCGGTTTCGGCGGCCCCGAAAAATCCGAGGACGTCCTTCCCTTCCTGGAAGACGTCACTCGCGGGCGGGATATCCCCCCGGGAAGATTGAAATTGGTCTCTGACCAATACAAGCAAATCGGCGGTATCTCGCCTTATAACCAGCTCACCCGGGCCCAGGCCCAGGCGCTCCAGAAACTCCTGAACGCCCGGGGGTTGGAAATTCCGGTTTCTTTGGGATTCGCCCATTCCTCCCCGACGGTCGCTCAAACCCTCGAGGACCTTTCCCGCCAGGGTAAAAAACACATCTTTGCCATTATCCTGGCCCCTTTCCGAAGCCAGGCTTCCTTCACGAAATATATATTGAAGGTGGATGAGGCGAAGGACTCCCTAAAAAGCAGGGGCATGTCCATTCCCGATGTCGCTTACGCGCCCGAATGGCACAACCGTCCCGGTTTTGTCCACGCCATTGAGAAGGAAACACGGATTGCCTTTTCCAAACTGCTTCCGAAAGAAAAAAAAGCCGCCAAAGCCGAGCTGAT
The DNA here is from genome assembly GCA_963847625.1 of candidate division FCPU426 bacterium. GTDB lineage: Bacteria > Oederibacteriota > Muellerivitia > Muellerivitales > Muellerivitaceae > CAWCKJ01. Next base: position 57,353 of record CAWKAR010000038.1, on the reverse strand, counting down.
CTTTACCACCCACAGCATTCCCAGCGCGCTCGCCAACCAATCTTCCTATGTGGCCCAATTCGAGGAAACCGCCCGGCTCGTGCAGGAAAGACTGGGAATCCCCTATTTCCACCTGGCCTACACCAGCCGAAGCGGACGGCCGGAAGACCGCTGGCTTGAGCCTGACCTGGGGGATTTTCTGGAACGCCGCTCCAAGGAAGGATTAGCCGCCTGCGTAGTGGCACCCATCGGTTTTTTAGTAAACCACGCCGAGGTGCTTTATGACATCGACATCCTGGCCCGTTCCAGGGCCCAGAAAGTAGGGATTAACATGGTCCGGGCGGAAACAGTCGGGACCCGCCCTTCCTTCATTGGGTTGCTGGCTTCCCTCGTCGAGGAAGCCTCGGATTTGAAGTTTTAACAAGACCGACCGACGATTCTAGCTTAGGAATTCTTGTAATGGTGAACCGCTTGTTAGAGAGAAGCTCAAATAAATAAAATTCATTCTACAAAAATGCGTTGTCCACGGCGGGGACACACTGTAGACAATGGGGATATAGAAGAGGGGGTAATAAATGAGCCGAATTCACGGAGTAAGTGCAACACTTCGCCGGAAGACTTCCGCCGGAGTTTTAAAGCCCAAACATTTCCTGGGCCTGTTATTGAGCCATCTTTCTATGGTCCTGAATTCTTTGAAGGACACTTTAGCAAGATCAGTCTTTTTAGGCAAATGGCGGCGGACAAGACCGATAGTATTTTCCACCGTACCTTTTTCCCAACTGTGGAAAGGGGCGCAGAAAAAGGATTTTGTACCAAGCACGTGGTTGGTTTCCAAGTGGTTGGTGTTTTCGGTTCCGTTGTCATAGGTCAGACTCAGGCGGGCGTCTTGAGGGAAGCGGCATAAAGCGCGGTTGAGGCTATGACTCATTTGGCGAGCGGTCTTTCGTTTGAGCTTTCCCAACTTGGAAAAACGGCTTTGACGCTCGACGAGAGCCCGCATAGCAACTTTACTCTGACGAGAGACCATGGTGTCGGTTTCCCAATGGCCGAATTGCTTGCGTTGATTGGCGATCTCGGAGCGCTTATCGATGGAAACACGGCCTGGGATATGGTTTTTGGCGTGCTTACGGCTATGGCCAAATGAGAATCGTCGCCGGTGGTGTCGAACTAGGCAAGGAATCAGCTCAGTGGCTTCAGCATAAACCCACTGATAGATAGCTTCAGGACCAATGGTTTGCTTAGGCCGTAGGTGACCTAATCGACCTGAAATGAGTTCTGGAGACCAGCCTCGTTTCAATTGACGACGGACGTAGGCACGAATTCGTTTTGTTTTCAGGCGTAAACGGCGTGCTCGTTGTTGGTTGCGGTCAACATACCGTTGATGGGCTCGATGAGAAAGATAATAACCAGAACGGATAGGGGGAGCATTGCGCTTGAGTTCCCTGGAGAGGGTGGAAGGAGACCTCTTCAAGGCGCGTGAAATTGCTCGAAGGCTAAGACCCTTTCCTTTCAAGACGGATAAATGATCTCTTTCTTCAACGCTTAAATGCTTGTATTTCTTTTTCATAGCCGCATATCCTATTCATGCGGCCTTCTTCAGACACTAAGTGTTGCACTTACTTATGGAACTCGGGTGAATAAATATTTAGTTTTATTTTTTATTGTGTTCGCCACCTTCGGATTTACTCATGCCACCGAAAAGAATTATTCAGATATCAAAAACCCAGGTCTATATTCTTTTTTAACAGAAACCTATCAACCGGTTTCTGATTTGAAAGAATTACCGGCTGATACGGAAAAGAAATTAGAAGAGAACGAAAAAAAGATTCAAGATCAAAGGTTGTTGGATATGCTGAACGGTGATGAACATTTTCACAACTTCAAATTGGTGTTGGCCGGCATTTCCAATAAAAGTTATTACATTTATTACCAAAGCTCTCTGCGCCCAGTTATCGATCATTTAGGTGTATTTTTAAAAGTTAAAAATGGTTTTTGCGTTTCATATTACTCTCAATTGCCAGCAAATTTGCACAACCCAAATTTGGATCAGATTAGGGGTTTGGTTTGTGGCTATTACAGGGACATCGAAAAATCAAAAAGAATTAATTCCTATTGGGCGGGAGATTTTAAAAAAGGTTGGGTAAATAAAAACAAAAATATGAAAATCCTAGTTTCGAAAAACTTAAAATCAGTTATCGCAACCGACCTTAATGGAAAACCCTTATGGTGTTCAAATGTAATCAAGGTAATGGAATCTTCGGGCTTTTGGCGCAATAGGAGTGATGGGAAAAGTAACATGAAATATATTTTCCCGAATTTGAAAGACGATATTCTTCAAACGGATGATCCGGGCATGGTTGCGCTTTATCATAAAGGGATCGATTCGATTAGCTTTGGCGAAGGGATCGTAAACGTTACATTCGGCGGTAGATGTTGGGGCGAAATCGACTTAGATACCGGGAAGTTCACGTATCTTGGAAATGATTGAAAAACTGTCCACGACAGGGGCCAAATTTATCTATTATTTATTTAGGGCGATCAACCTTGCTAATCTTTCATTTGTTTTTTAAGGAATTGGAATAACTTGAATTACTTACGAGTCGCCATCATCGGGGCGGGAGTCAGCGGGCTGGCGGCCGCCCTGCGGCTTTTGGAGCTATCCCAGGGAAAAGACCTACATCTGGATTTAAACATCCTGGATGGCGCGAAAAAGCCCGGCGGGACCCTGGGGACGGTGAAAAAAGCGGGCTTCCTCATGGAGGAAGGCCCCGATTGTTTCATCACTGATAAACCCGCGGGGATGGCCATGGTCAAGCGCCTGGGACTCGAAGATCGTCTCGTCAGAACCAATCCGGATATCCTCCAATCCTTCATCCTCAAAGGGGAACGGCTCCATCCGATCCCTGAGGGTTTCTACCTCATGGCCCCTTCCCGCCTCATGCCCCTCATAACAACACCTTTGCTTTCCATCCGGGGAAAGCTGAGGGCGTGTTTCGAACCCTTCGTGCCGGTCCGCAAGGACGCGGGGGATGAAAGCATCGGGGACTTCGTGATCCGCCGCCTGGGCCGTGAAGTTTTGGATTACCTGGCCCAGCCACTCATGGGGGGTGTCTATAACGCCGACCCCTTCGAGTTGAGTCTGGAGACGTGCGCCCCCCGCTTCAAGGAAATGGAAATCCAATATGGTTCCCTGTTGAAAGCCATGGCGGCCAGGCGCCTAAACTCCCAGACCCGTGTCTCGGGTGCCCGTTATTCCCTTTTTGTCTCATTCAAGGACGGCATGCAGTCCTTCGCGGAAGCTTTGGCCTCCAAAATCCCGCCCGAGTGCCTTTGGATGCAACATCCAGTGGAATCCCTGGCCCCCAGCGGTCACGGAACCTGGGTGGTTACAACGCAGGGCCATACCCAGGAAGTGGAAAAGGTGGTCTTAGCCATCCAGCCTTCCAAAATGCGGCCTCTCCTGAAATCTTTGGACCCCAACTGGGACAATCTTTTGGAAAAAATACCCGCCCATGACTCCGCAACCTTGAACCTGGGTTTCCGCCGTCAGGATGTGGGCCATCCCTTGAATGGTTTCGGATTTGTGGTTCCCTCAAAGGAAAAAAGGTTAATCGTGGGTTGCACCTTCGCCAGCCAAAAATTCCCGGGCCGCGCCCCGGAAGGTACTGTGTTATTGCGGGTATTCCTGGGTGCCGATGCAGTCGCCGTGGCCCAAAAGGAGGGAGAGGAAGCCCTCCTGGAGGATGTTTTGATCGAACTCTCTCCCCTTCTGAAACTGCACTACCGGCCCATGGTTCACCACTTATCGCTTTATACTTCCTCCATGTCCTATTACCGTCCAGGACACGCTGACCTGGTGGAAAACCTCTTGAAAAAAGTGAGCGAAACCAAAGGCCTTTACCTGGCGGGAAACGGATTGAAGGGCATCGGCATCCCCGACGCCATCGCGGCGGGTGAATGCGTCGCCGATAAAATCTTCCAGGACCTCCAAACCTTTTAATTAATCCGCGTTTGAATGCTCTTTTCTGGTTTCAAAAAACACCCGGCCCCCTCTGGCGAAAGCCCGGCCAAGAGACCCATTGGAATGGCCGCTTCCCAGCGAAAGGGGAACCAATAGAGGCAATTTTGAATTCTAAGTTTTGAATCATAGCTGTCCAAATTAAACAAAATCCAGGAAACAAAGATAAATAAAATCAGGAATTCTTTAATCTAAAAGGCGTTAAGCAAAACCTAGTCCTTTGCCACGGATTCAGGGGATGCACTCGGATAGACCATAAAAAAAGCTTTAAATATTTGTGTTTTTAAATCCCATGAATCCCATGCATCCGTGGCTAGATTTATTTTGGACAGGTGTGGTTTTGAATTATGAATGATTGAGTTAATTTACAACGCTTGATGTCTCAAGTCGTTGCCGGTATCTTGGGGGACCGGATTTTTAAATAAACCCGGAAATGAACTCGGGAGCTTTCCATGGATTACGACCACCGTTTTTCCAACGTTTCCAACTCGATGAAACCCTCCGTCATCCGCGCCCTGCTCAAATTGGTCCAACAATCCGACATCATCTCCTTCGCCGGCGGCACCCCCGACGCGGAGCTGTTCCCCAAGGATATCCTGGCCGATATCGCCTCCAAGGTCATCCGGGAGCAGGGCAAATTCTCCCTCCAATACGGCGAGACGATCGGCTGGACGCTCCTTCGGGAAGCGGTGGCCGATTACCTGAAAGCCCAGGGCATTCCCTGCGCCGTCGAGAATATCCTGATCACGACCGGAAGCCAGCAGGGGCTCTTTTTGTCGGGCCTCACCCTCTTGAATCCCGGGGATTCCGTGGTGGTGGAGGAGCCCAGCTACCTGGGGGGCCTTCTTTGCTTCCGCAATTTCTCCGTCGAATTCTTGCCGGTTCCCTGCGGCGAAACGGGGATGGATATCCCCCGGCTGGACCAGATCCTCTCGAAAGCCTCCCCCAAACCCAAGCTGATCTACACGATCCCGACTTTCCAGAATCCCGCCGGTTCCACCCTCCCGGAGGCGCAAAGGGCCCAGCTCCTGGATGTCGCCCGCAGGCACGACGTCCTCATCGTCGAGGACAACCCCTACGGCGAGTTGAATTTCACCGGCAAGCCCATCAAGCCCCTCAAGGCCTTCGACACCGATGGCCGGGTCATCTACCTGGGCAGTTTCAGCAAGATCGCCTCACCCGGCATGAGGCTGGGCTGGGTCTGCGCCGGCCCCTCCCTCGTGGCCCGCATGACCATGGCCAAGGAAACCGCCGACGTCTGCACTGACGTGCTGTCGCAGGTCATCGCGGCGGATTTCTTCCGGGGAGGCCACCTGAAGGACCACCTTGCGAAACTCATCGGCACCTACCAGGGCCGCAGGGACGCCATGATGTCCGCCATCCAGGAACATTTCCCCTCGGAAATCCGCCACAACCATCCCCTGGGTGGGTTCTTCCTTTGGGCCGAATTGCCGGAGGGGCTCAACGCGGTCACCCTCTTCGAGAAGGCGGTGGCGGCCAAGGTGGCTTACGTGGTGGGGACGGCCTTTTATACGAAGGAAGGCCAGGGTTTGAACACCCTGCGCTTGACCTATTGCGCGGTGGACAAGGAGAAAATCCGGGAAGGCATCCGCCGCCTGGGCAAAGTCTTCAAGGAAGCCCTGTAAGAACTACGTCTTAGCCACGGATTCAGGGGATGCATTTAGATAGGCTAAAACATATCTGAAACCTTATGGAAAAATTTTAAATTCTTATTTTTGAATTCTATGTTAATCCCACGTATCCCATGCATCTGTGGCAAAAGAAGTTATTTTTCAGTTCGCTAAAGCTTGCAAGGAACAGTGACGATGGAAATCAAACCCAAACTCTTCATGCTCAATAAACCCAAAGGTTATCTGGTCACCCGCTCCGATCAGAAGGACCTTAGGATTATTGAGAACTTCTGCCCGAATGGGCCTATAGGGAAATAGGGATACCCCCTGGGCCGACTTAATTTAGATTGTTTGGGCGTTTGCTTGCCGATTTTCAATTTGAAAAGTTTCGAAATTGAATAAATCAATCGCAAAGGAACGAACTCAAATGACGCCACCCACGTCTTCAGCCCGCCTCTTCATGCTCAACAAACCCAAGGGCTACCTGGTCACCCGCTCCGACGAGAAGGACCGCAAGATCGTCTACGAGCTCCTGCCCGATTGGGCCTACGCGGAAGGCTGGAAACCCGTGGGCCGCTTGGACCTGGATTCCAAGGGCCTGCTCCTCTTCACCCGCAACACCAAGCTCTTGGACCGCCTGACCGAGCCCGGCTTCTGCCGGAAAACCTACGAGGTCCTGGTGAGGGGCATCGTCACCCCCGAGCACCTTCGAATGGCCCTGAAGGGGGTGGAGAATTCCGGGGAAATCCTCAAGGCGTCGCAGGTTTCCATCATCGGTGGCGGGGGAAACAAGACCAAGCTGGAAGTGGTGTTGAGCGGGGGCAAGAACCGGCATATCCGCCGGATGTTCGGTAGCATGAAGGACCCGAAATTCAAGACACCCCTGAAGGTCCTGGAATTGAAGCGGATAAGAATCGGCGGGTTGAACCTGGACGTAGAATCGGGCAAATGGCGCTTCCTCACGCCCGACGATGAGTTGTTGTTGGTATAAGGTTGTCAGCCCAGCAAAGCCTTCACTTCAGCCACCACATCCTCCACCTTGATTTCGTTCATGCAGAAATAGCCGTCGGTGCGCAGGCACTCGTGGCTCCGGCAGGGCGAGCAATCCGGGTGGGCGGTCAACACCTTCACCTTGGGCCCCCAGGGCCTCCAGACCGCCTCCTCATTGGCCGCGGAAAAAAGGCAGACCACCGGAATCCCGCAAGCGGCCGCTAAGTGCGTGGCGCCGGAGTCACAGCCGATAAAGACTTGGCATTGCTTGATCAGCGCGGCCATTTGGCGCAGGCTCAACTTCCCAGCCAAGTTCACGCAGGGACATTCCAACCCGTCCACGACTTCATGGGCGGCCGGCAGGTCCTGTTCACCGCCCAGAACCATAATGTCCGCCTGGGTGATGGCATGGAGCTCGAAAATGAGGTTGGAGAAATTTTCCTCCATCCATTTTTTGGATGGCGTGGCCGCGCCCACGTGGACCGCGATGGAGGGAATACCCGGAAGAAGTTCCTGGGCAGGCATGTGGCTTTCGGCGGTTTTCTTGTCCCTTTCCTCCGTCCAAATTTCCAATTGCCGGTCCTGAGCCTGGATGCCCATCGCATCCAGCAAATGCAGGTTGCGGTCCACCTGGTGGAAGTCGGGAGACGGATGGGAAACCCTTTGGGATAAAAACCAGCTGACCCATCCCAGGTTGAAACCAACGCGTTTTTTCGCGCCCGAGAAGCCGGTGACCAGCGGGTCCAGGCGGCTTTGGTACCGGAAATTCAGGACCAAGTCCAGGGGCATGGACCGGAGGAACCGGATTAATTTCAGGGCGGATTTCCAACGGTCCAGGAGCGGAACCCCGGGTTTCAGCCAGAGGGCCTCATATAGGAAGACCTCATCGAAATAGGGGCAAGCTTCGGCCAGTTCGGCCACATTCGAGGGGACAATGACCGAGATCCGGTCGTTGGGGTATGCCTGCCTTAAGGCGCGGTAGGCTGGAATCCCCAGGATAAAATCACCGATCCGGTCGAGTCTGAGAAGTAGGATTTCCATAAGGCCAGCATGTTAGCAGAAAAACAAATCGGTTTTCCCCGTTTATTCCAGCCCATTTAAGCCCTGAAATAACGAAGATTTTGCGTATTCGCAAGGGGTTACCATGCGGGCAGGAATGTGGGCGGTTTATCCTCTCATGCCGCTGTGGCGAGGTCACAAACCAGGTCACATAACTCGATGATTTTTATCGCCCTTGGGCCGAAGGCCCAACGGGTGCGTGTGTTGGTGCCCATAAAGGCACCAATGCGGGCAGGACCCCCGACTTCTGCGGGCGGGAGACCCCGAAATGCGGGCAGGACTTCCGGCCCATGCGGGCAGTAAAACCACCTATGCGGGCAGGACCCCCGGCGTCTGCGGGCAGGAATGTGGGCAGGTTATCCCCCTTTCCGACGGGAGGCCCGGCCCTTTCCGAAGGGGGTATCTCGAATTCCGACGGGAATGTGGGCGGTTTATCCCCCATGTTCCTAGGACCCCTGCCGAATGTTCCTAGGGGCACGCCCCATGTTCCCAGGACACCCGGCTGGATGTTCCTAGGGTACATCCATGTTCCTAGGCGTCCGACCCATGTTTCTAGGACCCCTGGAGGATGTTCCTAGGCGTCCAGCCCCATGTTCCTAGGGCACCCGGCTCATGCCCACAGGGTGCCGGCCCATGCCCACAGGACTCTCGGCTCATGCCCACAGGGCGTCCGACCCGTGCCCACAGGGTGCCAGCCCATGCCCACAGGGCACCCGGCTCATGCCCACAGGACACCCGGCTCATGCCCACAGGACACCCGGCTCATGCCCACAGGGCGTCCGGCTCATGCCCACAGGGCGTCCGGCTCATGCCCACAGGGCGTCCGGCCCATGCCTACAGGGCTCCGGCCTATGCCGACCAAAAAACCTATGTAAAAGCCAATTTTGAATGTTGAGTTTTAAATTCTAAATTGCCTTTCCAGCCCACACGTGCGGTAATCAATATGGGTAATTTTAAAAGCGGAATTTATTGGGATTCTACAAAAAAAGCCCCAAACAATTTGATTTTTTATTCATCGAATTTCATGCCGATTGAAAACATATTGTTGGTCGTATAGCCTTCGGTCGCTACTTTTTGAGAAACAAAAGTATCAACACCATTTGATTCGATATATAGAGCCACTCCTTTGTTTAATTTAATATCAATTCCCATTCCCAGGCGTAAAGAAAAATCAGCTTCATAAGTTGAAGTGTATGTTTGGGTTTGACTTGTTGAAATGTTTGTGGCGGTTAAAGTGTCAATTATAAAGTCAGTTGGTCCTAATCCTGTTATTACATAAAATGCAACAGGGTTTTCCGCGCCTACTAAAATGAATTTTCCGTTTACTAAAAACATAACCGTATGAACACTACCACCTGAATATTCCAAACCTGGGTATGTATAGTTAAATGGAAATGTACTGTATTGACCACTTAAAACAATCGAAGTCATTTTGTTTAAATCAATTCCATAGGCAATTCCAACACTACCGCCTGATGTCCAATCAGTTGAAAATCCGTTCGGATAATCCGGAGTAACGGCAGAAAGATTGAAGTAAAAGGAATTTTTTTTTGATGAAGCTATATTTGTAGGCGTTGTACTTCCATTGGTCATTGGAATTGGTGGCAATGTTGGTATTGGGGTAGGATTAACAACTGCTGAATTATTTTGTTGGTTGTCGACTGAAGGGGCTGGTAAGTTTTGGGTTTTTAATTTATCAATGAAATTTTGCAAGGTTGGATTATTGGGATGAATTCGAATGCTTGCATCGCCATTTCGAAGACATTTTTGTATATCATTTAATCGATAATAAGAATAAGCGAGTATTTGGTACGCTTCCCAATAATTCGGATCTTGTTGTATTGCATTTTCCAATAAAGGGATCGCATTGTTCCATTTCCCCGCCTGATAGTCCGCAAATCCCGCATGATAATACTCGTCCGCGGTAAAGGCGTATCCGCAAATTGGGAATAAACTCGAAAAAAGAAGTATTAAAAATAGATTTTTCATATCTAACCTTTACATCCTTTTTTAATTATCTGATTCTGGTGACCGTGCCGCTACTATTGCATAAAGGCGGTATTTTCAAGATGACTTAAGCCGATTTCACCAACAGCTAACTTGTTACTTATTGTACTACCACCACATAACTACCCCCAAAATTCGGCCATTTCAACCATTTCATCCTTTGTAACCCCTGTCATCGATCTAATGCCTACATTTCACCTTCAAGACTTTGAACCTGGTCTTTTCCTTTCCCGCTCCGTGCAAAGACAAGGGGATATATCAAACCCACTTCTAATAGGTTGTCTCGTATATGCGACACCCTATGGAGAGACATGAATTGACTTATATGTTCTTCGCGGGAGAAGAACCGGAATGGGCGTCCCGGATCAGCATTTGGATCGTCTCCAATTCCCCCCCGTCGCACCAGATGGCCCCGCAATCATCGTTGCAACAATGGTTGATGATCACCTGGGTCAGCATGGAGTGGACGCTTCTGCCCATGGCGCACTTGCAAAAGGGGCATTGGATATCGGGGAAGGGGTCCCGGTCCTTGAGGGGGCCCTTCTGGGAGTCCCTCCAAATCCTGGCTTTCTTGATTTCCTCGGGGTCAAAGGTCCTCTCCTCGCGGGTGATGAGCCTCTCCAGGACCCCGGCCTTCAACAGATGTCCCTTGCAATAACTGCATTGTTCCACTTCCGCGCCTTCATAGTGGGTATCCAGCAGGGGGACCTTGCAGCGGGGACAGGCTTCCTGGGCCACGGCCCCCTGGACCTGTTTTTGGAATAGGGGGATCAATTCCGCCGTTTCCGAGGCCTTCACCACCTGCTGGCTTCCCGCGGGACAAACCCAGGAGGAGGGGGTGATGATTCCGGCGGTCAGGAGCTGGAGGGGGGTATAGGGCCCCACCCATTGGTTGTTTTGGAATGTCATGAACCCCGATTTGTCGGGCGCCGGGGTTTCCTCGGCAGGGCCACTGGGTTTCGCGGATTTTTCCTCCTGTTCCACCGCCTCCTGAAGGGTTTTCACGTCGGACTTCGCCCAGCCCAGGAGTTTGGTGAGTCTCTTGGAAACAGGCGGATGGGTGCTGAAAAGGTCGGGGAAAAAACCCTCCTGCTCGGCGATTTCGGATTGGTTCGGGTCCATGATGAAAACCGCCGAGTAAGCGTCCGGCATTTCCCCCCGGTACCGGTGGGATATCTTGTAAAGGCCTTCCGCGAGGGAAAGGGGGTCCTTGCACATCTGGACCCCGTCCGAGTCGGCAAAGTATTCCCTCTCCCGGGAAATAGCCATGCTGATCAGGCGGGTCAACAGGTATCCCACCCCGGAAATAAGCCATAGCGCCGAGACAGCCAGGCCAAATCCCCCGCCTCCGCTCCCTCCCCCCTTCCTTCCATAGGAACGCCCATAGGAATAGGAAATCGAAGACCCGGCGGAAAGAACCTGGCCCAGGGCCGCGTGGATATCCCCGAAAACGCTGAACAGGAAACAGGCGGTCGTCACGAGCCGGGAATCCTCATGCAGGAGATGCGCGGCCTCGTGCGCGATGACGGCGGAGAGTTCGCCGCGGGTGAGCTTGGAAAGAAGGCCCTCGGTGGCCCCGATGGCGCAATGGCCCCGGGAATCCTGCAGGGAGAAGGCGTTGCACCCGGGGGTGGCCAGGACGACCGGTTGAATGCCGTGGATGCCGGTGGCCGCCTCGGCCTCTGAAACGATGTTGATGAATTGGGAATGGTATTCATCGCCGGGGTCCGCGGGCCGGGCCTTGATTTGGGCGAGCATATCCTCCAGCGATTTGTTCCGGACAACGATGAAATGGACCACGGCCACCACGGCCGCGGTCAGGGTGGTCAGGATCATGATCCAGAGAAACTCCTCCCCGATGATTCTCGAGGTGAACCTGATTTTGACGCACAAATAAGCGGATACGGCCATGAGATCGGCGAAGAAAATGTAAAGGACGGCTAGGAGGAAAAATAGGAGGACTGTCGCCCTTTTCGTACGTTGTTTGGCCTCGAAAACCGTTTCAGCGGGTAAAGAATAAAACATCCCTGCCTCGGTCCGGATCCGGCATTGGGCGGCTTGTCAACCGGTATCAGAATTTGACTTGGGGGACTTCCTTATCCGCTTCGGCCGCCTTCATGAATTCCCTGGCTTGGAAGTGGAACGGGCCCGCGATGAGATTGGACGGGAACTGCTGGACGATCGTGTTGAAATTGGCCACCACGTCGTTGTAATGGCCCCGGGAATAAGCGATTTTGTTCTCGGTGGAAGTGAGTTCTTCCTGGAGCTGCTTGGCGTTCTCGTTGGATTTCAGCGCCGGGTAGTTTTCCCAGACGGCGAGCAAGCGGCCCAACCCGCTCGTGATGTCGTTTTCCGCCTTCATACGGTCGGCCAGGTTGGCGGCGCCCATGGCGCTAGCACGGGCCTGCATGACCTGGGTAAGGGTGTTTTTCTCGAAATCCATGACCCCCTTGACCGTTTCCACAAGGTTGGGGATCAGGTCATGCCTGCGCTTGAGTTGGACGTCGATTTGGCTCCAAGAATCATCCACTTCCACACGGTAACGGACCAAATGGTTGTAAATCGAGATGAAATAAAGCGTGGCAAGAATAACGACACCTAAGATAAAGAACAAAACCACTAAAATGATTCCCATGGCCATGGGGCGCTCCTTTTAAAAAAGGTGGTTTAAGTATAAGGCGTCCGGATGTGCCTTAACCAGGGAAATTCAACCCGCGCGTTCCGGTCATCCCCCCGCCGGGCCCTCGCATTCCGCTGAAAAATAACGGTTCCCTTTAGTCTTGACAGTTCAGGAAGCCTTAGATACTCTTCTATACCTTTTCAATACCCATTTGTTGCCAGAGCTTTTAACCACATAAATTAAGGACTGGAGGGAACCATGGCTCGTTCCAAACGTAAATCGTCCTCAAAAAGTTCGGGGAAGAAAACAAAAAAATCTTCCCGCAAAATAGCAGCAAAACCCGTTTCCAAACTTTCGGCCTTTAAAGTCGCTCCCAAGAAAAGGCTTAAAATCGACCCGGCTTATCTCCCCCTTCTTAAAAGATTGCAGGACCGCCGTAACGCAATTACCGGCCAAGTCAACCATCTCGAAACGGATCTCCGCGAGGAAATCGCCGACAACCAAAATGTTCCCGGCGACATGGCCGACCATGGTACGGGTGAATTAACCCAGCACCTCTCCCTCACCCTGATGGAAAACGACCGGATTGAGTTGGATCGGATCGAAAAGGCCCTTTCCCACATCACGGATGGGTCTTACGGTTTGTGCGAGATATGTAAAAAATCCATACCGATGGCCCGCTTGAAAGCCATACCCTGGGCCACCCGCTGTATCAACTGCCAAAGCCGTATGGAAGGCGCCTGAGCCTTATCTTTTCCAGTTCAAATCCTCTCGGATTTTATCTTCCCCCGCAATGGACCTCCTATTTTCTCCACATTTCTTTCCCTTTTTATCCATTATCTAAATGAAAATTAAAATCCCGGCTTTTGAATGAAAAAGGCTTCTGATGAAAAAATCCTTTTAAGTTGACTGCCGCATAAACCCCCGATAGCATAAACTTCGCTATGAAAAAGAAGTTTTTGGGCTATCTTTTTTTCGCTTTTTTGATTTTCAGTTATTCCTGCCCGGGCTATGTCCTAGCCAGGCACCGTTACACCCCCACACCCACTTGCACCGAAACCGCTACGGAGACACCCACGCCCATGCCTTGGTCCGGTGAAAAGCTCTACGTTTTCGACTCCATGTGGGGTTCCAAGGGCGCGAATATCAACCAGCTGAACATTCCGGAAGGGCTGGCCATCGGTCCCGACGGGCTCCTTTACATCGCCGATACCGCCAACAACCGGATCCTAGTCTGGGATACCGACGGGAAACCCGTGACATCCTACGGATCCTTCGGCACCTCCGCCACCTGGCGTAACCCGCCCCAGTTCAACCACCCGACAGCGCTTCTGGTCCTTCCCCCGAGGAAAATCTACGTGTCCGACACCTTGAATAACCGGATCGTGGTCCTGGATGAGAACGGCCTGGTGGTCTCTTCCTGGGGAAGCCAAGGCAACGCCAACGGCCAGTTCAACACGCCTCATACCATCCTCAAGGATCATTACGGGAACATCTGGGTCCTGGATACGGGCAATTCCCGCGTCGAGAATTTCAGCAATATGGGTGTTTTTAATTTCACCTGGGGCTCCTATGGAACCCAGCCTGGTTTCATGAATCTTCCTTGGGGGATCGCACTGAACAACATCGACCAGGCCATCGTGGCCGACACGGGAAATTTCCGGATGGAGGTTTTCAACGACCAATCCTCCGCCACGACCAACACGGCTCCCGTCACTGTACAGGGCTGGTATGGCGAAGGCCCTTATCAATTCAAGGAGCCCTCGGGAGTGGCTGTTACGCCCTCCGGGGTGGCGGCCATCACCGATGGGATCGGAGGCGTAGTGGATTTTTATAACAGCCGGAACGGCGACTTTGAGTTCTTGAGCCTTTGGAGGGCCAAGGATGAAATCTTGAACGAAAACTTTTTGCCCCGTTTCAGGGGAATCGCCAGTGACTCGCAAAACCGTCTCTATATCACGGATATTCAAAATAACGTCATCATCCGTTTAAAACCTAAAAAAGACCTCTCCGCCCCCCCCACCCCGGCCCCCTTCTCTCCGACCCCCACCGAAGCCGATACCAATCCATATGGCGGCGCCGGTTATCCCATCCGTTGATCCTGCTTTTTCTGGCAGGCATTCCCTGCCTGTGTTAAACTTCACTACTTTGCGAACCATATTGTCATTGCTTGTTGAGGTTTTATGAAACAAACGCATTCCATCGTCACAGGCGGAGCCGGCTTTGTGGGTTCCCATCTTTGCGATTTTTTAACCGGTTTGGGCCACCAAGTGATTTGCGTGGACAACCTCATCACGGGTAAGCTGGAAAACATCGCGCACCTCCGTGGCAACCCGGGATTTCGATTTATTAACCGCGACGTCATTAAGGGGCTTCCAAGGTTCCTGGGCAATAACAGGAGGGGTTTCCCCCGGGTTTTCCCCAAAGCCGATTACATTTTTCATCTGGCGTCTCCCGCTTCCCCCGCGGGTTACATGAAAAATTCCATAAAAACCATTCTGGTTAACTCCATGGGCTGCCTTCAACTTCTGGAGTATTGCCGGAAAAAACATACCAAGTTCTTGTTCGCGTCCACATCCGAGGTCTACGGGACACCCCGCGTTCATCCGCAAGTAGAGACCTATTGGGGCAACGTAAACTCCTTTGGCCCCCGGTCCTGCTATGACGAGAGCAAAAGGCTGGGAGAAGCCCTGGTTTATGAATATATACACAAGTTCGACGTGGATGCGCGCATCATCCGGATTTTCAACACCTACGGACCCCGTCTGAACGAAAACGACGGGCGGGTGGTTTCAAACTTGATCACCCAAGCTTTGAAGGGCAAGCCCTTTACGATTTATGGGGACGGCTCCCAAACCCGGAGCTTTTGTTATGTCACTGATTTGGTAAGGGGTATTTGGGCGGCCATTTCAACTAAAAACACCACGGGCGAGGTTTTCAACCTGGGTAACCCCCAGGAAACCAATATTCGCGATTTCGCCAAACTGGTTTCCATTCTTTGCGGAATAACCAAAGTTAAAATGAAGCGTTTTCCCCTTCCCCAGGACGACCCCGTCCGAAGAAAACCTGACATATCCAAGGCGAAAAAGAGGCTTCACTGGGTGCCTCAAGTGAGTTTAAAAGAAGGTTTGAAACACACCATTGATTATTACCGGGCCAGAAGATAAATTTACGTGAACATCGTCAACCTTCTTTTCTAATGAGGTCCCCATGAAAACAGCCATCCTTTATCCCCCTTTCCGCAAAGAGGGGGAATTCCCTCTTCTCACTCAAAACCGCCATATGAAATTTTCCAAATCCCTGGAGGTTAGGATATTTCCCCTGGTTCCCGGCCACCTGGCCACCAACCTGAAACACTTGGGGCATGACGTCCTTTGGCTGGACGGGATCAACCGCCGGATGAGCGACGAGGAGTACGAAAGGCACCTGGACGAATTCAAGCCTGAAATCGTCTTCTTGGAAACCAAGGCTCCCGTTCTTTACCGCCACTGGAAATATATCGACGAATTGAAAAATCGTTACCCCGGGGTAAAAACGGTCCTCATGGGCGACCATGTCTCTTTTTTCCCGGAAGAGTCGGTATTAAATTCCAACGTGGATTACGTCATGACCGGCGGGGATTACGATATCGTCGGCCGCAACCTGGTTGAACACCTTTCGGGCAACGATGCCCTGGGTCCCGGAATCTGGTATCGGGGAGCCGATGGCAAAACAGTCACGACCGGTCCCCACAAACTGGAGGAAAACTTAGACTCTCTTCCTTTCCTTGACCGGGAATTGACCCGCACAGGGGATTACGGCGAGGCTTACCTTTTGCGGCCCACGGCCTACATCCTGACCGGGCGCGGTTGCGGGGCGCCCAAGGAATCAGGAGGTGGCGTTGGCCTTTGTACCTTTTGCATATGGCAGCACGCCCTCTGGGGCAGGACCGCCCGCCTGCGCACCCCCGCTAACGTGGCCGCTGAAATGGAAATTTGCATTAACAAATATAAAATCTGGGAGTTTTTCGACGACAACGAATCCGGCCCCATTAATAATGTCCAGTGGCTGCGGGAATTTCACAAGGAACTTAAAGAACGTAATCTCTTGGGCCGTTACCAATTCTCCTCCAACTGCAGGGCCGACACCCTTAACGAGGAAGTCGTGGATCTGCTGGTCAAATGTGGTTGGCGTCTTTTAAAAATCGGGCTGGAAGCCGGCACGGACAGCAGCATCAAACGCTTGGCCAAGTGTGAAACGGTTGATTTAATCAGTCGCGGGGTTAAAATGGCCAAAGACAGGGGTCTTCGGGTCCTTTTGACCACCATGATGGGTTATCCTTGGGAAACCGAGGAGGACGTCCGCAAGACTTACGAGGTTACGAAGGACCTTCTTCTTTACAAAGTTCGCTCCGGCGACTGCATGCAGGCGTCGGTGGTGATCCCCTATCCAGGCGCCCCCCTCTGGAAGGAAGCGGTCCGCAAGGGCTGGCTTTTGGTGGGGAAAACCGACTATGAGAAATACGACATGAGCCATCCAATCTTGAAAACCCAGATTAACGCGAGTTACTGGACCGCCAAGACGTGGAATCTCATGAAAAAACCGAAGTTTATCATCAGGCAGTTGGTCACGGTTAGATCCCTAAGGGAGTTGGATCTTTTATGGCGGGGATTTCAATCCCTGCTGGGACATGTACAAGATTATGGGGATCCCCTCCCGGAAAGCAAAATAAACGATGCCACGCCTCAAACAGCAACCAGCCGCTTATAAAAAAAGGGAGTCAAAAGCCAAATTACTTGTTTCTCATGGCATTCCAACACCCCGTTGGAAAGTATGGCTTGCCGTTGGACTTCTTTTCACTCTTCTCTTGTTTGGCATCCTGTGGACTTCGGGGGTTTTCAAGGACCTGTTTGCCGGGCCCAAGATTCCCCTGCCCCGTCAGGTTTTAAATATCTCGATGGGGATGACCTGGGACCAACTACTCCAGAAATATCCGGAACTCAAAAAGAAAATCCGGTCCTTTAACGATGATCCCCTTTTTAAAATCGCCACACTTGACGCTGCTTGCGGCCTGACAGGCGCCTCCAGCTTGGACCTTCTTTTTTTCAAAAAACAGCTTTATTTCCTTTCCGCTAGTTGGGAAGGCGAGGGCGCGAAACCCATCCCATTGGAAGTGTGGCAACATCAGTACCGCCGCTGGGACAAGACTCCCTCACAGGATAAGCAACCCTTGGGTCCCCAAGTGCATTATAAGGAATGGCAGTTTAACGATGGTCTCACGGAGATGACCCTTCGGGACCTGGATTACCCCGATCATTTGCAAAGATGGCAGGATCTCCGGGATGCATCCAACTTGGAAGCACAGGCGGCTTTCGCGAAATACCGTTTGGAAGCCGGGGGTTAACAGCGCTATTTCCGGCTTAAGGCATTGGATGAGGAAGTTTCGATAAGCCTTAACTGAACTTTAGCAGGCTGCTGAAAAAGTAAAAATAGGCCCACAAAGCAGCCTGCGACCCCAAAGATTCCGCAGGAATCGCGGGGTTTCCGCTAATGTCGTCAGCTGAAAAAGTCCGTTTTGGGGATTTTTTCAGCACCCTGTTAGGTTTTATTTCCAATAAAATCCCCTTTTTTCGCAGTGCCGTAAAGCAACAATCCATTGACCACAAAAACATCTGTCAATTTAAATCCGGTTGTTTCAAGGGCTTTCCTCAAGCGGCTTTTCGTAAAATGATGGATATGCCCGCAACGGTACTTGTGATACCGGCTTCCCCGGAGATATCCCATGTACAGGCAATTCAAGTTGAAAAGGATGAAAAAGGGACCCAAAAAATAATCATAGGGTACTGTCAGTAAGAAGGTTCCGTCATCCTTCAGGATGCGTCTGACTTCAGTTAGGACTTCGTCCAAATCAAAAACATGTTCCAGGGTTTCGGATATCAACACCATGTCAAACTTTTTGGAGGGTAACCCAGTTCTCGCCAGGTCATCGCAAACCTTGAACGCCTTGAGCCTTTTTTTCTTTTTCGCCCATTGGAGCATTTGCGCGTTGATATCCACTCCAAAAACCGGCAATCCATCCACATTCCACAGGCAATTGCCGCAACCCAAGTCGGCAAGTTCCATGCCTTTCTTAAAATGCCGCGATACAAACCGGGTCAGCCGCTCATGACGGGACCGGTGGTACCAAGCCCTGAACCGGCTTACTTTTTTCTCGTCCGTGAAATCCTCGTAATAACTTTCGTTCATCTCCCTGTATTCCATTTCCGCCATTTTCGCGGAGCTGAAAGTGGAGATGCGGTTCAATAAGGAATTTAAAAGCGCGAGAATGAAAAGGCAAACAGCTATTGCCCAGGGCGGTTCCCAACCCAAACGAATGAAAAAAACCAGTAACAAGGCACTGCCGGCTGAAACGCAAACGCTCATCAGAACATGAAGGATGGGGGAAGTCTTCAATTGGATTTCACGATTCACGTAAACCACGTTGTAATAAATGTAATGAAAAGCTTGGTTTAACATAGTGCCGGTAAAAAAAGCCCATCCGGGTTTCCATGAAAATATTTTATAAAATGCCAAGGTGAGGCAAAAGTTCAGTAGGGCGCCTGAAATTCCTCCTAACAGAAACACTAAAAACGCCGAGTGCCGCCAACGCTTCACGACTGAATGCTCAGGCATTTTTTTCTAGTTCTTCCTCGCGGTAAAGAAATATGCCGCGCCTTTCTCGGTTTCCGACCATAGAACCCTCCGCATTAATAAGGGAATAATCCATTGAATCCAAAATCTGGGAAAAAGTGTCCACCGCCCGAAAAGGACTTTCCATAATTTCGAAGGCAACGCAGTGATCAGCCAAATTTCGTAGGCATGGTATGCCGGTATCGAAACGAAATATTCTGTTTTTTCTATCCGGAAACCTGCCTTTTTAAATCTTTTTTCCCAAGTCTCGGCGTTATCCACATGGGAATGCTTGAACACCTTGTTCAAGCTTTCAATATACTTTCGCGCGAGGAAATTTAAGCGGAGATGATTTAACCATTTTTGAAATATCGAGCAAGTGTTGAAACATTCGCTGGGGGCGGTCATCAGGAGCCGGCCGCCGGGTTTTAAAACCCGGGCGATTTCCCGGAGCGCCGAATCGATATCCATCACATGCTCTAAAACGCAATTGCTGATGACCGTTCTGAATTTACTATTAGGAAAAGGCATTTTTAAAATGTTAGCGTGATGGGTATCCCGGTAACAGCCGCTTTTTCTCGCCTGCTTTAATTCCCCTTCATCCAAATCAACGCCCTCATCCAAAGCACTTCCGAACGTCGCGCGGACAAAAAAGCCGTCTCCGCAGCCAGCGTCCAAAACGGGCATTAATAATTTTTTTCCGGAAAATTTTTCGCATTCAAAAGAACGCCAAAAAGAATTGGCGACTGATCGGCAAGACAGGTAATACTTGAAAAAATCCGCCCTTGTTTTCAACGAGATGATGTCCTTCCGTCGAATAATGCCGCAATTGGGGAAAAAACTATCTCTTTACAGCCCTGCTGTGAATAAATGTTGAAGTGTATTTCTAGCGGGTTTTTAGCTATGCCGCTTTCGGATTATGACCTAAACCTTGAACTTTCATCCGTGTTTTAATGGGAATGGTACCCCTATTTCACCTGATTTGAAGGGACAGGACGTAAGATGACCACCTCATTATTATGAAGGCACGCGATGATGTCACCATTTTCAGCGACGGTCAGGGCCGACAGATCCATCATCGGTTCTTGTTTACGGTTAATATCCGTTATTTTTCCAAGATACTTGCCATTGTTCTCAAAAACTTTTACGTAATTATCATCCAGAGCCGTCGCGTAAACGCGGCCTTGGGGATCAAGCGACACTCCATATACTTTCGAACCGACATCATAGGCGCGGATAAAACTTCCGTTGTTATCCAGGCACTGGACGCGATGATTGTCTAAATCGGCGGCATATAAAAATCCTTTTTGGTCGCTCACCACCGCTGTGGGATTAAAAAACATCCCCTTGGAATTTCCTTTTTCACCCCATTGACTGATAATGTCGCCTTGAGAAGAGACTTTTACCAACCGATGACTGCCGGTATCAGCCACAATGAACGATCCATTATTCCAAGTCAGACCCCTCGCCCCGAAAAATCCCTTATTCGATAGATCCACTTTCAGTATGGGTTTCCCAGCCAAGTCGAAACCGCGAATCAGTCCATTCCACGTATCGATCACATAGATATGGTTTTGAGGATCGGATGTCAGGCAGGATATTTCCTTGAATTTCGGAGGTCCTGCTTGTTTTTCAGTAATTTCATTCTTTAAAACCCCTTGGCGGTCGAATAAAAGGATCCGATTATGTCCCTGATCGCTCAAGGCGATCCAATCCTTACCCGACTTAATATCCCAAGGGGAGAAGACGCCGCAGGTTTGGTTTTCGCCTTTAAAACTCATCACAGGCCGTACGTAATAATTCAACGGAACTGAGAATTGTTTTTTAAAATAAATCCCGAAATCAGCTAAAAGAATCACTCCGATCCCAAAAATAATCATCCAGGCCCAGTTGGGGCGAGTCCTCCTTTTTTTTGAAGTTTTTTTATTGGACCGTTTGACTCTTTTTGAGGTTTTCCTATTAATTTTTGCCATAGACTCTCCTAAAATGAAGGGAAGAAATTGATTTAGCCGCCAAATGCCACCCCAAAGAGCGAACAAGATAACATTTTACTCGTCTTACAACCAGTATCTGGTATCTTCAGAAGTGGAAAAACATTTTCCATTTTCAGCGTATATAAAGGTTTTCCGCCGTTATTTTCAAAGATGTAGACAGAGCGGGGAAAAAAACGCACAATCAGTCGATTTGTTGGTAAAAAATGGGATCGATAAATTATGAATAACCCAAAAAAGAATTTATAACTCCATGCGACGTCTGAGTTCCTACGCATTTTTACTGGGTTTAGTCCTTTTTATTCTCCTTTTAAGAATGGTGGACGTTTCCGCGACGGCACGCCTTTTGATATCCGCAAATCCAATCTGGGTGATCGCATCCTTCTTTTTTCTTTTGCCTGAAATCATTTTCAAGGGTTTTCGTATTGCAGCTATGTCCAGGTCTTTCCACTCACGCCTTTCCGTCAAGAACGCAATATGGCTTTATCTCGCGGGCCAACCCCTTTCAGCCCTCACCCCTGCAAAACTGGGGGATATCATAAGGGTATTGGGTATTATCCGTTGGGGTTCTTTGCGGCCGCACTCAGCGTTCGCTGTTCATGTAGCAGACAAAATCTTCGATATAGTGGTCTTGGGTCTCTTGACAGCTATGGGCCTCATATCCCTCATCCTGCAAAACCAGCATCAAGCCCCGGCCGAGGCCGCCTTGCTTGGCATTGCATTGGGAATCCTCTTGATGATGCTTTTCCTCAATCCCAGGTGGATGGGTTATTTCCTGAAACCGTTGCTTCTTTACCTTGCGCCTCAACGGCTGGCCGAGAAGGTGAGGGCCCATGGCCGCGAATTTTACCAGGACCTTTTGGGTTTGTTCCAACTTCCTCGTATTCCCTTGCCTTTCTTCTTTTCCCTCATGGCTTGGTTTGCGGTCCTGATCCGGGCCTATTTCTCCGCTCGGGCTTTAGGATTGCCCCTCTCTTTTACGTTCATCGCCTTGCACCTCCCCATAGTCATTATGATAGAATTTATACCTATCACCCTTCTCGGCTTTGGTACACGAGAAGCGTCACTGTTACTCTTTTTCTCATCGGCTCAAATCCCCAATTCGGGCCTTTTTTCCTTTTCATTTATGTTGGTGCTGGCGGGGCCCCTTTGCACCTCCCTGCTCGGGATTCCATTTGCTATGAAGCTCAGTTCTTCCATAGGTGATAAGTCATGACAATTTCCTACAGTGTGGTTATCGCTCTGGATCGTACGGATAAGGATCTTCCGGTCTTGAGTGGACTTGCAGGGCTGCCTCCTCAGGAACGGCCCGCGGAGATCTTCGCCTGCGTTGGAAAAAATCCTTCGTTCCAAAGGAACTTGGGTGTCGAACAATGCACATCGGAAGTAGTTTACTTCCTGGATGACGACAGTTTTGTCATTCCCGGAACTACGCGAGAACTTCTTTCGCATTTCGAGGAAACCCGCACCGCAGTAGCCGGCGGCCCCAATCTTCTTCCTCCCAACGCCTCTTCTTTTGAACGGACAGTAGACGCCGTTATCGCCTCCTGGTTGGGAAGTTTCAGCGTGCGCAATCGTTACACTTCCAAGGGATCAGTCAAGGAAGCAACCGAAAAAGATCTGATTCTCTGCAATATGATGGTCCGGCGAAAGGTATTCCTCGCGGAAAAGGGATTCCGCGCGGACCTTTATCCCAATGAAGAGAATGAATTCTTAAACCGGTTGCTTCATTCCGGTTACCGCTTGGTGTACGATCCCGGCGGAGCTATTTACAGGTCCCGTAGAAAAACACTTCCGGCCTTTTGTCATCAAGCTTTCCGATACGGCAAGGGAAGGGCGCAACAAATGAAAATCTATCCATGTTTATCCGACGTCGTTCACTTGGTTCCGGCTTTTTTTCTTCTTTATCTCCTGAGTTTTCTCGTACCTTTTTTCGTTTGCTTAGCTCCGCACTCCTATCTTTCATTCATTCAAATATTCATTTGGCCTATCCCGTTAATATTGTTTTTTCTCTTAGCCTTCGGAACAGGCGCCTCGGCTGTGTCCTGGAACCGGCATTGGACTGATTTATTCAAAGTACCGGGGCTGATCTTATTGAGACATTCCTTTTATGGTTTGGGATTGATGACCGGTTTTTTTTCTAAAACCTTACAGCGGCCCAAGGATGTCAGGATTTTTTCAGCCCGGTTCGTAAAAAAGAAATACAGTCTTTTTCCATACCCCTCTGCGAGTGAATCCGAGAATAAATGAACTCCATTCCTTTGAATCGAAAAACAGCCAATTCCATTCTTTTATATTTTGCCGTGTCTTTCATCGCCTTCATGCCTTGTTTGTTATTCCGGCAGTCTTACTTTCAAAATGATCTTCTTTACCAATTCGGTCCCTGGAGGATTTTTTTAAAAGAGGAGTTGGCAAAAGGACATTTTCCACTTTGGAATCCCTATCTTTTAGGTGGCCAGCCCTTTTTCGCCGACCTTCAAAACATGATGTTGTACCCCTTTAACTACCTGACCCTTCCATTTTCCATTTCTTATGGTTTTACCGTCTTTTTTTTCCTTCATATGTTTTGGGCGGCTCTGGGCATGCATTTCCTTTTAAAATCACTTCACCTTCCGGAAAACGCCTGCCGCATAGGCGCGATTATTTATTCCCTCTCAGGAAACTTTTGGTGGGAAATCATCCATCCGACCATCATTTCTTCCCTGGCTTGGTTGCCCTGGTTTTTCTTGTGTCTGGAAAATTTAAGCCGCGATTGGCGGGCCAAGCAGGCTTTTCTGGCCGGCCTTTGCTTTGCGATGATTTTTTGTTGCGGTAATTTCCAGATCACCACCAGCGCGATCTATGGCGGCCTCTTGTTTTTCATCTTCAGGTTTTCACACTGGTCAAATGCGGAACAGCTTTGGAAAAGCCGACTTTCTCTAAAAAAGTTGACGATCATCTCGCTTTTTTGTTTTTGGGGAAGTCTTCCCCTATTCGCTTGTTTGATCCCGGCAAATGAGTTTTCGAGTTATTCCACCCGGCGGGCTTCTGATCAGACTTACGATAATTTCAACGGCACTTTTTGCATGGTACCCAGGACAACTTATGAGTTTTTATTTCCATCATTGGGAATTCCCGAGGGGAAAACACCCGAGATGGCTAATGAGGAAATAACAGACACGAAATATTATTGCAACAATTTCATGGGCGACTATGGCTACTTGGGAATTTGGATTCCCTTCCTGGTTTATTTTTCATTCAAACAGCGGGAAAGGAAATTCGCGTTCTTTCTCTCGGCGTGCGCGGGCCTTTCGATCCTAACAGCCTGGGGTAGGTTTTTTCCCCTTCACCGAATTCTTTGTAGCATTCTTCCCGGGGTCAACCTGAGCCGTGCGCCTTTCCGTTTTATCGATATTTACGTGCTATCGGTTTGCGTTTTGGCGTCATATGGTTATCAAACCCTGGAACGATTATTCCTTGAGGAAAAGGGCAAAGCTAAGCAACGTCTGCTGATTGGGTTTGGTTATGCTGTTCTTTTAGGAGTGGTTTCCTTGGTCCAGCCTAGTGAAACTTGGCGGGAAATACTTGGACTAGGTATTGGCATCACGGGAATTCTTCTTTGGGGCGGGACCTCGACCTGGAAAAAAGCTGGTATGCTTTTATTCCAATCAGCCCTGATACTTCCTTTATTACTAAACGCCTGGAACGACTTCGGCACAGGACCTCCTTCTAATTTTGACTTCAATTCGAAATTTCCTTCTCTGGGTTTGCTCGGCAAAGCTTTTTCCACCTCGCGATTTTTTATGAACGGCCAGGATATTCTTTACCCCACAATTGAAAATGGAAAATTGTTCAATCAATACTTGCCGGAAAACTCCGCGGATGTATTCAGGTTCCGTACAACCGCCGGATACAATCCCCTCCTTTTAAAAAAATCGGCTGAATTAAAAAAATTACCGCAAGACACCTACCTCCAATTGATGGGTATCCGCGGCATTTTGACCGGTCAAAATGCGGGTGAACAAAAAGGATTTAAACATCAAAGCCTTGATGCCCTTCATTTATACGAGTTCGCTCATCCGCCTGAGTTCGTAAAGGCACCCTTCCGAATCCGGGTTATACCGGACGACTCGCAGAGACTTGAAGCTATGAAAAATCCGCAGTTTAACCCCTCGGATGAGGCTTTTCTTTCCGAAACCCCTCCGGCGGCCCTTCTCTCCCAACTTCCGAATAGAAAAGCCGATTTGAAATATCAATTGGAAACTGATGAGCCGGATGACCAAATTTTCAAAATTGCTTTGGACACCAACAGTTTGCTGGTATTCTCCGAAATCGCCTTTCCAGGTTGGCGTGCGTGGATAGACGGAAAGTCATCCGATCTTTTTACCGCCGATTATGCATTTCGTGCCCTTTTTGTCCCCTCGGGTGAACACAATGTAGAATTTAAGTATGAACCTTCCTGGTTTAAACCTCTTTTAAGTGGTTTTATTCTTTGGATTATCTCCGCCTTAGTCTATGGTCTTTATCTATTGATGAAGAACCCGGTTTCTTCCAATCCCATGGCTCATGCGTAAGCCTCAAGAACTTTCTCTTTCATCCTTATTCTCGAAATACGATCTACTTCTTTATAGTGCTGTTTCGCTTTTGGCCTTTGGCCGTTGTATTTTTTGGGGCCAAGCTTACTTTGATAACGACCTATTAGCCCAATTTGGTCCTTGGCGGGCGTTTTTAAAGGATCAATTAGCCCAAGGTCATTTCCCTTTATGGGACCCTTACTTATTGGGTGGTCAGCCCTTTTTCGCAGACCTTCAAAATATGATGCTTTATCCCTTCAATTGGCTAACCCTTCCCTTTTCAATTCCTTATGGCCTGAGTATTTTCTTTTTAATCCATATGTTTTGGGCCGCCCTTGGAATGCACCTTTGGCTGAGATTGTTGGGCCTTACTCAAAACTCTTCTCGCATGGGAGCTCTTCTTTTCGCACTTTCTAATTTTTTCTGGTTGGAATTAATCCATCCTCCGGTAATCGCAGCATTTGCATGGTTGCCTTGGTTTTTCGCTGGTCTCGAAGCCTTGTTCCAAACCCTTGGTCCAAAAAACGCCTTTTACGCTGGATTTTCCTTTGCCATGCTTTTCTTGTGTGGAAGCATCCAGGTTACCCTGGGCGCCTTTTACGGAGGATTGGCTTATTCTATTTTTCGAATTTGGATTTGGATCTCGAAGAAAAAAAAGAAGCTAGAGGCTCCAAAAAAACTTGTAAAATCATATCTTCTCATTGGATTTCTATTGCTCTGGGGCGCTTTGCCTCTCGTAGGCCAACTCGTTCCTTCTCTTGAATATGCAGCCCTCACAAGTCGCGGTGCTCCAAACCAAACTTATGAGCAATCCAACACCAGGCTTCCCTTAAATCCTTCAACTCTTTACCAGTTTCTGTTTCCTCGGTTTACTCTGCCAACAGATAAATCAATGGCAGAGGCCATTCAATTCGGGAACACTGATAAAGACACCTCCTTGGCCGCCAATCTGGGTTATTTGGGGGTTTGGTTGCCATTCTTGGCCTTATCAACGTTTCAATGGCGCGAAAAGAAAATCATTTGGTTTCTGGGCATTTTTACCTTGGTGTCCCTTGCTATTTGTTTCGGACGTTACACCCCTGTTCATCGATACACTTGTGCGGTCTTGCCGGGCTTTTCCATTATTCGGGTGCCTTACCGTTACCTTTATCTATATGTTCTAGCCGCTTCAGCACTCGCCGCATTCGGACTGGAGACCCTGTTTTTAGCCGAAGCAAAAGTGCGCCTCAAAAGTTCTTTAATTTATTCGGCCCTGCTTTACTTCGCAGCGCTTTTCAAAGCAAGTCAGACTTGGCGGGAAATTGTCAGTCTAGTCCTTGGTGTTCTTGCTTTATTCCTTTGGAATACCCGAAACCCATGGAAAAAATTAGGATATATTCTCTTTCCAGCAGCCTTAGTTGTCCCCTTGCTACTAAATGGGTGGTCAAATTTTATTCCCGGACCAGCGACCAATTTCGATTATGCCGTAAATTCTAAATCCATAGTGGAAGCGGTCGAACCATTAAAACCATTTCGGGTTATGTTTTTTAATTCGGAAATGGGTTATCCCATCCAGGTTTCAGGCAAAAAGTTAATCACGAATTACCCTCAGAACGCCTCATGCGCCCTGAAGATCAAAAATTTCGGCGGCTACAATCCTCTCGTGCTTCAAACCAAGTTGGACACTATGTCGCTATCGTTAGATTCGCTGATTCATATCGGGGCTATTCGGGGCATTTTAAAATCCTCGGATCACCCCATCCCCGGCTTTAAGCAGAAAAACCTTTTAAACTATCGCCTTTTCGAATACCAGGGGCGTCTTTCTTACGCTTTTATTCCCAAGCATTTACAGGTGATCACTGATCCCGTTAAGCGATTGTCCGTAATTCAAAAACCCGATTTTGACCCGACCCAAGAGGCGATCCTTTCCGGACCTTTGGCTGCCGGGGATTCGACGGTATTACAATCTTCAGGCCCTGTTCTATTCCAATACCAAATGGTTCAGGACGAACCCGATGGACAGAGTTTTTCAATGAAATTGAGCCGAGATAGAATCGTGATTTTTCCCGAGGTCATGTTCCCGGGCTGGAAAGCACAAGTGGACGGGCAATCCACTCCCCTGCTGACAGCGGATCATTTACTTCGAGCAGTATTCCTGAAGGCCGGAAGCCACCAAGTGGAATTCGAATTCGAGCCTTTCTGGTGGGGCCCCATTAAAATAGGCCTGTTACTTTGGGCCCTTATGACGTTTCTTGGCTTTGCTTCCTTCAAACTTTTACGGAAAAGATCCCCCCATGCGTAGCCCGCTTCTGGCTTGTCTCAAAAACATTGAAAAGTATTTCGGCGGAAGCGGCTTAGGAAAAATTAAACTCATCCGTTGGTTTTATGATCATGTCTATTCTTTTTTCAAGCCTCGCTCCATCATGGTCCAGGGTCATCTTATGTGGCTGGATGAAAAAGACGTTTTGGAGTTGGCGACAAACGAGTTTTACGAACCAACTGAAACCGCCCTTTTGAAAAAAGAGCTTAAGAAAGGTGAAATTTTTGTCGATATAGGGGCCAATATTGGCTATTACACCTTGATCGCCGCCCGGCTGGTAGGGCCCCGGGGAAAAGTTTATGCTTTTGAACCCGATCCTGTTAATTTTCGGCTTCTCGAAAAAAACATCGAGCAAAACGGCTATTTAAACGTCGTGCTCGTTAACCGTGCGGTTTCCGATAACACCCGCTCAGCTCTGCTTTACTTGAACAAAACCAATATGGGCGACCACCGCATCTATAACCCGGGAGAATATCGCGACCGTATCCCAATCAGAACGGTTTCGCTGGACGATTATTTCAAAAAATTGGACAAGCGGGTTCATTTCATTAAAATGGATATCCAAGGCGCCGAAGCCAAGGCGCTCAAGGGAATAAGAAGTTTGGTAAAGGCCAACCGCAGGATAAAGATGGTGGTTGAATTCTGCGGAAAAAATCTAAAAAAATGCGGAAGCGACCCCAAGCAGTTTTTATCAGCCCTTCAAAAGATGGGTTTCAAAATATCTGAAATTTCGAAAAGTGGTAAAAGCATTAGATCCGTAACTGCCAGCTACCTGCTCAATCGTTACAACCTGAAAACCGACGATTACACGAATCTTTATTGTTCAAAAGGCCATTGAACCGCGTTAAAAAATAGAGTTTCTTTTCACTGACAAAGGATGGGGGATTCTAATGCTTTTAAAAAATCAATTTATCCGGTCACATGGATTGGGGAATGACTACCTCGTCATGGACCCCTCCGTGCTTTCCTTTGAACTGACACCCTTGAATATTGTGCGTATCTGTGACCGAAATATTGGAGTGGGTTCCGACGGTATCCTGGCATTGGCAAAATCCGAAACTTGTCCGGCAAAACTTCTCATCTATAACCCGGATGGCAGTAAAGCCGAAAAAAGTGGAAATGGATTGCGTATATTTTCCAAGTTTCTCTTTGAACATGGTTACACGAAAAAGTCTTCCTTTGAGATTGAAACAGATGGAGGAGTGGTACAGTCTCAATTGCACCTGGCTTTAGGAAAAGTCGTAGCGGTAACGATAGAAATGGGAAAAGCTACCTTTGATTCAAAAACCATACCTGTTTCAGGCTTTGATGGTGAAGTGGTTGAAAAACCCCTGAAACTGGAAAAAATCAGCAAAGATCTGAAAGTTACTTGTGTTTCGGTCGGCAATCCCCATTGCGTCGTGTTTTATGACAATCTTGAAGATGCAGAGCGGGACATCCACCGCTTAGGACCCCTTTTGGAGCGTCATCCGGCCTTTCCCAACCGAAGCAATGTCCAATTCGCCAAGGTCGATAACGAACATGAGGTTTCAATGCGTATCTGGGAAAGAGGTGCCGGTTATACTCTGGCTTCTGGTTCCTCCTCCTGCGCAGTGGCCGCTGCCTGTGTAAAGACCAAGAGAACCAACCGGGATTTGACCATTCACATGCCAGGCGGGGATCTTTCAGTGAAAGTCGGCTATAATTTTGATTTGACTATGAGGGGACCCGTGGAGGAAATTTGCTCAGGAACCATTACCGGTGAGCTGTTGAAATCCCTTGAGAATAATGCGCCCCGAAAAAACTAACCCTCGCCAGAAACCCGAGTTCTTCATTCGTGCGGAAATGCCAGCGCTTCTGGTCTTGGCCTTATCCTTTCTTTTTTGCTTCAAGGATTGGTTCACCCGTTTATCTAATGAGATTTTCCTATCCCTCGATCTCACTGTCATTTATTACCCTCTTTACCACTGGGTAAACCAGCATTTGGTTCAAAACCGCCTGCCGCTCATTTCGGACTTGGCTTACCATGGCGCGCCAGTGGCCGCAGTTTCCATAGTGGGCGTACTATCACCCTTTCTTTGGCTCTTTCATTCCATGTCTTCCTTCACAATCGCCTTTAACTTATTGTTTTTGTTCCCGACGGCCTTTTATCTCACGGGAACCTATTTCCTGGGTCGCCGCTTGGGCCTTTCCCAAACCGCCTCCCTGCTGTTGGCTTTCCTTTGGACCTATAACGGCCATCAAATGGCGCAATTGGACCACTTGAACGTTGCCTGGGCCCACGCTTTCTTTCCTTGGGCTTTTCTGAGTCTTTTATGTTATTTGAAGAGCCGTAAGTTTTTTTGGGCCCTGCTTTCATCCTTAGGCCTCGGCTTAAACTTACTTTCGGGCCATCCTCAGGTGGTTTTCTTGGAATGCCTGTTTTTTCTTTTTTGGGCCCTTCTTTGGAATACCCATGACCTGCCGGAAAGGCTGAAAGCAGTCGCATGGGTCGGAATTAGCGCCTTGCTTTTCGCCTCGCCCCTCATTCTTTTCACCCTGGAATGCCATTGGCCTGATGGCCTGGGAATCCATTGGAGCCATGTGGACCGTTTCTTTCATTCCTGGACGCCCCTCAATTTCATCACCCTTCTTTTCCCCTGGTTTTTTGGCCACGCCCAATATGACCGCGCCCAAGGAGATTATTGGTGGCAATACCAGTTCGTGGAAATGCAGGTGGCCTTTTCGATCGCAGGCCTTTTCTTTATTTTGTTGTTCTTCCTTCGGAGAAGTACCAACCGCCGGTTTATCGGAGTTACAGGCCTTTTCGCAGTAATGATGGCCTTGGGCAAATTCTTCTTTGTCTATCCCTTGGTTCAAACACTTCCCTTCTTCTCCTTCTTCAGGGACCCGGCTAGGTATTGGTTTCTGGCGACATGGGTCTTGGGATTAGGGGCGGCCTACGCCTGGGAGGAATGGTTCGTGAACGAAAAAACGGTGTCTACCGGCCGCAAACTCGGTATGGTATTGGGGGGGCAGCTTTGGGATTTATGGCGCTGGGTTGGTTTTTCCTTTTCCCGGGCCGCCACCTGATGGAGAAAACGGTCGCCTGGGCCATCCAGAATTTCCTCATGGGCGACGGCATCCACACCCAGCCCTTTTCAGTCTACCTCGGGCGCCTTCCCGAAAAGCTGGATGCACTGGCGTTCAATCTCGACCCGCGTCATCCCCGCATTTTCCTTCCCTTGCTATTCCTAGCCGGGTTGATCGCCTGTGTTTTCAACCGTAAAAGGTGGGGTCTGAAATGGCAGAAAAGCGTTCTTCTGTTCCTGGTTTTTGCCGATCTCATGGTTTTCCAAATGCCTTTCGGCAACGCTTTTTACGACCCTTCTAAAATTCCTCAACCCGCTTATCCCGCTCCCGAGAATCGTTCCCTGGTGCTGCTTTTGCAAAACACCTCCCCGCTGCCCGCTCAGTACGGCGAGATGGCCTATCCCAATATGAATTTCGTTTCAGGAAGGCCCAACCTGGTCATTGACGCCAACCCGGGCTTGGCGCGTTACGACAAGCTCGCGGCTGAAGTGGGTTGGTTCTCCTGGGTCTATAAGGGTCGGAACCCGATAGGATTTGCACAAAATGTTGATTTGCTTCAGAAAATTGGTGTGGATCAAATCGTTACCGATACACCCTTGAACATACCCGTGCCTTTTCGGATCACGCAAAAACATTACCCATATACTTATTCTCTCCCTGAAACATTTCCCAAAGCCAGGTTGGAACTCATACCGAATGGGAACGAACTACCCCCATCTCATCGAACTTTTCCTCCACCGGAAATTTTAAAATGGGACGAAACCCAACTGCTTTTGATCACTAACTCTGTTCCATCGGCAGGTCTCCTACTCCAAAAAACATTTCTCCCGGGTTGGAAAGTTTTAATAAACAGCCAAAAGTCCTATCTATACTGTTACAATTTTCTTTTGATCGGCGTTGATCTCCCGAAAGGGAAAAACCAAGTGGAACTCAAATTCGAACCCACCGGCCTTCGACTCGGCTTTTTCCTGTTTTTCCTTCTTTTCAGCACACTGGTTATCTTCCTTTTTTCTTCCCGGCTTGCTTGAGCCCCTTTTGCCTAGAGACTAAAATGCCCATACTCTTTTTTCGAAAGGCATGCCCATGAAAAACAGGCTCAAACAACGATCCATGATTATGACCGAGGGTTATCAAAGAGCTCCAAATCGGGCCATGTTAAGGGCAGTAGGTTTCAAAGATGAGGATTTCAACAAACCCGTTATCGGCATTGCCTCAGCTTGGAGCGAGGTGACTCCTTGTAATATGCATCTTAACGAGCTGGCAGAACGCGTGAAACAGGCTATCCAATCCGCCCAGGGTATAGGGCAAACATTCGGGACTATCACGGTTGCCGACGGTATTGCTATGGGCCACGAAGGCATGAAGTTTTCACTCGTTTCCAGGGAAGTGATCGCCGATTCCATCGAAGTAGTTGCTTCGGCAGAGCGTTTTGATGGGTTGGTAGCCATCGGCGGTTGTGATAAGAATATGCCCGGGGCTCTCATGGGTATGGCCCGTTTGAATATCCCCTCGCTTTTCATCTATGGCGGTACCATCCTGCCGGGCAAGTTGGAGGGCCGGGATATTGACATTGTTTCGGTGTTCGAAGCGGTGGGTCAGTACAGCGCAGGCCAGATCAGCAAGGAGAAACTGAAAGATATCGAATGCAATGCATGCCCGGGTCCGGGTTCCTGTGGCGGCATGTATACGGCTAATACCATGGCCTCCGCCATCGAGGCCTTAGGAATGGCGCTTCCCCACGATTCGTGCCAGCCGGCTATCGGCGAACCTAAACGGCTTCTCTGCGACAAGGCTGGGGCCACAGTCATGGAACTCATCAAGAAAAACATCCGGCCAAAGGACATCATGACTAAAAAAGCCTTTGAGAACGCTATCACGGTTGTCATGGCTTTGGGTGGTTCCACCAATGCCGTCCTTCACTTGATTGCCATGGCCAAGTCGATCGGGATCAAACTCACCATCGATGATTTCGACCGAATCGGCGATAAGGTACCCCACTTGGCGGATTTGAAGCCCAGCGGCTGTTACGTGGCGGCGGATCTGGATCGTATTGGCGGCATTCCGTCCGTCATGAAACTTCTTCTGGAAGCCAAGCTCCTGCACGGCGATTGTCTGACCGTGACGGGGAATACCCTGGCCGAGAATCTGAAGCAGGCAGCCCCACTTTCAAAGAACCAGCACGTTATCCGTCCCATGAAAAACCCCTTTCATCCCACCGGCCCCATTGTGATCTTAAGAGGCAATTTGGCACCCGAAGGCGCCGTTGCCAAAATCTCGGGCTTGAAAGTGGTCCAACATTCGGGTCCTGCCAAGGTTTTTGACAGCGAAGAAGCGGCCTTTGAGGCCGTTCAAAAGCGCAAAATTAAGGCGGGTGACGTAGTGGTCATTCGTTACGAGGGACCTAAGGGAGGTCCCGGAATGAGGGAAATGTTGGCCATTACCGCCGCTCTTGTGGGGCAGGGTCTTATCGAAAAAATCGGCTTAATCACGGATGGAAGGTTTTCCGGTGGGAGCCATGGGCTGGTAGTCGGTCACATTGCTCCGGAAGCCCAGGTTGGCGGTCCTATCGGGCTCATCAAGGATGGAGACCTAATCACTATTGACGCGGTAAAAAAGAAATTGGAATTAAAGGTAACCGTAAGTGAACTGAAAAAACGTAAAACAAAATGGAAACCTCCGAAAAACAAATATTCGAGCGGTGTTTTACATAAATTTGCCCATTTGGTTTCCTCCGCCAGTCAGGGGGCGATAACGGATGATTTTTGAAATTCAGGTTCAAAAACCTTAAATTTAAGTTAATCTCTTTCCTGTTAAGGGTTTACCATCTCGGGACAAAAAAAATCGGGTGAATTTTCTCAAATTCACCCGATGATTAGGAAGTTTCAGGCTCTAAACCTGAAACCACAACTAGCTTAAGGTCGAAATTACTTGGCAGCCGGAGCAGCAGCTTCCGGGGTAACGGCTGCGGCAGCCTTCTTCTCCTTCTTCGCCTTTCTTGCTTTCTTAGCAGCTCTCTTGGCCTTCTTCGCCATCTTCTTCTCAGCCTTTGCCGGAGCGGCAGCAGCCGGAGTTGCAGCAGCAGGAGCAGCAGCCTCATCAGCCAATGCCACGCCAACAGCACCCATGAACAACACGGTCATCAAAACTGCGAATAAACGCTTCATTAACACCCTCCTTAAAAATGAGGAACGGCGGTATTACCACAGTTCCTGATAAAAAACAAAAAAACCACCCGTCAAATCAAATGACAGGCTAATTGAAGGCCGTATTTTAAGGGTTGTTTTTTCATAATTCAACTTATTTCTGGCCTAAAAACCTCATATTTTAATTGTTTTTAAGTGATCTTAATCAACGGCATTAAATGGACTGCCATGCTAAGCGAGCGGCTCCGATAACGCCCATATCATCCCCTAATTTCGCTAATTTGAATTTAACACCCTTCAAGTGGGATTTAAAACATCGGGTCCTTAATTCTTTAAACATTGGTTTCAATAGAAGTGAACCAGCAGCGGACACTCCACCGCTAAAAATGACCATGCTCGGATTTAAAAGGTGGAGGGCGGTCGTTAAACCCACTCCCAACATTTTCCCCGCCAAGACATAGACCCTGCGTGCCTTCCGGTTGCCCATTTCGGCCATTTTCTGGAAGCTTTGGGCTTCTACAGGCAGGCCGGGGGGTGGTTTCAACCCTGCCTCTTTGGCTAGACGGACGATACCGGTTGCGGAAACATACTGTTCTAAGATGCCCCGATTTCCGTAGGCGGTCTTGGGTCCATTAGGATCTACGACGATATGGCCGATATGGTTGCTCACGCCCCAAGCGCCTTCGAATATTTTCCCTTCGACGATCAATCCCCCGCCAACCCCTGTACCAAGGGTCAAGCAAAGAACCACTTTTTCGCCCTTACCGGCGCCAGCCCAGGTTTCACCCAAGGCGGCCAGGTTGGCGTCGTTTTCCAGCACCACTTTCTTCCGGATTTTCCTCTGGAGGTAATCCACAATTCTGACATTATGCCAGTTCAAATTGGGGGTATAAAGAATAAGGCCTCTTTTGGGATCTAGGGGCCCGGGAGAGCCTAAACCGACGGCCAAGTGTGAAACCCAAGGCAAGCGGCTATCGGCGCTGGCGGCATAAATACTATCCACAATCCGGTTCATGACTCCCACCGCGCCCAACCGGGCTAAGGTGGGTCTTTTGTCTTTTCCGAGAACCTTACCCTTCTTATCCACAACCCCGGAAACAATATTGGTCCCCCCCAAATCAACCCCGATAACAGTTTTCAATGAAGACTCCTCCGGAAATATTGGCTGCACTCTTTTCAGGTTTATTATGCAAAAATCCCCAGCCTTATAAAATTAAAATCGGCTCGGATTTTCAAGGGTTTTGGTAAACCCTATAGTCGATATCAGGAAATATATTGTCCTTTT
This sequence comes from candidate division FCPU426 bacterium, assembly GCA_963847625.1. Taxonomy (GTDB): domain Bacteria; phylum Oederibacteriota; class Muellerivitia; order Muellerivitales; family Muellerivitaceae; genus CAWCKJ01. The sequence goes on along the minus strand of CAWKAR010000038.1, from coordinate 22,079 downwards.
GCTCTAAATCTTCCAAATAACACCTATTTATTTCCTGGGCCTTATTTTGGCGGCAAAGTTCGTGAAAACTCTCTAAATGTTTGCGAAACCGCATTTCGGCATAGCTCCGGTTGTTGCCGATTTTCATCATAAAGGGCCAGTCACTGGCTTGGGCCAAGAGCAGTTCCCGGGCAGCTTGGTTTAAGGCCCGCCGGGTCAATCCCCTTGCCCGGGGTTGATGGGATGCCTGTTCCACCATAAGGTCACAAGCCTTCGTTAAACTTGCATAGATCCAATCATTGGACTCATTCAACCAAAATTCGGAATAACCGCCAAAACCCCAGGACGAAGGGCTGGGTTCCACGGTTTGGAGTCGGGGATATTGTTCCAGGTATTCGGACAGTGTTACAAATTGCATTTCCAATCCTAGTAATTGGTTTTTCTCAAAGACCCCTTCCAGGAAATCGGGTCCTTCGTACCACCAATGACCGAATAATTCGGCGTCATACATACAGACTGCCAAGGGTGGCCTGTCGATCAAGCGGCTGATCGCGGTTAGTTGTTCAACCCGCTTCTCTAAAAAATCCACCGCATGGCCCATGGCCCGCTGGATGCCCTTCTGGGGATCGTAAGGCTCTTTGGGTTCCTGCCCCCCCGTCACTCGGAAATATTTCAATCCCGTGAACCGCCGGATTCCTTCCGGTTTGACAAAAGGCGCCAAATAGGATTCCTCCAAGTCATAACCGATGTCCCGGTAAAAATCCCGGTAATCCGGGTCCCCGGGATAACCCTCTTTTGAACTCCAAACCTCCTTGGAGCTTTCCGTGTCCCGAGCGAACACCACGGCGCCGGAGGGGCATCGGGCCGGAGCGAAGGTCCCGTAATAGGGCCGCGGATTTGCATAAAGAAGTCCGTGGGTGTCCAAGAGGAAATATCGGATCCCCTGTCGCTCCAGCACTTCTTCCAACCCTGTTTGATAACCGCATTCCGGAAGCCAAAATCCGGTGGATTTCACACCGAAAAAAATTTTGTGGAATTTTAGGGCTACTTCCACTTGCGCTTTTACCGCCTCTTCCCTCACCCCTATAAGCGGAAGATAACCGTGGGTGGCTGCGCAGGCGATCAATTCAACCCGTCCCGATTCCATCAGTTTTCGGAGCCCCAGGGTTAAATCGCAACGGTAGTGATGGATGAATTTTTCCCGATAGGCCGACAATTTGGAAAAATACATTTCCACTACGGGCCGGAAAGGAGAGGTGTTACCCACTCTTTCCATTTCTTTGTGTAAAAGCGCGAGAAGGTTATCCACGTGTCTTACGGCCCTCGCCTGTAAGAGAGGATCGGCCCACATGGAAAGCAACGTGGGGGAGACCGAAAGATTGATCTTGAAAGGTATTTCTTTTTCGGCCAAACCCTCTAACTTTATTAGCAACGGGATATAACTTTCAAACATTGCCTCGTAATACCAATTTTCCTCCAGGAAATACTCATGTTCGGGATGACGTACGAACGGAAGGTGGCAATGGAGGACGAAGGCGAGGTAACCGAGGGGAGGGTGACTCAATGAAAAACCTTTGATAAACATTGAATGGATTTATCGAAAAAAAACTTTATCAAACGCTCCGGCCGGAAATAAATTTAAATCAATAATAATTTATACTTGTCTTTATTCATATTTGGGGTAAATATTGCCACCTAATGTCATTTTAAAAATGCGAAGCGGCGTGATGCCCAAACTTTCCTCTTGGAGGCTTAGAAATTCGTGCGGCTTTTCCCAACGATGCGGAAAAACCCTTCTTTTCGGGTTCAAAGGACTCTTCAACGATTTCATCCGAAAAATATTCCAGGATTCCGGTGGGAGGTTCCCAATTCGGGTCGACCGTCGGGGAAAAGCCTCCCTGGGATGTTACAACCTTATTGGACCGGGCATAAGGTATGTACCGGCCTGAAGAAGTTTTTTGCCCTATTTCGATATAATAGCTTCCCCCGCTTTCCTCCAGGTTGACGTACCTGTTCATTTCATCGGGTTCCACTTTGATTTCATAAAGAAGTTCCGATTCACCATGTGTGTTGGTTTTGAAAACCCTTAAAACCATTGAGCTGTTGTGAAACTCACCCATTAAGTGTTTCTTAACCGCCTCCACGCTTTCCGGAGTCACCTCCCAGTAAGTAAAAATACAGCGGGGATCACGGATAAAGGCAACCATTTGAGTCTGACCGTACCGTGGCAATTTGGAAGCCTTGAAAACCGGCTTCTGGGACTTCCCGCCGGTGGAAGCAGTTACGTATTTTTCGCCAGAATCCTTCATTTTCAGGGAATTTCCATTCTTATACTTGGCACCCCCCATTTTGGCTGACGCCGTTTTTAGGGTTTTTGAACCGAGATCTGCTTTCCCGCGAGGTTTTTTTTCAATTGGTTCCCTAGCAGCGCCGGACACGGTTTTAATAATTTTTTTATTTATTTTTTTCTTTGGAGAATCATGGGAACTGTTTTTAGTGACTTCTTCTTTTTTCTTGCGTGGCATAGAATCCTCGATCAGAAAATGCTGACGGCGGGATTTATAGTCTATCTTTTACTAACAAATGGCAATAGAAAATGATACGGGTCATAGGCAGGTAAATTAATGCAACAATTCCGCCTATTTTTAATGGACTGGTTTACGCAGAAATAACTTTTAAATGATATTTTGAAAAGCCTATACCGTTTTAAGCAGTTACTTTTTACCTTTTCCCTTATTGACTAAATAAGGGTTATCCGTGCGAAAAGGGGACGCAGGAAGCCCGCTTTTTCCATAAAGGTTGCAAACCGGGTCATCGGCCCAGGCGTAACGAACGGCTTGAGGGAATTTGATTTTCGCGTTCCAAACGATGACGGTTGCATCCTCGATTTTTGCCCGGGCTTCCATAAATTTTCCATCCGCGCCAGCCAAAACAAATCCTTTAAGCGGACCCTTCCCTTTGGCCCTTAATCCCCCATCAGCGTTTTTAAATTTCAGCCGGATCTTCTGGCCTTCCACTCTCATGGAATCGTACAAAGGGCCAGAATAACTACCCGGTTTTCCATAAGCCAAGTGCAAAGCCTGCAGGGCCATTCTTTTTCCCACGTCATTTTTATCCTTAGGATGGATGTCGTTGGCCTCTCCCACATCAATGAGTACAGCCATACCCGTATTGGGTTCCTTCAATGCTTCGAGTTGGGCTTCTCTCAATTCGGGCCAACCGTTCCCGGGTTTCTCGTTCGGGTCCTTGAAGTTCGGCAATTGGGCGCAAACGAAGGTAAAATCTCCTTCCCCCCAGGCCTTTCTCCATCCCTGGATGAAGGCGGGAAGAAGCCGGTGGTATTCTTCCGCCTGGCCCACATTGGTCTCTCCCTGATACCAGAGAGCGCCCTTGATTCCGTAGGGAATCAAGGGATTGACCATGCCATTAAACAGGCCCGTGGGCACGGCGGACATGGGATGCACCGCTACGTTAAGAAAAACAGCCTGGAGGGCCGAGGATCGGAAGGGTTTGGGCAAACCCCAGCCGCTTTGTTTCATTTGCGAGAATGAATATTTGTATGTTTTCCAGGACTGGGTCGCCTCGAAGGGTTCAGTGCCGTAATTGTCCCAATCGGTGACGATGGGCTGGGAAAGAAGAACCGTGAAGGAACCCTTCCCTTTGGCCATGAATTCGAACCCGCTATAGGCGCTTAAGTCTACCAGGCGGTTGCCGGAAGCAAATTCAGTATTGGAATTAGCCCAACCCCCTGCCTGGACAGAGGCCCGAAGCATTCCCACGGGTCCCGGCTTCGGTCCACCACTCGATTTTGATATGAATGTAATGGTAGATCCCGGTTGCGCGTTGGAGGTCCAGGTTCCTCCCAAGGTTTTCCCCGATGCCTTTGAAGCATCCTTCTCCAAAAGGACGGTCAAGGGTTCCTGGGCGTCATCCTTCGGAATGAAACGCAAATTACAAATTTCCAATTCCATGTCCTGCAAGCCGCCCCGTTCTTTTTTTACCGAAGAGGAAAGAGAATCCCATCGGTCGAGAATGGCTTGGATACTCTTATTGGTCTTGAAAGTCTCCCGGGGTATCCAGGATTCGATCCAAGTACCTCCCCAGTAGGTTCCGAGGATGCCCACGGGCACATTGAGCGCTTGGTGGATTTTCTTGGCGAAATAATAAGCCGCCGCCGAGAAATCTTTCGCGGTCTCTGGCGTGCAAACCTTCCAAGTTCCCTTGGGCTCTTCGAGAGGTTTTTCTGACAAGGCACGTTCCTGCACAAACCATCGGATTTGGCTCTGATGAGCCGCAGGTACATCTTTTTTGGCGTTCAGAGTGTTATTCAAGGGCAATTCCATATTGGATTGGCCTGAAGCCACCCACACTTCCCCCACCAAGACATCCTTAACCGTGACGGATTCAGAGCCTGAAACTACCAATTCATAAGGCCCGCCGGCGGTAAGAACCGGTAATACCGCTTTCCACTTGCCGTCGTTTCCGGCTTTGCTGGATGCTGTCTGGTCTGCGATGGAAACGATAATGGTCTGGCCCGGTTTGTCCTTGCCCCAAATGGGAGCCGGCATACCCTGTTGCAGGACCATGTGATCACTGATGAGGGAAGGTAATTGGAGTTTAGGCATTGCTAGGGCAGTCATGGCGAAAGCCTGTAATAAGATAAAAATAAACAAGGTGGTTTTTCGCATGGAAATTCTCCGGAATAATTTGAAAACCGTTGAAGGTAGCTATTGGAGAAAATAAGGAAAATACTTCTACCGAAAAAATATATTTAAATCTCAATAACCAAAGCTGTCAGCATCCACCTCGCCATCAGAGGTGAATACCGCACTTCCAGAACCGGCTATCTGAAGTCCCACTTGCATAATTTTGGTTAAGTCTGGCGGCGGATTGGCTTGATAATTAGGAGCTTTGACATTATAGGTCACTTGGGTCCATTGATTTTGCGTAAGATTGAAAAAGGTGCCGTTCGCATATTGCCAAGAAGAATCCTTAATAAATATTTGTGCCCCGATCTGGTTAGGAGGCGTAACTACACCTGATTTCCAGTACACCCACATGGAAAAGATTTTATTGGTCATATCGACAGCGGATGCAAATTGATAATGAACCGAATAAGAGGTTAGAGATACGTAATCTGTTTCCGTGATCGGACCGCTTTTGACCACTTGGACTTGTCCGAATTCCGGAATAGGCAAATAAAGAGCCCCCGTTCCTTGGAAGGCAATTTGATTAGTCGCACTTGGAGTAGGCACAACGGTTACGGGCAGCCCCGCGAAAGTAGCAGTTACGGGCAGTCCATTAAAAGTTGACGGATTACAGCTATCATATTGCCAGCCATCCGCGGTTCCATTATCAAAATTGAACAAAATAGTCGTCGGATTAACTAATGGACTAATGGGCCCACTCACCTTGCCGCATCCGGACAAAGATAAAATGAATGCATACATTCCAGGAACAATTGCCAGCCAGAATAAAATTTTTCTCATCTTATTTTCCTCCCCGCAATTCGTTGGATTCGATGACAAAGGTGTTGCAGATGTCCGTCATGGTTGGATCAATCTGGTTCCCGTCCCCGTTGTAAGTAGGTTCCGCCAGCATCCAATATTGAGTGCCATCCCCACCCGCGTCGTAGAATATTTTCATCATGTTATAGATAAAAGACGGACGGTCATAGCCGGGCTTGCCCTTGTCAATTCCAAATTCCTCTAAAACCACCGGCTTCTTCAAAACTTCATGCGCGTCCTTCACATAGGAGGTGAGGACTGCTTCGGTGGTCTCCAAGTTCCACATGGAATAATCTCCTGTCGGATAAACGTGGAAGACAGCATAGTCGATGGATTTGGGTTGATGGTCCAGGATAAAGTTGACTCCAGAATAATGGGTTCCATTTTCCGCTTTAAAACCCTCTGAACCGGTAGTGACCAATTGCTTGATCCCAAGACTTTTTAAGTAGGATGACATTTCATCGATCCAAGCGACTAATGTCTTGCCGGTGGTGTCCCTTTCGTAGCGGGGTTCATTCATGAGGTCCCAGGCCATGATGGTGGGGTCGTCCTTGTAGGCTACCCCGGTCAGGGTGTTGACGTGGGTGACCATGGCTTTTATATATGCCTTGAAGGCTTCCTTTATTTCTTTCTTGTCAAAAAAGTCATTTTTTTCAGTAGATCCGAAGAATTTAACCCACTCAGGAGCGCCCCCGTAATCCCCCCAATTGTTTGCCAGGGCAAGTACAAGCCGGATATTATGTTTTGCCGCCGAAACAACCACGGAATCCAAATCCTTGAACGCTTCTTCCCTGAATTGGCCAGGGGCAGTGACGAAATAACGCCGTTTTTCCCAATCGGCCCAGTCTTTTTCAGGTTTTTTGGATTCCCCGAACGCCCAAGTGCGCATGACCTGAAAACCTAGCTTTTCAGCCCAATTCATCACATATTCCAGCTTGTCAGGCTCCGCGATATGTAGTTGATAGTTGTTGGTTCCTACAAACCGGAATATCTTTTTCCCGACGTAAAAATGATCCCCTTCCACCATGATGAAATTCTTGGACATTTTGGAGGCGGAGACGGTCAATGCTTTAACCTTTGGCGTGGAAAAGGTCGAGATGTTGGAGTACTGGGTGTCTTTATCTCGTATGGCCTTCACTTGAAACGAATATTCCTTTCCAGTTAATAAATTTTCCAGGGAGATATGTTGAAGGACGGCCGCCTCAAGGGAAGGTGTTGTTTCATGGTCCAACACTCCTCCTGTTCCGTAACGGACAACCACTTTTGCCGGCTCGGTAAGAACAACCTTAATATTACCCTTGGCTTCCCAACATAAAGCTGGAGCGCTTTCTGGAACCGCGGATACGGATTCAAAAAGGTCCTTGGCGCCGAATCCACCTTCTTGGGTGAGATTAGTGAACAATGAGGTAATTCCTTTCCATTGATCTAGCCCGGAAATTCCCTGGGCAACCAATACCCCAGCTCCCAACTCCTGAGATTGGGCTTGGGGTTTCTCTAATAGAGCTACAACGGGTTTTCCAAGCCTCAATGCCCATTTCTGAGGCGAAGAAGCGTTTGGAAAAATGCGTTCAAAAACAAACTCCACGCCGGCTTGGCCTGCCGCTGTATTCATATTTAGGCCGAGAGCATTGGGGTCTAAGGTCAAACATACAAGGGCTTGGGGGGAAAGGGTCTTCAAGTAAGAAGCCATTTCGGCCACCCACTGGTTAATGGCTTCCGGTTCGCCATTCGGATTGCTGGGAGAATCCATCAGGTCCCAGGCCAGAATAGTGGGATCTGACTTGTAGCTTGTCCCCGTGATCGTATTGACTCGACTCAATAACATCTTCACATAATGACGGTACCAATCCTTGCATTGGTAATTGATATAGAAAACCCCCGGATTGGGGCTTCCAACCCAGGAAGCATAGGCGTCGGTTCCTCCCTCGTTTCCGTTAGCCGAACAAAGGCTGAGCACGAGCTTCACTCCCGCCTTTTTCGCTTCGGTGGTCATCTGATCAAGTTTGGCTAAGGATTTCTCGTCCCATTGGTCCGCGCCGGTCTGAAGGGCATCCTGGGTCTGGCCAGTGGAAAATGCGTTGGTCTTCACAACCTTACCACCTGCCGTTTTGACCTTTTGAAAAAATGCCGCCAGTTGGTCTTGGGTCAACCGATAAAGGCCCGGGGCTTCCACGCCGTCCAGGAAAAAAGGTTGCCCGCCTTCCCGGAATAAAAGACCTTGTACTTCTAATTCTGAAACCGGAGCTTTTTTAACATGCGCGGCCCAAACACCGAAGTGGGCCGCCAGCAAAAAAACTCCTAGGATTCCAGTAATGGGAGTCAGGAGACTCTGGAAAGAGATTTTTCTGGTTCGTCGGTGCATATACGAAAACTCCTCAGAATTTTCCGGTTAGGGAAGCCATCCACTCGTCGACAGTTTGGAGGTTGTTGTCATCCTCCCAATACCCGATGAAGCTGGGTGACCCATAAGTCAGGTTGGCCTGGATGGCGTTGTTCAGGAAATACTTAGTAAATCCAACCGAGAAGTTGTTGAATTGTCCGAACCGGCTTCCCGTCTGGTCGATGTGTTTATAGTCCCCCGTAAGCCAAGTATTTCCCCAAAATTTCCACTTCATGTTGGTCGCGTAAGTAAAGGCTTCCCAATAGTCGGTGAAGGAATCCCGAAACAAGCCGGTCAGGACGAGTTTGGGATTGAATTGGTAGTGGAGCTCGTAATTGGAAGTCGTGATAAGGGTACTATCATCCATGGCAGGATTAGGCACATTGGGGTCGCCAATATTATGGCCTTCCTGGTACCAGTGCCACCAGAAGTTCATATAGAGGGGAGGCCGGTAGGTATTGTTTTGGAGGATAGCCCTGATGTCGTGGTTGGCGTAGGTGTTACTCTTCGAGGAATAATCATAATATTGCACGAGAAAATTGAGCCCAGTGAGGAAATCGTTCCAGAACCGGCCCCAGGTCTGCATATCCTTAACCACGGAGAATGTGTCCATTTGCCAGTAGAATTGGGCGCTGTTTTGGTCCGAGCCCTGGTAAGCTGCGGAAGAAAAGGGGTTGAAGAAATACAATTGGTGTTCCAGGCGGGTTCCCTGGATCTTGAAGGCTCCTATTTGATAATCCAGTTCAGCGTAATAGGCGTTATTGTTTCCATTACTCTGGAGGTGGTATGGACTGCCGGGATAACCATCGTATGCGCTTTGGGCCACTTCCCCATGAAAGCCCACACGGATATCCCGTAAGTACCCCTGCACGTCAGCCTCGTAGGTTTTTACGTCCGATTCAACATTGGCAGTAAGGGGGTTGGAACCCATGGTGTTGCCAAACCGGGCGTCAACCAAGCTCGCGCCAATATAGCAGTCGTAAAGAGCCGTGGATTTCGCACGAACCAGGTATCCGGCGGTATTTCCTAAGCTGTTGGGAGTGGCTCCATATTGTGCAAAACCGGAGGCCTGGACCATGGCGATGTCCTTGAGGTTATAGCGCTCATCCACACCAAAAATTTGATTGCCGATTTGGGGCCCGTATACCATGGTCATGGGATCATCGGTGCCTATTACTTGATCGCCGGTAAAAAAGGAAAGCTGGTCTCCCGCACCCCGGATATCCAAACGTACTTTATCTAGATTAAACTGGGCTGGACTGGCACTATTACCGATGGCGCTTCCGGCGGCCACCAGTTGAACCGAGTCGCTTGGATTGAGCTTGAAGGATACTTCCTCGCCGGTTACGCCATCCGCCTGTTGGATGCCCGCGCCAATGAAGCGGATGTTGTCGAGGTAAAAAGTCCCCCGGCCATAGGTATTGCTGATTTTGAAGTGAATTTCATGGACCTGGTTGGAATTGCGGAAAGTATCCCACATTTTCCATGCTGTCGCGCCGGACTTGAAATTGTTTCCCAGGAGAGAAATGTCCAGGTTCCGATTCCATCCCGAATTGACCGTCACAGAGCTGGATTCGATCCATTCCCCATTCGAGTTGCTGTCCCCCGACCCCACATAAGAAACCGGGCCCGTGCGGAAAGCCATGTCCATTTGAACCGGCGGACCCGGATTGTAAATGTCGAATTGGACATGACTGAAGGACGACATATCAATCGTTCCCTCCACGGACACGCTTTTTCCCTTAAGGGGCGTGTAAAAAAACTCGGGAGTCGTTCCATTAGGAACGAAAGCTCCCTGATAATCGATTCGCAGGGAATGGTTCCCGTCCGTCGAGTAAGCGCTGGATTTGGTTATAAGCGTGTTTGCCACAGGCTGCCACTGAGAAATGTCCCCCTCAAAACTCTCGAAATAGGTGTATTTCAAGGTCCGGAACGTCAATTGGGTATCCGAGATGACACCCACGGCTTGCCCTACGTCGTTGGAGGAAACAGGACCTATTAGGTCCCGCTCGATGGTCCTCAAGTTGGCCATGATGAGCGAACCACTTCCGGCATGGTGGGGAAAAACGTTGAGGATGACCGTACGGATGTCATCCCGGGTGCGCAAAAAGTCAGTCGCGCTCCAGTTGGTGTCGAGAGACTTGAAGATGGGTTGGGTGATGTCCACCTGGACCTTCCGGTTCCAACCAGGTTTCAGGGTCATCTCAGTGGTTTCCTGCCATTCCCAGTTGGGGCCTGTTTGGACGGCCATGGTAAATGTCAGAGAGTAGGGTTGGGGATTGTAAAAATCGAATTGGAGTCCCAGAACGTTGCTCCAATCGGTTTGTTGGGTCTTAACGAATTGGCCTGATTGGGAATCGCTGATGGTCCTGTATTTCATCACCACCGAGTCCTCGCCCTCGAACCTTTTATATTCCGAGGCCACGGCGAAGGAGTTGCTTCCGGGGCTGGTGGAGGCCTGCCATCCGTCAGCCGCGAATACTTGCACGGGATCCCACATGACCACCCGGCCCTTGAGTTCGTGCTTGGGGGCCGGCGCGCCGACGGCCACGGCGGAAGCGCCCGTCACGCGGATGTTATCAAAGTAGGCTGAACCCTTCATTGGGCCGCTGGAGATAAAACCGATATAGAGGCATTTCACCTGGTTCAGGGGTTCGGCGTAGGCGTGGTTTTGCCAGTTCGTGACCGCGTTCTTGAAAGTTTTGGCCTTCAAGAGAAAAGTGACGTCCTTGTTCCACCCTGGCTTGATGGTCGTGGTTTTCGACTCGTTCCAATCGTAGGTATCGCCCAGTTTCATGACCATGGCGGCTTGGAGAGATTCCGTTCCCGGGTTGAAGATATCCACTTTTACAGCGGAGGAGTCTTTTAGGTTCATACTCTGGTCAACACCGAACCAGGCTTGCTGGTCCTTGGCGTCAAATTCGAAATGAGTCTCCAGCATGTGAGTGCCCTCGGTGGAACGGTTATCCACCACGATGGTGGCTCCGGTGGCCTTGGAATTGCCGGCGGTGATGGTCCCCCAAGCGGTTTTCTCTTTCTCAAAGCCCTCAAAAAGGTGGTCGGTTCCCGTAATGGCGGGGGTGGCTGGGAATAAATCGTTAACCATGTTTTGGACAGGACGGGGGTCGTTAGTGAGGAAACGAAGGTTATCCACCATGAAATAAGAACGGGTGATCTGGTGGGGAAAGAAAGTAAGTCCTATCTTCCGAGTGACAGTAATTCCTTTGACGCCGACAGTGTTGGTCCATTTGGATTCCTCGCTCTTGAAGGTTTTAGCCTTCAAGGCGAATGTGACATTATGGTTCCAGCCGGGTTTCAAGGATTGGGTCGAAGACTCGAAATAGGTCCAGCTGGCGCCGGTATTGACGTAAATTCCCGTGTCCACCGGTTCCTTGAGGGGGTTAAAGGCGTCAAAAACCACCCCTGTGACCTTGGATAAATCCATGTCCGCTTGCAGGTTGTAGCCGGCGTGGTCGTCCGGTTGTTTGTTGTCATAGGAAAGAAGGCCTACATGGGTTCCTTCCGGCGCACCCTCCACCGTCACCGCTTCCGCCGCGATGGCAGTTGAATAACCGGAATCGGGGGTAAGGGGACTGCTTCCATCCTCAAATCCAGTTACGGTCACCGCGCTTCCGGTGGCCATTTCCTCCGCCCGGACCATCACCACCTTCTGGGGATTGGCCCCTGAAAGGCGGACATAATCCATATATAAAAACCCTTCGCCTGCGTCTTTCGTTTCGAAAACAAGGGCCACAAGGTGTAATTCGTTCAGGGGGGCAGACATGGGTTTTCCCGAGTCATCCTTCAAACCGGCCATATTAAAATCCATGTCCTTGTTCCACCCGGGCTTGATGGTCAATTGATCGGTTTTATACCAGGTCCATTGGACGCCCTGTTTGACGATGACCTGCGCGGTAAAAGTCACGGGTGAAGCGTTGTAGAGGTCAATGTACAAATCTTTTGCTCCGTTCAGATCGCCCGCTTGGGCGGTGGAGAAAGCAGTACGACCCCCGCCTTTGGGAATCACAAAATGCCCCCGGAAACCATTCTTGCCATGGGATGGGAAATCTGGGGAAATCATCCCATCGGTCATGAGGCTCCCGTCGAATTGGGTGCCCCAGTAGCAGGTGCCAAGTTCGAAATCCTCCCAGACAAAAGATCCGCCTGGAGCGCCCATCAAGGTAGAAGCAATAAAAAAGGCGGCGCTGATAGCGGCCGCCCTTTTCATAAGAAGGTATGGTTTCATGAGAACCTCGCTAATATTATTGGGAAAGCCAATTGAAGACATCTACGACTGTCTGCGTAGTACTCCCAGAAGCGTTGCTGTCCAGCTCCAATCCAATGAGAACGACCTGTGATGGGTCAAAATTACCTCCAGTGACAGCAGTAATGGTGGCTGGAACGTTCATGGTCAAGGTGACGCAGCCAGGTCCTAAATTTTGATATGTTGGGTCTTTATAAAAAAGCCAATTAGGCGAACCATTTTGCGCATAAAGGTGGCCGCCCTGGGGATTGTTAGTATTAAAACCTGAAGGAACTTTCACTACTGCGCTGACAGCTTTCCCTGCCAAATTAATGACGCTTCCAGTGGCATACTGGATGTTCACTTGTTGATTGACTCCTGTAAACGCGATGGTTACCGCGAGCGCCCCAGAATTGGGAGGACAACTTGCGGTTCCGTCAAAACCCACAGCCGCGGTAGTGGTGACTCCTCCACCCACGGAACCACTGGCATTGTAATACCACCCCGTGATGGAGGCGGCCGAACTAAAAGTAAAGTCAAGGGAACTGATTGTCGGGGTGGAAGTGGGGGTGTTCGAGACGGTTGGTGTTTCCGTGACGGTCGGGGTGTAAGTGGCCGTATAGCTTGGATTCGTTGTCGGTGTGTCTGTTGGTGTGGATGTCGGGGTATTCGTTGAGGTAGGACTCCCCGGAGTGTTGGTGATGGTCGCCGTATTCGTGTACGTTGGAGTTTGAGTAGGAGGTGCTGTGGACGTAATAGTGAAGGTTGGTGTTTTGGTAAAAGTATTAGTCGCGTCCCAACGGGGCTGGGTGGCGCTTTTACTGCAACCACTGTTTAAAAAAGTGAAAAATGGGGAAAAAAATATGACCAAGAGAACTAAAACCACGTATTTGAGATATTTCATTAAAGCCTCCTTAAAAAGCCTTCAATTAATTTAACGGGAGTGTCGGATTAAAACCTGGTTTCAATTAAATCGTTTTAGTTAGCGCAAATTAGCACCCGATATTTTCCCTGTCAAGATAAATCCCGAAAATAGACTCCGATTCACAAAACACCATCTTGGTCTCAATAAATAAAATAAAACCGGTTTTACATCTCAGATTCCAGCTGTGGAATTTCTCACGACCAATTCCACCGGAACTTCCTGCCGGAGGGCTGGAAGGTTTTCGTTTTCCATTATTTCCAGAAGCCTGATGACCGCCAGTTTTCCCAAGTACTCCTTAGCCACGCTGATGGTAGTCAGGGGCGGATCGGTATAGTTGCTCATGATGATGTTGTCAAAGCCCACCACGCTCAAATCCTCCGGCAACTTTCTTCCCACTTCACGGGCCGCTCTCAGGGCCCCCGCCGCCATTTCATCGTTCACGCAAAAAAGCCCGGTGATTTTCTTGTTTTCCCTCAGAAGTTCCTTGGTCCTCTCGTAGCCGCCGCGGAAGGTCAGCATTGAGCTTTTGAAAATATATTTTTCGTTCAGAGGAATATTGTTCCTCAAGTAGGAAGCCCGCCAGCCTTCCTCCCTTTCCGAAATGCTAGGCCTTAAATCCCCAACCGTCAGGAGGCCGATGTTCTTATGGCCAAATTGGATCAGGTGATCCACCGCGAGAATGCCTCCTCTCTTGTTTTCAATCTGGATGGTATCCACATCCTTAAGTGCAGGGAAATTCTCGATGGCCACCACCGGAATGCGCCGGTCCTGGATATCCCCCACCATGTGGGGATCGCACCGGCCGATTAACAGAACGCCGTCCACGTTTTTTTCCCGGATGATCCTGGGAAAACTTTGGTAACCTTCGTAAGCCGACTCCTGGTACGAAAAGAAAAGGTTGAACCCCTTTTCGATGGTTTCCCGAACGATTCCCTCGACGATGAAGGAATAAAATGGGTTGGAGATCATATTGTCTTCCTGGAAAAAAACGACGCCCAGGTTCCGGGTTCTTTTTCCCGCCAATCCCGCCGCCATGGCGCTGGGGTGGTAATCCATCTCCCGAGCCACCTTCAGGACCCGTTTCTTGACTTCCTCGCTGATGGCCACGTCCTGCCGGTTGTTCAACACAAAGGAGACTGTGGTAATGGAGACTCCGGCTTTCTTGGCCACGTCTTTAATCGTGGAATGGGTACCCATGAGGCCTCGCTTACACTTAATAAAACGGGGGGTTATTTTAACATCATCCTTGCCGCTCAGGTTTAGTTGGGTTGCCAATATCTTTTAAAAATGGGAAAATTCAAACAATCGTCCCTTTTTTTCAGGCTATATATATTAGACTCAGGGACAGTTAAAAGGTTTTAACAAAGGGATTTCCCGGTTTTTACCGAATGTTGTATGATGTGGCCTTTGTGAATCAACCTCTTTACAGGTGAGTAATGTTAACCCTTATCGCCGACGTGGATGACACCATCTGTCCCAGTACGAAACCCATCTCGCCCGCCATGGCGAGCGAGATCGAAAGGATTATCCGGGGGGGGTGTTCCTTCGCCTTCATCAGCGGCAGCAGCTTCCAACATTTATCCGCCCAGATCACCCCCTTTTTGCCGGTTCCCCACCACTTCTTGGCCGTTTCCGGAACCCATTACGTCAAGGTGGACTACCGGGATGGAAAAGCCGTGTTCAACGAGCAATACCGGCTGGAGTTCACCTTTGCCGAAAGAAAAGAAATCCTGGATGCTTTCGATTCCCTCATCGCCAAATACGACATTTGCTCCATGACGACCAAAGAGGATCAACTTCAAGACCGCGGTTCTCAAATCACCCTTTCTTCAATCGGACGAAACGCGCCTGACGAGAAAAAGAGGACCAACGACCCCGACGGCTCCAAGAGACGGGTTTGGCTTGGTTTCCTAAAAACCTGTTTGGGCGATAAATACTCGATGCGGATCGGTGGCAGAACCTCCATCGACATCACGCCGAAGGGGGTGGATAAGGCCTGGGGCATCCACAGGTTCCTTGAGGCCAACGGGCTGAAACCCTCCGAAGCCCTGTTCTTCGGGGATAAGATGGATCCGGACGGCAACGACTACCCCGCCCTTCAGGTGGTGGATTGCATCCGGGTACGGAACCCGGAGCACACCCTGGAAATCTTAAAATGTTTTAGGACAAGCCTAAAAGCCTAATCGGGGTTCGTTCCACCCCTTTGAACTTGTTATGGCCCGTTTGGAATGATGAATAAAATACCGCGGTGATTTTTGTTTGAGTTGGGAAGACTCACCTTTCAAATTCAGGAGGACTTTCGTGGCTAACGAAACAGTTTTTCAACGCTATTCCCAGAATCCCATCATTACGTCGGAGGCGGTCCCCAACGCCAACGTCATCATGAACAGCGCTGTGGTTCGGTTCAAGGACGCTTATGCGGGTGTGTTCCGGGTGGACACCCAGGAAATGTTGATGGAACTGCATGTGGGCTTCAGCCGCGATGGCATCAACTGGGACATCCAGCCTAATCGGATGAAACTGACCGGCGAAGTGCCGGAAAGTATCCCCTGTGGAATGGGCTATGACCCCCGCATCACTAAGATCGGAGAAACCTATTACATCACCTGGTGCTATTACCCTTCCTCCGGCCCTTCCATCGGATTAGCCCGTACAAGGGATTTCAAGAATTTCACCCAGATGGCGACCATACTCTTGCCTTACAACCGCAACGCGGTTCTTTTCCCCAGGAAAATCAACGGCCAATACGCCCTTCTCCACCGTCCTTCCGACAATGGGCATACGCCCTATGGCGATGTTTTTTTTGCCACCAGTCCGGATCTGATTCATTGGGGCGGGCACAAATTCGTTTTCGGCAGGACCAGCGGATGGCAGATGACCAAGGTCGGGGCTGGCCCCACTCCGATTGAAACCAAGGAAGGGTGGGTCATGATTTACCACGGGGTTCATACGACCTGTAACGGGTTCGTGTATTCCATGGGGGGGGCGATCCTCGACTTGAATAAGCCCTGGAAAGTGAAATACCGCACCAAGCGGTACCTGATGTCCCCCACCGCAGACTATGAGCGGGTGGGATTTGTGCCCAATGTGGTATTCCCGACTGCGAGCATCCTGGATGAGAAAACCAACAAGCTGGACGTTTACTATGGCGCGGCGGACACCTGCGTGGCCCTGGCGAGTGCGGACTTTGATGAAGTCATAAGTTTCATTAAGAAAAACAGCTATTAATCAATCTTAGCTTTCGGTTATTTCTTGAAAAACTTCGCGTTGATTTCCTTTGTAACCTTGACCAGCGCCTTCTGGGCCGGCTTGCCCTCGTTCCACACCCGGTCCAATGCAGAGTCCACCCGGGCTTTCCATTCGTTAATGTTGGGGTCAAGCGGTTGGTAGTGCCCGTATTTTACCGCGTCCACAAGGAATCCTTTTGATTTCGGCTCCAACCCGTCCAGAAAGACCGGTGACTGGGCGACAGCCTTGATAGCCGGCTGGGTCAAACCCGTAGCCGCCATGTATTTTTGTCCCACTTCCCCGGCCAAAAACTTCACCAGCTCGTAGGCCATATCGGGGTTTTTGCAGGTCTTGATGATGCCGTAACCAGCGGCGCTTAGCGGGAAACCCCGGTTACCGCCGGGCCCCGTCGGGAACTCCACCGTGTCCCATTCGAAATCCTTGATCTGGCGGAACCGCGGGGTCATCCAGATCCCGCTGTGGAACATAGCCACCGAGCCGTTGATGAAGTGGTCCGAATTGCCCAGGCCACCCATGGCGGTGGAAGCGCTGGGACTGGGCGTGCAACCGTACTTGTAGATGAGGTCGGAGCGGAACTGCACCCCCGCTATGGCGGCGGCGCTGTCCAGGGTGCATCGGGCGGGCTTTTTCTCATTGTCCACCATACTCCCTCCGAAGGCGTAAACCCAGGCGTCCCAGGTCGGGTAGTCGTCCAGGAAACCGTACTGTGTCACCCGTCCCTTGGCGTCCTTTTTCACCAATTTTTGCGCCGTTGTTGCGAACTGTTCGTAAGTCCAATCGTCCTTGGGATAGGGCAGGCCAGCCTCGTCGAATTTCTTCTTGTTGTAGTAGATCACCGCGACGGGCGCGATGTCCCTCGGGATGGCAGTTAGGATGCCGTTGTAGGTGTAATGGTCGATGGCTTCGGGATAAAAATCGGAGAGCTTGATGGAGGAGTCTTTGTCCACGTAGGGTTTCAAATCCCGGAACACGCCCCTGGATGCGAAAGAGATCATCTGCTCGGCATTTACCGCCATTACGTCTGGCGCCAAGCCGCCCGAGAACTGGGTTAGAACCTTAGTAATGTACTCGCCGTAGGGTGCCCTCTGCAATTTCACTTCTACGCCGGGATGGGCCATCTTGAAATCATTAACCGCAGCTTGGATGATCTTGGCTTCCTCGATGTCACCCCAGCCAATACAAGTGAGAGTAATTCCGGATTTATCCCCACCCGAATGGGGAGCACATCCCAGGACCATGAGCAAACCTATCGTCGCGAAGAACATTCCCAGAGTTTTATTCATCCCACCCTCCTGGTAAAAATTGTTGGCATTATAATAAAAACTGCTGAAAAACCAGCGTTCAAGAATTTTCCCGCCGGAAAACAAGGGATCCTGAGTGTTGAAAATTGAAAAAAGATATTTCTTCAACGATTTATTTTAAGACTAATCGCGCCTTAACCCGCCAGTAAAAAACCCCTGATTCCTTTGGAATGAGGGGTTTTTGTATCTCAGGGACGGTTTGATGTGGGTTTATTTCAATGCGCCACCACGATCTTGCCCGTCTTGCGGGCAATGCCATTTCCTCCCTCGGCCTGCAACGCGTAGACATAGAGCCCGCTGGCTACCGCCTCCCCCCCCTGGTTCCTCACTCCCCACGCCAGCTTGTTGGCACCCGCGTTCCCTTCCACTCCCTTCTCGTACACCAACTCCCCTGTGACCGTGTAAATCCTCAATGTCACTTTCGCCGCCTGCCCCAGGCTGTACCGGATTTCCACCGTCCCCCCGCCCCTGGAGATGTTCGGCCCCGCCACCACACTCCCCAACATCGCCCCCGTCACCGGGGGAGTCGGGGTTGTCTCCTTCATCACCACCTCTTTCACATTTGACGACGCACCTGTCCCGGCCGCGCATTGGAACGCCATCAACCGGTCTTCATTGAGATCCGTCACGTACAACATCCCCCCCACCGCTTGCAGATTCCATGGGTTGATAAAATCATTGGCCTTCGTGGTCGTTGACGACGTATTAGTAATCATGTTCGCCTGTCCCAATACCCCTACCGCCGGCGGATTAGCCGTCCCTGTGGGAATTTGATTGTAAATCAATACCCTGTCGTTTCCCGTGTCCGAGATATATAGCTGGCAATTCACTCCGCATACTCCCATGGGCCCGCTCAGTTGAGTCGCCGAACATCCTTTTGCGCTCGTGGTGTAGCTTACTTGACCCACCACCGCGTCCGCCGGCGGGTTGTTCCCCGCCAGACTGTCTATCCCGTTACCTCCGTTGTTATAAATCAGTATCCGGTTGTTCCCTGCGTCCGCCACGTATAGGTTCCCGCTATCCACCCACAATCCCCTCGGTGTCACCAGCCCTTGCGATGTCGCGCTGGTCAGCCCTCCATCCCCGGTTTGGCTCGTGAAATTCGACTGCCCGATCACTTCATCCGCGCTCGCCCCATTCGCCGATGGCAGCGAGTTGTATACCAATATCCGGTTGTTGTCCATGTCCGATATGAACAGTCTCTGCCCGTCATAAAATACCCCGTCCGGCGCGTATAGCGTGTTCGCTCCCGGCGTCGTCGTCACCCCGCGGTTCGCCTTGCTGCTCACCATGTCCGCCTGCCCGATCACCACGTCTGCCGATCCGTTCGTCACCGCCAGTGAACCGATATTGCTGTAAATCAATACCCGGTTGTTCCCTTCGTCCGCCACGATCAGCATGGTCCCGTCGCTCCATATCCCCAACGGCAAATACAAGGTATTCGAATTCACCGAAACACCCTGGTTCGTCACGCTTCCCGTGAACGTCGACTGCCCGATCACCTGCACCGCGCTTGGATGGATCACGCTGGGAATCGGGCTGTATACCAAAACCCGGTTGGCCATCGAATCCGCCACGATCAGGTCGTTCCCCGCCTGGAATACCCCTTCCGGCCGGTACAATGAACCCGCGTTCACCGGTGACGTGGCGTTCAACGTCAGCGCCGCTTGGCCCACCACAAAGTTCGCCGACTGGTTCGTCGTCAGACTGCATCCTCCGCATCCCGGCACCGGCGTCGCCGTCGGAGGAGGTGTCACCGTGGGCGTCGGGCTGTTCGTCGGCGTCCATGTGCAGGTGTCCGTCGCCGTGGGAACCGGTGTTCTCGTATACGTCGGCGTCGGAGTGGAAGTCGGCGTCTTCGTCACCGTCGTCGTCGATGTCTGCGTCGCCGTGAATGTCTCCGTGGCCGTGTTACTCGCCGTATAAGTGTTCGTCGGCGTCTTCGTCGCCGTCGTGGTCGATGTCTGCGTGGTCGTGAACGTCTCCGTGGGGGTCGAAGTCGAAGTCGGCGTGTTACTCGTCGTATAAGTGTTCGTCGGCGTCTTCGTGTTCGTCGGAGTCAGCGTATCAGTCTCTCCCGGCGTGTTCGTCAAAGTCGGCGTCGGTGTATCCGTCCTCGTGGATGTCTGCGTGGGCGTGTTACTTGCCGTATAAGTGTTCGTCTGCGTCCTTGTGCTTGTCTGCGTATAGGTGGAAGTCTGCGTCGAGGTCGGCGTTTGTGTGTTCGTTTCGGTCGGCGTATAGCTGGGCGTCGCCGTGTTTGTCTGGGTCGGCGTCGCCGTATCCGTCCTCGTGAAAGTCTGCGTGGGGCTGCTCGTCGCTGTGTACGTATTCGTCACTGTCGCTGTGTTGCTCGGCGTATTCGTGGCCGTCACCGTCGGAGTGTTCGTCCGCGTCGGGCTGTCCGTGGGGGTGGAAGTCGGCGACTGCGTCCCCGTGGGCGTCAACGTCACCGTCGGCGTATGTGTCCTCGTATTGGTCACCGTTGGGCTGGGCGTCGCCGTGGAGGTGTTCGTCGCCGTGTTCGTCACCGTACTTGTCGGCGTATTCGTCCTCGTGTTCGTCGGTGTATATGTGTTTGTCCACGTGTTGGTCGAAGTTGGCGTGTTGCTCGCCGTATAGGTGTTCGTCACCGTGCTCGTCGGCGTATTCGTCCTCGTGGGAGTCGGGGTCGGGGTGTTGGTCGGCGTATTCGTGTTCGTCGCCGTCGGAGTGTTCGTCCGCGTCGGGCTGTCCGTGGAGGTGGAAGTCGGCGACTGCGTCCCCGTGGGCGTCAATGTCACCGTCGGCGTATTCGTGGCCGTCACTGTCGGAGTGTTCGTCCGCGTGTTGGTCGAAGTCGGCGTGTTGCTGGGGGTTGGCGTGCTGCTCGCCGTATAGGTGTTCGTCACCGTGTTCGTCGCCGTATTGGTCCGACTGGGTGTCGGAGTCGGGGTGTTGGTCGCCGTACTCGTGTTCGTCACCGTCGGAGTGTTCGTCCGCGTCGGGCTGTTCGTGGGGGTGTTCGTCGGCGACTGCGTCCCCGTGGGCGTCAATGTCACCGTGTTCGTCACCGTTGGGCTGGGTGTCGCCGTGGAGGTGTTCGTCGCCGTGTTTGTCGCCGTGTTCGTCGGCGTATTCGTCCTAGTAGGCGTCGGAGTCGGGGTGTTGGTCGGCGTATTCGTCAGCGTGGGTGTATTAGTATTCGTGGGTGTCGGTGAATTGGTCCTCGTGGACGTCGGGGTCGGGGTGTTGGTCGCCGTACTTGTCGGCGTGGGTGTATTGGAATTCGTGGGTGTCGGGGTATTAGTCCTCGTGGGCGTCGAAGTCAGGGTATTGGTTGCCGTACTTGTGGGTGTTGGCGTGTAGGTATTGATCACCGTGTTCGTCGGCGTATTCGTCCTAGTAGAAGTCGGGGTCGGGGTGTTGGTCGCAGTACTTGTCGGGGTTGGCGTAAGTGTCGACGTATAAGTATTCGTCACCGTGTTCGTCGCAGTATTCGTCCTCGTATTCGTCGCCGTAGGGGTGGAAGTCGGGGTATTGGTCTGAGTCGGCGTATTGGTGCGGGTAGGCGTATTCGTGGATGTGTTGGTGGGTGATTGTGTCCCGGTGGGCGTCAATGTCACCGTATTCGTCACCGTCGGCGTTGGGGTATTCGTGCGCGTCGGGGTCGGGGTCGGGGTATTCGTAGGCGTTGGGGTGTTCGTTGATGTGTACGTGTTCGTCGCAGTAGAAGTCGGCGAATTGGTCCTCG
The DNA here is from genome assembly GCA_963847625.1 of candidate division FCPU426 bacterium. Classification (GTDB taxonomy): domain Bacteria; phylum Oederibacteriota; class Muellerivitia; order Muellerivitales; family Muellerivitaceae; genus CAWCKJ01. Next base: position 762 of record CAWKAR010000038.1, on the reverse strand, counting down.
TGGGTGTCGGGGTCGGGGTGTTGGTCGCAGTACTTGTGGGTGTGGGTGTATTGGTATTCGTGGGTGTGGGCGAATTGGTCCTCGTGGGTGTCGGGGTCGGGGTGTTGGTCGCCGTACTTGTCGGTGTGGGTGTATTGGTATTCGTGGGTGTCGGTGAATTGGTCCTAGTGGGTGTCGGGGTCGGGGTGTTGGTCGCAGTACTTGTGGGTGTGGGTGTATTGGTATTCGTGGGTGTGGGTGAATTGGTCCTAGTGGGTGTCGGGGTCGGGGTATTGGTCGCAGTCGGGGAAGATGTCGGGGTGTTGGTGCTCGTGGCTGTATTCGTGCGCGTGAGTGTCGATGTGAGTGTAGGCGAGGGCGTAGGCGTATAAGTGTTCGTCACAGTATTCGTCGGAGAATTGGTCCTAGTGGGTGTCGGTGAATTGGTCCTAGTGGGTGTCGGGGTCGGGGTGTTGGTCGCAGTACTTGTGGGCGTGGGTGTATTGGTATTCGTGGGTGTGGGCGAATTGGTCCTCGTGGGTGTCGGGGTCGGGGTATTGGTCGCAGTCGGGGAAGATGTCGGGGTGTTGGTGCTCGTGGCTGTATTCGTGCGCGTGAGTGTCGATGTGAGTGTAGGCGAGGGCGTAGGCGTATAAGTGTTCGTCACAGTATTCGTCGGAGAATTGGTCCTAGTGGGTGTCGGGGTGTTGGTCGGGCTAGGAGAAGGTGTCGGGGTATTGGTGTTCGTGGCTGTATTCGTGCGCGTGGGTGTTGGCGTGGGCG
>CAWKAR010000037.1:0-27934 GCA_963847625.1 candidate division FCPU426 bacterium | reverse complement strand
TCGTCGGTGTAGAGGTGTCGGTGAACGTGGCGGTTGGGGTCGATGTGTAGGTATTGGTGGGAGTGTTCGTTTCAGTCGGCGTGTTCGTGGGCGAGGAGGTGTTCGTCGGGGTTGGGGTGAACGTATACGTGAAGGGAGGGGTGTTGGTCGAAGTGGGTGTGGCGGTGGAAGTGCTGGTTGGAGTCGGGGTTGGCGTTGATGTGTTCGTGGGTGTGTTCGTCGGCGTCGGGGTAGGAGTGTTGGTCGGGGTGTTCGTGGATGTGGGGGTGTTCGTCGGCGTATTGGTGAATGTTAGCGTGAAGATGGGCGTGTTGGTCGGAGTCGGGGTAGGGGTCGAAGTCGACGTGCTAGTCGACGTTGAAATCGGCGTATTCGTCGGGGTGTTCGTCGGTGTGTTGGTCAGAGTCGGGGTAGGTGTCGAAGTGGACGTGGTGGTCGGAGTCGCAGTCGGTGTCAAGGTCGGCGTGGGGGTGGGCGTTGAGGTCGGTGTTTTCGTCGGGGTGTTCGTGGACGTGGGAGTGGGCGTAGTCGTTGGCGTAATCGTGGGCGTATTCGTGGGTGATGTCGTCCCGGTCGGGCTGGGGGTCGGAGAAGACGTGATGGTGGGTGTAGGGGTAGGCGTGGAAGTCGGCGTGTTCGTGGGGGTGTTGGTCGGGGTCGGCGTGGGTGTCGTCGTCGGAGTCGGGGTGGGCGTGTTTGTGGGCGTGTTGGTTGGGGTATTCGTGGGCGTGGGCGAGGATGTGGTCGTCGGGGTGGGTGTCGGGGTGGATGTGGGCGTACGAGTCGGCGTGTTGGTCGGGGTGAAGGTGGGTGTCGTCGTCGGGGTCGGCGTGGGAGTGTTCGTGGGGGTGTTGGTCGGGGTATTCGTCGGCGTGGGAGAGGGTGTGATCGTGGGTGTGGAAGTCGAAGTAGGTGTGGACGTTCTCGTGGGTGTATTGGTCGGAGTGTTCGTGGGTGAGGTGGTCCCGGTCGGGCTGGGGGTCGGAGTGAGTGTGATCGTAGGCGTGTTGGTTGGTGTGGGCGTGGGCGTGATCGTCGGGGTGGGAGTGGGTGTCCGGGTCGACGTGTTCGTAGGCGTGTTGGTCGGAGTGGGTGAGGGTGTGGTTGTCGGAGTCGGCGTGGGAGTGTTTGTGGGTGTGTTGGTCGGGGTATTCGTCGGCGTGGGCGAGGGTGTGACTGTGGGCGTAGGGGTTGGGGTCCTCGTCGGTGTATTCGTGGGCGTATTGGTCGGGGTAGGAGTGGGTGTGGTCGTCGGAGTCGGGGTGGGAGTGTTGGTGGGTGTGTTGGTTGGGGTATTGGTTGGCGTGGGAGAGGGCGTTGTTGTCGGGGTGGGTGTCGGGGTACGTGTGGGCGTATTAGTCGGGGTATTGGTTGGCGTAGGCGTGGGTGTGATCGTGGGTGTGGAAGTCGACGTGGGGGTGGACGTTCTCGTGGGCGTATTGGTCGGGGTATTCGTGGGTGAGGTGGTCCCGGTTGGGCTGGGGGTCGGCGAGAGCGTATTCGTCGGCGTGTTCGTGGGTGTTGGGGTGGGGGTGATGGTAGGCGTGGGGGTCGGCGTGCGAGTGGGCGTGTTCGTCGGGGTATTCGTCGGGGTCGGGGTGGGTGTGGTCGTGGGGGTGGGTGTCGGCGTATTCGTGGGTGTGTTGGTTGGGGTGTTGGTTGGCGTGGGCGAGGGTGTCGTCGTGGGGGTGGGTGTCGGGGTGCGCGTGGGCGTGTTGGTCGGGGTATTCGTCGGGGTGGGCGTGGGTGTCGTCGTGGGAGTGGGAGTAGGTGTGCGCGTCGGGGTGTTGATCGAGGTATTGGTTGGCGTGGGTGTGGGTGTCGTCGTGAGGGTGGGAGTAGGTGTGGATGTGGGTGTTCTCGTGGGCGTGTTCGTTGGGGTGGGTGTGGGTGTGGTCGTTGGGGTCGGAGTGGGTGTGTTCGTGGGTGTGTTGGTTGGGGTATTCGTCGGCGTGGGAGAGGGCGTCGTTGTCGGGGTGGGTGTCGGGGTACGTGTGGGCGTATTAGTCGGGGTATTGGTCGGGGTGGGTGTGGGGGTAATGGTGGGTGTGGGAGTCGGGGTAGGTGTATTCGTGCGAGTCGGCGTGTTGGTCGGGGTGTTCGTGGGCGATGTGGTGCCGGTCGGGCTGGGGGTCGGCGAAGGTGTATTCGTGGGCGTGTTGGTCGGGGTGGGCGTGGGGGTGATGGTAGGCGTGGGAGTCGGCGTGCGCGTGGGTGTGTTCGTCGGCGTATTGGTCGGGGTAGGAGTGGGTGTGGTCGTCGGGGTCGGCGTGGGTGTCCTTGTCGGTGTATTCGTAGGCGTGTTCGTCGGGGTGGGTGTGGGTGTGGTCGTTGGGGTCGGCGTGGGGGTGTTCGTAGGTGTGTTCGTAGGGGTATTGGTCGGGGTGGGAGTCGGGGTCGTGGTGGGAGTAGGAGTCGGTGTCCGAGTCGGTGTGTTCGTGGGAGTATTCGTCGGGGTAGGAGTGGGGCTTGTGGTAGGAGTTGGGGTCGGGGTGGGAGTAGGGGTTCTCGTGGGCGTGTTAGTAGGGGTCGGGGTTGGGGTCGTCGTCGGAGTCGGTGTTGGCGTGTTCGTGGGAGTCAGGGTAGGGGTATTCGTAGGCGTAGGGGTGGGCGTACGGGTCGGAGTGGGTGTAGGAGTATTCGTGGGTGTGTTCGTGGGGGTGTTTGTGGGTGTAGGCGTGGGGCTTGTTGTGGGGGTGGGTGTTGGTGTCCGGGTCGGGGTGTTTGTGGGGGTATTGGTTGGCGTGGGAGTGGGCGAGACGGTCGGGGTCGGAGTTGGGGTATTAGTCGGGGTGGGTGTTGGTGTCCGGGTCGGGGTATTCGTGGGGGTATTGGTCGGCGTGGGAGTGGGCGAGACGGTCGGGGTCGGAGTTGGGGTGTTCGTCGGGGTTGGAGTCGGCGTCCGGGTCGGGGTATTCGTGGGGGTATTGGTCGGCGTGGGGGTGGGCGAGATGGTCGGAGTAGGGGTTGGCGTCCGGGTCGGGGTATTCGTAGGGGTATTGGTCGGTGTGGGGGTGGGCGAGACGGTCGGGGTCGGAGTTGGGGTGTTCGTCGGGGTGGGCGTATTCGTCCGAGTCGGGGTGTTCGTGGGGGTATTCGTCGGTGTGGGGGTGGGTGAGACGGTCGGGGTAGGGGTCGGGGTCCGGGTCGGGGTGTTTGTGGGGGTATTGGTCGGCGTGGGAGTGGGCGAGACGGTCGGGGTCGGGGTGGGCGTATTCGTCCGGGTTGGGGTATTGGTGGGGGTATTCGTTGGCGTGGGCGTATTCGTCCGGGTCGGTGTGTTTGTTGGGGTCGGCGATACTGTGTTTGTGGGTGTCGGGCTGGGAGTCGGTGTGGGCGTATTCGTCCGGGTCGGGGTGTTAGTGGGGGTTGGCGAAACGGTCGGGGTCGGGGTGGGCGTCCGGGTCGGGGTGTTCGTCGGGGTGGGAGTATTGGTAAAGGTATAAGTGTAGGTATAAGTATGGGTGGGGGTATTAGTGATGGCCGGAGTTGGGGTATAGGTAAAGGTATGGGTGGGTGTGAAAGTGTTGGTAAAGCAGGGCCGGCTCACTGAAACGGAGTTGGAACTGGCGGTTCCGGAACTGCTTCCGCTGGTCCAAGCCACGCTGGCGTTGTCGATGAAGGTTGCGCATTGGTTCCCTTCCCAATAATAATCCTCGGTAAACACATACATGGTCACGCAACGGCCGGCCCCGCCGAAGGAAGACCAATAGATATTCTGCCCGCTAACATTCGGCTGGGCGCCTCCATAGTAGTAACAGCTTGTGGCCATGCTGGGTCCGAATCCCCAGCAAGCAAAAGAATACACAGTACCGCCCAGGTTATCCGTGACCGTTACGCCGCCGGGCTGTGTTACGGCACCTCCGGTGTTACAAGCCACGACCGAGAAAGTGGCGAACGCGTCATCGCCGCTGATGGCCGAACCAACCAGGGATTTGGTGACGGTGAATTTAGGCGGCCCAATCAGCGTGGTGCCGTTCGGGATGGTGGCAGCCTGGGAAAAGAATAGCGCGCCGCCGCAGTTGCTGGTGCTATAGGCGCCGTTGGTGTCCGAGGACAGGAGGGGAACTTGCGCGCCGGTCACGGGATTGAAAATTTGCTGGCCCCAACAGCAATAACCGGAGGTGATGCTGACCTGCGACCCGGAGCCCCAGCCGCTGGTGCTGTAGTTGGTGGCGTACCAGTTGCTGGCGGGGGCAGTGGACGGGTTTCCGGCGCTCACGTAATCCATTTTGACGGTGCCGTCCCCGCTGGTGATTTCGGAATGCGTTCCGCCTGAACAGGTGATGTCCAAGTCCCAGGACGCGTAAAGGTTGTTGCAGGCGGTGTTTTGGGCGTAAATGCCGACATAAACTGTGCCGCCGGTTAAAAGGGACGTGGGAACGCTGATGCAACCCGGGGGGCAGCTCCCGGAACCGTCCCAGTTGCAGTAGGCGATTTGGCCCAGGTAAACGCCCCCGACATAGACCTGGGACCAGTCGTCGCTGGCCGTACAGATCTGCGCGGAGGTCGGCGTGCATGTTTGGGCCCAAGTCCGCGAGGGGGACTCCCATAACAGCATGAGTCCCAGAAGCGCCAAGGAAATCTTGAACGCCCGGGAAAAGGTCCTTGAGAATAATTCTTTTTTTCCCACTCTTTTAACCGCCGTTAGGGTTTTGGTTTAATAAAAATCATACTCAACCTTATATGAAACCGCTTTGCTTAAAAGATTATTCGCATAAACTATTCCAAAATTTAAGGTTTTAGAACAAAAAATCACCGAAACATCAAAGGGAAATAGGCCTTTTAAACACCATTAACGTTAAATCAAGGCAGTAAAGCAATTTTATCCCCGGGGTTTTATTGGGAAATTCATAGAAAAAATTTCCTAAAAAGAGGCAGTCAAACACGTTGTTACTTTCTGAAAATGACTCCCCGGCTGAAAAAATGAGCCCAAAATGTCAGTTTTTTAGCGGAAAAAGGATGTTTTTTGACTTATCCGGCGAAGCGGAGGTTAGTCAATCCGTCTGGTCTTACTGCTCTACCAGGATCTTCAGGGTCTGCCTGGCGACCAGGTAGCCGTTGGCGTCCCTCTGCTCGGTCTTGGCGATGTATAAGCCACTGGCGATCCCAGCCGCGTTCCAGGTCGCCTGGCTCGTCCCGCCCGCTCCATTGAGTTCAGTCACCAGCTCGCCCGCCACGTCGTAGATCTTTACCGTCAGCTTCACCCCTGCCGACGATCCCTGGAATGTCACCAGCCTCGTTCCGCCCGTCACCGGGTTCGGATATGCCCACACCCTCGGCGCCGCCTGTTTCACCCCGTTCACCACCACCACCGACGTAATGATCACCGTCTCCCCGCCCTTCCCGTCCGTGGAGTGCACCTCGATGAAGTATTTCCCGTTGGGCACCACCGTCCCCCCCGACCCGTGCCCGTCCCATACCGTCGTCACCCCGTTGTTCGTCGCGATCACCAGCGTCCCGTCCGTCGGCGACCCGGGCTCCAATACCGTACTTGACAGCTTCACCCCCGTGATCACCGTCCCCTGCGGGTCCTCCACCACGCTGTACAGCGTCTGCACGATCTCCCCTGCCTCGTTGTAGATGTCGATCGTCACTTTCTCCAGCGAACGGCTCACCACCACGTTCAACACCACGCTCTTGTCCACCCCGAACGAGTCGATATTGTCCACTTTCACGTAGTAATCCCCGTTGGGCACCGGGTTCCCGTTCTGGTCCGTCCCGTTCCAGGCCCCGATCTCATGGTTCAGGTCGTAGATCGATACCGGGTCGTTCAACCCGCTGATCAGGTTCCCGTTCTGCAATAGCAGGTCCACCAAAGGCTGGGAATACTGCGTCACCAGCAGTTCCTTCACCAGTTCCCCCGCCTCGTTGTACACCCCCACTTTCACCGTGTAGTTCCCCGTCACCTGCAGTATCGCGCAGGCCGTCTGGGGTGCGGTCCCCGGATAGGTCATGACCGCGCAGTTCGTGATCGGCCCCGCCTGCGTGAAGTTGTTGATCGAAACTATGTAGGTCAGAAGGTAGTTCCCTGGTGCCAGGGTGGGCAGAGCCCAGTTCATCACTGTCACGCCTCCTGTCACATTCAGCGAGGCTGACGTGTTGGCCGGGGAGGTCCCGAACGTCACGAAACTGCAGTTGGCAGGGAGGGCATCCTGCACCACCAGCCCAGTCGCAGTGTTATTACTCACGTTTAGCATCAGCGTGTAGGTCACTTGGTCCCCTGACGTGCCAGCCGACTCCGATTCTTGCTTTTGCAGCGTCACCACCGCCGCGGGGGTCGGCGTGAAAGTGGGCGTAGAAATCAGCGTGAATGTCGCCGTGGCCGTCGGCGTGGGAGTGAAAGTAGAGGTCGGCGTGGAAGTCTGCGTCAAGGTGTTGGTGCTCGTTCTCGTGTTGGTCGCCGTGGGGGTGTTCGTCAAGGTGAAGGTCGGCGTCGGGGTGTTGGTATCCGTGGGCGTGGAAGTTTGCGTCGGCGTATTCGTGTCCGTCCTCGTATTGGTGACCGTGGAGGTATTCGTCGGGGTGTTGCTCGGCGTCGGTGACAAGGTTGGCGTGGGCGTGTCCGTCGTTGTGGATGTCGGGGTGACCGTCGGCGTTTCGGAAGAAGTGTTGGTATTGGTGGGAGTGTTCGTTTCAGTCGGCGTGGGCGTGTCGGTCCTGGTGTTGGTCACCGTGGGCGTGGAAGTCGGGGTGTTGCTAGGCGTCGGTGTCGATGTGTCCGTGGGGGTGCTGGAATTCGTGGGTGTGTCGGTTTCAGTCGGCGTGGGGGTGGGCGTATACGTGAAGACGGGGGTTTCGGTCGAGGTCGGGGTGTCGCTGGGGGTGCCCGTCAAAGTCGGCGTGGGGGTCGTCGTCGGGGTTGAAGTGGGCGTGGGGGTCGGAGTCGAGGTGAGGGTGTTGGTGGGAGTGGGCGAAGGCGTGACTGTTGGCGTGGGAGTCGACGTGGGAGTCGTTGTGGAAGTCGGCGTATTGGTCGGGGTCCACGTGGGCTGGGCCGTCCCTGTCGGGCTGAGGGTCGCCGTAGGCGTGTTCGTCGGCGTGTTCGTGGGGGTGGGCGACGGGGTGATGGTGGGCGTGGGGGTCGGCGTGTTCGTGGGGGTGTTCGTCGGGGTATTCGTCGGCGTGGGCGAGGGTGTGATGGTTGGCGTGGGAGTGGGCGTGGAGGTGCGCGTGGGTGTGGGCGTGTTGGTCGGGGTCCAGGTGGGCTGGGCCGTCCCCGTCGGGCTGAGGGTCGCCGTGGGCGTGTTCGTGGGGGTGTTCGTGGGGGTGGGCGACGGGGTGATGGTGGGCGTGGGGGTCGGTGTGGCTGTGGGTGTGCGAGTCGGGGTATTCGTGGGCGTGGGTGAGGGTGTTGTCGTCGGGGTCGGGGTCGGAGTATTTGTGGGGGTGTTCGTCGGGGTATTCGTCGGCGTGGGCGAGGGTGTGATGGTGGGCGTGGAAGTGGGCGTGGACGTGCGCGTGGGCGTGGGCGTGTTGGTCGGGGTCCAGGTGGGCTGGGCCGTCCCCGTCGGGCTGAGGGTCGCCGTGGGCGTGTTCGTGGGGGTGTTCGTGGGGGTGGGCGACGGGGTGATGGTGGGCGTGGGGGTCGGCGTGGGCGTGGGCGTCCTCGTGGGCGTATTGGTCGGGGTAAATGTGGGGGTGGTCGTCGGGGTGGGCGTGGGTGTGCGCGTGGGCGTGTTCGTGGGTGTATTAGTCGGGGTGGGCGTGGGGGTCGTCGTCGGTGTCGGAGTCGGAGTGTTCGTCGGAGTGTTCGTCGGGGTATTGGTCGGCGTGGGCGAGGGTGTCGTCGTCGGGGTCGGGGTGGGCGTCCGGGTCGGGGTATTCGTGGGCGTGTTCGTGGGGGTAATGGTGGGCGTGGGAGTGGGCGTGGACGTGCGCGTGGGCGTGGGTGTGTTGGTTGGGGTGTTCGTGGGTGAGGTGGTCCCGGTCGGGCTGGGGGTCGGCGAAAGCGTGTTCGTGGGTGTGTTGGTAGGCGTCGGCGTGGGCGTGATCGTCGGAGTGGGAGTAGGGGTCCGAGTCGGCGTGTTCGTCGGGGTATTCGTCGGCGTGGGAGTGGGGGTGGTTGTTGGGGTCGGAGTGGGTGTGCGCGTGGGCGTGTTCGTGGGCGTATTGGTCGGCGTGGGCGTGGGGGTCGTCGTCGGGGTCGGAGTGGGCGTGCGGGTCGGCGTATTCGTCGGGGTATTCGTCGGCGTGGGCGTAGGGGTCGTCGTCGGGGTGGGGGTGGGTGTGTTCGTGGGAGTATTCGTGGGTGTGTTCGTCGGGGTGGGGGTGGGCGTGGTTGTGGGTGTCGGAGTGGGCGTGCGGGTCGGCGTGTTCGTAGGCGTATTGGTCGGGGTGGGTGTAGGCGTGGTTGTGGGTGTCGGAGTGGGCGTGCGGGTCGGCGTATTCGTGGGCGTATTGGTCGGCGTCGGGGTGGGGGATACTGTGGGCGTGGGGGTGGGTGTGTGGGTCGGGGTGTTCGTGGGCGTATTGGTCGGGGTAGGGGTGGGCGTGGTTGTGGGTGTCGGAGTGGGCGTGCGGGTCGGCGTATTCGTGGGCGTATTGGTCGGGGTGGGGGTGGGGGATACTGTGGGCGTGGGAGTGGGCGTGCGGGTCGGGGTGTTCGTGGGCGTATTGGTCGGCGTCGGGGTGGGGGATACTGTGGGCGTGGGAGTGGGGGTCCGGGTCGGCGTGTTCGTGGGCGTATTGGTCGGGGTGGGGGTGGGCGTGGTTGTGGGTGTCGGAGTGGGCGTGCGGGTCGGGGTGTTAGTAGGGGTATTGGTCGGCGTGGGAGTGGGGCTTGTGGTCGGGGTCGGCGTGGGAGTGGGCGTGCGCGTGGGCGTGTTGGTCGGGGTCGGGGTGGGGGATACTGTGGGAGTGGGCGTGTTGGTTCGGGTCGGGGTGTTGGTAGGCGTGGGCGAGGGAGTCGGCGAGGGTGTCGGCGAGGGTGTCGGGGTCGGACTCCGGGTGGGAGTGGGGGTGGGGGTATTCGTCGGGGTGGGAGTCGGGCTCCGGGTCGGGGTATAGGTATAAGTCAGGGTATAGGTATTGGTGAAGGTCGGCGTGATGCACTGTTGGGTGACGGAAATGGAAGCCGTGGTCACGGAACAGCCAGTCACTAACTCCCCATAATCCGTAATTACCTGGCAGGCCGCGGGAGGATTGTCCCACTGATAACGAACCTCAAAGGTGACGCATTTGCCCGGCGGTAAGCCGAGATAAACAATGGTCGAGGGAGAAGTGTTTCCGGTAGGCGCGTAATAGGACACTCCCGCGCCCGTCACATGCGTGTTGGCGTCGTTCATATTGCCGCCGTTGACTTCGCCGCTGAAACCGACAAACCGGGGGTAATTCGTGACAACATCGGTCAATGTCAACGCTTGTTGCGTGACGGTCCCGTTATTACAGGCGGAAATGCGGCCCGTGATGGCGCTTCCCCCCACAATGCTGGCCGGAACCGCGGTGTTGGTTTTCGATATCGCAACTGGGTTTACGCCGACTGTCACCGCGCCCGCCACGCCCGTTCCCGCGCTGCTGGTGACGGACGCCGTGTTCGTATAGTTGCCGCTGCAAGCCGTCCCGACTTTCTCAATCACGGTGCAGGTGACGGGGGTCGCGCAGGCGGCCAGGCTGCCGACGCTCCAGGTGAGGGTGCCGCCCGAGACAGTCCCGCAGGTGCTGCTGGTATAGGTGAAACAACTGGGCAGGGGGTCCGTGACGGTGACGCCGGTTTCCGCGGCAATATTGTAAACGCTGAGGTTCCGGAAAGTGATATCACCCTGGTTGGCCTGGAAACCGAAGTCGCCAGTGGAATAGGTGTTCAGGTTAGCGTCCGTGACGGTCAACTGCCAGCCGGGTTCCGCCGTGCCGGTTTGCCATATTTTCGCCATGATCTGGTTGGCGCAGATGCGCACCCGGTAGGAAAACCAGTTGTTACGCGAGATGCAGGGGACGCTGGCCTGGGTTGTAGTGCTGTTATTCCCGTCCGTCCAGGTGGTTTGGCTGCAGGACCCGTTGGGCGTCACCGTATCGTAGAAAAGCCTGCTGGTGCCGTTGCAGGTGTCGCTGAGTTGCCATTGGTCGCCCCGGATCATAAAGTATTGCTGGCAGCTTGAATAGCGGGCGATAAAAACTTCGTCGTCGTCCCCCGAATAAGCCGAGAGGGGAAGACAGGCCTCGTAGTAGAACTCAACATCCGGCCCGACTGAGACGTTGGAAATGATTTGCGGATACTGGCTTACCGCCGAGGAAGCGTAAGGGCCGTAATTCAACCCCGAACACCCTCCCTGCTCCGCACGGACTCCCCAGGAAGCCCCGGCCCAGCCAAAAGTCGCGCCGCTACTGGACGTCCCCGCATTGGTCCAACCCGAGGGCATGCTGGTCATCGGGTAGGAATCCAGCAGTTCCGATGACGTGTCACCCGGTTGCACCACAAGGGTGTAAGTGACGGAGTCGCACGGCATATAGGACGGGCTGTTCGAGGTTTTGGTGACCAACGCCGCGTTCGCGGGCAGGACCGAGCAGGCGGCCAGGGCCGAGACGAGTAAAAAACTTACGTATCGATGAAAAAAAGAACCATCTTTTTTTGGCATATTTTCCTTAAATTCCAATCTTTTCATTTAGTTTTTACCTGCCGTTAAGAATCCTTGTCTTAACTCGTGGAAAGCGGATCGTTCACCCTGCCCATGAACAGGATCGTGTTGGTGGCGTTCTCGATGATCATGAAAATGAAGGGATGGTCGACAATGAAGGGTATTGGCGGCGGTTGATACGCCACAATCATAGTCGTCGATATTCCCACACCGGTCGCCGCGACGGCGACCGTGCCGGTTTCATCCACATCGACATAGGCCTTATGAATCACGAATGAAATGAATAAATCCCTCATTCCATCGATTCCTGAAAAATCAGCCGCTTTCGGGGTAAAAGCCAAGGGCATTCCCATTTGCGACAAGGTGCCGCTCAAATTATAACTGGTGCTGAAAGTAAATTTCGGCAGGGCCAAGGCCACTTGTGGATTCCAGGAACTGGTGCTGGTCATGGTCGCCGCGTTGGACGCCAGCCAGGAGTTGAGATTGTCTCCGCTCATAACGCCCTCCAGGGCCGCCATCCCCCCTTCCGGCGGAAGGAAAATGTACATGGAAGCTTCGCTGTTCTGGTAGGGGATCGCGAGCACGCTGGCCGCCCCGTTATAATTTCCCACCACGGCATTTAGGGTCTGGTGCATCATGCTGACGGACTCAGTCGTCGCCGGGTCAAGAAAGAAAGTTTGCGGAACGGTGCCCGTAGTGACGAACTGGCTTTGCCAGGTGCCCTTGAAATAAATCGCGTTGGTCAGGATAAGCCTTGTCTGCGAAGTAATGGCGCTTTGATCCAAAAGTTTGGGGATGTACCCTTTGGTTTCCTGCGAAACGGTGCTGTTGATCAACTGCAAGGCCCCCGAGGGGTTATTCACAAAGTCCACGTCCGTGACCCCCGCGTCGTAATAGGTTTGGCAGGTGTTGATATAGGAAGCCAGGATGGGAAATCCCTGCTGGATCCAGAGGTTATCGGCCGTGTCGAGGGTGTAATGCTTGCCCGGGGCGTTGATCTCGCTGATCAACTGCTGGAAACCCTGTTGCCGGACGGCGGCGTTGCTGCTTAAGTTCAACACGTTCTGCATCTGGGTGGCGGTGTTGCCTACCGCCCCTTCCTGGGCCATGGCCATGGCCGTGATGATGCTGAAGGGCGAGAAAAAAACGTTGCCGGACTGGGACTGGTAAAAATTGTAAAGGTTGGAGGACAGGCAGTTGTTCGCCTGGGAGGCCGTGCAGGTGGTGGCCTTGCTGGTAATCAAGGGGGTGGGGGTTGGGCCTGCCGTGGGTAGGTTCCGGCTGCAGCCGCCGTAAAGAAGAAGGGTGGATACCCCCAGGGCCAGGATTCCGTAAAACCGGTCCTTTTTATTCATGATATAAGCCTCCATAAACATTTTCAATTTTTACTCGTTTAAACGGTACTACAAAATGGGCAAAACCGCACTGAGCGAGCCTGTCCATTTTCACTGTTCCACCAGGATCTTGAGGGTCTGCCTGGCGACCACGTACCCGTTGGCGTCCCTCTGCTCGGTCTTGGCGATGTATAAGCCGCTGGCGATCCCCGCCGCGTTCCATGTCACCTGGCTCGCCCCGCCCGCCCCTTGCAGTTCCGTCACCAGCTCGCCCGCCACGTCGTAGATCTTTACCGTCAGCTTCACCCCTGCCGACGATCCCTGGAATGTCACCAGCCTCGTTCCGCCCGTCACCGGGTTCGGATATGCCCACACCCTCGGCGCCGCCTGTTTCACCCCGTTCACCACCACCACCGACGTAATGATCACCGTCTCCCCGCCCTTCCCGTCCGTCGAGTGCAACTCGATGAAGTATTTCCCGTTGGGCACCACCGTCCCCCCCGACCCGTGCCCGTCCCATACCGTCGTCACCCCGTTGTTCGTCGCGATCACCAGCGTCCCGTCCGTCGGCGACCCGGGCTCCAACACCGTGCTTGACAGCTTCACCCCCGTGATCACCGTCCCCTGCGGGTCCTCCACCACGCTGTACAGCGTCTGCACGATCTCCCCTGCCTCGTTGTAGATGTCGATCGTCACTTTCTCCAGCGAACGGCTCACCACCACGTTCAACACCACGCTCTTGTCCGCCCCGAACGAGTCAATATTGTCCACCTTCACGTAGTAATCCCCGTTGGGCACCGGGTTCCCGTTCTGGTCCGTCCCGTCCCAGGCCCCGATCTCATGGTTCAGGTCGTAGATCGACACCGGGTCGTTCAGCCCGCTGATCAGGTTCCCGTTCTGCAATAGCAGGTTCACCAAAGGCTGGGAATACTGCGTCACCAGCAGTTCCTTCACCAGTTCCCCCGCCTCGTTGTACACCCCCACCTTCACCGTGTAACTACCCGTCACCTGCAGTGTCGCGCAAGCCGTCTGGGGCGCGGCCCCCGGATAGGTCATGACCGCGCAGTTCGTGATCGGCCCCGCCTGCGTGAAGTTGTTGATCGAAACTATGTAGGTCAGAAGGTAGTTCCCCGGTGCCAGGGTGGGCAAAGCCCAGTTCATCACCGTCACGCCTCCCGTCACGTTCAGCGAGGTCGACGTGTTGGCCGGGGAGGCCCCGAACGTCACGAAACTGCAGTTGCCAGGGAGGGCATCCTGCACCACCAGGGAGACTGCGCTGTTATTGGTCACCTTCAACGCCAAGGTGTAGGTCACCTGGTCCCCTGACGTGCCAGCCGACTCCGATTCCTGCTTTTGCAGCGTCACCACCGCCGCGGGGGTGAGCGTGAAGGTGGGCGTAGAAATCAGCGTGAATGTCGCCGTGGCCGTCGGCGTGGGAGTGAAAGTAGAGGTCGGCGTGGAAGTCTGCGTCAAGGTGTTGGTGCTCGTTCTCGTGTTGGTCGCCGTGGGGGTGTTCGTCAAGGTGAAGGTCGGCGTCGGGGTGTTGGTATCCGTGGGCGTGGAAGTTTGCGTCGGCGTATTCGTGTCCGTACTCGTGTTGGTGACTGTGGAGGTATTCGTCGGGGTGTTGCTCGGCGTCGGTGACAAGGTCGCGGTGGGCGTGTCCGTCGTTGTGGACGTCGGGGTGACCGTCGGCGTTTCGGAAGAAGTGTTGGTATTGGTGGGAGTGTCCGTTTCAGTCGGCGTGGGCGTGTCGGTCCTGGTGTTGGTCACCGTGGGCGTGGAAGTCGGGGTGTTGCTAGGCGTCGGTGTCGATGTGTCCGTGGGGGTGCTGGAATTCGTGGGTGTGTCGGTTTCTGTCGGCGTGGGGGTGGGCGTATACGTGAAGACGGGGGTTTCGGTCGAGGTCGGGGTGTCGCTGGGGGTGCCCGTCAAAGTCGGCGTGGGGGTCGTCGTCGGGGTTGAAGTGGGCGTGGGGGTCGGAGTCGAGGTGAGGGTGTTGGTGGGAGTGGGCGAAGGCGTGACTGTTGGCGTGGGAGTCGACGTGGGAGTCGTTGTGGAAGTCGGCGTATTGGTCGGGGTCCACGTGGGCTGGGCCGTCCCCGTCGGGCTGAGGGTCGCCGTAGGCGTGTTCGTCGGCGTGTTCGTGGGGGTGGGCGACGGGGTGATGGTGGGCGTGGGGGTCGGTGTGGCTGTGGGTGTGCGAGTCGGGGTATTCGTCGGGGTGAGCGAGGGTGTTGTCGTCGGGGTCGGGGTCGGAGTGTTTGTGGGGGTGTTCGTCGGGGTATTCGTCGGCGTGGGCGAGGGTGTGATGGTGGGCGTGGAAGTGGGCGTGGACGTGCGCGTGGGCGTGGGTGTGTTGGTCGGGGTCCACGTGGGCTGGGCCGTCCCCGTCGGGCTGAGGGTCGCCGTGGGCGTGTTCGTGGGGGTGTTCGTGGGGGTGGGCGACGGGGTGATGGTGGGCGTGGGGGTCGGCGTGGGCGTGGGCGTCCTCGTGGGTGTATTGGTCGGGGTGAATGTGGGGGTGGTCGTCGGGGTGGGCGTGGGTGTGCGCGTGGGCGTGTTCGTCGGGGTGTTCGTGGGCGTGGGTGAGGGAGTTGTCGTCGGGGTGGGGGTCGGAGTGTTCGTCGGAGTGTTCGTCGGGGTATTGGTCGGCGTGGGCGAGGGTGTCGTCGTCGGGGTCGGGGTGGGCGTCCGGGTCGGGGTTGAAGTGGGCGTGTTCGTGGGCGTGGGCGTGGGGGTAATGGTGGGCGTGGGAGTGGGCGTGGACGTGCGCGTGGGCGTGGGTGTGTTGGTCGGGGTCCACGTAGGCTGGGCCGTCCCTGTCGGGCTGAGGGTCGCCGTGGGTGTGTTGGTCGGGGTGAATGTGGGGGTGGGCGTCGGGGTGATGGTGGGCGTAGGGGTCGGCGTCGGGGTGGGCGTCCTCGTGGGTGTATTGGTCGGGGTGAATGTGGGGGTGGTCGTCGGGGTGGGCGTGGGTGTGCGCGTGGGCGTATTAGTTGGCGTATTGGTCGGCGTGGGCGTGGGGGTCGTTGTCGGGGTCGGCGTGGGGGTCCGGGTCGGCGTGTTCGTGGGTGTGTTGGTCGGCGTGGGAGTGGGGCTTGTCGTCGGGGTGGGGGTGGGTGTGTTCGTGGGAGTGTTCGTGGGTGTGTTCGTCGGGGTGGGGGTGGGCGTGGTTGTGGGCGTGGGGGTAGGCGTACGGGTCGGGGTGTTCGTGGGCGTATTGGTCGGCGTCGGGGTGGGGGATACTGTGGGCGTAGGAGTGGGGGTCCTAGTCGGCGTGTTCGTGGGCGTATTGGTCGGCGTCGGGGTGGGGCTTGTCGTCGGGGTGGGAGTAGGCGTCCGGGTCGGGGTGTTCGTGGGCGTATTGGTCGGAGTGGGCGTGGGGCTTGTCGTCGGCGTGGGGGTAGGCGTACGGGTCGGGGTGTTCGTGGGCGTATTGGTCGGCGTCGGGGTAGGGGATACTGTGGGTGTGGGAGTGGGCGTGCGGGTCGGCGTGTTCGTGGGGGTGTTTGTCGGCGTGGGAGTGGGGGATACTGTGGGCGTGGGAGTGGGGGTCCGGGTCGGCGTGGGCGTGGGGGTATTGGTCGGAGTGGGCGTGGGGGTGACCGTCGGGGTCGGGGTGTTAGTAGGGGTATTGGTCGGAGTGGGCGTGGGGGTGACCGTCGGGGTCGGGGTCGGGGTTCGGGTTGGGGTGTTCGTGGGGGTATTGGTCGGCGTGGGGGTGTTCGTTCGGGTCGGCGTGTTCGTGGGCGTATTGGTCGGAGTGGGCGTGGGGGTGATCGTCGGGGTCGGGGTGGGAGTGGGGGTTCGCGTCGGCGTGTAGGTATAGGTATAGGTATAAGTGTTGGTATGTGTGAAGGTGGGAGTGACAGCGGGGGTCGGGGTGTTGGTATGGGTATAGGTATAAGTCGGCGTAAAGGTATTGGTGGAGCAGTTCATGACGTAGGTGATGGAATTAGACGTGACGGCGGGGTTGAGCATCGAGAAACTGTTTGTCCGCGTCAGGCAGTCGTAAACGGCGTTACTCGTGTTGTCCGTTCCTGTAATGGTGACTGTCCAGCAATAGGGCACCCAGCCGCTTCCGTTATAGGAAGCCCCGGGGAAACCTTTCGATCCGATCATGGTCACCGTGGCGTCCCAGTCGTAGTAAAAACCGTTGGAGTCGGGGGGAGGCCCGAATCCCTTGTTCGTGATGCCCAAAACGGAGCTCCGGAAGCCCTCGCTCCAGAAGAATGTCGAGCCACCGGAGATCCCGGTATCGGTGAAGGTGACCGCGCCCGAAACCCAATGGCCCGAATTGCAGGCCTTCAAGGCGATGGTGACATCCCTGTCCGCGGGGCTGTCGTTTTGCTGGTATCCCGTAAAAGTCACGGCGTTCGCGTTCCCGCTCCCGTTGCTCGACCAGCCCACGAAACTTTTAGTGAGGGTGATGTTCGTCGCGGGAGGGGGAGGGACAGGAGGAGGAATCGTGGTGGACTGGGAGAAGAAAAGGGCGCCGTTGCAATTACTCGTGCTGTAATCCCCGTCGCTGGTGCCGGATAAATAGGGGATCTGGGCGCCGGTCGAGGGATTGTAGAGGGATTGGCTCCAACAGCAATTACCCGAGGAAGTACTGACCTGCACCGGAGTACCGGTGATGCCGGTGTAGTTGGTCGCATACCAGTTGCTCGCCGGGGGAGTGGTGGGGTTCCCCGTGCTGATATAGTCCAACTTGATGCCGCCGCTTGTGGTGGTGATCTGGGAATGGTTTCCGCCGGAACAGGTGATGTCCAGGTCCCAGGAGCTGTACACGTTGTTGCAGGCGGTGTTTTGGGTATAGATGGAAACATAAACCTGGCTTCCCGAGATCAGGGAAGTGGGGACGGAGATACAGCCCGGGGGACAGACGCCAGTGCCGTCCCAGTTACAGTAGGCGATTTGGCCCAGGTAAACTCCGCCAACGTAGACCTGTGACCAGTCGTCGCTGGCCACGCAAATTTGGGCGGAGGTCGGCGTGCATGTTTGGGCCCAAGACCGCGAGGGGGATTCCCATAACAGCAATAGGCCCAGCAGCGCCAAGGAAATCTTGAACGCCCGGGAAGAGGTCCGTGAAAATGAAAAGGATTCTTTTTTTGCCATTCGTTTAGCCGTCGTCATCGCCTGGATTTGAAATAGCAACATATTTTACCTTACGTAAACCTTCATATCTAAAAGACTCATCTCTTCTAAAAGACTCATCTCTAGGGTTATTCGCATAAACTATTCCAAAACCCGGGGTTTTCATTGAAAAATCATAAAAAACCAACCTGGTAACGGTCCTCTCACCACGGTAAACGCTAAAATAAGCCGAAAAACAATTTTTATTCCGGGTGTTTTTTGGGAATCCAGCCCAAAAATCGGGGTATCAAACGGGTTTTTAGTCCCTTCCATTATTCTCCGACCGGGGAAATGGGCCCAAAATGTCAGTTTTTTAGCGGGAAAAGGATGTTTTTTGACTTACCGATAAGGTCTAAAAAAGGTAAGTTTTTAGAATGGAAAGGAAATATCCAAAAGGGGGTAAAGATTTCGTTCGGGGGAAAACAGCGTAACCCGCACTGACCTTTAAGCTTGCCTGCGAAAAAGAGATCCGCCGTTTGAGGGGCCCCAAATAAAAAACCCCCGGTTCGCGGGAACCGGGGGTTGAGCAACCGACAATAATTTAAAGAAGGACGCTTTTTATTTACCCGCGGCGGTGGGAGTGGCGACTCCCTTTTTGTCCTTACTGCACACTTTCTTGCCTTTGCACTCTTTCTTGCCCTTGAGCCCTTTCTTGCCTTTGCATTCTTTCTTGCTCTTGTCGCAAACTTTTCCCGATTTAACAACCGGGGTGGCTTGGCCGGCGGCGCCTGGGGCTTGGGCGAAAACCAAGCCAGTCGACCCCAGGAAAGCGACCGTCATCAACACGGCGAATAATTTCCTCATGTAAGTCCTCCATTGCTTTTCAGCGGAATTTTGGGTTATATGTGCAACCCAATTGTTGGACGAAGGCGCGTTCCGATAAGTTACTAAACAAAATCCGCCGTTCGTTTTTAACAGCAAATTCAGGACATTTTTCCTCATAAACAACCATATAGGACCTGACATGGTTGCGGGCAAGGCCTTTCGGGAAACCCCGGTTGGGCTCTCCCGGGGTGCCGGGCATTCCCGGTTCGAGCTCAAGTTATTCCAAGAGAAACCGTTAGTAACATTATCAAAAAAAGAGGAAAATGCCGGGGAAATTCCCGGGGCCCTCATCTTGTCATTTTGGGAGAACCATTCAATGAAATGCGTCCATTGCGGCACGATCAACGAACACAAAAACATGTATTGCGGGAAATGCGGGGCCTCATTGCCGTCCGAGGTCGGAGGAGAACCAACAACTCAAGCCTCGGAACTTTATGGCCGGGAAGTGGATCTTCTTTTCTTCCTGGAGAAATATACCGGTAAAATTTCCGGCATCGTCAATCCCAGCGAAGACCAATTTGGCCGCTACCGCGAGGGGATCCGCATGCGATTCGTCATCGAACCGGGCTCCGACTCCTCCAACCAAGAGGAAGTGGGGGCTTTGCTGTCATTCATCCGCCAGGGCCAGGAATATCTCGGTGAAAAATTCGACGCGAACCAACACCGCGGCTTATCGGTCTCCCAACTCAAAAAGGAATACCTGCGGTTGTTCGAGCGCATGCTGCTGGACAAGGAAAAAAGGGATTTGAAGTTCCCCGCCCCGCCTCAAATCAAATCCTGACCGAGTAGGGCACCTTCCCTAAATTTCTCCGATAACCCTTCAATCAATCCGGCGGTCGCAGTTCCCAGCCAAAAAAAGGAGAAAAGCTTTAAGGATTGACGGTTTTGAAGGGTTCGGCGCAAACGAATTGCGGGAGTTATTCTTGGCCGTGAAGGCTTGGGAATTAACGTGTTTCATGGGCGCGAAAGAAAGATTAACGTTTTGAGGGCATCCGGCTTCGATGACGAGAACCAACCTACCCAAAAGGGTTGTTTCCTGAAGAACCGGCTTTCGATACATACTTGCCTCCAGATCCGGACGACAACCCGAAAATGTTTAATGGGCTTAAAACCTACTTTTCACGATTTCTTCCCTATCCACGGCAAACGGCCCTCTTTCCCGCGCCCAGGCTCCAACGCGTTGGTAACGATCTCCCGAGTGTTCCAAATAATCTCTTATGGCGTGGAGGTGGGCGTGGGCGTACTACATTCGACAGTTATCGGTCCGCTGGGGTTAGTCACCAATGACTCGGTGAAACCTACAGTCCCAGTTCCGTATGCATAGTTAAGGGCCGTGTAAATCTGTCCTGAAGCTGTTGGGGAAAGCACGTAACCAATCGATATATAGCCAGTGGGAAGATACAATCCGGAAAAAGTGGCCGTGCTCCCTGACACGGTGGCCACCAAAGAGCCAGTACCGCCTGCGTTGCTCCATAATTGCACTTTCTGAATTTGACTCGAAAGGTTGCCCGTGAGGGAAACGCTGAAGGAGATTCCAGTCAGCACGTAATCATTAAGGTTAATGCAACTGTATGTAGCCGTCTGAAAAAAACAATTTACTATTGCCGTAGTCCCGCACGAAGCCGTGTTGGCCGCATTTGAAATGGAAAAATTGACCAAACTGCAATTTGGGGTGGGGGTTAAGGTTGGTACCAAAGTGGATGTCGAAGTTGATGTAGGAGTTGACGTGCCGGTAATGGTCGAAGTGTTGGTTGAGGTGAAGGTCGGGGTGGGCGTGGGTGTGTTCGTGGGAGTATTAATGTTGACCGGGGTGTTGGTGGGGAGGGGCGTTCTCGTGGGGGTGGCCGTGCGGGAGGGTTTCTTGGTCGGGGTGGGCGTCGGTGATTTTCGCGGGAACCCAAAACGGGGATCACGCTGGTTGGCGGATGCCGGCGCGTTGAGATCCGAAAGTACCGGCGAGGAAGGGATATTGGAGTTTTTTGTGCAACCCGACACGATTCCGATGATCAACGCCGCCAAAAAAATTGTGCCTTGAAAAATAAACTTTCGATCCATACTTACCTCCGGAAATAAATTGGAATCCGAAATGGTGAAATAGGGCTAAATGGGGCATTTCACAATTTCTTACCTATAGACGGCAAACGGCGGATTTAATCCAAACTTTTTTCAAAATAATTAAAAAACCCTTATTTTTCAGGGGATTTTGGTTGATTTTATGGGCAAAAAAAGCCAGCTGGCTCAAAAGCTCCCCCCCAATCATTTAGGGCGTGGGGGTGGATGTAGGTGTGGATGTTAAGGTAGCTGTGGGTGTCATTGTATTCGTTTGCGTAGACGTGGGCGTGTTGGTTGGCGTGGGTGTGGGGGAGGTTGTAGGGGTCGAAGTGGGATTATTACATATGACAGTTATCGGTCCGCCGGGGTTAGACACGTTTGAAATGATGAAACCCCCGCCCACCACGGGAGCCGCGGACGTCTTACCCCATGCGCTGCTGAAGGTCACATAAATCAGCCCTGAAGCCGTCGGGGAAAGCACAAAACTAAGGTAAACCGGATTGCCAAGGTACGGACTTTCATAATAAAACGTGCTATCTGCCAAAGTTGTGGTGGTTGTGGGTCCTTGCACTTCCAGAATTTGGCTCGAAAGGTTGCCAGTAAGGGAAACGCTGAAGCCGATTCCACACAATGTATAATTGGTGTTGTATCCGCAACTGGGATTAGCAGCCCCAAGAGCGCAACTAAACGTTGCCGTTGTCCCGCACGAAACAGTATTGGCCCCGTTTGTAACATAAAAATTAACTAATCTACAATCTGTGGTAGGGGTTGAGGATGGTGTAGTTGTGGGGGTCGTTGTAGGTGTGGATGTCGGGGTTGATGTGGGTGTCGAAGTCGGCGTGCGGGTTGGGGTACTGGTAATGTTGGAGGTGTTGGTCGGAGTGGATGTATTCGTTGGGGTGAAAGTCTCCGAGGGTGTGCAGGTGTTGCCGTTCACCATGCAGGGGGTGGAGGTATCAGTGGGCGTATAAGTGGGAAAAGGGGTGTAGGTCAGGGTGGGCGTGGGAGTTATCGTTGGGGTGAACGTTGCTGTAATGTACGGAACCATTGTGAATGTGGGCGTGGGTGTCATCGTGGGTACAGGTGGAATGGGTGTACGCGTATCAGTTGGGGTGTATGTATCCGTCATCGTATCTGTGGAAGTAACCGTAGGGACTATGGGGGTAAAGGTCGAGGTAGGAGTAACGGTAAAGATGGGTGTAGGTGTATCAGTTGGGATGCTGGTATCCGTCGGCGTATCGGTCGAAGTCATCGTGGACGTGGGCGTCAACGTGGGCGAAGCCGTTGGCGTAGCGGTGAGGGACGCCATAGGCGTCATCGAATCCGTTGGTGTGTTCGTCGGAATGAGGGGTGTAGTGGTAGCGGTTAAAATCGGGGTGTTGGTTGCGGGCAGCATTGGCATGGAAGGCGTTCTAAATTCTTTGGAGCATCCAGCTATTAGGGCGAATACCCCCAAAACCAAAAGGGCCGTGGTGTGAAGAAGAAGATCCCGATTCATACTTGACTCCGGGGATAAATGAGGTTGATCCCATTTCCTAATCTCTAGACGGCAAATAGCCGATTTAATCCGAACTTTTTAAAAATAGTAAAAAAACCATGAAAATTGAGGAGTTTTTGGCGCGGATTTTCAAGGATGGAAAACCTTAGGGGAAAGTCTTCCTCGACGGGCGAGGGCTTGGAAATTTCTTGTTAAAACCTATTGGAATCCGAATGGATTGTCAGTTTTTCCTGACGTGTTTGGTCCGGTCCAGGTCTTTTTGCAACTTGAGCTGTCGGAGTTCCTCGGTCAGCTTTTGGAGGCGTGCTTTGTCGGCCTTGTGCTGCCCCAACTCCTTCTCGATCTCGGACCACTTGGCGTGAATCGGGTAGGACTTGCGCACGATTTGGAAGAACTTTTCAAGTTCCGGGTCGACACCGCCCTCTTGAAGCGGAAGGAGGTTCAGGGCGATGGCGTACGCCAGGTCCATATGGTCGGATTTGAGGAAGGGGGACTTTTGGATGTTCTGGTTGAACTGGGCAAGGCCGTCCAGGTACACCCGGCGGGCCCGTGAATCCGCCTTCCCCTGGTAATGCCGGCCGACCAGGTAATGGATTTCCAGGTCGAAGTTCTCCGCGCGGATGACTTTCTCAAACAGATCCAAAACCTCCGCCAGGTGGCTTTCGGGGATTTCCGTACCCGCCATGTGGGTCACCAGGCATAACTTGATAAACCGGGCCTTCAAGTTGTCATCATCCTCGTTGGCTTTTATGGCTTTCTTTAACTGTTTGTATTGGGAAGGATAATCGGTATCTTTGGATTGCTTGAGTAAAGAGGAAAAAATCTTCGGAATAAAATACATTTTCGATGACTCCGGGGCTGAGAATGGGCCTGTCAGGGGATGATTTCACACAGCGGGTAAATGTTCACGCAACGTTCATGTGCGCGTTTAAGTTTTTTTCAGCAGGGTTATTTTACGACGTCTAATTGGAAAAAGAAACCTTTTCCAAGTAAGCCCTCAATTGTTCTTTTTCCTCGTGGCGCATGGATAAAAACCGCAGGCCGCTTCCCTTTCCATTGGTCCACACCACCTCGGCGAGGGGCGCCAGGATTTTCCCGCCTTCTTGAAGCGAAATATAGAGGCGCAGGAGGTAACCCACTTTCAAGACATGATCCGCCAGGATGTACATGCCGCCCAAGCTGATGTCCTTGGTCCGGGCGTTCTGGTCGTTTTTCCGGCGGAGGAGGACCAGCTCGATTTCCTGCTGCTCCAATATCAACCGGTATCCGACGTTGATCTTCAACAGCATTCTCCGGTAAACCCGGTTCTCGACGAATAGCTTGGCTTCAAACATCGGTACTCTCCTCAAAGCATCTTCGTTTCATCTTTGGGATTGGAAAAAACGGTTCTCCCCGAACGCGCCTAACGCGTCCTGCTGGGTTTTCAGGATTTGAAATATCTTGGTCAGGTCCAACATCTCGAAAACATTGTAAATCTCGTGGTTCACATGGGTGAGCAGGATATCCCCGTGGTTTTTCCGGGTGAGTTGGGTGAAACGCATTAAAACCCCGATGCCGGCGCTTGAGATATAGGAAAGGTTTTCCAGGTTGAGGATGATCCGGTACTTATTCCTTTTCATCACGAGATCCTGGAGCGTGGATTCCAAAATCCCGGCCGTGTTGACATCCAGCGATCCATCCACCTCCAGGGTGACCGCCTCGTGTCCGGTAACCATCTCCCGCGCCGCAAAAGACATGTCTTCCATTACAAACCTTTCCCCGCTTTAACCCATTTGTCTTTAAATCAATTCACATTTAAACTTGCATAAAAACGCTTTTTTATAGGACTTATTTACTACTCGCAAAAACCATTCCAAGTTTTCGGTGTTTGAATGGCAAAGTCCCAAAGAATGAAACAAAGAGAGGTCATCTGAACTTCATTAACGTTAAAACCGAGTAGTAAAGAATTTTTTATCCCGTATTTATTGGGAAAATTGCACAAGAAAATACCTAATATTTGGCACCCAAACGAATTGTTTGTTTCTGAAATTTTTCTGTAACTTGAAAAAATTGGAAAAAATGTCAGTTTTTTATCTGCAGAGAATGATTTTTGACTTATCGGGAAAACAACAGGGGCTTCCTGGAAAGCGTCGAAATTGCGATTCCCTATGCGTGTTTTGTTAAGCCAACGCGAGCGGTCTGAATTTTATTTAGGGACTTATTTACTTTACGCCCTATTCAAAAATGGGAATAAAGTATGAATAAAATCAAGATAATTACTCTTGTTTTCGTTTTTCACATCATCTGTTTGATTATGTTTTCCTACCGCCCCAAAGTTGTTGAAGTTGGAAGTGGGCTCCAAACCTTGGCAAAATTCTGTCCAATGATGTACTCCATATATATCCCTATAGACTATCATCCCGTAAATGTAGAAGCTTCCACCGCTTCGCATCCTTTTTATTGCTTCTTTCGTTATTATTCCGGGTGTAACTATACAACAAGCATCTCCTGGTGCCTGCAAACCATAATCCAGGCTGTTATGTCTAAGGTAGTTAATTGGCGTAGTTGGTGCAGTAGGATTATCGAAAGAATTCTCAGCCAATACCAAAGATTCGGAAATTCCAATCCATCCTGTTATTTGCAAGGCCGGGGTTTTCCCGGTGTTTTCAATATCGACCTGAAAAAAAACAGGATCATGATTTTTCAATACTGGCTTAATATTATTTATGGACATCCAAGCCCTTTGATCTTCCCGATGATCTTTTTGCATTTCCCACAATTGGAGATAGAAAATTCCAGCCGTGAAAATTCCAACTACGAACAATCCTATAGTGAAAATGGCCAATCTTTTCGTCCATTTCGCTGTAATTATTTCAGGCTCTTCTTGATGTTTTTCTTTCTTATTCTTACTTTTTGGTTTGGATTTTTTTAGATTTATATAACCGAAAATTCTAGACTTGATGCTTTTTGGGTACCGTTTATTACTTTTGTTATAGCTGGACTTTGTGGGGCTCAATTTTTATGGTTCCTTTTTAGCTTATTATATAACTCTTTTTTAACTGGGGGATGTCCATGAATAACCCCCAAAAATCCCACAAAAAAGGGCCTGAATTATTTTCCTATTTTAAGGACATATTTGAGAGAATTTTGGTATGTCTCCTCCTATTGCCGACGAAAAACACACTAAAGAAGTTGTTATTGCTATATGTGCTTTGGTGTGTGTCCTCCTTGATTTGGGGGAGCGAAACATGGGGATAACAGTAAATCCATATTTGGCTTCATTATGTTGGTTTGGAATTGGAATATTGATAAGAATATTAATTTATTATTCGCCAATCAGTTTTAGTTGGAACTTGCTTTTAAAACGGATTTTAACGGGAATTGTATTTTTATTGTGTTGTGTAATGATTTGCCAGGCTTTTTTAATTCCCACTTCTAAAAAAGAAGTGAAAAAAATCAATATTGATTTTGTGAAAGAGGTTTTACCAAACGCCCATCCAAGAGCGATTCCCATTAATACCCCCATCCCGGGGAAAAAGACAAATTTAACTGTCCAGGTAGTTAATGACGGCCCGTGGGGAGGTAGTTTAGTTTTTTTAAAAAATGGAAAACAAATTTTTAAACCATATTTAGCTCCAGGAGGGGGTCAGTCTGGAACAAAAACTTTTTTTGATGAAGATGGAAAAACTGTTTATTCATATATCCCACCTCAATTGCAGCAACCCACATCTTTTATAGTTAATGGGACTTTTGAAATTATTGATAAACAAGAGGGGCAAAAATAAGGGAGTTAAGTAAATAAGTCCCTAAAATTTATGGTACAAAAAGAATCAACTTCTTCACCCAACTCTTCCCATCCGCCGATTCTGTCTTATTTTACAGTTTAAAATTCACGCCCCCCTGGACGGGGAATAAGATGATGGGGTTGTCGGAATAAAGCTTGCCTTTTGACGCGTTGCTTTCGGCCGTCGTCTCGAAATCCATCGCCATTTTCATTTGCAGGAATAAATCCATGCCCCCCGCCAATTCGAATCCCAACCCGATGCCGGGGTCCAACTCCATATTGGTCCAGCCTGTAACCGCGCTTGCCGGGGGCGCGGGGGTCATACTTAATGAATCCATCGCAATGCCGGCGCCAAGCAGGACAAAGGGGTAAAAACCGGCCCCAATCGGGAAATTGGTTTGGGCCACGATCTCCAAGGGACTGTGGGACAGGGTCGCGGAATAACCCGAAGACATGTTTTTAAAGGAGAAATTCCCAATGCCGTACTCCAAGCCCAGGGAAAAGTTCCCGGGGAAAGAGTAACCCGCCTGGATCTCGCCGCAAGAGCCCGCGTTTAAATGCGAAACCGCGTCGCTGCTGGCGGGGAAAATCTCCCCGCCTTGCAATTGGATATACCCATGCCCTTGTGGAGGAGGGGTGGGTTTCTTTTCCACGGTTTTAACCGCCACTGGTTTCTTTTTTTTGGGCTTAACGGCCTTGGGGGAGTTTGTACCGGAATTGCTTGTGGGGTTCGTTATAGCACTGAACGAGACCGAGGATAGGATGGCCAGCGCGGCGAAAAAACATATAAACTTTTTCATGGATATGCTCCTAATTGATTTTGGTAAGTATCCCTTAACAACAAGTAAAAGCAAAAAGCCATGGAACCGCCGATCAAATCCGATGGACGCCGATAAGTTCTTATTGAGGATTTTCTAAAAGAAAATCTTCCTAAATTCATGCCAGCCTTCCATAAAGCTAATATTGGGGCTGGTATAGTACAAATTTAATTCAATTAACCGGCCATAGGCCGGGTATAAAAAATGTGAATTTGCACATAATTCAAAATTCAGAATTCAAAATTGCCGTTATGGTACGTTTATTTCCAGCCTCATCCTGGGCGTTTTGGGGGACACCTTCGCGTCGCGTATCACGTAAAGTTCGTGCTTGCCCGGGCTCAGGGCGTCCAATTGGTTCACCACTTCGATGGGTTTTGGTTTGCGGGCACCGTTTTGGCCCACCCCCCAAACCGCGTCGTCGATCTTCATACCCGCCTGATCCGCCGGGCTTCCGGCCCAAATCACCGCAACCAGCCCTGAATTTTCGATCACCATGCCCTGGTGAAGGTAAGGCAGGCCCGAAGGCGCCACGGTCTTGCCCCAATAAAGCAGGGCTGATACCAGGTTGTTGAAATCATCCTGCGAAGGGCATTCGACCTCGATGGCTTTTTCCAATTGGGATGACACCAATCCGCATTGATAAATGATCTGTAGGTTGTGATTCGCGACGACCTGCAATTCATCGCAATGAAGAGCCTTTAGGCCATTCCAATCCAAGACCACCGAATCTTTCCCCCCGAAAGCCAGGGTCAGGGATTCGGGATTCGCGACAGCCGATTCGACGGTCACGCTGTCATTCCCATACCAGACGGAATATTTGCTGGAATCCCCGAGACGGGATAGTAAGTTCACGGCCATGGCCTCGTCCATTCTTGCCATCGGCGGGGGGAGGATGGCCTTGACCAGGCAATAATTGGGGATGGGTAAAAATTCGTTACTTAATTGGGTAAAAGATTCGATGGAAGCATTCCAAGCAACGGGCGCGACGGATGCTATCGCATCCGAATTTTGAATTTTGAATGATGAATTATGAATTGAGGTGGGTTCTGCATTCGTAGCCTCATTTGAACCGCTTGGATTATTGGCAACTGCCGGCGTGGCCTTGGCGTCGGATAAATACCGCTTGGACTCCCCGGTTTTAAAGTCATGCCAGGCGCATTTTAAAAAAAATACGATGAACGCCAAAATCGCGATGCTCCAAATCCCCTTCACAAAATCCAACCAACCAAATTTGGCCTTGCCCTGGTCAATGGCCGCCTTTGGCGTTTGAACATCGGTATCTTCCCCGGCCTGGGTAGCTTCTTCCAGCCGTTGGTCAAGAACCGTTTGGGCCGCTTCGGTCTTTTCTTTAATCCCCGGTTTTTTATCGGAACGCGTCTTTTTTTTGACTCGGGTTGGGTCGAATTCCTTGGCCGGTTTGCCGCTTAAAATGTGGTCCACCAGACCTTTGATTTTCAGGGGAATCAGGCGGTGCGTAATAACCACATCTAAGGCTTCATGGAACTTTCCCGGAAGGTCGTTAACCTTGCCATCCCGCCGGGCTAGCACCCGGGCACTATTTAAAGAAAGTTCATAAGGCGGATTAGCTTTCGCAGCCTTGCGAACCTTAACAATGGCTGCTGGATCGAAACAATGATAAATAGCTATGTAGAATGCCAACATCCGTTGGCCGATTTTTAAGGTTTCAGCCAATTTTTCTTCATCGGGAGGTGTTTTTTTCTTCAGTTCGGCTGACAGAATAGACAGATTATCCAACCATGCTATAGATTCGAGCTTTTCATCGGCCAAGGCATCCTCCTTGAATTACTGGCTTTTGAACTGGGTTATCTCCTCTTGAACTGGGTTACCTGCCATCGTGAACTGGGTTATCCACCCCTTGAACTGGGTGACCGGCCACTTTGAACTGGGTTATCCTCCCATGAACTGGGTGG
>CAWKAR010000036.1:0-26280 GCA_963847625.1 candidate division FCPU426 bacterium | reverse complement strand
TGTTCGTGGCTGTGGATGTGGAAGTCGGCGTGTAGGTGTTGGTGAGAGTGTTTGTCGGCGTGGAAGTCGAAGTGACGGTGGGCGTATTCGTGGGAGTGTTGGTATTCGTGGGTGTGGAGGTGTCGGTGAACGTGGCGGTTGGGGTCGATGTGTAGGTATTGGTGGAAGTATTCGTAGGCGTCGGCGTGTTCGTCGGGGTTGGGGTGAACGTATACGTGAAGGGAGGGGTGTTGGTCGAAGTGGGTGTGGCGGTGGAAGTGCTGGTTGGAGTCGGGGTTGGCGTCGATGTGTTCGTGGGTGTGTTCGTCGGCGTCGGGGTAGGAGTGTTGGTCGGGGTGTTCGTGGATGTGGGGGTGTTCGTCGGAGTGTTGGTGAATGTTAGCGTGAAGATGGGCGTGTTGGTCGGAGTCGGGGTAGGAGTCGAAGTCGACGTGCTAGTCGACGTCGAAATCGGCGTATTCGTCGGGGTGTTCGTCGGTGTGTTGGTCAGAGTCGGGGTAGGTGTCGAAGTGGACGTGGTGGTCGGAGTCGCAGTCGGTGTCAAGGTCGGCGTGGGGGTGGGCGTTGAGGTCGGGGTGTTCGTGGACGTGGGAGTGGGCGTAGTCGTTGGCGTAATCGTGGGCGTATTCGTGGGTGATGTCGTCCCGGTCGGGCTGGGGGTCGGAGAAGACGTGATGGTGGGTGTAGGGGTGGACGTGGAAGTCGACGTGTTCGTGGGGGTGTTGGTCGGGGTCGGCGTGGGTGTCGTCGTCGGAGTCGGGGTGGGCGTGTTTGTGGGTGTGTTGGTCGGGGTATTCGTGGGCGTGGGCGAGGATGTGGTCGTCGGGGTGGGTGTCGGGGTGGATGTGGGCGTACGAGTCGGCGTGTTGGTCGGGGTGAAGGTGGGTGTCGTCGTCGGGGTCGGAGTGGGAGTGTTCGTGGGGGTGTTGGTCGGGGTA
Source organism: candidate division FCPU426 bacterium (assembly GCA_963847625.1). Taxonomy (GTDB): domain Bacteria; phylum Oederibacteriota; class Muellerivitia; order Muellerivitales; family Muellerivitaceae; genus CAWCKJ01. The sequence goes on along the minus strand of CAWKAR010000036.1, from coordinate 25,342 downwards.
TTGGTCGGCGTGGGAGAGGGTGTGATCGTGGGTGTGGAAGTCGAAGTAGGTGTGGACGTTCTCGTGGGTGTATTGGTCGGAGTGTTTGTGGGTGAGGTGGTCCCGGTCGGGCTGGGGGTCGGAGTGAGTGTGATCGTAGGCGTGTTGGTTGGTGTGGGCGTGGGCGTGATCGTCGGGGTGGGCGTGGGTGTCCGGGTCGGCGTGTTCGTAGGCGTATTGGTCGGGGTGGGAGAGGGTGTGGTCGTCGGAGTCGGCGTGGGTGTGGGCGTGGGTGTGTTGGTCGGTGTGTTCGTGGGCGTGGGTGAGGGTGTGACTGTGGGCGTAGAAGTTGGGGTGGGTGTGGGCGTACGAGTCGGCGTATTGGTCGGGGTTGGCGTGGGTGTGGTCGTCGGGGTTGGCGTAGGGGTGTTGGTGGGTGTGTTGGTTGGGGTATTCGTGGGCGTAGGCGTGGGTGTGATCGTGGGTGTGGAAGTCGGAGTAGGCGTGGACGTTCTCGTGGGCGTATTGGTCGGGGTATTCGTGGGTGAGGTGGTCCCGGTCGGGCTGGGGGTCGGCGAGAGCGTATTCGTCGGCGTGTTCGTGGGTGTTGGGGTGGGGGTGATGGTCGGCGTGGGGGTTGGGGTCCTCGTCGGGGTATTCGTGGCCGTATTGGTCGGGGTGGGTGTGGGTGTGGTCGTCGGAGTTGGGGTCGGGGTCCTCGTCGGTGTATTCGTGGGCGTGTTCGTCGGGGTGGGTGTAGGTGTGGTCGTCGGGGTCGAGGTGGGTGTGTTTGTCGGTGTGTTGGTCGGGGTATTGGTTGGCGTGGGTGTGGGAGTCGTCGTGGGGGTGGGTGTTGGGGTACGTGTGGGCGTATTAGTCGGGGTATTGGTTGGCGTAGGCGTGGGTGTGATCGTGGGTGTGGGAGTCGACGTGGGGGTGGACGTTCTCGTGGGCGTATTGGTCGGGGTATTCGTGGGTGAGGTGGTCCCGGTCGGGCTGGGGGTCGGCGAGAGAGTATTCGTGGGCGTGTTCGTGGGTGTCGGTGTGGGAGTGATGGTAGGCGTGGGGGTTGGAGTCCTCGTCGGAGTATTCGTGGCCGTATTGGTCGGGGTGGGTGTGGGTGTGGTCGTCGGGGTCGGGGTCGGGGTCCTCGTCGGTGTATTCGTGGGCGTGTTCGTCGGGGTGGGTGTGGGTGTGGTCGTCGGGGTCGGCGTGGGTGTGTTTGTCGGTGTGTTGGTCGGGGTATTGGTTGGCGTAGGTGTTGGAGTCGTCGTGGGAGTGGGAGTAGGTGTGCGCGTCGGGGTGTTGATCGAGGTATTGGTTGGCGTGGGTGTGGGTGTCGTCGTGAGGGTGGGAGTAGGTGTGGATGTGGGTGTTCTCGTGGGCGTGTTCGTTGGGGTGGGTGTGGGTGTGGTCGTTGGGGTCGGAGTGGGTGTGTTCGTGGGTGTGTTGGTTGGGGTATTCGTCGGCGTGGGAGAGGGCGTCGTTGTCGGGGTGGGTGTCGGGGTACGTGTGGGCGTATTAGTCGGGGTATTGGTCGGGGTGGGTGTGGGGGTAATGGTGGGTGTGGGAGTCGGGGTAGGTGTATTCGTGCGAGTCGGCGTGTTGGTCGGGGTGTTCGTGGGCGATGTGGTGCCGGTCGGGCTGGGGGTCGGCGAAGGTGTATTCGTGGGCGTGTTGGTCGGGGTGGGCGTGGGGGTGATGGTAGGCGTGGGAGTCGGCGTGCGCGTGGGTGTGTTCGTCGGCGTATTGGTTGGGGTAGGAGTCGGGGTCGTTGTGGGAGTAGGAGTCGGTGTCCTTGTCGGTGTATTCGTAGGCGTGTTCGTCGGGGTCGGAGTGGGTGTGGTCGTTGGGGTCGGTGTGGGGGTGTTCGTGGGTGTATTCGTGGGGGTATTGGTCGGGGTGGGAGTGGGAGTTGTTGTGGGAGTAGGAGTCGGTGTCCGAGTCGGAGTGTTCGTGGGAGTATTCGTCGGTGTGGGGGTGGGGCTTGTGGTAGGAGTTGGGGTCGGGGTGGGAGTAGGGGTTCTCGTGGGCGTGTTAGTAGGGGTCGGGGTTGGGGTCGTCGTCGGAGTCGGTGTTGGCGTGTTCGTGGGAGTCAGGGTAGGGGTGTTCGTAGGCGTAGGGGTGGGCGTACGGGTCGGAGTGGGTGTAGGAGTATTCGTGGGTGTGTTCGTGGGTGTGTTTGTGGGGGTAGGCGTGGGGCTTGTTGTGGGGGTTGGAGTCGGCGTCCGGGTCGGGGTGTTCGTGGGGGTATTCGTCGGCGTGGGGGTGGGCGAGACGGTCGGGGTCGGAGTTGGGGTATTAGTCGGGGTGGGTGTCGGCGTCCGGGTCGGGGTGTTCGTGGGGGTATTTGTCGGTGTGGGGGTGGGCGAGACAGTCGGGGTCGGGGTTGGGGTGTTCGTCGGGGTTGGAGTGGGTGTCCGGGTCGGGGTATTCGTAGGGGTATTGGTCGGTGTGGGGGTGGGCGAGACAGTCGGGGTTGGAGTCGGGGTATTCGTCGGGGTGGGTGTATTCGTCCGTGTCGGGGTGTTCGTCGGAGTGGGGGTGGGCGAGACAGTCGGGGTAGGGGTAGGCGTCCGGGTCGGGGTGTTCGTGGGAGTATTGGTCGGCGTGGGAGTGGGCGAGACGGTCGGGGTCGGAGTCGGGGTGTTCGTCGGAGTGGGCGTATTCGTCCGGGTCGGGGTGTTCGTGGGGGTATTGGTCGGGGTGGGGGTAGGTGACACGGTCGGGGTCGGGGTTGGGGTGTTCGTCGGGGTCGGCGTATTCGTCCGGGTCGGGGTGTTTGTTGGTGTGGGGGTCGGTGATACTGTGGGTGTGGGGGTTGGGGTCGGAGTCGGAGTATTGGTGCGGGTTGGGGTATTGGTCGGTGACGGTGTCGGGGTGGGGGTCGGTGTGTTGGTCGGTGTATTGGTTCGGGTTGGGGTGTTCGTTGGAGTTGAAGTATTAGTGGGGGTGTTGGTATTAGTGTAGGTAAAAGTGTAGGTACGGGTGAAGGTGTTAGTGGCATTCTGGGTCGAGGTATAGGTGTAGGTATAAGTAGGAGTGTTGGTGAAGGTTCGTGTAGCGGTGGGTGTCGGAGTATAGGTAAAGGTATTGGTAGGGGTATAGGTATTAGTGAAGCAAGGACGGTTCACTGTCACAGTGCCGGAATTTTTAGTGCCGCCGGAATAGGCCACACTGGCTTGGTTGGTGATCGTTTGGCACTGGTTCCCCGCCCAGTAATAATCTTCCATACTGGCAAGAAGGGTCACGCAGGTATTCCCCGGAAAGTACCCCCAAGTCGCAGGGCTTCCGCCATTGGCCGCGGGTTCCGGCCAACTGGCGTTCGTGTTGTAATCGATGGCAGTCGTGGAAACCGCCGGAATAATCCAGCCGACAAAGGCGAAAGCCGTTGTTCCGGTTTGCGTGTCGGTTAGCGTCACTCCACCAGTTGTTACTGGCCCCCCAGTGTTGCAAATCGCGATCTGGAAAGTCACAAACATGTCCCCGCCGCTTTCACTCGAGGATACAAGGCTTTTTGTGATCGCCAACGTCGCAGGCCCCACGGTCGGCGAGGGGGGCGGAATGGTAGTGGCTACGGATTCAAAAAGGGCACCGCCGCAATTGCTGGTGCTGTAATCCCCGTCGCTGGTGGAGGCCACATACGGAACGATTTGACCTGTCACGGGGTTAAAAATATCTTGGCCCCAACAACAAGCGCCGGTGGTGGTGTTGACCACTGTCGGGCTGCCCCAGCCGCTGGTGCTGTAGTCGGTCGCGTACCAGTTGGTGGCGGGGGGAGTGGTGGGATTCCCCGAACTAATGTAATCCAATTTGACCCCGCTGGTACTGCTGGTGATTTCAGAATGATTTCCGCCGGAACAGGTGATGTCCAGATCCCAGGAGGTATAAAGATTGTTGCAGGCGGTGTTTTGGGTATAGACACTGACATAAACCTGGCTTCCCGAGATCAGGGAAGTAGGAACGGTGATGCAGCCCGGGGGACAGACGCCAGTGCCGTCCCAGTTGCAATAAGCCACTTGCCCCAGGTAAACGCCCCCGACATAGACTTGCGACCAGTCGTCACTCGCCACGCAGATCTTCGCGGAGGTCGGTGTACATTGGGCGAAACTCAAGGTTGGGATGAATGTGCTAAGACTTCCAACTGTAAAAGCCAACAGCGCGATAAAAAATTTGGATTTTCGCTTGGACATTTTTTCCCTAAAAACTTTTTGTAAAAACTCACAGAAATATTTTATTACCTTGTGAGTCGCCCTAAGATCGTTATTAGTACGAACCTTTTAAACTTCATTAATCTAACTTGAATAGAAGAATCACTTCTAGTGAAGAACCATAAAAAAATTGTACCATCAATCAAAACAGATCGATATCTCCCTGACAAAATAGTTAACAATAAAAGGGCAAAAACCTGAAACCGTTTTCATAAATATTAATTTGTCATGCTTTTTTGCCAATGCGTTTTGTGGGAAAAAATTAAAGAAAATATTTACCGGCTTTTAAATGATCCAGGGTTAATCCGGATGTCCAGAACGGATCCACCTTATAGACCTTTTTGTTTCCCGCAATTCTTGTACCCCGGGGATGGACATACCGGGTAAAGGGAGAAGGCAATAAAACCGAGGAAGACAAAAGTCTGTTCGCGAACAAGGGTAATCACAGGGAGGTCGCTCTGAAGTTTTTCCTTTATCTACAAAGGATGGAAGCACACTTTGGCAGGCTAATACGATCACGACCACGGGTATGCTCAACTCCTACTCGGACATCGCCATGGAGCTGATTCATAATGCACTTAAGAATTAAAGAATAAAGTCTCAGGGGCCGGGCCAATACTTGATAGTTTAAACTCGCCTCAATGCCTCACAACAAAAACCGTTTTTCATTGTGCCATTTTAAGAATTCCGGGCTTGGCTTTTCCTCGGGCTTCTCCGGCACCACCTTCAATTCCTTCCCATGATAAGCGTAATATTCCCTGCCGTTTTCAAACTCTTTCTTGATCCGGGGGCTTACCAAAACTTTCAATTGCGGATCGACCGATAGATAGCCCTTATCGAACAGGGTACGCAGGTCCGACCTGAGCAGAATACCGTTTTGCACCTTGTTGGGCCCCGCCTCGGAATAGGGTTTGATATGCACAGCCTCCAAAACCGGCAAGGTCTTTTCCCCGCTAATGGCGCACTGTCTTTGGTAGGCATCCATGACAACCACCCGGAACCCCCCGGAACCAATTCGGGTCCGGGTGAGGAAAGGATCCCCGTACCGAGCTTGAAGTTCAGGTGCTTTATTTTCTAAATCCACAAGAGCGGCCAATTCTTTGTCGTCCTTGCCCGCAAGTCTGGCCTTTACATCCTCCCAAAGCCTGAAACCTTCCATGCTATTCCCGGTATCGTACGTTTTTCCTGAAACGAGAGTCTGCGTCCAATAGGCGGGTGCCGGGATCCATTGGGAACGATCGAAAAAGAAGGGCTCGGTCAGGATCACACAGCCGATCTTAGGGTCATGGTCATCCTCGTGTTGGCCCTTACGACCCTGTAGGATCTTCTGGCGGCATTCTTCCTCGGTTGTTGTTCCGTTTTTATCGCCGAAGGCCATCCACGCCAAGGACAGGGGCAAAAAGCTGAATTTGATGAAATACCCGCCGCCCACGATGAAATTGTTTGGATTAGGAAGCTTGAAAAGGAAGGGTGCCCCGGGAGATAAGGGGATGAACCCGGTTTTCGCTTTTGGCAGCCAGAAATTCACCTCATCGGGCTTCTTTGCCGCCAGGAAGTGGAACCACTCGTCATCCGTCACGCCGACGTAATATTTCATAAGACCTCAAACCATTGACACGATTCATAAGCTTAGAATTATTTATGGCATTTATTTCCAACCCCGGACGCCATTATCCTTCTTTCATTATGCCACCAAATACTAGTTCGCGGTTACGGATCAAAGCCGATATTTCGTGAAAAAAGCCTATAATTCGCGTCATTTTCAAGGACCCAGTTTTAACCGGTATTTCTTATTCCCTTTTGCCTTTTCCACCGACCGAGCGCTGAAATCCCCCGCGCAAAAATGTCCGATTGTTTCAAGCAAGGCTGGGGAAATACGGCGAGTCGGGTTCTTTCTCCGGGAATTGCAGCCGAAGGAAAACGCGTCGTCATGAAGCGTCAAAACATCACCGGCCTGCGAGAAGGTCAGCGGCCAAAGCAAACACACTTTCGGTTTCAGGCTCCCCAAGGGCAGCCCTAGGCTTGCCTCGACCGTGTGCAAGGAGCAACGGATCATAGGACCGGCCGAATAAGCGAAGACACAGAGGCCGTCTTCCCTCGTGTCAATTGAGTTTAGTCTCCCCTCTGCTTCCTCAAAGACGTTGTCATATCCGTCATCCGTTTTGAGATGCGGACAGAGCTTAGCGGCTTCGGGCAAAGCCTGCATGATGCGGTTGAGTTCCGCGTCATCCACGAGGATCTCATACTTGGAGCAGCAACAATTCGCGGTCCCGGAACAGCCGGTGCAGGCGTGATCAATCGAACGGATCGATGGGAGGTCAACTCTGACGGTGTTCGGGCGCACGGAATAGGGATGTTTTCTCCCGCCTGTTGCGGCAGGTTTCAACCTTGTCCGGGTCGGCATCATGCAAGACCACCAGTCTTCCGATTTAAACCAGTTAGTTCAATTGCTCGGTGAACTCCCAGGCATTCCTGTGTTCAAGGAAGCTTTCGACCCGTTCCAAGGATGCCCGTTCCCGTGGCCGTTCCCCTCATGGTGGAAATCGCCGCGGAAAGGCCCGTTGCCGCTGACGATACCGCCTTTTCCATCCTGGCCCATGTCTTTTGTGATCGTCCCGTCCTTTTGGCAAACGTAATATTCACTATTGATCAGCACTTGAAGATCCCCCGAGGATTGTTGGTGAGCCCGTAGCCAATAGCCCCTGAAGTAATAGAGCCAGTTCCCGGCAAAGTCGTCATGCCACCAGTAACGGTCCCCCCGCCAAAGGACCCAATGGAAAGCCTTCCGGTCATTCCAACCGTACCAGTGGTTTCCTTCCTCGTCCCGAAAATGGCAATATTCCCAGCCAGTGCTGGTATGCCAATAAATCCGGTTAACCTGATTCTCTTTTTTCTTGGCCTTTTTAATTTCCTCGAAAAGGCCGGGGTCGGAAAGTTTATCCAGGATATCCGCCGGGGGAGCGTAAATGGATTCATCCACCCCTAGTGGGTTTCCATCCCGCCCCTGATCTGGAACTCCCGGGCTTCTCAAAGTACCAAGAGGGATCTTGTCGGTTGGTTTCAAAAAAAGAGGCCGGGAAATTTTTTTCGGCGGAGTGGGGGCCGGTGTTTGGGTCCACGCTTCCAAGGGAAAAAGGGCTAGAGGCAGGAACAAAAACCATGAAATTCTCATTGTGAGACCTCCCTATAAGAATCGCCTTATACCTTACCAGCTTTTTTGGGAGGGAGGGAAAAAAGGGTTGGGAAACTCCGCGAGTGGTGAAATCAACTCAAGGTCGAAATAGATCGGCCGGGTCTCAGAAAGAAAACAATCAAAATATAAACTTTTTTTCATGTCAGGGTTTTTGACTTTGCGGAGAAAACAAATCGTATCGGTGGAATTGAGTTTGTTTGGATCTGAGCCGCCCTCTTAAGCCTTCGCGACTTACTCCAAAAGGCGATCCAAACTTTGGCCCCAACCCATTTCTTTTCCCACAAAAAAGCCGAACCTTTGGCCGAAATTCCCGGTTATCACAGAATAAGTAGTTTTGCGACTATCTATCTAACTATAGCCGCATGCCTCAAAAGGCACTCAAATCATATCAATTTAAACCCTTCTTTCCCTTTTTCCTCATTCCAAATCCTCAAAATATTTGCCTTATATACTGTTCAGACCGATATTTTTTTTATTCAAACCCTCTCAAAAAACATTTTTCCCCTTATAATCACCTTATGAAATGCCCTGAATGTGACTTGGAACAACCCGACGATACGGCCATTTGTTCGGGATGCGGGTTAAGCTTCGAAATGTGGCGCAAACACATGAAGGATTCGCCCGTCACTCCGAAAGAACCGACCGCTGGGACCGAAACCCCACTCCATATCAAAAGATTCGGGAGTGAGGGCCCTGTTGAAAAACCAGTCGCCGGGGCTGAAGCCTTAATCCGAATCACACGATTCGGAAGTAGCGATTTCGTTGAAAAACCGGCACCCGGTGCCAAAACCTCAAGCCCAAGTCCGCAATCCGGGAGTGCAGGTTCCGCGAAAGTGCCGGCCCCCAAGGCTCCGGAGAAAAAGCCAACCCCTGGGGAGAAGGTCTCAAACCAAGGCCCACGATCCGGGAGCGCCGGTTCCATGAAAGAACCGGCCTCCAAACCGCCTGAGAAAAAACCTGTTCCCGCAGAAAAAGTCTCAAGTCAAAGCCCACAAATTAAGAGTGCGGACTCCGTTGAAAAACTGACCCCCGCGTCTGAACCTCCCGGGGGGAAAAAGGGTTTTAAATGGACTCCCATTCGCTCCGCCGGCCTCGGCCTGGTGGTTATCCTAGCCGTGACAGCCTTTTACTTTACCAACCGGACCCCACCACCCGTTCCCGCCCAGGTGGAAACGACTCCCGTGCCTACGGATCAATCCACTTCCGGCACCTCATCCACACCCAGTGATATCACGCCAACCGTTTCGCCCTTTCCAACCAGTACTCCTGTCATGAGTCTTGCCATCACAACACCCTCACCTGCTGAACCTGCTGTGCCTGTTGTTCCCGTCAAAGCCCATCCGAGAAAACACATCCGCTCCTTCATTCCAACCCCTACCCACAATCCCGCTTCAGAGGAAACGACGGCCGCTACACCCGTTAGCCCAGTCACTACCGAGAAAAACTCCTCAGGCCCGGCTTCCGCCATTTCCCGGAGTACGCCCACCGAAGAACCCTTGCCGGTTTATTCCGCCGAAGAGGCTGTCACCGAAACAGCAACACCCTCGCCGACTTCAATCCCTGTCTCCTCCGACCAGCCTGAATCCACCGGGCCATAGAAGATTTCCACCCCCGCACACTCTCTAACCCATTTGGGGAAAAATGAACTCAAAGCAATTTAACCTGATCGCCGCTATTAACACTGACAGCCCCGCTAAAATCAAAAAAAATCCTGCCCCGCGTTCTTAAGGGAGGTTCATTCAAGAAAGAAAAAGAGGGGTTCGCGGTTATGGCGAAAATATCGGGGGAAACGGTGCGGGAATTAAACCGAAATCTATTATCGGCTTTAAGGCGTGGAAAAAAAGACCCGCCTCCGGGCGGAATGGATCCAAGGGGATATTACAGAACGGTTTTTTGATTACGTCCCAAAAGGAAAAACGAAAAGAATCGGGATATAAGGCCCAATATCCAGACGAATGAATAATTGATCTAAAACAATCGAGACATAGGCTGGGTTTCGCCTAGCTTATGGCTGTCACTCCAAATGGCGGGCAGGCTTAAAGCGTGGTCGCCAGTTTGTCGAAATCCTCCACCTGGATGGCCGGAGAGGTGGTGAATCCGATGCCCGTAAGTTGGCCGATGGCCAACGATGCTTTCATGGCTTCCACCGTTCCCGGCAATTCCACAATCAGGACCAGGTCAGAGGATCCTAGAAGGGCATACAGGTCTTTCACATGGCCGCCCAATTTCTTAATGATGCTCAAGACTTTGGTCGTACGCTTCTCGCTGACGCCTCTTAAGGCCTCAGCCGAGTATTTCCCAAACATGAAATAGGTCGCCATAACAGCCTCCTTTGAGATTTATTTTAAGACTTCCAGAAAACATTGGGCCATGACTCTATAACAAAGCTAAAAAAGCAAGCTATAGAACAAGCTCCTGAAGAATGTTCTCTTCAGAACGCAGTTGCCTATTATTTGCGAATAACTGCCGGTTCCTCGGCTTGGGTGCCGTCTGTGGGCCAACCCGCCCGATGCCATTCCTCAATTCCCCCAGGATAATTCTCTGCCGTGAAGCCATGTTCCCTGAGGATCCTGGCGGCATTGGCCCCTGCCGCGCAGGTAAAGTCAGCGCAATAGGTAACAAAAGACCTTCCTTTTCCGTACTGTCTTTCAACCTCATGGGCAAAAGCACCGTGGTCCTGATTTAACGGCTGGCTGCGCGAACCCCGGATGTGTAGTTTCTCAAAATCGCTCTCCGAGAGAACATTCAAAACCACGATCCCTTTTTCTTTCATCTTGCCTTTTAGCTGTTCCTTGGTCATTCCCACGGTCTTCCCCCTTTTGGGTATTTATCGGTTAGGTTCAGTATAGGGCTCGGGGAATGAAAAAGCTTTCGGAACACAAGAAATAATTTGTGACAGGCAACTAGTTTGAAGCCCTTTATGACCTAAAACCCTATTGAAATTATTAAGCTAGGAAGATGGGTTCTTTCTCACTTTCAGTTTAAGAATGGTTTTTATTTTAGAACCATCCGCAGCATGGCGACATATCAACCTTTTGATTTTGTTTCTGGATCAGGCCGCAGGTCATAAAGCTGGAGATTGGCTAGGCCGCCTCGGCGGCCTTCAAAACCTCCGGGAAACCCTTGGGCCGCTCCTGGGCCTTGGGATGTTGGTTGACTGGTAAGTACCGGTGGAGGGATGGACTGCTTCCAAAGGGCCGGGTCCACCGGCTTTCCATGCTCCCGGACCCATTTTGCGATGTCGGCTTGCGATCCACCCATCCGTCCAAATCCAAAACCACCTCCGAATCCTCCGGCGTTGACGCCGAAGCCCCGGCTGTTAACGCCGGCATTGCCTCCCCCCTGGCCTCGGTTTTCAGGCGGATTGGATAGAATCATGTAGCGGAATTGGCCTTCCGCCACCTTTTGGGAGAATTGGTTTGCTGTGAGAATGGGATCCCCGCCCATGAAACCCCCGATGGCCACTACCGGTTCGCCGGTTTTAATGATGATGGGCGCCACCATTTGGCTGTTTTGCGAAACCAAAAGATAAGCTTCATTCTGGTGATGGGAATTCAGGAAAGCTAGGAGCTTGGTGTTATTCAAGTTCGCGCCGAATCCCTGGAACATTCCGCCTCGGTTGCCCATGGTCAACAAATCCGGACTGGCTTCGACTGATTGCCCTGAGCCAAGTATCGGCGTCAGGGCCCAAAACGCAGGACAAAAGAAAAGGGCACAAAGACCCAATCCCATAGCAGTCGGCAAGAACTGATTTGAATAAGTTTTTTGGCGCGCAAGGGATGGTAAAAAAATAATGCCGGTCAGGGTCAAACCAACCCCTAAAAACAAAATGGGCAATAGCTGGAATTTCCAGTCCGGATAATGTGCCACGATAAAAGCCTGCCAGGCGGCCGTTAAAATCAGTCCCAGGAACAGGTATGTGCGGCGGCCATTCTGGTAATAACTCAAGATTGCTTTTGCCCCTATCCCCGCCAGGGCAGCGATCGGGGGAGCCATGAGAACCAAATAATAGGGATGCATGGCTCCCCGCATGAAACTGAAGACAACTGCGTAGACGAGAAACCAGCCCAACCAAAGCGCCAGGGCTTGGTGGGGTGGCGTCAAAGGGAATCGAAAGCGGGTCCGTCGAGCCTCAACCCAGAAACCCAGCAAGGCTAGTGGAAGAAACCAGGAAATCTGTCCAGCCATGTTTTTATCGGCCAGCCGGAGCGGCCCTGGTGTCCCGTTATTCATCATTCCGCCCCTGCGACCGCCCGGAATTTGGGAGGCGGGCGCAGCGCCGGTAATATTTGAATCCGCTGTGGAGACAGGCGAGGCGGCTGTTGTGGTATTAGCGCCGGAATCTGCGACGTTTGGTGAACCGTTGTTCCGAGTCCCCGCCGCCGTGGGTGTAATTCCCCGTGGGTTTCGGGGAAAGCCGCGCCTTCCCCGGGCAAGCAGTCGTTGAAATCCATTCCATCCCAAGGATAGGCTGATCATGGAATTATCCTGGGTGCTTCCCACAAAAGGCCGCTGTTCGGGAGGGGTCAAGTCAACCGCCAAGGGCCAGGACAACGCCACCACCAATAAAATAAGTGTGCCGGTGGCGAGGGCCCACAGGCGCCGGAACCAGGAAGTGGGGGAACCTGCCAGGTAAACCAGGTAATAAGCAGGAAGGACCACAAAAGCCGCCATCATCTTGGTGTTGAACCCCACACCGGCCAGGATGAAGGCCAGGTAAAGCAGTTTGCGGTTTCCCATTTCAGCCGCCAGACTGAGGGCCCAAGCCGAAAGAAGCAATACCAGGACCAGACAGGCATCGGTGTTGTTGTATCGGTCCACCGCTACGCTGACAGGGGAAAAAGCCATGACCAAGGCCGAGAATAACGCCGCCCCGGCGCCAAAGCGCCGCCTCACGAGATGGTAAACCAGCACTAAAGCGCAGAGCCCTTCGAGTATTTGGGGTAGGATCAAAGTAAAATCCCGGTATCCAAACAACTTCGCGAAGGCGGTTTGAATCCACAAGGCCACCGGAGGCTTATCCACGGTCACGAATCCGACAGGATCAAAAGAAACGAAAAAGAAATTGTGCCAATTTATCATCATGCTGCGCACGGCCGCCGCGTAGTAAGAGTTTCCGGTGCCGTTTTGATCGATCTTCCATAGGCGAAGTGCGGCCGCCACTAGGAGAATGGCGACTAAACATATCCATTCCCGAATGCACGGAGAAGAACAGAAGTTTTGCTTTTCGGGAAGAGGGGCGGCCTGCCAAGAAGAGTATGTGGAATCCATAGTCCTTTAGACGCATGGTGTTATTCTTTCGGGTCAAGGATCCGGAGATAAGAAAGTTTGGCCCATTCCCTGTTCCTATGCGTCTAATTCTTATGAGTTTAAATTGGGGAGTCCTGGGCAAGCGGACCTACTTGGCCTTGATAGTGGTTCTGGGGTTTGGAAACAACGCATATTCCCTGGAACCTCTTCCCGAACCGGTGGAACCGTCCACGGTTCCTAAACTGGTTCTTCTTTCACCCCGGGAAAAAATCCCGGATAAAACTAATTATCCCTTGCCGCGCCCACCTAAAAAATACATCGATGGGACGCGATTAGTTCTTGCAAACGATGAAGATACGGCTCCCCAAGGTCCTGCCCTTCGGGATCTCACCGACACCCTAACCCTTCATCAAATACCGGCCGTCAACAAGGCCGACCGCCGATCGGGAAAATACTTTTGGCATCCCTTCAAGGGCTGGAATTACTGCCACTATCATACCGGGAACAAACATTGGTACGGATGGCGTACCGGCGGAACTTTTCATTGGATCCTATGGCAGGAAGGGCGTTTTTGGTGGCGCGACGATGACGCGGAGCGCTGGGTTTATTTCGATCGGGGTTACTGGTGGTGGCGGGGATCAAAAGGCCCCAATCCGATTCAAGTCATTCTGGCGGATGGCCATTACCATGCTTGCGATGGAAACGGAGTGGTGGGGGATGATCTGATGAAAACCGGGACCGAGGAAACCGCCACTGCGCCGGTCGTCAAACCCAGCCCTAACCCCACTCCCGGAGGGAAAAAAGGGGGACATCATGGCGGTCACCACATGGGATCAAGTATGCAAGACAGCACAGGCGGCGGGATGGCAGGCAATTAAAAAAACCGATAAGCCGTTTAACTCGGTTTTAATTATTTTTTTAAACTTTGATATCGATGTGGCGGGTAGAGGATTGGCCGGTTTCTTCCCCGGGACCTCCTCCCTCTTCTAAAACCCCGTTCTGTTGATAACGGCTTATCGAAAAAGCCTGGGAGCGTCCCTTGGTTCCACCCTTCCCCTCTTCGGGTTTTCCTGGCACCTTTTTTATCCCCGGTTCATCGTTCTGTGGGGGGAGGTTTTCAACGGCTTCCGCGGCTTGGGCCCGCGCCCTTTCAGCCTGACGGATTTTAGCGGATTCCGCGACCTCTTGGGCCAAAAGGGCATTTTGCAACTGGACTTTCATGTAATCGTTTTGAATGTGCCGCATATTGGCTAACCGTTGGTGGATTTCTGAATCGGTTTAACATACACCCGTCCGGCTCCTAAAAACAACGGTACCGGGTTGCCCCTGGTTTTACGGTCCTGCGCCTTCTGGCCGTCATTTCCTCCCGGGATCACCAATCGCGGCCCAGCCCCACGGATAGGTTTTGGATCCAAGTGCTTTGGGGGGAGGTGAAACCCGAGGACAATTCAAACTCCAGGGGAACCTTGTAACCGTACGGCAATTGGATGGGCAACCCCACGGCCAGGGACACTACTGGATTCGTAATGGAATAACCCATGATGCTCGCGCTCGCACCATTACTACCCTTGACCGTGCCGCTCGTCATGGATTTGTTCAGGATCCCGGCGCCGAAAATGACGTACGGCTGCACTGCCGAAGTCTCACTGGGGTTCAAATTCATCTTCATTGAAGGGATAAACCGGATCACGTTCATGTCACCGGATCCGTTTCCCAAACTGGCCGATTGGTTGTTGTTGGGCAGGTACAGGTCAGCAAAGCTCGGGGCATCTCCGCCCGAATAAGAGTAATCCATCCTCATCCCGATCAAGGCGCGGGGATCCAGAAAATAACCGGCCCATATCCCCCCCGTAATGCCCACGGGCCAAAGGGTTTTATCGTTCTGGCCCAGGAAAATCGAATGACTCACATAAAGGTTTAACTCGAATTTCGGATTCAAAGGCGCTTCCTCGGTTTCCAAGGGCTGTGAAACCGAGGGTTTTTTAGGCAGAAGGGATTTTTTGTGCTTCGCGCGTTTGACCGCATTGGGTTTAGGGGTAGCCTGGGCCGTTTGCGCTGAAACCATTGCCGCCAGAAACGGCAAGATGAGAAATGCCACGAATAAAATCCTAAGGAATTTCATTTTTCGCCTCTGAACAGGCCTTTCGTTTTATTTCTTCAGCGCGGATTTGATTTCCTGGATACCTACGCCCAACACGGCTTTAGAAACCGGATCCAAGGTCTGCTCCGTGCCCTCCAGATGCATCGTGCACTGCACGTGCGAGATGGATTTTCCAGATTCCAATGCCGCCGCAGGCGAAGAGGATTCCAGTTCGTAAAAGGGGCCCAGAGGTTTTTTCCCAGGTGCTGGCGGCCCGTCGTTGTAACTGTTGGCCACATCGCCCGAAAAGGGGTGCTTCTGCAACTCCCACATCGAATTCACGTAATCAACCGCTCCTTCCGGCTTGCTGAACTGAACCAGCGTGAGCACGCCATGGTCGGCGTCGTAGCTGCCCAGGACCGGCAGGGCGCGCTTGGGCGAGATGCCAATCTTGCTGCGCTTCTTGCCATCGGCGCTGAAAAACAGCACGCGTTCCCGGATGACGAGGCGGTCGGCGGGTACCTTCCCGAAATAGGCATCGTTCACGACCGGTCCCCTATTCTCAACCTTGCCCGGCTTAAATGGGACCACGATTGTAGTGTGGTCGGAAGGATTGAACATACCCAGGATCCAAATGGACAGCAGGCCGGTTTCGCGGCTCCAGGCTTTCGGACCCTTATTGGTGATTCGGTTTTCGGATTCATAGGCCACCATCTGGATGCCCGGGGCGGGCTTCACCTGGAGTTTCTTCCAGGCCTGGGAATCGGCCAACAGTTTGATTTCCCGCCTCACGCCCAATTTAAACTCGGCGCCCGAGTAATTCTTCACGGCGATGTCTTTTTCCAGGACCACGCTTTTCGTGGACTTCTTAGCCAGATTGAATGCCTCGCTATCCACGGCCGGCGGGGTCTGCCAATGATCCAGATCGAACTTGGCTCCGGGCGGGAAAAAGATGGAATATTGCCCGCCCTCGGGCCCCAGCCAAAAGCGGTCTTCGCCGCCGAAAGGATTAATGTGCTTCAGGATTTTCTTGGAGGCGATGAGCTCGCGGTTAATCCAGCCGAAGCTTTGCCCCTTCAATCCCGCGGCTGTGCTGGTGAGAACCCGGCCCTGCAGGGCCGGGCTGACAACCACTTGTTTTTGGCCGCTTTCGTCGGAAAGAACCACCACCTTGGTGTTTTTTTGTAGGAAAGCCAACTCGTCCCCGAAAGAATTCAAGGATTTGCCCCAGGCACCCCGCAGGGTGATTACCGCGAACAGAAAACCTGCCGCCAGCGAAACAATCCAAACTCCCTTATTTCTCATATCGATCCCCCGTTCATTTCAATCGCTAGGCAAAATCAAACAAACGCATGGTCACACATGAATTTCATGTATTTGACGGAATAAAATGGTAACCTTCCCTAAAGAATTGATCCGAATGAAGTTAGTTTAACCTAAATGGCTCAAAAAGCGTCAGCCTTTAGGTCCCGAGTTCCATAAGTAAGTGCAACACTTAGTGTCTGAAGAAGGCCGCATGAATAGGATATGCGGCTATGAAAAAGAAATACAAGCATTTAAGCGTTGAAGAAAGAGATCATTTATCCGTCTTGAAAGGAAAGGGTCTTAGCCTTCGAGCAATTTCACGCGCCTTGAAGAGGTCTCCTTCCACCCTCTCCAGGGAACTCAAGCGCAATGCTCCCCCTATCCGTTCTGGTTATTATCTTTCTCATCGAGCCCATCAACGGTATGTTGACCGCAACCAACAACGAGCACGCCGTTTACGCCTGAAAACAAAACGAATTCGTGCCTACGTCCGTCGTCAATTGAAACGAGGCTGGTCTCCAGAACTCATTTCAGGTCGATTAGGTCACCTACGGCCTAAGCAAACCATTGGTCCTGAAGCTATCTATCAGTGGGTTTATGCTGAAGCCACTGAGCTGATTCCTTGCCTAGTTCGACACCACCGGCGACGATTCTCATTTGGCCATAGCCGTAAGCACGCCAAAAACCATATCCCAGGCCGTGTTTCCATCGATAAGCGCTCCGAGATCGCCAATCAACGCAAGCAATTCGGCCATTGGGAAACCGACACCATGGTCTCTCGTCAGAGTAAAGTGGCTATGCGGGCTCTCGTCGAGCGTCAAAGCCGTTTTTCCAAGTTGGGAAAGCTCAAACGAAAGACCGCTCGCCAAATGAGTCATAGCCTCAACCGCGCTTTATGCCGCTTCCCTCAAGACGCCCGCCTGAGTCTGACCTATGACAACGGAACCGAAAACACCAACCACTTGGAAACCAACCACGTGCTTGGTACAAAATCCTTTTTCTGCGCCCCTTTCCACAGTTGGGAAAAAGGTACGGTGGAAAATACTATCGGTCTTGTCCGCCGCCATTTGCCTAAAAAGACTGATCTTGCTAAAGTGTCCTTCAAAGAATTCAGGACCATAGAAAGATGGCTCAATAACAGGCCCAGGAAATGTTTGGGCTTTAAAACTCCGGCGGAAGTCTTCCGGCGAAGTGTTGCACTTACTCCGTGAATTCGGCGGTTCTATTCCGGGATGTCGGTTTAAAATAGGCTTATTTCTAAACTGCATCCGACTTGATTAAAGGGATTCCCCACTTGACCCACCCAGTTCAAGGAAATATTGCAAAACCTTTATGAGTCTCTTAGTATTTGCCGCAGGTAATCAGAAAGTGCCCATAGCTCAATTGGATAGAGCTTCTGACTTCGGATCAGAAGGTTGCAGGTTCAAGTCCTGCTGGGCACACCATTTATACTTCGGAATTATCGGTAAACTTAGTTTTTCTTAGAAAAAATGGCGGGGTTGACGGGGCTCGAACCCGCGACCTCCTGCGTGACAGCATCAAGGTCGGCGTCTCTCGCTATTCAAAAATGATTGCATTACAACAAAAATACTAATTGGGTGCGGTTTCGATCTTTTCCGGTGTCCTATTCCTGTCCTTCGACCTTAGCCAGCATATTTAAAGCTTCTAAACGGTCTTCCCGGTCAATCCGGTTGTACCGCCTGAACATGGCGTAGGTCTTGTGGCCTGAAATGGACATGATGACCGAATCGCTAACCCCCGCTTTCCTAAGGTTGGTCACCGCACAATGCCGGAGGTCATGGAACCTAAAATCCTTGATCCCTGCCGTTCGGACGGCCTTCCAAAAAGCGGTCTTGATGTTCTTAATTCGCTTGCCCTTATGGGTGAAAACGTAGGGATTTCCTAAGGTCCTCGGAGTTTTATGGATTATCTCCGCCAACTCGTCGGTCAATGGAATTTCCCTTTTCTCTTGGGTCTTGGTATCCGTGGCTTCCAAGGTTATGACCTTATTCTTTAAATCTACTTGGTCCCACCTTAGGCCCAGGATCTCACCCCTCCTCATTCCAGTCCAATAAGCTAACTGGACGATGGCAGCAAGGCGGGGTGAACAACGGCCCAAAAGCGCTTCGTATTCCTCCTGAGTCAAAGTGCGGTCGCGGGAAACATCTTTGAAGCCCCGGACCTTCTGGATCGGGTTTTTCTCCAATAAACCGTTGAGGACAGCCCGATTCAAAATGGACTTGAGGATACGAAGTTCCCCATTAAGGGTCATATTAGAAAGCGGTTTTCCGGGGTACTTAAGATGCCCGGCTTTCCCCCGTTGGGTCAAATAACCTTCAACGATATCAGCGTTTAGGTTTTTCAATGGCCGGTCGCCAAAATAGGCCTTTAGTCGCCCGATTATTAACTTATCATTCCTAAAGGTTTTCTTCCTTGCCTCGGAATATGCCAGGAATGAATCCGCCGCTTCGTTGAAAGTGGGTTCCGGTTGTTCCTTGTTCAAAAATTTTCCGGCGGCGATTTCCTGCATGTGCTCCGCCAGAATTTTCTTGGCCTGAACAAAAGGTATTTGGCCCAAACGAACCCGCTTCCTAACTCTTTTACCTCCTTCCCTTATGGAATAATCAATAAAATACCCAGCACCATCCTTTCGGAGATACTGGGGCAAACCGTGAACATTAGGTGCGCTCATCGCTTCCTCCTAATGTCACTGCCAGTTCGTATTTTAACACTTTCGCCCAAAGGTTCCCAAGGCCCATTTGGTTTTGGTTGGTGAAAAGTCCTTTGGAATTCCGACAACCAAACGCGGGGATGCCTTCCCACCTTGACGAAATGGAGGATTCCCGCCAAGCGCCAGTAACAAACTGTATTAACCGGAACCCCCGCCATGAGGGCCACTTCTGCGTCGGATAAAAGGTAATCTTGGCTGGCCTTTCGGCGGTCCCATTTTCTCCGGTTATCCATATTCCCTCCTGGAAACGCCTTGAATTAACTCTGGGTTGTGGCGGTTTCCTTGGTCTTTTTCTTGAACTCGTTAACCGCCGCCTTCTCGATTTCTTCCTTGGCTTTCTTGTTGGCGTTGCAGTAGTGGAAATAATCCCCCTCGTTTTTTCCCGGACGCGAAGGGAAACCCACGAATAAACCATCCCCATCCTTCTTCTTCACCAATGTCAGGTCATTGAAGAAGAACTCATAACCGGCAATGGCTACCCTTACGTCGAAAAACGCCTTCGTGTTCTCCCCTTCATAGGGGTACATCCTCGTCACCTTGATCTTTAAAGCCATTTGCGTCCTCCTTAGTTTTTTAAAAAATTGAAACTAATTCTTCCTTGCCGCCTCCTTGTCCCCCAGGGTGTTTCGGGCATATTCCAATGCGGCTTCCCTTGCCTTCTCGTTCAATCCCTCGCGGTAAACCCACCAATTGGGAGAACCTTTTTTGACGGCTTCCTTATGGAGAAACTCAAGAATCTGGGGAGTGTATTTGACCGGCTTTAAGCCAACGCACCGGGGCTCTCCACGGAAAACCACCGTGTTCCTCCCATTCTC
This sequence comes from candidate division FCPU426 bacterium, assembly GCA_963847625.1. Lineage (GTDB taxonomy): Bacteria > Oederibacteriota > Muellerivitia > Muellerivitales > Muellerivitaceae > CAWCKJ01. Next base: position 5,778 of record CAWKAR010000036.1, on the reverse strand, counting down.
CTTGGCCGCGTAAAGGCCGTGGTCCGCCGCCGTAAGGATGGTTTCCAGGTTGGTGCCGTCCTCTCCCCATTCCACGATGGCCTGGGAAATGGTCACGGGATAATGGATGGTGAAAACATCGTCCTTTTTGTGGTCCGAGCCGTCGGTGAAATGGCGGATGTCCTCCTTCTGGATGATCTCGTTCGCTTCCTCACCCACCTTCTGTTCGCAATACTTCCGAAATTCCTCCGCCTCTTTTACGGCCTCTTCCTCGGTTCCATCCAACACCCAGACGATCTCTTCCCCGCCGTAGCGCCAAATCCTGCCCTTGCTGAAAATTCGCTGGCCGGCTTTCGCCAAGGCTTTCAAAACGGCGTTCCCGACCTGGTGGTTGTAGTGGACGTCGTTGAAGGATTTGAAAAAGTCGATGTCGGCCATGGTGAGGAAGAACCGGTTTTTCCTCCTGACGGCAAGGGCTGGGATCTGCTGGATGGCGGCCCGGTCGTTCAAGAGCCCCGTCCGGTGGTCCACGAAGGTTTCCAGTACAAGGTCCTCCTGGGCGGTCTGGTTGACCGACTCCGCCCTCATTTCCTTTTCCAGGAACGGGTCGAATATCTGCGCGAAAAGCCACTTGAGGGGTTTGACCTTCTTGAGTTTCCCCAGGGCCTCGGCCCTCCTTTTTTTTCTTCGCCATTTCATAAAGCTTCGTGACCCGGTAGTCCGTGACCCCGGCCTGCATGAGCGTGGTGCAAAGCGTGATGGTCCGGTGGAACTGGCCGTTGGCGCAATGGGAAAGGGCCAAAAGGGTGAGGTAGTTGTAATTTTTGGGGTACCTTTGGGAAAGCGACTCGAACTTCTCGATGGCCGTTTCATACTTGCCGGTATAAAGGCTTACCTCGGCTTCCAGGGCCACCGCTTCCGAGAAATCCCTTTTCCTGGTGAAAATTTCCTTCAGCGTATCCTGGCAATCCGAGTAATTCTTCGAAAGGAACTGGGCGCGGGCCAATAGGACGAGGCTTTCAGGGGTTTTGGGGGAAAAACCGTGAAGCAGGTTGATGACCTTCATGATGGATTGGGGTTTCTTGTAATGGTCGTAAATCTTCGCCGATTCCAGGTAGGCTTCCACGTTTTGGGGCTGGTGTTTGGCGATCACCTCGTCGAACAGTTTCAAGGCCTCCAAATACCTCTTCTTTTCCATGAACAAATGGGCGGATTGGAGGCACCTTTTCGCCAATTCCGGGTTGAGTTGTAGCGCTTGTTCTTCCATGGTCTCAAATCCTAAAAAAATCATCGATAATGAGTTTGGTGTCCTCTTCGCAAACAACCATCACCAAAATCCCCGAAAGAAAGTCAGCGTCGGCTAAAAAGACCAGCCCTTCGGATAATTTCGGGAACCTGCCATGCAGGCGGTTGAGGAATTCCAAAATCGCGTTCGGCAACTCGAACTTCATCAAAACCCATACGTTCCTCCGGCAGGCTCCGCCGTTAAACGGCCCATACTTTTCCGCAAGCTCACCGATCACCTTCATGGCTTTTCCCCTATCCACTTGTCCGCCCAACCGGACGTTCGCCTCAAGGTATTTCCAAGCTAAACGGGGATTGACCTTCAATAAGTTCCCATCGCGCGATTGCGCGGATGGGCGGCACCTTTTCGCCAATTTCGGGTTGAGTTGTAGCGCTTGTTCTTCCATGTTTACTGCCTTTGAAAATTCGTGACGGTAAGCCGCCCGTTGTCGTTCTTAATGACGACTACCAGGCGGAAAGGAAGCTCGATTTGGGAGCCAGCTCCCCTGGCGTCCGAGTTAAAAAGGTTCTTGCCGATAACGCTGACCCAATAATGGTTCCCCTCCGTGCTTACCACCGTCGAACGGTCGATCTGCTGGTAGGAAACGTAGGCCTTGTTGTCCGAAAGGAAGGCGATCCATTTGGGGTCCAGGAAAGCCTCCTGGTAATAGCTCATCATGTTGTCGCTCATGAGGTTCCCCACCTTTTCAACCTGGTGGTTGATGTCCGTGTAACTCACATTGAAGGCCATGATGGTGAAGCGTTCGGCGAAATTGATGATGTCCGCGTATTGGGCGTCCTGGCCTTGGGCCTGGTTTGTGTTAACCGGTTTGTCCTTTGCCGCGTCTAAAACTTTCCCCCACTTTCCCGGCCACCATAAAAGGGTGGAGCCCGCCCCAATCGCTATTACCACCAACCCCATCAAGATTTTTCCGGTGTGACCTTTCCCCCGAAAACTGATCCAAAAATATGTTAGTTTTGGATTATAGATCGGGAGGGGAAAGATGGCAAAGAAACGGTTTTTATCTGAGCAGATAGTGGCTATTCTCCGCGAGGCGGAGAAAGCTCCCGCCGTTGAGGAAGTTCTCCGAAAGCATGGCATTTCCGAGCAGACTTACTACCGCTGGAAACGCATGTACGGAAGCCTTGGAGTTTCCGAAGTCCACCGCATCAAACAGCTGGAAGAAGAAAACCGGAAACTCAAGCAGTTAGCGGGTGATCAGGCCCTGGCTATTCAGGTTCTCCAAGAGCACATAAAAAAAAAGGGGTATTGATCGAGGAGCAAAAAGGCATGGTGGAAGCCCTGAAGGCTCAGGAAGTACCGGAAAGACGAGCCTGTGATGTTCTTGGGGTAAATCGATCGAGTTTTCGATATGAGGCCCAGCCAGAAGATCCGTTGAACCAGGTGATCCTGCAGGAAATGGTTAAGTTAGCGCAAAGAAACCGACGTTTCGGAAGCCCTCGGATGTTGTGGATGTTGGAACGCAGAGGCCTTGATGTGAATCACAAGCGGGTGGAGAGGCTCTACCAGGTAGCAGGGCTTCAATTACCGCGCAGGAGACCCAGGAAGAAGAGGGTTCCGACGGAATGGAGAAGGCCCCACCCGGCTTTGGGTTCCAACGAGGTGTGGACGATGGACTTCGTGCATGACCTGACATGGTTCGGGGGAAAGGTGAAGTTTTTGACGGTGTTGGATGAAGGATTTAGGGAATGCTTGGAGATCCGGGCAGAGAAGCGGATGAGAAGCCGGGACGTACTAGAGACGCTGGATGAGTTGATGACGGAGTACGGGACGCCGAAGTGCATGCGGGTGGACAACGGGCCAGAGTTCGTGGCGAAAGAACTGAGGAACTGGCTTGAGGAGAAGGGCGTAGAGGTGCTATATATCGAACCAGGGAGTCCATGGCAGAATGGATTCATCGAAAGTTTCAACGGAAAGTTTAGGGATGAGTGCCTGAACCAAGAAATTTTTCTTTCGAAAGCGGAGGCCCAGGTAGTCGTGGATTGGTGGAGGCAGGTGTATAACTGGCAGAGACCGCACAGCAGTTTAGAAGGAAAAACCCCAATGGAAGCAAAGGCCGAAAAGTTGGGCCTTAACTAACTTAAATTTGGATCGAACATTGGGGGAAGGTCAGTCCTTGCCCCAGAAGTATATTTACATCCTCTTTTAACAAATGCTCTGATGAATAAAACTCTTTATGCGCAACCGTTCTTTCTTCAACTTTTGGAGGTGGAACAACTTTTTCATCTTTTGGTTTTTCTTCAACCATTTTCAAAACCACTTTCAACCAAGCTTTTTAGACTTAAGTATTCAAGGTAAATTTGTTCGGCTATTTCATAATGAGTCAGGTTCTCAATGTATTTAAGATCGCCTTGTGTTTTTAGATAACTTTTCCAAGTCCCTATTCCCATTTCCAACTCAAGTGAAAATGAAAAGTGAATAGGAAATAAAGTTTTTACTAATTCCTTTTTACTTCCAACGACTTCGTTAAATTTTGAAACAATTTGCTTAACTAAACTTTCATCCATACTTTTTAATGCACCAGACCATGCTTTTGATTCCCTCAGTTTTCCGTTTGGAATAACCCTATTTATTACTTCAGTTAGCAAAGATCTGTATGAAGCTGGCCCCGGCAAGGCGTTTACCATTTTTCCCAATTCAAATCCCACGACAATACCCAAATACGACTTGTCAAGTTCTTCAAATGGTAATTTTAAAGTGTGACTTTCGTTTCCAGTGATCCACCAGAGAATATTTGATTCGTCACTTAAAATATTCAGTGATTCTGATAATTGGTTGAACCTACTTGAAATTGATGTAAACCTTATTAATAAATCTTTCGAATCGAATGTATCGGCAACAGGTTTTGTAATTATCGATTCAGTCTCAACATCTTTTTTTAACACATATTTTAATTTTTTATTTTTTTCTGCCAAAAAAGACTTTGCCACCCTAATTAAATCCGAGATTAAAAAGGATCACCTTCCCTACTCCGCAAACTGGCAGTTATTAATAATGCTAAGGAAGTTGCCTCACTTTTTTTCCATTTTTTTCTTAAAAATAAAATGACAACTTGCAACGATTACAACTTTAATATCATTGTCAACGTTTTCGTTCTCCTAGTGATTTATCTTTTTCACGAACCTTATTTTTTATCTCTTCAAAAAAAGCTCCACTTTCTTCGCCACGTAAATATTTAATTACATTGATAACAAAATTTACATCAAACCCTTTTACAATATTTTCTACACCTTCCCACCTGGTTTCTAAAGCCTTCGGGTCAATTTGGACTTTTGCCAATTTAATCAAATCCGGAAAATTAGGTAACACCATTTACCTCCTGGTTAGGAACTTGAGTTTAATAATTTTTCAAACTCTTCTATTTTCCCACTTTTAATAATTCTTAAAACACCTCGTTTTGTTGCTTCAATCGGACCTTTTTCCATGTCCGAATCTTTATATGATTTCAATTTTTTTAATATTTCCAATCTATCTACAAATGACATTTTAAAAAATGAATAATAAATTTCGGGCGAAAGTCTCTTCTGAATAATTTCTGAATTCTTCGTTTCAGTTTGAAACTGTATGTTTTCTTTATATTTTCCTTTCCCCGCCACTTGTTCACCTCTCAATCCCAACCTTGCAGGAACCACTATAACGTATTTAGAACTAATTGGCATATCTTGACCAAAACTGCTAGTTTTTAAATTCCAAACCCTGCCAATTACTTCAACCTCAATTTCTTTATGACTTTCTTTAAAATTTGAAGTTTTTTCTAATTTCAAAATATTGTAACTTGGCTTCCATTTGTCCCCTTTTGCTCAGGTTGTAAAGCTCCAGCAAATATTTTCACAGTGGTACAAGTATTTAATACTCTTCGTTGATGTTCATGACCGAATAATTGTATTGGGAAACGAGCATTTAACATTTGATTAACATGGTTAGAAAACATCATCCAATTTGTCGGATGGTGGCAAACGGATATATGTAAAAATGAATCATCCCAATCCAAAGCCAATTGGTGGGAAGTAAGACCTTGATGTTTAACTTTTAATTCATCATCTTCATTAGAAGCCAAACATGAATTCATTCCGATAAATTTTATTTTTGGAAATCCAGGAAGTTTTATTTCTTTTTATTACAATTGGAGAACTTTTGTTAATATCGCAATGAAAAGGAGCAGCAAAATTATTAAACCTATGAAAAGACTAAATAGAATTTCTACAGCAACATCTGTATAAAATCCCGATAAAATTTCGTCAAGTTTGTGGAAGTCTTGTGCTGTCCGCATTTGGGTTCGATAAGCATTTGGAGAGGGTCTCCTACTTTTTGACCAATCAACATCATGGTTCCCTGGAACAATGACCACATTTTGCAATTCGCATCCACAGATACCCAATATCTTATGAATCCAATCTTCAGCAACTTTATATTGGTCAGTATTTCCAGAAAAAGCTATATCACCCGATATTAATATTCCATTTATTGATCCTATATCTTTTTTGCACCTTTTT
>CAWKAR010000035.1:0-28810 GCA_963847625.1 candidate division FCPU426 bacterium | reverse complement strand
CCCCGACATCTTCCCCGACTGTGACCAATACCCCGACCCCGACACCCACGAGGACCAATTCGCCCACACCCACGAATACCAATACACCCACGCCCACAAGTACTGCGACCAACACCCCGACCCCGACACCCACTAGGACCAATTCACCGACACCCACGAATACCAATTTTTTTACGAATACATTAAACCCCCCCCCCCCCCCCCCCCCCCCCCCCCCCCCCCCCCCAAAAAAAAAAAAAAAAAAAAAAAAAAAAACACCCAACCCAGACAAGTCCCCCCACGGCGACCAACACCCCGACCCCGACACCCACGAGGACCAATTCGCCCACACCCACGAATACCAATACACCCACACCCACAAGTACTGCGACCAACACCCCGACCCCGACACCCACTAGGACCAATTCACCGACACCCACGAATACCAATACACCCACACCGACAAGTACTGCGACCAACACCCCGACCCCGACACCCACGAGGACCAATTCGCCCACACCCACGAACACCAATACACCCACGCCCACAAGTACTGCGACCAACACCCCGACCCCGACACCCACGAGGACCAATTCACCGACACCCACGAATACCAATACACCCACGCCCACAAGTACTGCGACCAACACCCCGACCCCGACACCCACGAGGACCAATACGCCGACTTCTACTGCGACGAACACGTACACATCAACGAACACCCCAACGCCTACGAATACCCCGACCCCGACCCCGACGCGCACGAATACCCCAACGCCGACGGTGACGAATACGGTGACATTGACGCCCACCGGGACACAATCACCCACCAACACATCCACGAATACGCCTACCCGCACCAATACGCCGACTCAGACCAATACCCCGACTTCCACCCCTACGGCGACGAATACGAGGACGAATACTGCGACGAACACGGTGACGAATACTTATACGTCGACACTTACGCCAACCCCGACAAGTACGCCGACCAACACCCCGACCCCGACTTCTACTAGGACGAATACGCCGACGAACACGGTGATCAATACCTACACGCCAACACCCACAAGTACGGCAACCAATACCCTGACTTCGACGCCCACGAGGACTAATACCCCGACACCCACGAATACCAATACACCCACGCCGACAAGTACGGCGACCAACACCCCGACCCCGACGTCCACGAGGACCAATTCACCGACACCCACGAATACTAATACACCCACGCTGACGAATACGCCGACCAACACCCCGACTCCGACGCCTACTAGGACGAATACGCCGACGAACACGGCGACAAACACGGCGACGAACACCTCCACGGCGACACCCAGCCCAACGGTGACGAACACGGTGACATTGACGCCCACGGGGACGCAGTCGCCGACGAACACCCCCACGAACAGCCCGACGCGGACGAACACTCCGACGGTGACGAACACGAGTACGGCGACCAACACCCCGACTCCGACACCCAGTCAGACCAATACGGCGACGAACACGGTGACGAACACCTATACGGCGAGCAGCACGCCAACCCCCAGCAACACGCCGACTTCGACCAACACGCGGACGAACACTCCGACAGTGACGGCCACGAATACGCCGACGGTGACATCGACGCCCACGGGGACGCAGTCGCCGACTTCCACCTCCACGGACAGCCCGACGCGGACGAACACTCCGACGGCGACGAACACGAATACGCCGACCAACACCCCGACCCCGACTCCCACGAGGACGAATACGCCGACGAGCACGGTGACGAACACCTATACGGCGAGCAACACGCCAACTTCGACCAACACGTGGACAAACACATATACACCGACGAACACGAGGACGAATACGCCGACAAGTACGGTGACGAACACGGCGACGAACACCTCCACGGCGACGCCCAGCCCAACGGTGACCAATACGAGGACACATACGCCGACGGTGACGTTGACGCCCACGGGGACGCAGTCGCCGACTTCCACCCCCACGGACAGCCCGACGCGGACGAACACTCCGACGGTGACGGCCACGAATACGCCGAGCAACACAGCGACAGTGACGAATACGTACACAGCGACGAGCAGCCCCACGCAGACTTTCACGAGGACGGATACGGCGACGCCGACCCAGACAAACACGGCGACGCCCAGCTATACGCCGACCGAAACGAACACACAAACGCCGACCTCGACGCAGACTTCCACCTATACGCAGACAAGCACAAGGACGCAGACGAACACTTATACGGCGAGTAACACGCCCACGCAGACATCCACGAGGACGGATACGCCGACGCCGACTTTGACGAACACGCCGGGGGAGACTGATACGCTGACTCCGACGAACACGAAGACGCCGACGAACACTTATACGACGAGTAACACGCCGACTTCGACTTCGACCCCCACGGAGACGTTCACGACCACGCAGACATCGACCACGACGGCGACGAAGACGCCGACGAACACTTATACGGCGAGTAACACGGCCACGGAGACATTCACGGCGACGCAGACATCGACGACGACGGTGACGAAGACGCCGACTTCCACTCCGACGCCGACGTATACGAGAACACCGGTTCCCACGGCGACGGACACCTGCACATGGACGCCGACGAACAGCCCGACGCCCACGGTGACACCTCCTCCGACGGCGACGCCGGTGCCGGGATGCGGAGGATGCAGTCTGACGACGAACCAGTCGGCGAACTTTGTGGTGGGCCAAGCGGCGCTGACGTTGAACGCCACGTCACCGGTGAACGCGGGTTCATTGTACCGGCCGGAAGGGGTATTCCAGGCGGGGAACGACCTGATCGTGGCGGATTCGATGGCCAACCGGGTTTTGGTATACAGCCCGATTCCCAGCGTGATCCATCCAAGCGCGGTGCAGGTGATCGGGCAGTCGACGTTCACGGGAAGCGTGACGAACCAGGGTGTTTCGGTGAATTCGAATACCTTGTATTTGCCGTTGGGGATATGGAGCGACGGGACCATGCTGATCGTGGCGGACGAAGGGAACAACCGGGTATTGATTTACAGCAATATCGGTTCACTGGCGGTGACGAACGGATCGGCAGACGTGGTGATCGGGCAGGCGGACATGGTGAGCAGCAAGGCGAACCGCGGGGTGACGACGACGCCGGGAGCGAACACGCTATACGCGCCGGACGGGGTATTTTATGACGGGCAGAGACTGTTCATATCGGACATGGACAATAACCGGATATTGGTATACAACTCGCTGCCATCGGCGAATGGGGCGAGCGCGGATGAAGTGATCGGGCAGTCGAATTTCACGAGCCAAACCGGGGATGGAGGGCTGACCAGCGCGACATCGCAAGGGCTGGTGACACCGAGGGGATTGTGGGTGGATAGCGGGAACCTATACGTGGCGGACGCAGGGAACAACCGGATACTGATTTATAACAACGGAGGTAACGGGATAGACAGTCTGGCGGGGAACAACCCGCCGGCGGACGCGGTGGTGGGTCAAGTAAGCTACACCACGAGCGCAAAAGGATGTTCGGCGACTCAACTGAGCGGGCCCATGGGAGTATGCGGAGTGAATTGCCAGCTATATATCTCGGACACGGGAAACGACAGGGTATTGATTTACAATCAAATTCCCACAGGGACGGCTAATCCGCCGGCGGTAGGGGTATTGGGACAGGCGAACATGATTACTAATACGTCGTCAACGACCACGAAGGCCAATGATTTTATCAACCCATGGAATCTGCAAGCGGTGGGGGGGATGTTGTACGTGACGGATCTCAATGAAGACCGGTTGATGGCGTTCCAATGCGCGGCCGGGACAGGTGCGTCGTCAAATGTGAAAGAGGTGGTGATGAAGGAGACAACCCCGACTCCCCCGGTGACGGGGGCGATGTTGGGGAGTGTGGTGGCGGGGCCGAACATCTCCAGGGGCGGGGGGACGGTGGAAATCCGGTACAGCCTGGGGCAGGCGGCGAAAGTGACATTGAGGATTTACACGGTCACAGGGGAGTTGGTGTACGAGAAGGGAGTGGAAGGGAACGCGGGTGCCAACAAGCTGGCGTGGGGAGTGAGGAACCAGGGGGGGGAGGCGGTAGCCAGCGGGCTCTATGTCTACGCGTTGCAGGCCGAGGGAGGAAATGGCATTGCCCGCAAGACGGGCAAGATCGTGGTGGCGCATTGAATTGAATCTAAATCGTTGGAAAACGGTTTTTTAAAATAAAAAGCCCCTGGTTTCTTTTCGAAGCCAGGGGCTTTTTTGACAACCTGCCTGTTACGCGACTGTCACATCCTTGCAGAGGTAGACGTCCTGGATGGTCTGCAGAAGCTTGGCGCCTTCAGCCATTGGGCGTTGGAACGCCTTTCGGCCGGAAATGAGCCCCATGCCGCCCGCACGCTTGTTGATGACCGCGGTCCTGACCGCCTCCCCAAAGTCGTTCTCGCCCGAAGCGCCGCCGGAATTAATCAAACCCGCCCGGCCCATATAACAGTTGGCCACCTGCCAGCGCGTCCACTCGATGGGATGGTCGGGACAAAGAGTGTCATACATGCGCTTGTCGAACTTTCCGTAACTGGACTCCTGGTTCAAGTACACGAATCCGCCGTTGTTCTCAGGCAGTTTCTGCTTGATGATGTCCGCCTCGATTGTGACGCCCAAGTGGTTGGCCTGGCCGGTCAAGTCCGCCGACACGTGAAAGTCCTTTTCCTTGGTCTTGAAAGCCTTGTTGCGAAGGTAGCACCAAAGAACCGTGAATAAGCCCAGCTCATGAGCCAGTTGGAACGCCTTAGTGGTCTCCTCGATTTCTTTCTGCGCGTCATCACTGCCGAAGTAAATGGTGGCACCCACGCCGGCCGCGCCCATATCATAAGACTGCTTGACTGAGCCGAAATAGAACTCCGAGGCCTTATTGGGATAGGTCAAAAGCTCGTTGTGGTTGAGCTTCACGATGAAAGGAATTTTGTGGGCCAACTTGCGGGACACGATGCCCATGACACCCAGGGTCGAGGCCACCGCGTTGCAGCCGCCCTCCATGGCGAGCTTGATGATGTTCTCGGCGTCGAAGTAGATGGGGTTCTTGGCGAAGGAAGCGCCGGCGGAGTGCTCGATGCCCTGGTCCACCGGCAATATGGAAACATATCCGGTTCCCGCCAGGCGGCCGTTGGAGTAAAGCCACTGCAGGCTGGATAGCACCCGGTTGTTGCGGTCTGACTGGGAGAAGATGCGGTCCACCCAATCCCCGCCGGGTATGTGAAGATCATTCTTGGAGATCCCTTTGCATTGGTAACCCAGGAGATCCTTGGCGTTTTTCCCTAAGTGTTTTTCGATATCGGATATGTTCATTTTCCCGTCCTTCACTGTTTTTATACTTTCCAACTCCGGATTCTTTCGAAGCAGAAAGTGAGTCTTTACTAATACAAAATAAACGTTGAATTAGCAAGCTTAACTTGGGGCGTAAGCAGGGGTTAACCAAACAGAATTTCGGCAAAAGCCTGAGACTAACAATGGAAATGGTTTTGGTTTATTGTTTAAACAACCAAAGAAGGAATGGCATAATGATAAACATTTGGCGAGTGGTTTACCCTTTCAGTTTGACCAATATAAATATAGAAGCATGCGGACGGACGCTTCCATGACCCGGGTGGTTACTGTGCTAGGGGTTACTTTGAGAACTTAGTTGGGACTTTGAATTTCTTAAATTATTCGGATCGAATTTGAAAGGAAAGGCTAAAGCCGGCTTAACAACGATAGTGCGTGGAATCTGCTTGCCACCAAAATAAACTGTACGAAGGCTGGCAATGAGCTAATAAAACTAAGTAATTCCTCGTTTCGGTCCAAGATTCAGACAGGAAATTATTTTTATGAATTTTTCAGGGCGATCCATGTGGATGAAAATTAGCGTGCCGATTTTTTTCCTATTGGTATCCATCCTTTATACTTACCCCCTTTTTTTTCTCGGCCCCTTCCAAATTTACGGCCTGGATTCGGATATTGAATTCAGTTTACACCGCAATTGGTGTCTTTTTAAAAATCATGATTGGCTTTTCCTGAACCGCCATTGGAACCAGCTGAACGCGCCATGGGGATGGGATATCCAATACCCGCCCCAAAGATTTTTTTGCTGGCTGGGTGGCCTCTTGGCTAAATGGTTGAATCCAATCCTGTCGTCCAATTGGTTGATCGCCTATACTTTTCCCCTGAGCGGTTGGTTTTTTTACCTTTTGGCATATGAAATGACCGGTTCCGTCGGGGGAAGCCTCCTGGGCGGGTTTCTTTACATGTTCAGCCCTTGGCATTTTTCCAAAGCCGGCGCTTATCCCGAAATGGCGGCTATCCAATGGGTCCCCCTTTATGGTTTGGCTTTGTACCTTTTTTTCAAAAAACCGGTTATAACCACCGCTTTTTGGGCCGGATTGGCTTATATCGCCCTTTTCAACTTCTCCTTTGTGATTGGGTTCATGGCGGGCCTTGGCTCCGCTTTTCTCACCTTGTTTTGGCTCAGGGAGAAATATTATAAAAAGGAAATAAAAAAAATATCATCCGCCGTCTTGGCGTTTTTCATCGCCACCCATGTAATTGCGATTATTCCCGCCATTTGGGATCAATGGATTTTTAGAGACCGCATGAACATTATGGATATGTTCACAAGGGCGCCCAAATGGATTTACTTCAACCTGGGAACAGATAGATGGTTTCATTTTTTTATCCCGACCTATTACCATCCCTTGTGGGGTGCAAGGGTCCATGAATGGATGGGACGCTTAAAACCCTACACCTGGTTCATCGACGATATCGTGAATCCGGGATATGTGGCTTGGCTGTTGGCCCTCCTGGCGTTTTGGGCTATCTGGAAAAACCGCGCGTTAAGGGACCGGAAAGTTTGGATTGCCGTGGCTTGGCTGGGTGCCGGTTCGGGGCTTTTATGCCTCAACCCCATCTTCGGCAAAATCATAGTTCCTTGGCCCAATCTTCTCTTCTACTGTCTTTTCCCCACTTTCCGTTTTTACGCCCGTTTTGGATTGCTAGTATCCTTGAGCTTTTGCTTGCTATCCGCTTTCGCCTATTCATATTATTCCCCCTCGATCCATTGGAAACGTTGGGCTTTATTAGCCCTCTTGCTCACGGCGGGGGGGTTTGAGCTTTACTGCCCCACTTCCAGCCGGATTTATGATGTCCGAAAGATTCCACCGGAATATGTATGGCTGAAAAACCAGCTTGGAAATTTCATCGTCGCCGAATATCCCATTGACGCCCAGCGATACGAATTCGAGCCGTTTTACCTGTTATGGCAGACTTACCATGGAAAGCGCTTGTTTAATTTAGACTTTCAAAAGGAGAATCAGGACAGCGTGGAGGCGCGCTTACGGCGGAAAATGTCGGATTTCACCTCGCCCTGGACAGTGAGGCTGCTCCAGAACCTGGGAATCCGTTACATCCTGGCTCATAAGGTTTATTATTTAGTGGACCAGCAACCGGACCGGGACCCGGCGCCGCAACTCGCCTTATTCCATTTTCCATCCCGCATCCCCGGCCTTCGTTTGGTGGAGGAATGGAACACGGTCAGTATTTATGAAGTGTTACCGGCTAAGAATAACTGAAATATAAAAAGGGTTGAAACCCCGGACTTTAGCCCGGGGAATAGCTTCATTCTCCATCAGGTTTAGATTTTCAGTTATTTTGTTTTTGCCTTGTCGTTTTTCTAAGAATTTATACAAAAGTTGGTAAAAAAAAGAGTTTATAATACCGCCCAATTCTGTAACCCATATTCGGAGGACCTAATGAAATTAAACCTTCCCTACTTGAAAATCGCCCGGTCTGGTTATGAACCTAAATATCCCAAGACGTTTTCGGGAAATCCCTCGAAAGTCGCCATCCATACCGGCAAAACGACCAAAAGCATCCGCGACCAGGCGGAAATAAGGAAACTATTTCCTCATACCTATGGCCAGCCCGAAGTGACTTTTGTTCCGGGCAAGGCCCCCGTTTCCCTGAAAAAAGAGATTCATGTCGCCTTGGTCCTGTCCGGGGGACAAGCCCCGGGAGGGCATAATGTGGTGGCCGGCCTGTTTGATGGACTTAAAAAATTGAATTCCCGGAACAAACTGGCCGGTTACTTGGGGGGGCCTTCCGGCCTGATCGAGAATAAAAAGATCGAAATCACCGAAAAACTGCTGGCGGATTACCGCAACACGGGGGGATTTGACATTATCGGTTCAGGAAGGACCAAACTGGAAAATCCCGAACAATTCGATGCCGTTCACCAGAACCTGGCCAAAGCCGGTATTTCGGCGCTCGTAGTGGTGGGAGGCGACGATTCCAACACCAACGCGGCGGTCTTGGCCGAGTACTTCAAAGCCCATCGGGTCCCGATCCACATCATCGGTTGCCCTAAAACCATTGACGGCGACCTGAAGAACCAGCAAATCGAAGTGAGTTTCGGTTTCGACACCGCCACCAAGGTTTACGCCGAACTTGCGGGGAACGTGGGACGGGACTGCCTTTCGGCCAAAAAATACTGGCACTTTATCAAGGTGATGGGACGCTCGGCCAGCCACATCGCCCTGGAAGTGGCCCTGAAAGTCCATCCCAATATTTGCCTGATTTCGGAGGAAGTCGCGTCCAACCAATGGACTTTGGACCAGATTGTGGAACAGGTGTGCCGGGTGGTGGCGGACCGGGCGGCGGATAAGAAAAATTACGGAATCGCGGTGATTCCCGAGGGATTGTTGGAATTCATCCCTGAGATGAAAAAACTCATCGGAGAGCTGAACGAACTCCTGGCCCACAATGCCGAATTCGAAAAACTTGAGACCCAGCCTGAAAAAGTGATTTTCGTGGAAGACCGCCTCAGCGAGGAATCCAAAAAGGCGTTCCAATCCCTGCCTCATTCCATCCAAATCCAGCTTCTGGCCGACCGGGATCCCCACGGCAACGTTCAAGTCTCGAAAATAGACACCGAGAAACTTCTTCTTGAAGCGGTCGAGATCAAGCTGAAACAATGGAAACAGCAGGGAAAATACGGCGGAAAGTTCTCAAGCCAAGGGCATTTTTTCGGCTATGAGGGCCGGTGCGCCGCCCCTTCGAACTTCGACTCCGATTATTGCTACTCCCTGGGTTTCACGTCCGCATACCTCGTGGCGGGGGGCCTCACGGGATACATTTCCTCGGTCCGCAACCTGTTGAAACCGGCCGCCCTGTGGAAAGCCGGAGGGGTGCCCCTGACCATGATGATGAACCTGGAGCGCCGCCATGGGAAGGAGAAAGCCGTCATCCAGAAGGCCCTGGTGGATTTAAAAGGGAAACCCTTTAAGGCCTTCGCGGCTTTGCGGAAAAAGTGGGAGGTGGAGGATGATTACGCCAGCCCCGGTCCCATCCAATTTTGGGGGCCTTCCGAGGTCGCCGATTCGGTTCCGGAAACCTTGAGGCTTGAGCGGGAAAAGTAAAGCCTGACTTCCGCCCCGGGAAGTCAGCTGTCCGTGAAACTCGCCGGAACAGGTTCACCCCGAACACTTCTCCGGCGCCGTCCAAAGACAATTATGCAATGCTAGAGCCCGACCTTTTTGCAAAAGATCGGGTGATCGTTAGAAGAAATCCCGTGCATTTCAGCGTTTTTTTCACCTTGAAAGACGAAGGTATCCGGGAATATACTCCACCCCTGCTTTGAGGAAGCCCGCCAGGTTTCTTGCGAAGCCCTGCTCTGTCTTTTTAGGAAATTTTATTAGTCAAGACAGGGCTATCTCCATCACCGATGGAGAATCCAAAGGGAGGCTGTTCATGCATAAATACGATGTCATCTATATTTTGGATCCCGGCTCCACCCCCGAAGAAATGGAATCTGTTTCCGCCAAAGTGGAAAAGATCGTGGCGGATTCAAAAGGGTCCATCCTCAAAAAAGACGATTGGGGAAAGAGGCGTTTGGCCTATTCGGTGAAAAGGCACCGGGATGGACATTACGTGTTTTACCACGTCACCATGCCGCCGGAATCCGTTTCCGAGTTAAACCGTAACTTCCGCCTGCTCGAAAAAGTCATTAAGTTTATGATCGTGAAGGACGAAATCAGCCACCTGAAACCCAAAGTGAAACCGCCCAGGGTCAAGGCGGCTTCAGCGGAAGGCCCCACACACCGGACATCTTCCGGATCCCGGCCGTCCCAAATCCCCCAGGCGCCCAGGCCTGCTCCCGAAGCGCCAAAACCCGCTCCGGAACCGCCCTCCGCTCCAGCTACTCCACTAGTTGAACAACCCTAAATATAGAAGGGAGATCCCATGCCTAATTTTAATAAAGTGTTTTTGATGGGCAATCTGACGAAGGATCCCGAGTTGCGTTACACCGCCGGGGGGGCGCCAGTCGCGAATTTCAGCCTTGCCATCAACCGGACGTACCAGCTCCAATCCGGGGAGAAAAAAGAGGATGTTTGTTTCGTGAGGGTGGTGGCCTGGGGAAAACAAGCCGAGGCGGTCGGGGAATACAAGAAGAAAGGCGACCCGCTTTTCGTGGAGGGCCGTCTCCAGAGCCGTTCCTGGGAGACCGAGGACAAACAAAAACGCAGCATCATGGAAGTGGTGGCCGAGAGGATCCAATTTTTAAACCGGGGAAAGGCACCGGCGGATAGCAATCAGGAACCAGGGGATGTTGAGGGAACGCCCCAAGCCCCGCCTTCGTCCGGAAGCGAAGAGGATATCCCTTTTTAACCGGGAAAATTTTACCGGCATTTAAATTGATAAAGCTGGAATCAAGGAGCTGAAAATGGAACCAAGAGAAAAAAAGGACTTTAAAGCCTCCCGTTCCGACTCGGCACGGGGACCGGCCGCCCCCTTCAACGCCCGTTTTCGAAGACCGCGGCGCAAGTCCTGCCGTTTTTGCGCCGAAAAAGTGGTGGCGATTGACTATAAGGATGTGAACCGGCTCCGCACTTTCGTCAGCGAACGGGGAAAGATCGTCCCCAGCCGCATGACCGGAACCTGCGCCAGCCACCAGCGTGAGCTGACGAAAGCCATTAAACGCGCCCGCAACATCGCTCTTCTCCCATTCTCCAACCCCTAACAAAACCAGGGTTTTCCGATGGACATGCTTATAAGCTTTTTACTGAAACTGGTGTCATTCACCCTATTGTTCGGGGTGGCGAGCCTGGCTTCCGCCTGGGCTTTAATGCGAAAGTTCAAACCCTTTTTGGTCGTTGCCATTGGAACCCTTGCTAGCGTCTTGTTGCTTACGGCCTTCCTTTTTTTGGTAGCCCAAATTGATAAAAATCAACCGGTTTGGTCATTGATCCAGCAATCCATGGACGAATATTGGAAGACGGATTTAGCGCCTTTGTTGCATGGTTCCGGATTTACGGATGAAAACCTGAATTTATGGGAACCTTATTTTAAAAGGTATTTCGCCTGGTCTTTTCCGGCCCATTTGGGCATTTCCTGCCTGCTGGTAGGTTTTTTTTCTTATTACATGACTTCAATGCTGCTCCGCAAAATTACCACCCGGGTCTCATTACCCCTGGCATTCCGGGAATGGATCGTGCCCGAACCGTTGGTTTTCGGGCTCATCCTGGGATGCTTTCTCAAGTTATTCGCCCCCTTGGATGGCCCCCTGGACGTCCTGGGAGACAACCTATTGGTTTTTTATTCAGGGCTGTATTTCATATTCGGTTTTAGCATTGTCTCGTTTTTTTTCTACAAATGGAAACTTTCCAGGCTGCTGAGATGGCTTTCCTATTTAATCATCATGTGCTCTTTGCCGATCATCGTGACCGTTTGCTGCCTTGGAGTTTTGGATGTATGGTTTGATTTCAGGAAAATAAAATCCCCACCCCTGGAGCAACCCTTATGAAAGTGTTGATGGTCAAGGACGTACAGAAAATCGGGAAAAAGGGCGAATTGATCGAGGTGAAAGAAGGGTATGCCAGGAACTACCTCATCCCCAACGGCCTGGCGGCGGAGGCCACCGGCGGGGCCCTGAAAAAAATCGAGGAAGAAAAAAAAGCGCAGGAACGGCGCAAGGCCAGGGAAAAGGAAGCCGCGTTGGCGTTGGCGGCCAAGTTTAAAAGCTATACCATCACCTTGAGGCACAAGGCAGGCGACGAGGGGAGACTGTTCGGCTCCATCACCTCCGCCGAGATCGCCGAGGCCTTGAAACAAAAGGGGATCGAAATCGATAAAAAACAGGTCGTCATGGACGACCACATCCGCTTGGTCGGCCACCACGACGTCACGATCAAGTTGAGCCCCGAAGTGACAGCGACCCTCTCAGTGGATGTGATGAAACAGTAGGAAACTCCCGCCCCCCGTCATTCGACGGCTTTTTAAAGGTCTTTTCAAACTTCCGCGGTTTAAACTCCGCAGTTATAGGCGTTTTTGTAGCTGTCATCGCGGGCACTGCTTACCGCTGCGGCGCGAGAAGCTGCCCCAATCGGGGCGCTGATCGAGGTGACCCGATTTTCATAAGATCCTTATGTGGACATCGGGACAATACCGGCATCCTTTAAGATGGATATGGAAAGCCGGCATGGCGACCCGAGTTCGTTGTTCGATTTGGGTTTTTGGTAAACCAATGGATTTTATGGTAAATGCCTGCTGGCATGGGCTGGCTGCCCGGGGTCACTAGCTTCTATATCGAGGCTTCAAGCCGGGATATAAGTAGTGAGTGTGCCGAATGAATTGATAAAAATTCGGCCCGAGGGCGATGCTTGGCAGCGCATGCCAGCTCCCCAAAAGTGTTTAAAGTGGCTGGTATAGCACCGGTCTCAATATATTTTTATGGAAGATCGGCGCGGATTTAAATGAAATCTGTGCCGGTTTACCTGCCCGCTTCGTGTGCCACGCCTTTCCGGCCAACTTTATTGTTCCGGCCCGCCATTCTTTGCATAATAAGGCCATGAACCAGGCCAAATTCCCCCAGGGTTTTGTCTCCCCCACAGTCCAAATATTCCGGGCTTTTGAAGCGATATTCAACAACTTCCGTTACTACACTGGAATGTCCTGCTATTTGGTTCCAAAGGATAATCCGGATCAATGGATTTGCCTTCAACCTTCCCCGAAGAATTTCGGGATTAACGAATATGAGGACCGGTTTGGACCGTTCCTGGATCGCGCCCGGTACAACCGGATGAATTTCAAGCGTTTGATAAAAGGAAAACGCCCGATTTGTTCCCGCCATTCAGGGTTTTATGATTTCTACGTCCCGGTTTTAAACGCGGGAAAGTGCATCGCTTTTATCGTGTCCGGTTATTTCCTTAAAAGTGTTCCGGCACGCGGGGAGTTGGAGCGCCAATGGAAGTTATGGACCGGTAAAAAGCCCCTTCCGGATGACACGGATTTCAAGCGTTTTGTCATTAACGCCTTGAATATGCCGCTATTGGACGGGCCCCAAGCCAGCGCGCACCGGGAACTCCTCGAGATGATCGCTTCGCTTATTTCCGGCGAAGGAAACCCGGAAGAAATTGTCTCCAGGGCGACGAACCTGAATCACAAGGTCTTCACGAAATGGAAACTGAATGCGGGATGGCCCAAGAAGGCGCTGGGGTTGGAATTGCCGCCGTCAGACCGGTCTTGGACGGATAAAGGCTTCGGCGAGAACGATAGGGTTGTCACTAAAATAAAAAGGATGCCGGTGGTGGCCATGGCCCTATTGCTGGTGGATGAACCCGACCATTGCCCGGATGAAGTGGATGCCATGATCCGGCAAAAGCGCCTGGAGCGCGCGGGATTTTTCTATGCCCAACGCCTGGGCGAGACGGTGTCATTTTCATTGTGGGATGAAGGCCTGGTGTTCCTGACTTCGCCCCGTCCCGGGTCCAACCCGACACAGGCAAGATTGCAGTTGAGGGAAAAAGCCCGGTCCATCACTGAGCGGATGGGAAAACTATTCGGCACTCACGCCCTGATCGGCATCGGATCCATGATGACCGGGGGCGAGGCGCTGAATCCCTCCTGCCAGGAGGCCTTCCAGGCCTTGCAGTGGGCCATCCATCAAAATAAGAATATTTTTTTCTACGATGAAATCGAGCCATTGGAAACCAAGCCCCAGGGGAAGGGAAAGCCCTGGCCCGATGCCCAGCGGCTGGTCGAGTCATGCCTGCGGGGGTCCAGGGCCGAAAAATCATTCGTGCTGGACCATTACCTCGGCGACGTGCTCCGTCAAACCGCCGAACGCGCCGACCTTGTCCGCGTGCATCTCATCGACGCCCTTTCGCTTTACGCCACGTCCCTGGAAAGGACGCTTTTGCTGCCGCCCGGCCGTCTTTCCGGCTACCTGCAAGAGTGGATATCCCGCTTGGAAAAACTGCAGGCCACCCACGAACTCATCAATTTGTTCAAAACGGAGATCCAGGTGTTCACGGAATTTTCGATGAACCCGCCCGCCGCCGAAATGGAAGCCACCGTCAAGGAACTGAAGTCCTATGTTTCGGAACATTTCCGGTCGCCCCTGAAGGCGGACCGCGCCGCCCGGCAAATGGGCCTTTCGCGGTCCACGTTTTACCGTCTGGTCCGGAAATGGATGGGGATGGGATTTAACGAATACGTTCAAAAGGTGCGGCTGGATGAGGCGAAACACCTGCTCCGCACCGGCCGTTACAGTGTCGCGCGGGTCGCGCATGAATGCGGATTTTCATCCAGCGGATATTTCATCTGGGTTTTCAAGAAAAACACCCGGCGAACGCCCCAGCAGTACCAGAAACATCCCGACGCCTAAGGGAAAACACCCTAAAACCGCTTTAATCCATCCTGAGATTGCATCCGAGGATGATACAAAATCGATATCGAAATGAGACGCAATCTAACCTCCCTTGAGCCCTCCAGTGGTAGTCTTTATTAGAAAAGGCGCCCATTCCATGAAAGAGCATGGTTTTCTTGGGCGGACCCATCCGTGAAGGCCCTTTTCATCCCAACTGAAAGCGTGGAAGGAATAGCCGGTGAGCGGCGGATGCCTGAAACCGTTTTCAAAGGGATTATTTTCCGGAATAAAGAATTTTTTGGCGTTTAAAAAACCAAACCTTTTTATCCCGGTCCTTCCGCCGGATGAAAGGTGCTGAGGAAGTATGTTGTGACGGATTGTCAAAGAAAAAAGTCTGTTTTTCTCCCCTTCCTTCTTGGCGTAATCCTATGCGCTTTCCCATTGAAAAACTCATGGGCCCAAGCCGGTTCCTGCACGGTGGTTAGCGCGGCTCTTGAATGGGCCACGGATGACGAGGGGTATTTTTTCGTGAACGGCCAGTCTCCCGTCAGTTGTTACTGGCAGAACTGTTGGGAGGGGGCCGATTGCGGCAATGCCGCCGTAAGTTGCCAGGCCCCCTATACGATCTGCAACGGGGACTGCTCGGGCTACTTCAACAGCACCGGCGACAATATACTCGCTGTGTACGGTTGGGCTTCGGACACGGGGTGGAACGCGTCCGAGTGGCTGCTGACCCTGAATTTGGGAGGGGCCGGATGCACCATGACCACCCAGTACGTGGAATCGGGAAGCCCTTGCATCGTTTCAAAATATGTATTTAACGACACCACCGCCACCACCTATAACTTGCCCACCACCCTGCAGGGGGGCGGGCAGGGCGTTTACGCCGGGTGGCTCACCGCGGGTTACAGCGACTCCGGATGGGTGGGGCCCTATTCCGACCCGGTTACGGCTGATTGGGGTTATAACTGGTGGCCCATTTCCAATCCGCTCTCGCCGGGTAATTATGTCCCGTGGACATGGGGCGTTTACGGTTTTAATCAAACAACGACCGCCGGAGATGGATACATCTACCGGCAACACTTTATCATCGGCACGAATGCTTGTTCCATCACGCCGGCTCCGACGGTTACGCCGATGTTTACATTAACGCGCACCAATACCCCTACGAACACGACCAGCCCCCCGGTGACCAACACCCCCACCTCAACCCCCACCCGGACTTTCACCCCCACCCCCACGAATACGCTTACGAATACTCCCTCGAACACTCCCACAAATACTTTCACACCAACACCCACCAACACACCCACGAACACCCCGACCCGCACCAACACCCCCACTAATACCCCTACCCCGACCCCTTCGCCCACCCCAACCAACACCCCCACCCGGACTCCCACACCCACGCCCACGAATAGCCCAACCAACACACCCACAAACTCGCCGACTAACACCCCCACCCGGACTCCCACACCCACTCCCACGAATACCCCGACCAACACCCCATCCAACACGCCTACCAACACCCCGACTCGGACGAATACACCTACTCCGACCCCGACGGCCACACCCACACCCACGCCGACCAATACCCCCACGAATACCCCGACCCGGACGCCGACTCCAAGCCCAACGAATACACCCACCCCGACGACAACACCCACACCCACCCCAACCAACACGCCCACAAGGACGCCGACCCCCACCCCGACCACGACACCAACGCCTACGCCGACGAATACCCCCACTAACACACCCACGAATACCCCTACACCCACCCCAACCCGTACACCCACTCCAACACCTACAAACACCCCCAGTAACACAGCCACGAACACACCCACCCCGACACCTACGACTACACCCACCCCCACCCCGACGAATACGCCCACAAGAACCCCTACACCCACCCCGACACCCACGCCCACCATCACCCCGACTCCGACCCCGACTAATACTCCCACGCCTACCCGGACCAATACCCCGACTCCAACCCCGACCGTCTCGCCCACCCCCACCCCGACGAATACCCCCACGAACACCCCAACCCGGACACCGACCCCTACTCCCACCACGACTCCGACTCCCACCCTGACCAATACCCCCACCAACACACCCACGAACACTCCTACGCCGACCCCAACGACCACACCCACTCCGACCCCGACGAACACGCCTACGAATACACCGACAAGGACACCCACGCCGACCCCGACGACCACACCCACTCCTACCCCGACCAATACGCCCACGAACACACCCACGCGCACACCGACTCCCACGCCTACCATCACCCCCACACCTACGCCGACCAACACGCCCACGAATACACCTTCGCCGACCCCCAGCCCGACCGGCACCACATCGCCCACGAACACCCCGACCAACACGCCAACTCGCACGAATACGCCCACCCCGACTCCCACACCCACCATTACCCCCACACCCACCCCGACCAATACCCCGACTAATACGCCCACACGTACTCCGACACCCACCCCGACAACGACGCCCTCTCCCACGCCGACGAATACCCCAACCAACACACCCACGAACACACCCACTCCGACCCCGACGACCACACCCACACCCACCCCAACGAACACGCCTACGAGAACGCCCACATCCACACCTACTCCCACCTCCACGACAACTCCCACACCCACGCCAACCAATACCTCGATCAACACCCCGACGCGCACACCTACTCCCACTCCCACGACGACTCCTACTCCTACGCCAACCAATACCCCGACCAACACACCGACAAACACACCCACCCCGACCCCGACGACCACACCCACACCCACCCCGACGAACACGCCCACGAATACACCGACGAGGACCCCGACCCCGACCCCGACGACCACACCCACACCCACCCCGACCAATACGGCCACGAATACCCCGACGAGGACCCCAACCCCCACGCCTACCATCACCCCCACCCCAACACCCACGAACACGCCGACGAATACGCTCTCACCGACCCCCAGCCCGACTGGGACCACCTCACCCACGAATACCCCAACCAATACGCCCACGAGAACGTCCACCCCCACGTCGACTTCCACACCCACGATCACACCCACGCCTACGCCAACCAATACCCCGACTAATACGCCCACACGTACCCCGACACCCACCCCGACAACAACGCCCTCTCCCACGCCAACCAATACCCCAACCAACACACCCACCAACACTCCCACCCCGACTCCGACGACCACACCCACTCCGACCCCGACCAATACGCCCACGAATACACCGACGAGGACCCCAACCCCTACGCCCACAGTCACACCCTCGCTCACGCCGACGAATACCCCGACCAACACACCCACAAACACTCCCACGCCGACTCCGACAACCACACCCTCACCCACTCCGACCAACACGCCTACGAACACGCCGACCCGGACACCCACGCCCACCCCGACGATCACGCCCACGCCCACACCAACCAACACGCCTACGATCACACTCACTCCGACCCCCAGCCCGACCGGCACCACCTCACCCACGAACACTCCGACCAATACGCCGACTCGTACGTCCACACCTACTTCGACTTCCACACCCACGATCACACCCTCGCCCACGCCGACGAATACCCCAACCAACACACCCACCAACACTCCCACTCCGACCCCGACGACGACACCCACATTCACCCCGACCAACACGCCGACTCGTACGCCCACATCCACCCCGACTCCAACCCCGACGACCACATCCTCGCCCACGCCCACGAATACCCCAACCAACACACCCACAAACACACCCACCCCGACTCCGACGACGACACCCACGCCGACCCCGACCAACACCCCCACGAACACGCCGACTTCCACGTCCACCCCTACACCCACCATCACGTCTTCGCCGACCCCCAGCCCGACCGGGACGACATCGCCCACGAATACCCCCACTATTACGCCAACGACAACTCCCACTCCGACGCCCACGAACACCCCGACTAATACCCCAACCTCGACGCCTACCCCTACGCTCACCACCACACCCACTCCATCCCCGACCAACACACCCACTCCGACCGACACACCCATCTTTACGCCGACTTCCACCAACACCCCGACAGTCACTTCCACTTCCACGGATACGCCGACTTCGACTCCTACCCCGACTCCGACGGCTTCGATGACGCCTACGGCGTCCCTCACCGCTACGCCTTCGGCTACGCCAAGCGACACCCTCACGCCAACCGCCACCCCGACTCCGACCGAGACTCCCATCTTCACGTATACATTCACCGACACGCCCACGAACACCCTGAGCCCGACTCCGACTTTCACGCCGACGAATACCAACACGCCCACGGATACGCCAACCGACACCCCGACATTGACCTCAACGGATACGCCGACGGAAACTTACACGCCGACGAATACCTGCACTCCCACGGACACGCCGACGGAAACCCCGACCCCAACCTCCACCAACACACCCACGCCGACCAACACGCCCACGGAAACTTCCACGGCCACGGACACGCCCACAAACACTCCAACGCCCACTCTTTCGAACACATCCACCAATACCTGCACGCTGACGCCGACTCAAACGTCCACGAATACTTGGACCAGCACTTGCACTTCGACCCCCACCGGCACGCCCACGAAGACGATTACCGCGACCGTCACCCATACGCCGACCTTAACACCGCTCCCGAAATGCGATGAATATTACGTCTCCAAAAATATATTTCTTCCATTCCAAGGGCCGGTATCGATCTACGTTTCTTATTGCCAGTTCCCGGGCGCCTATTCCCTGAGGATTTACAACTCGGCCGGGGAACACGTGCAAACCCTGGATGAAAAATATTTGGAAAGTTCGTATGCGGCTTCTTACCATTGGGACGGAAAGAACAAATTCGGGGATCCATGCGCCAGCGGGGTCTACATTTTCTACCTGGTCGAGCCCTATGACCGGAAAATCAAACGGATCCTTCTCTTAAAATAAAGTTGTTTCTAAAAAGAAGGATGGAAACCAGGGGCTTTAGTACCTGGGTATGGGAGATTTGAGGATCGATGCCGATTCAGGAAAACAAATAGTAGGGAAATACGATCTGGACCCCTTCTGGGGGCTTTTTTTCTGGCACCCCATTAAATCCCAGCTTTAAAATTATCTTATGTCGCAACCCGGTAAACGGAACCCGCATTTCTGGTAAACAGGGGATTTTCTGGTAAACGGAATCCGGGTTTCTGGTAAACAAAACCCCCGTTTTTGGTAAACGGGTCTGGTAACCTGGTAGACGCCATTGGACTGCGCCCTACGGTTTTTCTGGTAAACAGGCTAGGAACCCAGTATTGGGAGCCAGCAACCCAGTATAAGAAGTGAGCAACCCAGTATTGGAAGCCCGCAACCCAGTATAAAAGGCGAGTAACCCAGTACAGGAAGCCACGAACCCAGTACACAGGGCCAGGTAACCCAGTATAAAGGGAGATAACCCGCCCACAAACCCAGTGTCATTTGCCGACAAGGGGGGATAACCCGCCCACATTTCCGGTGTCATTTGCGGGCAGGGGAGATAACCCGCCCACATTCCCAGTACACAAGGCCGCGAACCCAGTACGCAAACCAGGTAACCCAGTTCACCGGGAGGATAACCCAGTTCAAAAGGGGATAACCCAGTTCACCGGGAGGATAAACTGCCCACATTCCGGTGTCATTTGCGGGCAGGGAAGGTGGACTGCGCCCTTACCAGCGACAGTTTCACTCTAAGTTGAGAATAGGTTTAACGGCTATTTCAGTCAGTGGCCTTGAGACCACATGACGTTCAAACTCCTCCGGTGGCAGATAACCGAGGGAAGAGTGCAACCGTTTTTTGTTATACACCTCCTCGATGAAGTAAGGAAGCCGTTGAAGCACTTCCTCAAACGTTTCGTAATTGAAAAGATGCACCTCCTCGTATTTCAATGTCTTGAAAAATGACTCCGCGTGTGCGTTGTCGTAAGGGTTGCCTGTTCTGGACATGCTGACCCTCAAGCCCTTGGCTTGAAGAAGGCTCACATAGTCCCAACAGGCATACTGCACCCCGCGATCCGAGTGGTGAATGCAGCCCTCGGGTGGTTTTCTTTCTTCCAAAGCCATTTTCAAGGCTTGAAGGGAAATCTCCCGATCCAACCTCCTGGAAATCGCCCAACCAATCACCTTCCTGGAAAAACGATCCAGGATGGCCGCCAGATACACAAAACAAGTGAGGATCCGAATATAAGTAATATCCGCCACCCAAACTTGATTGATGGCAGTTTCCTTCAACCCTTTCAAGAGATTGGGAAAAACCGGCAGGTCGTGGTCGGATTGGGTGGTTTGGACTTTAAACTTTTTCATCCAATAAATTGGGAAAAGGCCGTATTTCCTTACCACTCGCCGAATTCTTTTAGCGTTGATTCTTAATCCTTCCCGTAAGAAGTGTTTGTAGAGCTTCCGATAACCGTAATAGGGGAAAATCAGCCTCACCTTCTCAATGAGGTCCTTCAAGGATTGATCTTTTTGCTCCTGAGTTTCCCGTGAACTCTTGAGGGCCGAATAATAGGTGCTTCGAGGGATCTCCATCATTCGACATCCTTTTGAAATTGAGCCAAATTCTTCGCGGTGATCACGGAGGTATCGAGCTTTTTCTGGTTTTCCACGTATTTTTGGAATTTTTTTAAAAGGTCCATGGCCATGACCATTTCCCCGATTTTGGCCTTGAGCTTCTCATTTTCTTTCTCCAAGGCTTTTTCGCGGGCGGAAGGCTTTTCAACGAGGGTTCCTTGGCGAAATTTATCCCGCCAATGTTTTATGACGCTAGGGTCGATTTGATATTGGCGGGCGGCCCCATTCAGGGACTGGCCAGCCTCTATTTCCCGGAGAACCTGTTGTTTGAAATCAACACTGAATTTTCGTCGTATTTTACCCATCTGGAAACGCTCCTTTGGGGGGCTACCCCTTGAGCCGTTTCCCTATTGTCTATTTTTCAGCTGAACTGTCCAACCGGTAGGGCGCACTCCAAAGGATAACCCGCCCACATTCCCAGTACACAAGGCCGCGAACCCAGTACGCAAACCAGGTAACCCAGTTCACCGGGAGGATAAACTGCCCACATTCCCGTGAACATCCGTCGGCAGGGGAGATAACCCGCCCACAAACCCAGTGTCATTTGCCGACAGGGGGAGATAACCCGCCCACAAACCCAGTATCATTTGCCGACAGGGGGGGATAACCCGCCCACATTTCCGGTGTCATTTGCGGGCAGGGGAGATAACCCGCCCACATTCCCAGTACACAAGGCCGCGAACCCAGTACGCAAACCAGGTAACCCAGTTCACCGGGTGGATAACCCAGTTCAAAAGGGGATAACCCAGTTCACCGGGAGGATAAACTGCCCACATTCCCAATGTCATTTGCCGGTAGGGAGGATAAACCGCCCACATCCCTGCCCGCAGAAGACGGGGGTCCTGCCCGCAGAGCCAGGGTCCTGCCCACAGACACCGGAAGTCCTGCCCGCAGACGCCGGGGGTCCTGCCCGCAGACGCTGGGAGTCCTTCCCGCATTTCCGAGGTCCCCCTGCCCGCAGGTTCTGGGAGCCCTGCCCGCAGGTGCCGGCAGTCCTGCCCGCAGAGGCTGGGGTCCTGCCCGCAGAAGCCGGAGGTCCTGCCCGCAGACGCCGGAAGTCCTTCCCGCAGGTCTGGAAGCCCTGTCCGCAGGTCTGGAAGCCCTGCCCGCATTTTTCGTGTGTCCTGCCCGCAGAGGCCCGGAATCCTGCCCGCAGGTCTGGAAGCCCTGCCCGCATTTTCCAAGGGTCCTGCCCGCAGAGGCCGGTAGCCCTGCCCGCAGAGGCTGGGGTCCTGCCCGCAGAAGCCGGGAGCCCTGCCCGCAGAAACCGAGAATCACCGTCTACCGGTATGGGCTATTTCATGAATCAGAACCGAAAATTAATGGGAATTTTAGGGAATCAGCCTATTTACATGGATTTTCTCGGGGTTTATTTGATTACGGGGTAATCAAACTGCTGATAATTAAAGATTTCTTGAACCATATAGGATGGTTTTTGGTTTAATTGAACCCTGTCTTTCGTATTAAATTTGGCGAATATCCCTTTGAAATAAGTAAACAAGAAAATTAGATTCGATAGTCAAACCATTTAACCGCCGATAACGGCCGATTGACGCCGATATCGGCTTATAGTTCAAAGCGTTTTCAAACTTATCGGCGTCCATCGGATTTGATCGGCGGTTTAACCTTATTTAATTACTTATCTAAAGGGGATAATCGCTTTAAATTTTATACTATGAGCGGATATGAGTCCCACACCTGAACAAAAAGCCCGCCAGAATATCGACCGACAGCTGGAAAAATCCGGCTGGATGCTCCAAGACTATAAGGAAATGGACCTATCCGCCTCCCCCTACTTGGCGGTCCGGGAATTCCCCTTGGAAACAGGCCATGTGGATTACCTGCTTTACGCCGATGGCAAGGCCATCGGAACGGTAGAGGCAAAATCGGAAGGCCAAGGCCTAAAGGGCGTCGAGGAACAATCAGATAAATACGTGAAGGGTTTTCCCACCAAATTACCCAGTTGGCGCTCGCCTTTGCCTTTTGCCTATGAATCCACGGGGGTCGAGACCCAGTTCACGGACCTTTTGGACCCGGAACCCCGAAGCCGGGATATCTTTTCTTTCTTCAGGCCCGATGAGCTTGTCCGTTTGGCCCAATTGGACAACCAGTTGCGAGCAAACCTTAAAGTAATGCCGTCATTGGAAATCGGGCACCTATGGGAAAAGCAGATCACCGCCATCCAAAACCTGGAAAAATCCCTGGCCCAAAACAAACCCCGCGCCCTCATCCAAATGGCGACCGGTTCCGGAAAGACCTTCACGGCCTGCAACATCGCCTACCGCCTCATCAAGTTCGCAAAGGCCAAACGCATCCTGTTTTTAGTGGACCGCAACAACCTGGGCCGCCAGACCCTGAATGAATTCCAGCAGTTCCAGTCCCCCTACAACAATTACAAGTTCGTGGAGGAATACAACGTCCAGCACCTGAAAAAGAACACCATCGCGCCTTCCTCCCACCTGGTCATTACCACTATCCAGCGGCTTTATTCCATCCTTAAGGGCGAGGAGGAATACGACGAGGCCAACGAGGAGGACTCCCTTTTCGAGACGGCCCCCCGCCTTTTCAAGGAACCCTTGCCGGTGGTTTACAACACGAAAATCCCCCCGGAATTCTTCGACTTCATCATCGTGGACGAATGCCACCGATCCATCTACAACCTCTGGCGGCAGGTTTTGGAATACTTCGATACCTTCCTTATCGGCCTCACCGCCACGCCCAGCGCCCAGACCATCGGTTTTTTCAAGCAGAACCTGGTCATGGAATACCCCCATGAGCAGGCGGTGGTGGACGGCGTCAACGTGGGGTACGACGTGTACCGCATCGAAACCCAAATCAGCGGTCGGGGGTCTAAGCTATCCAAGCAACCGGGCTTCTTCGTGCCCCGGCGGGACCGTATGACCCGCCAGAAGCGCCTGGCGGAACTGGATAACGACATCATCTACGAAAGCAGCCAATTGGATAGGGATGTGATCAATGAAAGCCAAATCCGCCTTGTTGTCCAAACCTTCAGGGACAAGCTTTTCACCGAAATTTTCCCGGGCCGCACCGAGGTGCCCAAGACCCTGGTTTTCGCCAAGTTGGATTCCCACGCCGAGGATATCACACGAATCATCCGGGAGGAATTCGGCAAGGGGAACGAATTCTGCCAGAAGATTACCAGCAAGACCACCGGACGCGACCCCAATGAGTTGCTGAACGAGTTCCGCAATTCCTATTTCCCCCGGATCGTGGTCACGGTGGATATGATCGCCACCGGCACGGATGTGAAGCCCCTGGAATGCCTGCTCTTCATGCGCAATATCAACTCAGCCTCGTATTTCGAGCAGATGAAGGGCCGGGGGGTGCGGGTCATCAACGAGGACGACCTTCAAAGCGTCACGCCGGATACCCGCGTCAAGGACAGGTTCGTGGTTGTGGACGCAGTTGGAGTCACGGAATCGGAGAAATCTTTTTCTAAACCCTTGGATTGCCAACCTACCGTGACTTTGCAGGCCATTTTGAAGACCGCGGCCGCGGGGGGCGCAAGCGCCGATTTGGTTTCCACCCTGGCTTCTAGGTTGGTTCGCTTGAACCACAAACTTAATGACGAGCAAAGGAAGCAAATATCAAAGGAAGCGGGTGGGTTAAGCCTAAAGGAATTGGCTGACAGGCTTTTAAAGAGCATTGATCCGGACTTGGTGTCCAAAAGAGCCGTTGAGAAATTCAATCTTTTCCCCGGCCATGAACCCGAGGAAAAACTGTTGGTGCAGGCGGAACAAGAAACCATGAAGGAAGCCCTGAAACCCTTCTTCAACCCCAAGCTTCGGCAGGCCATTGAGAAGGCCCAAACCGATTCCGAACAAATCCTGGACGAGGTCAATCAGGACAAGCTTATCCAAGCGGGGTTCGATGGCGCCGCCAAGGAGAAAGCGGAATCGCTGGTAAGGGATTTCAAAAAATTCATCGAGGAACATAAACAGGAAATCGAGGCCATCCAGGTACTTTACAGCCGCCCTTACCGATTGGGCCTGCGTTACGGCCAAGTGAAGGATTTGGCCCAACAGTTGGGCGGGTCACCGTTTTTCATCAACTCCCAACAACCCCAAACCGTCCAGCGCCTTTGGCAAGCTTACGAGACTGTAGAACCTCAAAAGGTGAAGGGAAAAGCCAAACAGTTGGTGGATTTGATTGCCCTTGTTCGACATGCCATTCAGCCGGAGACGATTTTGGAACCGGTTGAATCCATTGTGGAAAGCCGTTATAGGGTTTGGTTAGACGAAAAGCAGAAAGCTGGCATGGTCTTTACGGATGAACAGTGCCATTGGTTAGATACCATCAAAGACCATATTTCTTCAAGTCTATCCATAGGAATGGAAGATTTGGAAGAAGTGCCATTTAAACAATTTGGCGGTTTGGGTAAAGCGCATCAAGTATTTGGTAACAACTTACTGGCTTTGTTGAATGAATTGAATTTGAGACTAGTTGCATGAAAAAGAAACAATTGCAACCTGGATGGATTTCCTCACCGCTTAATAACTTAATAACACCACGAAGATTTCGAGTATTACCAACCAATTTCCCCAAAAGTCGATATATCGGTCTTGAGCATGTAGAAGCACATACAATGAAACTTCTTGGCAGTATAGTAGCTTCGGAAATGAAGAGTTCTGCTGCGAAATTCGAAGCTAGGGATGTCTTATACGGGAGACTGCGGCCATATTTAAATAAAGTTATTAGGCCGGAATTTGATGGGTTGTGCTCTGCAGAGTTCATCGTTTTTCCAGATACTCCACTTCTTCGGAGTTCTTTTTTGCAATATCGCCTTAATTCATATGATTTTGTTAGCTATGCAAGTCACCTAAATGAAGGCGATAGACCAAGGGTTGATTTTGAAGAGATTGGAAAATTTGAAATCAACCTTCCTCCTGAAAAGGAACAAATAAGAATAGTCGAAAAGATTGAAGAATTATTTTCTGATCTTGATGCCGGTGTAGCGGCATTAAAGAGGGTGAAAGAAAAACTGAAAAGTTATCGCGCTTCGGTGCTTAAAGCCGCTGTCGAAGGAAAACTCACAGAGGAATGGCGCAAACAGAACCCCAATGTTGAACCCGCTAAAAATCTACTAAAACAAATCCTCCTCGAACGTCTTCAGAAGTGTCCCAAAAAGAGGGGGTATGTAGAACCGGTTAACCCTAATGTTGAGAAACTTAAGAAACTTCCGGAAAATTGGACTTGGGCTACATTAGATCAACTTATGTTACAAATTTGTAATGGTACTACTGCAAAGCAAATATCGGAACCAGTTGGTGTCCCCGTAAGCCGAATTGAAACAATTTCATTAGCCAAAATAGATTTAAAACGTGTTCGTTATGTGAATGGATTTACAAATGAAGAAATTAAAAAATGGAAACTTGAAAACGGGGACATACTCTTCAGCCATATAAACAGTGATGAACATCTTGGGAAGACAGCTCTTTTTGAATTACCAAAAACCCTTCTCCTGCATGGTATGAATCTCTTGTTGTTAAGATCGGTACCTGAGTTAGTTAATCCAAAGTTAATTCATATAATTCTTACTAATTTTAGATTTTCGGGATTCTTTTTATCAATTGCACAACATGCTGTTAACCAGAGCTCGATTAACATTTTGAAACTTAAAGGAATATGTCTTCCTCTTCCACCATTGTTGGAACAAATAAAAATAGTTGAAGAGGTGGATCGACGGTTGAGTGTTGTAGAAGAAGCTGAAAAATTGGTTATAGCTAATCTCAAACGTGCTATTCATTTAAAACAATCCATTTTGAAACGAGCCTTTGAGGGGAAACTTATTCCTCAAGATCCGAAGGATGAATCTGCGGAAAAATTGTTGGTACGAATTCGTGAGGAAAGTGCTATTAAGACAGTAGTCAGAACAAAATTGGAAAAGCCCAAACCGCGACAGTTTAATAAAAAGGTAAAAATAAAATGACCGACAGCCAAACGATTGTCAATAAAGCTTGGAACTATGCCCACGTCCTGCGGGATGACGGACTTTCTTATATGGCATATACGGAACAAATTACTTTTCTTCTTTTCCTCAAAATGGCCGATGAACTGACTAAACCGCCTTATAACAAAAAGCCGATCGTACCCCGTGATTTGGACTGGCAAAGCCTTTTAAGGTTGGAAGGCGCGGAGCTGGAAACCCATTATCGTCATATTCTGGAAGAACTTTCCAAAAAGCCGGGAATGTTAGGTGAGATTTTCAAGAAAGCCAAAATGGAAATCCAGAATCCGGCCACATTAAAGCGCCTTGTGACTGATCTCATTGACCCGGAAAAATGGATCAGCATGGAAGCCGACGTAAAGGGCGACATTTACGAGGGTTGACCTTTCCCCCGAAAACTGATCCAAAAATATGTTAGTTTTGGATTATAGATCGGGAGGGGAAAGATGGCAAAGAAACGGTTTTTATCTGAGCAGATAGTGGCTATTCTCCGCGAGGCGGAGAAAGCTCCCGCCGTTGAGGAAGTTCTCCGAAAGCATGGCATTTCCGAGCAGACTTACTACCGCTGGAAACGCATGTACGGAAGCCTTGGAGTTTCCGAAGTCCACCGCATCAAACAGCTGGAAGAAGAAAACCGGAAACTCAAGCAGTTAGCGGGTGATCAGGCCCTGGCTATTCAGGTTCTCCAAGAGCACATAAAAAAAAGGGGTATTGATCGAGGAGCAAAAAGGCATGGTGGAAGCCCTGAAGGCTCAGGAAGTACCGGAAAGACGAGCCTGTGATGTTCTTGGGGTAAATCGATCGAGTTTTCGATATGAGGCCCAGCCAGAAGATCCGTTGAACCAGGTGATCCTGCAGGAAATGGTTAAGTTAGCGCAAAGAAACCGACGTTTCGGAAGCCCTCGGATGTTGTGGATGTTGGAACGCAGAGGCCTTGATGTGAATCACAAGCGGGTGGAGAGGCTCTACCAGGTAGCAGGGCTTCAATTACCGCGCAGGAGACCCAGGAAGAAGAGGGTTCCGACGGAATGGAGAAGGCCCCACCCGGCTTTGGGTTCCAACGAGGTGTGGACGATGGACTTCGTGCATGACCTGACATGGTTCGGGGGAAAGGTGAAGTTTTTGACGGTGTTGGATGAAGGATTTAGGGAATGCTTGGAGATCCGGGCGGAGAAGCGAATGAGAAGCCGGGACGTGCTGGAGACGCTGGACGAGTTGATGACGGAGTACGGGACACCAAAGTGCCTGCGGGTGGACAACGGGCCAGAGTTCGTGGCGAAAGAACTGAGGAACTGGCTTGAGGAGAAGGGCGTAGAGGTGCTATATATCGAACCAGGGAGTCCATGGCAGAATGGATTCATCGAAAGTTTCAACGGAAAGTTTAGGGATGAGTGCCTGAACCAAGAAATTTTTCTTTCAAAAGCGGAGGCCCAGGTAGTCGTGGATTGGTGGAGGCAGGTGTATAACTGGCAGAGACCGCACAGCAGTTTGGGGGGAAAAACCCCAATGGAAGCAAAGGCCGAAAAGTTGGGCCTTAACTAACTTAAATTTGGATCAAACATTGGGGG
>CAWKAR010000034.1:0-113357 GCA_963847625.1 candidate division FCPU426 bacterium | reverse complement strand
ATAGCATGTATGGGCCAGCAACCTACGTAGTAGCTTTGATCAATAGTAGCTGATCAAAATAACGCGGGTTGCTCCTGGTAAGGAGCCTATCCGCATACGGAGGGCTGACCCATGGGAAATAATAGCACGGTGGTAGGGCTGGATGTTCATAAGGAAACGATCACGATTGCAGTTTTAAGGCCCGACAAGGATCGTCCTGATCCCTCGGTTACGGTTGAAAATCAGCCATCAATCATTGAAAAGAAAGTACGGGAACTTAATCGCCGCCATGCCCCACTGGAATTCGTTTATGAGGCTGGGCCTGGGGGATTTGCTTTGTATAGGCAGATTACCCAATTGGGACACCCTTGTGCGGTGATTGCGCCCGCATGGATGCCGATGAAACCTGGGGACCGAGTCAAGACGGACCGAAAGGACGCAGAAAAGCTGTCTTGGTATTGGCGCATGAGGGATTTGAAAGAAGTCCGGGTACCCACGCCCGAAGAAGAATCCGTGAGGGATTTGCTGCGTGTCCGGGAAGATGTTCTCGCAAACCAGTTGAGAGCCCGTCATCGGTTATTGAAATTCCTGCTTAGGCAAGGCCGGATTTATCGGGGTGGCAAACACTGGACCCAAGCCCATAGGGAATGGTTGAGACACCAGAAGTTTGAGCTGCCAAATCTCGTAAAGACCTATGAAGCGAATTACCGAATTTTGGCTGAGATTGACGTGCACTTGGCTGATTTGAATTGTGAAGTTGAATTGCTGGCACAAGACGAGAAATATCGAATTGCTGTCAGCTATTTGAAATGCCTGAAAGGCGTTAACACACTCACGGCCATGACTTTATTAGCAGAAAGCGGAGATTTCAGGCGGTTTAAAAACGCCCGCAGTTATATGCGATATACGGGAATGGTCAGTTGGGAAGACAGCACCGGAAGCCATGTTTACCGGGGCGGGATTGTCAAATCCGGAAATGCCCATTTGAGGCGAGTGCTAGTCCAAGGGGCATGGACCTATCAGCTACGAAGCCTTGGGAGTCCAACACTCGCTAAACGGAGAAAAGGTTGTCCCCCGGAAGTTATACATTTAGCACGAAAAGCTGATGAACGTTTGCATTTGAAGTTTCGGCGGATGGTAAGCCGAAACAAACGTTCCCAGGTGGCGGTAGTGGCCATCGCACGGGAATTGGCTGGCTTTATCTGGGCGATTGGACAGATGATCCCATCCGATCAGTAATAGATCCGATGAGAAGAAAAAGAAGGACGAGCTCTGATTTCAGGAGCGTGGCGCGGCACGGAGAACCCTCGACGACCCCTTGTGCAATGAAGTCTTATTTCATGACGCACGGACAAAGATCGAGGCAGCTCCCGACGACAGGTCATCATGCGTCCCTGCCCTTTGGGGTAATACGCGAATATCAGTTTGATCAACCGTCGGAAATGGCTACGCTCTTGGAATCAGGGCTCTGTCGTGCTGGTCCGTGAAAAGACCAACACCCTAGAATCTGAAGGTTGACTGGCCCATACATATCAGGGGTCAGATCACACGCACCACAGCGTGCGATAGGGTACATATTCCGCTTTAGGCCGCTGAGGCCCCCCGCTTTATACCAATTGTTTTTCAATTGGCATTGCCAAGCATTATCACTTAACTGGTGGTTAAGTGATCGGCAAATCCCACGAATACCATTTGTTTTTTCAAATGGCATGACCAACCACCACCAATCAACTTGTGGTTGATTGGTGGGTAAATCCCCTCTGATGCTCGGCGGGACCAATCAAACCTCATCCTTTTTTTCCCCTGGGACGACTCCAAATTATTTTTAAGGATCTTGGTTCATCATAGAAATCTTTCGGGGAACAAACTAACGGGCCCGGAAGGGCCCGAATTTTGAATTTTGAATGATGAATTATGAATTTCGGAAGGTTCTTCATTCGCGGCCTCATTCGAACCGCTGGGATTATTGGCAAAAGCTGGTGTGCCCGAACGGTTCGAGTACCTCATCGCAAGGCCACTTACCGCAATGTTTTAAATTGAGTTCTTTCAACCAACCTAGTTCAGGCCCCTTTTCCATCCTGTTTTCCGGCTATAAATAAGGCCAAGGAAACCTATTTCCCCAAGCCTCCATGCCTCTTCCGCTGGGTTTTGTCCGCTAAGTCTTTAATCCTTTGCTTTTTAGACCTTGGTGTTCAATCCCTCTGGTCTTTCCTTATGCTGGCCAATTGTTTATAACAATTGGCACTACATAACCATGTTCTTCGACGCCGGATCTTAATAACGTTAGATCCGGCACATCTAAAGCATGCCACTCGGCTTGTGGCCTCGTGGCAAGAGCCTGAGGTCTCAGAACAAGTTGTCGCGTATATCCGACAACCTGATGAGGGGCCTTTTGTTTCCCCACCTATGTCTTCCATTATGGCTTCATCAACTACCTTCCCAAAAACAACACTCTCTGGTATGTTGGCCAATTGTCATTTGCAATTGGCACCACCAAGGCCAGTCATTCACCTTGTGGGTTCATGACAGGTTGTCGTGTATATCCG
The DNA here is from genome assembly GCA_963847625.1 of candidate division FCPU426 bacterium. Classification (GTDB taxonomy): domain Bacteria; phylum Oederibacteriota; class Muellerivitia; order Muellerivitales; family Muellerivitaceae; genus CAWCKJ01. The sequence continues at coordinate 110,832 of CAWKAR010000034.1, read as the reverse complement.
ACAACCTAAGTTAGGATGCCATGAATGAAAAAGACGGTTTCTGACCAGAAACTTTTATTGCGGAAATTAAGCCGGGATGAGGCTTTTCGCCTGGAATATCTCAACCAGGCGCTCGCCCATGAGGACCAGCGGATGATTCTCCAGGCCCTCCGGAACGTCGCCAAGGTGGCCGGAGGGATGACCCAATTGGCCAAACGAACCGGCTTCAACCGCCAGCACCTATACCTCACGCTTTCGGGCAAGGGAAACCCCACCTGGGTCCGGATCGAGAAGATCTTCGACGGCCTCGGCTACCCCTTGAGGGCCATCGCCCAGAAAATTCCGGCTTCACCGGAAAAAAATAAGGGGAAGTAATCTGCTTTATTCCATCCCCCCCTTTTTCCTTCCATTATTCGGGCCAAAAATACGGTTTAGGAAACCTTTTTCCTAATTTCTGCCTTTTTTTATGGCACTTTTTTAACCCCCCCTTTTAAAATTACCCCAATTGGCCACTTAACCGTATGACTGGAACGGCAATTTTAAATTCTGAATTTTGAATTATTGAGGATTTCCAAAACGCGTGCCAGCCTTCCATAAAACTAACAATGAGGCTGGTACTGTACCGATCTCCTTATGTTTTTATGGATGATCGGCACGGAAATCAAACCACAAATTAGCAATTTTTGACCAGGTCATTGGGGCCGAAAACCCAGTTTACTTGGGCAAGAAAGGGCCTCAAGAACTTGAAATTCCAAATTGGAATATCAAGTTTGAGGTCGCAAATTGCGACCTCAAACAAAGGATCCGGTCACAAATTGTGACCGGATCGAAAAGCGAACTTGAAATCACAAATTGTAACTTCAAGATCAAGGTATGGAGGCATTTATGTCGGAAGACCGGGTTGAATATAAGGTTCCGGCTGTTGTCGAGGGATTGATTTTCATTATTCGTGGGCATCGAGTCATATTGGATTCCGATTTAGCTCGTATTTATGGAGTCCAGACGAAACGCTTGAACGAACAGGTTAGACGTAATAAAGACCGGTTTCCTGAAGATTTCATGTTTCAAATGACAAATCAAGAGGCATCAAACTTGAAGTCGCAATTTGCGACTTCAAGTTTAATCGCAGACAAAAGCCACGGCGGGGTACGGAAATTGCCATGGGTTTTTACTGAACACGGGGCAATTATGGCGGCTAATGTCCTAAACAGTAAACAGGCAGTGAGAATGAGTGTTTTCGTCGTGCGCGCGTTTATACGCCTAAGGGAAGCCTTAGTGGTTCATAAGGATTTGGCCCGAAAATTAGAGGCTTTGGAGAAAAAGGTTGGATCCCACGATGCCCAATTCCAGGCTGTGTTTGACGCCATTAGGGAACTGATGAAAGTCCCCGAGAAACCCAAACGCAGGATCGGTTATTTGGAGGAAACCAGGGCCTTATACCGAACCCGATAAACAGAACCAGGATAATCCGTTAAATGGGACTTAACCCATTAAACGGGGAGATAACCCATTAAACGAGACCGGGATAAACCGGGAACAGGGGACTTAAGCCGGGAACAAAACCGGGATAACCCGAGAACAGGGGGCTAAAGCCGGGAACAAGCCGAGATAATCCGGGAACAAGGGACTTAAGCCGGGAACAGGGGACTTAAGCCGGGAACAAGCCGGGATAAACCGGGAACAGGGGACTTAAGCCGGGAACAAAGCCGGGATAAACCGGGAACAGGGGACTTAAGCCGGGAACAAAGCCGGGATAAACCGGGAACAGGGGACTTGAGCCGGGAACAAAACCGGGATAAGCCGGGAACAGGGGACTTAAGCCGGGAACAAAGCCGGGATAAACCGGGAACAGGGGACTTAAGCCGGGAACAAAACCGGGATAACCCGAGAACAGGGGGCTAAAGCCGGGAACAAGCCGAGATAATCCGGGAACAAGGGATTTAAGCCGGGAACAGGCCGGGATAACCCGGGAACAGCGGACTGGACTGCGCCCTTACCAGCGACAGTTTCACTCTAAGTTGAGAATAGGTTTAACGGCTATTTCAGTCAGTGGCCTTGAGACCACATGACGTTCAAACTCCTCCGGTGGCAGATAACCGAGGGAAGAGTGCAACCGTTTTTTGTTATACACCTCCTCGATGAAGTAAGGAAGCCGTTGAAGCACTTCCTCAAACGTTTCGTAATTGAAAAGATGCACCTCCTCGTATTTCAATGTCTTGAAAAATGACTCCGCGTGTGCGTTGTCGTAAGGGTTGCCTGTTCTGGACATGCTGACCCTCAAGCCCTTGGCTTGAAGAAGGCTCACATAGTCCCAACAGGCATACTGCACCCCGCGATCCGAGTGGTGAATGCAGCCCTCGGGTGGTTTTCTTTCTTCCAAAGCCATTTTCAAGGCTTGAAGGGAAATCTCCCGATCCAACCTCCTGGAAATCGCCCAACCAATCACCTTCCTGGAAAAACGATCCAGGATGGCCGCCAGATACACAAAACAAGTGAGGATCCGAATATAAGTAATATCCGCCACCCAAACTTGATTGATGGCAGTTTCCTTCAACCCTTTCAAGAGGTTGGGAAAAACCGGCAGGTCGTGGTCGGATTGGGTGGTTTGGACTTTAAACTTTTTCATCCAATAAATTGGGAAAAGGCCGTATTTCCTTACCACTCGCCGAATTCTTTTAGCGTTGATTCTTAATCCTTCCCGTAAGAAGTGTTTGTAGAGCTTCCGATAACCGTAATAGGGGAAAATCAGCCTCACCTTCTCAATGAGGTCCTTCAAGGATTGATCTTTTTGCTCCTGAGTTTCCCGTGAACTCTTGAGGGCCGAATAATAGGTGCTTCGAGGGATCTCCATCATTCGACATCCTTTTGAAATTGAGCCAAATTCTTCGCGGTGATCACGGAGGTATCGAGCTTTTTCTGGTTTTCCACGTATTTTTGGAATTTTTTTAAAAGGTCCATGGCCATGACCATTTCCCCGATTTTGGCCTTGAGCTTCTCATTTTCTTTCTCCAAGGCTTTTTCGCGGGCGGAAGGCTTTTCAACGAGGGTTCCTTGGCGAAATTTATCCCGCCAATGTTTTATGACGCTAGGGTCGATTTGATATTGGCGGGCGGCCCCATTCAGGGACTGGCCAGCCTCTATTTCCCGGAGAACCTGTTGTTTGAAATCAACACTGAATTTTCGTCGTATTTTACCCATCTGGAAACGCTCCTTTGGGGGGCTACCCCTTGAGCCGTTTCCCTATTGTCTATTTTTCAGCTGAACTGTCCAACCGGTAGGGCGCACTCCAGACTTAAGCCGGGAACAAAGCCGAGATAATCCGGGAACAGGGGACTTAAGCCGGGAACAAAGCCGGGATAAGCCGGGAACAGGGGACTTAAGCCGGGAACAAAAACGGCTAAGCCGGGAACACCTTATTTTACGCCTTAAAATCCATGTTATTTTTGTTAACAGTTGCTTTGCCATTTATTACCATAAATTAAAGCTTATTAACCGTAGTCTATTTTTTAACCCATGGAGATTACCATGGCCGGTAAAAGACCAGAATCTTTAGCTTGGTTGGATGATCTTGATGACCTAAAAGCCGAGTTAAAAAAAGACCCCTCAGCCGTAGCTAGCAAGTTAGCCCCTATCCTCGGTAAAAACCGGACAAAAACAACTTTCCTTTTGGCCCTTAACAACTGTTTAGACCCATTAGCCCTCGAAAAGATCATCCACGCGGCAGAGGGTAACCCCCCTTTTACCCTTTCTTTTAATAACGCCAAAGTCCTTTCCAAACTGGATGAAAATGTCGCGGACCTTCCTCGCGTGGTTCATGAAGTATTGGATGTCGCCATAAAAAACGACTTGGTTACTTTGCAAATCAATGCCCTGGTGGACCATGTTATCAGCGGCAAACCGGCCAAGGATTTTGATCCTAAACAGGTTAAAAGAAAGACGCGTTCCGATAAAAAAACGGGGGTTATAGAAAAGACCGAAAAAGCCCAAATGGCTTTGGACCAGCGGCTGGAAGAAGCCAAGGCTGGTTCCCCTATGGAACCAACACACCCAAATCATGGACCTCGGCTTGTGGCCTCGGTCCAGGGGGCGGGGGGTAAACCGCTGACCCTAGGAGAAAAGCTTGGATTGGCGGTTGAGGTATTACGAGGTGGCGCCTCAAGCGGCCAAGAGGTGGCTAAACCAGAGGCGGAACCTGATCCAGAAAAGCCCGCTCATGCCAAGTCCAAGGGCTCAACGAACAGTATTTTGGTGTTCCTGGGAGGGTTTTTTGATATCACCCGGAAGGACTTTGAGGCCAGAAACTTGGGGGTGCTCAGCCGCAAAATCTTAATTGGGATTTTCAAGGCGATTGGGCACTTAATAAAATGGCTCTTCAAAGTAATTTGGATTGTGATTAAATGGCCATTCAAGGAAGCTTGGTCTGTCGTGGGGAGGCCGGTAAAAAAGGTTGTTAGCCTGATCATCCTTGCTGGCATCGTCCTTTATTTCGGCTTCCATGCCACTTTTCACAAATTGACCAGTACTCTCTGGGACAAAACAACCCAATTCATTTCCAGCCGGTTCCCAAACACAAAAGGTTCGAATGAGGGTACGAATAACGAATCTTCTTCAATTCAAAATTCGGGCGCAATCGCGCCCGTTGAACCTTCCGCAATTCATAATTCATCATTCGAAATTCAAAATTCGGGCCCTTTAGGGCCCGTAGCTTGGAATCCTTCCCTCGAAACCGAATTACAAAGGGACAACGAATTATTTCCCATTCCCGGTTACTGCGTCATCAAGCCCATCCTTCCCCCGGTGGCGGGAATGGACGCGACGATGGCGGATAATCTGCTTGCCCTCCTACAGGATTCCCACAAGTATTCCGTCTGGTACGGGAATGACAGCGTTACCGTTGAATCGGCCACCGCGAACCCAACCTCCCTATCCTTGGCATTCATGGATAAAGGAACCGCGTCGCTTGATTGGGATAACCTGAAGGCCATCCATTGCGACGAGATTCGGATATACGCGAATAACAAGGAAAAGATCCTGTACCAATGCGGGCTGGTGTCATCCAACCTTGAAAAGGCCGTCGAGATCGTATGTCCCTCCCGGGAGGATTTCAACAGCCTGGTTTCAGCCCTGCTCTATTGGGCCAAGAACATCGCGCCCTCGGGCCTGCCTTACCTTCACCAGGGATTGGTGCCCGACAACGAAGGGAAAGTCGGGGCGTTATGGGCAGGGAGCCCGGCGGACAAGCCGGGTTTGGAATTAAGCGACGCGGTATGGGGCGTGGACCGGGACGGCGCCCGCCAGCTGAAACCCCTCGACATGGTGCGCCGGATGGACGCGCTCAAGCCGGGCAGGCATGAGGTTTACGTGATCCGGGACGCGAAGGTGTCCCCCAAGACGCCCAGGATGACGCTGGAGATGATGGTGCCGCAAAGCGGCACGGGGCAATAAACCCATTGGAAGGCGGGAAGGCCCTTGCCGCCGGGAGCGGCGCTTCCACTTGGTTAAACCCTTTTCGCCCCGTTGACAATAAAAAGCACATATGGTATTAAATACCATATATCGGATTTGGGGTCCATGATGGAAGAAATGGCGGTCTCGGAGATCAACTATAAGTTGATTCTCCTCCCCCAATACGTGAAGGACATTAAAACCCTTCGGCGTTTGGAGCCCGGGCTTCACAACGAAGTGAGGGCGGGTATAAAGACCGCGATTGAATCCGGGAAATTTGACGAGATGAAAGGCACTGGTGGATGGATAAAAGGGAGGGCTGGTTCCCCAAGCAGGAATATTGGTAAGAGCGGGGGGTTCAGGTTCATCTACCTTCTTTTCCGGGTCCAACACGATATATACCTTCAAACCGTTTATAACCACCGTTTTAAATCCGGCCTTGCGGCGGATGAAAAGAAAGTTTTAAAGGATATGGCGGATGCCTTTAAGAGGGCTTACCAAGACAGGGGAGGGAAATCGTGAAAAACGAAAATAAACCAAAAGAACTGGATTCACTCAAGGCAAGCCTTCGCGAAGGTTTGAAATACGCGCAAGGCAGGAAAGCCAAGGTGAAAGTTGAAAATTTGCTGATACGGACAACGGGGAAGGACATCAAGGAAGCAAGGAATATCCTTAACGTCAGCCAGCCCAAATTCGCGCGGATCATGGCAGTGAGCCCCGAAACGGTTAAAAAATGGGAGCAGGGAAAAAATCCCATACCGGCCGCTGTCGGCTATTGGGCGGAAGGGTTGAAAACCCATCCATCCCAAACTAAACGGCTTTTGTATGAAATGGCCGGTAAATTAACGGGACTAGCCCATTCATAATGCAAACGGGGCCGGGCTGAATTCGGCGAAAGGCTGTTTCCATGAACGGCCCCCATTGGCCGGCCGCTTTCAGCTATTCTTTATGGAAGGTTCGAAAATATGAAAAAATTGTTTTGTTGCTTCGCCGCACTGGTCCTCATGTCTTCGGCAGCGTATGGCATTAGTTCGAATTCCTTAAGTGATAACAGTTCGAGCCCACCCAAGTCCGTTAAACCCGAGAAAAAGAAAACCGTGGCGGTTAAAACCGTGGAAAAGAAACCCATCCCCCCAAAACCAAAAGGGCGTGTATTTATCCAATTGCAGGGCGGTGAAATTTTCCCCTCAAGCAGCGACGCGGTTTCGCATTTAAACGCGGGATCCTGCGGCAAGATCCAAGCGGGATATTCTTTCCCCGGGAACTTTTCCCTAAGCTTGGAATATGGTATCGGGAATTTTTCCTTTAAAAACATGCCTTCCGGTTATTCCGCGAACCTATCCCACAATCCCCTGGAGATCGTGGCCCAATACGATTTCCCGATAGGGGCCGGATTTTACCCCTTCGCCCTGCTGGGCGCCGGAATCGCGATGGATTCATTAAGTATGACCCCCGCGCCCCCGGCGAGCGCGGTTACGAGCTGGACCAATATGGAATTGGACCCAGGCATCGGCCTAGGGTTCAATTTGGCGGGGGGTTTGGATTTATTCGCGCAAGTGAAAATGGCGATGGATTTCGAGACGACGGTTGAAAGCAACGCGTCGAAAGGGGAGTTGTATTCCGACAATCCCATCATCCTGTTTCCACTACAGATAGGGATGAATTTTAAATTTTAAATCACACCTGTCCAAATTAAACAAAATCCAGGTAACAAAGATAAATAAAATCAGGAATTCTTTTATCTGTAAGGCGTTAAGCAAAACCAAGTCCTTTGCCACATGCCAATCTTCCATGAAGCTTTTAAGGAGATTGGTATGGTACCGATTTCATTAACTGACTTATGGTGAATCGGCACAGATGCAGGGGGTGCATGACATTCCAAAAATCCAGGAATGAATTATGAATTCTAAATTTTGAATTATGAATGAACTGCTAAGGCAAACCCTTCTTAGCCACAGATGCAGGGGATGCATGACATTCCAAAAATCCAGGAATGAATTATGAATCCCGAGTTCCATAAGTAAGTGCAACACTTAGTGTCTGAAGAAGGCCGCATGAATAGGATATGCGGCTATGAAAAAGAAATACAAGCATTTAAGCGTTGAAGAAAGAGATCATTTATCCGTCTTGAAAGGAAAGGGTCTTAGCCTTCGAGCAATTTCACGCGCCTTGAAGAGGTCTCCTTCCACCCTCTCCAGGGAACTCAAGCGCAATGCTCCCCCTATCCGTTCTGGTTATTATCTTTCTCATCGAGCCCATCAACGGTATGTTGACCGCAACCAACAACGAGCACGCCGTTTACGCCTGAAAACAAAACGAATTCGTGCCTACGTCCGTCGTCAATTGAAACGAGGCTGGTCTCCAGAACTCATTTCAGGTCGATTAGGTCACCTACGGCCTAAGCAAACCATTGGTCCTGAAGCTATCTATCAGTGGGTTTATGCTGAAGCCACTGAGCTGATTCCTTGCCTAGTTCGACACCACCGGCGACGATTCTCATTTGGCCATAGCCGTAAGCACGCCAAAAACCATATCCCAGGCCGTGTTTCCATCGATAAGCGCTCCGAGATCGCCAATCAACGCAAGCAATTCGGCCATTGGGAAACCGACACCATGGTCTCTCGTCAGAGTAAAGTTGCTATGCGGGCTCTCGTCGAGCGTCAAAGCCGTTTTTCCAAGTTGGGAAAGCTCAAACGAAAGACCGCTCGCCAAATGAGTCATAGCCTCAACCGCGCTTTATGCCGCTTCCCTCAAGACGCCCGCCTGAGTCTGACCTATGACAACGGAACCGAAAACACCAACCACTTGGAAACCAACCACGTGCTTGGTACAAAATCCTTTTTCTGCGCCCCTTTCCACAGTTGGGAAAAAGGTACGGTGGAAAATACTATCGGTCTTGTCCGCCGCCATTTGCCTAAAAAGACTGATCTTGCTAAAGTGTCCTTCAAAGAATTCAGGACCATAGAAAGATGGCTCAATAACAGGCCCAGGAAATGTTTGGGCTTTAAAACTCCGGCGGAAGTCTTCCGGCGAAGTGTTGCACTTACTCCGTGAATTCGGCAATTCTAAATTTTGAATTATGAATGAACTGCTAAGGCAAAAGTCTATTTTGGACAGGTGTGAAGATTTATATGGAAAAATGGCGCGGAAATCTTTGGGGCCGAAACCTCTGTTGGCCGCTTTTTTTAGTTTTTCAGGGGTTTCAAATTATGAAACTTTCATCCTTGACCTTGAGGGTTCTATCTAAAACAGCTTGGGCCTACCCAAGGGCCGGTAAATTCGGAATTGTGGTTGTAGAAACGGAGGGGAACAATATAATGAGCAACAATTTAACCGGAAATCCCAGGTTAATCGAACTGGTTTCGCGGAATGAGGGCGGAACTTGGAGGTTTTAAGATCGAAACCAACGTGCCCGTGACGCTTTTGGATGCCAGCGCGGCTGAAGAAAAAGCCGCCCTGGATAAAATTTTCGTCAGCGGTTTAAAAACCATTTTTATCGCCGCGTCCATGGTGGTGATCTCCTTATGCGTGATGGGGTTTTGGGTGGCGGCCCTTCCCTCCGTGTTCTTTATCCTCGCCGATATCGTCATTGCCGTGATCTTTTTCCGCTCAGCCCGGGCCTTCCCGGTCCTGCTCCAACTCGAGCTCACCCTGATCATGCTCCTGCCCTTGATGACCCAGGCCTTGATGGGCGGATTCGTTTCTTCGGGCGGTTTTGGGCTTTGGGCCATGCTGGCGCCCATGTCGGCCGTCGTTCATAAGACCTCCTACCGTATCACCAATTTGGCGGTCTTTATCCTGTTGGAAACCCTCTCGATTGTCATAGGCAGCCATTGGGGCATCCCGGGCCTTCAACTAACCGGCTTGACGGCCCAGATCTTCATCGCGTCCAACTTGGTTGTCATCAGCATCTACCTTTTCTACCGGCAAGGCCAGGTGATAAGCCTTCAGCAGGGCATCAGGGCGCGCTTGAAAGAAGCCTATCAGGAGGTCCAAAACCTGTCCCTGAAGGATACCTTAACCGGCCTTTACAACCGCCGTGGCTTGAACCTCTTGGCCGAGCAGTACCTCAAACTGGGGCGCGCGGAAGGCGTGAAAACCCTGGTCTTTTTCGGGGATATCGATGGCTTGAAAGTCATCAACGATCAATGGGGCCATGCGCAGGGGGATGAAGCCATCATCCGGACCGCCCGTATTCTCCAGGAGACTTTCGGGGAGACGGCCCTCGTGGCCCGGTTCGGCGGGGATGAGTTTACGGTAGTGCTTCGGCACAGCGACGGGGTGGCGGCCGAAGGTTTCATGGTTTTGATCGGCCGGAAATTGAAGGAATACAACGAAGGCTCCAAAAAACAGTACCACCTCGGCATTAGCTTGGGCTATTCCTTGCTTTCCCCGGACGACCCCCGGACTCTCGACGAGATATTGCTGGAATCGGACCAAAGGTTGTACAAGCAAAAACAGATCAGCCACCAAAAACCGTCCCTGATTGATTCCTTGACCGGCCTTTACAACAGCCGCGGTTTAAACCAGATGGCCAACCAGTACCTCCAACGCGAGCGCGCTGAAGGCATGATGACCTTGATCCTGTTCGGGGATGTCGAGGGTTTGAAAGCCATCAACGATCGATGGGGCCATGAGGAAGGGGATGAAGTCATTCTCCAGGCCGCCCGTGTTCTCCAGGAAACTTTCGGAGAGACCGCGTTGTTGGCAAGGTTTGGAGGGGGGGAATTCACGGTGGTGCGCCCACGCTGCGGTCCGGAGGAGGCCGAAGACTTGATCGTGGCGATCGGCCGAAAAGCGGAGGATGCCAACACTGTCTCCAAAAAATCCTATCGTTTCGGCATTCGCTTGGACTATTCTTTAATCCCCTCGGACGACCGCAGGACTTTCGAGGAAATACTACAGGCATCCAATCGGCTGTCAGTCACAGATACGGTTTCATAGTCCCATAGGGTCCTATATTTACCGGGTTGCGAGCTCCGTTTACCAGAAACCCGGGTCCATGTCCCTAGGTAAACCCAGCATGACCCTAGGAAACATGGCTTATGCCACTCGCTGAGGTGCCGTAACCACAGGCTTGTTTGACAGGCCCCGGCTATTTGTCTATATTAATATACTTCTTATTCCCAATTACTCCCGAGGGCAGGCATCTTGAGCGAGATTATTCCATCACCGACAGGAACCCAGAAAGTCAAAGCTGTCATCAAACGCCACCTGTTTTCCCTCAGAGCCAAGTTTATCCTGGTTTTGACAATCCTCATTTGCGGAGTCATGGGTGTGGTGTCGTGGCTGATTCAGGCCCAAATGCGCGGAACCCTGATCCAACAGGTTCTCGAACGGGGCGAATCCGAGGCCAGAAGCCTGGCCCTGAACAGCGTGGATCCCATGATCAAATTGCCGCGCTCAACATCCCGCCAGCAGAGTCTCGAACGGGAAGATTCTTCCCTGGTTCTTCTCCAATTAACCCATGACGCCATGAATTTGGGGACCAACGCCTCTGACCGCGACATATCCTCGGGTTTAAACCCGTTCCAAGAGAAACTGCTCCTTTACACCAACCTGGCGGATGAATGGGTCCGGCAATTTTTCTGGCCGGACGAATCCGAGGTGAAAAAAGGGGACATGGAATACATCAAGATCCTGGACAAGAACAGGAATATCGTCGCGGATAACAATATCCAGAACGTCATGGGACATGTCGCCTATCAACAACCTCCCGGCACCCGGCCCCTGGGAAAAGAGGAACCCATCCTGACTCAAGCTTACCGGCAGGGGAATAGGACTTATTACGACATCGCCGTCCCCATTAGCACCAAGCTCGAGGGGAAAATATTTAAAATCGGGGAAGTCCACTTGGGCATGAACCAAAACACCATTATCCGCGTAGTCCGGTATGTGGGGGTAGCCATCCTTATGACGACCGTAGGAATCCTGCTTTTAGGAATCCTCGGCATGACCGTGTTCGTAAGCATCCTGGTCAAACCCATCCGCCTCCTGGTTAAAGGCGTGTCCGCCATCGCGGCGGGAAATTTCGCCCAAAAAATAGACATTCACCGCTCTGACGAGCTGGGGGACTTGACAGAAGCCTTCAATGACATGGCCAAATCCCTCATGGAAAAAGAGGAAATCAAGGGTGCGTTTTTCAGGGCCTTATACATGGACCCCATGACGGGACTTTACTCAAAAGCCGCCGTGGACGCTTACTTGCCTAGTTTCCGCACCAAAACGCTTGCGAAGTTATTTTTCATTTGCCGCTTGGATATAGATTTTTTCAAGAGCATTAACGACTGTTTGGGCCACGAAATAGGCGACCAGGTGATTGTGGCTTTCGGGAATATGCTGAAGGCGCATTTCCCCAACAGGGCTTTCCGGGTCGGGGGGGACGAATTCCTTTGGGTTTTCGAAGGGACCGAGACCGAGGTTTTGGAAAAAGCGAAGCGTTTCAGGGAATCGGTTGAGAAAAATATACGCAGGACGATGAACCGGAAATTGGCGGCATCCCCTATCAGGAACCCCCACACGAACGAACCTATTTTTTTTCCTTGGAATATAACCTGCTCCCAGGGTATCGCCGAATGGTCGGCCTCCAAGACATACCTCGACGCCGAAAGGGAAGCGGACACCAACCAGTGTGAAGCCAAACTTCCAACAGTCGGTAAAAACGCCATTTTCTATCAGGGGAAATTGGTGGACAAGGGTGAAAGACCCCTTGGTTACACCTTAACGCTTCTTTACTATTTAAACGCCGAATCGAAGGCTAGAAATTATAAGTCCTGGTGGGAAATGAAGGATTCGTTATCGGGTGAGGCCCTCGATACCATTCTTGAAACAGCAGCAAAAAAAGCGGACGAGGTGAAGCAGAAGGATGCCCGCGCCGTTCAAAACGCGGTCAGGGAATAACGCCCGCTGCGCAAAAAGGCGCCCGGCTCTTCGCACCGCGTGCTGGTAGGCGACCTGGCCCGTAAAACCATCCATAAACTAGGGTTGCTTCGCTTCAAAATTCGAAGCTCGCATGCCGACTCTCCATAAAGCTTTCAATGTGTTCGGTATAGTATCAATTTCATTAGTTGCCATATTGTGAATTGGCCCATGACAGCTTGAACGTCCTGGAAACTAAAAAATTCTATCTTTTAATCAGTAGGGCCCAAATTTCCCTAAAATCAGTTAAACTATCGGACTTAAATTCGAGCTGAATCTTAGGGAAGGGCAGACATGGTTAGATCACTTCATCCGGGGGTCATTCTATGAAGGTGGTATGTTTTGACCTAGAGGGTGTGCTTGTCCCTGAATTTTGGGAAGAGTTCTCAAAAATCGCGAGAATTCCCGAACTCATGAAAACGACCAGGGATGAGCCGGATTATGATGTATTGATGAAAATGAGGATAGCTGTGTTAAAAAAACATAGTATCAACATAGATGAAATGCACAAAATCGTTTCAAAAATGAACCCTTTTGAAGGGGCAAAAGAATTTTTGGATTGGTTAAGGACCATAGCGCAAGTAGCCATACTGACTGGAAGTTATTATGACTATATTAACCCGCTGATTGAAAAAATCGGAAATCCATTCACTTACGCGAATTCATTAGTCATAGATAAAAATGGGATGGTGGTTGATTATAAGCTGCGAGAACCGGACGGAAAAAGTGAAGTGGTGAAGCGCTTTAAGGAAGCGGGATTTGAAACCATTGCTGTCGGGGATTCATTTAACGATGTAAAGATGCTGAAAGAAGCGGATATTGGGATATTATTCAAGGCAAGCGCCGCATTGAAAAAACAAGAAATAGAAATGCGCCGCGCGGAAACATTTGATGAACTGAAAAGAATTTTGAAAAAATTCATGTAAAAAACATAATTTCTAATAATCAACCCGACTCTTCCCCTGAAAACTGATCCGAAAATAGGTTGGTTGTTGGGGAAGGTCACATACATCTTAGGGAGGCCTGTGCAATGAAAATTAATTTTGGCGGTGTCGAGGAAGAGATTGTCACAAGGGATGAATTCCCTTTGAAAAAAGCAAAGGATGTCCTGAAAGACGAAAAAATCGCCGTTCTGGGCTATGGAATCCAAGGCGGCGCCCAAGCCCAGAATATGAGGGACCAGGGATTTGATGTTGTCGTCGCCGAATTGGAAGGCACCGACAACTATAAAAAAGCGGTAAAGGAAGGCTGGGCCCCCGGGAAAACATTGCTTTCATTGGAAGACGCCGCTGAAAGAGGGACGATCCTTCAATTTTTATTGCAAGATGCCGGTCAAAAAGCCACTTGGCCGAAAGTGAAGCCCCATTTGCATCCGGGAGACGCGTTGTATTTTTCGCACGGGTTCTCGATTGTTTATGGGGACCAAACAGGGGTTATCCCCCCGAAAGACATAGATGTCATCTTGGTCGCCCCGAAAGGTTCGGGAACATCGGTCAGGAGAAACTTTTTGAGCGGGGACGGCATCAATTCCAGCATGGCTGTCCATCAGGATCACACCGGGAGGGCATGGGACAGGACAAAAGCCGTGGGAATCGCCATTGGCTCCGGTTATTTGTTCCCGACCACCTTCGAGAAGGAGGTTTGGAGCGATTTAACGGGGGAACGGGGAGTTCTCATGGGATGCCTGGCGGGAGTTTTGGAAGCCCAATACGCCGAATTAAGAAAAAGAGGCCATGACCCGAGCGAGGCGTTCAATGAAACCGTGGAAGAGTTGACCCAAAGCTTAATCCGGTTGGTCGATGAAAATGGAATGGACTGGATGTACGCCAATTGCAGTGAAACAGCCAGGAGAGGGGCATTGGATTGGAAACCCAAATTCAGGGATGCGGTTGCCCCAATATTCACAAAACTATATCAAAGCGTCAAAGACGGGGTGGAAACCAGAAGAGTCCTTGAATCCAGTTTGGCCCCGAATTACAGGGAAGCGCTGGCCAAAGAGTTGGATGCGATCAAGAATTCCGAAATGTGGAGAGCCGGCGCGGCGGTCAGGGCGCTCAGACCGGGCAGGAAAAAGAGCGGCTGAAAAAAATTTCGGGTTCCGGCGTTTAAAGCAGGACTTTGAAAGTCATATCTTTTAAACATTGTAGGCCCCTGCGTTGTTTTAAGTTGTGGTTTTGAACCAATTTACGAAAAGGAAAACAAATGTTTCGAAAAGAGATCAAGGTTTTGGATTGCACCATCCGCGACGGCGGGCTGATCAATAATTACCAGTTTTCCGAGGATTTCGTGAAGGCGGTTTATTGCGCCATCTGCGAGGCGGGGGTGGACATCATAGAACTGGGCAAGAAGCTTGTGGAGAGCCCGGATTACCCTCGCACCAAGTACGGCCCGTGGAATTTCTGCGACGATGACGTTATCAAGCGCATCGTGGGGAGCCATAAGGGGAGCGCCCGCCCCCTCATCGCCGTGATGTTCGACATCGGCCGCATCGACCTGAACGGGCTCAAGAATAAGAAAGAAAGCCCCGTGGACATGATCCGCACGGCCTGCTACGTGCCGCAGATCGACAAGGCGCTGGACGCGGTCAAACGCTCCAAGGACAAGGGCTACCATACCTCGCTCAACATCATGGCGGTGTCGGCGGCCATCGAGACGGAACTCATCGAGGGGCTCGAGGACGTGTCCAAGGTGCCCGAGGTGGACCATCTTTATTTGGTGGACAGTTACGGGGCGTTTTACTCCGAGCAGGTCACCTATTACTTGAACCTCTACAAAAAATACGTGCCCATCGAAAAACTGGGTTTTCACGGCCACAACAACATCCAATTGGCTTACGCCAACACCCAGCAGTGCATCATCGAGGGGGTGAACATACTCGACGCCACCATCAACGGCATGGGCCGGGGCGCGGGCAATTGCCCCCTGGAACTTTTGCTGGGATTCCTCCAGAACCCCAAGTTCGACGTCCAGCCCATTTACAAGGTCATTCAGGAGCAATTCGCCCCGCTCCGGAAGGAAATCGAGTGGGGCTATAACGACATTTACGGCATTTCGGGACTGCTCAACCAGCACCCGCGCGACGCCATGAAGTGGCGGGCGGACAAGGGGAAGAGGGACAACTGTTACGACTTTTATGAGGACAGCACCCGCCAGGACTTGGGCACCATTGAATAGCCGGTAACAAAGGGGCGGGTCCAAGAGCCCAACCCCAAAAATCAAAGTTAGGAGTTGGGAAATTAGAAGTTAGAACTTTTAAAATCATTAAATAAAACCACACCCAGGTAAAACCAACGAACGCCTATTCTTCCAATTTTTATTTAACATAAATAAATCAAGCCCCGATTACGCAATGGGGAGTGGCTCGTAATTAAGTTAAATACAGTTGGCCTGTAAACCCCTTTAAATCCGCATTTTCCTGAAGAATCTTCCCGTACTAAAAAGTGCTTTGTTTTTTAATGATAATTGTATGATGTCCCCCATATGGAACCCACAAAAGGCATGCTCACCCAGCTTGAAAAAATCATCCGCAAGAACGTCATCATGTATTTCGCCTCCAAGCCGAACGGGGAAAAAACCCTGGAGAAGGTCGAGGCTTTCGCCAACAAGCAGTTGGACTTTTTCCTGGACGGCATGATGAAGCAGTCGCCCGACCTCACCCGGGCCTGGAAAAACGGCCATCCTTTCACCGCCAAGGCGGCCATCAACCGCGAAACGCTGGATTTCGAGGTCCAAATTGTCGAGAAAGAACCGGGGAAGTTTTAACATGGAAAAGGACCTCCTTTGAAATCCATCTGCGTTTTTTGCGGCTCCAGCCTCGGCAAGAGGCCTCTCTACGCCGAATCGGCCAAGCAATTGGGAAGAGTCCTGGCCCAAAAGGGGCTCACCCTGGTTTACGGGGGGTCGAAAACCGGCCTGATGGGGGTTCTCGCCGACGCGGCCTTGGCCGGGGGAGGGAAAGTGGTCGGCGTCCTGCCTGATCCCCTCCGGACTCTGGAAGTGGCCCACTCGGGTTTGGCCGAGTTGCACATCGTCAAGAACATGCATGAGCGCAAGGCCAAGATGGCGGAATTATCCGACGCGTTCATCGCCCTGCCCGGGGGATTCGGCACTTTGGACGAGGTGATGGAGGTCGTCACCTGGAACCAATTGCGCCTTCACGCCAAACCGGTCGGTTTTTTAAACGTGGATGGGTATTACGACACCCTCTTTTCCTTCCTGGAAAAGTCCGTCGAGGAAGAATTCGTCTACGGGCCGGTGATCGAGACCCTGGTGATGGAAGCGGATCCGGCCAAGCTGGTGGAGCGCCTCCTGAAAGAACCCTGGCCCGACTTGGGCGCCTGGCCGAAGATTCCCTGTCCATAAGTTTTTTTGATTCAAGAATATGGGTGGCCCTGTCATGAAAAAATTCCCGCCGATTGAAACCCGCCGGCTGGTCCTGCGCGAATTTGAAAAAGGAGATTGGAAAGAAATCCAACAATACGCTTCCGATCCGATCGTGGTCCGTTATCTGCCCTGGGGGCCCAACCGGCCCGGGCAAACCAAGTCTTTTTTGAAGCTCCACAAAAAGGACCGCAAGGAAAAGCCGAGGACGCAATACGAGTTGGCCGTCCACTTGAAAAGCGGGGACCGTCTCATCGGCGGCTGCGGCATCAGGATAAGGAACCTGGAGTTTGGGGAAGCGGATATTGGCTACTGCTTCAACCGACGCTATTGGAATAAAGGTTATGCCACCGAGGCCGCGAGAGCCCTGGTCCGTTTCGGTTTTTCCAAATTAAAACTCCACCGCATTAAGGCCACCTGTTACCCCAGGAACAAGGCCTCGGCTCGCGTCCTGCAAAAAGCCGGAATGCGGTACGA
The DNA here is from genome assembly GCA_963847625.1 of candidate division FCPU426 bacterium. Taxonomy (GTDB): domain Bacteria; phylum Oederibacteriota; class Muellerivitia; order Muellerivitales; family Muellerivitaceae; genus CAWCKJ01. Next base: position 93,633 of record CAWKAR010000034.1, on the reverse strand, counting down.
GGGGCGCTTGCGGGAAAACCTTCGGCAAAAAGGCCGCTGGAGGGATTCCTTCCTGTTCGCGGTTTTAAAGAAAGACCGCCGGCCTTCCCGCTAAATGGAATTTGTTGTCCACGACGTGGAACTCCTCGCGCCACACGCCAATCTTCCATGAAGCTTATAAAGAGATTGGTATTGTGCCGATTTCAATTTCTATCTTAATGGCGAATCGGCACAGCGAGGAGCAGTGGGATGGACGATAGTATTTACGGTATTTTTTGTTAAAACATCCCACTACAGGGATTGCATTTTACCTGTTCGCCATTCGTCCAAAATAACGATCCATCATCAAACAAATCCTCCCAAAAAGGGCCCGGTTTTTAAGCGAATATCCGCAAACCAAGTAAAACAACCGCTTTTATCCGGCCTTGATCGTATCCCTTGGTAACTGGGTTCCTCCAAAATAAACTTATTCCATAAGAGGCCCAATTGAGATTTCCGGGAAAAGGTCGTAGTATTCAATCATGAATAAGTTTTTTTCAATCATGTATCGAATGGTTTTGGTGCTGGGCGTCCTTGCGGCCTTGACGCCCTGTTCCGCGTGCCAACAGGGATCGGCTTCCATGAAAACCTGCCCCATGAAGCCTGCCTGCCCCATGAAATGCTGCCAGACCTCCAAACCGCCGAGAAGCCCCTGGTGCAAAATCATGAACCAATCGACGGTTTCGCCCTCGGCCGTTCATCCGCCGGTTACGGCTCCCGCCGTGATCGCGGTAAAAATTTTTCAACCGCCATTTTTGGCGGCCGCCCCTGTCGGCAAAGTTGTCCCTGCGGCTGTTTCCCCCCCGCGAAGCCCCCCTGTCTTAAGAATCTGATCCATCCCTTTTGAGGCCGTCCAGCGAAAGCCATTAGGCTTCCGTTTAATCGAGCTTTTGCGCTCAAAAGGAGTGGAATCATGAAAAACCTAAAAAAATTATTAATGGTCCTCTTGCCGGTGTTTTTACTAGTTCTCGCGTCCAACGTCCCGGCCGGCGCGGGGGCTTTAGACCTCGGCAAGCCGGGGACGAAAACCGCCATTGGCATGGGCCTCACGCTGACCTACAGCTTCAACGCCCACCCGGCCATGGGAATGGTCATCCTCAAGGTGAAAGTGACCGACCCGGACGGAAACCCCGTGGACGGCATCTCCTTGACCGGCATTTCCGAAATGCCCGAGATGCACGATTCCGATTCGGGGAAGGTGAAGTTCGTCCAGAACAAGAAGAAGGATTTCCTCCTGCCCGTCAACGTCACCATGCCGGGGAAGTGGCAAGTGACGGTGGGGGTGGAAAAGAAAAAGAAGGCCTTCTTCACCGGCGTCATCAACTTCGATGTTTAAGCGGGCAGGAATCCTACTGGGGTTAAGCCTCCTGGTTTCCGCGACCCAGGGGGCCGAATCGCTCTTGTGCCTGGAGGGGCAGGGCGTGGCCGGTTACTCCGGCCAAAGCCGGCAAGCCGTCTATTATTCCCAGGACCCCGAGGACCCCATGCAAAAGCCCTCGGTGGGCCTCGACTATCTCCAGCGCCTCAGTTCGGAAAGCGGGGACTGGGGGGTGGCGGCGATCCAGGCTCGGCTGGCCTATGACGGCCTGGGTTCCGTCCAACCCCAACTCTACAACGCCTACCTCAAGGGGAAATTCCCGTGGGCGGACCTTGTGGATCGGCCATGACCGCCCCGCCTTCGGGCTTTCCTCCTCTCTCGACACCCATGGGGCGCTTTTGCAAACCCTGGACATGGAGGGCTTCGGCTTCGACCGGGATTGGGGCGCGGGATTCTACAAACCCTTCGCGGACGGGGATTTCAGTTTTTCCCTCACGACCGGGTCGGGCATGCCCTTGATCGAAAACGGCGGTTACCTGGCCGACTTGAGGTTTTCCCTCGGCGTCCTGGAAAGGGACAATTTCACCGCGGGCTTGAGCCTTTCCAAGGGAAGCGTTCTGGACATCATGGGTTACCAACAAATGGGAGGAGCCCGGATCGAGCGGGAACTGGCCGGGGTGGACGCCGGTTTCAACTGGCTGAACTACGAGTTCAAGCTGGAGGCGGTGGGCGGCGGCAGGGACGGCCTCTTCACCTCCGGGGCGCTGTTCAGGGCGGGCGTCAATTTGCTGGAGGAGAACAAGCTCAAGCTGGAGGTCCAGCCGGTTTACCTGAATCAACAGGGACAACCGGACGGCCTCAAGGTTTACGGGGGGATCACCTTCGTCCTCAACGACTCCTTCACCCTGCGGGCCATGGATGCCTACGACTCGCGCGGGAACTTCAACAACATCGTCGGGCAAATTTACCTGTACCGGAGGCTTTTCCTATGAAAACACATTTGTTTTTCCTGGCTTTCTTCGTGTTACTTACCGGGCGGCTTTGGGGGGCGGTGGGGTGCGACCTCAACGACCCGGACCGGGACGTGAAACGGCTGTTCCCGGACTCCACCGGGTACAAAACCCTCTATATGTCCATCCGGGAAAGCGGCGGGGACGCGCTCCTTGACCGCGTGGAGGAGCGCCTGGGGGAGAAGTTCAAGGGGCTCTACGAGACGGCGGAGGTGCCTTACACCATCTATGAGATCCACAAGGGCAAGGAGATCGCCGGGTACATCCACGGGGTGAACCAGAAGGGCGAATACGGCGGAATCCAGGTCTTCCTGTCCCTGACCAGGGAGGGCGTGATCACGGCCTTCTACATCCAAAAATTAACCTCGGAAGGGTCAAGCAGGTTCAGGGCCGAGGAATTCGGCCGGCAATTCACAGGCTTGTCCCTCAAGGAATTTTCCCATTACGACATTGCGGCGGGAAAATTCACGGGACTTGAGAACCCGCCTTTGTTGAAGAACCCCGACCCCTGCGGGCCGGGGGATTTTGCCGCCATCCTGCGGGCCGTGAAGAAAAACCTGATCCTCATGGACGAGTTCATTTACCACTCCCAGGGGCCCTCCGGGGCCCGGAAAGGAAATTAACCATGCTTAACATCGCGCAAGTGGCTTCCAGGAACCTGCTTCGCAAGAAGACCCGGACCTTCCTCACCGTGACCGGCATCGCCCTCTCCACCTGGGTGCTGGTGAGCCTGAACGGATTCAACCGGGGGTATGAATCCGCCTTGAACAGGGACATCGACAATATGGGGTTCCAGATATTGGTGGCCGCCAAGGGATGCCCCTATGAGGCCGCCACCCTGATGCTCAAGGGCGGGACGGGCCTGCGTTACATCAGCGAGAAAATGGTGGGGAAGATCCTGCAAAACAAGGAGGTCGAGGGAACGACCCCCATGCTCATGCAGGCGGTCTTCGACCCCAACAAGGGGGAAAGCGGCGGCATCACGCCCTACCTGGGGGTGGACCCGAAAACCTTCCCGGACATGAAGGCCTACCTCAAATTCGTGGAGGGCTCCTGGTTCAAGGACACGGGGGCCGAGGAAGCGGTCATGGGCTATGAGGCCGCCGAACTCGAGCAAAGGGAGGTCGGCGACATGATCCTCATCCCGGGGAAAAAGGACAAAATCAAGATCGTCGGCGTCCTCCAGCGCACCGGCACCCAGGACGACGGGACGATCTTCCTCCCCCTGGGCACCGTCCAGAAAATCTTCGGGAAGGCCGGGCTGTTGACGGGCGTGGGGGTGAGGATCAGGAAAGGCCTGGACTCCCAGAAGCTGGAGGACCGGCTCTACAACCTGCCGGACGTGCAGGTGGTTTCCATGGCGCAGGTGAAGGACACCATCATCAACCTGGTGGGCACGGCCAGGATCATGGTCTTCTCCATCGCGGTGATCGCCATCCTCATCGCCATGATCGGGGTCATCAACACCATCATCATGTCGGTTTTCGAGAGGTACAAGGAGATCGGCATCCTCAAGAGCATGGGCGCCATGCCCTGGGACATTTTCAAACTGGTCCTGTTGGAAACCCTGTTCCTTTGCCTGGCCGGGGGCGTCCTAGGCAACTTGCTGGCCCTTGCCCTGGAAAAGGGAACGGACCTGGCCATCCGGAATATCCTGCCTTACGCGCCCACCGGCTCCATGATCCAGATCAGCCCCCTGCTGGCGCTCACCGGGCTGGGCCTCATTTTGGCCGTCGGGCTCGTCAGCGGGATTTACCCGGCCTGGAAGGCGGCGCGCATCAGGCCCATCGAGGCCATCCAAGCGGGAGGGAACTCATGAGTGCCCAAAATGAAACCGTCATCCAGGCGGAAGACATCGTGAAAAAATACCGGCGCGGCAGCGAGGAAGTCCTGGCCCTCAACCACGTTTCCCTGGAAATCAGGAAGGGGGAGTTTGTTTCTTTTGTAGGGCCTTCCGGTTCGGGCAAGACCACGCTGGTCAACATCCTGGGGTGCCTGGACAACCCGACCTCAGGGAGGCTGACCGTGGGCCGGGAGAAATTATTCGACGAACAAAAGATACCCCTCTCGGAATCCAAATTGACCGCCATCCGAAGGAAATATTTCGGCTACATATTCCAGAGTTTTTACCTGATCCCGACCCTGACGGTCCTGGAGAACACCCTGCTTCCTTTCACCTTTTATAAAAAGGCTTCTTTGAGCGGGGATGTTATGGGTATCCTTCAACGGCTCGGGTTGGAACACCGCATCCACCATTTGCCGGGACAGCTTTCGGGCGGCGAAATGCAGAGGGTGGCGGTGGCGCGGGCCCTGGTGAATAAGCCCGAGATTTTGCTGGCCGACGAGCCGACGGGCAACCTGGATATGAAGCGCAGCGCCGAAATCGGGAACCTTCTCAAGACCCTGAACCAAGAGGATGGAATCACCATCATCATGGTCACGCACAATCCGCAACTAGCGCAGTTGGCGGACCGGCAAGTGATCCTACGGGACGGGGTTCTTCAAAATTCCGTCGAAACCGGAATCTTGTCGGCTTGAAACAGTAACGTTTTGAATAGGTTATTCCCGGAGTTGTTGGTTTCATTCCAACTATGGGATAATGTCGAACTTATTTGTGAATTACCTCAAAACGACTGCTTCAAAAATCGTCCAATCCGGGAAACCAGGTTGGACAGAAAAAAATGGATACTTGGCCTAACTCCAAATATTTGGTTATGAAGAGGTAATCCCTCAAGCTTAACGAGGAATTTAATGGAAACTTACAACGCGCACGATAGGAAAAGTTCGACCGCTGGGCCGGCCATTTTGACCATTTGGGTTTTGCCTTCCGGTATTTCCAAAATGGGTTCTTTCCCTCTTGGATCCCCGCAAAGGCACGGCATTCCTGGATTTAGGCTGCGGAACCGGTTGGGCCGTTTGCCGCGTTGCCACGTTGCTGGAGGGGCAGGGACTTTTTGCCGGTGTCGACATTTCCGGAAAAATGATAGAAAAGGCCGTTTCGAACTCAAAAGGGCTCGCGAACATTCACTTTCATGTGGCCAGTGTGGAGGCCCTTCCCCTGGATAACGACTCTTTTGACAACGTTATTTGCACTTTTTCATTCCATCATTATTTAAATCCCGGCAAAGCCCTCTCCGAGGTGCGCCGGGCTTTAAAACCAAAAGGAAAATTTTTCATATTGGATGCAACCCCGGATGACTTTGCCATGAAATGGTTCGATCGGATAGGGGCCAAATACGATAAAGGGCATGTAAAGCAATACAGTATCCGTGAGTTCGGGCAAATGTTTGCTGAAAATGGTTTAAAACACCTTGGGAGCAGGACGATTCTGATGTATCCGGTAAAAGCCCATATCGCGGAGAAATAGATTTCAGGTTTGGAATAAATTAATAAAACTTTTTGAGTGTTGAAATTCTTGTCCGCGACGGGGCCTACCCGCTAAAAGGTTTGCATTCGGGAGGTTTCCTGGGTTAATATCGCTTTTCTATTTTCGGAGGGAAACATGGGCTGGATCGACACTTTGAAATTCCAGGAAGACGGCTTGATTCCCGTCATCGTGCAGGACTCGAAAACCGGGGAAATCCTCATGTTCGCCTTCGCGAACAGGGAATCGCTCGAGCAAACGGTCAAGTCGGGCAACATCATGACCTACTGGAGCCGGACCCGCAAGAAACTGTGGAAAAAGGGCGAAGAATCCGGAAATATCCAGAAGGTGGAGGCTCTTTTCACCGATTGCGATAAAGACGCAATTCTGGTAAAAATAGAGCAGATCGGGGGGCGGCCTGCCACACCGGCAAGCGCTCCTGCTTCTTTAACAAATTATCGGGGGAAAACTGGAAGGACGTGGGCGTCCAGGTTTTCGACCCCAAAAAGGTCTACGGTAAGAAATGAAGACTTCTCTTGGTTTGAATTTAAACCGTTGGCGTCGCTCCGCTTGGCTCTCCTGAGAGCCTGGGACCGCTGTCGCTTACTTTTAAATTCAAATTTAAGGGGGTTTCTTCCATGAAAAGCCAAAATTCTTCCAACGTAGTTCCATCCTTCGAATCCTTCCGGCTCCTGGCGCGCCAATACAACCGCATCCCGGTCAATATGGTTTTCCAGTCGGATTTGGAAACGCCGCTGTCCGCTTACCTGAAACTCGGGGGCGGGCCCAACAGCTTCCTGCTGGAGAGCGTCGAGAAAAACGAGCAGGTGGCCCGGTATTCCTTCATGGGTTTTTCACCCACCGGAGTTTACGAGGCCAAGAACGGTTTGCTGGCCTACCGCGCCGGCGCCAAAAAGAACACAGTCATCAGCGCCAACCCACTCCAGGATATTAAGGATAAGGTTGCCGGCATCCGCCAGGCGCCCCTGGAGGGCGGCACGGGCGGGTTTCTCGGCGGGCTGGTGGGTTTCGTCGGCTATGACGCGGTGAGGTATTTCGAGAAATTACCGAGCCTTAAGCCGGATATCCTGAACCTGCCGGACCTCTACCTGATGGTGGCCGACCAACTGGTACTTTTTGACCATTTGAAACGCACCTTTCGGCTGATCGTGAACGTCCCCCTTGAACCCAAGACCGATTTGAAAAGGACCTACCTGGAAACGGTCGCACGGTTAAACACCCTGGCGAAGAAGCTGGAGAAACCCTTGAGGGGAGCGGTGGAGATCCCGGTCACGGCCCGCAAAGAGGTGGGTTCGAACGACTTGTCCGGGTTCAAGTCTGAAATGACACCAGAAGCCTTTCAAAACCTAGTGGTGAAGTCCAAGGAATACGTGAAGGCGGGGGACATCATTCAGGTGGTGGGTTCCCAAAGGTTTGGAAAGCCGGTGAAGACCGACGCCGTGACGGTTTACCGGGTCCTTCGGCGGTTGAATCCATCGCCTTACATGTTCCTCATCAGGGCTAACGGCGTGGATTTAGTGGGGTCCTCGCCGGAAATGATGATCCGGGTGCAAAACGGAGTGCTGGAAACCCGGCCGATCGCCGGAACACGGCCTCGCGGGAAAACCGCCGAAGAGGACACGCGGCTGGAAGAAAGCCTGCTGGCCGACGAGAAGGAACTCGCCGAGCACGTGATGCTGGTGGACCTGGCGCGCAACGACCTGGGCCGGGTCTGCGACTACGGCACGGTCAAAATGGAGCATTTCAAGCGCATCGAGCGCTACTCCCACGTCATGCACATCGTCTCCGACGTCACGGGGCGGCTGAAAAAGGGAAAGACGGCCTATGACGCCTTCCAATCCTGTTTCCCCGCCGGAACCCTTTCCGGCGCGCCCAAGATCCGGGCCATGGAGATCATCGAGGAGTTGGAACTTTCCCGGCGGGGAATCTACGGCGGGGCGGTGACGGCCTTTGGGTTCGACGGGAACATGGATTCGGCCATCACCATCCGGTCCGCGGTCCTGAAAAGAAAAGGGAAAAAAACCACCGCCTATGTGCAGGCCGGGGCCGGGCTGGTGGCCGACTCGGTGCCGGAGAACGAATACATGGAAACCTGTAACAAGGCCCGGGTGGTTTTCATGGCGATCGAACAGGCGGAGCGCTCGGCGGGGAGCTCCGGGGGCCGGAAAGGGGGCCGACCATGATACTCGTCATCGATAATTACGATTCCTTCACCTATAACCTCGTGCAGTACCTGGGCGAAATGGGCCTGGAGATCTTGGTGGCCCGCAATGATGAAATCACAGTGGCGGAAATCCTGGAGAAAAGGCCCCGCCATATCCTCCTCTCGCCAGGCCCCTGCACGCCCAAGGAAGCGGGGGTGTCCGTGGACGTCATCCAGCAAGTCTCGGGGAAAATCCCCATCCTGGGGGTCTGCCTGGGGCACCAAAGCATCGGATACGCCTTCGGGGGAAAAATCGTCCGGGCGAAAAAAATCATGCATGGAAAGACCAGCCGGATCAGCCACGACGGCAAGGGCGTCTTCAAGGGAATGCCTAATCCTTTCAAAGCGACCCGGTACCATTCCCTGGCCATCCAGAGGGAAACCCTCCCGGATTGCCTGGCCGTGACGGCCGAGAGCGAGGAAGGGGAAATCATGGGGGTGAGGCATAAGACCCTCGCCGTGGAGGGCGTGCAGTTCCACCCTGAATCGATCTTGACCGAGTCGGGCAGGACACTCCTCAGGAACTTCATCGAGTCATGATCCATGTGTGGGTATCGCGGGGGATAGACCGTTCCTTCCTTAATATACCGGTGACTCCTGGCTGCGAATTAACCCTTGAAATGCCGGTTTAAAACCGCGAGGTGGCTGTGAGCATGAAGAAAAAGATCATGTGGGGCGTCATAATCATCATGGGATTGGCTCTTCTCGGGGCGGGGGGGTGGCTTTATTACCAAACGCACCGGGTCCGGCTCCATGTCTGCCTTTTCCAAGGCGACCGGGAAACCGACGTTATGACCGCGGGGAAAACAGTGGGGGAGGTCGTCCGGGAGATGAACATACCCCTCAAGACCCAGGACGTGGTCGTGCCGCCCCTCTCGGCCGCGGTCACCGAGGGCTTGGAAATCGACCTGGGGTTGGTGGAAAGGCGGGTGAAGGATTTTAAAAAGAAATCCCACTACAACACCCACACCGACTACGCCGACAACCTCAACGTCGGGGAAATCATCGATATCCAGCAGGGCAAGGACGGGATGGCCCAGTTGGAAACCGAGGATTTTTACCTGAACGGAGAGGAGGCTTTTGAAAAAGTCCTAAAATCGAAGGTTTTGATCCCCACGAAGGATGCTAAAGTATTGGAAGGGACCGCGCTTAACCAAAAGCTTTATACCTTGAAAAAAAGGGCCAGGGTCAGCAAGACGCTGACCATGCAGGCGACGGCGTATTATCCCGGCCCGGAGGACACCTGGCCTTACGCCTCCGGATACACCGCCTCCGGCCTCAAGGCCGGCTACGGGGTGGCGGCGGTGGATCCCCGGTATATCCGGCTCAAGACACAGCTTTATATTGTGGGCTACGGCTATGCCATTGCCGCCGACAAGGGCGGCGCCATCAAGGGGAACAAGATTGACCTTTGTTTCGACACTTACGAAGAGGCGGTACGTTTTGGAAAGAAAAACGTCACGGTTTACATCCTGCGCTAAACGGTTGATCCTGGTAGTCCTGCCGGCTTTATTCCTTTCCCAGGCTTCTACCGCTTGGGCCCAGAATTCGGCCTCCACTTCTCCCACCTGGACTTCCACGCCTGTCCCCGCGAACTCCAATGCGGATAATTCGGTGTTTACGCCCACAGTTACCCCAACGTCCACCCCTACGGTGAACCCATACGCCACCCCCACCTGGACCTTTACCTGGGACCCCTTCGCCACCGATACCTTCACGCCGGGTTCGCCGACCGCAACTTTTTCCCCCACCATCACCTTCACTCCGACCGTGACGGGCACCCAATCCCCCACCATGACTTTCACGCCCACCATGACCAACACTCCCAACATTTCCAGGGCCTCGCTGGCGTTGTTATCCACCGCCTATTCCAACGGATGGGACCATTGGGACCGCTGGAATTGGGACATCGGTTTTTCCTATTACATCGGTTCCATCGCGGAAAAGGACGCGGGCACCAAGACGCAATACTTGAATCCCCTCCGGCTCTGGCTCTTGACCAGCGACGTCAAGTACGGTTGGCTGGACCAGACCAGGACCACTCCGGGCTTTGCCTCGGGCCTCCTGATGACCCTTCTCTTGAACGGCGGAAACCCCGGGGCCACCGGGGGCTCCAGCCAGAATTTCCAACTCACCGGCAATTCTATGGGAGGGGTGTACACGGTCATGAGCCAGTCCATCGCCAAAAACACCGCGGTCCACTTCGGCTATGTTTACGGGTTCAAGGATGCGTTCAACAGCATCGGCTTGGGTTCTTTCGCCCCAAACCTGAATCATTCCCAGTTTCTTCCCCTCCTGACGAACAACCCCCAGGATCTGCAAGGGGGGGCGCCGCCGAGCCTTTTCTATACCGGTTGGGATTGGCGTCTTCTCGGCACCAATTGGAAGTTCGAGATCTGGAAACCTTTCCCCATGCCACAGAATCCGGTGCTTTTGAACAGCCAGATCGACGGCTTGTTCGCGTTCAACCTCGCCTATGAGCGTTGGCAATCGGGCTACGCGCTCCTGGGTTATTTTAATTTCCGTTTTACCATCATTCCGAACACCCCGGCATACTAGCCCTTCGAAAACGGGCCGGATTACAAATTCTAAATTTTAAAATAGGGAATATTCTTTGGCGCGAATCGACGGGCAAAAAATAATGATGGTAGCCGGGGAGGCTTCCGGAGATATGCACGCGGCCGGAGTGATCCGGGCGTTGCTTTCCAAAAACAAGAAACTGAAAATTTTCGGTTTGGGAGGCCCCTTGATGGCCCAGGCCGGCATGGAAGTCCGGGAGGATTTGACCCGGAACGCCATCATGGGCGTGGTGGAGGTGGTGAGGCACCTTCCCTTGAGCCTGAGGCGTTTCAGGAATTGCGAAAAGTGGCTGCGGGAGGAAAAACCGGACCTTTTGGTCCTCGTGGATTATCCCGGGTTCAACCTGCGGCTCGCGGAAAAAGCGCACCGCCTGGGAGTGCCGGTTTGCTATTACATCGCCCCCCAGGCCTGGGCCTGGCGCGAGGGGCGCATCAAAGCCATGAGGGAAAACATCCGGAAACTTCTGGTCATCCTGCCCTTCGAGGAAAAATTTTTCAGGGAAAGGGGCATGGAGGCGGTCCATGTGGGCCACCCTTTATTGGAGGAGATGGACCTGAAACCGCCGAAGCGATTCCAGGACCTCAAGAAATACGGGCTGGACCCGGCCCGGTTTCCCCTCATCACGGCCATGCCCGGAAGCCGGAAAAAAGAAGTGGAAAAAATATGGCCCCTCTTTCTCGCGGCCTCACGGCTCTTGAAAAAGGACTATCCGGACGCGGCTTTCATCGTGCCCAAACCCCACGGCCTGGAGTTTGCGGACTATCCGGGTTTAACGCCGGACGACGCCATTATTTTCGTGGACGCCCCGGCATGGGATTTGCGGAAGATTTGCGAGTTGGCCTGGGTGAAATCCGGGACCGGAACCCTGGAAACCGCGCTTCTTCAAATTCCCCTGGTGGTCGTGGCCAAGGTGGCCGCTTTGACGGGTTTCCTCGCCAAGAGGCTTATCAAGCTCAAATATATCTCCCTCCCCAACCTTTTACTGGACAGTCCCTTGGTTCCCGAGCTTCTGCAGGAAATGGCGACACCGGAAAAACTTTACGCTGAATCCCTGGTGCTCCTGGACAAGAAGCAGGTCCGGGAAAAGCAGTTGAAGGCCTTTCAAAAAATCCGAAAAGCCCTCTCCCGGCCAGCCCAGCCTTCCCGGAACGCGGCAAGGGAAATACTGATGCTCCTGGGAAGCAAGGCTTGAACCCCTACCGGCTGACCCTCTTGGATTGGTTGATCCTGGCCATCGCCACGCCCCTGATTTACCTGCTGGGTTTAACCATCCGCATCCGGGAAGCGGGAAAACCCGAGTGGGGACCCCGAGCCAGTCAGAGCGAGCCGCCCCTTTGGGTCTTGTGGCACGAGACCATCCTCATGGGCATCTGGCATCACCGCCATCGGGGGGTGCATGTGATGATCTCCACCAGCCGGGACGGGGAACTGGTGGCCACCCTTGGGAAATTCTTCGGCTATAACACGGTGAGGGGCTCCAGCACCAGGGGAGGGAAGGAAGCCTCCCTCGAGATGGTGGAATGCCTGAAGTGGGGCGAGCGGTGCGCCATCACGCCGGATGGGCCCAGGGGCCCCCGGCGGGAGATGAAGATGGGCGCGGTCAATATCGCCCGGCAGGCGGGCTGCCCGGTGGTGCCCTACGGTTTCGCCGCGGAGCATTGCTGGCGGCTGACAAGCTGGGATCGATTCATCATTCCCAAACCCTTCAGCCGCGCGGTGTTCGTTTATGGCGACCCTATCCGGATCTCCCGCGAGGGCGGGAAGGATGAGGAATACATGGACAAGATCCAGAAAGAGATGGACCGGGTCACCCGGGAAGCGGAAGGTTATTTCCGCAAAAACCATTCCTCGAAGGCATAGTCCGGGAAAATCGTCATGATTTCGAACGACGAATGGTCGTTTACCCTTTTAAAAATCATAAAGGTAAATTTTGTTTTCAGGGATTGAACTTGGAGCGAATAAAATGCTTGTTCATCGACGCGATGGGGGTTTTATACCAGTCGGGGGATGATGTATCCGAGGTGTTGATCCCTTTTTGCCGAAGAAACGGATCGGGAATCGGCGCCCAGGCAATATTGGATCTTTATATCGCCAGAAGCCTGGGGCGGATGACGGCCCAGGAATTCTGGAAAAAAACGGGATTGGATGGGAACCGGGACGGGGATTACGTTCAAAATTATGTCCTTAACGAAGGCGTTGTGGATGGCCTCCAGGCCCTGGACCGTGAAGGCTACAGCCTTTATTGCCTGTCCAACGATGTGGCGGAGTGGTCGGTTCTTTTGAGAAAAAGGTTCAATTTGGAAAAATATTTTGACGGGTGGGCCGTCAGCGGTGAAATTGGAATTCGAAAACCCGATCCTGGAATTTTTAAGTTTGCCTTGAAAAAAGCCGGTTTCAAGCCAGAGGAATGCCTCTGTGTTGATGACAGGTCTTCCAACTTGGCCACTGCCAAAAATATGGGAATGCGGGTCCTGCTATTCGAAACACCGGAAAGCGGAGAAAAAGATAATTATCCTTTTGTTGAATCCTTTGGCGGCTTATTAAAGAACGTAAAAGATGCGAACGAATGTAGATGAACGAGTGCCCGCAAGGGTGGATTGAATCAACCATTTCGGTTTCTAAAGGCGATCCATTGGCCATTATTTTCTACCGATTACTCATGAGTGCGATCAGCGGGATGGCCCGTTTGGCGAATGTTTTCGCCAGGTCTTCCTCCCTGGCGGAAAGACTTGGATTTTACCCCGACGCTGAAATACAAAAACTATCGATTGGATACAACCTGTGGCTTCACGCGGCCTCGACCGGGGAAGTGAACGCCATCACCCCTTTTTGCCGGGCGTTCCGGAAGGCCCGGCCCTCCGCTAAAATCATCCTCACCACCACTTCCCAGAGCGGTAAAAAAATCGCCTTGGAAAAAGGCGTTGCCGATTCTGTTTTCCTGGCGCCACTGGACTCGGGCGGCCCGCTGAAAAGGGCTTTCTCATTCCTCCGGCCCATCATGGTTCTTGCCGCCGAGACCGAAATTTGGCCCAACTGGCTTTTAAGAACCGGCTCCAATGGAATCCCGCTTCTACTCATCAACGGCCGGGTGTCCGACCGCAGTTTCCCGAAATATAAAAGATTCGGGGCCCTGTTCCGCGCTCCTTTGAATTGTTTCAACCTCTGCCTGGTCCAGACCCGGGAGGACCAGGAAAGGCTCCAGGAGCTTGGCGTTGGGGAGAAAAGAATCCAAGTCGTGGGCCAGATGAAATACGACCTGCAGACGCCTGATCCGGCCCGAGTGGAAAAATTCCGGAACGAAATCAACGTTGGAAAAGGGGACATCTTATTCACACTCGGCAGCCTCAGGGGGGGCGAAGATGATCTTTTACTTCCCTTGGTCCCCGAGATCCTGGGATATTCCCCCGATGTTAAAGTGCTGGTGGCGCCCCGGCACCTGAAGAACATCCCGGTATACCGCCAAAAATTGGACCATTCCGGCGTCAGCAGCGTATTGCGAAGTGAAATGGGAAAAGGCGCCGGAAGCGAGCGGGTGATTGTCCTGGATACCCTGGGGGAGTTATCTTTAGCTTACGCCCTATCCCGGGCCGCTTTCGTGGGGGGGACATTGGTGCCCGTGGGCGGACACAACCTCATGGAACCGGCTTTATCCTCGGTGCCGGTTTGTTTCGGGACTTATACCCAGAACGTGCGGGAAGCGGCGAAAGCCCTGATCCAATCGGGCGGAGGAATCCAGTTGAAAGAAGCCGGCGAATTGGCGCAGGCATTTAAAAAATTCCTCGACCTGGAAACAGCCAAGGATTCGGGCCGGAAGGCTTATGGATCCGTCATCGCCATGCGAGGGGCTACGCAAAAGATGTTGGACCAGGTTTTAGAAAAATGGCCGCTTCAATTTTCATAACCATGAAAGGTTGTTGAAAAATCCCTGGAATGGTTTAGGAAAGACCTATGATCGACTTGGAAAGCGCCTACTTAAAATTCCTGCATGAGAAACAGCGGAATTGGTTCGAATTTATCGTGTTTTCCCTATTGGAAGGCCTTTCCTTTTTTTTCCTGGCGGGTTGGTGGATAAAAAAGACTTCCTACCGGACCCGTTTCCTTCGGCGGAAAAGGCTGGCTTGCCCGGTCGTCAGCGTTGGGAACATCACGACCGGAGGAACAGGAAAGACGCCGGTGGTGATCGCGCTGGCCCGGCATTTCAGCGAGCAGGGGAAAAAAGTCGCCGTCTTGAGCCGGGGTTACCGCCGCTTGAACAAGTCCTCGCCGCTCGTTTGGGTCTCGGATGGGAAAACCCTCCTGGCCACGCCCGAGGAGGGAGGGGACGAGCCGGTGTTGATCGCCAAGAGCGTACCCAAGGCCGCAGTGGTGGTCAGCACGGACCGCTACCTCGCCGGCATGGCAGCCATTAGGTATTTCAAACCCGACCTGATCATCCTGGACGACGGTTTCCAGCGGCGCTTTGAGTTCCACCGGGACCTGGACATCCTGGTGGTGGACGGCATCAATCCCTTTAGCACGGGATGGGTTCTCCCCGCAGGTTTGCTCCGGGAACCGCTCAGCGCCCTGGCGGAGGCCGACGTTTTTATCCTCAACAAGGTCAACCTGGCCCGGAGTCCGGAGGACATCCACACGGTTCTCCATCGGAACAACCCCAGGGCCTACGTCGTGGAATCGCGCTATAAACCGCTGGTTTTGAGGAACTTCAAGACCGGCAAGACGGTCAGGCCCTCCACCCTGGACCGCGTTTCCGTGGGAGCTTTTTCGGGCTTAGGCACACCCCTTTCCTTCATCCGAACTTTGGCCGATTACAAGGTGCTGGTGCGCCACGCTTATACCCTGCGGGATCATTACCCCTATACCCAGGTGAAATTGCGGGCTATTTTGGAGGACGCCAAGTTGAGGGGCCTGAAATACCTGGTGACGACGGAAAAGGACGAGGTCAAGCTGCCCAAGGGAATGGACTTGGCGATCCCCATCCTAGTTTTAGGGATCAAGTGGGAAGTGACCGGAGGGAAGAACCATTGGGACACGGTCTTGAAGAACATCGCCTTGGCCTGCTCGACGACTTGTGAAAATGTAAAATCTTAGTTGATGCAAACCGTTTGAAATAATATATCAATATTAAAGCAAAGGCCCATGGCACGAAAGCAAGCGAAGATCAACCCTGATCCAAAAATCCCGAAAAAAGTTCTAGTCCTGCGCTATTCCTCGCTGGGGGACGTGGCTTTGACCAACCCCCTATTGGAACGGCTCCGGCAGGTATGGCCGAATGTTCCCGTTTATTTCGCCACTAAAAGACAATATGCCCCGGCTGTCCAACACAATCCGGCCTTGAATGGAATTTTCCTGCTGGAGGGCAAGGGATTTTGGGACCTCTGGCACCATATCAGCCAACTGAGAAAACTGGAGCCCACCCTGGTCCTGGACCTGCATGATTCCTTGAGGACGCATCTGGTTTGCTCTTTCCTTGGGAAGACCAGGATCCTGGTTTATGACAAGGAAAAGTTTAGGCGCCGGTTGATGGTGGGTAAAATCGCCCAAAATCCGGGGCCGCATACTATCCAGAAATACCTCAAGGCCCTGGAACCGCTGGGAATCCTTTCCCCCTTGCGCGTGCCATTCGACATCCACATCTCCAGGGCGAATCAAAGTTTCCTGCGGGAATATTCGGAACGGCATAAAATCTCATCCACCCGTTTGGTGGTGGGTTTGTCCCCGGGCGCCAGGTGGTTTACCAAGCGCTGGCCCGCGCTTAGTTATTCTGAGCTGGCTTCGCGCCTGGTGGAGGATTACCGGTGCCAGTTGCTCTGGTTCGGAAGCAGGGAGGAGATACCCCTGATCAAGGCCATCCAGGCCCGGATGCGGGGGACCTACCTAGAAAGGGGGGAATGCCTGCCGGAGAAACACTCCCTGGAACAATCCATCGCCCTGCTTGGACGGTGCGACCTTTTCATCGGGAACGATTCGGGATTCGTCCACCTGGCCTCGGGCCGGGGATGCCGGGTGGTCGTGCTTTACGGCTCCACCTCGACCTCCCTGGGTTTCGAGCCCTGGGGCCCCCATACGGTGGTGGAAGTCGCCGGCCTTTCCTGCCGGCCCTGCCACGTCCATGGACGGGATTCCTGCCCCCTCGGGCATTTCAAGTGCATGGAAAACATGACGGTGGACCTGGTGGAAGGCGCGGTGAAAAGATCCTTGAGGAGGAACCGTTGAAACGAAAACCGCGCGTGGCCCTTTTGCGGGGGCCCCTCTTGAATCCATTCGAGATGCAATCCTACGAGCCCCTCCAAAAAGATTTCGACCTGGTGGCTTTTATCCCCCACAGGACCCAATTCGACCTTTCCTCCATCAAAATTCCCCGGCAAATCCTCTGGTGCCCCATCGCGGGAAAAACTTCCTTCGAGCGGACCCGCCGGAAATGGCAGGCCGCGCGCGACGCCTTGACCGGAAGCACCCATACTTTTTGCGGAATGCTGGACCGTCTCAAGGGTTTTGACCTCTACCACATCAAGGACCTTCCCTTTTGTTTTGATTACGAGGCGGCCCTGGCCAAACGGATCTACGGGGCAAAAATGGTGGTGACCGTCGCCGAAAACATCCCCCATTTGAACGAGCATAAGTTTATGGAACGGCACATCAAAAAGGCAGTCGGGGCGCAGGCCGACCTCTTTCTTGCCGTCTCGGAGGGGGCCAAAAAGGCCCTGATAGAAGAAGGCGTACCGGAGGAAAAAATCCGCAGGATTTCCAATTCCATTGACACCGGTTTCTTCAAGCCGGGCCCGGCCGAGCCGCGCCTGCTTAAAACCCTTGGAATCCCTGGAAACGCCTTCCTGGTGCTTTACGTGGGTCGGCTGGCCCGAAGCAAGGGGGTTTTCACATTTTTAGAGGCGGCCCAAAGGCTGGCGGAGTCCCGCCCCCATTACCACTTTCTTTTAATCGGCAAGGACGAGGAAGGGGCGGCCGCTTGGATCCAAAAAAATGGCCTCCAAAAGAATATTCATCTTTTGGACTTCATCCCTTACGGCCAGATTCCCCGGTATTACCGCCTGGGGGACCTGCTGGTCCTGCCGAGTCTTCCCACGAAGAGATGGGTGGAGCAATTCGGCTATGTCCTGGCGGAAGCCATGGCCTGCGGGGTTCCCGCTGTCGGGTCCGATTGCGGGGCCATCCCTGAAGTGATCGGCGACCCCGGCATGATTTTCCCGGCCGGATCCGTGGAGGAGCTTTGCGGGATATTGGAAAGGCTCCGAAAACGAAACTTGAAATCCCTGAGATTAAAAGTGCGAAAAAGGGCCGCCGAATTGTTTTCGTCGAAAAAACTCACGAAAACCCTCCGGAAAACTTACAATGAATTACTGTGCAAACCCTGACAAGTCCTATTCCAACCCGCCCCCGCAAACTTCTGGTGCGGGTTCCCAATTGGCTTGGGGACACCCTGATGGCCACGCCTGCCGTTTCGGAAATCATCCGGTTCTTTCCAGAAGCGGAAATATCCATCCTGGCCCGGAAGCCCTTTGCCGAGTTTTGGGAAAATTTTCCCGGAATCCACCAGGTGTTTTCCACCGGAGAAAACCGGGGATTTCTCTCTTATTGGAGAACGGTCCGGGAGATCCAGCGGGAGGGATTTGACACCGTGCTGGTTCTTCCCACGTCCTTTTCATCCGCATTTTTCGTTTTCGCGGCGGGGGTCCCGTCGCGCATCGGGTGGGGTGGGGAAGGCCGGGACTTTTTTTTAACCCGGGTGATTCCCTATGAAACTCCCCGTCAAAAACACCTGGTTTGGGAATATTTGGACCTGGCCCAAAAAAGTTTCGAAATGAAAGCCACCACCCAAAGCTTCCGCCTGTCGAGCCCCTTGACCCCGGAGGCCCGCGAAAAGGCGGACCGGTTGGATGTCATCCGGGGTGGGGATTTCCTGGCCTTTTGCCCCGGCGCCACCTATGGGGCGGCCAAACGCTGGCCCCTGCCTTATTGGCTGGAATTGACCGATCAGTTGAGGCGGTCCCGGAAGGAAACCATCCTTATCCTCGGCGGAGAAGGTGATGAGGTTTTCCCGGGGGGATTAAAAAAGGGACTTGGGGATTCAGGGGCGGACCACTTCCTCTGGCTGGTGGGGAAGACCGACGTCCTGACCCTGGCAGAGGTTTTGTCCCGTTGCCGGCTTTTAGTGACCAGCGATACGGGCCCCATGCATATGGCCTCTGCCGTTGGGACGCCCACCGTAGCCCTTTTCGGCTCCACTTCTCCCACATGGACGAGGCCGTTCGGTACGGGACATGAAGTGATCTACAAAAAAACCGAATGCAGTCCCTGTTTCCAAAGGACCTGCCCGATCGGGTACGAATGCCTGCACGCCATTTCCGTGGAAGAAGTATTCAAAGCCATCCAAAAAAAGTTGGATTACCCGGCCCGGGTCCAAGCTGAAAACCGGCAGGAGACACCGCTACCATGAAGCGCATTCTCGCGGTCAAGCTACGGCCCATCGGTGACGCCATCCTGGCCGGGACCTGTTTCGAGGCCCTGCGGGAAGCTTTTCCCAAGGCTTGGATCACAGCCCTGATCCAGCCCCCGGCCCACGAGCTGTACCGCGCGGCGGGATGGGCCAACGAGGTCCTGGCCTACCACCGGGGAGCTGTCGACCGGAAACCCTTCTGGGTCCGGGCCTGGAAAAACCACCTCATGGCCAAGGCCCTGCGCGAGCGGGCTTTCGACCTGGCCATCGATTTTTCCGCCTCCCACCGCAGCGCCCAGTTGATCTCCTGGGGAGAGCCCGCCTATAAGATCGGGCTGGACCTTCCCCCGATCCGGAGGTTTTACGATTCGTGTGCCAAGGGGGACGACGAGTTGACGGCACCGGCCTGGGAACTCGACCGGCGCATCCTGAGCCTGATCGGACTGGAACCCAAGCCCCATGACCGGGAGGGCGGTTATTGGCCCGTGCCGGAAAAGGCCCTGCAGTTTGCCGAGACTTTTTGGAAGGCCAACCGGTTTTCCGGGGAAGACCTGGTGGTGGCCGTCAATCCCTTCGCCAGCTGTCCGAGCAAGGAATGGTATCCCGACAAGTGGGCCGCCGTTATCCGGGAACTGCTTTCAAACGGCCTCAAGGTTTTTTTCACCTGCGCTTCCTTCGAGAGGAAGGGAATCCCGAAAATCGAGAAGGAGCTGGGCCAAAGCCTCCCGGTTTACGCCGGCACCAGTTTGGTCCCCATGATGGGACTTTTCCGGAAGGCCGCCGCCGTCCTGAGCGTGGATACCGGTCCGCGCCACCTGGCTGCCGCGGTGGGAACCCCCACCCTGACGGTCTGGGGGCCGGAACCCCTGAACCGCTGGCACCCCTATACCAAGCAAAAGCATCCGGTTATATTCAAGGAAGTTTCCTGCCGCCCCTGCGGGCTTTCGGTTTGCGTGGCGAAAAAGCACGAGTGCATGATGGCTTTGCAGCCGGAAGAGGTGATCCGGCCGCTCAAAGCCTTGATACATTCCAGAATGGCGATTTGACCATGGAATTTCCCCGAAAAGTCTTGATCCTGCGCCCCCGTTTCCTGGGGGACCTGATCCTGGCCACCGGCTTGGCCGGGGTCCTGCGGGGGAAAAATCCCGGTACCGAGGTTTGGTACCTGGCCGAGACGCCCTATGCGGAAATACTCGGGAATCACCCGGATATCGCGGGCGTCATCCCCTTTGTGACCGGGAAGAAAAAAAATCCCTTTTACATTGGGGGTTTTTACCGACAGCTTCGGCGGCACCGGTTTGACGCCGTCCTGGACTTGTTTGGGAATTTTCGGACGGTGCTAATGTCCTTTTTCAGCGGGGCGTCCTTGAGGGTGGGTTTTGAGATGAGAGGGCGGTCCTGGGCTTATACCACCGTAGCCAAGCCCGCGACGAAACCCCTCCCCTCCGGGCGCAGGCCCGTCACGGACGCTTACCTGGACCAGGTGAGGGCCCTGGGTTTTTCATTCGAGGGACCGTACAAAACATCGCTCTTCACGACGAAGGAAGAGAAAGTCCATGCCAAGACCATCCTGAAACGGGCGCTGTTAAGGCCGGGACAAAAAGTAGCGGCTCTTTTTCCAGGGGCAACCTGGCCCACCAAGCGATGGCCCTTGGAGCGTTTCGTGGAGCTGGGGTGGAGGCTTGCCAAAAAGGGAGCCAGGCCTCTTTTTCTCTTCGGACCCAAGGATGCCGGCTTGGCGCGGAGCTTCGAGGTCCAAATGGAACCGGGTTGGCTTTTCGCGAACCAGCCTTCCTTGAGGGGCCTGACAGCGCTGATCGAGGCGTCGGACCTGTTGGTCTCCAATGACGCGGGGCCCATGCACATCGGACCGGCCGTGGGTACGCCTACCTTGGGGATTTTCGGGCCCGGGGAGCCTGAAATCTGGTTTCCCTACAAGGCCCCCCACGCGTACGCCCACGCCGAGGTCGATTGCAGTCATTGCGGACGGGAGCAATGTTCCCGGATGGCCTGCATGGACCAGCTGGATGTGGATTTCATTACCGGGAAAGCAATTGACCTATTGGGCCGCCAGGGCAGGGTCAAATAAAGGGATATATAAATATTTCCTGCTATAATGACGCCACTTTTTTATTTTCAGGGAGGAATCACCTTGTTCGGTAAAGGAAAAATTTGGTTTGACGGGAAGATGGTGGATTGGAAAAAAGCAACCATCCATGTCCTATCCCACGTCGTCCACTACGCGTCCTGCGTATTCGAGGGCATCCGTTGCTATAACACCAAGGGAGGGCCGGCGGTATTCAGGCTTGACGCCCACATGGACCGGCTTTACGATTCCGCGAAAATTTACCGGATGGATATCCCCTACACCAAGAAACAATTCAGCGACTCGGTGGTGAAGTTGTTGAGGACCAACAAACTCAAGGCCTGCTACATCCGTCCTTTCGTCTTCCGGGGCTACGGACCGGTGGGCGTGAATCCCCTGAAAAACCCCCTGCATTGCGCCATCGCGGCCTGGAATTGGGGCTCCTACCTGGGCAAGGAATCCCTCACCAAGGGTATCTCGGTCAGGATCTCCTCCTGGCAACGGCCGGCTCCCAATACCTTTCCAACCCTTTCCAAGGCGGCAGGGAATTACCTGAATTCCCAACTGGTGAAGATGGAAGCCGTCCAGGACGGGTTCGACGAGGGAATCGTCCTGGACCATTACGGATTTGTTTCGGAGGGATCGGGTGAGAACGTTTTTATGGTGAAGAACGGTGTTATCTTCACGCCACCCACCAATTCCTCCATCCTTCCGGGCATCACCCGGCATTCAGTTTTCGTTTTGGCCCGGGACCTGGGCATTGAGATCCGCCAGCAAGTGCTTCCCCGCGAAAGCCTCTATGTTGCCGACGAGGTGTTCCTGACGGGAACCGCTGCGGAGATCGTCCATGTTTCCAAGGTCGACAATATTCCAGTCAGCGACGGTAAGCGGGGCCCGGTCACCGAGAGGGTCCAAAAGGCCTTTTTCGACATCATCCGGGGAGAAACCCCGGACCGTTTCGATTGGCTAACTCCCGTGAAATAGGGTGCCGGTTCCCATTCCCTCCTTTCCGAAACGAATCCTCCTGATCCGGTTGAAGGGCATCGGGGACGTCATCCTTTCCACACCCCTGTTGCGCGCTCTCCGGAAAAAATTCCCAACAGCCGAGATCCATTTTCTCACCCGCCCCGTCAGTGGCCCTATCCTCCAAAAAAATCCAAACCTAGACCGTTTAATCCTGCACCCTGAAAAGCACGAATCCCTCCGGAAGAAATGGGAATTCATCCGGTCGCTCAGGAAGTCCCGTTACGATTGGGTCCTGGACCTGGCCGCCGAGCCCCGGTCGGCCTGGCTGACCCTGGCTACGGGCGCGCCGCTTCGGGCGGGATTCGCTTTCCGGGTGCGCAAGTGGGCTTTCACCCATCCTATTCCCAAGAACAAGGTGCGCAAATACCAGGCCGAGGTGAACCTGGACATCCTCCGTTTCCTGAATGTGCCCGACGACGGGAACCGGACGGAATTATTCATCCCAGAGAAGGATCTCCAGTGGGCCGAGGAATTATTTGCGCGGGGAGAAATGGCGGGGTTAAAATGGGAAATCGGGTTGAATCCTACCGGCAGTTGGCCTTCCAAACGCTGGTCCCCGGATCAGTGGAAGGAATTGGTTCTCTTGATTTTTGGGCAACTGGGAGTGAAGCCGATCCTGTTCGGGGGGCCGGGGGACAAAGCCTTGATCGGTGAAATCCGATCGGGGTTGGAGGACAAGACCCTGGTGAAGCCGGAAACGACCCTTTTCCAGGCGGCGGCTTTCATCTCCAAACTAGATCTGCTCGTGGGAGCCGACGGAACCCCCCAACACCTGGCCCAGGCCTTGGGAACCCGGAGCCTCACCCTTTGCGGTCCCCATTGGGGTATCAGCTGGGTTAAACCGGGGGACTCCAGGCACAGGTTTCTACAACATTTCCTGGATTGCGGGCCTTGCGACCGGAATGAGTGCCCCTATCCGCAGGAGGGTAACAAGGCCAAGCATGTCCAACAGGAATGCCTCCGGAAGATCACCCCTTCCCAGGTTTTTCAGCCCCTCAAAGAAATGCTAAACCTTCCGGTCTAGGATTCCTTTTTAATCCCTCCGAAAGATAACAGCATCATCCAGGACGCCAGGCTCAAGAACAAACCCAGGCGGAAACTCGCGGGTTCGTATTGCAAATGCGCCGTCCGGGATCCTTCCGGAAACGACACACATTGGAAAATCCCGTCCGCTTGGCGGATTTCGGTTTCTTTCCCGTCAATCCAGGCCCGCCATCCGGGCATGGCATTTTGCGCCATGACCAAGAAACCCTTTCGATCCCGGGGAAGGTTAAACAGGATTTTGGAGGGATCCAAGAGGCTCGGCTGATGAAGGGAAGGTTCTGAAACGAAGCTGGCGTCCAAGTAAAGGGTTTGAAGGGGATTGGCGCCGTCCGCGAAGGCTTGGAACGCTTCTTTGCGGCTGCCCTCTTGGGGGTTCCCGAAAAAGAAAAAATGGGAACCCAGGGACCGTGGGTTTTTCCACAGGGTCCAAGGGGGGTCCTGGAATATTTTTTCATAAGGGGGAGCCAGATTGCCTCCGGTCAGGAGTAGGAGATCCACCCCCAGGAAGTCCATTAAAGTTCCCCGCAAGTAGGGAAACCCCCGGAAAAAATAAAATTGCGCATCGAGGGACCCCCAAGACGGCCAGGTGGAGCCGTAAAAATTGGCCACCGGCAGGGAAACGAAAAGATTGGAATTGGGGACAAAATGCTTGAACAGAGGTTTTCCATCGTGCGAGGGAAGCGGGGTATAAACCTCCTGGTGCCGCTGTGCGTCAGGTAGGATCAAAACACGGCCCTGCTCCAGGTTGTCTTTTATTTTTGCGGATTCCTGCGCCAACAACGGATGGGGAGGAAAGAAATTTCTTTCCAGGGGGCGGGTCCAAACCGCGTAGAGAAGGTCTGCGAGGGCTATCATGAGAACAGCCCATTTCCAGGCGCCCGGCTTGGGAAAAAGGTCCTTGCCGATCAGTCCCAGGGCCGCCAGTTCCAGCACGTTCAGGAGGACCCAGCATTTGGCAGGTTCCAGGAAGGCCGGCAGGGGAAGGTGAAGGGCGTTGCCGAGCATGGCCGGCCAACCCAAAGCCCAGATGAGAAAAAGAAGGAAACCTGCAAGGAAAAATCGCGTTTCGGTTTTAAGCTTGTTCCATCGGGCCATTCCAAGGATAAGCACCATCAAAGGGATGAAGCCAGAATAGAAATTAAAATAAAAGAAAGTCGGGGAAGCCACATAGTCGGGGATGTTGTTCTGCCAAAGGACGTTGAAATGAAGAAAGGTTTTCAAGTTTTCCAGCGGAAGAAAAAATCCCGGGTTGTTCTGAACGGCGGGAAACCGCACCGAGTTCAGGAAAAAATACTCCACGGAAGGCAACCATTGGCAGGCGGATAGGATGAGGCCTGAGAGAAGGGGGAAGAAAAACTGCAACGGGAATTTCCAACCCGATAAGAAGACGCCGTAGGCCGCGGCGGCGACAATGGAGTAAAAAATAATCTGGGGATAACCGGCGAAGATCTGAAGGGCCAGGAAAGCCGCGAATTGGAAACTACCGGCCTTCTTTTGACGGGCCATGTTCTGGACGGCCACTAAAAGCCAGGGCGCCCAGGCCATCGTGTCCATGGAGGAATTACTGCCCAGATGGTTGTAAGCGCAGCCGTTCAGGAGGGCGATGGCTGAACAAAAGAAAGACCAAAAGGTTTCCACTCCGGCATTTCTTAAAAGCCGGTAGAGGCCCAACGAAAGAATCAGAAGGTGGAGGATTCCGGAATAGTTCCAGAAATTCAAACCGAATATTTTGAAACACAAGGTCCCTGGATAAAAGGTCTCGGTCTGCCAGGTGGCGAGCCAGGGGATGCCGAATGCGGAAAGGGGGTTCCACAGGGGAAGAATACCTTGCCTCAAGGAAGATAGGACGGACCATCGGATGGGCAGGTTCCAGGTGTCGTTTTCCGGGCAAGCGATATGGAGATCCGGGTGGACCAGAAGACGCCCATAGGCCAGGAGGATGACCGCGATCCAGGCGGCGGGCAGAAGCCAGCGGGTCAAAGGGTCTTTTTGGGTAGGGGCCGGTTTCATCCAGACCATCATAATTTAAAAAGGTCAGTTTGGGCCAGACCTGTGCTTTTGTTATAATTTCGAAATGGATTCCAATCCCCCCGCCGATTCCGCTGAAAAAGTCGTAGAACCTGTTCCGAAACCCTTTGCCGATCCCTGGCTTTACTGTTTATGGGCTTGTTTTCTCCTGCTGGCGCTTTTAGGACTTAGGCTGGTCAATGACACCGACCTGGGGTTTCATTTGAGAGCCGGCCAATGGATTTTGCAAAACCGCGTCTTTCCCTCCTGTGACACCTTCACTTATTCCGTCCCGGACCACGAGTACCTGGATATCCAATGGCTTTACCAGGTCCTTCTTTTTCTTCTTTTCAAGCTTGGCGGTTATTCTTTCCTTGCCCCCGCCAATACCCTTTTGATCGCCTTGGCTTTTTACGCAACCTTCAAGCGCCTCCGGCTCGCGGACGCCCCCCTTTGGATGTGCGCGCTGTTATTGACAGCCACCTTGTTTGGGTGCGAATACCGCTTCAGGATCCGCCCGGAGATCTTAAGCTGGGTTCTTTCGGTTTCCATCCTGTGGGTCCTGGAGTTGAGGGCACAACGGAAACGGGATTTGCTTTTCCTGCTTCCCGTTCTCCAACTCGCCTGGGCCAACCTGGAAGGCCTTTTTCCCATCGGCTTGGGCTTGTTGTGGATCTATTGCCTTTCGGATTTTCTCAGGCAGGGAGGGGACAAAAAACTTTGGGGTTACTCGGCCTTATCCTTGATTGTTTGCCTGTTGAATCCCTACGGGTTCCAAGGAATGTCTTTCCCTTTCGTTCTCCTGAACAGGCTCAACGCCTCCAGTATTTTCAAGGCCACCATCAAGGAATTCCAACCGCCCTGGGGACTCAATGATACCTTTTGGTCAACCCCGACCCTCTACCTGCTCCTTTACAAATTATTTTGCCCGGCTCTCATCGTCATGATCCTGGTGACGATCAGGAAGAGGAAAATCCATGAAATCCTAATTGCGGCCTTTTTTTTATGGCTCTCTTTTACCGCCTTGCGGAACATTCCCTTCCTTTTCCTTTCCTGCCTTCCGATCGCGGCATCCTGTTGGAGCGACATGAAGGCATCCTGGCTCCATCAGGTTCAAAAGTTGGCTTTCTTAAAAATCCCAACCGCTTGGGTCCTGACCCTTGCCCTTTTCATCATGGCCCTAAGGGTGGCCAGCGGCGCCTATTATGTTTCCGACCGGCGGACGGACCGCTTTGGAATTGGATTGAACCTGGAAGAACTGCCTGTTAAAGCCTGTGAATTCCTCAACCAGAACGGCCTTCAAGGGCGGGTCTTGAACCACATGGACTCCGGGGGATGGCTGGATTGGAAAGGCCCCCAAAAGACCTTTATCGACGCGCGCCTGGAAGTCATGGGGGATGATTTTTACTCGGAGTTCATGGGGTCCCTGGTCCCCGGGGGGCTGCAGCCGCTCTTGGCAAAATACCAGCCCGATATCCTCTTTTTTAGTTTTATCCCCGCGACACAGTGGTATCTCGAACTTCAGAAAAATCCGGATTGGAGGCTGGTATATCTGGATGGGCTCATGGCCATTTACTTGAGGAAGGGTTATGAAGAGAAAATCCCGACGTTAAATTATCCGAGGTTATTGGCGGAAAATGGCGCCCTGATTTTATCCAAGGAGATTCCCGCCTTGATCCAGTCTTCTCCACATCCGTTTTGGAAATGCTTTTGGGAGGATTTATCCACACGAACCGCCTATTCCACGGGATTGCTTCGAATGGGCATATTCTGCGCCAATAACAACCATCCGGAAATTGCTGAATCCCTTTTTCTCGAGGAAGTCCGCCGCACCCAAGGACGATACTGGGATGCTTTCTTGCAATTGGGGACTTTGTATTATTTAACCGGAAGACAAGGGCAATCCCAGCAGTGTATGAGGCGGGTCCT
Organism: candidate division FCPU426 bacterium; assembly: GCA_963847625.1. Lineage (GTDB taxonomy): Bacteria > Oederibacteriota > Muellerivitia > Muellerivitales > Muellerivitaceae > CAWCKJ01. The sequence continues at coordinate 66,575 of CAWKAR010000034.1, read as the reverse complement.
GGCGGACAAGCCCCATAATCCGCAAGCCCTGAAAATCCTGAAGTCTTTAACCAATCCTATTCCTGGTTCCGAAAAGAAATGACCCCTCTTCCCAAACCCGCCGGGAGTATTTAAAAGGAAAAAACCATCCGACTTACCCGGGGATTTCCGGTTCCATCCCCAAGTCCTTGATCATTTGATGATCCGCGTTTTCCCCCTGGCCCGGGGTGGTCAAATAACCGTTTGTGAAGATGGAATTGGCGACATAAAGGATCAATGGCTGGAGGGACCGAAACGTGACCTCCCGGCCCCCGGCGGCCCTCAAATCTGCCTCGGGATGGACAAACCGGAAAAGGCAAAGCACACGAAGGGCGTAATAAGGGTCCACCCGAGGGAACCCTCCAAAGGGAGTGCCGGGTCGGGGATCCAGAAAATTCACCGGAACGGAGGAAGGCGTTACTTCCAAGAGGGAAAAACACAAGTCCACCACGTCTTCCGGGCCCTCGCCTATACCGATGATCCCCCCTGAACAAACTTCTATTCCCGCTTCGCGGGCCAAGCGGGCCGTTTGGACCCGGTCCTCATAGGAGTGGGTCGAGACTATTTTTTGAAAATGGCTTTTTGAGGTCTCCAGATTGTGATTGAAGCGGTCGACGCCCGCTTCCGCCAAACGCGAGGCTTTCTCGGCGGTAAGGATTCCCAGCGATGCGCAGACTTTAATCCCCACTTCGGCCTTGATCCGGCGGGTGGCCTCGCATAGGACGTCCAAATCCCGGTTGCTGGGCCCGCGGGTGGCGGTCACCATGCAATATTTCCATGCGCCGGCCGCCTTGGCTTTATGGGCGCCCGAAACCAGGGTTTCCACATCCATGAGGGGATATTGGGAAGAGGCCGTCAGGTATTTGGAGGATTGGGAGCAAAAGCCGCAATCCTCAGAACAAGCGCCCGACTTGGCGTTTTGCAAGACATGGATCCGCACCCGATGGCCATGAAAATGCCGGCGCACCAGGTAAGCCGAATGAACGAGGGAAAATGTATCTTCCCGCGGAGACATTAATATCCTGAGCCCCTCCTCGCGGGTGGGAGGAATTTTTTGAATGGCTTTTTCGGCTATGTTTTGCCAAAGCGAAAAAGTATCCCGCATCAAGGTTTTCATTTTTAATCCTGAAATCATTCCAAAATTAAGAGAAAAACGCGGTGAAGTATAACAGCCTTTTTAATGAAATAAGATCTTCTTGTATTCATTTTTCCCGAAAGTTTGACTGAAAGCCAAAAAAGCCATTATGGGTTTTCCGCGTTTTTTATAGTCAAAAATAGACCCGGAGGGTTCAAAAAACTGACATTTCTCATAATTAAACCCTGAATTTCCTGATGATTCTCCACAAATTAGTGGAACTATATGGTTTTTAGGTTTTTTAAAAGTGATGAAATTGGAACGTTTTTTGCACGTTTTCTAATTAAGTTTACCCGAGGCAGTTGAGGGAACTGGGAAATACTTACCCAGTGCAAAAAAAGAATGTATTTACTCAAGTTTATTTTCTTGGGTGAGTAAGGCTCAAAAACGGAATAAAAAATGAAATTTATTCTCCTTTCCAATTTAAAGCTTTTTAAGGACTCTAAACCCCTGATTGGGTTTTTGGGGTTGATGTTTTTTGCATTCATCTTTCCCGGCCTAACTTGGGCACAATGCACGCCCACTTCGGCCAGAATTTGCGTGGCGAGTGACGACTGGTCGCAGGTCTATGTTGGCGGCGTTTACCTGGGGCAAGTGGCTTATTGCAACTGGGACGGCACCGGGTCCTGTCCTCCGGGTTGCATCACTGTTCCCACATCCCTTTTAACCGGCAGCCAAGTTTATGTCAGTGTCTATACCCAAAACACCGCCTGCAACAACCTTTACACCTCCTGGGATCTGGACATCACCTGTTCCGGCGGAAATCATTCCGAAATCACCAGCAGTACCAGCGGCGTCAAATTGGATTATATCAGTTCCGGGAACCCCACCACTCCCCCCGCCACCAACTGGTACGCGACCGACTACAGCACCAGCGGCTGGGGCAGCCCGACAGTGGTCGACACCACTTCTGGTCTTTGCTGTTGGGGCCAAGATATATTCAACCCCGTGACGGGTAAGATAGTTCCATATGTGGCTTCCACCACCGACGGGGATTACAGCACTGGCAATTGCGGAGGCGCTCTTTTCGAATCCGTAGCCACCACCATTCCTGCGCCCCAACCGACCGTGGGGCCGGCCACGATGACGATTACTAAGAGCCTTGTGTCGGCAAGCGAAAGCGGCGGGGATATGTTCGTGACCTTCCAGGTGGTGGTTTGCGACACCGGGGGACCCGTAACAAGCGGTAACGCGATTCTTAACGACATACAAGGCGGCAGCGGAACGGCTTTGGCCTTTATCGGATGGATTGTCCCGGCGGTTTCCACGACTGCCATCCAATCCGGCGGAAAAGAAAGTTGGCCGGTTCCGGCAGCCAGTTACGGGACCTACGCTGCGACATGGGGGTACTTTGAAGGGAGTACCTGCGTGACCCTTATGGCCTGTTTTGAAGATTATTACTGGGCGGGGAACCAATGCCAAACGATCACCAACCAAGCCAGCATAGCCATTTCCAGCGGCACTAAAACCTCCGCGTCGGTGACGGTGAACCGTCCTTGCTTCACTAACACTCCAACCAACAGTCCGACATTTACCTATACGCACACCTTTACTTATACCCCGACCCCGGCCGTCACTCCCACCTTCACCCACACCAACACTTTCACCAATACCTTTACGGCCACCTTTACACATACTTTCACCTACACTCCGACGATCGCCGTCACGCCAACCTTCACCCATACCAACACTTATACCTATACCTATACTCCCACTCCCACTAACACCAATACCTATACTCCGACCCCAGCCGTCACGCCCACCTTTACCCATACCAACACATACACCTATACCTATACTTACACCCCCACGCTCACTCCAACTCCCACGAGGAGCCCGACCCCGACCAACACTCCCACAGTGTCGCCAACCCCGACCCCGACGAATACATCCACGAACACCCCGACCCGGACCCCTACCCCCACTCCCACAGTGTCGCCAACCCCGACCCCGACGAATACACCCACGAACACCCCGACCCGGACTCCCACCCCCACTCCCACAGTGTCGCCAACCCCGACCCCGACGAATACACCGACGAACACCCCCACGCACACACTTACGCCGACCCCGACGGTAAGCCCCACACCTACGCCGACGAATACGCCGACGAACACCCCGACCCGGACTCCCACCCCCACGCCCACAGTGTCGCCAACCCCGACCCCGACGAATACGCCCACGAACACCCCGACCCGGACCCCCACCCCCACGCCCACAGTGTCGCCAACCCCAACCCCGACCAATACGCCGACGAACACCCCCACGCACACACCTACGCCGACCCCGACGGTAAGCCCCACACCTACGCCGACGAATACGCCCACGAACACCCCGACCCGGACCCCCACCCCCACGCCCACAGTGTCGCCAACCCCGACCCCAACGAATACACCGACGAACACCCCGACCCGGACCCTGACACCGACCCCGACCACAACGCCCACGTTTACGCCGACCAATACCCCCACCCTGACGCCCACTAACACACTGACTTCTACTCCAACCCGCACGCCTACCTTCACGCCCACGAACACGCTGACCAACACACCGACTCCTACGCCCACGCCGACCCCGACGGTAAGCCCCACACCTACGCCGACGAATACCCCCACGAACACCTCGACCCGGACCCCGACACCGACCCCGACCACAACGCCCACGTTTACGCCGACGAACACGCCGACAAGGACGCCCACGCCAACCCCGACCTATACGCCTACCATCACCCCTTCGCCAACCCCAACGAACACGCCGACGAACAGCCCCACCCCTACCCACACGCCGACCGGGACTCAGTCACCCACTCCCACGTCGACTAACACGTTCACTCCCACTCGGACCCCGACACCCACGAATACGCCAACGATTACGCCTACGTTCACACCGACGAATACCCCGACTTCCACCCCGACCCGGACCCTGACCCCGACCGTGACGATAACGCCATCGCTTACGCCGACAAATACCCCGACTTCCACTCCCACCCGGACCCCGACGCTGACCGTGACGATCACACCTTCGTTCACGCCGACGAATACCCCCACCTCCACGCCCACGAACACCCCCACGCCAACGGTGACGATCACACCTTCATTCACGCCGACGAATACCCCCACCTCCACCCCGACGCGGACCCCGACGCCAACCTTGACGATCACACCTTCGTTCACGCCGACGAATACCCAGACTCCCACGCCCACGAACACCCCCACGCCGACCGTGACGATAACGCCATCGCTTACGCCGACGAATACACCCACGAATACGCCGACCCGGACCCCGACGCCGACCGTGACAATAACGCCCTCGTATACGCCGACGAACACCCCGACAAAGACATCAACACCTACCCCTACCAATTCGCCTACCATCACCCCTTCGCCAACCCCGACGAACACGCCGACGAACAGCCCCACGGCGACCCTTACATCAACCGGGACTCAGTCACCCACTCCCACGTCGACCAACACGCTCACTCCCACTCGGACCCCGACACCCACGAATACGCCAACAATCACGCCTTCGTTTACGCTGACAAATACGCTAACGAATACGTCAACTCCGACTCCGACTAACACGGCTACTTTGACACCAACTTTGACTCAAACCGATACGTCGACCCGCACTCCGACGCCAACTTTTACGAATACCCCTACCATGACGCTGACAACGACTCCAACCAGCACCTCAACCGACACTCCCACCTCGACTGACACCCCCAAATTCACGCTAACATTCACCTTCACCCCGACGATTACCAATACGCCGACGAATACATCGACGGAAACCGCAACCCTCACCCCGACAAACACGCCGATCGATACCTTCACGCCGACGCCGAGCAACACAGCGACGAATACCAACACTCCCACCCCGACTCCGACCAACACGTTCACCTCGACGCCCACCCCGACTCCAACCAGCACTTCCACCGCCACACCCACTTCGACCAACACCCCTCCCTTCACGTATACGTTCACCCCAACCCCGACGAACACGCCGACGCCTACGAACACGCCGACGCCTACGAATACTTCTACCAATACCTACACGTCGACCCCAACCGCCACGTTCACCGACACCTCCACACCGACCAATACCAGCACCCCCACGAATACGCCCACCGTCACTTCGACTTCCACGCTGACAAACACTCCCACCAACACCTACACGCCGACTTCCACATCCACAGCCACGAACACCTACACGGCGACCAACACGAGGACTAACACCAATACGCCGACTTCGACCAACACCCTCACCAATACCTACACCTCGACACCCACCCGGACGCCCAGCAACACGCCGACTTCGACCAACACACTCAGCCCCACGAATACCAATACATCGACCAATACGATGACGCCGACCTTCACGAACACGGCGACGCCCACTCCCACCCCCGCGGCGGTGGTGACGCTGCAAAAGCAGGAATCGGAGTCGACTGGCACGTCAGGGGACCAGGTGACCTACACGCTGATGCTAAACGTGAGTAATAACACTGCGACTGGGCTGGTGGTGCAGGATGCCCTCCCTGCCAACTGCAGTTTCGTGACGTTCGGGACCTCCCCGGCCAACACGTCAGCCTCGCTGAACGTGGCGGGGGGCGTGACGGTGATGAATTGGGCTCTGCCCACCCTGGCACCGGGGAACTACCTTCTGACCTACATAGTTTCGATCAACAACTTCACGCAGGCGGGGCCGATCACGAACTGCGCGGTAATGAGCGTTCCTGGGGCGCTTCCGCAGACGGCCTGCGCGATACTGCAGGTGACGGGTAGTTACACGGTGAAGGTGGGGGTGTACAACGAGGCGGGGGAACTGGTGAAGGAACTGCTGGTGACGCAGTATTCCCAGCCTTTGGTGGACCTGCAATTGAAGAACGGGAACCTGATCAGCGGGCTGAACGACCCGGTGGCGATCTACGACCTGAACACGCAAATCACGGTGTGGAACGGGACGGACCAGAACGGGAACCCGGTGCCCAACGGGGATTACTACGTGAAGGTGGACAATATCGACTCCTTCGGGGCGGACAAGAGCGTGGTGTTGAACGTGGTGGTGAGCCGTTCGCTGGAGAAAGTGACAATCGACATCTACAACGAGGCTGGGGAGATCGTGCAGACGCTGTACAGCGTGGTGGAGGACCCGCAGGGGACGGTGATCACGGGGGTGAAGCTGTCAAGCACGGTATTGGAGCCCGGGTCGCCGACGGACGGGACGCTGGTGATCGCGACGAACAACGGGGTGACGACGGTATGGGACGGGCACGGGTCGGGGGGGACGGTGGTGCCCAACGGTAAATACTTCATCGAGGTGCACTCGACGGACGGGAAGGGCGGGGAGACGGTGATCATCACGTCGGTGGTGGTGGTGAACGGGGTGAAACAGGCGGCGCCGAGGGTGTGGGCATATCCGAACCCGGTGACGGGCGGAACGAGGCTGGTGACATTCCAGGGATCGTCGGCAGGGGTGAAGCTGATAGTGAAGATCTACGACGTGGCGGGCGAGCTGGTGACTGAACTCAATGGAGCGGGCGGGACGAGCCAGGTGACCTGGAACGCGGCGGGGATCGCCAGCGGGCTCTACATCGCCAAGACCGAGCAGAGGGACGCCAACGGGTACCTGGTCGCCAGGCAGACCCTCAAGATCCTAGTGGAGCAGTGAGAGCATTGAAAAAGAGGATTTTTAGCAATAAAATGATAAGAGGTTATCAGGATCTCGGAATCAGGTGGGGTTTTGAATTGGACCATTATAAAATTGGTTTTAGGAAAAGATAAACAAAGCCAAATCAATTATGGTTTGAGCCGTACCCCCGTGAAATCCCGTAAAAGCGTTTTAGTTTCTTTCGGCCAAATCCAACAACAAGTTATCTCTTCTATCCAAAAAAGCAATGTTTCCGCATTTAACGCTTTTTTTTATTGTCAAATAAAATCGTTTTTTGAAAATCAAAAAACTCAAGCAATCCTGTTGGCATTGGCCATGGGGTTCCTGCTCTGGCTTCATTCAACCACGCCGATCCATGCGGCACCGTCGGCCCTTTCAGTCGTGGGGGCCAACCTTGAAACTAGCGGCAGTTGCGTTGTGCACTTAAAAGGTGTGGATGTCGATGGCCTGGAATTTTCCCCAACTGGTTACGGCCCCATAAGCGGAGGCGGTTTCGGCAATGGAGGTGATACCCTGCAGTTGGCGCAGGAGGCGGTGACAGGCTGGAAATGCTCCATCATCCGGCTTCCACTCGCCCAGGACTTTTGGTTCGGTTGTTCTAACGGAAACGGGTCGCCCACGGCGTCCGCGTACCAGGGAATCGTGTCCTCCATTGTCAGCTATTGCTCGGGACAAAACGTCTACGTGCTTTTGGACCTGCATTGGTCAGGAACTTCTTCCACGGCCTCAGCCCCCTGCGGCAGCGGATGGGGGGGAGCCACAGCTCAGCAAGCCATGGCGGATCAAAACGCAGTCACCTTTTGGAGTTCGGTTGCGGCGGCTTATGCAAATAATCCGGCCGTCCTCTTCGACCTTTACAACGAACCCTACGATAACGGCAACGATAACCTGGGCCCGCCGGTCGTCACCGATACGACCGGCTACAACACTTGGCTCAACGGCGGCACGCTCGGAGGCGCTTCCTTTACCACGCCCGGCATGCAAAAGCTATTGAATGCGGTGAGGTCCGCCGGCGCTAACAATGTCTGCGTTTTGGGGGGCTTGCACTGGTGCGCCAATTTGAACGGCTATCCCGCCGGTTCCGTAACCAATGTCGGAAACGGGATTATGATGGGTGTGCATCTTTACGGGAGCAATGACGGCAATTCGGCGGTTAGTTGGAACGCCGAGGTGCCCAGTTCCCTCCTGGCCGGTCATCCGGCTTTTGTAGGTGAATTCGGCCCCTATACCAACTGCAACCAGGATAACAGCTCTTTTGACTCCGCTATCGAATCCTGGATCGATGGCACAAGCGGAGTGATGGGCGGCACGGCTTGGTCCCTGTCCACCAACTCCTGCCCCAACCTTCTGACCGGCTGGGTCACCAACAGTACCTGGGGATCGGCGGTATCCACCTGGCTTTCCAGTCCTTATGCCGCGTGCAGTTCGCCCGTTCCGACCCCGACTATTACCGCCACGCCTAAACCGCCAAGCATCACCTTTACCAAGACTACCGGCGGGCCGACATCGGGTTACAGTACCGGAGGTCCCATCACCCTGACCTTTACCCTGTGTAACGCATCGGGATCATCTGCGCCGGCTCCGGCGACCGTGACCGACGTGACTACGAACTACAATTGGATGACTTTCGATGGGCCCAATTACAGTTCCTGGACGGTAACGGTGGGAGGAAACCCCATCACGATTAACCCATTAAACCAAAGTTTCCCCACGACTTGGACGGTCAGCTCGATCCCCGGGGGGGCCTGCGTGACGATACCTTTATACGTTCAAAATAATGGTTTTTCTGCCACCCAGTCCTGCCAGGTGATGACGGATTACGGGTCGATCTCATGGCAGGGAGGGGGCCCCGTGACTAGCAATACCATCTCTACGACCATGGTCTGTCTTACGGCCACTCCCACCTATACCTATACATTCACCCAAACCCGCACCTTTACCTATACCTATACCCCGACATGGACCTTTACCCAGCCCGTGAACACACCGACCTTTACCAGAACCTCTACACTAACCATGACCAATACTATAACCAACACTCGAACAAATACCCCCACCAATACCCCGACACCGACAGTCTCGCCCACTCCTACGTCGACCTATACAACTACTATCACTCCGACCCGGACGCCGACAGTTTCACCTACTTCCACTCAGACGAATAGCCCAACTTCCACCCCGACCCGGACGAATACACCCACTCTGACTAACACCTCGACTCCGACGCCGACAGTCTCGCCCACTCTTACGTCAACCTATACACCCACGAACACCCCGACCCGGACCCCCACTCCAACGCCAACGAGCACCCCGACCCCGACACCGACAGTCTCGCCCGCTCCTACGTCGACCTATACAACTACTATCACTCCGACCCGAACGCCGACAGTTTCACCTACTTCCACTCAGACGAATAGCCCAACTTCCACCCCGACCCGGACGAATACACCCACTCTGACTAACACCTCGACTCCGACGCCGACAGTCTCGCCCACTCTTACGTCAACCTATACACCCACGAACACCCCGACCCGGACACCCACCCCAACGCCAACAAGCACCCCGACCTTGACACCAACAGTTTCGCCCACTCCCACACAGACGAATAGCCCAACTTCCACCCCGACCCGGACGAATACACCCACTCTAACTAACACCTCGACTCCGACGCCGACAGTCTCGCCCACTCTTACGTCAACCTATACACCCACGAACACCCCGACCCGGACGCCAACGCCTACTCCGACTAACACCCCGACTCCGACACCGACAGTCTCGACCACCCCCACGCCGACTAATACTCCCACTATCACCCCGACCCGGACGCCGACTGTTTCGCCTACTTCCACTCAGACGAATAGTCTCACACCTACTCCAACTCGGACGCCAACGCCCACTCCGACTAACACCCCGACTCCGACACCAACAGTCTCGACCACCCCCATGCCGACTAATACTCCCACTATCACCCCGACCCGGACACCCACCCCAACGCCAACAAGCACTCCGACCTTGACACCGACAATCTCGCCCACTCCTACGTCAACCTATACACCCACTATCACCCCGACCCGGACACCCACCCCAACGCCAACAAGCACCCCGACCTTGACACCAACAGTTTCGCCCACTCCCACACAGGCGAATAGCCCAACTTCCACCCCTACTCGGACACCGACCCCGACACCTACGAATACATCCACCATAACATTTACACCGACATCGACGGTTACCCTGACTCCCACATCTACGATCACACCCACGTCTACGCCGACGAGGACCGCTACTCCAACACCCACGCCAACCCCCACAACAACCCCTACGCCTACACCTACCTATACTTCCACCCCAACGACAACGCCAACGTCGACCCACACGCCTACCAGGACGCCTACACCCACTCCGACCCCAACGACGACACTTACGTTCACGGCGACGAATACTCCGACTCCTACGCCCACAAACACACTGACGAGGACACCTACATCGACTCCAACCCCAACGTCTACCATAACCTCTACACCGACCCCAACAAACACTCCAACGATCACCCCAACCCCGACCCTCAGCCCGACGGGCACCCAGTCACCCACGAATACTCCCACGGTCACCTTGACCCGGACACCGACTCCCACGCCCACGAACACTCCTACCATTACATCCTCACCCACACCGACGAACACCCCGACGATGACACCCACCTCAACCCCGACGAACACGCTCACCAGAACACCTACTCCCACACCAACTTTCACGCCTACAACAACCCCCACTCCTACCCCGACCAATACCCCGACTCCGACGTCCACGAACACGCTAAGTCAGACCCCTACGGCGACACCCACCCCGACACCGACGAGAACGCCTACTCCCACATTGACTCCCACTTCCACGTCTAGCCCAACAACAACGTCAACGAATACGCCAACCCCAACTCTGACGCCGACACCTACTCCAACCTCGACGTATACGCCCACAAGAACTCCTACACCCACACTAACAGCCACGTCTACCGTAACCCCTACGCCGACCCCGACGTTATCATCTACGCTTACGCCAACGAACACCCTGACAAGGACGCCCACACCCACTCCGACCCCAACGACGACACTTACGTTCACGGCGACAAATACTCCGACCCCTACGCCCACAAACACACTGACGAGGACACCCACATCGACTCCAACCCCAACGTCTACCATAACCTCTACACCGACCCCAACAAACACTCCAACTGTCACCCCCTCGCCGACCCTCAGCCCGACAGGAACTCAGTCACCCACGAACACTCCCACGGTCACCCCGACCCGGACCCTGACCCCAACTTCTACTAATACGCCTACTCCCACTCCCACACTTACCCCAACGACAACGCCAACTAATACGCCAACATCGACCTCGACGACTACACCCACCCCGACCTCGACGAACACACCGACGAGAACGCCAACTCCAACACCAACACTCACGCCTACATCAACCCCCACTCCTACACTAACCTATACCTCGACACCGACACTCACGAACACGCCAAGCCCGACTCCAACGATGACACCCACGCCGACACCAACGAACACCCCGACGCGAACACCAACTCCTACACTAACGCCTACGCTTACAACAACCCCTACTCCTACGCCAACCAATACCCCGACCCCGACGTTAACGCCAACGAGGACAACCACACCTACTCCGACCCCAACTCCTACCATAACCCATACACTGACCCCGACAAATACCCCGTCGATTACCTCTACGCCGACCCTCAGCCCGACGGGGACTCAGTCACCCACGGACACTCCCACGGTCACTCCGACCCGGACTCCAACCCCGACGCCTACCAACACGTCTACTCCCACGCCTACCCCGACGACTACGCCAACACCAACGAGGACGCCCACGCCTACAACAACCCCAACTCCTACGTTAACCAATACCTTGACACCAACGACCACGAACACCCCAAGCCCGACCCCGACAATAACACCCACGTCGACACCGACGAACACACCGACGAGAACGCCAACTCCAACACCAACGCTCACGCTTACAACAACTCCTACTCCCACGTCGACCAATACCCCGACCCCGACGCCAACGCTAACGAGGACGCCCACGCCTACTTCGACCCCAACGCCTACCATAACCCCTACTCTGACCACGACAAACACTCCAACGATTACCCTGACGCCGACCTTCAGTCCGACGGGGACTCAGTCACCCACGAGTACGCCTACAAACACCTTGAGCCCGACCCCGACACCCACTCCGACAAACACTCCCACATTTACTCCCACACCGACGACAACATCCACGCCGACACCCACAAACACACCGACGAAGACACCTACTCCCACATTTACTCCCACTCCGACGACGACACCAACCCCTACGCCTACGAATACCCCGACCAATACACCCGCCTATACCCTCACGCCAACCCGCACCTTGACGGGGACTCAGTCACCCACGAACACGCCTACAAACACCTTGAGCCCAACCCCGACCTTGACGCCGGCCTGGACCTTTACAGCAACGCCCACAGTCACACCAACCAGCACGAAAACCATCGTCGCCGTATTGGCCACTCCCATTATCTCGGCCCCGACGACCCAGATTCCCGGCGCAACGGGAGTAACGGTTCTCCAAGTCCTATTTACCAATCCGAGTTCAACCACTGTCACCCTGACCAGCTTGAGTCTAGCGGCATCGGGAACTGGAAACCCAATTGATATAAACCCTGTAACGCTATTTGCAAACGGTGTACTGGTTGCCAATGGCAGCTTAAACAGTGGGACGGCCACCTTTACCTTTAACGATCCTTTGGTCGGCTCCGGAAGCGTGACCTTCACGGTGGTGACCGGATTCTCTATCACGGCGTCGGGGACATACCAAGTAAGCGCAGTGGAAGCGGCGGGAACTAACGGCCAGCCTGTAAATATCAGCGGATTGCCGGTTACGGGCGCGGTAGTGGATGTGGCGGCGCCGGCGGCAACCACTACGTCGACACCGGTTGCCCAGCCAACATGCGTGGGTCCCTATCCAAACCCCGTGGTGAATGGCCCTGTGTCAGTGCATGTGTGGGTACCAGGGACGACCGTCGTGAAATGGTCTGTATTTACGTTGTCCTTCCGGAAGGTGGTGAGTGGGGAAATACAGCTCACGAACGATGGAATCATCGAATGGGATTTGAAGGATCAATACCGCAAACAAGTGTCGGATGGACTTTATTACCTAAGGGTGGAAATGAGCGGAACCCAACGGATGAACAAGGTGTTTAAGGTATTAATCCTGAAATAAACCCGCCGGTTTAACCCGCTTTTTTAGAAGTTTCTTTCTCGCTTTTCCCTGAAAACTTTCAACTTTTATGAGTTTGTTTACCATTTTGCATTTGGGGATTATGAGGTGGGGGAATTTGGATGAAAGGTTTTCTGCCCTAAAAGAATCCGAAATAAATTAAATATTCCCTTGAGGAAAAATTTTGGAGATGATATCGGCCAAACGCTGGGGAACTTGAGGCTTGCGGGGATCGTCGGTTACGAAAGGAGTGTCGAAAAGGGAGTAGGCCTTCGAAATACCCTCTTCGGAAAGCCATTTTACTTCCGAATCGACGGTTCCGGCGATAACCACGCAAGGAATTCCCAGTTTTTTCGCGATCCGGGCTACGGCTACCGGTGCTTTGCCTTCACGGCTGGTTGAATCGAGCCAGCCCTCTCCTGTAATGACCAAATCGCATTCCCGCATTTGGTCCTCCAACTTCAAGGTTTGGGCGACGAAATCGAAACCCTTTTCCAATGATCCGCCCAAAGCCAGTATGGCCATGCCCAATCCGCCTGCCGCACCGGAGCGTGGGTTGTTTTTCAATAATTGCCCGGAGGCTTCCGAGAGGACTGTTTCCCAGTGAAAAAGACCCTTTTCCAATTCTTCAACCATCTCTGGGGTAGCGCCCTTTTGAGGCCCGAAAAATCGGGCGGCACCATGGTCACCCAATAACGGAACCTGGACATCGACGAGCCCAGTCAAAGTTACGCCGTTTAAAAGAAAAATGGCCGGGGCCAAATCGATTGAAAGAATGGAAGAAAGGTGTTTACCGGATAGGCCTTTTGGAAGGGAACTTCTTCCCCTTGGGATCGCGCCCAAGGCTTGAAGAAAACCCAGGCCCCCGTCCACTGTGGCGCTTCCACCCATGAATATTTTTATTTGGGTAGCGCCGTGCTTGACCGCGTTGCCCACCAACTCACCCACCCCGTAGCTGGTGGTTTCCAACGGATTCCTTTCCGCTGGGGTCAGGTGATAAAGACCGGAAGCCAGGGACATTTCCACAATGGCTGTTCCTTTCTTAGGAAGATCAGCCATCCCATATTGGGCCTGCTTGGGCCGCATGAGGGGATCGTAAACCGTTTCCGTGAACAATTTTCCCTTCAAAAGGTAAATGATTGAATTGAGGGTTCCTTCCCCCCCGTCGGCAACCGGGCACAAGCGGATTTGGGCCTGGGGGACCTTTTTTTGGATCAAGTTCCGAAGGATTTCGGAAAGTTCCTGTGCTGTTAATACTTCCTTGAATTTGTCCGGAGCCAGGAGGATTTTCATGAGTCTTGATGATCCTTTCGGTTATGAGAGCGGGTCGTATTATAACTTAAAAGGAAATATTGAAACAACAATGCCTAAAGAAACTTTTCCTCTTTCACCGCCAGGGGGGCTTTAAAAAATTAACGCGGAATGAATCGGTTCGTAATATGTCCATCTGACCAAAGAAAGGAAATGCCAGTTCGGCCTCTAGCGACTTTTTAATAACTCCCTGGATTGTTGAATGACGTATGATAAGCAAGATATTTCTAAAGGTTATAACTGCCTTGATAAGACGATTTCATATAAACAATAGCGAGTGTGGTCGATTTTTAAAGGGTTTTCAAACCTGTCTCGATCTGCTCACCGAAACTACCAGGCTCTTTCAATCGTCTAAATAGGCAAAGAATGAGATAGAGGTTTTCCGGATGACGCCATGAATCTATGGTGAGAATAGAAAAAATCAAGGTGGAAAAACTATGAACAAGACATGGGCGGTTTTAGCGATTCTTTTCTTGGCGGTCAGTTTTCCCGCGCAGGGACAAGATTTAAAACGCAATGGCGATGAAGGCGGGGGGGGGATCAAGTCGGGAGGAGGAAAGGGTCATTACCAGAAGTCCCCTAAGAAAGCCCGCCCAGCCAAACCCCGCGGGAATTTCCAAAATCGAAAAACTGGAGGCGCCCATTTCCAAGCCGCTCCGGCTTCAGGAGGGCATCATTTTAATAACTCCCCCCGTGGAAACCAGAATACTTCGGGGGCTATGAAGAGCGCTCCGGCCCTTCACCATTTTAACAACGCGTCCCGGCCCGTTCCTTCAGGGAAAAATCCCTCGATGAATGCGGGGGCTGGATTCAAACACAGCCAAAATTCCGCGGCGGGGCGGATCAATCCCTCCCTTCAGCGTATGGGCGTGAAAAAACTTCCGCCGGCTTTTAAGGATCAACATCAAATTCTCCAGGCTGACCGGGCACATTCGAAAATTGCCTATCCCACCTCAGGTCCCCAGGGCCGTCCCTTGCACGCCACCCTCATCGAGCCTCGGGCCATGAATAACTTGGTGGTTCGGAACCATATGAGCCTGGTTAACACGAACATCGCCTTCAGGGCCCAGATCACCAATTTTAACAACGTTGAACTCGTAAGGAATAATTATTACTGGCATTCCTACAACGGTTTCAACTACTGCCATTACTACGACCCCTGGGGTTACCACTGGTATGGCTGGTACGTCGGCGGCTCCTATTTCTGGACCCGTCACTGGAATAATTATTGGTGGTGGTACGACCCGGTTTCCTTTAGGTGGTGCTACTGGTGGGGGGGTAATTGGTGGTGGAACGATCCTTCTCGCGCGGAAGTTGTGTGCGTTTATAACAACGGTAGTTATGTTCCCTCTACTTCCACCAACACGGAAATGCCGGGCGGAACCGCCTCCATGGAATACCGAAGCCAGGATGGGTCCCGGATGGTTAAAGTCGTCGGGAACGACGCGTTCCTCTATGACACGGCGGACGTGGGGGTGGATAACAAACCGGCTTTCCTGGGTTCGAACGTCACGAAGGTGAAATTTTCCAACACCAGCAACGGCAAACCCCTGCAGGTGATGCTGGAATATAATGATGGAACCTTCGCGTTGTTTGATTCGGACGGGAACCCTACCGGCGGAAATCCGGGTAACTAATTCGGAGTACGCCAAAGCGAAAAATTCATTATTGAGGCCGGACGGCTCCATGGATTATCAATCTTTTGAGGATTGGTTGAGCCGCTTGGATCAAGCGGATTTAAACTTCCTGAATCGCCATTCAATGTGGGCCCGGGATTGGATAAGGGCCAGGAAAAAACGCGTCCTGCCTGACGGTTTCCTAGAGAAAACCATGGAAATCCTGGAAGGCGGTTCCGAAAGCGAAACTTAGTTACTTTTTATTCCTGAGTAGTGAAATTAAAATTCGACATAAATAATTTGTCCAGCCGTTGACAAATCTTTGACCCAACGGTAGACTTCAATCAAGTTAAACGCGAGGCGTTAAGGTCCAACTTGCCCCGGCGTTTCCCGCCCTTGACGAAGCTTTCAAGGAGACGGGATCAACAGGGAGCTAAAGCGGTAAAAGTTTACGAGACACTCCTAAACCCGAGCCGCTTAAAAAGCGACGCGGGTTTTTTGTTTTGCGGCAGAAAATTTTAAAACGAAGGTTTTACGGCGTGACTTTAACAGGCGGATGAAAAGCCGAAAATGAAGGCTTTTTCGGGAAAAAATTGAAATATTTTTTTCTCACCCCTGGCAATTCAGGGTGATTCCAACTAGTAATTGAATGATTGGAACACCCTTTATTGAACCAACTTGCTCCGGCCGGTTCCATTTTGCGGTTTCCCGTCAAAAATGGAAAAACAGGGTGCTAAAGCGGCGAAAGATTATTGAGACTTTCATAATCCCAAACCGCTCCAAAGTGGTTTGGGATTTTTTTTAGAAAAAGGGGAGAAGCCAATGACTCGGGAAGGAAACAAGAAATTACTGAATGATTCCATCCTCCGGGACATTGGGAACGCGGTCGGGTCCCTGGAGTATGGGGTGGTCACCATTAAGGTCCATGAATCAAAAATCATCCAAATCGAGGTGACGGAACGCAAACGCTTCGATGACGTTTGGAAATTGGAAGGGGGAGCCGGTATTTAGTTTTTGGGAAATGAAAACGGGACCGGACGAACCGGACCCATGATTAACCTGCAAAATGTCGATTTACCAGTCCACTGGAAAATCCGGCAAGACCCCAGGAAATAATCCTGGGCCTACATATGAATTATTAGAAAGGAAAGAATCATGTCAAAAATCGACTCAAGGCTGAAAGTTGAATCACTGGCCTTGCACGGCGGCCAGGAACCGGACCCGACGACTGGGTCCCGGGCCGTGCCCATTTATCAAACGACATCCTACCAGTTCAAAAGCACCGACCACGCGGCCAATCTGTTCGGGCTTAAGGAGTTCGGGAATATCTACACCCGCCTCATGAACCCGACCACCGACGTGTTCGAGAAGCGCATCGCGGCCATCGACGGGGGGGTGGGCGCGCTGGCGGCCGCCAGCGGCCAGTCAGCCATCACGCTGGCGCTTTTGAACATCGCCCAGGCGGGAGACGAGATCGTCTCGGCGGACAACCTTTACGGGGGAACCTACACTTTGTTCCACTATACATTTGCAAAATTCGGGATCAAGGTGAAGTTTGTGCCATCGGAGGACTTGGAGGCCTATCAAAAGGCCATCACGCCGAAGACCAAAGCCATTTACGCCGAGTCTATCGGCAACCCAAAGAACAACGTAGCCGATCTGGAAGAGATCGCCAAGATCGCCCACAAAAACGGCATCCCATTCATCCTGGACAACACGGTTTCGCCCTATCTCTTAAGGCCGTTCGATTTCGGGGTGGATATCACAGTTTACTCCGCCACCAAGTTCATCGGCGGACACGGCACCTCCATTGGAGGAGTCATCGTGGACTCGGGCAAGTTCGACTGGACCAATGGCAAGTTCCCCTTGATCGCCGAGCCAGACCCAAGTTACCACGGGATCAACTTCGTAGAGGCCTTGAAGCCACTCGGCAATATCGCCTACATCATCAAGGCCAGAGTGACCCTTTTGAGGGACCTGGGGCCGGCTATCTCGCCCTTCAATTCCTTCCTGTTACTTCAGGGCCTGGAGACACTCCACCTGCGCCTGCCCCGGCACGCCGAGAATGCCCTGGCCATCGCTAGGTTCCTGAAGAAACACCCCCAGGTGAGCTGGGTGAACTACCCAGGCCTGGATGACAGCCCTTACAAGGCCAAAGTCCAGAAATACCTGCCCAAGGGAGCGGGGGCGATCCTCGGATTTGGCATCAAGGGGGGCATGGAAGCGGGCAAGAAGTTCATCAACTCGCTCCAACTCATTTCTCACCTGGCCAACATTGGCGACGCCAAGACCCTGGCTATCCACCCGGCTACGACGACCCACCAGCAACTCTCCGAGAAGGAACAGCTGGCCACGGGGGTCACGGCGGATTACATCCGGATCTCCGCGGGGATTGAGCATATCGACGACATCCTGGCTGATTTCGAGCAAGCGCTCGGGAAAGCGTGAGGTGAAACATGGCTAAAATATACGAAGATATAACCAAGACCATCGGCCGTACCCCCTTGGTGCGGCTGAACCGGATCGCCGAGGGGACGGTGGCGACCGTGCTGGCCAAGCTGGAATCCTTCAATCCCTTGTCCAGCGTGAAGGACCGCATAGGCCTGGCGATGATCGAGGACGCCGAAAAGCGCGGCGTTCTCAAGAAGGACTCCGTTATCATTGAGCCTACCAGCGGCAACACGGGAATCGGCCTGGCATTCGTCGCCGCCGCCAAGGGATACAAGCTCATCCTCACCATGCCGGAAACCATGAGTTTGGAGAGACGTCAGCTCTTGAAAATTTTAGGCGCCGAGCTGGTCTTAACCGAAGGGCCGAAGGGAATGAAAGGGGCGATCGAGAAAGCCGAGGAACTGGCCAAGACGACTCCCAACAGCTTCATTCCCCAGCAATTCAACAATCCGGCGAATCCGGAAGTCCACCGCAAGACCACGGCGGAAGAAATCTGGGCGGACACCGACGGCAAGGTGGACATCCTTGTTTCCGGGGTGGGCACGGGCGGCACCATCACGGGAGTGGCGGAAGTCATCAAAAAACGCAAACCTTCCTTCAAAGCCATCGCGGTGGAACCCGACGCCTCGCCGGTGTTGTCAGGCGGGTCTCCGGCGCCCCACAAAATCCAGGGCCTCGGAGCGGGTTTTATCCCCGCGGTCCTGAACCGGGAAATCATCGATGAAGTCATCCGGGTCACCCAGGAGAATGCCGGCGATATAGCACGCCAGCTGGCCCTGAAAGAAGGAATCCTGGCCGGTATTTCCTGCGGTGCAGCTGTTTGGGCGGCGATCCAAGTTGCGAAGCGGCCCGAGAACAAGGGAAAGATGATTGTCGTGATTGTGCCAGACACGGGCGAACGCTATCTTTCCACCTGGCTTTTTGAGGAGGCGAAAGGATGAACGAAGTGGAGGACAAGCAAGCAGGACCGGGGTTGGGCTTGGTGGAGACCAAGTCCTTCGAGTTCGAGGGGCTGACCCTTGAGAACGGCGAGTGGCTGGGGCCTGTCACGCAGGTTTACGAGACCTACGGGACCCTGAACGCGGAGAAGTCCAACGCCATCCTGGTCCCGCATGCTTTTTCGGGGGACGCCCACGCGGCCGGGTGGCACGAAGGGGACAAGGAGCCGGGCTGGTGGGACGACATGATCGGCCCGGGCAAGGCCTTCGATACCGACCAATACTTCGTTGTCTGCTCGAACATCATCGGGGGCTGCAAAGGCTCCACAGGGCCCTCCAGCCCCAACCCGAAGACCGGCAAGCCTTACGGCCTGGATTTCCCCCTGGTAAGCATCGGTGACATGGTGGATTGCCAGAAACAGCTTTTGGAGCATTTGGGCATCCGAAAGCTGCTTTCGCTTTCCGGCGGATCCATGGGCGGCATGCAGGTTCTTTCCTGGATGGCGAAATACCCGGAGGCTCTTCAAAGCGCCATCCCCATCGCCACCGCCATCAAGCATTCCCCCCAGCAGATCGCCTTCGACGAGGTGGGACGACAGGCCATCATGGCGGATCCGGATTGGAACGGCGGGAATTATTACGGCGGTCCGTCCCCAGCCAAGGGCCTTTCGGTGGCCCGCATGGTGGGGCACATCACTTACATGAGCGACGCCTCCATGGCCGAGAAGTTCGGACGGCAGAAAAAGGCGCGTACGGGCGCGGAAAAATTCACGGCGGATTTCGAGGTGGAAGGCTACCTGCGCTATCGCGGCGACAATTTCGTCAAGCGGTTCGACGCCAATTCCTATCTCTACATCACCAAGGCCATGGACAATTTCGACGCCTCGGCGGAGAGGCCTTTCCAGCAATCCCTCCGGGGGAAGAACTTGAAAGTGCTGGTGATCGGGTTCAAGTCCGACTGGCTTTATCCACTCTACCAGTCCCAGGAGATCGTCAAGGCCTGCAAGCTCGCCGGGGTGCAAGCCAGCTATTGCGAAATCGACTCCAACTACGGCCACGACGCCTTCCTGCTGGAGGTGGCGGAGGAAACCCATTTGATCAAACATTTCCTCAAGAAAGTCTTCCACGGGTACCAGGTGACTGATGAATACGAAATCTAACGGATTAGAGCCGGACCACAAGGTCATCCTGGAGTGGATCGAGCCGGGAAGCTCGGTGCTGGACCTGGGGTGCGGGGACGGGGAACTGCTTTACCACCTCATCAAGGAAAAGAACGTGAAGGGCCAGGGCGTGGAAATCGACGAGCAGGCCATTTACAAATGCGTGGCCAAGGGCCTGAACGTCTTCCACGACGACATCGAAGGCGGGCTGACCGACTACCAGAACGGCGCTTTTGATTACGCCATCCTGGACCAGACCTTCCAGCAGATCCTGCATGTGGACCGGGCGTTGGATAGCGCGCTCCGGGTCGGAAAGAAAGTCATCGTGGGGTTTCCCAATTTCACCTATTATAAATCCCGCCTTCAGATCTTTTTTCTGGGGAAAACCCCTGTTACCAAGGCCCTTCCTTTCATGTGGTATGAGACTCCCAACCTGCACTCGGTTTCCATCTCGGATTTCCACCACTATTGCCGGAATAAGGGGATTCGAATCGAGAAAAGAGCCTTTTTGGACGGGACCAAGCGCGTCCGCTTTTTCCCTAATCTCTTTGCCCAACTGGCCCTTTTCATGATTTCCAAGTAGGCCCCTATTTCATTGAAACCGGGGAATATCCCAAGGGGATCCCCAGCCTTACCAGCCTCAATCACTCGGAATCAGGCCATTGACAATGCCTCGGGAGAATAGCCCGGAGAGAGAACTGGCTGAGGTTGGTAGGCTTTTTTCAAGGATGGAGTGGGGTGGACCGGTTGATTGCCAGGGGGAAATTCATCCGTTAAACTAGGCGGGCTGTCATTCTTACTAAGGACTATCTCTTGCCGAACATTCGAACCCATTTGGTTGTCGGAACCCCCTGCCTGGACGGCAAAGTGAACTCCCTTTATGCCACATCGCTCTTGAGGCTGCTACACGCTTGCCAAAAACGGGGGGATGTTGAATTCACGGTTCTGATGCCCTCGGGAGACGCCCTCATCCCCCGGGCACGGCAGGATCTGGCGGCGCATTTCCTGGAAAACGGCACGGCCACCCATCTTCTTTTCATCGACTCGGACATTTCTTTCGACCCCGAGCAGGTTTTCCGCCTCCTGGATTTCGGAGTGGACGTGGCGGCGGGGGTTTATCCAACCAAACGCATCGACTGGACGAAAGTCAGCTCCTTCGCGAAGGAGGGAAAGGTCCCCTTGGAGTCCGCGTCCCTTTCCTACGTGCTGGAATTCGAGGACCCTCAACGGATTGAGACCCGGGGCGGATTCGCCAAGGCGCGTTATTGCGGATGCGGATTCCTCATGATCAAGCGGGATGCCCTCCAGCGGATGGTCGAGCGTTACAAGGATTTATCCTACAACCGCGAACACCAGGCGGATGATCCCCTGAGAAACAGTAAGTACCGGTGCGCACTCTTCAACTGCATCATTGATAAGGACACTGGGACCTATTTAAGCGAGGATTTCAGTTTCTGCCGCCGCTGGACGGATATGGGCGGGCAAATCTGGATTGATTTGGAAAGCCGTCTGACCCATGTCGGTTCCATCGCTTTCCACGGGATGGTGAGCACACAATTCAATATGCCTCAACCCTAAAAGAATAAGACCCTCTTTCCTGCCTTTTATTACCAAATTTAATGAAAAATGATTTTTCCTATGACAAAATACTCCATTCAATAAAGTCTTTACCAAAATCTTATTTTTTTAGTTTTCCTTTTTTCACCTTTCACCTGTTTTGCGGCCCTTTTTTTGATTTTGGGCGCCAGCTTTGGAGAAATTGATGTTTTTTGTAATCTGCATTTAAAATTTCACCCAATAAAACGTAAAGAGAACGAAATATTAGGGGTTCCGATATGATGCTCGTCATCCTAATCAGGATGTCTTTTGTCAATAATGCGCCGTTGCCGTAAAAACCTTTAGCAGGGAAAGGAATCGCTTATGATGCGCATTTTCGGATGTACCGCCCGGCGGCTGTTTGGATGGTTTGGGGCGGCTTTTGCGGCCATGATTCTTTCCACCCCGGCTTTCGCCAGCGAGGCGGACTTGAAAATCCCGGATTTGAGCCAGATCTCGTTCCATGGGATCCAGGGAAGGACCCTTCTTTGGATCGGGATGTTCATCTGTGCCCTGGGGGTTCTGTTCGGGGTCAATATGTTCCGGAGCCTCCGCGATCTTCCGGTGCACAAGTCGATGCTGGAAATCTCGGAACTCATCTATGCGACTTGCAAGACCTATCTGCTCACCCAGATGAAATTCATAATCCTTTTATGGGTTTTTATCGGCACCATCATCTTCGTGTATTTCCAGTGGCTGAAACCCGTGGGCCTCATGAACGTCATCATTATCCTGATCTGCAGCCTGGTGGGAATCGCCGGTTCGGTTACCGTGGCCTGGTTCGGCATCCGGATCAACACTTTCGCCAATTCACGCACCGCCTTCGCGGCGCTGAAGGGAAAACCCTTTCCCGCCCATGACATCCCCCTGAAGGCAGGCATTTCCATCGGAATGCTCCTGATCGCCATCGAGCTCATCATCCTGCTCTTCATCCTCCTGGAAGTGCCGGGCGACCTGGCGGGCTATTGCTTCATCGGCTTCGCCATCGGCGAGTCGCTGGGCGCGGCGGCCTTGAGGATCGCGGGCGGAATCTTCACCAAGATCGCGGACATCGGCTCCGACCTCATGAAAATCGTCTTCAAGATCAAGGAAGACGACGCGCGCAACCCGGGAGTCATCGCGGATTGCACGGGCGACAACGCCGGCGACTCGGTGGGCCCCACGGCCGACGGTTTCGAGACTTACGGCGTGACGGGCGTGGCCCTCATCACCTTTATTCTCCTTGCCGTGGGAGATCCAAACAACCAAATCAAGCTCTTGGTCTGGATCTTCGTCATGCGCGTCATGATGATCATCACCTCTTGGGTGTCCTACGCCCTGAACAATATCTGGGCCAAGGGCCAGTATGGGGAGTCCGACAAGTTCAACTTTGAGACCCCCTTGACCACGCTGGTTTGGCTGACCTCCATTATTTCCATCGCTCTCACCTATATCGTCTCAAACTTCTTAATCGCTGATATGGGAGACGGCACGCTTTGGTGGAAGCTGGCCACCATCATCACTTGCGGGACCCTGGCGGGAGCCATCATCCCGGAATTGGTCAAGGTTTTCACGTCGATGCACTCCAAACACGTGGAAGAAGTAGTGGAATCGGCCAAGGAAGGCGGGCCCTCCCTGACTATTCTTTCCGGTTTTGTGGCGGGCAATTTTTCCGCTTACTGGATCGGCCTTTCCATCATGACTCTCATGGCCATCGCCTCAGCCGTCGCGATGCAGGGATTGGATGCCTTTATGGTGGCACCCGCGGTATTTGCCTTCGGGTTGGTGGCTTTCGGCTTCCTGGGCATGGGGCCCGTTACCATTGCGGTGGATTCCTATGGGCCGGTCACGGACAACGCCCAGTCTGTGTTTGAGCTTTCGACGATCGAATCCATAAAGGGGATCAAAAAAGAAATCGAAAGGGATTTTGGATTCAAGCCCAATTTTGAGCAGGCCAAGGCTTTCCTGGAGGAAAACGACGGATGCGGCAATACCTTCAAGGCCACCGCCAAGCCGGTCTTGATCGGCACCGCGGTCGTGGGAGCCACGACTCTGGTGTTTTCCATCATCGTTTTATTAGCCAAGTCGGCCTCGAACACAGTTGGAATGATTAACAAGGACCAATTGGCCGCTGTAGCGGGAAACTTCTCGCTCTTGAACCCCGTCTTTTTCCTGGGGCTCATCGCGGGCGGGGCCATGATTTACTGGTTCACCGGCGCCTCGACCCAGGCGGTCTCCACCGGGGCCTTCAGGGCCGTGGAATTCATCAAGAAGAACATCAAGCTGGGCGCGGGGGCCAAGAAGGCCTCCATCACCGACTCGAAGAGAGTGGTTGAAATCTGCACTCAGTACGCCCAGAAGGGCATGTTCAACATCTTCCTGGCCATCTTCACCGCCACGCTGGCCTTCGCCTTCCTGAATTCCTATTTCTTCATCGGTTACCTGATCTCCATCGCGATCTTCGGGCTCTACCAGGCCATCTTCATGGCCAACGCGGGTGGGGCCTGGGACAACGCGAAAAAGATCGTGGAGACCGAGTTGAAACAGAAGGGAACACCCCTGCACGATGCCACCGTCGTGGGAGACACCGTGGGGGACCCCTTCAAGGACACCTCCTCGGTGGCCATGAACCCGGTTATCAAGTTCACTACCTTGTTCGGGCTCTTGGCTGTGGAATTGGCGTTGAAGGTCGATCCGGGGACGAGCCATATTCTATTCGTGGCGTTCATGATCGTTTCCATGATCTTCGTCTGGCGCTCCTTCTACGCCATGCGGATCAAGTCGTAATCCATCCCCGGAAAAAATCAAAGCCCGGTTCCCCCCGAGGGGAATCGGGCTTTTTTTTATAAACCTTGATCGAAGGACTGATTGCGATTTGAAGAGAATCCGTTGGAATAAATGAACTTTTAACAAGCGCTTATTTTCGCAGGCGGCGCCAGTTTTCGGAACGGATCTCTGGGATTTTCTTGTAGATATTGTTCAGGTGGGTTTTCAGGGTGGCCCTAGAAATGAAAAGTTTCTGGGTGATCTTGGAATTGGTGAATCCCTGGAGGCAGAGGCGCACGATTTCCATTTCCCGGCGGCTGATTCCCCGGCCCTTGAAGCGCTTGAGCCAGGAATCGTACTTCTGCCGCAGGGGATGGAGAAGGTTGATCCGGTATTGGCCCTCCCCGAAGAAAACCACGTCGAACAACTGGTTTCCCACCTTGATGTTGGGGAAGAAATGCACCCCATCCCGGGGGATCCGGAGTCCCAGGGTTTTTTCACAAGCTGAAATACAACCCTGGGGGCATTTCCGTTTGGCGATTTTCCCGCATAATTCCTTGCAGGCCTCGTTCTGGTAAAGCACTTTTTTCTCTGAATTTACAAGGCAAGCCGGAATTCCGCTTTTATTGAGGACCCTTTCAAATCGAGAAGCCATTTTTCCACCCGGGGGGTTGATTGCAGTTTTCTTGCCTTTGCCTGCACAATGTTTCACCGGACATTTAAGGCCATTTTTCCTTTGGAGGATTATGATGCAAATCAGTGAGCCGAAACCACTTGACCCGCAGAAATACTACCGCATGCCCTGGTCCCTCAGCGACAACGGGATCTTCTGGCTGGAAGTCACGTCCCAATGCAACTTGACCTGCGAAGGCTGCTACCACGAGAACATCAAGGGCGCACACAAGACCGTACTCGAAATCGAGGAGGAGTTCAAGGTCATCAAGAAACTGCGCAAGGTGGACAGCGTATCCATCGCGGGGGGTGACCCCCTTCTCCATCCCCAGATCCTTGACATCGTCCGGCTCGTGCGCCGGTACGGTTGGAAACCCATCATGAACACCAATGGCATGGCCCTCACCCCCGAATTACTGAAGGACCTCAAGAAAGCCGGGGTTTTCGGTTTCACCTTCCATATCGACACTACCCAGAAACGCCACGATTCCCAGGCCGGCACCGAGCAGGAACACATCGCCCTGCGCCAGAAGCTGGCTGAAATGGTGTACAAAGAGGGAGGCATGGCTTGCGGTTTCAACCAGACCGTCTCCGAGCAAACCCTGGGCCAGATTCCCGACATCGTGCGTTGGGCCGAGAAATACCCGGACATGATCAACACGATGGTGTTCATTCTGTTCCGCACGCCCGGCATGTCCGCGAATTTCGACTTTTACGCATTCGGGAAAAAAGTGAACCTCTACGAAACCTACATCAAGACATCCTGGGGCGGAGAGAAAAACCTCAAGGCGCATGAGATCGTGGCGAAGATCCGGGAAGCAGACCCCGAGTACGAGCCGGCCGGTTACCTCAACGGCACCATCGAGGCCAATGACATGAAGTGGACCCTGGCCACCCGCATCGCCAACGGCAAGAGGACCTTCGGATTCACCAGCCCCAAGTTCATGGAATTCATCCAGACCTTCCACCACCGCTTCTTCGGCACTTGGCTGAGCTACGCCTCTCCCGCCCTCCTGCACGCGGGAAGGTCCACCCTTTTATTCCTGGGCTGGGGCGACAAGGCCATGCGGAAGGCCCTTTTCCGTTTCCTCTTGGACCCCACCGCCTGGTTCAGGAGGGTCCACTTGCAGAATTTCGCCATCATCCAGCCTGTGGACCTGCTGCCGGACGGCCGCATGAGCATGTGCGACAGCTGTCCCGACATCACGGTGCACGAAGGCAAGCTCTATTGGAGCTGCCGCCTGGAGGAAATCAAAAAATACGGAACTTTCGTGACGGCCGTGCCCAAGCCGGGCGTCAAAATGGGGCGGGAAAAGGAAAAACAGCGGGCCTCCATCAACTAATAAAGGGCCTATTTCCGCTTTGATGTGCGTCCGGCGGAAAAAAGGGATAAAATAAACGGGTGGTTTCGCGGATGACCGTGGAACCACCCGCTTTTTTTTGTCCACAAGGAGGATCTATGGGGCTCATGGACCTTTTCGGTAAAAAAAGTCCTTTGTTTGACTGCAACAAATACCTCGCCAATATCCCGGGCAAGTTGGCGGGCCCGCCGATGATGTCGGCGGACGGGGATTTCAGCGTCAACTTCGTGCCCGACGCTCCCCAGTACCTGAACAACCGAAACAACGTCAAGAATCCCAACGGACAAATGGCTCTCAAGGTGAAAGTCATTCCCCAATACCGCCAGTCCTTCCAAGACGCGGTGACGGGTATGGCGGGACAGCCTGTTTTCGCCAGCGGGGTCCTGGTGAACGACGATTCGCAGGGGGGCCGGGCCGAAATCCATCCCCTGGACCTTCTTTACGCCCCCATTCCCCCGGACCACTTTCCGGGATGGTTCAAGGACATCCAAAACAACCTGAAGGATCCGGGCGCGGTTTTGGCCTACCGCGTTGTCGCGGCCAGTGACGCCTCCAAAAGCATGAAACCCCCGAGGGCCGAGGAAACCCGGCCCTTAAAGGCGTTTTTCCCCTATCCCAACAAGCCCAATGTCCCGAAGATCAAGATTGATTTTGAGATCCGTAAGACCGCGAACATGAAAGCGGATCTCTATCTCAGCAACGACCTGGTCCACCAAAAGATCCAATTGGACATGACTGTCGCCAGCGTTAAGGACGAGGGACCCGGTCTCTTCACGGGGGTTTTGGTTATTTACTGGGGCAACGAGTAAAGGCGGTATTCATTCGCATTTTTCAATCAGCGGGATTTCTGCGACCTTCACGTCATCTAAAGTCCGAAAAGGCCAAAGGTTCTTCAAGTTTTCCCTTCCCAAGCCGTTAGAGGAGTTGAGAATAAATTTGTCATGTTTCCGGCTTTTCCTCGCGTTTTAGGCCGGAGAGGCTCAAGAATAATTGCTGGTAAAAGGAAAGTTTTGAATGGGGAAGTTCAGCGGGTTTTATATTTTTATCGGGTTGGTTGCGGTACATTTATTTATTCCCGCCCTTTCCTTGGCCCAAGCCACCGATACATTTACGAATACGCCAACGAATACCCTTACGGCCAGCCCCACCCGCACGTCCTCCAATACACCCACGATGACTTTGACTCGTACACCTAGTATGACCCCCACCATCACCTTTACCATCACCAATACCCGCACGCCCACCCCCACACGTACTATTACCAATACCCCTACCATCACCGGGACCCCCACGTCCAGTTTCACGCCCCTTCCCACCAACACCACCACCGGCACCTTTACGCCCAATCCATCCTTGACCCCGCCTTGCGGCGCCTCGGCTACTTTTTTTGGCAATAGCGGGTACCAACCCGGGACTGGCACCTCCGGTCCATTGGGTTATCCCGGCATCAGGTTCAGCATGTATTCTTTGAGTTATCCCGCCTCCGTATACGGCATGATGATCTATTCCTATTATCCCTCCGCGGGAACTTCCTTGATCGCCGGGATATACTCGGGCTCAGCGGGAAACATCGGCAATTTGATCGACTCATCCAGCGCCCAATTAGTGGTGCAGGGTTGGAACGGTTTTGTCCTGCCCCCCACTTATTTGCCTCCGGGAAATTACTGGTTGGCCTATATGTATAACGAACAGGGGTACGATACCACTTACACCACCAGTTCCGGGGTCACCAATCTCGCTTGGACAAACATATCACTGACTTTCGGGACCTTGCCCTCAAGTACATCCTCGGATTCCGTCAGCTACGGCATGGGCAATGAGGCTATGTACGCCGTTTATTGCATGGTTCCAACCAACACCCCGACCCCGTCGAGCACATTCACGATTACTCCTTCTCCCACTGTAAGTCCTACTCCCACGGACACCTATACCCCAACGAATACCGGAACCATCCTGACCAACACCCCAACGAATACTAATACTTTTTCATCGACGCCCACCTGGACCCCAACATTGACCAATACCCTCACAGCTACCCCTAATTTGGCGCTGACGCCGGATTGCGGGGCCGCCGCCACCTATTTCGGAGACATAGATACGTCCGGGAGTCCCGCTACGGCCACGTCGAACGTGAACGGGCTGAGAGCAAGCCGTTACACTTTGAACCAATCCGGCATTTTGGAAACAATCTCCTTATATATTCCAAACCAGGTCTACTATACGGAAGCGGCAGTGGCCATCTATACCAACGACCAGTCCACTACGCAGATGGCAAACCTGGTGGCCAGTTCCAGCTACACTTTGTTGAACCCTGGTAGTTGGAACGCGTTCTCGGTCCCGGAGACTGTCCTGACGCCGGGGGATTACTGGCTGACTTATATTTACTATTCCCCGGTCAGCCAATTCGTGCTGACACGTCAATTACCAACCGGAGAGCCCAATAGCGCCGCCTATTCCTTGCCCGTGACAAGCTATACCTTCCCCTCCAATGTTTCCGGCTTTGGCAACCCTGTTGACTATATTAGCAACTGGAATGATCCCCTTATCGCCAGCTACTGCCCGGTCACGGGAACCTTTACCCCTCAATTGACCCCCACTACAACCTTGACCATCACCTTCACGCCCACCCCATCACCCACGATTCCGGATATCACTTCCAGCATCGGGGTTTCCTGCGTGAGTGGAAATACAGCAACCTCCACCAGCAGTTACAGCCAGCTTCTCAACCTGCCGGGCGGAGGAACGACCCTCATCGGGGCAGGCGCGCCCGATCTCGCCTATTCGTTCACCCTCGCCCAACCTACCAACCTGTTCATCAGCGTTTGCGGTGCCAGTTTCGAAACAGCCCTTTATTTAAGAACCAATCCTTCTTTGGCCAACACCACTATTGCCGCGGACGAGATTTCCGAATATTGCGCTGACGCGACCTCTTCCTTTGTGACGGGACTTCTCCAGCCCGGCACCTATTACGTGATCGTGGACGGGAGTGTCTTGGGACAGCAGGGCACTTTCTCGCTTTGCGTCACCCCATTCAATCCCACCTGTTCGCTGAACCCTGTGGCAAATGCGGTACCGCTGTCAATTCCGACCACCGTTCCCACTGGGTTGGGGACTGTGACGGTGGACGCGGTGGGGACCGGACACGTGGATTATTACTTCGAGTTCACCAACAGCTGGACCTTCACCCCGGCTGTGGCGGGAAATTACGTGATTTCACTGGACTGCTTCGACGATGGGACGAACAAAGCCAGCGTGGCATTCGACCTTTACGATTCGGGCGATAACCTTGTGGCCAGTTCGGCGGGAAACACCCCCTTAGACCAATTGACGGTGGCCTTGACGCAACAACAATATACGGTCGTGGTTTATTCCGGCACGGAGTACGCCCCGAACGGCGATTACCGGCTTGTCATCCAGGCGCCCTCAGGGCCGACTAACACCCCCACAATCACCCTGTCTCCGACCATTTCCAGTACGCCTACCCAAACTTATTCCCCCACCATTACCCTTTCCCCGACAGTGACCTCCAGCCCCACCAACACGCCCACCCTCACCCTCACGGGGACACCCACCCGGACCCCGACCATCACTTCAACACCCACCGTAACAATCACATCCACTAAGACTTTTACACCCACCATAACACCCACGGCCACCCGAACATCCACCACCTCAGTAGATACAACCACATTTACTCCCACGTTTACCCTAACGCACACCTCGTCAGCGACCCCAACTTTGACGAATACACCAACCATCACATCCTCACCGACGTTTACGACAACCGGGACGCAATCACCATCGAATACACCTACCAACACTCCCACCAACACCCCGACTCCAACGTCCACCACCACACCCACGCCCACCCCGACGAACACGCCCACGAGGACGCCTACTTCAACCCCGACCCCTACGCTCACCATTACCCCCACGCCGACGCCAACGAAAACCCCGACGGATTCGATGACGCCTACGGCGTCCCTCACCGCTACGCCTACGGCTTCGCCAACCCCTACGGCTACAAATACGCCCACGAACACCACCTCGACGAGGACGAACACACCGACCCGGACATCCACGCCCACGGTGACTAATACGCCTACGGTTACCCATACGCCTACAAATACTAATACTCTAACCCAGACGAACACCCCGACGCGGACATTCACGTCCACAGCCACAAATACGCCGACGAATACGTCTGTTAACACGGCCACAGCCACCCTCACTCCAACGGATACTGCCACTGGGACGCAATCACCCACAAATACCCCAACAATCACGTCCACTTTTACCTCGACGCCGACTCCGACCGAAACCCCGACTGGAATCCTGTCTCCTGTTCCAAACACTTTGACCCCAACCCCAACATTAACATCGGGCCCGGTTACATCATTGCCTCCGGTTTCCACTCCGGTTTTTTATCCCAACCCCCTGAAAGGAAATGGGCCCATCACCCTTACGGTTACCTTCGACAAGCCCCACGATTACGTGACCGTGAAGGTCTTTACCACCGCTTTCAGGAAAGTCTATGAGCACACCGATTATTACGTTTCAACCGGGCCATACCAATTGACCCTTGATCCGGATAAATTCACCGGCCGCGCGGCTAACGGCCTTTATTACGCTGTTGTCACTATTCCTTCCCAGCGCTGGATTTCCAAAATCCTCATTCTCCGTTAAAAATAAAGCTATATTTTTCCCCGATGGGTTGATTCCAATGGGTTTCCTGCCGTAAGTTTTCCATAGGGATGAGCAACTGCGTCCAGGGGGAGACCATGGAAAAAGCCACATTTGGGGCGGGATGTTTTTGGGGTGTGGAAGAATTGTTCCGGAACCTTAAGGGGGTTGTTTCCACGGCGGTGGGATACGAGGGCGGACGCTTGGCACGCCCCACCTATGAGGATGTTTGCACGGACCAAACCGGCCACGCCGAAGCCGTCGAAATCGAATTCGACCCTAAAATCATTTCTTACGAGCGCCTTCTGGACACCTTCTGGGAATGCCATGACCCCACGACTTTAAACCGCCAGGGCCCGGATGTCGGGACCCAATACCGTTCGGTCATCTTTTTCAATTCTCCCGCGCAGGAAAAAACCGCGAGGGAATCCTTGAAAAAAATAAGCCATTCCGGCAGGTTCAAGAAACCGGTTGTCACCCGAATCGTTCCCGCGGATACCTTTTGGCGGGCCGAGGAATACCACCAGAAATACCTGTCCAAACGGGGATTAAGCAACTGCCACCTGTAGGACCCGACCTTCGGTTTGTCCCACTTTTCGCCCCTTCCCCCCATGTTTTGATTTATCACCGGAATTTTTAGATGTAGGCTTATAGTTCAGTTGAGGAAACTGGATTAAAAAGGACAAAGTATTGAGTCCCCTCCACTATGGGCCGTCGGATATCAATAATCCCCGTTACCTCCCCTTTGCCCACGTGCCCGAAAGTTTCTGGCTGACCAAGGTTCTCCTATTCGATTACGACTGGATCATCCGGGAAGTCGCGGTGGAAAACCGCGTCATGCCGGACCACCCGGAAATCCATAATAGTGTTGAGGGTTTGAAGGAAACCTTTACCACCTTGAGAAGGTTTGAAATACGCCTGGGTATCACCTCCAATCTGAATCAGGAAACCGTGATTTCCGAGTTGTCCCGATTGAAATTGGCGGATGACTTTGATTGCATCCGCTGTTTGGGTGACACTAAAAATCCCAAGCCCACAACAGAACTTCACATGGCCGCTTTGGAGACACTCGGGGTCCGGCCGGCCAGGGCATTGGCCTTTGAAACGTCAGAAGAAGGGGTCATGGCTGCCAAAACCGCCGGGATTTTTTGCGTGACCATGGGAAAAATGCCCAAAGGGGATTATGTTTTAAAATCCCTGTTGGAAAAGCCCATCCTTCACGTTTTGGAGGAAATTGACCGGCTCAATCGTTCGCATCAGGGTTTGGATTTAAGGAAAGCATGAATTACCCGCGCAACCTGCGCGAGAAGTGGATGCTCGAAACCTGCCTCAACCCGCGGAAGAAAATCCTCTTAATAATTAATCCCCGTTTAAGCATTTCCCCTATTGTCGGCCGTATCCACAGGAAAGATTTTGGATTCATGCAGTTTCAAAACCATGTCCAGGTCGATCTTCCTGTCAGAGAATCGGATTAATTCCTTTGGTTGAACATCCGGGAACAAGGCTATTTCCACATGCTTGCCGGTTTTCTTAACCAACTCCAAGACGGGGGAATAGTCGTCGTCCTCAGTGACAAGAATCGCGGTGTCATAAAGGTTTCGCGCCGCGTAATAGACCATTTCAGAAGACAGCATCACTTCCGCACCCTTTTCATGGTAACTTTTATTATCGGGGTTGAGCACCATGCGGCCCATTCTCAGCTCCAGATATTGTGTATGGTCGAGGGAATCCAGGAACGGTTGCTGGGTTTTAGCCTTTTCGGGGAAATTTTTATGGTCGTAGGCGACGTTGTAGTAATAAATCCGCTGTAATTTTCGATCCAGGCCAACCAAGGCGGAACTGAGTTGGTAATAATCCACCCGCGTCGCCAGGTTATTCCTCTTGAGGCCGAAATAGAAATTATTCCCGTCGATAAAAACACAGACTCGTTCCATGAATGCCTTTTTCCGTTCCTGTTTTGTTTGGAAAATTGGGGTTAATTATAAAAAAAGAAGGCGAATATCCCTTTGAAATAAGTAAACAAGAAAATTAGATTCGATAGTCAAACCATTTAACCGCCGATAACGGCCGATTGACGCCGATATCGGCTTATAGTTCAAAGCGTTTTCAAACTTATCGGCGTCCATCGGATTTGATCGGCGGTTTAACCTTATTTAATTACTTATCTAAAGGGGATAATCGCTAAAAAGAAAGTCTTTTTACAATGTATTAGACGTTTGGCGACATCCAAGGGACCTTTAACCAGCCGTTAAACACCCTTTTTTACTATTTGTCGGCTGGATATACCGGTTGCCGGGGCAGGGTGACGCGGGAAAGTTTAATCACGGGGTAAAAAATGTTTTACAAGTTACCCAAGCCTGCGGTGAGCCTGTCGAATCCGTTCATTGTCCATTATTCATTGTTTGTCCAAAAGGTCCGCGTGATAGGACCCATGGAACCGGGCTTCTTTTTGCATATTGCGGAAGCGGCGATGGGAAAATTCCAGCCCTATTTAATAAAAAAGCCTAGAAACGGTAATTCGCCCCGATCTGGACTGGGAACAAAATGATGGGGTTGTCGGAATAAAACTCCCCTTTTGACACATTGCTTTCAGTCGTCGTCGCGAAATCCATCGCCATTTTCATTTGTAGGAATAAATCCAAGCCCCCCGCCAAATTAAATCCCAGCCCGACGCCGGGGTCCAACTCGGGATTGGTCCAGTTCGTGACCGCGCTTGCCGGGGGGGCGGGGGTCATATTTAATGAATCCATCGCGATGCCGGCACCCAAAAGGACGAAGGGGTAAAATCCGGCCCCTAGGACCCCCGGCACCTGCTCCTAGGACCCC
This sequence comes from candidate division FCPU426 bacterium, assembly GCA_963847625.1. GTDB lineage: Bacteria > Oederibacteriota > Muellerivitia > Muellerivitales > Muellerivitaceae > CAWCKJ01. The sequence goes on along the minus strand of CAWKAR010000034.1, from coordinate 32,096 downwards.
CGGATCTGCTCCTAGGACCCGCGGAACCTGCTCCTAGGACTCCCGGCACCTGCTCCTAGGACTCCCGGCACCTGCTCCTAGGACTCCCGGCACCTGCTCCTAGGACCCGCGGAACCTGCTCCTAGGACTCCCGGCACCTGCTCCTAGGACTCTTGGAACCTGCTACTAGGACCCCCGGATCTGCTCCTAGGACTCTCGAAACCTGCTCCTAGGACTCCCGGCACCTGCTCCTAGGACTCTTGGAACCTGCTACTAGGACCCCCGGATCTGCTCCTAGGACTCTCGAAACCTGCTCCTAGGACTCCCAGATTCTGCTCCTAGGACCCGCAGAACCTGCTCCTAGGACTCCCAGCATCTGCTCCTAGGACCTTCGGTACCTGCTCCTGTTTTTCGGCACCTGAGTTTTCGGCTTCACGAGTTCCCATGGTTCCCGGCTAGTTCTCGGGTTCCCGGGTTCCGGAGTTCCTGGGTTCTCGAGTTCCTGGGAACAGATTTCATTTAAATCTGCACTGGCAAGCATCACCCTCGGCTTGTGGCCTCGGGTGGCCAGTTCCGGAGTTCCTGGGTTCCGGGGGTCCTGTGGGCACGGGCCGGAGGTCCTGTAGGCATGGTTTGGAACTGCAATTCTAAATTCTCAATGTTAAATGTTGAATTATTGAGGATTTCCGAAAAACGGAAATCTAACCACAATTTAGAATTTAAAACTTAAAATTCAAAATTGGCTTTTTACCGGCATACTAGCTTACCGGCTTTACCGGGTTACGGGGTTCCCCGGGGACTCAAACAACCTCTAACGAAGGCTTGGATGGCTTCCCGGTATTGGTAGGCCACGCTAGGAAAATCATTATGGTTTATCCCCTTGATCTCCAGCCATTGTTTCGGTTCTACGGCCAACTTGAAAACCTCCCGCCCCAATACAATAGGGATAACCGTATCCTTTTCGGCATGGAGCTCCAGAAGGGGACAAGAACGGTTTTGGACATAGTTACCGGTATCGAATTTGTCCCAAACCAGGAATGACGGCAAAATGAGCCATGGATTCCTTTGCCGGCTGATGGATTGCATGGAGGGGAAAGCTCCTTCAAGAATAAGCCCCGCGGGATGGTTTTGAGAAGCCAGGCGGGCGGCCACGGAGGAGCCCAGCGAATGGCCCCAAATCAGGATCCGATTTTCCGGTATGCCCCTGGCCTTCAACCATTGGTATGCTGCCTGGGCATCGGCATCCAGGGCCTGCTCAGTTAATTCCCCCTTGCCACTGGAACCATAACACCTGTAATCGAAGAGAAGAGCGTCAAAACCGAAGTCATAGAATATTTTGGAGACTTCAGCCAGGTCCGATAGGCAAGCCGCGTTACCGTGGCAATATAGAAGGACGGGTTTTAGACCGGTTGTTTTGGGATGGGAGACCCACCAGCCGGAAAGGACGATCCCGTCAGGAGTAGTAATACTTACAGACTGATAGGGAACCGAATAGTTGCTAGGAGTAGTGTTTTTTAGGCCCTTGGGGTGGTAAATTAATTGCCTTTGGAAGGCCACATAGGCCGCCGCAACGGATAGGTAAGCCAGTAGAATCGGAACCAGGATTATCTTGATCAGCCTCATGGCGGCCTCGAAAGTGAATATTTTTCGTGGATTTTAACAAAATTTAACCCCCCAAAACGGCTTTAAAAGCTAATAATAGTGCCGGTAAAAATTAAAGGACATAACAAGCCATGCGATTGAATTTCAACAAGACAAGGCCTATTCGAACAAAAATCAACCAGGAAGAATGGGGAAGCATGGAATGGCTGATGGACGACACCCTCATACCCGACGTGGGGATGAGCGCCGCGATCATGATCGTTCATGCCGGTAAGACATCCCCTGCCCACGCGCATTCCAATTGCAATGAGTTCATCCATGTCATAGAGGGGTCCATCGAAGTAAACTTCGGGAACAACGAAAAAGTCATCCTCAACCCGGGGGATTCGACACTGAATCCCGCGGGAAACCCCCACGGAATCCGGAACGTCGGGGAGGGGGAGGCCCGGATGTTCCTGACCTATTCGGCGGGACGCCGCAAATACGAAACCGTTCCCTGAAGGTTTCACTCAAAGACTATACGATGTCCTCAGAACCACCCTCACCCAATCTTCCTAAATCTATAAAAAGACTCTTTTCCTTCGTAAGGCTTACCATTCCCATCGGCGCCCCGGGAATTCGCTTGACGTTTTTTTTCTCGGTGTAAATCACAGTCACTTTGCTTCCGGGCGCGGCTTTGCTGTGGGACGCGGCCATCTGGGCGGCCTTCAGGATCAACTCTTCCGTTGCCTGGGCATTCCGCTGGAGCCGGCGCAGGATCACGTGCGAACCAGGCAGATCCCGGACATGGAACCAAAGATCCTCGGGTTGGGCCAATTGGAAGGTGACATATTCGTTGGCCACGGCCGAGGCCCCCGCGCAGATCTCAAATTCCTTTCCAATCTTTTCCCGCAGGATGTTGGGGGTTGGCGTTTTAGCTTCAACAGCCTTTTTGGGCTTGGCCGGTGCTTCCTTTTTTGCCGGAAACAGGTCGCGGTGGGCCTTTCTTATTTCCAACACATCCTTGAGCGCCGGCAGGCTTCGTTGCGCGGCTTTCAGGAGATCGATCCGGTCCTTGATTTCTTTTTCGCGTTTTTCAACCTGGGACAACCCCCGGGACCCCTTCTGGGCTTTTTTAAAAAACCTCTGGGCGTTTTTGAGGGGGGTGATTTCCGGGTCCAGGGGCACCGGGACAACCGACTTGGTTCCCCTGACCAAATCCTCCAGGTTGGCCTGGCTTGAGTGGAGCTTGATTTTATGAAGCTGGGACATGACCAATTCCCCCCACCATTGGTACTGGTCGGCTTTCTCGGCCTCGGCGCGGTCCTTTTTCAATTTTTCAACGATTCGTTTTTCGTGCTTGAGCGCCTTGGCGATATCCGTCTCCAATTTGGTTTTCGCGGAGGCCAATTGCCCCAGGTGAAATTCCAGGAATAACAGGCGTTCCAAGGCCTGGCTTGCCGTTGGAAAGGATTGGCGTTCCATTTTTGAGGGGGTGCTTTCGGGAAAAATCTTCAGGGAGGGGGGAGGGCCCGCGAAAAGCGTGAAATGCCCCCAACCCCTTTCCAGGATTTCTTCCTTCAAGTGCTCCCACTGATCGAAGGCATTGGGGCCGAAACGATCCAGGAAAGCGGCCAATTCCGGATCGGTGCCCCGGAAAGAATTGCGGATCCAACCGGCCAGTGCGGGCTTTTCCGCTTTTTCCCAAAGGGTTTCCAGTTCAGAACGTTTTAATCCCCAGAAGTTGGGTTTTTCCAAAGGTTGCGGGGGGGAAGCGTAGGGGACCTGCGGAAGAACGGGCCTTTCCACCTCCTCCTTGTACCGAAGGGCGCTGATGATGAGACCATCGGGCCCAACCAGTATCAGGTTTGGATATTTGGGGATCCCCTCGAAAACCAATGGATAAGTCCCCTCGTGGGTTTTCAGGAGGAAGGTGAGAATCCTTTCGCCGGTTTTGTACCGGATATCCTCCACTTGGGCGTATTCAAGGTGTTTGCGGAGGGAACGGCAGAAGTTGGGAGGCTTTTGAAGGGCGGGCCGTTTTTCCGAAGCCAGGAAAAGAAAAGGATTCTTTGGAAGGATGGATGCCACCAGGAGGCGGTTGGGACGATCGGGGTGGTAAAAAGATAGTTCCACGGTTTCGTTAGCGGATTGGGCGATATGGGATAAGCGGGACGAGAGCAGGGTTTCTTTCAATTCACGGCAAAGAACGGCCAGTAAAAGCGGGGTCAAGTGTTTTTCCTGTTGAGGGAGTTGGTGAGAATTTTACCATCCCTCCCCCTGGGGGAATACCGGTAAAGCGCCGCTCGCAGAAGATGACACCGGGTCCGAAGAGTTTGACAGCTTTTGGAGCGGGGCTTAAACTGGAAAGGCTGGTGCGGATAAAGATCCAGGGAGGAATGCAATATGGATTGGCCGTGGTTCTCATCCTATGACCAGGGGGTCTCCCCCACCCTCGATTATCCCGAAACCGCCCTCCCCGACCTGTTGGACCAAACCGCGTCCCGCTTTCCCGGTGTGGCGGCCCTTTACTATTTCGGCTTCCGGATGTCCTACCGCCGGTTGAACGAGGAAGTCAACCGCTTCGTCAACCTTCTCATCCGGGAAGGGGTACAACCGGGGGACCGGGTGGCTCTTTACCTCCCGAATTGCCCGCCGGCCGTGATCGCCTTCTTTGGCGCTATGCGCGCTGGAGCCATTGTCACCCAGCTCAATCCCATGTATTCCTCCCATGAAACCGCCTTCCAGTTGAAGGATTCCGGGGCCAAGCACGTGGTGGCCCTGGACCGGTTCGCACCGATCCTGGGGCAAGTGGCGGGTGAGTGCGGCCTGAAAAAAGTTTGGCTGACCCGCATCAGCGATTACTTCCCGGCCCCCCTGAAGTGGTTCTTTCCCTTGAAGGCCATGATGAACAAAACCTGGGTGAAATGGCCTTCCGAACCCCTCTTCCGTAGTTTTGTCCGGGAACTGGAAGGTTCTCCCAAAAAGCCCGTTTGGATGCCTTTGGGAATGGATAAGATTGCCCTGCTTCAATACACGGGAGGCACGACCGGCGTCGCCAAGGGGGTCATGCTGTCCCACCGGAACCTGGTGGTGAATGCGAGCCAATGCCGCCAGTGGCTTCCGGGTGTGGCCGAGGGGAAGGAAGTCTTCATGGTGGTCATCCCCATTTTCCATTGCTACGGGATGACCGTGGGAATGAATTGGGCGGTCATGATGGGGGGAACCATGGTCCTGGAACCCAAGTTCGACGTGAAGAGGGTTTTCCGGGAAATCCAGAAGTACAAGGTGACCCTTTTCCCCGGCATCCAGGCCATGTACGTGGCCGTCAACAACCACCCGCACGCGAAAAAATTCAACCTGAAGAGCATCCGGGCCTGCATCTCCGGGGCTGGGCCCCTGCACCAGGAAGTCCAGGCTAAGTTCGAGGAGTTGACGGGAGGCAAGCTGGTGGAGGGTTACGGCCTTACCGAAGCTTCCCCAGTGACCCATTGCAATCCCTTTTTCGGCAGGAGAAAGATTGGATTCATCGGCGTGCCCCTTCCCGGTACGGAGTCCAAGATCGTGGATTTGGAGACTGGGAACAAGGATTTGAAACCCGGCGAAATCGGGGAACTGGTCCTGCGGGGCCCCCAAGTCATGAAGGGTTATTGGAACAACCCGGGCGAAACCGCCCTGGTCTTGAGGAATGGCTGGCTTTATACCGGCGATATCGGCTCCATGGATGAGGAGGGTTTTTTCAAGGTGGTGGACCGCAAGAAGGACATGGTGAAGATGGGCGGCGAGAATGTGTATCCCCGGGAGGTCGAGGAAATCCTGTACCAAAACGAGAAAATCCGGGATTGCGCCGTGGCCGGTGTGCCGGACCCGGTCCTGGTGGAAAAGCTCAAGGCTTTTGTGGTGCTCAAACCGGGTTTGAAAGCCGAGCCCAAGGAAATCATCGACTATTGCAGGGGAAAGATAGCGAAATACAAGGTGCCCAAGGAAGTGGAATTCCGGGATTCACTTCCCCAGAACCTGGCGGGCAAGATGCTCCGGCGGCAATTAGTGGATGAGGAAAAAAAGAAAGTTCAAGATTCGAAACGGGGATAAACGAGATTTCGAGGGGAGATTATGGGACAATTTATTCAGATAAGAGTGGATAGTAAAGTCGCGACGGTCACCATCAACAACCCGCCGCTCAACATCCTTACAGCCGAGGTCATGAAGGAATTCAAGGCCGCCCTGGAGGAACTCCGGGAAAGAAGGGACGTGAAATGCCTGGTCCTCACCGGGGTGGGGCAGGTCTTCGCCGCGGGCGCCGATATCAAGCAAATCGCCCAGATCCGGTCGGGGGACGACGGCCGGAAGGCCGCCGGGGGGGGCCAGGAGCTTTTCCAGGAAGTTGAGAGGTTGGGAAAGCCGGTCATCGCCGCCATCAACGGCGTGTGCCTGGGGGGCGGAATGGAATTGGCCATGGCCTGCCACATCCGGCTTTGTTCGGACCGGGCCAAGTTGGGACAACCGGAGATCAATCTCGGCATCATTCCCGGATTCGGCGGAAGCCAGCGGTTGAGCCGCCTGGTTGGACGAGCCAAGGCCCTGGAATGGATCCTTACCGGGGATAATATTCCCCCCCAGGACGCCAAGGAAGCGGGATTGGTCAACCTCGTGGCGGCTGAATCCGAGTTATTACGCCATGCCCAGGAATTGGCCGAGAAAATCGCCCAAAAGCCTTCCGTGGCCCTTGCCCAGGCATTGGATGTCGTTCTCAAGGGTTTGGACCAGGCATCCATGGATTCGGCCCTGAAGGTGGAACTGTATTGTTTCGCGAAGTGCTGCGAATCCGCGGATATGAAAGAAGGGATCAAGGCTTTTTTGGAAAAACGCCAGCCCCAGTTCACGGATCAATAATAAAGCTAATATCAAAAAAGCCATTCCCGAGCTTACCCTGCTTGGGACCTCTGGGACATATCGGCTGTTGACGGCCGTCATCAAGGCGAATAGTATTTTCCTATGCCCCGCAAATCCAAAAAAATTCCGCCTGAATTCCTGACCCTTGTGGAACTGAAAAAGAAAAGCCGGGAAAACCGCTATAAAATCGGTTTGGCCCTTTGCGGCGGGGTGGTCTATGGACTTTCCCAAATCGGGGTGTTAAAGGCCCTTGAAAAAGCCGGGATCCAGATCGATTGCCTGGCGGGCACCAGCTCAGGCTCCATCATCGCGGCCGCCTACGCTTCAGGCCTTCCGGTATCCCGCATCGAGGAAATCGCGACTCACACCACCTGGAAGGAACTTTTCTCCATCCGCCCCCCGTTCCGCCAGGGGCTGGTTTCCTCCGGGCCCATTGAGGAGTACATCCGGAAATATTTCAAGGTGGCGACCTTTGAGGAGCTGAAGAAACCCCTGGCGGTCGTGGCGACCGATATTTGCTCGGGAGAAGAGGTGATCTTCACCCGGGGGGCCTTGGACAAGGCCGTGAGGGCCTCCTGTTCCATTCCCGGAATCTACAGCCCGGTGGAGATGGAAGGGAGGCAGCTCGTGGACGGGGGCATGGCCGAAAACGTGCCGGTTCACGCCTTGAGGAGCCTGGGGGCCGACGTGGTGATCGCGGTGAATGTTTTCGGCCACCACCAGGTTTTTCCTCCCGCTTCCAACGTTTTCCAAATCCTAATGCGGGTATGGTACTTCTTCGTCCAGGAGGAAACGGCATGGCGCGAGCACGTGGATGTCCTTATCGAGCCGGACCTCAGGTCTTACGACCTTTTTGACTTCGGGGACGCGAAAGCCGCCATCACGGCCGGGGAAAAGGAAGCCAAACGCCAAATGACCAAGATCAAGCAGGTCATCCAAAGGCGCTTTTTTTTCAGGCCTGAAATCTATCGCTGAGCTTTTTCCTTTGTAAATCCATGTTTTTCAGTAATCCCCCCATCGCAACAACCTCTTGACGGGAAAGCCGGTTGTTCTTATGATTTCACACCTTAGCATTCCCCACCGGTGAGTGCTAATTTTCAAGGTTTTTTTATCCCTTGAGTTCCCGCTTCGCGGGAAACCCCGGCCTTGGCTGGGTAGGAATACGGATCAAGCCGTGCCCGATTTCGTGTCCCCATTCGCCGGGATGTCCCGGCGAGCCATAAAAGAATCGGGCTATAGGGTGCCCCGGAATTTTCCGGAAATACTATCTACAGGCTTGGGCCTTTAATTGTTTTATTTCCAGTGCCCCCAAGAGCACAAATTTTTCAAGGAGGATGTTCCATGAAGATTAGGCCTTTGCATGACAGGATTCTGGTTGAAAGGCTGGAAGAGGAAGAAAAAACTAAAAGCGGCATCGTGATCCCCGATACGGCCAAGGAAAAGCCCCAAAAGGGAAAGGTGATGGCTGTTGGATCCGGGAAAATCAACGATAAGGGGGAACGGGTCAAGATGGACGTCAAGGAAGGCGACCTCATCCTGTTCGAGAAATACGGCGGGAACGAAATCAAGGTGGACGACAAGGAACTACTCATCATGAAGGAAGAGGACGTGTTGGCGGTCATCGAGAAATAAATTAATTTAAAACCGATTCTTAAAGAAAAAGGAGCAAGTACCATGGCAAAGCAGATCATTTACGGGGAAGAAGCCCGCCGGGCCCTGCAGCGCGGCGTGGACAAGCTGGCGAACGCGGTCAAGGTGACCCTGGGGCCCAAGGGACGCAACGTGGTCCTGGACAAGAAGTTCGGCGCCCCGAACATCACCAAGGACGGCGTGTCGGTGGCCAAGGAAGTGGAATTGGAAGATCCTTTTGAGAATATGGGAGCCCAGATGGTAAAGGAAGTGGCGACCAAAACCTCCGACGTGGCGGGGGACGGCACCACCACGGCTACGGTTCTGGCCCAGGCTATCGTGCGCGAGGGATTGAAAAACGTCACGGCCGGAGCCAACCCTATGGCCCTGAAGCGCGGCATCGACAAGTCCGTGGACGCGGTCGTGGCCGAGTTGAAGAAATATTTCCACCCCGACTAAAGGAAAGAAAGATATCGCCCAAGTGGCCACCATTTCGGCCAATGGGGACAAGAAAATCGGGGAAATCATCGCTGAGGCCATGGATAAGGTGGGAAAGGACGGCGTCATTACGGTGGAGGAGGCCAAGGGCATTGAAACCACCATGGAGGTGGTGGAAGGAATGCAATTCGACCAAGGTTACCTTTCGCCTTACTTTGTCACCAACGCGGAACGGATGGAAGTGGAACTGGAAAATCCTTATATCCTGATTCACGAGAAGAAGATTTCCGGCATGAAGGACCTCCTTCCGGTGCTGGAGAAAGTCGTGCAAAAGGGCCGCCCGTTATTGATCGTGGCCGAGGAAGTCGAAGGAGAGGCCCTGGCCACCCTGGTCGTGAACAAGATCCGCGGCACCTTCGTGTGCGCCGCGGTGAAGGCGCCGGGCTTCGGCGACCGCCGTAAGGCCATGTTGGATGATATCGCCATCCTGACCGGCGGCAAATCCGTTACCGAGGACCTGGGCATCAAGCTGGAGAACGTGAAGTTGGAGGACCTGGGGCAGGCCAAGAAAATAGTCATCGACAAGGACAACACCACTATTTTGCAGGAGACGGGCAAGAACAAGAAGGAAGTTGACGCCCGTTGCGAAGTCATCCGTAAACAGATCAAGGAAACCACCAGCGATTACGACCGCGAGAAGCTGCAAGAACGTCTGGCCAAACTTGTCGGGGGCGTGGCGGTCATCAACGTGGGCGCGGCCACCGAGGTCGAAATGAAGGAAAAGAAAGGCCCGCGTGGAGGACGCCTTGCATGCGACCCGCGCGGCGGTGGAAGAGGGCATTGTGGCGGGGGGCGGCGTGGCCCTGATCCGGACTCTCAAGGCTTTGAATGCCTTGAAACTGGATGGGGACGAGAACGTCGGCGTCAACATCGTCCGCCGCTCGTTGGAGGAACCCTTGCGCTTGATCGTGCAAAACGCCGGAGACGAGGGCTCGGTGGTCATCGCCAAAGTCATGGGCGAGAAGCAGAATTTCGGCTTCAACGCCGAAACCAACGTGTACGAAGACCTGGTGGCGGCCGGTATCATCGACCCGACCAAGGTCGTCCGCAGCGCGCTGCAGAACGCAGCCTCGGTCGCAGGGTTGATGCTGACCACCGAGACGCTCATCACCGATATTCCGGAGAAGAAGGAAGCCCCTTCGATGCCGGGCGGCGGCATGGGCGGCATGGGCGGAGGAATGGATTATTAATAAAAACGAGTTAGAAGTTAGTAGTTAAGAGTGAGGAGTTGCTGATAAGCTCCCGGAGGGTAACTTCCGGGAGCTTTTTTTGTGTTTTACCGTCAAAGGCCTGCCGGGTTGGCGTTGACACCACCTTAGCTTAATCCTATATTTAATACACACAATGCATAGGGGAGAGGTAGTTAAATGCCGACTTACGATTATGACTGCCCAAAATGCGGGCACTTTGAAATATGGCAATCCATCAAGGATAATGCCCTTGTGGTTTGTCCGACTTGCGGGACAAAGGTTGAACGGCTTATTTCAGCCAATATTGGTTTCGTACTGAAGGGCTCGGGTTTTTACCAAAACGATTATAAAAAATCAAAGCCGTCCAAATCGAAAGGCAAGTCAGAACCCAAGCCGGAGGCAAAGCCGGTGTCTAAGCCGGCCGTATTAACCGAATCCTCCTGCGGGGCTTGTGGGGACGCTAAAACTTGCCCGATGGAGAACCATTAAGGGATTTTTTACTTTACAGTTAATTTTCGATTGATGGCGCAAACTTAGGAAGAAGCACAAAGCCTTAAAAATCTCATTTAACTGGAGGTCTTTGTGGCACCAGGATGGATTTTAGGAATCGTCGCGGGATATGTTCTTTTTAACATGGGGCTTTGGAAGTCCGACTCTTCACCCAAACCGCAGGATACTCTCTGGGCCTTGATCATGCTGGGGGGGACCATCCTCATGTTTTTATCGGTCTTGCTCTGGGCCGTTCCCAATTTTTTCGGCTCTTAAAACCACTTCGAACTGTTAGCCTATAACCGATAAACGACAATCCATGGCAGTCAGCTGGTTTTTAGGGAGGTTTTGGAGATGAAGGAACTGATCACCGAGGAACAAGCGGGAATGATCGTTTTGTTCCTTTCCGTGGCGGTCACGCTTGCCAGTCTTGCGGCCGGTTTTTACCTTTCCCGGAAATCCCCCCCGGGGGAACGGCGGAGGGTTTGGGCCCAAGCCGGAATTTCAGCGTTTGCCGGGCCCGTCATCTGGTTTTTTTGGGGGGTTTACAACTCCATCGAGAATTACTACGGCTTGGATTCCTTGAAAGCGCTAAAGATTAATTTCGTGATCGCGGTGGGACTCGGATTGGTTTTCGTTCTCCTCTTCCGTTTTATCCCCAGATGGCTGATTAAACGCCAAACCTGACAGAGGCCCTCGAAAACTCCTCGGCTCCCATGCTCGACACCATTTGACGGGAAAATCGTCTAAAACCACATGAAACCTACCGATCCTCTTTCCATCCTTCATGAAGTCCGCCGCCTGGAAATCGTCACGCGGGGGGCGGTGGATACCCTCTTAAAGGGTTCCTATAAAAGCACCTTCAAGGGACAGGGCCTGGAGTTCCACCAGGTCCGGGAATACACGCCCGAGGACGATTACCGGACCATCGATTGGAACGTCACCGCCCGTTTGAATGCACCCTTCGTGAAGACTTTCGTGGAGGAAAGGGAACTCCAGATCATCCTGGCGGTGGATTTATCCGCCTCCCTTTGGTACGGAACCGGGACCCACAGCAAAAGGGAAACAGCCCTCCGGCTTTGCGCCATCCTGGCCTTCGCCGCGGTCCGGCACCAGGACAGGGTCGGGCTCATGGTATTCACCGACCGGGTGGAATACTACGTCACTCCCAAAAAGGGGAAGGGCGCCACGATGTCGGTCCTGAGGAAACTCATCGAGTTCAAGCCCGCCGGAAAGATGACCAACTTCCGCCCCGCTTTCCAAATGTTGACCAAGGTCTTGAAAAGGCGAAGCGTGCTTTTTCTGGTTTCCGATTTTACCGAGCCCATCCCCATGGAGTCCGCGACCGTCCTGGCCCGGCGCCACGACATGCTGGCCGCGGTCATCAAGGACCCCATGGAGGAGGGATTCGTCCTTCCGGCCCGGGTCGCGGTCAGGGACCCGGAAACGGGCCGTGTGGGATACCTCTCGCCCCGGTCCCAGGAGGCCTTTCGGAAAGCTTTCGAATTCCGCGAGGGCCAGTTGAAAGCCCTGGTGGCCAAGGGAGTGGACCGGCTGGAACTCAAGGCGGGGGACAACGTGATTCCCCCCTTGATGAACTTTTTCAGGAAGAGGATGGAACGGATGGGCAGAAGGTGAAGGCGGTTTTAAATTTAAAAAGGACACCCAGGAAGACAACTCCTTTTTTGTATTAGAAAACCAGGTTTAATATTTTTTTAGGAGACTGTGAATGGATTTGCAGGGTTTTCATTTCGCCAATCCGGTTTGGCTTTACTGGCTGCCGGTTTTGCCTATTTGCCTGGTACTTTTCTTTTTCGCCTCTCGGGCCAAACATACCACTTTCTTCATCGGAAATCCGCGCCTGGTGGAAAAAACCCCAGGGGTCATCGCGGGGCAATGGTTTCCCTGGCTCCTTCGTTTTCTCGTGATTTTTCTTTGTATCGTCGCGGCCGCGAGGCCCCAAGCGGGACAAAAAAAGGTGGAGGAAAAAAAGGAAGTCACCGATCTTTGGGTGACCTTTGACGTATCAGGTTCCATGATCACCCAGGATCTAAAACCCAACCGCGTGACGGCGGCAAAAAAGCTCCTCGCGGAATTCCTGGATAAGATTCAAAACGCGAGGGTGGGGATGACCGTTTTCGCCCGCATTAGTTTCACCCAGTGTCCCTTGACCCAGGATGTCCAGATCATGAAAAAGCTCCTGGAGAGCGTGGACGTTTCTTCCGTGAAGCTGGATGGGACAGCCATCGGTGACGCCTTGGTTTCCAGCCTCAACCGCCTTAAAGAGGGGGAAAAAGGCGCGTTGAAAGCGGGAGCTAATAAATCTCCAGTACTTTCCAAATGGCTGGGTGGTAAAACCGATGAAAAACCGGAAGTGCCGAACCATGAAGCCATCATCCTGATGACGGACGGCGAAAACAATTGCGGCATGGTGGATCCGTTCCAGGCGGCTAAGATCGCCGCAAGCCAGGGCGTCAAAATTTACGCGATTGGAATGGGAAGCAGTAAAAGAACGCCCATGATGGGGCGATATCCTGACGGCCATATAGGGCCATTCATTGATCAGCGGACCGGGGAAATTGTCATGCAAGATCCGGTCGATATGATTACTTTACGGGAAATCGCCCGAATAACAGGTGGAAAAGCCTACGCCGCCACGGATAATCGCGCCTTGCAAGAAGTTTTGGATGAAATCGCGAAATTGGAGAAAAGGGAAGTTTCCGTGACAACCCATTGGGAATATAACGAATTGGCTTCCAATTTTCTCCTGGTAGCGTTTTTCCTTTTGGCGTTGGACTTGGGCTTAGGAACGACCGTGTTGAGGACATTACCATAATGTCAATTGGACGGTTGGCCTTTAAAGAGTCAGAGGCCAACATCCATTTTTAGATTTTTGGGGATTAAATGAATATAGAAAATATGAACTGGTTCTGGCCGCTTTTTCTCCTGTTTCTGGCGGGATTTGCCTTGGCCTTTTATACCTTGGGGCGCGACCGGCGGAATTTAGAAACACTGGGATACCATAACCTCATCCTGGCTCCCCTTGCGGTTTGGGTTCGCCGGGTGGTTAAAGGATGCCTGCTCCTTTTGGGCCTGTTTCTTTGCCTATTGGGAGCGGGACGTTTGCAGGGAAAACTCATTCCCGAGGATCTGAACCTGCGGGGTGTGGATGTCATGATTGTTCTGGATGTTTCAAAGAGCATGTTGACTCAGGACATGGTTCCCAACCGCTTGGAGGCGGCTAAAAAAGCCCTGATTAATTGGATTCAAGGGAGGAATGGGGACCGGATTGGATTGGTCATATTCGCCGGTCAAGCACTTGTGCAGGTGCCTTTGACCCTGGACCTGGAGGCGGTATCCCTGGTTTTAAGCAAAGCGGACCCGGATGCGGTGGACCGCGGGGGAACGGATATCGGCGAAGCCATTCGAACGGCCCTTACCGCTTTTGACAAGGACGATATGAAAAAAAGAGGGAAGGCTATTTTGTTGATCACCGACGGTGAAATCACCGAGGGGTCCGCCATATTGCCCGAGGCTTGCAAAGAGGCCAATGAAAGAAACGTCCCGGTCGTCGCGGTCGGGATTGGAACACCCCAGGGGCGCCCCATCCCGGACGGCGCTTCCTTTTGGGGCGAGGCCATATTCAAGAGGGACCGGGATGGGAATATCCATATCAGCCATTTGGACGAGGAGAACCTTAGAAAGATCGCCTCGATTACGGGAGGGACATATATCCAAGGCGAGAGCGAACGGAGCCTGTCTTCCATCGGGGATCGTTTGGATCGCCTGGAAAAGACCATGATGAAGGACAAAGGAGCCATGAGGCGGGAGGAACTCTCGCCGGCTCTCGGAGCTTTTACCGCGGCCACCCTGATTCTTTCTTCGATTTTATAGGAAGGGACATGAATAAGTGACAAAGATTTTTTGTTTTGGGATATTTTTTACCGTGGCGATGGCTTCATTTTGGTTATCAGCACGGCCGATGGGGGCGGATACCCTTACCGACGGAAGGAAAGCCTACGAACGGCAGGACTTCCAGGAGGCCGAAAAATATTTCGGCGAGAAAGCACAAAAATCTCCTGACGACGCCGAGAATGCCTATGCCTGGGGAAATTCACTCTACCAGTTGGGAAAATACGAAGAGGCGCAAAAGGCATTTGAACAGGCTATCCAAGCGCGGCCCGGATTGGAACAGGGATGGTACAACCTTGGAAACACGCTTTTCCGGCAGGATCATTATCAGGATTCCATTGATGCTTACCAGAGGGCTTTGCAATTAGACGCCAAGGACCTGGATGCCAAACACAACATGGAATTGGCCCAAAAGAAGTTGAAGGATAACCCCAAATCCGATAAAAGCCGTCAAAAGAAGGAAGAACAGCAGTCGAAGAAAAAGGATAAACAACAGAATCAGCAAAACAAATCTGATCAACAAAACCAGGCCGATAACAGGGAGAAAAATCCAAACAACCAGCAGGGACAAAAAAAACCGGATTCTTCCCCCAAGGACAATCAGCCACAAAATCAGCCGAGCCCAGGGAATGACCAGGAAAAGATTTCAAGGGAGAACCGGGAGGACCAACAAAAAAGGCAGGAAGCAAAAAAAGAGCTCGGAATGAACGACAAACAAATACAGGAGTTATTTTCGAAGCTACAGAAGCAGGAGGAACAAACCCAGCAATACTATTCAGCGAACCCCAGGAAAGACCAGCAAAGACAAGGAAACATGTGGAACTTCCTGCCACGGGAACAACAGGAGTTCATGCGGCGCTTTTTCGGCAAACCGAACCAAAGCAATAATCAGGTGGAGGAGGATTGGTAATGTATCTTTGGAAGTTTAACGAGAATCAAAAGACGGGTAAAATACCCGCCTTGTTTTTGGAACAAGGTTCCATAAATTTAAAGAGGGGGCGTTCGTTGAAAAGCAGGCTGATTTTTTACTCCGCTTTATTCCTGACATTCCTTTACCCCTGGTTTTCCAGGGCCCAACAACAGGAAGAACTGGGCCTTAGGATGGAAGTGGACAAGCGCCAGGTTGAGGTGGGGGAGAGCCTGACCGTATCCCTTGAGTACAAACAAGTCGGCAATACCGGCGGTTCGTCCTTTCAAGAACCTTCCTTGCCCACTCCCGAGCGTTTCCAAATCAACGGCACTTCCTCGTCGACCCAGGTGACCATCATCAACCAGCAGACTGCGCAAATTTCCACCACCAAACTACATTTAGAGGCCACCAAATCCGGTTCCGAAACCCTGGGGCCGGCCATCCTGATTTACCAGGACCCCCAAGGCCAGAAAAGGGAATTGAAATCCAATGTCGTAAACGTAACGGTGGTGGAGAAGAGCGGTTTTTCATTCTTTAAAAAAAAGAAAGAACCTTCTCCGGACCCAAATCAAGCCAGCCCTTCCCCCGCGTCCCCCCCTCCAACGGACGAGGAACTTCACGGGATCAAACCGCTTTTGGATGAATCCCATAATGTTTTAAAGGCCGTCCTTTGGATCGTCATCCTGGTTTTGATTACGTGGTTCATTTGGAGGCAATTTAACAAACCCATCCAGAAGGGGACCGTGCCACGCCCCCTGGGCGTGGACGCCCAATTGAGGGATTCCTGGCGGAAACTTTCAAACGAGGAGCTTTCGTCCAAGGATTTTTGCCTGGCCCTTTCCGCCCTAGTGAGGGAATGCCTCCAATACAGCCATGGATTTCCCGCGGTTGACTTCACGACCGAGGAAATATTTTCGGAATTGAAAAAACACAAGCTCACGAACAATGAAATGGAAGCTGCGGAGAAATGCCTGAGAACTTGTGACCGGGTCTTATACGCCGACGGCAACTTGACGGGCCGGGACAATTTACGCTCCCTTTGCTCGGCATTGCTTCCCAAAGTCACGAAAAATTAGGATAAAAACGCATCACGAACTCCGCGATTTCGCGGTACAAAATTAAGGAGAAAGAAATGGCGAACCAGAACGAGGAACTTACCCAGGAAGCACAACGGCTCAGCGAGCAGTTCCAGAAGGCCCGGGAGGAAGTCCGAAAAGTCATCGTGGGCCAGGAGGATCTCCTGGAAAAACTTCTCCTGGGGCTCCTGACGAGGGGACACCTGCTTTTGGAAGGCCTTCCCGGTTTGGCGAAGACCCTGGCTGTCCGGACGCTCGCCGAAACGCTGGGCGTCACCTTCAGCCGAATCCAGTTCACCCCCGACCTTTTGCCTTCCGACCTCGTCGGGACCCGTATTTACATGCCGGCCAAGGGCGATTTCAAGACGCAAAAAGGGCCCATTTTCGCCAACCTCGTTCTGGCCGACGAAATCAACCGCGCCCCCGCAAAGGTGCAGTCGGCCCTGCTGGAATCCATGCAGGAACACCAAGTGACCATCGGGCCGGACACCTTCAAGCTGGATGAGCCCTTTTTCGTCATGGCCACGCAGAATCCCATCGAGCACGAGGGAACCTATTCCCTGCCGGAAGCGCAGGTGGACAGGTTCTTGATGAAGATATTCGTGGGTTATCCCGGCTTCGAGGATGAAAAGGAGATCGTCACCCGCATGACCACCGGTACGGTGATCAAGGTCAACGAGGTCCTGTCCGCGCAGGCCATCTTGAAGGCGCAGAAGGTCGTGGACGGGATCTACGTCAGCGAGACCCTGAAGGATTACGTCGTTCATTTGGTCACTGCCACCCGGAACCCCGGGGCTTACCAGTTGGCCCAACTTTCATCCCTCATCGAGTACGGGGCCAGTCCACGGGCCTCGATGGGGCTGACCGTGGCCGCCAAGGCCCGCGCTTTTTTAAGCGGAAGGGGATACGCCATCCCAGAGGACGTGAAGGCCCTTGCCCCGGAAATCATGCGTCACCGGTTGATCCTGACTTACGAGGCGGAAGCCCAAAACCTCACCAGCGATGGGATCATCGGCCAGATCCTCAACAAGGTGCCAGTACCGTGAAAATCAAACCGGAAGCCGCCAACAAGGTTCTAAACTCGGGTGTTTCCCGAATGGCGGGACGAATTCTCCGCCGCCCGGCGGTGTTTTTTCTTTTAGGGGTCTTAGTTCTCTCGGGCAGCTGCCGGTCCAAACCCCAATATAAGCAAAATACCCTACCCCTGGCCCCAGGTTCCGACAGCGGGGTTTATGGGGATCAATATGTCCAGGTGGATTACGGTTTCGGTTTTCCCTTCCCGCAAAAATGGATTTTCGCGAAACTTTCCGCGGACCAGGAAGTAGATGAGGTTGCCCGGTTCCTGGATCCCTCCAAAATATTACTGGCCCGTTTTTCTGTCCAATTACGAGGTTCCACGCCTGAATTTACCGTGAAAACCTGGGCTTCCGACATCGAACAGGACCTGAAAAGCCGGCAATACCAGGTCCTTCGGAAGGAGCCCATGGTTTCATGGAAGACATCCGACTCAAATCCCTGGTATGAAATCCCCTTCCACTTGGAGGATTCGAAAAAAAAGGCTTGGTGCGACGAGGAATGGGTCCTCAACCGGGAGGACCTGTTGATTGAGGCCCATGTGGTAATAGCCCAGAACCAGGCGGATTCGGAAAAAGGGAAGAAGCTCTTGAAGCAGTTGGAGGTGTGCCTGACCCAAATCCATTGGTTCACGCCGATCGGATCCCGGGGCATCTCCGTGGAGCGGTTTGAACTCAGGCGGTTCACCGAGGATTTTTGCCAGGCGCTGGAAAGCCGGGATCTCGCCAGCTTCAACGTTTTTTTTGATGAGATGTATCCCGAGTTGCCACAATGGAATGCTTGGTACCAACAGGCGACCTTGGGGGATCCGAAAACAACTGAGTTGAAAGCTGAACTCTCGGGATTAATCATCAATGGCGACTATGCCACGGCCATCTTTTCCCTGACCCGGAAAGAAAAGGGGGGACATTCCGAAAAATTCGAGAAAGGTTTCAAGTTGTCCAAAAAGGAAGGAACCTGGAAAATCGAAGTTCCCATCCAAAAAATGAAATGAACTGGAATGCCATTCATTCATTTTGATCGTCTGGACTCTTCTGATTTATTTGAATTATGTAACAGAAAAGCCAAAAATGGGTTATGCAACAGGTTCTAAAGTAAAATTGACTTTAGATTTTCAAAAAAAAGCGTTTTTTTGATTTTTTCACCGCATTTATATAAGCACTTACCATGTTTTCTTCATTCAAACCTCTCTACCGATAATAACTACCATGGAATCCACTCCTTACTCCTACCGGCAAATTTAAAATAAGCTGATATAATTAAGATAAATATCCTCGTCACCGGGTCAAAAATGCACATTCGAAAATCTATATTTATTTTAATGTTTTTTTTCGAGTTCCTTACCCAAGCCCTCATCTCCGCGCAAGCCCAATGTCTATACAGCGATAATTTAAACGAAGGCTCTTTGGCGCCTTTTTGGACGGCGGTGGACATCAATGCGAACGCGGCCGGTTCCCAAACGGAAGGCACCGCCCTTACCATCACCAGCGAGGACAACAATATCACGACAGGCGCAACAAGTGATTCATTCCGATTTATTTACCAGGTGGCGTCCAGTGACGCGGATATCACTCTTAAGATTGACTCCGTACCTGCGTTGAATGGTAATGGAAAAATCGGAATCATGATGAGGAATAGTCTTAATGCTAACGATAGTTTCGCGTGTATTTTTGCTTCTTATAGCATTGATTATCTTTATAAGTGGAGGACCACGTCGGGTGCCGGCAGTCAACAAACGGATTCTGGTGTCCCGGCCACATTCCCTTGCTATGTACAACTCTCCCGGGCGGCGAGCGTTTTTACTGGTTCTTTTTCGACCGATGACGCGACTTGGACCACCGTCAACACCCAAAGTGTCACCATGGGTTACCCTTATTACGTCGGAATTGCTTGCGTGGCCGCGGACTCAACCACGCCGGATTCGGGTTCCGTCAATAACTTTATCGTGGTTTCCGGGGATAGTTGTACCTCGACGCCGACGAATACCCCGACGGTCACACCCACCCCGACGCCAACGAGTACCTCCACACCCAGCCCGACTCCTACCTCGACGGACACGCCCACCATTACTTCTACGCCGTACTGTCCCGTTTACGAGGCCGTTGTTTCTTCCACCGCGGGCAACAACGTTTCCAGTTTGAGCCTATCCGGCCTAGCCGTGGCCGGCACGAATAGATTGTTGCTTGTTCAAATCGCCTTGCAGAGCTCGTCCGTAACCGTCCATTCGATAAGCGATTCCCAGGGTAATACCTTTATTTTGGCTGGGCAAAACCAGTCCATCGTCAATAATGACAGGCTCGAAGTCTATTACGCAAATAATCCCGCCGCCAGCACGGACGCTATCACCGTGATTTTTTCGGGTGCCGTTAGTGCTTACGTCGGGGCGGTAGTGTACACGGGAGTCAATCAAAGCACGCCTATTGGGGCGGTATCCTCGAATGCCGTTACAACTCCCACTCTTAGCGGCCAGGTTACGATAACGACACAGGCGGTTGACGGCGCAATAGTGGGCCTTTTCCAGGAAACCGGCAACTTCACCATCACCCAAAGCGGGACCCAGCGGTGGCTGCAAAATTCCCTGGGCACCGACGCCATAGGGGATGACTTGGATGACTTGCCGGTAACGGCGGTTGGAAATTATTCCGTGACTTACACTAGTTCTTCCGCCGTTGACATGACAATGCTGGCGGTTGAGGTTGAGGGGCAGAACTGCCAACCCACCAACACTGTGACGAATACTCCGACGATCACGCTCACCCCGACGCGGACCCCAACACTCACGATCACGTTTACGCCTACTATGACGCCGACGAATACCCCGACTAATTCACCCACTAACACATTAACGTTCACCAACACCCTGACCAATACGCCGACCGCAAATATGACCGCCACAACAGGTCCCACAGCAACTGAACAGGCGAATGAAACCGCGACCGCCGTTAACACGGCTACCGAGGCACCTACGGCAACTGAGCAGGCTAATGAGACCGCAACCGCGGTTGACACGGCCACCGAAGCTCCCACGGCGACTACTCAGGCTAATGAGACGGCCACAGCGGTTAACACGGCCACTGAAGCTCCCACAGCGACTACTCAGGCTAATGAGACGGCCACAGCGGTTAACACGGCCACTGAAGCTCCTACAGCGACTACTCAGGCTAATGAGACGGCCACAGCGGTTAATACGGCTACCACGGCGCCTACGGCAACTGAGCAGGTACTAGCTACGCAGACCGCTGAGGCGCAAGCCACGCAAACAGCCAATCCTACGGTGACCAATACACCCACAGAATCGCCGACTGAAACTTATACCTTGTCTCCAACGGCGACGATAACCCTGTCGCCGACCTTGACCACATCGGCAACTTCAACACCCACTCCGAACGCGGATCTTTACCTGGATGTGAACTACTTTAATCCGAACCAGTCTCAGTTGGGGATGGAAGTCCGCGTGGATCAGGCGGGCAAAGTCAAGATCACCATTTTCAATTTGCCCGGGGAGGAAGTGAAGAAAATCATGGACGAAAATAAGAGCGTTGGTAACTACCGCTCTTCCTGGAATGGAAAGAACAATGACGGTGTCATTGTTGGAAACGGTGTTTACTTCATCGTCCTAGAGCAGCCCAATGGCCATACCGTCCGAAAAGTCATTGTCTTGAGGTAAGAAACAGGCCCTAAAATCTATTTCCGAAGTCCTTTCCAGCTTACCTGCCCGCGGGAAATTGCCTTTGCATTTTTATGAAAGGACTTCCAGGAATTTATCTAGTAAGAACAATTACATCCCTTTGCCTTTTTCATGATAATCACTCCCATTCCGCGGCTATAATTCTTCTACATCCGATGGCTTTAATTCCAGGAGGCGATATGCGCAGTATGACGGGCTTTGGACGGGGCACAGGACAGGCGAAAACCGTCCGGGTGGTGGCGGAGATTAAAACGGTAAACCATAAATACCACGATATTTCCATGAAGATTCCGCCTTCTTTCCAGTTCCTGGAGCCCGAGGTCCGGGAGATGATCCTATCCTCGGTGACCAGGGGAAAAGTCGATTTATTCCTGAAGGATCTTTCCTCCGGAAAAACAAGGACTGTCCGGATCAATGAGGATCTGGTCGACGAATACCTCCATCTGGCCAAACAGGTCGGACGAAAGTTCAAACTCAAAGGCGAACTTTCCATTGAGGCCCTGATCAAAATGCCGGAAGTACTAATGACCGCTGAACCCGAGGGCCGGGAAACCGAACAACGCAAAGCCGTCCAGGAAGCGGTCCGCTCAGCCCTGAAGGCGCTCGAAAAAATGCGGCAATCGGAGGGAGCGCGGCTAGGAAAAGACATGACGGACCGGGTCAAGGAACTTGCCGACCTTGTCCAACATCTCAGGCAGCAGCATAAGGCGGTCCTTTCGGAAAAGATAAAAATATTCAGGGAAAAGGTCACTGGTTTCCTTCCCGAGCCGCTACAAGACCAAGCCCGTCTTTCCACCGAAGAGGCCATCCAGCTTCAACACCTGGATATTTCCGAGGAATTAACCCGTTTGGACAGCCATTTGGTGGAGTTCCAGGCGGCATTGAGGTCGAAGGAAAGTATTGGCCGAAAGTTGGATTTTTTGATCCAGGAAATGAACCGCGAGGTCAATACCATCGGCTCCAAATCGGGCGACGCCAAGATGGCCCATGCGGTCGTGCGCTTGAAGGAACTATCGGAACAGTTACGGGAACAAATACAGAACATCGAGTAATCATGAAAGTCATGGGTTCATGTTTGAAAATGATGAGTTTTAAAACTTCTAACATTCCCACCATGGATGGAAATTCATGAAACATCGGGGATTAATGATCGTTTTGTCCTCGCCCTCGGGCGGCGGGAAAACGACCATCGCCCGGATGCTGATGAAACGGGACAGGAACATCGTCCGGTCCATTTCCTGCACCACCCGAAAACCCCGCGCGGGGGAGAGGAACGGCCGGGATTATTTTTTTATCACCCCAACCCGTTTCAAACGGATGGTTGAGCGAGGGGATTTTTTGGAATGGGCCAAGGTCCACCGTCATTGCTATGGCACTCCGCGCCGATGGGTGGGGCTCCAACTTTCCAGGGGTAAGGATGTTTTGCTGATTATTGACGTCCAGGGAGGGAATGCTGTTAAGCTCCAAAACCAGGAGGCCTTGCTCATTTTCCTGAGCCCCCCCAGTCTTTCCGTATTAAGGGAAAGGCTTTTAGGACGGCATTCCGAAGATACCGCCTCCTTAAAGGAAAGGCTCAAAAACGCCAAGCGGGAGATCCGGGAAGGCAACCGGTATGATTACCAAGTGATCAACGATCAGTTGGCCAAGGCTGCCGCAAAGGTGGCGGCAATTATCACTCGTAAAAGAAAAAGAGCTTCCAAGAAGCCGAGTAACACGGCGGAATCTGTTAAAATACCTTTTATTCCGTTAAAATCCCGCCTTTACTGATTTAACATCATCTGGTAATAGGTGTGTTTTATCGTTACGATTTCGAGGGATCTTGAGTATAATCTGCGTTTCCTAAAACCTGCTAGAGCCAATTCCCAATCGGAGGGTGTGAATGAGCGAAGAGAATAAAGACATGCCCACGGACCCCTTGGAAAACCGCTACATGGCGGTTTTGGCGGCCTCCAAACGCGCCCGCCAATTGCTGGATCGCGCTGAAAAGCACAAGCTGACCGTGGATACGGAAAAAGTCGTCCTGCAAGCCTTGAATGAATACATGTGCGGCAAGGTCACTTATATCCAGTTCGATATCGCCTCCAAGAAGAAAAAAGAAAAAGAATAATTGGCGGCCGACATCTTCCGGATTCCGGCTGCGAGTTTTCACTTGATCGCCGGGAACTGCCTTCGGACAATCGGTTATCTATGGCTTCGACCCTCAAACCCAGAATTCTCCTAGGAGTCAATGGAAGCATCGCGGCTTACAAAGCCGTGGAGCTGATATTCCTCCTGAAAAAATTCGCTGATGTCCGCGTGGCGGCGACCCGAGCGGCCATCCGTTTGGTGGCCGTTAAGGAACTGCGAAAGGCTTGCGGGGGCCCGGTTTGGACAAGTTTGTTCAAGGGCTCCACCCCCATACCGGCCGGCACGCCCGGAGGCACCCACCCTCTCGCGGTCGTCCCGCATATCGAGTACGCTAAACAAGCGGATCTCATCCTCATCGCCCCAGCCACCGCAGATTTTCTCGCCAAAATGGCGCTCGGCCTGGCGGATGACCTGCTTTCAAGTCTTTGTCTTTACGCCACCTGCCCCATATGGGTGGCCCCCGCCATGAACGTGAACATGTGGAAACATCCGGCGACGGTCCGGAACCGGAGAATTTTATTTGAAAGGGGCGTGCGCTTCATCGGCCCGGATCAGGGACACTTGGCCTGCGGGGATGTAGGCGAGGGCCGATTCGCCGAACCGAAAGAGATCGCCTTCCAGGCCGAGAGCTATTTCAAGCGTTTGGGAAGCTGGCGGGGCAAGAGGATCCTGGTGACGGCTGGGCCCACGCAGGAAGCCCTCGACCCCGTGAGGATCATCACCAACCGCTCCAGCGGGAAAATGGGTTATGCCCTGGCCCAAGCGGCCCTGAACCGCGGCGCGGATGTTACCCTGGTCCACGGACCCGTCTCTTTGTCCCCCCTGACCGGCGCGAAAATGGTCCCCGTTAAAACCGCCATGGAATTGAGAAACGAAGTTCTAAAAAATTTTCCCAAAAGCCACGTCGTCATCATGGCGGCGGCGGTCGCGGATTACTCCGCGGTCCGTCCCCGGAAGAAAAAAATAAAGAAGGGAAAGTACGAAATTTCAATCAGCCTGAGGAAAAATCCCGATATCCTGGAAGAAGTGCTTCGCAGGAGGAAAAAATCCCAGATCGTCGTCGGGTTCGCGGCTGAAACGGAAAACCTGAAAAAAAACGCGAATCAAAAGTGGGAAAGGAAGCCTTGCGATATCCTGGTGGCGAACCTCGTGGGCTGGAAGGAAACAGGTTTTGAAAGCGATGAAAATGAACTGTTGGTTTTCAGCAAAAAATCCCGTTTTCCCATCCGCTTCCGGAAGGACTTGAAAAGCCGGTTGGCGGAAAAAATCCTCGATTTGGTGGGCCAACTTTTCCTTAACGGGTCTTTTTCAAAGTAAGGTGGATTCCGCACAAGCCGGGTTAGGATTTTATGGATTTCAAGAAAATTTTGCCGCTGGTATTCTTAACTTGGACGTTTTCCAGCCAGGTTTTTCCGGAAGTACGAAGCCTCAGGGGCAGGGAATCCTATATTCCAGGGGAAATCCTCGTCCGGTTCCAGGAAAACTCAAGTCCTGAGGACCGGGCCAAAGCCCTGGGGACCCTGGGAAAAACCCAGGCCAAAGAACAATCTAGCCTTATTAAGATCAAACTTGCCGGAAATATGAATTCCGAGCAGGCGATTCAACTTCTCCGGAACAATTCCTCGGTCCGATACGCCCAACCCAATTACCGGTATTACGCCCTCGCGGCCTGTACCCTTCCGGCCGACACCTATGACCAGAATTACGCCACTCCGGAAAGCTGGCCCTTTCTGAGGATTCAAATGGATAAGGCTGTTACTGCATTACAGTGGAATTTGTGCCCACCGGGGAGCGGAGTCACTGTGGCAGTGTTGGATACGGGAATTTCCCGCAACCACCCGGATCTTCAACAGGTTCCTTTAATCGGTTATAACGCGGTTTTTGATGCCGGGGATTTTGACCAGTCCTGCACCGGATATAGCGGGTCGGTCACCGATGACCTATCCGGACCGGTCACGGCCAGCATGGATGATTTCGGCCATGGAACTTACGTAGCCGGAATTATCGGGGCGAGCTGGGGGATTTCAAACCCCGAGGCCCAAACCACCTATTATTCGGGGAATTTTAACGCTTGCGATATTAACGGCGTGCCGCTCAATTACACGGGCGTGATGACGACGGGAATTGCGGGAATGGTCCCGGGATGTGTTTTGATGGCGGTTAAGGTTTTGGATTGCACCGGCGGCGGTTCGAGCCTAAGCATCGCGAAAGGCATCCGGTTCGCCGTCGCCCATGGAGCCAAGGTTTTGAACTTCTCCTTAGGGGGAGGCAATTCAGACGATGTGGAGCGGGAAGCGGTGAACGAAGCCCTCGCCCAAGGCTGTGTCGTCGTAGCCTCCTCCGGAAACGATTCCAATCTTCCCAAACAACAGGCATCCTTGAATTATCCCGCCGGGTATCCCGGTGTCATCGCGGTCGGGGCGACCGGGCCTAACGACGAGGTGGCTTCTTATTCCAATGGCGGGGAGGGTTTGGATTTGGTCGCGCCGGGAGGGTTAGGCACTCCTTTCTCCAACGACACGATCGCCGATTCATCCTCCAAAATTTTCAGTTCCATCTTATGTCCCATATCCTTCACGGCGGTGACCGAATGCGGTTTTGAGCCTCTCCTTTCAGCGAGCGCCGGGGTAACGGACCCTTATTTCTGCGTGGCTGCTGGGACTTCAGCCGCGGCACCTTTCGTATCAGGCGCGGCCGCGCTCATTCTTTCCATGAATCCAGCACTGACCAACATCCAGGTGGCCCAAGCCATCATCAACAATACCGACAGCTTGAACGGGAATACCGGCTGGGACTCGAAAACGGGGTATGGCCGATTGAACGTCTATAATGCCCTTCTCAATGCCCCCACCCCCGGCGGAGGCGGGCAAATCACGCACTACGTCAAGACTTTCAACAGCCCGAATCCTTTTTACGCGGACTTGACCGGCTCCACTGACATTACTCTCGCTATCAATCAGCCCCAACCGGTGGAATTGAGCATTTACGACACGAGCGGGGAGTTGGTCCTCCAAAAGAACTTCGAGGCTTCGGAAGAGACCAGCAACCCCTCCAATCCCCAATTCAAGTCCTATTTCATCTCTTGGGACGGTAAAAACGGAAATGGCCAGCCAGTTAAGACCGGGGTTTATTTTTATTTTGTCAAAACAGGGGGACAAACCGGCCACAACAAGATCGCCTTGATCCGGGGAAAGAAGTGATATCCATACCTCCATCCAGAAAACTTAGGGTCAATGAAAAACCCAATGATTCCGCGCCGAAGCCGATCCTGACATTTGTATTTCTCCTCGCTTTTATATTCCTGGGGTCGACCTTTTATCCCGCCCAGGCCCAGCAGGGGGGGGAGAGGCCCGCGCCTTACCTGGAGCTGGGCGTCGGGGGCCCGCAGGAAGCCATGGGCGGCGCGGCGGTGGGAACCCGCAATGACGTGGCCTGCGGTTATTGGAACCCAGCCGGCTTGACGGGATTGCACAGCTTCCAAGTGGAAGACCAATACACGCTCCTTCCGTTGAATCAACAGTTGAACTATTTGGCTTTTTCAAACGCCTTCCTCGACATACTTTACTATGGGTTGACTTGCGTTTATTACAGCGCCGGGTACGACTTGGAAGCGCGGCAAGGCCCATCCCTCAGCCCCGACAGCCTCTTCGGGGACAACGAACTGGCTTTTCTGGCTTCCGTCGCAACCAAGATGAGCCCGAGGTGGTCGGTGGGGGGAAATATCAAACTTTTCATCGACAGTTTGGGTCAATCACAGGGCTATGGCTTCGGGGAGGACATCGGCTTTCAATACCGACTCACCAACTGGACAACCTTGGGCCTCATGGCCCGGGATTTGTATTCCACCTTTACTTATTCGGATTCCCACACGGAAATTTTCCCGCCCGCCTTCCGGCTGGGAATCGCCCATCGGGAGGAAAAGTCCAGCGTTAAGGGGAATTTTGACTTGGAGTGGAGCCAAGATTTGGGATTCCGCCCCCATTTGGGCCTGGAATGGCGCCCTATGGACGAACTGGCGCTTCGGGCCGGAGGCTGGATGGGCGACCTGACTGGCGGGGGTTCTGGAAACGGGCCATCTTTTATACCAAGCGGCGGTATCGGTATCCTGATTCCAACCCAGGGCGATTTGATTGAATTCGACTACACGGTTTTGGAAGATAGGATCATGACGGGTTCCCTCTTGCACCAAATCGCTTTAACCGGTAAATTCCTTTAATGGAGAATGACTTGCCTAAGTCCCCCATCCCATTGAAATCATACCTGGAACTCTGCGAAAGGCTTGGAATCCGTTATCTGCCACCTGATTTTTTGAAATTTGAAGGCCCGGCGCCTTCCAAGAAGCCGGTTCAAAAAGAGGCCGGAAAGAAAAATTTACAACCACCGGCCGTTATCCCTAAAGACCCGGGAAACTATCATCCCGCCTACCCAAAATGGCTGACCACCTCCCATGAAAGCATTTCAGCGATGGAACTGATGGCGTTTGACAAGGATATTTGTGGATGCCAAAAATGTCCCCTGAGGAAAACCCGCAGGAATTTCGTTTTTGGCAGCGGCAACCCCCAAGCGGAGGTGATGTTTGTGGGGGAAGGACCCGGGGCGGATGAAGATGCCCAAGGCCTGCCTTTTGTCGGCGCGGCAGGGCGGCTTTTAACAAAAATCGTCGAATCCACTAAAACTTGGAAACGGTCCGAAGTGTTCATTTGCAACGTATTGAAATGCCGACCGCCCGGGAACCGTACCCCTTTGCCGGAGGAAGTGGATCAGTGCCGTCCACATTTGGAGGAACAGATTCGAATCATCCATCCCAAATTCATCATGGCTCTGGGAGCCACCGCCGCCCAGGCTTTGCTGAGGACCAAGGATTCCGTGGGGAAACTTCGCAACAAATGGCATGATTTAAATGGGATTCCCTTGCGGGTGACCTATCATCCAGCGGCTCTCCTGAGGTATGACGGCTACAAAAAAGACGTTTGGGAAGATATGAAAGAATTGACGGACAAGTTTAACCTTGGAAAAACCGCGACCTAAACTTGTGAAAGAGAACAAGTTCATCCACCCTAAAAAGACCCTTTTTCCTTGTTTTTTCTCTCTTGAATGGTTTTTTATCGTCGTAAAAACCTTTATTTCTAGGTGAAAAACCGTTAAAACAATGCTGAAACTGAGAAACACCTTAACCTGATATAACTTAAAATTGTCCCACGTTATTATCCCAAAGAGGTTTTAGCACTTGAAAAATACAATATTTTTATTTTCATCAATTTCTTTCTTGCGATTTTATCCCGAGTTTTCCAAGCCAAACGACCTGCCAAACCATGAATACCATTTGCTCCGTACGGGAAACAAACCCAAGGCTTCCCGGCTTTATGCAATGGGAGACAAATGGTTATGAGATTTTCGCGGTTCCGAATCGGAATTGTCATATTGACGGCGGCGTTTTGCGCCTCTCTTGCCTGTTTTTTCTCCCATCACTCCGCTTCCTTTTCCCCAAAAACCAAAACCAAGGCCAATACAATCGATGAAAAGGCCCGCAAGGCGGGAGCCAACGAGAATTGGCTGTCCAAGGTGGTCATTCAAATCAAGGCGGACGAATACATCCCCCAACCGGGCAAGGACAGCATCCAACTCTTTAATCGCGGCCAAAACTTGAGCGCACAGGTGGGACAAGGCGGGATCAAGTTGATTTCAGCCCGTTTGGAGGAGCGAAAAGCGCTCGATCCAAAAAAGACCATGGGAAAACACGGCTTGGCGCCAGCGACCTTGCCGGCCCCGACGCCGTTTGTCCGCGAGGCATGGAGCTTCGAATGGAAAACGGCGTCTTACGGCCGCTTCGGCCAAATGAAAACCGTGGGGCAAACCGCATTAAAGGTGCAAGGAAAGCGAACGATCCTCAAACACGAGAGGCTGGTGGAATGGTACGAGAACCGGTCGGACGGTTTGGACCAGGGGTTCACGGTTTCTTCGCGGCCCCAAGGCGCGGGGAATGAAGCGCGCATTGAAAGCTGTGAAGTGCAGGGGTTGAAACTGGAATTGACCGCCGATGGAAAGGTGCTGTCGCTTAAGGACTTATCCGGTCAAGAGGTGATTCGTTACGGCGGGCTCAGGGTAACGGATGCAAAGGGCAAGGTGCTGAAATCTTGGATCAAGTTGGAAGACCGGCATATCGTATTGGCATGGAACGATCAAGAGGCTCAATATCCTGTGGACGTTGATCCGTTGATAACCACACCTTCCTGGATCGCGACGGGCGAAAACCCAAATGATAACTTTGGACTTTCCGTGGCGTCGGCGGGCGACGTAAACGGGGACGGGTTTGGGGATGTGGTAGTGGGAGCGTTTAATTATGCGAGTGGTGCCGGTAAGGCCTATTTGTACCTTGGGTCGCCAACGGGGCTGGGCACGACTGCTGTTTGGACCGTGACGGGCGAGAACCCGAATGATGCCTTTGGCTATTCCGTGGCGTCGGCAGGTGATGTAAACAAAGACGGGTATGGGGATGTGGTGGTGGGAGCTTATGGATACAGCACTAATATCGGCAAAGCCTATGTTTATAGTGGTTCAGCAACGGGATTAAGCGCAATTCCAGTCTGGACGATGATGGGCGATGGAACGAATCATTGGTTTGGCGATTCCGTAGCATCGGCGGGTGATGTGAACAAGGACGGGTATGGGGATGTGTTGATTGGGGCGAGTGGTTACAACACTGAACCCGGCGGAGCCTATTTGTACCTGGGGTCTTCAGGGGGGCTGGGAACAACCGCGGCTTGGAGCGCTACGGGCGAGAGCCCAAATGATAACTTTGGACTTTGCGTGGCGTCGGCGGGTGATGTTAACGGGGACAAGTATGGTGATGTGGTGATTGGAGCGTTTGGTTATAGCAATTATACCGGGAGAGCCTATGTGTACCTGGGGTCGCCAACGGGGCTGGGGACGATTGCGGCTTGGATCGCGACGGGCGAGTATGAGAAGGATTACTTTGGAATTTGCGTAGCATCGGCGGGTGATGTAAACGGGGACGGATATGGGGATGTGGTAGTGGGAGCGGATTTTTATAGTAATGATACTGGCAAAGCCTATTTGTATTTGGGCTCCGCCGGAGGGCTTGGGACTAGCGTGGCTTGGAGTGTGACGGGCGAGAACGAGGATGATGATCTCGGCTATTCTGTGGCGTCGGCGGGTGACGTAAACAAGGATGGGTATGGGGATGTGGTGATTGGAGCGGATGGTTACGGCGGTAATATCGGCAAAGCTTATGTGTACCTGGGGTCGCCTACGGGGCTGGGGGTGACTGCGGCGTGGACCGCGGTGGGCGATGGTACGAATCATTACTTTGGCGATTCCGTGGCGTCGGCGGGCGACGTAAACAGGGACGGGTATGGGGATGTGTTGATTGGGGCGAGTGGTTATAGCACTGAACCCGGCCAAGCCTTTTTGTACATGGGGTCCGCCGACATTCCAACGAAAACGCCCACACCATCGCCCACCGACACGCCGACCCCGACGAACACTCCAACGAATACGCCCACCTATACCCCAACAATCACCAATACACCAACGGTCACCGACACACCCACGGACACACTCACTCCGACGCTCACTGGCACGACGACTGACACGCCCACGCCGACGAGCACAGCGACGGCGACATCTACACCACAACCCCGGCTGATTCTTTCGTGGAATAACGAACCGTCATCGCAGACCTATCTATTCGACCAGGCGAATGTGACGGGCATCCAGGTGGTGCTAAAGGCGTATGGGCAGGAGCCGGTGTCGGTGGGTCAGATTGCCTTTGGCTTGGGGGGGACACTTGGGAGCGGGGAGGTGGTGGCCGGAAGCGTTCAATTGTACCCGGACACGGCGGCGGATGATCCTGGGGCCAATGGGCTTTATGTTCCCACTTCTAGTCCGACACCGATTGCGACAGCAAGTTTTTCGGGTGGAGGGGTCACTTTCGGGGGCATAACGAATTTAATAGTAAGTCCGGGTGCACCGCAAACCCTATTGCTGGTGTTTAGCCTGAACGCGGCCGGGGGTGAGAACTTTTACAATACGGTCAGCGCTTCCTCAATTTTGGCGGCTGGGGCGGATACCCAGACACCGGCCCTGATTTTTGGGGGTCCGATCAACGGGAACACCCATACGGTAGTGGCGCCAACGGCGACGAATACACCTACTAATACTGCGACAGACACACCTACAAATACGCCGACCAATACCCCCACGGACACGCCGACAAACACGCCGACGAATACACCCACCGACACGCCTACCTTGACCAACACTCCAACGAATACGCCAACGAACACACCGACGAACACGCCGCTCCAACCGACCGTGTATATTGCGACTGGAACCAATAATCCATTTGACTCCACCCAAATTCCGGGCGCCACCAATGTACCTGTGCTTCAGATTAATTTGGCCAATTTCAGTGGGGAGGGAATAACATTCAGCTATTTTGTTTTCAATTCCCCTACCACGGAGACGGGAAATGACAGCGGCATAGCAGCGGTGAAACTTTGGAAGGACGTGAGCGGGGCTGGAGTGGTGGATGGGCAGTCGATATTATTGGCTATTTCGGTCTACACGAATCATGCGGTAACCTTAAGCGGGTACCCATTGGATAACCTCGCTAGTTTCACATCCCAGAATTATCTAGTGACTTATGATTTTTCCACTTCTGCTTCAACGGGCACCTATACAACGTTTATAACGGATGCCGGCATAAACGGAAGAGGATTGGCTTCTAAAAGAACTTTGTTGGTGTTGGGGTCGCAGGTGAACGGGGCGACGATCACCGTGGCAAATCCGACCTTAACGCCGACGCCCACACCCACGAACACCCCTACTACGACATCCACGCCCACAAACACGCCGACCTATACCTCCACCAATACCCCGACGGACACAGCGACAAATACGCCGACTTCGACGCCATATGTGCTGAGTGTGGCGACGGTGGCAGGGGTGCCGGCGGATACGACGCAGATCCCCGGGGCACAAAACGTGTCAGTGCTGCAATTCAGTGTGAATAATCCCGGGACATCGGC
>CAWKAR010000033.1:0-143779 GCA_963847625.1 candidate division FCPU426 bacterium | reverse complement strand
GTTATGTTTTATATAACATCTACTCAAGCATACGTATTGCTGTCTCGGTCTTCGTATTGGTAATAGTGAAAGTGTTGGTCACAGTGAACGTATTCGTCGGAGTGTAGGTATTCGTTACCGTCGGGGTGTTGGTGGGGGTGTTGGTAATGGTAGGAGTGTTCGTCTGGGTCTTCGTATCAGTAACCGTGAACGTGTTAGTCACAGTGAACGTGTTTGTCGGAGTGTAGGTATTCGTCACCGTCGGGGTGTTGGTGGGTGTGTTGGTGATGGTGGGGGTGTTCGTCTGGGTCTTCGTATCAGTAACCGTGAACGTGTTGGTTACAGTGAACGTATTCGTCGGAGTGTAGGTATTCGTTACCGTTGAGGTGTTGGTGGGCGTGTTGGTAATGGTGGGAGTGTTCGTCTGGGTCTTCGTATCGGTAATAGTGAACGTGTTAGTCACAGTGAACGTGTTTGTCGGCGTGTAGGTATTCGTCACCGTCGGGGTGCTGGTGGGCGTGTTGGTAATGGTGGGAGTGTTCGTCTGGGTCTTCGTATCGGTAATAGTGAACGTGTTAGTCACAGTGAACGTGTTTGTCGGCGTGTAGGTATTCGTCACCGTCGGGGTGCTGGTGGGCGTGTTGGTAATGGTGGGAGTGTTCGTCTGGGTCTTCGTATCGGTAATAGTGAAAGTGTTGGTCACAGTGAATGTATTTGTCGGAGTGTAGGTATTCGTCACCGTCGGGGTGTTGGTGGGCGTGTTGGTAATGGTGGGAGTGTTCGTCTGGGTCTTCGTATCGGTAATAGTGAAAGTGTTGGTCACAGTGAACGTATTCGTCGGTGTGTAGGTATTCGTCACCGTCGGGGTGTTGGTGGGCGTGTTGGTAATGGTGGGAGTGTTCGTCTGGGTCTTCGTATCGGTAATAGTGAAAGTGTTGGTCACAGTGAACGTATTCGTCGGTGTGTAGGTATTCGTTACCGTCGGGGTGTTGGTGGGTGTGTTGGTAATGGTGGGAGTGTTCGTCTGGGTCTTCGTATCGGTAATAGTGAAAGTGTTGGTCACAGTGAATGTATTCGTCGGAGTGTAGGTATTCGTTACCGTTGAGGTGTTGGTGGGCGTGTTGGTAATGGTGGGAGTGTTCGTCTGGGTCTTCGTATCGGTAATAGTGAACGTGTTAGTCACAGTGAACGTGTTTGTCGGCGTGTAAGTATTCGTTACCGTCGGGGTGTTGGTGGGCGTGTTGGTAATGGTGGGAGTGTTCGTCTGGGTCCGCGTGTCGGTCACCGTGAATGTGTTGGTCACTGTGAACGTGTTCGTGGGCGTGTAGGTTATTGTCACCGTTGGAGTGTTGGTGGGCGTGTTGGTAATGGTGGGAGTGTTCGTCTGGGTCTTCGTATTGGTCACCGTGAACGTGTTGGTCACTGTGCAGGTGTTTGTCGGAGTGTAAGTAATCGTCACCGTCGGGGTATTGCTTGGCGTGTTCGTAATGGTGGATGTATTCGTTATGGTTAATGTGTTGGTCACTGTAGGCGTGTTGGTCACTGTGCGCGTGTTCGTCGGTGTGTAAGTAATAGTCACCGTCGGGGTGTTGCTAGGCGTGTTGGTAATAGTGGGAGTGTTCGTCTGGGTCCGCGTGTCGGTCACCGTGAATGTGTTGGTCACTGTGAATGTGTTCGTGGGCGTGTAGGTTATCGTCACTATCGGGGTGTTGCTAGGCGTGTTGGTAATGGTGGGTGTGTACGTCAGGGTCGGGGACAGCGTCAATGTGTTCGTGGGCGTCAAGGTGGGCTGGATCGTCGCGGTATTCGTCGGGGTCACGGATGGGGACAAGGTTAATGTGTTCGTGGGCGTCAAGGTAGGTTGGATCGTCGCCGTGTTCGTCGGCGTCACGGACGGGGACAACGTCAAGGTGTTCGTGGGCGTCAAGGTTGGCTGCACCGTAGCGGTATTCGTCGGCGTCACGGATGGGGACAAGGTTAATGTGTTCGTGGGCGTCAAGGTAGGTACAGATGTCACTGTGTTTGTAGGAGTCAGCGTGGGTGTCAAAGTAGGCGTATTGGTTGGCGTCAACGAAGGCACGACCGTCGCCGTGTTCGTGGGGGTCATTGTAGGCGTCAGAGTAAGTGTATTGGTAGGGGTGAGGGTGGGGGTGATCGTCTGTGTGAGAGTTGGTGTGGGGGTGGACGTGCGGGTCGGCGTGTTGGTTGAGGTGTTAGTGGGCGATGTGGTCCCAGTCGGGCTGAGGGTCGGGGTAGGCGTGTTCGTCGGCGTGTTGGTTGGCGTCGGCGTGGGGGTGATGGTAGGCGTGGGAGTCGGGGTATGAGTAGAGGTCCTCGTTAGGGTATTCGTCGGGGTCGGTGTGGGTGTGGTGGTTGGGGTGGACGTGGGTGTGTTTATGGACGTGTTCGTTGGGGTATTAGTAGGCGTAGGCGTGGGCGTCGTGGTCGGGGTCGGCGTTGTGGTGGGGGTTGGCGTTCTTGTGGGCGTGTTGGTCGGGGTGGGCGTGGGGGTAATGGTAGGCGTGGAAGTCGGAGTGGCAGTGGATGTGCGGGTCGGGGTGTTGGTGGGGGTGTTCGTGGGTGATGTCGTCCCAGTAGGGCTGGGGGTCGGGGTAAGCGTATTTGTGGGCGTGTTGGTCGGAGTGGGCGTGGGAGTCGTGGTCGGGGTCAGCGTGGGGGTATTGGTCGGCGTCCGGGTGGGCGTATTCGTCGGAGTCGGCGTAGGGGTCGTGGTCGGGGTGGACGTGGGTGTGTTTATGGGTGTGTTGGTCGGCGTATTCGTCGGGGTGGGCGTGGGGGTCGTCGTCGGGGTGGGCGTGAGGGTGGGAGTCGGTGTCCTTGTCGATGTGTTCGTCGGTGTTGGCGTGGGGGTAATGGTAGGCGTGGAAGTCGGAGTGGCAGTGGAAGTGCGCGTAGGGGTGTTGGTGGGGGTGTTCGTGGGCGATGTAGTCCCAGTCGGGCTAAGTGTCGGGGTAAGCGTATTCGTGGGCGTGTTGGTCGGGGTGGGCGTGGGAGTAATTGTATTCGTGGGGGTCGGGGTAGAGGTAGGCGTCCTCGTCGGCGTGTTGGTCGGAGTGGGCGTAGGCGTCGTGGTCGGGGTCAGCGTGGGGGTATTGGTCGGCGTCCTCGTCGGCGTGTTCGTCGGAGTCGGCGTAGGGGTCGTGGTCGGGGTCGGCGTGGGAGTGTTCGTGGGTGTGTGGGTCGGCGTATTCGTCGGGGTGGGAGAGGGTGTCGTCGTCGGTGTGGGGGTCGGGGTAGAGGTAGGCGTCCTCGTGGGCGTGTTGGTCGGGGTGGGTGTGGGTGTGATCGTTGGAGTCGGCGTAGGCGTAGGTGTGTTTGTGCGCGTGGGGGTGTTGGTCGGGGTGTTCGTAGGCGATGTCGTCCCGGTCGGGCTGGGCGTCGGCGAGGGGGTGTTCGTCGGCGTATTGGTTGGAGTCGGGGTGGGGGTAATAGTAGGGGTCGGGGTGGGGGTGAGTGTGGGCGTCCTCGTCGGCGTGTTGGTCGGAGTGGGCGTGGGGGTGGTGGTAGGCGTTGGAGTGGGCGTGCGCGTGGGAGTATTCGTTGGCGTGTTGGTGGGGGTAGGCGTGGGGGTGGTGGTAGGAGTCGGGGTGGGTGTAGGCGTGGGCGTCCTCGTCGGCGTGTTCGTCGGGGTCGGCGTAGGTGTTGTCGTGGGGGTGGGGGTAGGTGTATTGGTAGGCGTCGGAGTGGGAGTATTGGTCGGAGTGGGAGAAGGGGTTGTGGTAGGCGTGGGGGTCGGGGTTCGGGTCGGGGTATTTGTCGGTGTGTTCGTGGGGGTTGGCGTGGGGGTGGTTGTGGGTGTGGGAGTCGGTGTCCGGGTCGGTGTATTCGTGGGAGTATTGGTTGGCGTAGGAGTCGGTGTGTTGGTCGGGGTGGGCGTGGGAGTGTTCGTTGGCGTGGGAGTCGGGGTCCGGGTCGGCGTATTCGTGGGTGTGGGCGTCGGGGTAGGTGAGGCTGTTGGAGTGGGAGTGTTTGTCGGCGTGGGAGTCGAGGTCCGGGTCGGCGTATTCGTGGGGGTAGGGGAAGGTGTTGGAGAGGGGGTGGGTGTGTTGGTCGGCGTGGGGGTCGGGGTCCGGGTCGGCGTATTCGTCGGTGTAGGGGTATTGGATGGCGTGGACGTAGGTGTGTTGGTAAGTGTTGGGGTTGGAGTCCGGGTCGGCGTATTCGTGGGGGTGGGGGTGGGGGTGTTGGTCGGCGTTGGGGTCGGGGTCCGGGTCGGCGTATTCGTCGGCGTGGGGGTATTGGATGGCGTCGGCGTGGGCGTAGGTGTATTGGTCGGCGTGGGGGTCGGGGTCCGGGTCGGCGTATTCGTCGGTGTGGGGGTATTGGTCGGGGTAGGCGTGTTCGTGGGGGTGTTCGTTGGAGTGGGTGTATTCGTCCGGGTTGGGGTGGGTGTTGGCGTAGGGGTGTTGGTGGACGTGGGGGTCGGGGATCGCGTGCCGGTGGGCGTTGGGGTAAGGGTTCCGATGACCGTGACATTGGCGTTATTGGAAAGTCCCTGTGGAATTTGTCCATCAATGTTGACGTCGTTGAAGGTCGCCTGGTTGGGAATGACCTGCCCCGCCGTGACGGTTGAGGCGATGGTTCCCCACCAGGTGTAGGTCACGGATTGTTGGCCGTAAAGACAGGTGGTCATCCAATAAACGGCGTTATTGCTGACCGCCCCGCTCAGGTTGCTTCCGACATAGGTGACGTTGGTGGGAATGGGGTCTTGCGGCTCGATATAACCGGGTTCACAGGTTCCGTAAACTATCTGCCCCTGGTAATACAGGGCATATCCGTAATTCTGGCCAGGCTGGTAGGTGGACCCCGGGTCCTGGCTGAAATAGTTGAGGTAATTCTGCAAGGGGAGGCTTGCCGGGGCGAGGAAGGTTTGGATACCCCCCCAGGTGACGCCGTTGGCCAAGGAGTCCGCGGTGGTGGTCTTGATGTCGATTTCCAAGGCGGATTGCCGGTTGGCCGGAAAAGTGATGGGCTGTGCCAAGGCGATTGGGGTGACGCCGACCGCCGGACCGTTCCAACTGTTATCCGAGGCCGCGCCGCCGTAATAAACCCCGTAGCCCAATTGGGAGGGGGTGATGTTGTCCGAGATCCACTCCTTAACGGTGAAATCCGCGATATTCACCGCCGCCCCGCTGTTGTTGATGATGTTGTAATCCGTGTTCATGCGGTAGGGGCCGAAGGCTTGCCCCCCGTCGCTGACTTGCAGGGCAAAACCCGTGACGGGAGCCGGCGCGGGATTGAAGAAAACGAGGTTATAGGTCACCGGCCCCCCCGGGGATACCATGGTGGGGTTCGCGGTCTTGACGAATTGGGTTCCGGGATTGTAAATGCTGAAGGAAGCATCATTGGATACTTCGGGCGGAAGACCGCCTGCCGTGTCCGCCGACCAGTTGTTCACGACCGTGCCGTTGGTGCCGGAAGTCACCCGAGCCACGATGGTGACTGAGTAGACTTGGCTGGCGGCCACGGAGCCGATGTTCCAAAGATAATAGGGATTGTTGGAGGTGGTGGGCGGAGGGTTGCTGGAAATGTAGGTGACGTAGGAAGGTAATGTGTCCCAAACCAAGGCATTTGAAACGGCGCTACCGCAATCGGTGTTGGTCAGGACGTAGGTGATGGTGCTCCCAACTGATGCGACCTTGGTGTTGACGGACTTGGTGGGCCCCAGGCAGGAACAATAAAGCTGGCTTTGGGGGATAATTTGCTGGGTCGTGCTGGTGGAAGACCATAAGAGCTGGGCGTTGGCCGGTCCGACCCCGTTCTCGTAATAATCCATCTCAATGTCGTAGTATTGTCCCGCCACCAGGGTGATGGACCCGCAGTAGGTGGTGGAACCCTGGTCCACCCAGGCGTTGACAAGCTGCACCCCATTGATCCAAAGCCTCGCGCCGTCATCGCTGGCGGTACAAAAAGTATAGGGCTCGGAATAGGAAGCCATAATCATGCCGGTCCACTTGACCGAAAAGGGGCCATTGGGAATGGTTACGGAACCGTTGGAAGGAGCCACGCCGTTTGCCGGCCAGTTGAAGTTGATGGTGGTATCGAGTTCGTTGTAATAAAAAGTATCAAAATTCTCGCCCGAGTAATAGGCGGCGCAAAGCCCGTTGCCGCTACCGGTGACTTGGCCTTGGGCAGGGGTCATTAAGCCTAGGATTACGAGGGCCAATGCCATCCAGGCAAGTTCGTTTCGAACCCAGGTATAAGTATTTATTTTTTCTTTGGGATTATTTTTACTCTTCATTGTTCTATTTTCCGTAACCGGTTCCAATTTATTTTTTTAACTTGAAATGAATGTTAAGGTCTCAATTTCATAAAAACGTTTTCAGATTTTTAATAAAATTTACCGAGAATATAATTTTATCACTCCCCTCCGCAAAGGAATACAAGCGATGCTGAATAAAATCAACGAATTCGCTGGGAAAATCGCAGAATTAAAACGCTTTCACTAAGTATTGGACCTCATCAGGAAAAGAAACGTACCGTGTTTTTGGAATTGAGTTTGATGGGATCCACTAGAAGGACAATGGCTTAACGCAGAATCAACATTTTAACGATTTGTCGGCCCTGGGGCGTTTGGACAACCACGTAATAGATTCCATTGGCTAGGGGTTTTCCTCCCTTGTCCGTCAGGGGGATGGTAAGAGGGGTAATCCCCGCCGGCACTTGGATGAGATCAATCTCATTCACTTTCCGGAAGGCCAGCGTAAATATCTCCACCCGAACAAGTGATTCCCTTTGGGTTAAGGCAATGCGGATCGTCACCGGACCTGGGCCTCTCACTGGGTTTGGATAAACAACCACTCCATTTTTCCCAACGGGAGCGGCAGTTCCCGTCGAAGTGGCCGTAGCTGTTGCCGAAACCGCAGGGGTGTTCGTGGAGGTGCTGGCCGACGTAAAAGTCAGGTTGACCGTGAAAGTCGCAGTGGGGGTTGCTGTTTCCGTATTGGTGGTTGTGGTTGTGGATGTAGCCGTTGGGGTGTCTGTCGCTGTCGGCGTCTCAGTATAGGTTGACGTGGAAGTGGGCGAGTTCGTCGTGCTGTTGGTAGAGGTTATCGTCGGCGTATTTGTCATCGTACGGGTTGGGGTGGAAGTGTTCGTAGGCGTTGGTGTCGGTGTTGGCGAAGCCGAAGGCGTAGCGGTGAGGGACGCCGTAGGCGTCATCGAATCCGTCGATGTCCCGGTCAGCGTATAAGTGGGCGTCCCAGTTGATGTTAAGGAAGCCGTAGGAGTGTGGGAGGGTGACGGTGAGCTTGTCGAACTCGCTGTCGCGCTTGGGGTGCTTGTCGGCGTGCTGGTAGATGTCCCGGTCAGCGTATAAGTCGGCGTCCCAGTTGATGTTAAGGAAGCCGTAGGAGTCTGGGAGGCTGTCGCGCTGTTGGTAACCGTGGACGTGTTAGTCGCAGTGGGCGTGGGCGATTGAGTCCCGGTGTTGGTATTGGTGACTGTAGACGTCACCGTCGGCGTATTCGTCCTCGTGCTGGTTAAAGTGTTCGTCAGGGTGGGCGTAGAGGTCCCCGTCAATGTATGGGTCGGCGTGGCTGTCGCCGTATTCGACGGGGTATTCGTGGATGTGGGAGTCCCAGTTAATGTCGAAGAAGTCGTTGGAGTCTGGGAGGCGGTCCAGCTCGATGTTGGTGTAAAAGTTTGGGTGCTGGAGGGCGTTGCACTCGCACTCGGTGTCCTAGTCGGTGTCGCCGGAGGCGTGTTGGTGGAAGAGTTGGTCACCGTCGGAGTCTGGGTAGAAGTTGCCGTATTTGTGGGTGTTGGAGTTTGGGTCCGGGTTGGGGTGTTGGTGTAAGTCGGTGTGGGTGATGTGGTTCCCGTGTTGGAATTGGTGACCGTAGGCGTCACCGTCGGTGTACTGCTGGCCGTGGCGGTGGGGGTAGAGGTCGGCGTATTCGTTCTCGTACTGGTTAAAGTGTTAGTCGGCGTGACTGTCGCCGTATTCGACGGGGTATTTGTGGATGTGGGAGTTAAGGTCCTAGTCGGTGTCGCCGTAGCCGTGTTGGTGGAAGAGTTGGTCACCGTCGGAGTCGGGGTAGAAGTTGCCGTATTCGCGGGTGTTGGAGTTTGGGTCCGGGTTGGGGTGTTGGTGTAAGTCGGCGTGGGAGATGTGGTTCCCGTGGTGGTATTGGTAACCGTAGGCGTCACCGTCGGTGTATTGCTGGCCGTGGCGGTGGGGGTAGAGGTCGGCGTATTCGTTCTTGTACTGGTTAAAGTGTTCGTCGGCGTGGCTGTCGCCGTATTCGACGGGGTATTCGTGGAAGTGGGAGTCAAGGTCCTAGTCGGTGTCGCCGGAGGCGTGCTTGTGGAAGAGTTGGTCACCGTCGGAGTCGGGGTAGAAGTTGCCGTATTTGTGAGTGTTGGAGTTTGGGTCCGGGTGGGGGTGTTGGTATAAGTCGGTGTGGGTGATGTGGTTCCCGTGCTGGTATTGGTGATTGTAGGCGTAACCGTCGGTGTACTGGTGGCCGTGGCGGTGGGGGTAGAGGTCGGCGTATTCGTTCTTGTACTGGTTAAAGTGTTCGTCGGCGTGGCTGTCGCCGTATTCGACGGGGTATTCGTGGAAGTGGGAGTCAAGGTCCTAGTCGGTGTCGCCGTAGGCGTGCTTGTGGAAGAGTTGGTCGCCGTCGGAGTCGGGGTAGAAGTTGCCGTATTCGTGGGTGTTGAAGTTTGGGTCCGGGTGGGGGTGTTCGTGAAAGTCGGCGTGGGAGATGTGGTTCCTGTGCTGGTATTGGTGACCGTGGAAGTCACTGTCGGTGTATTGCTGGCCGTGGCAGTGGGGGTAGAGGCCGGCGTATTCGTTCTCGTACTGGTTAAAGTATTCGTCAGAGTAGCTGTGGGCGTGTTCGACGGAGTGTTTGTGGAGGTGGGAGTAAGTGACCTAGTCGGCGTCGCTGTGGATGTGTTGGTGGACGTGTTTGTTACTGTCGGAGTTGGGGTAGAGGTAGCCGTATTCGTGGATGTAGGAGTCAGCGTACGAGTCAGGGTGTTCGTGTAGGTCGGTGTGGGTGATGTGGTTCCCGTGCTGGTATTGGTAACCGTAGGTGTCACTGTCGGTGTACTGGTGGCTGTTGCGGTGGGAGTAGAGGTGGGCGTATTCGTCCTAGTTGCGGAAGGCGTGGGTGTCAGCGTATTCGTGGGTGTAATCGTGACCGTATTCGTCGGGGTGTTCGTCCTGGTTGCAGTTGGCGTGGGTGTTGCCGTATTCGTGGGTGTAGCCGTGATCGTATTGGTAGGCGAATTCGTCCTGGTTGGGGTTGAGGTCGGGATCGCCGTATTGGTGGGGGTGCTGGTTGAAGTATTCGTGGGTGTAATCGTGACAGTATTCGTCGGGGTGTTCGTCCTGGTTGCGGTTGGCGTGGGTGTTGCCGTATTCGTGGGTGTAGCTGTGATCGTATTGGTGGGCGAATTCGTCCTGGTCGGGGTTGAGGTCGGGATCGCCGTATTGGTGGGGGTGCTGGTTGAAGTATTCGTGGGTGTAATCGTGACCGTATTCGTCGGGGTGTTCGTCCTGGTTGCCGTTGGCGAAGCCGAAGGCGTAGCGGTGAGCGTAGGCGACGACGTAGGAGTTGCCGTAGTCGAAGCCGTGGGCGAATTCGTCCTGGTCGGGGTTGTAGTCGGGGTCGCCGTATTGGTGGGTGAATTCGTCCTGGTCGGGGTTGTAGTCGGGGTCGCCGTATTGGTGGGCGAATTCGTCCTGGTTGCGGTTGGCGTGGGTGTTGCCGTATTGGTGGGCGAATTCGTCCGGGTCGCGGTAGAGATCGGCGTCGGCGTATTGGTGGGAGTGAGCGTCCGGGTTGGTGTGGACGAAATGGTCGGCGTATTCGTGGGCGTGGTGCTGGTGGAAGTGACAAAGAACGAGGCCAGGGCCATGTAGGAACCGGTGTAATAAAGGCCCGTTTCATTCACGACCCAGGGCACACTTTGGTTGCCATTGGGGTCCACCCAATCCCAATCCCGGTATTCTTTTTCATAGGGAGGTTCCACGTTGCCAGCCAACATGGGCGGCTGGGCTGTTCCATTGTCGGCGGCGTACCCGTGGCCGGGCCCATCCGGAACGATTCCCGGAGGAGGGCCGAAGCTGGAAGGGCCGCTATCGCTGATGCCGAAATTATCCGTTCCCGCGAAATAAGGGTAGAGCGGGTCGATGACCGAGGCGGGTTTGCCGATGAAATTGTTATAGGAAGAAGTGACGCTGTAATTGCCGAACCATTGGTGGTAAATCCGCCAAACCCCGTGGGAGGCGCCCAGGGCGGCCGCGTTGGTCATGAGGGTCATGTTGATCGGGTTGCTTCCGTTCATATAATGAATGAAGTCCTCGGCGTGTTGCAGGCACTGGGCGCTGGTGTAGGTCCCCGTCGCGCCCAGCTTGGAGGCCCAAACCAGTTGCATGCCATAGTTCATCTTCACCTCGTCGGCCCCCCAGAAATAGTCGTAACTGTGCATGCCCGAGTTGTAATAATCGTTCTGGCCGAAGAGGTCGCCCATCAAAACGCCCCAATCCGCCTTCATATAGGTAACGATCGATGCCGTGGCGTTGGTGGCCTGCATATAGGTCAACATGCCCCAATTCTGCTGGAATAAATCCTCATTGAGCCAGAAACCGTTCCAGGCCTCATAGTTATCCACGATGGATTGCGCCGCGCTGGTGATGGAGGCCGGCCCGCCCAGGGCCTCTTCCATGCGGAAGATCTCGGCGGCGGCCCAGAACCGCTGGTCGCTGGAGGCGGCCGTGGCCACGAAGCTGTTCCAGGTTTTCTCGGCGGCGGTTCGAAGAGTCACCGCGTAGCTGGCCAGCCCCGAGACCCCGGACATCACCCGGGCGGCGTGGGACATGATGGCGACAAACTGGGCCTCCCCCGCGGGGTTGGGGGGATAGTAATTGCGCGCGGTGGTATCAGCGCTGGGGGGAGAGGACCCACCTCCCCCCGGCGCATGAACAACCGAAAGAATATGGTTATCCGTCATCTGCATCTTCAGGTACCAGTCCAATTCCCACTTGGCCTCGTTGAGGATATCGGGAATGCCGTTGCCTGACTCGGGGATGTTGCTGGTGATGCCCGCGAAAAGGGTGGGGTTCCACTCGTAGGCCGTGAGCAGGTCCCAAAGGGCTTCCCCGCTGTCCCCTCCCCAGCTGGCGCAGGACCCGGAGGGCGTGGAGCCAATGTACTTGTTGTAATC
The DNA here is from genome assembly GCA_963847625.1 of candidate division FCPU426 bacterium. Taxonomy (GTDB): domain Bacteria; phylum Oederibacteriota; class Muellerivitia; order Muellerivitales; family Muellerivitaceae; genus CAWCKJ01. The sequence continues at coordinate 132,598 of CAWKAR010000033.1, read as the reverse complement.
CCCGGCGTCGTGCCAGCCGCCCGACAGGTTCAGGGTGCCGTAGGCGTTGGGAAAGGTGCAGCCGGACGCCGGTGCGCACGTCGCGTCCGAGGTATGGCAGGCGGCGGCGTCGGACCAGTTGGCCCCGGTATAAGCCGCGGGTTTGGCGGTCCCGCACCTTTGGTAATAGATGGCCTTGAGGGTGGCCGACATGGGGGCCTGGTAGACGGAATCGGAGATCGTGAAGTTATAGGACTGTTCGTTCAGGGTGGAGGAATACAAATAGTACTGTCCGGCCGTGGTAAAGGCGGAAAAATCGACCCACCATAAAGTGTCCCCGGAAATTTGCGGGTTCGTCGGGTCGGTCCCCTTGCTGGTGATGGTGGTGGTGGTGTAAGCCAGAGTGCTGGTCGCGGCGTTGTACACTCCCACACTGGTGCCGGGGTTGGCGGTGAAATAAGCGATCTTTTGGTCGGCCGTTCGGTAACCGAAGTTGTCGATCTTGATATGCCCTAGGATGGACGCGGCTGTCGCCGCCTGGGGAAACAGGCTTAAAGCTAAGCCGGCCAAACAAAGTTTGGAAATTTTGCCGAATAGGGGCTTCAAAGGGACCCGCCTTAGGGAAGGAAAATCACGGATATCTATTAATTATACCAACAATCCCTTCGGCACCCGGATGGAAGTTGCTCGATCCATCCCGCATGGATCATGCCATTCCCGCATAGGCATATCCTTTTCCTTCTCAGGGAAAATAAGGAATTTTAGGACTTTTCCCCTTGTGGAATTCCCAACAACCGACTTAATCCAGTTGTACAAGTGGCATATTGTTAAAATAAAGCGATTTAATAACCCAAGGATTTCTTAAAACCTTTTTTTCCAGGAAACCCCATATCCATGAAACGAATCCCCGTTATTGATTTGGCCCGCACTTTTTCCATCCTGGCGGTTTTAAGCGTTCATTTGGGCCAACGGTTCATCACCCACCCCTCCTCGCCCCCCTTTCTGGCGGCGCTTTGGTGGAAGCTTTGGTACAACGGCGCCCTGGGCGTGGCGGTTTTTTTTGTGGTCTCCGGCTTTGTCATCACCCGGTTGATCGCGTCAAACCCGCGGGGTCTTTTCCAGCCGGATTTCAGGGATTTCTACGCCCGGCGTTTCGGACGGATCGTCCCGCTGCTTTCCCTGTCAATCGTTCTTGGAATGATCGCGCTTTCGATCCCGCACGCCGCCTCCCAGCCGTATGAAACTTGCATTAAGAATCCACATGCCTCTTTTTCCCCTCCATTTTGGATATCGATCTGCACTTTTTGGTTCAACTGGTTCCAACAGGCAAATTCCATGGCCACCCCCAACTATGGATTGCACTGGGACTTGCTTTGGAGCTTGTCGGTGGAGGAACAGTTCTATCTGTTTTACCCCCTCGTTTTAAACCGGCTCGGCAACATGAGAAAGCTGGTCGTCTTCCTCACGGTGATCATATTTTTTCCCCCTCTATTCAATGTCCTCCAGCTTCTATTTTCTCCCCGCCATATCTTGCTGGATATTTACCCACTCCAACCCTACAGCTGGATTGCCATGGGTTGCTTGTTATACCTAGTCACTGAACGCATGGGAGCCCGGCTCAATGCCAATAAGGCTGAAAGCCTGTATTTCTGCCTCAGTGGGCTGGCCTTGTTTTTACTCAATTACTTTCACCGGGACTACAAGGCTGATTTTTGGAACCACGCTTACGGGTTCACTTGCGTGGGGTTTGGGGCGTTCTTTTTCATTCTCGGGGGAATTTACCTGGATTTCTTCGGTTCCAAAGGATGGAAATGGCTGGGCTTCCCGGGTCAGTTAAGTTACGGAGGATATCTGCTTCACCCTTTGATCCTCTTTTTCCTTTGGCCGTTTTTAGAGGGAAAAAACGAATACTTGGCTTTTCTTCTTTTCACGGGTGCTGTTGTCGCCATCGCCTACTTGTCCTACCGCTTTTTTGAAATGCCCGCCAATTTATTTTTCCGGAATAAATGGGGCCGGCCGGCCAGGTTATTAAAGCAGCCCCTAGGACAACGGACACAGTAGCGCTTGCCGTTTGACCGCCTGCCAAGGCCCCGGACTTGTGCCGATTCGCTATAAAAGCCAATATGGAAATCGGTACTGACCTTCCCAAAAACCCAATGGATAGTCGGCATGCGGCGCGGAGGGCAGTCCCTTGACTTACTCCACTTCCTTGCCCAGGAAAGGCACGTTGGGCACCGGCAGGTTCTGGAAGGCCTTGGGCAGGGCGGGCTCGATGAATTTGTGGATCAATCCCTCGTGGAAAACCCCCAAAAGAAGGATGGCGGCCGCCAGCAACAGAACCGGCAATCGGGATTCCATGCGCGTAGGGGGCAACGCGGGATAATCCGAATGGTGCTCGTATAGCAATCGGGTGAGCCGGGCGAAAAAGAGGAAATTAAAAACCGTCACCGCCGCCAGCGTGGCCAAAGCGAGCCAATCGTGTTTTTCCATCGCCCCCTGGGCCAGGAACCACTTTCCAAAAAACCCCCCCGTGGGAGGGACCCCCACGATGGAGGACGCGAAAATCACCAACGCCAATCCCATCAAGGGCCTTTGACGGGCCAAGCCCGTCAGGCGGGAAAGGGACTGGATGCCGGCGTCTTCCCTCAGGTTCTGCCCGATGAAAAACAATCCGGCCACCGTCAAAACCTGGCTGAGGACCTCCAACAAGGACCCGGTCAAGGCGCTCTTGTTCCCCAGGTAAAAACCCAGGAAAAGAAACCCCATTTGGGCCGCACCCAAAAAACCCAGCGTAACCAGGTAATCCTTCTGCCGGGAGGCGAAGAAAAAACCCGTTAAAAAAGCGAGGGAAACCAGGTAGGCCAGGACCGTGAGCCACGTTGGTGCCGTCAATCCCGGAACGTCCAGCACGAAAAAATAAAAGCCGAACAATAAAACCGCCGCCAGCCTCGGTATCACGGAGGAAAAAAAAGCCAAAAGAAAGGAAGGGATCCGGTTCAAGGTCTTTTGGAAAAAGAAGGGCGCGGGAAAAACCAAGAGAAAAATAAAACCGAAGCCCAGGAAAAACCCCGCCGTCAGGGCCATGGAAAAATTCTTGGCGATGAAAAGCTGGGCGAGAATGTCATCCAGGTTCGGCGTTGCGGTCGCCGAGTAAAGGAAAACAATGCCCGCGAGGTACAGGGTCGCCCCGACGGACCCCCAGAAAAAAAAATTAAAGGCCGCCAACCATGCCTTTTCGCCCAGGGAAGCCATGAGGCCGGCCCCTGCCAACAGGAAAACCTCCAAAAAAAGGAACAGGTTGACCGCGTCCCGCGTGAAAAGAAGGGCCAATCCGGCGGCGGTCATCAGGAGGTGGAATGAATGCGCCAGGTTTTCCTTCCAGATACCCGAAGATCCCGGCAACCGCAGGCTCCGGAAATAAACCAAGACCACCAGGGACAGCACCAGGAGCAGGCAGGCGAAGAACGCCGTAAAAGGGGTGAGAACGAGTTCGATGCCCCAGGGTGGGGGCCAACCGCCCAGTGCATAACGCCAGTCACCCGTTGAAAGGAGGGGGCCGAAGCTTTCCAGCGTGAAAATGAGTCCCGCCGCGAGGGAAAACCACGCTAAAAACCTGGTCAAACGGCCGGAGAAAAACGGGGAGAAAACGCAAAACAATGATCCCGCCAGGGGAGAGAGAAGAATGAGGATAGGGATGTGTTCGTTCACAAGACGTTCCGTTTGTCGATTTCATCGGGATCAAGTGATCCGAATTTCCTGAAAAAAGCCGCGCAAAAAATCAGGAGAGCCAGGGTGGTTCCGATAAAAGCCAAACCCAGCAGCAAGGCCCAGGCGTGGGCCAAGGGGTTCAACCCCGCCGGGGAAAGCCCGGTTCGCCCGCGGACGTTCGCCAAGGTCAAAAGCAATAGGATCAACCCGGATTGGAAAAGAACGAGGGACAGGACTTTTTTCAGGAGGTTTTCATGGAAAAAAAGCCCGTGAAACCCCACCAACGAAAGGAGGGTTAATAAAGCGTAATGGAGAATAACCTCCCACTCAGCGGTCATGGGTTTCCTCCTTCTTCCTGATAGCCGGTTTCCCGGGGAAAGAGAGGAGGATGCCGGTCAAGGCGACGGCCATCCCCAGTCCTAATAAAGAGGAGCCAGTCCACCTAGCCGTGGCTGGTTTGAAAAAAGAAGCCAGTGGGTCGAAATCCAGGAAATTATATCCCTTCCACAGGCTATAGGCGCCCAAGAGGAATCCGATACCCGAACCCAGGATGCCCAGGGCGGCCGCTTTCCCGGCCCTTCCGCGGAAAGAGCAAGAGGAGTCCTCTTCCAATCCGAGCAGCAGGCCCAGCAAAACTATCGCAAAGAAAAAGACGCTTAAAGTGAAAAGGTCGAAACTCCTGTAATCGCACAATATCGCCGGAACGGGCTGGGACCACCCGGTTTCCTGGGAAGCCCTTTCCAGGAAACGGTTGGTTACGTGCGAGGCGAGCGGGGACGAGGGTTCCACCGTACCTGGCAGCTGGACGCAGGCATAGAACATCACCGGGGCCAGAAGGGCCGTTAAAATCCAGGAGGCTCGTTTCAACCCGGCCTCCCCTTTTGAATGATCAGGTGATGGATGCCGGCCAAGATCCAGCCCCAAAAGAGCTGGCCGAAGGCCAAGTCCACCGCCCCGAGAAGCGCTTCGAAAAAAGCCAACCCGGCCATCCCGGCGAGGAACAGCCGGAAAACCATTGAATAGTCGGGTGAAAGGAATGAGGAAACAAACAGATTCATCACCACGAAAAGGAAAACAGCGTCGGCGGCGATGGACAAGGGCAAAGGGCCGATCCCGCTTAATGGGTTCAAGGAAAGAACCGGTTGGTAGACAGCCAAGGCCGCCCAAACCAAAAGCGCCGGGATCAGGGTCCATGAACGAAAAGGACCGGCTGACAGGGAAAATAGGGGAAAGTTTTTACTTGGAAGCATGGTGGCTCGATATGGATAATTTCGTTTTAAGCCGTGTCAAACGCGGCGGAGCTATCCTATTCAGCCCATTCTCCACCGTCAAGGGACGACTCTTCGAGTCGCCACTTGGCCGGGGCATGTACCCCGGCCAAGTACACGGCTTGTCCCCGGCTAAAGCCGGGGCCTTAAACCAGCCGGTCAACGTTGATAATGCCCTTTTTCGAGTATGATGGTTTGGTATTTTGAACAAACTAAAAAGGAGTTTTGAGTTGGTTTTATCCCAACTTTTTAAAAATCCGGAAAAAAGGCCGGCACCGTCCATTTCACCGTTTATGCCGGTTTTTCCGGTACTCATCCTGGCCCTGGTGGGACAGGCTTTTCTTTCCAGGACCGGAAACCCCCTCACTCTTTGGCCCGGCCTGTTGTTCTACGGGTTGGCTCTTTGGAAGCTCCGGGGCCTTTCCTCCCCTTCCCCAGCCATCTCCAACCCTCTTCCCTTGAAAATCGAGATCCTACTGGCCGCGCTGATCCTGGGATTGGGCTTTTTTCTCCGGGTCTACCGCCTGGATTCCATGCCCTCGGGAATGCATACCGACCAGGGTTTGACCGGCCTTTGCGCCTTGCGCATCCTGCACGAGGGCTGGCGCCCTTTCGGGGAGTTGTTGGACTACGAGGTGCCCGAGATCCTTCTCTTCTACCAATTGGCGGGATGGTTCGGCCTGGTGGGTTCTTCCTATTTCACTTTCCACCTCTTCTTCATCCTCCTGTCCCTGGCCGCCTTCCCCTTGGTTTACTGGGCCATCCGGCAATGGTCCGGGCAACGCACGGCGCTTTTTTCTTTGTTCCTCCTGGCCGTCATGCGTTGGAATTGGATCGAAACCCGCAACGGCTACCCCAGCCTCCAGGTTCCCTTCTACCTCTTCGGGGCAATCGCCTTTTGGTCCCACTGGCTTCAAAGCGGTAAGAAGTGGGCCTTTTATCTTTCCGCATTGTTTGTAAGTGCCGGCTTCTACACTTACCAGGCCTTCAAGATCGTGCCTCTGCTCATGGTGGTTTTTTCTTTTTACGAGTTGGTCGTGCGTAAAAGGAAAAACATGCTTCGGCCTATCCTGATTTATTTCCTGTTGGTGCTGGCCCTGACCGCGCCGCTCCTGGCCTGCATGTGGAGCCGGGGAAATATCGGGCACCGGGAGAAGGAATTATTCATCGGCACCGAGATCTTGCGGCAGAAGAGCTTGGAACCCCTTTGGGACGTCTGGACCGGAACCGCCTTGATGTTCAACCGCTCCGGGGACCGGAATCCCCGCCACAACATTCCCGGCCATCGGATGCTCGACGACTCCACCGCCATCCTTTTTGTCCTGGGCCTGGCGCTTCTTTGGAGAAAAAGACGGGAACCCTCCGGCTTTTATTCACTCTGGGGATTTTGGGTCATGGCCCTTCCCGGGCTCCTATCCACCGATGTGTCGCATTCCAACCGCCTGGTGGCTTTGACGCCTTTCGCGGCCTATTTCGCCGGCAGCGCGTTGGATTTTTTCTGGCAAAAAGCCGGGGCTTTCCGGGGCTCAAGGATTCCGGCGGTTCTTCTATATCTTTTGTTGGGTATCATCGCCTCGCAAAATGCCCGCACTTATTTCGCGGACCAAGCCGGAAACGAGGAATGCTGGAGGAGTTTCGGGGTGGAGCAAACCTATATCGGCCGGACTTTGGAAGACTTGGAACGCCACGTCCCCGGGGGCTTTTATTACTATATCGAGCCCTTTTATTATAAAAATCACACCGTGGACTTTTTGGGTTACTCGGCCCGGGGCAACATGTCGGCCTTCAGCCTGGCGGCCCTTTCCCGCGGCCGCCTCCCCGCCGATAAGGACTCGATATTCCTCTTAGGCGAGGATAAAGCCGGCACACTGGATTTCCTCCAGCTATTGTTTCCCATGGGCCAGCAAACGGGGTTGAGGGACGCCCTGGGCCATACCTTGGTGTACGTGGACGCGGTCGCAAAGGAAACCTTCTCCAGTTACAAGCCTTGGGACCGGGGTTTGAAGGGCGTTTACATCCAGTCGGGCCGTTGGAAGGCCCGGCCATTGGTGGTTCGGTGGGATGCCCTTTTGAATTTCGGCACCAAATGGGAATTCCCCTTCACCGCCGCCCCTCCCTTCCGCATCCGGTGGGATGGAAGCCTGACCGTCCCCCGCAAAGGAAATTACCAGTTCCAAGTATTGACCACGGACCGGGCCAGGTTGTCCCTGGACAACAAACCCATTCTTCTGGAGAAGCCGGTATCCCTCAGGACCGGGTCCCATCCCATCCGGCTGGAATTCGAGAAGGATCAGGGCTCCAACCTGGCGGTTCATTTGATTTGGGAAAAACCCGGCGACAAAGGTTGGGAGATGGTACCCGCCTCAGCTTTCGGCAAGATCACTCAAAAGAAATGACTTCCCGGAAACAGGCGGATTATTGATCCTGCACATTGATCCGGGTGGGAATGACTTCCAACTCGAACCCCTGTTGGGGGTTGGTAAGCCAATGGTAAATGCCCCTTATAAAAACCCTTTGTTGGGACATTTCGTCCGTCACTTGGGCCGGGTCCACCTGGAGGGCCGCGATGTTTTTTTTCTTTCCCAGAGCGATCGGCTTCTCGAGGAAGAGAACCCAGCCCGTCGTCTTCCCGGAGGTTTTATCGGTATTCGCCTTTAAATAGCCCTCCACCATTACGGAAGCCCCCTCCAGGTTCATCCGGGCCGGGTCTGGGGGGATCAATTTACAGCCGTGTTCCAGGGCCGATTTGAAACATTTCGTGGCCATCACTGGGTTTTTTGTGACCCCTTCCCCCCGGGCGTAACAAATCCCCAAACGGCACTCGGCGTCCGGCTCCCCCTGGTTCACGGATTTCTCCAGCCATTCCATGCCCAGGGCCGGGTCCTTTTTCGTTCCTTTTCCGTCGAAATAACAGCTGGCTGTTTGATATTGGGCTTCTTTTTTTCCGGCTTTCGCCGATTTCTTGAACCAGAGGAAGGCCTGGTCCCAGTCCACCTGCCCGACCCAACCCTTGGAATCCATGTATCCCACGAAGTACTGGGCGTCGGGATACCCCTTGTTCGCGGAATAAAGGAACCACTTCTTGGCTTCCTCGAAGTTCCGCTCTTGAAGGGCCGCCAAACCCTTTTGGAACTCATACGCGGCGGACTTTTCTTGGTCCTCGGCCCGGCACAAACTTGGTTGGGTAAAAAACCCTGTTAATACCACGGAAAAAACCGGGAAAATTATTTTCGCGAAGGTAAACCAATCAGTTTCCGGCAGCTTGGTATTTGGGCGATTCATGATCGTTATTCCTTCCAACCTTGTTCCCCGATCAAGGGGACGAACCGGACGGCGTAAAGCTCTTTTTCCTGGTAACGGCCTTCTCCGCGCTTGACCACCCTGAAAAGTTTTTGCTCTCCCCGCCCCCCGATGGGAAGCACGAGGACACCGCCTACCTTTAATTGCGCCACCAGGGCGGGAGGGACCTGGGGGGCCGCCGCGGTCACAAGGATCGCATCAAAGGGTCCCTCCTCGGCCCAACCGAGCGAGCCGTCCCCTTTTTTCACCAGGATATTGGTTATGTTTAAATCTTTGAATATCTTCAAGGCCGGGGCGATCAGGCTTTCGTCCCGTTCGATGGAATAGACCTTTTCCACCAGGTGGGACAGGACCGCCGCCGAATAACCGCTCCCCGTCCCAACTTCCAGGACCCGGTGGGTGTTTTGGGGCTCGATGGATTGAATCATGGAGGCAACGATATAGGGCTGGCTGATGGATTGATTTTTCCCGAGATCGAGAGCGCCGTCACGGTAGGCCTCATCCTGCAAGTGGGACGGCACGAAGAGGTGCCGCGGAATATCCAGCATGGCCTGCAGGACCAGGGGATTCCGGATGGCCCGCTTTTCCAATTGCTCCTTCACCATGTCCCGGCGATCTTCTATTCGGTCGTCGCTCATGTTCCCATGCATCCTTTCTCTTTCACTCGTCTGTTTGAAACGTCATACCAGAATTTGGTTCAGATAATAAGGAAAACTATAAGGTTTTTACCAATATGATAAAATTTATGAAATAAATCGGTTTTTTGCCGTCTAGAGTAGAAGATGTGATCAATAACTATTAGCTCTATGACACATTTTCGGATTGTAGGACATCTGACACGCCCATAATTACACTTTTTATTATGATGACAAAAAGAGATAAAACCCCTCGATATAAAAATCGGTAGGGGTTTTTCTTTAATCCAAGTATTTTTTTATCATCTCAGCATATTCAACCTTGGAATCTTTCCTTATAAGTTGCCCCCTGAAGGTGATTGGGATAAGCTACAGGGACGTTTTTGGGGTTTTTGTCAGGGGAGGATATGCGCCGATTCTCCCTAGTGAATTTTAAATTGGATCCGGAGGCAAGTATGAAACGAAGACTGGTTCTTCAGGGAACAGCCCTTGGGGTGATGAAGCGATTCCTATGTCCGCTAATCATTTCGCTTTTGATTCCCCTTCCCTCCCTGGCCATCGGTCCCATGAGCAGCTTCCAGGACCTGGTGGCCGGCGACTGGGACCCAGGATTGATCAACGGGGTCTTTTATTCCTCCCGTTTTAACAATCCCTGCGGAATGGCCATCAACCCGGAGGGAACCAAGCTTTACGTCGCCGACCGGGGCAACCATTGCGTCCGAATGGTGGATTTTGAACATGCCAACCAGGTTTCCACTGTGGCGGGGACAGGCCAAGCCGGCTTTAAGGACGGCTCCCTTTCCGCCGCCGTGTTCAACCTTCCCAATCAACTGGCCGTCCTCCCGGATGATCAAATCGCCGTCAGCGATGAGGGCAATTCCCGCATTCGCTTGATCAACCTGAAAACGAAAACCGTGTCCACCTTGGCCGGGAACGGCCAGGCCGGTGTCAGCGATGGAATAGGCGATAAAGCCCAGGTGGGAATCGTGGGAAACATGGTTTACCTGGCCTCCCAAGGGAAACTTTTCTTTACCCAGCCGGACCCTGGGGCCATGAGGGCATTGGATTTGAAGACGCACCAAGTCACCACGCTCTTTCAAGGGAAGGCCGAAATCCCCAAGCCAGCGGCCCTCTGTGGGGCCGGCGACCGGCTTTACGTGGCGAACCAAGCGGGGCAAGAGGTTTACGAGGGCGTTCCCGTCACCGCCGCCGGACAGGCGGCCACCTTCAATTGGAACCTCTGCGCACATGGGGAAAAAATTGAAAGCTTGGCCTGGGCCGGGAAAATCCTCTACGCGGTCCAAAGGATGGATACCGCCCCCCTGGCCCGCCTGCTCCCGCAATATCAACCCGTCACTTTCGTTTCGGTCTGGGGAAAAACGACCAAGGATCCACTTCTGGAGGCCTTTTTCAGCGATATCCATGACAGTTCTCCCATGGCTTTGATTCCGGACCCGCAATCGGAGCGCAAACTTTTCTTCTCGCACCCCCAACTCAACATCGTGACCTCCTATCGCGAAATGGATTTGTACGACCTGCAAGCTCCTCATTTGGGAAACACCGGCGGCCTTCTGGACTATGAGTATCCCTGGAAAAAACCACCCCATACATTTCGCATTATTCTCTTTGGCGATTCGCGCTCCGCGGGCGTCATGCCTGAGGATCCCAATCCTTCGCCAGATGGGGTCTATGGGCAACGCAGTAACGGCATATGCAAGCGGTTGGAGGAGACCCTCAATATGATGGCCTGCCTTTGGGATGTACCGACTCGTTTCGAGGTTTTCAATTCGTCGAGGGCGGTGGACGATGACTTTGTGATCTGGTCCTATTACACGATACCCGACCTCGCCAAGAAGTTCGACGTGGACTTGGTTATGTGCCTTTATCCTCCCGACTTTTTGGTGGGGGGTTATTTTCAAAAGCCCCTGACCGACGAAGGCATTCCCTCGTACACGTTCGATCCTGAGTTTATTCTGAAGCCCGTCCTGGAAAGGACCAAAGGCACCCCGAGGAAATTTTTGGACCTGCTCCTCGCCAAAAAGTACTGTCTCATTAACCCCATCAACACGATCCAATGGATGTTGCCCGCCAAACCTACGGATCCTGAACTAGTGGATTGCGCCGCTCAAATGATCTCGGAGCCGGTGGCGCTTTTGAAGAAAAAGCTGAACGCAATAAAGACCTCGCAAGGAAACCCGGTTAGGCTGGAGGAAGCCCTGTTTACCTTGCCCGGGACAGTATTGCCGCAGATGAGCATGGACGTCTTCAAGAAAGTTTGTGAGAAAGCCCATGTCGATTACTTCGATTTGAGTCCTGAAATGAAGACCTTCCGCGTTAGTTTTTATCCCCTTTCGGAAATCGGAGGAAATGACCATATGTACCGGGGGGGTCATATCCTTGTCGCTTCTTGGTTGGCCTTTGAACTGATCCGCCACAAGATCGTCCCTTTCGAACCCCGGTCTGACAAGTGGTGATTCAATACGATTTTTAATAATTTTACTGATTCATTTTCGCAAAAAAACCAACCTAGGGTTCAAGCGGGGACACTTCATCAAGTGGGGGAGTGGGTTTCGGAGGCCCCATAGTAACACGGTGAATTTCCGTCAGCCTGTTAACATTCCTCAGGGCAAGGACTTTGTTCGCTTCCCCCAACAATGTCCTTTGAAGGGTCAAATCGTTTCTTCTTAAAAATCCTGGCTGATTTGTCAAGAGATGGCCCTCCGCACCACATGCCGACTATCCATTAGGCTTTTGGGCAGGTCGGTAAAGTACCGATTTCATTATTTATTTCTTGTAGATCGGCACAGCGTAGGCAGGGTTTCGGGTCGCTACTTGGCCGGGGCATGCACCGATTCCCCATAAGTCTGTTATGAAAATCGGCACAAGCCAGGGGCCATGGCAGCCGGTATAGTTTTCCATAACTGAAATGTTGTTATCATATTTCTCGTATTTTGATTGGAAATTTCATGGATTTTCGGTTTTTTTAATCATGTTTGTCGAAATATTTGATTTTAGGAATGATGATTCCTGCGATATGATTATTATTCTTGTTTTTAAGTGAAGTGTTCAACCTTAATAAATTTTGGAGCGTGCCATGCCCGACAAATTCAAGCTGATCATGATCTCCGCGATGTACGAAAATGGCGGCAATACGACGCACCGCCTGCTCGACGGCCATCCCCAGCTGTTCGTATATCCTTTCGAGTCCCAGCCGGGCACCCGCCTGGTACGGGACCATTTCGAGTCGACATTCCCCCAAAAGTACCGCTGGCCGGTTTTTGATCTCAGCGCATCCCCGGCGGGGGATTATCACGCCATTATCGACGAGGAATGCAAGGTGCGCATCAAGACTCCCCAGTCGAGCAAGTTCCGCGACACGCCGATGCAATTGGACGACGCCGAGCGCAGGAAAATCTTCATCGAACACCTGGCCAAGGGGCCGAGAACCCGCGCCCGGATTGTGGAATCCTTCTACTATTCAACCTTTGAGGCTTGGAAGGATTATAAAAGGCCGTCCGATCCTCAGGCTTATGTGGGTTACAGCCCCATCATCGTCGTGGACGCCCCCAGGATTTTGGCGGATTCGCCGGATTTCCAAATCCTTCACATCGTCCGCAACCCTTGGTCCGCCTACGCGGACACCAAGAAACGGGCTGTTCCCCTTTCCCTCGAACATTACTTGATCGGTTGGACGCTTTGCCAGTATTACGCCCTGCTTTGGAAGGAACGCGAGCCCAAACGGGTGCATGTCCTTCGTTTTGAGGATATCGTGAAGGATCCCGTGGGTGTGCTCGGCGCTTTTTGCGAAAAAGCCGGCTTGAAATCCGCGCCGACACTCGCGAAGCCGTCATGGAACAGTCAACCCCTCCAAACGGTTCATCCTTGGGGCACCATCCGGACCCCCACGTCCGAGGCCAATATGGCTACCGCGAAGGAATTAAGCGCCGAGGAACGCAAGCAAGTCGGCGAACAAGCGGGCCCCTGGCTTAAAATCCTGGGTTACGAAGATTTCTGGCGATAGTCGATTGCCCGTCAGGAAGTGGCGATGATGAAGCCGGAACTTTCGGTCGTTCTTCCGGTGCATAACCAAGCCGACCATATCGCTGGGGTCATCGATAGTTATTTGAGCGAGTTCCGGGGAAAACCCTGGGAAATCATCCTGGTTCCCAACGCTTGCTGGGATAACTCTCCTCAAATTTGCCGGGAATTATCGAAAAAACATAAAAATGTCCGTGTCGTTGAAAATCCGTTGGGAGGATGGGGCCTTTCGGTGAGAAAGGGCCTGGAATCGGCCCGGGGACGTTTTCTCTGTTATGCCAATTCCGCCCGCACCGACCCGGCCACGATTCCCGCGCTCTTCAAGCAACTTTTGGAAAAACCCGGCTCCATGGCTAAAATCTCGAGGCACACCCGGGGCCATTTTTTACGGGAGATGGGCTCCCTGTTGTATAACCTGGAGTGCTGTATTCTTTTTCGCGTAAAATGCCATGATGTGAATGGAACTCCTAAAATCTTCGATTCGAGCCTCTTGCGTCGCGTCTCCTTGGACTCGGACGGCGACCTCCTGGATGCCGAGATTCTGGCAAGATGCAGCCGGATGAAGGTACCCGTTTTGGAAATACGGCAGGGGGGATGGAGCCGCCACGGGGGCAAGTCCACGACGAATTTCAAAAGCGCGGCGCGCATGTATTGGGGGGCCTTCCAACTTTGGTTAAGAATGAAATGAACCCGCTACACGAAAAACATCAATTTATGCTACGCGATCCGGCGCAAATCGTAGGGCTTTGGAACGAGACGGGCGTCGATCCCAAGCTTCTGGAGTGCCAGGCGGACAAGGGATGGAAGCAAACCCTCGAACGGCTCGGCATCACCCTTTTAGTGACCCGGGAATACGAGCATCTTGTCCTGGCTTTAAGCCACCCAACCACCACGTGGATTCATGTCCCCCATCCATCCGGTTTGGCCGTCAACCGCCCAAAAGGGACAGTCCATATCGCCTGTACCCGCAACCCCAACCTTTTGATGGAACTGGGGGGAAACCCCCTTTTGCCGACCCGCGCGCGGTTTCTTCCCGGACGTCTTTACCTGCATGATCTCGCCTTCATCGGCGCCCAACTGCATGGAAACGCGGTCGGCCAGAATGTGGTCGTCCGGCTGGATTACGACCTGGGAGCCACGCGGGTCTGGTGGCCGAAATGCATCGGGGACCGCAAACCCATTTTTCAGAAAAACCACATTCAATTAAACTCCATCGCGGCTGGAAGAACATTGAGAGATTCTTTCTTCTCGGCTACTAGCGACCAAGTGACGAAGAAGGTTCCCGGTGATCCGGATTACCCGGTGGAAGGCAGGGGGGGGATTTTTTCCGGGCGCACACGCGAAATGGTGGTGCGCGGGCTCACGCGGCCCCATTCAGCCCGGTTCCACGGGAAGGACTTATGGGTGGACAACAGCGGTTTCGGCGAAGTCGGGCCTATCCTCGGAGACCGTTTTGTGCCGGTCCAAAGGCTTGAAAGCTGGACGCGCGGTCTTTGTTTCGTCAAGGATGTTCTCTTTGTGGGAGTCTCCAAGGTGCTTCCGAAGTTTCATTCTTACGCCCCGGGCTTGGACCATCGCAAGAGCCGGTGTGGTATCGTCGCCCTCCATCCCGCCACCGGAAGAGTTCTTGGACGGCTGACCTGGCCCCGCGGAAACCAGATATTCGCCATCGACTGGATCGAGCGCACCCAGCTACCTTTTGGGGGGAAGAACGACGTTAAAAAACTTTTTTATTATTACGGTGATTCCCGTTAGGGAATTGTAACCCGGAAACCAGGACAGCGGGAAGTTCCACCCTGGCGATCGGCCTTTGGAAGCTCATCCAACTTTATCAGGAATTTTCAATCACTGACCGGACCTCGCCACCCTTAATGACGCTGCGCCGGATAAAGTGCGGCCGTTGTTTGACTTCCTCGAATATTTTGGCGATGTACTCGCCCAAAATGGCGAGGGCGAATAAATTAATGGACCCGAACAAGAGGACAGCAAGAAGGATGGTCGTAGTCCCCCTGGGGGCGCGGTCGGGCCAAAGCAAACGGACGACGACTTGCAGGGCGCCCAGGGTCAGGCTCAAAAGGAAAAGCATGGATCCTGAGAAACTGAGGATCGATAGGGGCGTATAACTGTAAGACAGGATCCCTTTCTTCGCGTTATCGATGTTTTTAAAGAAATTGGCGATGGTTTTCCCCGAAGCGTTTCCGGTACGGGTGTAGTCCACGCCCGTTTGTTTGAATCCCACGTAGGCCCGGACTCCCCTCATAAAAAAGGCCCTCTCCTGGAATTGGAGGATGGCTTTCACCACCCGCCGGTCGATCAGTGAAAAGTCACCGGCATAATGGGGAATGGCCAGGTAAGAGAAGTAATCAAAGATGAAATAAAAGAGGTTGTAAACCGTCCTCATGAAAAAAGGAATATCGCTGTTTTTTTGCCTTCCAAACACCACATCGTTGCCTTCGCGCCATTTTTCCACGAATTTTTCGATCAATTCCGGCGGATCCTGGAGGTCGGCGTTCAATAACACGCACCCGTTTTTGGTGGAAATTTCCATTCCACTTCGATAGGCCGCCTGGGTACCGAATTTGCTCGAATGGGAGACTCCGATGACATGGTCGTCCTTGCGGCTGAGGTCGAGAATGATTTCCTCGCTGTTATCCGGGCTGTTGTCATTCACGAGAATGATTTCGTAATCGATTTTTAGTTTTTCAAAGGCCGCCTTTACTCTTTCGTATATCAAAGGAATGGTCTCGGCGTTTTTATAACAGGAAATCACGCCGGAGAGGCTGTGTTTGGCATCCAACGCGAATAGTTTGGAGGACTTCCGGTACTTTTCCTTGTCCTCAAGCTTTTGATACCACGCGGCGGTCAACTCAAACCCTTGCCGGAAGGAAGTGCGTGCTTCCCAACCCAGGAGTTCCTTGGCTTTGCGCGTGTCCGCAAACCAATCTTTCACGTCCCATTTTCGTTCGGGCATGGAATTAAAGGGTGGCGGATTCTTGATCTTAAAGAGTTCCCCGGTTATTTTTGCCGCTTCTCGGATGGTGGTTTTTTTTCCGCTCCCGATATTGAATGAGTCACCGTAATAAGGGGGCTTGAGGTTGATGGCCGTGTCCAGGAAAGCTTCACAAACGTCCTGGATATAGACAAAGTCACGTGAAACCTCAGGGTTGACCAATTCGGGATATTTCCCTTCCAGGCCCGATTTAACCAGGTTCGGGATCAACCGGGAGGAGTCCTCCAAGGGGCCGTAAACCGAATAAAGGCGCAGGTTGGCGCAGGGGAAGTTTTTTTTGCAGCCATAAAAGAAAAGAAGATTCGCGGCCGCCACCTTTGAAACCGCGTAATCGCTATTGGGGGCCAGTGGATCGTTTTCAACCGGCCCTGAAGCGTTATCGCCATATTCGGAAGAACTGCCGGCATGGACATAAGCGGCAATACTCCTTTTTTCCAGGTGGCTGAGGATTTTCTCGGTCATATTAAAATTGGTGCGGTAAATCAGGGAGCTGTCGATTTCAAAAGAATAGGCGCCATAGGCGACGCAGTTAAAAACCGTTTTAGGGTTGATCTGGTTAAAAAGGGAATCCAGATTCGCGTCCACTAGGAGATCGGCGTGGAGCACCTGAGCCGGGGGGCAGCTCTCCAACCGCCACGCGGGGATATGGAAAACCGTGCCAAAGGCGTCGTCCCGGTATTTCAACAGCATTTGAAGCAGATGGCTGCCGATAAAACCGCTGGCACCTAAAACCAATATGGGCCCTTGGATTTTTTTTACCTTCTCCTCGATGTGCATTAGAATTCCAATTCTTTCAAGAGGTTGTCCGCCGCCAAGCCGGATTCTTTTCGATGGAAAGTCTGGGACCCATAATAACCGGAAGGGTATCCTTGGGCGTAAAAATGAGAAAATCGTTTCGGGGCTTCCCCTTTTAAGAGAAGAACCCGGCTTATCATTTCCCCGGCGCCCCCGTGGGCCACGTGTTCCTCGGCCACCATCAGACGCTTGGAATGCCGCAAATCGTTTAGGAATTCCGCCGGAATGGTTCCTTCCTCCAGGGGCAATTCGGTTAAAACCCAAATTCGAGGGCGTTTTTTTTCTTCCAATTGGCTTAATACGGAGAGAATTCCGCCGACTAAAGGGCCGACGATGAGAAGGACAGGGCCTCCGCCTTCCAGGACCTTTCGCCAGGGAGCGTAACTTGGTATCTCCAAATCCTTGGGTTTTTCATCGCGGCCCAGCCGTAAATAGGAGGGATGGTTTAAATGAAAGAGTTTTTCCACGATCGGCGGAATATCCGACCCGAAAGCGGGAACGAAAACATGCATGTTTAAAAGAGAAAGCAGGATGCCGTAATCCTCGATGGCGTGGTGGGTGGCCCCCATGACCCCATAGGCGTAGCCGCCGCCGTTAGCAACCAGTTTGACCGGCAAATCGTGGAAACACACGTCGTTACGGACCTGCTCCAGGGGACGGGCGTAAATAAAAGGGGCAATACTGTAGGCCCAAGGGGAAAAACCCCCTCTAGCCAGGCCTGCCGCCACCGATACCATGTTTTGCTCCGAAATACCCGCGTTGATAAAACGTGTTTTTGCGGCTTTTTGCAGGGGTTCGAGGGCCATGTATCCCAAATCGCCAGTGAGAAAAACAAAGTCGGGCCGGCCAGCGCTTTTAACCAGGGTATCGCAAAAGATGTTTCTCATGGTTTTTCCATCTCTTGGAGGGCTTGGCGGTACTGATCCTCTTTCAAGGGCAGGTAATGCCATTCCCATTTATTTTCCATGAAAGAAACACCATGGCCCTTGACGGTATTGGCGATGATGGCCCGGGGTCCGGGCGTGTTTTGATTGAGGGCCTTCTCCATGGCATTTAAATCATGGCCATTGACCTCCTGGGTAGGCATCCCAAAAGAACGGAATTTCCCATTCAGGGAATCCAAGCCGGCGACTTCCTTGGTCGATCCGAATCCCTGGAAGCCGTTGGCGTCAATGATGATAGTCAAGGATTCCAATTTCTGGTGGAGGGAAAAGATGAGAGCCTCCCAGTTGGAGCCTTCCTGCCATTCTCCGTCCGACATCAGGCAGAAAACCCTCCCAGATTCGCCCTTGAATTTTTTGGCCAAAGCCAGCCCGGCCGACAGGGAAAAACCATGCCCCAGACTGCCGGTGGCGAAAATAATATCCTCATGCCAGTTGGGGGCGGGATGGCCGCTGAGTTTGGTGGGTTCCTTGTGAAAAAGCTTTAAATCCTCATCCTTGAGTTTTCCCCTCGACCAGAGAGTGATATAAAGGGCTCCCGCGGCATGACCCTTGGAAAGGATGAAGAGATCCTCTTTTTTTAGGACTTGGTGGTGCAAAACCATGAGGGTGTCCAGGCAGGAAAGATTGCCCCCGATGTGTCCTACACCGCTTTCGAAGTGCATTTGAAGAAGGCGTTTTTTAGATTTTTGAATGATTTGAGATAAAGTTTCCATTGATAAGCCCATATTAACTCATTCTGAAACTAAAAGGTCAAGGGCGGTGTCCTAATTGGGTTTTTATGCCTGACTTATGGGAATATAAACAGTTAAGCCCGATACATTGGACCTTCCTCCATATTCGGAACTCTATGGCGGGGATTATTTAACGGCAACCGGGAACTTCCTGGTCAGTACCTTGTTGGCCTACGATCTGATCTGCCATAAACTCATCCCTCTCGAGCCCCTTCTGATAAGTAGGGTCGGGAGGGGGCCAAAAAAAAGCCCATTCCCCCCAGGAAACGGGCTTTTTCAAGTGGTGGACGTTACTGGACTTGAACCAGTGACCTTCGCGATGTGAACGCGACGCTCTAACCAGCTGAGCTAAACGTCCTTCAAACTAAAATAAATTGATTGGCGATGAACTTGATAGTATTGAAGAATTTGTAGTTTATTCGGAATAAAAATCAATTTCAAGAAAACACAAATCTCAAAGCGTAAAGGGTTTCCATTAACTCCGATTCAGTCTCTACTCTTTGGCTGAAGGATAATGTCAATATATAACGAATTTGTCAAAACCCTTGGATAAATCAGTTTCCGATAGCCGCTTCTTTTTCTTGGTTGATTTCAAAGCCTTGGATTTTAAAAACTCTATGTGGGCGACCTGTTGCAGGCTGTCCCACTTAGGCAGGCCATAGGAATCCCTTTCCAAAACGTAAACAATATCGACCTTGACCAAGTCCGCCTTGGCGTCGCCGGGATAAAGCCGCTTCACCAATTGCAAAGCGGCCTCGGACAAACGCAGCTTTTTTTCCTTCCCCTCGAAATTTGCCTTGAAATCTTGCGCATTCCAGAAGAAATGCACGTAATCGGTTTTATCCGTGACCATGGTGTTTTTCTTGAACCAAACATCCCAGGGCAATTTCGCTTCGTTCCACGTCTTGACGATCCAAGGAGTGGGGGTAACGGTGGTGAAAACCATTAAAAAACCTTGATTTCCGTTTGTAGGAACAGGCGTAACTTGTGAAAAAACCGGTGAGAAAATTATTAAAAAAAAGCCAAAAACCATGATCTTTTTCATGCCTTTCCTCCTAATTGATATTTTTGAATTTCCTTTTCCCAGCTTTCCCGCTCGCTTACTTTCCCCTTTAAATTATAGTTGAAATAAATACCGTGTGATTTTCACGACTTGGTCCATGGGATAAAAAAATAAAAGCCAGCCGTAAGCCACGAAGACATTCGTCACCGCGATATCCACCCAACGGCTGGGCCCCAAGGAGAACCACTTCCGGCCTACGGATGATTTTTCCCAGAGATTATGAAGCACCAAGCCCATTCCATGATAAAGGCCCCAGAGGCCGAAATGCCAGCTGGCTCCGTGCCATAAACCGCAAACGAACATCGTCACCATGAGGTTGAAGAATTTTCTCACCCAACCGAGGCGATTGCCACCTAAAGAAATGTAGATGTAATCCCGGATCCAACTGCTCAAGGAAATATGCCAGCGCCTCCAGAACTCGGAAATATTCCGGGAGATGTATGGAAAATTGAAATTAACCGGCAGGTCAAGCCCGATCATTTTACCGATGCCGATCGCAATATCGCTATAACCGCTGAAATCAAATAAAATCCTGACGGACAGCAGCGCCATCAGCAGGCAAACCGGCCCAAAGGTCAAGTCGGTGCGTTTCTCCAGCAGGTGAATGAGAGTGGTTGCGTTATCTGCGATCACCAGTTTCTTGAAAAAACCCAGCAGCATTTGCGCCAAGCCAAGGACAGCCTTAGGCCAAAGAGGCCGGTTTAAGTCTTCTTCCATTTGGGCAAGGAAAGGCTGGTACCGCTTGATGGGACCGGCCACGATCGAGGAGAAAAAAAGGCAGAAGATCCCGAATTTGAATGGATTTTTTACTGGTTCGGATCCTCGGTAAATATCAGTCAGGTAATGAACGAATTCGAAGGTGAAAAAAGAGATTCCCAGGGGCAGAGCGGGCTGATAAGCATGGCTGGTCATCCATTGCCCCCATCCTCCCCCGATCGCCGACCCCGCGGAGTTTATTAATAAAAAGGGATACTTATAGCAAACTAATCCAATAACCGGGATCAGCAATCCGAAGATGAATATTTTTTTCCGGGCGGGATTTTCTTTAGGGTATCTTCCGACCCAAAGGCCGAAAAAATAAGTCAGAATGGCCATCAGGATGATGGGGGTGATGCCGGCCGGACCTGCGAAGTGGTACTGGAATATGAAGCTGCAAACCAGGAGGTAAAAAAAACGCACCCGGGCCTGAGGAATCAGCCACAAGAGTAAATAAAAAACGAAGAAAAAAAGCATGAACCAGCTGGTGTTGAATATCATTTAAAAATCCACGTAAATGAATTTGGAAGCCGACAGGTCCCCGGAAAAAAACAGGATCGCCAAGAACAAAAGGAATAAGACCAACCCCATTCCAATCCCCTTCCAGAAATCGGTGTTCTTCATGGCAGTTCCTTTTCTAACAACGCGGCCAATTCCATCGCAAATTTCTCGTTTCCCTGTGGTTTCAAATGGCAATGGTCGAGGAAATCAGCGGACGGGTAATGGTCGGCCCAATCCAGATACACCATGCCCTTTTTTTCAAAAGGCATCATGAAGGCTGCGAGAATCTTCCGATTTTTCCCGAAACTGGCCTCATCCAAGTAACTTCCCATGAATTTCTTGTTTTGCGGAGTCATGACCACAAGTACGGGAATATTTTGTCCTGCCCACTGGTCCAAGATGGCCTTCAAGCTGGTGAAGGGAAGTCCCTGGATATCCCAAAGGTAAGGTTGATAAAAGGATGCCACCTTTTGTTTCAAGGCCGCCTCGAAAATATCCGATTGGGTGTCGTTTTTCCCCACCACCTTTTCCAGAAACCTCTGGAAGAAATCCTTTTGACTGGGGTAATACCAAAGGGTTTTGGCCATCTGGGTTTCCCGGAACAGGAACCAATGCCAGCTGAAGAAGGTGTACAGGTTATCACTGAGGCGGGTCTCGGGAGTCGCTTTGGAATCCTGCCCTAACCTTTGTTGTATGTCCTGCGGCAGGTTCTCCTGGAGAAAATACCGCGAAAGGGCCTTGGTGCCTCCATTGAATTCCTGGGAAAACATCCGGAAGTTCAACAATAGAAGAATACGGCGTAGTTTTAAGGGAAGTAACTCGGGGGTCAGGGCTTGGATATCCGGGAGCAAAAGGCCGTCGGAGCCCAAGCTCAGGGGGAACTGATTTGAACTTTGGAGGTCCTCCCTTAAAAAAATTGAAAGGGTTTTTCCCCGGGCGCCGGGAACACGGTGTTCCATCAGGGCGCTGGCTCCCAGAACACTGTCTCCTAACAGCAGGATCGGCTTATCACCGGGTTCTTTCCGGGGAAAATATTGAAGCCGGTCCCTTAATTCCGCCAGGCTGGTCATATCCCCGGAAAAGTCGAAATGACGGTACCAAAATCCTGCCGGAACCGTCATTCTTAAAGCGATTTCCGCCAAAAGGATCGATCCGAAGAAGGAAGTGAGGGCTCCCAGGTAAAAGGATTTGCTGAAATTCA
The DNA here is from genome assembly GCA_963847625.1 of candidate division FCPU426 bacterium. Lineage (GTDB taxonomy): Bacteria > Oederibacteriota > Muellerivitia > Muellerivitales > Muellerivitaceae > CAWCKJ01. Next base: position 110,669 of record CAWKAR010000033.1, on the reverse strand, counting down.
TTCCAAAAAAGTTCCGTAGTTAAGGGGTAGTCAAACAGGAAAGAAGTTTACCATTTCCCATTTGTTTTTGCGCTTTTGAAAGGTATTCCCCTCAAAATGGCTTGGAATATGGCAAAAAAAGAGTCCCCTCTCTCCTGAATTTTCAGACCGGCTCCAATGCCCCTCAGAGGACCATTCGGTGGGATGGTAAGCCTCCCAGAAGAAGGTTTTATTAGGGTTTTTTCCTTTTTAAGTTCTCCCCCAACCTATTTTTCTGAATAATGGCGATTGATGAAATACACCTTTCCATCCGGCTTGGAATCGGCCTACCGGGAATGCCTTCGCTTGGCCCAAAGCCATTACGAGAATTTTCCCGTGGCTTCCTGGATGTTGCCCGGGGAAAGCCGTCTCCATGTGGCGGCTTTATACACTTTTGCCCGCGCCGCAGATGACTTCGCTGATGAGGAAGCCTACGAAGGAAAACGCCTTTCCGCATTGAACCGTTGGGAAAAGGGGCTTCAAAACGCCCTGAAGGGCAAGAAAGCGCCTCCCATCCTCCAGGCCTTCGCCCATACGATCAAAACCTTTCAAATACCCTTATCGCTTCCCTTGTGCCTTCTAAAAGCCTACCGGATGGACTTGAGAATCCACCGGTATTCCACTTGGAACTCCTTGCTTTATTATTGCCGCCATAGCGCCAATCCCGTGGGCCGCATGGTGCTTTATATTTCAGGCATCCGCGAGGAGAAACTCCACCGTTACTCGGATTACATTTGCGGCGGTCTGCAACTCATCAACTTTTGGCAGGATACCGCCATAGATTTACGCCGCGACCGGATCTATTACCCCAAAAGAGAATGGAAAAAAGCCGGATTGGCGGAACAGGATTTTTTTAAAGGAAAGAATTCGGACGGTACCAGGTATTTGGTGAAAAATGCCGTGGATTTTACGGAGAACTATTTCCGCCAGGGTTATCCTCTTCTTTCCGCGGTCGACGGACGCCTGAAGCTGGAACTGAAGGCCACTTACCTGAGCGGCCAAGGAACCCTGAATAAAATCCGGGATATGGACTACAATGTTTTCGAAAGTCGTCCCGTTTTGAACCCCTTGGATAAAACACTTTTAATTTTGAAAACCTTTTCCGGTCTTTTTAATACTTAAGACTTGTAAGTATTGAATTTCCAAAATTATATTGTTTAATGCGTTGGTGGGAAATGCAAATCGTTTGAAAACTTCAAAGTATGTGATATTCAAAAATTGTTGAATGTTGGCCAGAACACTTAGTTGTGCGAGGTTTATTTAAAGGATAAATTGTGAAAGTGTTACATAGAGTTGCAGACTTTTCTGGTTACCCCATCGAAGAAATCGGACCGCAAACCCCCAAAAACCCTGGCCCTCCCCGGAAAGTTTCGATTTATTCAATTTTTTTCCTGTTTGCGCTCTGGGCGGTGATGGCAGCAGCCCGGTTTCACACCTATCGGGAACCTATGGAACGCGATATCCACATTTATGCGGTTACAGCTCATGAAATGCTGAAGGGGCGGCTTCTTTTCACGGACCTTTGGGTTAACACACCGCCAGCCATTTTTATTACCTATGCTTTGGGAGAAAAAATCGCCGGATACGGGCCTTTTGAATTTTATTTGCTTTGGCTTTTGGCAGCGAGCGTTACCTTAGTGGCTGTTTATTCCGCGGGTCGTGTCATGGGGGAGGTCGGAGGCCTTTGGGCGGCGGTGTTTTGGGCCGCCTCGTGCACGGACCTCATGTTGGAGGCCAATGAACCTAATACCGAGGTGTTTGTTATTGCCTTGCAGGCTTCCGCTTTCGCCTTGGCGGTTTGGGGTCATAAACCCATGTCGTTGGTCCGCTGCGGTTGTATCGGTCTTCTTGGGGGCCTGTCGGCTTGTTACAAGCATCCCATGCTGATTTTCCCGATTTTATTGGCCCTGGGGTCGGGTTTGGCGGTTTGGAAAAATCGAAAATGGAAACTGGATATTCCAAGACTGATTCTTTTTGTTCTTCCTTCTTTTTTATTTTGGGCACTCACTTTCATTTATTTCGCGATCCATAATCGTTTTCAAGATTGTTGGGATGCATTGGTGACATACGATTCCTATTTGGCGGGGAGTATTTGGCATCATCTTGCCAAGGGTTTGATCCCTGGACTTATGTTTTACCGTGATATCCGGTGGATTCTTTGGCCTCTTTTAATTTTGACCACCCTCTTAGCAGGCCGCTTTTACAAAATGAATTATTCCTATTGGAAAGTCTTAGTGGCTTACGGTATCGCCGTTTTTATTGAAACCAATGCATCAGGTCATTGGTTTCCACATTATTTTCAATTAGGCCTTCCTGTCTTGATGGTGGCCGGGGGATGGTCAGCCGCGTTGCTTTGGAGGATTTCAACGTCTAGGGCCTTTTTCTTACCCTCCATCGCGTTACTTTTGATTCTTTATCATGAAATTCCCTTTTATTTCCTTTCAGCGGATCAATGGTCGACGAAGCGTTACGAAGCGACCTTTGTGGATGCGCAACGGCTCGGGACGGCGCTGGATAAGGTTTTGCTTCCAGAAGAAACTTTTTACCATTTCGGAAACGAATTAGGAATTTATTTTGCCAGTCGACGGGATCCTCCAACCGGCGCATATTGTGCTTGGTTTTTAAAGGAAGGTCCGATGGTTGGCCAACTTTCAAATCGATTGAAAGCAGATCTGAAGAATAAAAAACCTGAGGCGGTTGTTATCGATCAAAAACGCTATCCAGAAAATGCTTCTTGGTTTGAGAAAGAATACAGAGTTTGGCAGACTTATCCAGAGGACGGTCATTTTCTCGTTATGGTGCGGAAAGGCGGAGAGTTGGAAAAACGGATCCAAAACAACCCGCAACTTGGGCTCTATTGATTGAGTAATTCAATCAAGTTCAGGACCGTTGAATATTAAAGAACGTGGAGAATTTGTGTTAGTCACTGGTAAAAGGTCCACACCTACTTATTTCACTTTATAACAGCTCCAAAATTTTGAACATCTACAAGTTATTATTGCATTTGGCATCCATTCCTTTTATGTGTGTTTTTCCAAAGTTAGGAATAAGGCATTATCGAAAATACCTCTGATTTGGTTTGACGCTTCTATCCCAAAAAGACCTATTTTGCTACCATAATTCTGGCGAAAGCACACCGTATGGAATGAATTCTTAATAACCGTCCTTGTAAAAGCTTTGGTTTCAGAATGCTTGAGCAGGTCTTTCGCCTACTTGCTGCACTTACTGATTGAATTCAGCTATCTTTTTTTAATTTAAATCACCAATTTAAGAGTGTTTGGGAGGGATTGGTGAATCCCCAGGATGGCTCGCTTCGGAAAAAACCAGTTTCTATTTGCCCCTGCTCTTTCTTCCCCGGGATAAGAAGGAAGCCATGGAGGTCCTCTACCGGTTTTGTTGGGAAGCAGACGAGATTTCGGATGGAACCGACCCGTTACCCATAGGCCCAGGGTGAATCGATATATACCCATCCAAGAGCCAGATGCATGGTGGATATAAGAGGTAATGAATCGAAAAAACCGGAATATACACCCTTTACTTTTTTTAAAAAAAGACAAGTTGAGGATACCTGTCGGTTGCCGTTCAAATATAATCCAAATATGACCCGAACATCTAACACGCTTTGGAAATGTTTTCTCGCTTGCGCCATTTTCTTTAGCCTCCAAATCATTCCCCGTTGGTGGAGCGATTCCATCGTCATGGACGAGGAATGGGAACTCACGGCATCTTATTACTACCTCAAAACAGGTGACGTTTGGACGCCCTGGGGCAACACCGCACCGGGCGCCCTTTGTGCCCTTCCGCTCCTGGGGATGAACCTCAAGCTGGACCCAACCCTTCCACCCGTATACGTCGACCGATCCTTACGGTTTCTTTTCATGGACAATCACGATCACCTGACCGCCATGACTTTTTGGAGCCGAAACATCAATTGGCTGCTGGGGCTTTTGATCGGCTTCCTCCTTTTCCGAACAGTCCGTGACGGCCCATTAGTCGAGGGCGCGGCTGCCCTTGTCCTTTGGGCTTTTGAGCCGAATCTTCTGGCCTTTACCGGTACGGCTAAAACGGATATCGCTGTGGTTTTCTGGTTTTTCCTTTGCCTGTTCTATTTTTCCCGGATCCAGCCCAAAGGGCGGATTTTACCTTTTTTTATTTCGGGTCTTCTGGCTGGATTGGCGGCTGCCACCCGTTACAACGGCATGTTGGTCCTGCCGTCTATTCTGGTCCTTGAAATCCTTTTTTGCCGCGAAACGGAAGGCGGGCGGAAAAAGTGGGCCGGAAGGGTCCCTCTGTGGCTGTCCGGACTTTTGGGTTTTCTCGTAAGCGTTTCCCTGGTGTACCTGCCAGGAACCATTCTTGTGGCCAGCCATCCCTGGCCCCTCCACTTTTATTTGCATTACCTGCAAATTTATGCCGATATTCAACCGGACATTTCCAGTCATCCAATTTTCTTTGCCGGGAGATTCTGGCCGAACGGTTCCTACCTCAATTTCCCCTATCATTTCTTCTTTAAAAACACCGTTCCATTTTTCTGTCTCGTTGGCCTGGCAGTCGCAGCCGTGTTAAGGAGGAAAATTTCACTTCCACCCTGTCTGTGGGTTCCACCCCTTGTTTATTTGGCAGTTTTTTATTTTCTTGATAAATCCATGCTCATCCGGCACGCCCTCCCTATTTATCCCTTTCTCATACTCATCTCGGCCAGGGTTTTTCAACGGCTTTGGGAAACACTCCGTTCCCATTCCTCGGCCATCGTTAAGGCTTTTCCGATTCTTTTGCTGGCCTGGCATCCCTTGACCACGATTTGCAATTTTCCTCATCATATTGCCTACGCCAACGACTTCATGACCACGGAACAAAAAACCTCCTGCTTATACATCTATGACTGGAATTTGGGGCAGGACATGAAACGCCTGGCGGAAACAGCCCTTCAAAAGGATTGGAAAAAGGTGAAGTTCATTTCGGGCATGAGGACGGACCCTTATTTTTATGGCCTTTCTTGGGAACCATGGACCCAGCGGGACCTTTCGTGGCCCCAGCCGGGAACAGTTTATGTTCTGAGCCCCACTATCCTGGGTTCTTTCAATTATGACTTTCTCTTTTTTAAAAAATCCCCTTGGGTGGGACGCTTACGACCAACTGGAAACGTGGGAGGAACCATCTATTATTATGAAATACCTGGCACTTCGATTGCGCCAGCGAAGGACAATTCGGCCATCATCAACTCTTTTCCCTATTATCCAAACGCCATCCCTCCCTACCGAAGTTTTTCTTTCTCCGGATACCATTTGAACAGGTAAACTACACAGTCCAATGACTTTCTGGAAAAAGTTTAAATTAACTTATTAAAACAAAAGGAATTTACTTTCTTTAATTTTGACCGCGTCATTTAGAATCTGTGAGGAGGGATTGGTGAATCCCCAGGATGGCTTGCTTCGGAAAAAAACCAGTTTCTATTTGCCCCTGCTCCTTCTTCCCCGGGATAAGAGGGAAGCCATGGAGGTCCTCTACCGGTTTTGTTGGGAAGCAGACGAAATTTCGGATGGAACCGACCCGTTACCCATCAAAAGAAAGAAGTTGGCGGATTTCAAGCGGGACCTCAAGGGTTGTCTCGCAGGAAAAGCTGGTCAACCCCTGTTCCAAAAGCTTCAGGCAGTGGTGATCCGTCACAGGCTGTCCTCCGAACCCCTTTGGCGCGTTGTTTCAGGGGTGGAAATGGATTTGAAGCCCGTCCAGTTCAAATCCTTCCGGGAACTCCACAACTATGCTTTGAAGGTGGCGGGAGGTCCAGGCCTTTCCAGCATGGAAATATTCGGTTACAAGGACCCCGCCCACCGCAGCTACGCGGAAAATCTGGGGGTTTTCCTGCAATTGGTCAATATCACGAGGGATTATCTGGAGGACACGGGCCTTAAACGCCGGTATTTCCCCCAAGTGGATTTCAAACGCTTCCATGTAAATCCCGCCGTGATCGGAGAGAACGATTCCAATTGGGTTTCCTTCATCGAATTCCAATTGGACCGGGCCTGGTCTTTTTTGGAGAAAGCCCGCGCGGTCCTCACTCCCCGGGAGAGGGGCGAGCTGAAAACAGCCGAGGCCATTGCCGCTGTTTACGTGAAGCTCTTCCAACAATTAAGGATTCATCCGCAGAAAATCCTAGAGGGAAGGGTTTCCTTGACTTCATTGGATAAGGGCCTTTCGGTTCTTGGCGCCATGGGCCGGTGTTTTTTGCTGAAGTGGCTTTAATCCATCCGGTAAATGGCCGGGTGATCTTAGGAGGTTTTCATGCCGAAGGTCCTGGTGGTCGGGGGTGGTTTTGCCGGAGTGGCGGCCGCCACTGCCTTGGCGCAAAAGGGCCATTCGGTGGACCTTCTGGAATCCCGCGGGTTTTTGGGCGGCCGAGTCTATTCCACCGCCCCCACCAAGGCTTTTCCCTATGCCTGCGACAATGGCCCGCATCTTTTCATGGGTTGTTACCGGGAAACATTGGCGCTGTTAAGACGCTTGGGGGTGGAAAATTCTTTCCGATGGATCGATCCCCTGCGTCTTTCCTGGCTCACACCCGGGGGAAAAGTATCGCTTCAATGCGCTCGCTTTCCCGCGCCTTTCCACTTGGCCTATGGCCTTCTGACTTCCAACGCCTTTCCCTTCGGGGAAAAAATAAGCCTGGCCAGGGCTCTCTTGGTTTTTTCAAAAAAACCCTTCAAGATCAATCCTGGCTTGGAGACTGTCTCCCAATTTTTAGACGCCTCGGGCCAAGGTCCCGCCGCCCGGAAAAGGTTCTGGGTTCCTCTTTCCAACGCGGTGATGAACATAGGGACGGATATCGCCCCCCTGAGGGGCCTGGGAGAGGTGCTTCACCATGTTTTCTTCGGTTCCCGCTTTGACAGCGCCTTTGGGCTCGCCATCAAACCCTTGAGCGAATTAGCCTTTCCCCAGGTGGCTCCTTACCTTGAAGAAAAAGGGGGGATGGTTCATTTTCATGAGAGAATCCAAACAATTCAAGTTCATGGAAATGATTTCACTCTCACCGGCCGATCTGGAAAAACTTATTCCGGCGATGCCCTGGTCCTGGCCGTTTCCCCCGCTTCCCTTCACGCCGTTTGGCCGAAAGGAAGCTGGCCCGCCTTGGAAACCCTGCCAAAACTGGGCAAATCCCCCATCCTGTCGGTTCACTTGATCCTCTCCCTGGAAGTCACCTGCGAGTCCCTGGTGGGGCTGTCAGGCGCCCAATTCGAGTGGGTTTTCAACCGCAACGCCAACTGGAATTGGAGGGGGGAGGGCCAGTACCTCAGCTTCACGGCCAGCGCCGCCGAAAAACTCTCCCGAATGACGGATAAGGAACTGGTGGACTTGGCGGCGGAAGAATTAAAGGTTCGTTGTCCATTAGCCCGGAAAGCCCAGGTGCTTCATTCTAAAGTCACTCGTGAAATGTCGGCGACCTTCCGCTGGTCACGGGAAACGGACTCCCTGAGACCTCCTTGTGAGACGCCTTTCCCCCATATCTTCCTGGCCGGCGACTTTACCGATACCGGACTCCCGGCCACCATCGAGGGCGCCTGCCTTTCGGGCCACAAGGCTGCGGAGAAAGCTCAAGAAGTCCTTGGCAAAAAAACATAAAATAGGACTAATGTTCTCTTGTTTTCATAAAAATGTTTCCCTGCCTCAAAACTCCTGGATCTATTTTTTTATTTTTCTGCTCACCAACACGCTTCTATCGTATTTTCCTCTTCCCGGAAACATCAAACTTGTTGTCGTTCTTGCGGGAATTATCTTACCCTTAGTGGCGGCTTTTGGGTGGGTACCCTTAGGCTCCGCGGAACAACCCATTCCCTGGAAAAAACCCAACCAATTTGTTTTGCCTTGGTGGTGTTGGTCGTCCTTGCTCATTCTCGCTTGTTTGCCACGCCTAGCCCAATTGACGACCCTATCGACTTGGCCCACCGGAGACGATGGACTTTACTGTTATTACGCAATGGAATTAGCTAAAAAATGGGATTGGAAATTTTTTTTTAGCTACGCCCAAGTTCCGCCACTCACCCAATGGCTTTTGGCGCTTTTCTTTAAAATCTTTCCCCCATCCCTTTTTTCCCTTTGGTTCTTTCCCGGCTTGGTTTCAATTTTTACCGTTATCGTGGCTTGGTTTAATAGACGGTTTTTTTTCGATTATTTTTCTTTTATGCTTTTGGCACTTTTTTCCTTTAGTTTTCCTTTTCTTTACACCGCTAAATTTTGTGTATGGTATGTCATAATACTTTTTTGGACAGTCCTTGCTTTTACTACCTTGATACAACTCTTAAGATCGTCAACTCCTGCTGCTCTTTTTTTGTCCGCTTTTGGTTTAGGAATGGTGGTCGGGATTGGTTTTTTCACCGGTGCGGCCTGGCCCGTGGTGGCTCTTTGTGTTATATCGGCGGTGATTGGTCCTATAAAACAAAAAGGTCCCCAGACGATAAAAATATTATTTTCAATGGCTCTACCCTTGTTTTTTTTTACCGGAATATTTTTCTTCCTTTCATGGAAATTAAACAACGGTGTACACGTAAAACATATTTGGGCTTTTTCTCCAGATTCGGATTGGGCCGCTTCAATTACGGAAGGCTTCCTCAAATGGGCCTCCCTTTTTTGGGCGGCCAGCCCGCCTAATTGTTTCGGTCCCCTTTGGGGCGGCATGCTGAATCCCATCCTGGACACAGGTTTCTTCCTGGGCATCTTGAAATGCATCCAGTACCGCCGTCAGGGTTTTTTCCAATGGATTTTGTTTAGCTTGATCCTGTTTTCTTTGCCGGGTTTTCTCGCCCAAGGGTTTGAAATATTCCGGATGACTCAAATTTTTCCGTTGCTGGTTTTTATCTCCTGCCTGGGATGGTTCGACTTGTTTTTCAGGCCGGGCAAGTTTTCCTCCTGGAAGTCGGCGGGAATGGTCCTGCTGTTGTTGGCTTCGATCACTTTGGACCTTTACCATTTGGAAGGTCCCTATCACCGCCTTGGGGGAACGCCTGGGCCCGCTTGGAATCATTTGAAATTAATCCAATACTGGAGGGCTTATGGAATTTTGGAAAAAATAAACAAGGAAAAAGGCCCCGGCATGATACTTTCGGAATTTCGCCCTGAAATCGGGGATCAAACTCTTACCATTGCCACATATTCATTCAATGCTGCCCGTAACAATCGGATCCCTTTCTCGGAGGCGCGTTGGGCCGCCCTTCTGGTCCATCCTGATTACAGGCAGTTCTTGTCAAAAGCCTTTCCAACTGGCCATTGGTACTGGCTGGAACAAAATGAAATGCTCGGCGTCATACCTGTCGATCCCTTCAACATCCAAACCCTTCGCTCCTGGTACGAGTTCAATAGACGCCTTCAACCCATTACTTCTCAAACTTTCGATCTTTTTATGGGTGAATCGAAGTTACCAATCATCCGTCAGCTCCTGGAAATCGAACCTACTGTCAAGTCGGATCCCTTTCTAATGACCTGCCTATGGGAGAAAGTGGCTTTTCATCGTGTTTCCATTCAGGACAGTTTGGGCGCTCTTCAAGCCTTTCAACAAGCCATAAAAAAAGGTTTTCCAGTCCCTCATCTCTATTACCTAGAAGGGTCGCTTTTGACTGATATGGGAAGGTTCGCTGAGGCCCGGTCCGCTTTTCAAAAAGCTGTTTTATCCCCGTATAATTCCAATTCAGCCTGGGAGAATATTAAAATTCTCGATCGGATCCTCCGGGATAACCATAAACAGCCGCAGGAAAAAATTTTCCAGGATAAACCACAGGGGAATGGGGCAAGTTAAAGGAAAATGAAAAAGCTGAAACTCTTAGGTAACTTTGGCAAATACCACGGATGCAATTTGTCCCAGATGCCTGTTCTTCGGGCCACAAGGCCCGCTGAAAAAATTAAAATACTTTTCAAAGAAAGCAAATAGAACCATGGATTTATCCAAAATAAATAAATTCGATATTCCTTACAATCCCTGGTTTTATATTCCATTTATTTTAATCGGGAATTTTCTTCTATCCTATTTCCATCTTTCCGTCACCTCCCAATTATGGATTGCCGTGACATGTCTTCTCTTGCCGTTGGTCTTGGCATTATCGAGTTGCCCACCAGCAGCGAGAGGGGAATCGATGGTGCCCGTGGAATTCCTGCCGACTTTTCCAATTGGAGTGATGGTTGTTATTGGGCTTCTTGCCATTTTCATCCGGTTTTACAAGCTCACCAATCTCTCAGGTTGGCCCCTTATCGACGAGGGATATTTCGGTTTTGCCGCCTTGGAACTTTCTGAAGAAAGAAAGTGGAGTCTTTTTTACCTCCCTTTTCAAAGTCCGCCGCTATTTCCCTGGTCTCTTGGTTTATTTTTTAAAATATTGGGTCCTTCCTTGACTTCCCTCTGGCTTTTCCCTGCCTGCCTGTCATTCCTTTTAATTCTCTTGTATTTTTGGGCATGCAAGCTTTTTTTCAACCGTTCCTTTGCCTGGATCGGTGGTTCTTTATTCGCTCTTAGTTTTTGGCCTTTTTATTTGGGTCGTTATAGTGTCCCTCCGCTGTTCCTCGTGTTTTGGGAACTATTGGTTTTTATCAGTTTGGGAGGTTTTTTAAAAAGTCTCAGCGGTTATGGTCAAAATAAAAAAGCAGCGTTACTTGGAGTGCTGACGGGCGTGGGATTTTATGCCTACCTATCATGGCCTTTCATGGTGTTATTGATATTTTTGACAGTGGCAATGGCTTTAAGGGGCTCATCCTTTAAATTTTCCACCCTCTTTTGGTTTCTCATTCCATTGATTCTTTCCGCCACCCCGTTTTTAGTAGCCGCCTTTTATCAAAGACTTGGAACTTATTTTTCCATGCTTTGGGCCTTTCAAGCTCATCATGATTGGCAATCTCAGACGAAAATTTGTTGGAACTATTTCTGCAGTATTTTTTGGGGTGTAGAAACCAATAGGCACGGTTATAAACCTTTTTGGGGAGGTTATTTAAATCCATTATTGGATAGTTTTTTCTTCTTGGGCTTGGTGGAGTTGTATCGATTCCGTAATACGGCCATGGGTCTTTTATTAGGTTTTGGGTTAGTTCTTTTTATTTTGCCGGGTTGGTTAACCATGGAACTTGAATTTTTCCGGCTAGTATTAATCATTCCTTTGTTGCTGGCAGTTATTATGATGGGCATGTCAGTTTTAGCTTTAAAGCTTTCTCCTTCGGTTCGTCTTGGCGCAATTTTGGGCATTCTCGCAATTTCGACGGGTTTGGATTTTTACCACCTGCTCGGCCCTTATCAACAATCTTGTCATTCGGATTACTTAACCTTTAATGCCGATACCAGGTCTTACGAACGGATGAAGGCATATGATATCCTTCGGGAAAAAGCACAAAATAAAGGTCCGGGCCTCATTTTTACATCGTTTGAATCATCCTCTTTTAACCAAACACTCACCTTAGCCACCTATCCTTTTAATGCGGCGTGGAATCCAAGGTTATCTCCGACAAATTCAACGTGGATCGGTTTCTTAACTAACATCAATTACGCGCCCTTCCTGGCAAGGCGATTTCCTGAGATACAATGGTTTCAAACAATCCCTGAAAACTACCGGTCCCAAGAAATCTTGATCTTGGGGATATTGGACATGAACCATCCCGAAATCCGGGCGATATTGGGCCATTGGATGGAATTCGAACGGGCCATGCGACCATTGGTTTGGGAGACAGTAAATCTCGGTTTCGGCAAGTCGCATCAGCATATTTTGGATTCCATGGCCAGATTGCAGACCCTGGCTAATTCAGACCCTTTTTTAAAATCCTGCCTTGCGGAAAAAATATTTTTCAATGCAATGGTGGATTCAAAACCTGCCCTTGGCCTTGAAGCTCTGCGTCAGGCCCTTACCATGGGTTACCCCGCCGCTCATTTATTCAATGACTTGGGGGTATTTTGGTTTACCCAGGGGGATTACGCCAAAGCCCGTCAGGCCTTTGAGTCCGCGCTCCGTTCCCCCCTGAACCACACAAACGCTTTGGAAAATTTAAGGAAGACCCCCGGGTAATGACTGGTGTGTTTCTCGAATCTAAAAACTTTTCCATTTCAAATTTCTAAACTGTGCGGTTTGAAGCACTGTTGTGGCAAATTTGAAGTTTTATTAGACTCTAATACCGAAAAACGGTTGGGAACGCCCGGCGAAGCAAATAATACTCATTAAAGGGCCGGTCGTCGGTGACGGTTATTTGTTCATCCGGATTGAGCATTGAGTTCAAGTCCGCTTCCGATGACAAGATGAGGTTTAAGAACCAGGCTGGGTCTTTGTTGGTTAGATTCCATTCTACAAAATCTTTCCGGGCCAAAGCAGGCATAAGGGAAAGCGCCTTCAAAATCGGCGGGAAAGTGAGGGGCTGTAGAGAACCAATCATATGAAGGCCCCCCCCGTGCAAGGAAACAAAGGCCCTGACATAGGGGAAAGAACGGGTGAAGGAACGTATGAAGGCTTGCATGCTTTTGGCATTACCCCAGTTGATCCATTGCTGTACCACTCCACCCTCTTGAAGATGGTTTTTCAGCGCGGCGTAAAACTCCCCAGTATAAAGAAGGCTGGAACCCGCGGCTTCCGGGGGCGGGGGAGGATCCAGGGTAATCACGTCGAATTTCCGACGCGTCCTGGAAAGAAACCTCCGCCCGTCATCAATAACCACGCGGTTCTTGGGGTTGTTTAGAATGGCTTGCGCGTCAGTGAAATAATAACCAAAAGCGTCCCTGACGCTCGGCACAAGCTCTACTGCGGTGGTATCCACACCCCAACTAGCAATCGACCGGAAGGTTGTCCCCATGCCAAAGCAAATGACTAGGGCCGATCGGGGGGAATGAGGACAGAAAAGCATGGGTAAATGGGCCATGATTTTCGGGATGGGCGTCATGGCGGTCATCCCGATGCCGTTGACTAATAGGGCCTTTTGCGAGGAACCCTGGTAGGAAATGACGGTTGCTGTGGCATCCCGTCTTAAAACCATCTGTTTCATCCCTGACAAGTCGGTCCCTTCCTCATAGCTGCCGCAAAAAAAACCCGAAAAAATAAAAAGGCCAAAGGCCGGAAAAAGCAGGGAGGGACGGAATGAAACCCCACTGAATTTACCTGCCAAAACTAAGTAGAAAAAGAGAAAAGGAAGGGCCAATACGACGAGGGACCACCGGGATCCAAGGAAAGGAAGTAGCAAATAGGACGCTAAAAGGGGGCCCAAAATACAGCCTAGGATATTAAAAGCGTATCCCCTGCCCGCGATCCGGGCATCGCCCTTGGACAAGCGGTCAATCAAACAAGGAGTCAAGTAACCCAGCGTGCCGCAAAAGGGGACCAGGCTTAAAAGCGCCACCCACGGGGTATGGTGCCAGCGCGGATCATTGAGCGCCACAGGGAGGAAAGCAAAGGAGGACAAGAGTGCCAAAAGGGTTTCAATGGAAACGACTTTTTGGAAGACCGTCTGCCGTCGGTAAAGCCAAGAGCCCATCCAGGTGGCGAAAAGATAAACCGCCAGCAGGCCCGAGAAAGCATAAACCTCGTTGCCTAGGATGGGAGTGTAATCACGCACCCAAGCCACTTCCATCGCCATGGAGGTGAAGCCTGTTGAGAACAACAAAGCCGGATACCAGGCACGGATGGAGTTTTTTGGGAGTGCCTGGCTGTTTCCGCTTTGGGGTAAGCGCCGGGGAGGAGTAGGAAGGACGAGGGCCCAAATTAAGGCTCCCGCCCCGACTGTAAAATTGACCACGGATGCTGTTTTAAGGGTGTCATTAAAGCCAAGCCATTCCACCAGAATATAGGCGGTGGCTAAGGTTCCGGTGCAAGCCCCTAAAACATTGGCCAAGTAGAGGAAACTAAAACTTTCCTTTTCGGCCGCTCTTTTCTCCCGGATGAATTGCATCCCCAGAGGAAAAGTGGTGCCCATGGCGAAGCACCAGGGAAGGAGGGAAACAAGAATGACAAGGCCCGAAAAAAAAGGTAGCTTGCCGAATCGGCGTCACCCAAAGATAAAAGTGATTGACGGCCCCAAGAAAAAAAATGGGGAACCATCCGGCCTCCCAGGCCGGTAAGCCCCTCGATGGCGGCGTAAAAAAAGAGGACGGACCTTCCGGACCATCGAGTCAGTGGGGCAGCCCATCTACCACCCGCCCAACTTCCTAGCGCCAGTCCCATCATGAAAACCGAGAGGACCACAGACAATACATGGGTGGTGATGCCGAAGTGGGCATAGGCCAGCCTAATCCAAATGGTTTGATAAGTGAGCCCGCTAAACCCGGACAGGAAAAACATGAAAAATAAAAAGATTTTTTGTTTTGGCAGGATATTCTCCCTGATTGTTTTTATCAAGTAATAGTACTAAAGAGACAGCCAGGCCTAACACAATAAATGGGTCCAGGTATGATTTATGATTTTTCTATTCCTCCGCCAATCGAAATTATTTTTTCTTTTACTTTCTTCCCTATCTCATTTCCTCCTCTTATGATCCCAAAAACGAGCAAAAACCCTAGTTTACGCGGCCAACCGATGCTTTATTATATTCAAAGAGAAATTTCATCTGGGAAATTCGAGGTAAAATTGCCAAAATGAAAATCATGTTTCGATATTTTTATCCCTCCAACCCATGGCCATATTTATTTATTTTCTTCCTTTCTAACGCCTTTATTGCCTATTTTCCCCTTCCGTTTTGGATGAAGCTGGGAATCGGCCTGCTGGGGTTGGTATTCCCCTGGGTAATGGCCTGGCACTTCTTTCCCGCCCCATCCCCAAAAGAAGTCCCCCTTTACCAAAAGGAATTTTTGCCGGCGATTCCAACCTGGATTTGGTTATCGGTGGCGGCTTTGGCCATCTGCGTGCGGTTTTACAAACTCACCACTCTTTCGGTCTGGCCGCTTTACGACGAAGGCTCCATCAATTATTCCGCCTTGGAACTTTCCCGGAAATGGGACTGGCGCTTGTTCTACTTCAGCAGTCAATCCCCTCCGGCGTATGCTTGGGGGCTGGGACTTTTTTTCAAAATTTTTGGCGTCTCGTTGGGCACCCTTTGGTTTTTCCCCGCTTTAGTCTCGTTATTGACCGTCCCCGTGGGTTATTTCGCCTTCCGTCAATATTTTTCCAAGTCGTTCTCATTCCTCTTGCTTCTTTTTTTGGCGGGTAGTTTCTGGCCTTTTTACGCAGGGCGGTATTCGTTGATGACGGTGTTGATCCCATTTTGGGAATGCCTGGCCTTTTATTTTTTGGGTAAATATTTAAACGCCCCCCTGAAGGATCAAAAAACAGGGAGTCTGTTTTTAGGCATGATCGTCGGGGCCGGGTTCTACATCCATATTTCCTGGCCCCCCATCGCGGGATTCATTGGCCTCGTTGTTTTGGCCGTTTCCCTGAAAAGGAAATCCGGTTTTTCCCATTTTTTCATTTTTTCCATGGCCGCTATCTTCTTATTTTTCCCCCTGGTTCTGGCCGCCATCCGCCAAGGATATGGCTGGTATTTAAACGACCTTTGGGCCTTTTCGAAAAGCTCTCCCATCCATAACCAGTTGGAGACATCCTTGGACTATCTTGCGGTGCCTTTCTGGGGATTTCAGGACCATATCCATCCCTACTACCCCGCCTGGGGTGGGTTCCTCAATCCTATCCTCGGGTCCGCATTTTTCCTGGCTTGCCTTGAAATGTTTAAAAACCGCACCCTGCCCCTCTATCGATGTCTGGGAATCGGCCTGGTCATGTTCCTGGTTCCGGCGCTACTCACCAAAACCCTCGAGCCTTTTCGCCTTTTGCCCCTCATGCCACTCATACTGGCGGCCGCAGCCCTTGGTTTATCCAGGTTCTTGTCTTTTTCACCGGTGATGAAACCGTTTTTTGTAGTTTCCGGAATCTTTTTGGCTTCTTTTGCATTGGATTTTTACCACTTAGCGGGGCCCTACCGGAAAACATGGGAAACCCCGTCCTATTGGAACACGAAATCTTTTATACGATTTAAGGCGGATGAAATCCTGAAACAAAAAGCCCGTAACGAAGGCCAAGGATTGATTTTCACGGATTTTTCTCCCGGGTTTTGCGACCAGACCCTCACTCTTTCCACTTATGCCTACAATCAGGTGTGGAATCCGGAACTTTTAGGGGAAAAGTTTAAATGGGCTGCGGTCCTCGTGAACGTTCATTACCGTCCCTTCCTGGCCAAGCGATTTCCGGACGGGAAGGCCTATTTCCTCGACAAGGAAGCTCCTGAGCCCAACGGTGGGACGATGCTTTGGGTAATGCCTGTGACACCCAATCGCCAGGAAGTAATGGCGCGTTGGGAAAAAGCCGCAGAGGCTTTAAAACCCTTCATCCACCAATTCCTTTCCTATGTCCATGGCCAGTCTTTTCAACCGGTCCGGGATTCGCTTTTACAAGCCTATCCTTATTTCCGGGGAGACCCCTTCCTGGAATCTTGTTTTTGGGAAAAGGCCGCGGACAATGATTTGAAGATGGGGTTCCAGGACCACCGGGAATCCATCCAGGACATTCGGCAAGCCTTGAAAAGCGGTTATCCGGCGACGCACCTATACTATACTTTGGGTACTCTTTTATACATTGACCGGAATAGGGTTGAAGCCCGGGAAGCTTTTCAACAAGCGAGTCATGCCCCCATGAATTTCACCAATGCGGACCAACTCTTGCGGGAATTATGGCAAAAATAAAATTCGCGCCCAAAATTTTTTCGAACACCAATCCGTGGGTTTATTTTTTTATTTTCCTTATTTCAAATACCTTTCTTTCCTATTTTCCTTTCCCGTTTTGGATCAAGATGGGAATCTGCCTGCTCGGGTTGTTCATTCCCTGGATGATGGCTTGCCGCGCCTTTCCTAATCCTTCCCCAAAAGAAGTGCCCCTTTACCAAAAGGAATTTCTGCCGGCGATTCCAATCTGGGTTTGGCTGTTCGTGGCGGCCTTGGCTCTCTTCGCCCGGTTTTACAAGCTTACCACCCTTTCGGTTTGGCCCCTTTATGACGAAGGAATGTATGGTTACTACGCCTCCCAACTTTCCCGTCAGTGGAACTGGCAAATATTGTACGGATCCAGCCAAGCCCCTCCCCTTTACCTTTGGCTCCTTGCCGGGACCTTCAAATGGTTCGGGGTTTCCCTCTTCAGTCTTTGGTTTCTTCCGGCATTGATATCATCCTTGTTGTTTCCTGTTTCCTATTGGGCGGCCCGTGGTTTCTTTAACCGGTCCTGTTCCGTGGCCCTGGCTTTCATTTTCGGCTTCAGTTTCTGGCCCCTTTATGTCGGCCGTTTTTCCCTCATGACCGGCTTGGTACTCCTTTTTGAATGCCTGACATTGGGGTTGTTGGCCCGGTTCCTGACACGGACCGAACCCGCCCGGAAACCCGGCTTGGCCGCGGCCCTGGGAGCCATGACCGGTTTGGGTTTTTATACTTATTTACACTGGCCCGTTCTGGCCGCGGCGGTTGGAGCGACCCTGATTTTCTGGGCCGCAAATAAAGGGATGGGAAAAAACTTCCTCCGGGTGAAAATTCTCCTGTCCTTCCTTCTTCCCTGCGCGTGCCTCTTGTTGCCTCTTGCCTTGTGGATTTCCGGCGAAGGACTGGATCAGATGGTTTTTTATCTGCGCCACCTCTCGGCCGGAAACCCGGCTGTCCATCCAAATGAACAAATCAACATCTCCCTTTCTTATATCACTTCCCTTTTTTGGGGGATGGACTTGAAATACCACACCTACCAGCCGGTTTTTGGGGGTTATTTGAATCCGCTGATGGGTTCCCTTTTTTTCATGGGATTAATTGAAGTCATACCCCGGCTCAAGAACCGGTTTTATCAATGGTTGTTAGCCTCCCTTCCGTTTTTCCTGCTTCCGGGTATCTTGACCTCCGAAAGAGCGACTTCCCGGATGGTGTTGGCTTTCCCCATCTTGGCGGTGCTGGTGGTCTTGGGTTTGGGGCGTTTGCTTTCCGACCGCCCACGGCGGAATGTTTTGATCTTATCCCTGATCCTGGTGATCGCGGCGGGATTGGATTTTTTTCACCTTTTCGCCGCCTATCCCGCCGTTTGGAAGTCCCTGGATAATTGGAATGGCTATGGGAAATCCTACACCAGGTATCAAGCCTTTCTTCGATTGGAAAAGTTGTCCAAAACCCAGGGGCCCGGCTACCTATTTAGCGATTTCGTGCCGGGACTTTCGGATCAAACCCTGTCGGTGGCGGATTTCCGTATTAATTTATCGAACCCTCAGGGGCTTACTTCCGGGCCTGTCCCATGGGTGGGGCTTTTGGCGAACGCCAATCTCATTCCCTTTTTGAAAAAAAGTTTTCCAACCGGGCAAGCCTGGTGGATTTCCAAGGATATAGGAAGCCCGGAGGGTGGATGGATGCTTTGGGTGATTCCCGGTAAAGACTTGCCGGCGAAAATCTTCCGCCGTTGGTTCCAGGCTTCGGCGGCCCTGAAGCTTTTCATTGAAAAAAGCCTTTTATATGTTCCGGGGCAATCCTTGGAACCCATGGAAATGGCCCTTCGAAAAATCCATTCCTTATTCCAAAGTGATCCTCTCTTGGAAACTTATTATTTCGAGAAAATGGCCGATCTCTCTACGCGAAAGATGATTACCGGTTGTGATCCTTCCTCCGGGCCGGAAGCATATCAGGCCGCCCTTCTTTATCTAAAAACAGCCATTCAAAAAGGTTATCCCTCCGCCCATCTTTTTTTCAAAATGGGGACCCTTTATTCGATTCAGGGGAAAATCCCGGAAGCAAAAGAATGCTTCCGAAAAGCGAGGGGAGCTTTAGTGGATTTGACACAGGCTTCCACATACGAAAAACTTCTTCCACCTTCCGGAGAACACGATGAAAAGCCATAACAAAACACGGTCGAAAAATCTCTTTCAAAATCCCTGGCCCTTCTTTTGGCTTTTCGCCTTGGTCAACGGCCTATTGGCTTATGTCCCCTTGCCTCTTCAAGCCAAGCTGTGGATTGGTTTTCTAGGTTGGCTTCTGCCTCTGGGATTGTGGATAAGCTCCATGCCGAAGGCTTCCCCCCTGGAAGAACCCCCTTACCGGAAGGAATTGTTTTCCTCCCCGTCCCCATGGGTTTGGTTTCTGGTATTGGCGCTGGGAGGGCTGACTAGGTTCTATCGATTGACGACTTTTTTGGACTATCCATTGCTCGACGAAATCAACAACGCCCTCTGCGCGATCCGGCTTAAGGAAAAATGGACGTGGGAGTTCTTTTTCAATTGGAGTCAATTGCCTCCATTTTATATCTGGCTTCTGGCGGGAGTTTACAAGGTTGCCGGGGTCTCCTTCGTTTCCCTTTGGGGGTTCCCGGCTTTTCTCTCGGCTGTTTCAATATTTTTTTTCTATAAAGCCCTGCGGCCCAGAGTATCCCGTTCTTTCGCTTTCGCCTTCCTGGCTTTATTATGCATTCAATTCTGGCCTTGTTTTGTAGGACGATTTTCCCACCAAGCGGTTTTGATGTTTTTTTGGGAATCGGTCGGCTTTTGGATCCTGGCGAAATTGTTTTCAAAAGGTGTCTCCTCCTCGCAAAAAACCCTTCCCTTCCTTCTGGGCCTGTGGGTGGGCGCCGGATTTTATACTTATTTCGGCTGGCCTTTGGTTGCCCTATTGATGGGCCTTACGGTGTGGGCAGGCGTTCGAAAAGGAATTTTAAGCTCCCTAAATATGTCCTGGTTTCTCGCGGGTTCTGTCCTAGCCGTCGCACCGCTGATCCTGGCCGCTTTGCAGGCGGATTTTGGAGGATACCTCTCCAGTATTTTCTGGTCCCATCCTAATCCGGAAAACATCATCCCTTGGAGTCCCTGGCGGAACCTGGATTATTTCACGGCATTTTTCTGGGAAGGGTGGAAAGTTAATTTCGCTTATAACTCCCAGTGGGGCGGGTTTTTGAATCCCATAGAGGGGGCTTTTTTCTTTATCGGAACCGGGATCCTCTGGAAATGGCGGCGTCAGGCTTTGGTTCGGTGGGTGGGTCTAGGTTTTGCCGTTCTTTTTATTCCATGCCTCCTGGCGAACAATACGAACTGGTTCCACGTCATTTCCCTCATCCCTTTTTTCATGGGAACGGTGGTCCTGGGTTTTTTCGCCCTTTTGTCCAGAATCCGGATCCCCTTTTACAGAGGACTCCTGGGGTTGGTTCTGTTGCTTTCCTTTGGGCTGGACATGGTGAACCTTAGTAAAAGCCGGGATGCCGCCAATCGCGATACAGGGCTACCTGAAATGTTTCAGACTTACCATCTTCTGGAACGTCTTCAATCCGAAAAAGGGCCCGGTTATATCTTTACCCGGTTTGTCCGCAAACCCTGGACGCCCTACATCGATTTTGGTACCTATTCATTCAACCTTCTTCACGGACAAGCCCGGAAGGGAGAAACCCCTTGGGTGGGACTTTTAACAAACGTGAATTATCAGCCTTTCCTTGAAAAAAGGTTCCCCGGGGGGAAGGTTTATTGGTTGAACAAGAATCATCCCCCATCCGACGGGGGTTTGATGTTATGGGTCTCCCCTCTCACCCCCGCCCTCCGTGAAACCCTGGATCTTTGGAAGTCCGCGGACCGGGCCTTAAACCCCTTCTGGGACCAATTTAATTACCTTGTCCCGCATCATGGTTATGACGATCTTCGGAAAAGCTTGTGTCAGGCGTCACCTTGGCTTCAAGGTGATCCCTTTCTGGAATCTGCCTATGGTGAAATGGAATCGCTTCTTTGTTTCCAACAGAATTTTTTAAAAGCGCTCCATGTGGACGACACCCCTGCGCGTTCAGAAATCATCAACCAACCCGTTCCGGAGGCCCTTTTAAACGAATCTGCCCTAAAAGAAAGTTTGTCGGCTTTGGAATATGCCTCTAAACATGGTTATCCGGCCGCCCACTTGTATTACCAGCAGGGAATTTACTGGCTTATGGCAGGAAACAAGCACCGGGCCAAACGCGCTTTCCAGCGGGCTATCAAAGCGCCTCTTGATCTAACCGATTCCAGAAAGTTTCTGCCATGAAATCCCGGATTCTTTCCAACCTTTCGATTAATCCTTGGCCTTCTTTTCTTCGAAAATTGCTTGAATTCCATGGGGACTTTTAAATGGAACAGCGACTCTTGTGATCTCAGATCTTATCGGAAAGCCTTTTTTCCAAACGCCCTCCTTTTCGCATCAGAAAAAGGAATTTCCCCCCTTTTTTTTCACCAGGCAATAATCGGTAATGTTCCCGGAGCCAAACCATTAGAGGATTCCGCCCCCAGCCTTCTGGCAGATAACCTGTGTAAAAAATGAAAAGCTCGGGTTTGTTTTTTCCCAGTTGCTCAATGGTTTTGAGGCTTAAGGTATCCGTCAAGTTGGAAATCATCAGCGGAAAACCATAAAAAAGCCCACAAGGAGGGGACCTTTTTGTCAGAAAATAAAGGCCCGTTTCGTTCCCCCATTCATAAAAGGTCTCACCTGGTTCTAGGATTTGATCGACCCTTTTCGCCAAATCGACCGTTTGTGTAAAAACGTCCCCGTATTTTTTTTCCGACCAAGTCACCGCCGGCCACTGGTAAAAGGGCGCTTCATGGAAAATCAGGATAAGGAGCACGAGAATTCCGGGTAAAAGGGAAGTTTTTTTCCATCGACCAGAAAGGACTTGTCCCAATCGGGCCGAACTCCAACCTCCTCCGATCACAAGCCATGGCAGCAGGAGTTGGTAATAATGGGGAAGGAAGAGACCAGGTGCAAAAAGGGCGGCTTCAGAGGAAATGAGAAAAACCAACCATAAAAGCCAAGGTTGAATATTTTTTTCATCGCGGAATAAAATCCCTCCTAAGCTCAACAACAAAAGGGGTAGGATAAAAATCGGGAATTCCATACCGGTTTGATTGTGTTGGAAGAACTCTAGAAAAATGGAAACCCGGCCAACACCGAAGTGATTGTTGAAAAAATTGTAGATAACGATAGCGCCTATGAAGTCTTTTATCCGCTGGGTCAGGGCGAAGTACCCCACCAGGAGGACCCAGGTTGCGGATAAAAACCCAAAAATCCAAAGAACCATGGAATAAGCGGCTCGCCTGGCAAGATGATTTTTCCATTGTAAACCCAGGTAAAGCAGGCCCATCAGGATGTCACTGAAAATGAAAACATGTTTATAAAGCGAGGCTAAAGCAAGTAAAAACCCGACGGCCGCCCCCTTTCGCGCATCAAATTTTTTTTCGCCGACTCCCAGCCAAAAGACAAAAGCCCAAGTGAGGCATGCGTTAAGGAAAACTTCGATATTCGGCTGGTTGGCTTGAAGGTAAAGGTCACCTGAAAGAACCGACCAAAAAAGGGAAGCCCACAGGCCTCCTGCCCTTCCGCCGATCCGGCAGCCCGCCCGGTACACGCCCCACAGGGTCAAAAGGCCCGTTAGGATATTGAGCAGGTAGATTTCGGAGGGACCGTATCCGGCCAGGACTTCCGCCATGGAAAAGGAAAAGTAAAGGACGGGAGGTTTGCAATCCCAAAGATCCGAATAAAGTTTTCTGCCTGAAAGCAGTTCGTGTCCAATGACTGCGTAAGTCGTAATGTCCCGCTCGAGCGGTTCCAGGTAGGTGTGCCATCGCTCCAGGCAAATGATTACCGCCATTATGGTAAAAGCGATATACTCGAAGACCTTGGTTTTTTCTTCTCGATTCAATGAGAACTTCTTTCTGAATTTTCAAGAGTGATTCTAAATTATATCTTCCACACTGGTCAGGCGATAAAAAAACGACGGGAAAAGGAACTTGGTTCCGGCACAAAAGGGTTTCTGGATGAAAAGTTTGGGATTCAAATTGGACCCTTTGAAAAGGTGTGTTAAGATTAAAAAATATGGAAAATTTGCCGAAAAAATTTCTTCGATTGGAATTTTCCTATTGGAGAAAAGCCTCTTCCGTGGGGAGAAAATGAATTGACTTGGAATTTCTCATCCGACCATGCCCAATTTACTCAAGCCTTGCCTAAAAATCCATGGATCTACTTTGTTTCTCTTGGATTATTGAGTGCCATATTGTCTTATGCCCCCCTCCCTTTGTCGGGACAATTTTGGATTTTCCTGCTGGGTTTCCTTCCCATTATGGCCGCCGCCATCCTGGTCCGCCATGCTCCCGAGCCAAAGAATAAACCTCCTTGGGCATATGAATCCTTACCGGCCTTGCCCCTTTGGTTCTGGACCACCCTGATCGGGCTGGCTTTGGCCGTACGGCTTTACAAACTTACCGACCTTCCGGTCTGGCCCACAACCGACGAAGGTGCTTCTGCTTTTTTTGCCACGCAATTGAATCACCAATGGCATTGGAATCTTTTCTTCGGCATCAGTCATTTGCCACCAGGTTTTTATTGGTTATTAGCTCTTTTTTTCAAAATTATTCCTCCTTCCCTGTTTTCGCTTTGGCTTTTTCCCGCTTTAATTTCAATGGGAACATTGACTATGGGATACTTGGCTTCCAGACATTTTTTTTCGAAATCTTTCTCTACTTTAATGGCGTTATTTTGGTCATTTTGTTTCTGGCCCCTCTATCTTGGGCGATTTAATATTTCCCCCATTCTAATTCCCTTTTGGGAGTGTTTTTGTCTGCTTCTTCTGGGTCATTACCTGCATGCGCGATCTTTTGAGTTAAAAATTCGAAGGGGTTTATGCCTGAGTCTTGGCCTGGGTCTTGGTTTCTATATCAATCTCCACTGGCCTCTCATCGCGTTCATGATCGGCATAGCCTATCTTTGCTCCCTGCGTTCAATTAAAAAAACGGGCCAACAGATATTTCTCTTTTTAATCGGATTTCTCCCGATTTTTTTACTTCTGATTCCTTTGATTATCCAATACGTAAATCTTCCAACAAATACTTACCTCGAAAGTCTTTGGGTCTTTAAAAATAATATTTCCTTGATTCATTACCTACAAATCGCCGGTTCCTACTTAACTGCCCTTTTTTGGGGAATAGACCCAGAAATTCATGAGTTCGGTTACAGGCCCCTTTGGGGAGGCTTTCTCAATCCTTTGATGGATACCTTATTTTTTTTAGGACTAATTGAACTTGTTCAACAACGGCGTCATCCATGGGTACGTTGGATCATGGGTGCTTTCCTTCTTTTTCTTCTGCCCGGTTTTTTGACAAGTAATTTTGAGATATTTCGAATTCTTCCAGTATTACCCCTCTTGTTATTCTGTGTGGCGCTTGGTTTTCAAGTGTTGTTAATAAGACTCCCAGGGGAAAAAACCGTCTACTTTCTGGGAATGATCTGTCTTTGTTCCTTTGGAATAGATTTTTTTCATTTATCTTGGATCTATCCTAATTTTTGGAAATCCCACCCGGAAAAATGGGAACAATACGCCAAACAACGGCAGTGTTACGACGCATACCAAATACTGAAGCAGATTCAAGTTACACGCGAGCCTGGATTAGTTTTGAATGAGTTCACAACCTGCTTGGGAAAAGATCCGAAGGAGCAAAGCCTGACGGTGGCTTGCTTTCCTTTCGATGCTCAAAGAAATTCCTCCCTGGGCTTTGAAAAGGCACGTTGGGCGGCTGTATTGGTTGAAACACCTGACGTGTTGTTTCTAAGTCAAAGGTTTCCAAAATCAAAATGGTTTGAGCTAGGACCTTCTTTATACCCAAACGCTCCTCCTCATCGTTATTGGATGATGGTGACATCCCTCACAAATCAAAATACTGAAACTTTCCAGCGGTGGTCCATTGCCAATTTATTCCTCCAGGATTTGTTTTATGAAAGCTTAAATCCAGTGAATTTGCATTTCCGTGAAGACATGAACTACCGGCTCTTTGAAAATCATAAACTCTTTAAGAGCGATCTTTTTTTAGAGTCCCATTTTTGGAAAGTGGTTGTCGATAACTTGATGTCGGCCGGACAACCCGAATCAAGGATTCTTTCGGCTGTTCAATGGGGTTTAAAGAAAGGTTATCCTTCTGCCGAAAACTACCATTTCTTAGGAAACCTTTTTTTTGCATCGGGGAAATACCACGAAGCTCGGCGGTCCTATGAAATAGCGGGACGATTAGATCCATTTTTCCGTCCGCCTAAGGAAACTTTAGAAAAGCTGGATCGTCTGGAACAAAATCAACTCAAAAAAATACATGTCCAATAACGGTGGCCCCTGCCAACTTTCCCACAAAAAAAGAATCAATTTTGAGTTTCTAAGCGAACCATTGATCATGGCTTTAGGGAGGATGACGTGGTAGCCAACGTTTAAAAATAATTCCACCATTCCAAAAGCAATCGAGTGGCTATAATCTTTAGGTGACGGAATCCGACTTTTTGAATATCAACCTTGCCACTTTGTGTGACGACCTGGCGAGTGAGCTCAACAAGACCTACCAGCACTTGCCCTGGGCCTTGAAAAACGCCGCTGTCGAGAGATTGAAACGCAAAGTTCACGCGCTTTCGCAGGCCGTTTCCAATGCCCAGAAATCCAAAAGTGCGGCGCGTACCCAAAAGTTCCTCCAGGATGCGGTCGCCCTCACCCACGAATGCGTGCCCTTGATGTCTCTCTGCCTGAAAAAGGTGCTTCTTTCACAAGAACTGCATGACCGATGGGTGAAACGGTTGAATGGGATCGATAAGCATTTGAACGAATGGTTGAAAGCCACGGGTATCCGGTAAATTGAGAATTTTCTTGATAGCGGTTTGGCGGCAGGCAAAAAGAATTCCTATTGTCTACTAAAACCGGTTTATTGCCTGCCACCCCGGTTCTAAAAGCACTGGAGGTAAATCCTTGAAATTGAATAAGAAGATCCTTACACCCGGCGATAGGCTTTCACCTATTTTCTTGGTGGTTATTTGGACACTTTCCGGCCTTTTCCTTAACTGCGCTCCGGCATCCTTGGTTTTTAAATTATGGGTGGCCTTGATTGGAATAGGCGCGCCTTTCCTGGCCGCCGATTGGCGGTTGATTACAATCGGCTGCCTGGCTTTTCCACTTTTCCACTGAGGCGATAATGAAAAATCATTCTTTAAAAACCCCGTTTTTTCAGGATTTGAATCTTTCACACCATCCATGGGTTTTCTTTTTTGTCGTATTAATCGCTGAAATTCTTCTAACATACTTTTCATGGCCCATGAACACGAAGCTTTTCATCCTGCTGTTGGGTCTTATGGTTCCGCTTTTCTTATTCCTAAAATTTTCCCGTACCCCTCCCCTCAATGAAAAACCTTCCTTTGTTTTAGAGAGCCAATTAACAGGTGTTTCCATATTACAACCTATTTGGCTGGTCTTTCTCCTCTCATCGCTTGTTCTAAGGATCTACAAACTGGGCTGTTCGGACTGGTGGCCGGGCGGGGATGAGAGTTTGAATGCCCTCGAAGCCGTCGCCTTATTTAATCATTGGCGTTGGATTCCATTCGTCAATATTTCTCAGATACCCAGCACTTTAAGCTATCTTTGTTATCTGGTCTTAAAAACAACCCACGCCCCTCTTTTAGGGACCCAAATCCCGCCTGCGGTTATTTCCATATTGACACTCTGGGCGGGGTACCACGCAGCCCGAATTTACTTTTCCCGTTTAATCGCTTTTATTCTTATTGCCTTGATGGCTTTTCATTACTGGTTGCTCACCATCAGCAACGTTTTTCTTCCGGGGATCACGCTTCCGCTTTGGGAATTCGGCGTCCTTTATTTCTTGGGACGATTCTTAAAATCCGGTCCTTCAAAGCGGAAATACTGGGCCTGCGGGTTGGGTTTGTTTCTGGGATTAGGTCCCTATACTTTCTTCCCCTGGCCAGTTTTATTTCTTCTGATTTTCGTCACCATGAGTTGGATTCTATGGAAAGACTTTAAAAATAATATCGGAGCCGCTTTTATATTTATATTATTTTTCATCCTTTCTTTATTGCCTTTTCTTTATTCCATCCGGACGGAAAAATATGGCGGTTATCTTATGGATAACTCCCTTATGAATGGTTTTGATTGGATGAAGCAGGTTCGCCTCATCGGCAGCTATGGTTCGGGTCTTTTCTTCGGAGGCCTTGCAGAAGGAACCTGGCGGCCTTTCGGGGGCGGATTCCTGAATGTAATCCTAAGTTCCTGTTTTTTCGTGGGGTTGGTCGAACTGTACAAATTCCGTAGGGAACCCGTTTCCCGGTTCTTAGGCGGGGCCGCTGTTTTGTTTCTGCTGCCGGGAATACTTTCCCGCGATATCGAATTCCACCGGATATTGCTCGTTCTTCCCATACTTCTTATTTTTACCGTCATTGGCCTCCAAGCCCTTATTCTTAGTTTAAACCCCGGGAAAAGAATTCCGGTCCTTATTGCCTTCATTCTTCTCTCCTCCTGCATCGATGTCAGCCGCTCCGGGATCATCAACTTGCATTCCCAAAATGAGCAAAAGGCTTACTTTGATTTCTTAAATTTGACTTCTAAAGAACAAGGCCCCGGTTTCGTTTTTTCCGACATGGTCACTAATCCGCCGGAATACTCATTAACCTACTGCAGTTATTTCTTTAATGCCGCCTTGAATCCGAAACTTCCAGATGTGTCGATCCAATGGGCGGCGTTGTTCACTGAGAGGCAATACGTTCCCTTTCTTTCCGCTCGATTTCCCCAAAGCCGTTGGTTGAATCTGCCGATTGGACAAACTGGAATCTCCAGCCGGTATTCGCTGGGCTTTTTTTCTTTAAATCCCAAATTGGTTCCCTTATTCAACTCTTGGAAAGATTTTTACGCCTTCAATCAAGAAATCAATTTGCAAATAATCGATATTCCATCCCGTCAAAACCGGCGGAAAATCTTGACGAGGTTGATAGAATTTTATCCCTCTCTCCCTCCCGATCCATTTCTCCAATCCCTGTTTTTCGAGAAATTGCTTTTCAATTATTCTTGGGAGAAGACTTTCCACCCGGAGGACGCCTGGGTGAATGGACATACTTTTTCCAATCTGTTTCAACAATCCTTTGGAAAGAGTTACCGGGACGAGGTTTTATGTGAAAAATATGGCCGGTTATTGGCCACAGAAGGTGAAAAGTCTGACGCCCGGCGGATGTTCGAAAAAGCGCTTGTTCAATCCCCCGGAAACCCTTTGCTCCTTCAGGAAATCAGGGAGTTGGATGTTTCCTCCCCTTAGTTTTATAGGATCCGGGGGCCCTGTGGATCCCGCAAAAAATAAAGCCAGGTTTCCTTAACCGGGTACCCGGTTATATTGGTTAGAAGGGTGGCGTAATACCCTAATTGTTTTTGGTACTTGTCCTTTTCTTTTTCCATGTCCCGGTCCGTCTTGTAATCCACCAGCACCCATTCGTCCCCTTCCAGAAAAGCCAGGTCGATGACGGCGTTGAGAAAGCTACCCTTCTCAAGGGCGCCGGTCACAGGTAATTCATGGAAAACCCTGTCTGCTTTTCTGGCCCTTTGAAGAAGATCGCTTTTTACGGCTCTTTCGGCCAATTTCGCCGCTTCCTCCGCCTCCTCTTTGGAAACACCCAGCTTCTCGCCGTAAAGAAGAGCCGCCCGGGAAAGGGTTTCGGAGTTCCAATCCCAGCCTTTTTCCAAGAGCAAGTGGACCAGGCTTCCGAAATCCTTCCCGCCGGGGGAAGAAAACCTTGTTTCTTCCTCCTCCAGGATTTCCCGTTGGCGTCCCTGCTTGTCCTCATCCACCGAAAGTTTGCTAGTAATCGATTGGAATTCCGGAATGCCCACAAGTTTTAGGATTTTTTGCCTTCGCGACTCTTCCTGCGCAGAAATTTTTTCCTTTTCGACTTTGGCTTCCGGGGTTTTAAGAAGTTTTTCGTCCAAATCCACCACCAAAGCGGGAGGATCTTCCTGGGAAACTTTCCCCGGCTCCGGGTTTTCCACCCAAATTTTTCCGCCGGGATTCAAATCCACCCAGCCCTGGGCAGGGGAGGTTTCCAAGCCAGCCAGTAAAGGTGCGAGAAAGAGGTCCTCCGATTTTATTCTGGAGTCCATCGGTAACTGAAAAAAGGGCAGGATGAGGCATTCCATCGCCCGGGTAGCGGCCACATAAAGCAGGCGTGTATTTTCGGCTTCCCACTGGATTTGCTCCTCGGAGCGGACTCCTTCATAGTTCAAGGTCCTCAGCCCCAAATCTATATTTCCCGCTTTATAGGCGCCGGCCGAATTCTTACGTTCCAGCAGGCTGCCCGAATCCTTGCTGTCGGAGGCGGCTCCCGAGACAATCACCACGGGAAATTCCAGGCCCTTGGCCTTGTGGATGGTCATGAGCGTGACGCGGTTCTCCGAGGAGTCGGGCCCCGGGGCCTCCCCTTCCATGGTTTCGTCTTCCTGCTGGGCCGCCAGCCATTGGGTAAAAGCGCGATAGGTGAAATGCTGGGAAGTTTCCAACTCACGGGCTTGGTCCACGACCTTGAGGAGGTTGGCCACCCGCTGTTCCCCGTGGGGTTGGGCCGCCACCACCGCGAGCAGGTTGGTTTTTTCGAGGAACTGGGTCAAGGTTTCCGACACCGAAAGAGTGCGGGTCTTCTCGTAAAGATCGCGTAACAAACTGAAAGCTTCTTCCATATCCTTCTGGGCCGGCTTTAGGAATTGAAAAACGCCTCCGGAGGATCGGTGCAGGAAGATTTTCTCGTCCGTAAACCCGAACAGAGAGCTTCTCAGGGCCGCCACGCAGGCCGCCTCGTCGGCGGGCGAGGAAAGGCAGTTAAGGAGCGTGGAAAGGGCTACGATCTCGGGGCGCTTGTAAAACCGTTTGCCCCCGACGATCTGGTAGGACAGGTTCCGCTTGCGGAAGGCTTCCTCCCAAAATTCCTCGTTCTCGTTGGACAAATCCCGGAAAAGAACCGCCAGGTCCCCCGGCTCAACCGGCCGCAACTCGTGGGTCTTGGGGTCCGACAGGGTCCAACCGCCCTTGAGAAGTTTTTCACTGATGAAGGCCGCAGTCCATTCCGCTTCCCGATGACGCAAGGAAGCCTTGGCTGTTTTCTCGTCCGGCGGGACGGCGATCCGGATTCCAATAAGTGGCGGAATGGCCTTTGGGGGTCTTTTTTCCCTCCGGCTGGGGTTTTGGGCGCTGTACTGGATGGGGGTTCCTGTGAAAAGGGACGGGAATCTCGCATTGACCCAGTCGACCAGGCTCCCCACGGTCCTGAAATTCTCCGTGAGCAATTCCACCCGCCCACCGTTACCCGTCACCAGTTTCTTGGTTTCCTCGTAAATTTCCACGTCCGCCCTGCGGAACCGGTAAATGCTTTGCTTGGGGTCCCCCACCAGAAAAAGTTTGCCGGGTTTCAACTTTACCTTTTTCCAATTTGTCTCGCTTTTTCCTTCTTTTTCCGCGAGGAAAAAGACGATTTCCACCTGCAGGGGATCCGTATCCTGGAACTCGTCCACCAGCAGATAATCGAGCCGCTTCTTCAATTCCTCCCGGGCTTCGGGATGGTCTTTCAAAAGGTTCCGGGTCCTCATAAGCAGGTCGTCAAAGTCCAGGAATCCCTGGCGGTTTTTCTTCTCCTCGAACTCCTTTAGGTAATCCCAGAGCCAGTGGACGATGTTTAAAACCACCGCGTTCTTGAAGGCGGCGGAAAATATTTCATGCTCCCCGGAAAGCAGGGAAAATTCCCGCCGGATATTGTCCAGAACCGTCTTGTCCCAATTTTTCTGGTTCCCCTTCTTTGCGGTCTTGGGGATCTCCAGGACCGCCAGCCCAAAAACCATCTCTTCCGGCGAAACTGTGCCCAGGAAGGCGCAATCACCCTGGAATTGTTGAAGGGCTTCGA
The DNA here is from genome assembly GCA_963847625.1 of candidate division FCPU426 bacterium. Lineage (GTDB taxonomy): Bacteria > Oederibacteriota > Muellerivitia > Muellerivitales > Muellerivitaceae > CAWCKJ01. Next base: position 79,975 of record CAWKAR010000033.1, on the reverse strand, counting down.
AAAGTCCGTCCGAGGAGTCTTTGCAAGAAGACGCCAATGGATGGACCTTTTGGAGAAATTTTTTCAGTGCTCGCCTGAAATCTGCGCTGTCGGGCAAGGCTTGGCTTTCAGGTGGAGTCAACAGGGAGTGGTTTCGTTTCAGGAAGCTTTTCAGTTCCTCCAGGTGCCCGAAGGTCCCGCCCAACCTTTGGAAATGGAACAGAGACCCCACCGGTTTGTTGAGCGATTTTTTCAGCCAGTCTTCCCAGGCCTGGGACTCGAAAGCCCCGGCTTGGACATCGTCCAGAATCGTGAAGCGCGGGTCCACCCCCGCCTCCACCGGGTATTCCCGCAAGAGGGCGGCGCAGAAGGAATGGATGGTGGAAATGGGGGCCCTTTCCAGGTCTTGAAAGGCCTGAAGAATCAGGGCCTTTTTGGCGGGATTTTCAACCAGTTCCTTTTCCAATTTCTGACGGAGCCGGTCCACCAATTCGGCGGCGGCCTTCTCGGTGAAGGTGATTGCGGCGATTTTCCCGAGTGAAACTTCTTTTTCCACCAGCAGGGAGATCAGGCGGGAGACTAAAAGCGTGGTTTTCCCCGTGCCCGCGCCCGCATCCACCGCGAAAAGGGTTTCGTGGTCTTGAATCGCCCGGCCCCGGGCCGTCTGGTCGCTGATCACGGAAGTTCCTCCAGACAGTAATAGCCCTTTACCCGGGCGTCGTCTTTCTTCCTCTCGGCCCGCCGTTCCCGCCCCGTCCCGCAAAGGGCCTGGTAATCGCATTGGTCGCAGGCCTTCGCCACGGCCGGGAAAAGCCCACGGGAAACCGCCTCCGACGCCGCTTCTAGGACAACTCCCAGGGGTACTTCTACCTTTTTCCAGTCGGTAGCGTCGTAGGAAACCCGCCGATAGCCCCCCTTGGACGTGAGAAAGTCAAAGACCGCCGTTTCGGGGACGACTCCCGGATAAAGTTTCCGGCAGGCCCAGAGATAGAGGGGCATTTGGAGTTTCGTGCCTTCTCGCACACCGTCTTTCTTGAACGAGGTACTGCTCCCGGTTTTATAGTCCAGGACCCTCAACCTCTTACCGTCGGAGGAAATATCCACGCGGTCCATCCAGCCTTCCAGCCGGAAATTCCCTTTGGAAGTGGGGAACAAAACTTCGGCCTGGTCCTTCTTACCGAATCCCTTTTCAAAATCCTTGGGGACCCAATCCCGGTCTTCCATCACGCCCTGGAAAGCCTTTTCCAGGTCCCGGGCCATGGAAAAGCGGTTCCAGGCCCAAAGGGCGGGGGATCCCGGCACGCCTTCCTTCTCGAAATGGTCGAAGGCCTTTTGGGTTTCCTCCCTTAGAACCTTGAGTCCCTTTTCGGTCTCGCGTTTGTCGAACCAGCCTTCCTTCATTCCCCGCGTGAGGGTGACCTCCAATATGCCGTGCATCAGGGTCCCCTTTTCGGAGGCCTCCAACTGGAAAATTCTTTCGGGCTCGGGATGGATTTTGAGTCTTAAGACATACTTGAAGAAATATCGGATGGGACAGGCGGCAAAGGTTTCCAAACGGGAGGCTGATACGGTTTTGTCCTGGAGGGAATGGCTTTTTTGAAGTTCGTCCAGAGCCCGGGGATCCTGGAAAAGGCCGTCGTATGGGGTAAAGGTACGTATCATCTGGCGGCTTTTGAGGAGTTCTTGGGCCTTAAAGTAAAAGGGCTTTTCCGAGACGTAGGCCAGGGCCGGTAGAGGATCCCCCCTCCGGGCCAGTTGGAACCGGCTTAATAACTGCTCCAGATCATCCGCGCACTGGCTCCACTTTTCCCGGATCCAACCGGACACAGGGATTTTTTTCACAAAGGTTCCCGCCTCGGTCAAATGGATTTGCCTTTTTCCGGTGACGGCCTGGGCCGCCTCATACAGATAAAGGGAAGGGATGCGCGGCCCCCCGGTGGAAGGATCGAGATGGGGCACGGTGATCACGAGTGTTTTTTGGGCGCTTCGGACCGCCAGGGCGAAAAGGAGCTTTTCCTCCAGTCTGCCCTCTGCTTTTTCTGGAATCCGGGCGGTGGATTCCATCAAGCCATTGAGAATCCGCCTTTCCTCGTCCAAAAGAAGCGGGTCCTGGCGGGCCACCCGGGGAAAACCCTGTTCCACCAACCCCGGTAAAACCAGCACGTCGAAAGACACGCCCCGGGCCTGCATCAGGTCCGCAACCTCCACTCCACCCGGCTCGTATTTTTCCCCGGGAACCTTTTGTTCCGCCAGCAATTCCGGGAGAATCGAGGTGAAATCCTCCCGGGTCACGGTCAGGGAGAGGCGCGACAAGGCTTGAATCCCCTTCAAGGTTGCTTCCAATTGTTCCTGGGCCCGCGAAAGCCGGAAAAGCCTCGTCACTTGGGACAAGAGAACCGTGGATTTTCCTTCCCAAGTTTTTTCCTTTTCGAATTTTTTGCGGGCTGTGAACAGTATTTTCAGGATCTTTTTGAAATCCTTGAGGGATTCCGCCTCTTCCTTTGAGATTTCCTCTTCCTCGGGCACGGAAATACGGGACCGGCGGTAAAGATAGCTGTCGATATGGTCCAGCCAGACATTTTCCCCTTCCACCACCCCCGCTTCCTTGGAAACCCTGTCCCACAAATGGGGATTCCAGCCGTCCGGACCCAGCTCGAAACCCTCCGGCTTGAGGTTAGGACTGGATAGGAAGTTGAATAAAAGATCGCGGGGAAATTCCTGTTGGAAGCATTGGAGCAGAAGAAGCACGGCCTTTCCTTCGGGGGTTTCCACGAGGAAAACCGTGGGTTCCTTGGAAAGGGGCACACCCTGGGCCGAGAAAGACGGGCCCACCATCCGCCGATAGCTTTCCATCTGCCTGAATACCACCGCGCAGCGGGAAAAGGGGATTTCATGTTTTTCCGCCTCAGACACCAGGGTCCGGATTCCTTCCCGGATTTCACGCGGTTCGCCCGGGCAAAGAAGGACTTTGACATCCGAATTTTCAAAGCTGTTGTCATTGCGAGGAGCTTCGTCCGGATAGGACGAAGTTTGCGGCGTGGCAACCTCAGTAACAAATATATTCTTCTGAAGTCTTTTTAACGGTGTCGCATTATCCCCTTTCCAATTTCCAAACTTTTTTACTTCCCCCAACCCTTGGGCCCATTCCAGGAATGGCTTAGCGTACTCGAAAGCGGGCTGGTCCTCGTAGGGGATAAACCAATTGCTTTCCTGGGCTGAACAAAGGTGCCTCAGCGCTTTTTGCTGGAGAACAGAAGCATCGTAAAAACCGTAAATCCAAAGGGGTGTCGGGGCGGGAGGTAAATCCAAGGCTTCAACGTAGAGGTCGTCCAGATCCTTCCATTTTTCCTTCTTTTTCCAGGTTTCGTAGGATTCCAACAACAGGGAGAATTCCTTCAACTTCGCCGACAGGCGCTGGCGGTCCTTGGCTCTCGACAGCCTTTTCGCCGATTCCTTCAGGGACAAGGGATTGAAAAAACCCTGCTGGAGTTCCGAAAGGGTGGTCCGGAGAGCCTTGTAAAACCCGGGAGTCTTTTCCACGGCCGCGAAAGGGCCCTCGGTTTTCCGCGATGCCCTGGACCTTTCCTTCAAGACCCATGGCACCAGGGCTTCGGGCAGCACGCGGAAACCTTCCACCATCCACTTATCCTCCATCCGCTCCAGGAGGTATTGGTGGAAGGTGAGGAAACGGATGTTGAAGACCCATTGGTGCTTTCGGGCTAAGGTCTCCCGCAAATGCCGCACCAGAAGCCGGTTTGGGACCAAAACCACCAGGGGTGAAAAGGGGTCGGAAGAGCGAAGATCCCGGACGCGGGCGAAGAGTTCTTCCTCCAGGAACGGCTGGTAGGGGCCTAAATAGAGGGAAAAACGCACTGATTATTCCTTTGGGGGGGTCTGGGTTTTATTTCACCGGAAGCATTATATATAATCAACGTCCTTTGAAGGACTTGCAGTCAAAATCCAGCTGGCAGCCCTCCACTAATGGCTGACAGCGGCTTTGGGGTCGTAATGAACCGTGAAATCCTGGTCGCCAACGCCGCCGGTTTCTGTTTCGGGGTGAAACGCGCCATCGAAAAGGCCGAGTCCATGGACAAGGCCTTCATTTTCGGTTCCCTGATCCACAACCCCCAGGAAGTGGCCCGTTTGGCCGCGCTCAATAAGAAGATCGTGACCTCGCTGGACGATGTTCAGGACAACCGCGTAGTCATCACCGCGCACGGCCTGGATATCAACGTCCTGGGCAAGATCAAGGAAAGGGGCTTGGATATCATCGACACCACTTGCCCCCTGGTGACGCGCATTTACAACGAGGGCCACAAGCTCCAGGAGAAAGGCCTTAGGATCGTCATCATCGGCGATCCTAAGCACGTAGAAGTCAAGGGCATCGCCAGCCGCATGAAGGACGCCATCATCATTTACGAGGAGGCGGATATCGTTAAAGTCCCGGAAGGTTCCCGGGTCGGGGTCATCACTCAAAGCACCTTATTGATGGAAAAATTCGCGAAATTCGTCGAAAAGCTCAAGGAACGCTGCGCCGAGGTCGTGGCAGTGGATACCATCTGCAAGCCCACCAAGGACCGCCAAACCGCCGCCGCGGCCCTTTCCAAGCAGGTGGAAATTATGATCGTCATCGGGGGCCGCAATTCTTCCAACACCCACAAACTGGCCGACACTTGCCAGGCCTTCCTTCCCAACGCGACTTACCACATCGAGACGGCCCAGGAACTGGATTCGAAATGGTTTCAGGGGAAGTTAAAAGCAGGAATCACCGCGGGGGCATCCACCCCCGACTACCTCATCGACGAGGTCATCGCCAAAATCCGTTCCTACGACAGCCTCTTCCCGGTTTGAGCCAATAAGTTCCTATAAATTGGGCTTCATGACGCGCAGAACCGGCTTTTTATCCACCGTCAAAGGGAAATAAAGTTCGTGCGTCTGGGGGTTCACTTCGACGGTATGGGCCTTGTTCCCCACTTCGAAATCACCGACCTTCTTGATCTTCCGGTCCCGGACACGGAAAACCGAGGCCTTTCCCGCCTCAGAGGCCACATAGAGGTACCCCTGTTGGGAATCAAAAGTCAGGACGTCGGGGTCCTTACCAACGTCGGAGACGGCGGTCTCCAGGCGGCTTTGAAGGTCAAAAACCACCAGCTTGCTGTCCTTGTCACAGCCCAGAAACGCCAAATGGGAATTGGTATCAATCCACAGCCCATGGGGATGTTTGCCGCTGTAGATGGGATAGCGCGCGATGATTTTCCGGGTCTGTGGATCGATGGCGTCCAGTTCATTCTTGGTCTGGACCGGTGTGAAAATGAGGCGCGAACTCGAGTCATAGCGGGTGTTCCCCGCCTGTCCGCCCAATTTAATGGAATCGACGCGCTTGTTCTTCAAGACATCGATGACGGTGACTTCCCCCCCCAACTCATCGGAAACGAAAAGTTGGTGGAGCTCGGGAACATAGGCCATGCCGTCGGGAAGATGGCCCGCCGGGACCTTGGCGAGCACTTTCAAGCTTTGGAGGTCGATCACGGCTACCTGGTGTCGTTGGGCAACGCTGGCGTAGAGGCGGTGGAGTTCCGGAACCACCAGGAGTCCCGTGACTTCCGGAAAGTTAGGAAGAGTCGTAAAAACCGTGTTTTTCCGGGTGTTGAAAAGAATAATCTGGCCCGCACCCGCATGGGCAATATATAGCATCCCGGTTTGGGGGTCGAACGCCTGTTGATCGAAACGGGAAACCCCTCCGGTTAGGGGAATGTCCTGTTTCAATTGAAGGAAAGGGGAATCGGCCCAGGATGGGGAAAAGGCCGAAGCCAGGAGGATCGAGATAAGGGACCAACGGGTTGGACTGGTCATAAGGTTGGTTATTTTAACAAGGTCCACAGCTTATGCCACTAGGTAAACCCCTCGACAAAGCCTGTGGTGAGCCTGTCGAACCACTTCGAGGCTGTCCCTCAATACCACCGGGAAACCGGCTTTCTACCAGTAGGTTCCCCGGACCTGCCAGTAGGTTCCGCCGGTTCTGCCAGTAGGTTCACCAGACCTGCCAGTAGGTTCAGCGGGTTCTGCCAGTAGGTACCGACGGTTTATCCTCCCTTCCGGCAGATGTTCCCGGGAATGTGGGCAGTTTATCCTCCCTTGTCGGCAGAGGCCACTTTTCGGGGATTGTGCCACTTCAAAGCGATTGTGCCAAATCGGAAAACACCGTTACGCAGCAGGAAAACCGGTCTCCTGCCAATTTGGTTTACTGGGTTCCGGGAACTGGGTTGACGTCTCGACCGGCAGAAACCCGGCACCTACCGTTGGGAATCTAACAACCGGCAGATAACATCCCACTCCGCTTTGGTCACGGGCTGGACCGATAGGCGGGAATTCCTGAAAAGCACCATGTTTTTCAATTCGGGTATCTTCTTGAGGAAATCCAGCAGGATGACCTGCTTGCAGGCCTTCACGAACCTTACATCCATCATGTACCAGGTGGGTTTTTCTGGATCGCTCTTCTCATCGAAATGAATGTCTTTGGGATCGAAGGCCGTATGGCCGGGGTAGCCTTCCTTCACGATTTCGCCCACCCCCGCGATACCGCTGGGTTTCCCACCGGAATAGTCAAGGGACGACCCTTCGGGTCGCCACTTGGGCGGGGCATGGAACCCCGCCCAAGTACACGGCTAGGCCCCCGGGCAAGCTCAGAGCCTTGGCAGCCGGTAAAAGAGCATCCCATCGCCCTTTTTCATCCGGTCGCGCATGAAGTTCCGGGCGGTGTAGTTGCGCACCCCGTCCCAGAAAGTGACCTTGTCCTTCTTCCATTGCTCGACGGGATAGACGTCCTGTTCAGCCTTCATCAACCAGTAATGGGGGGCCATGATCAACTCTCTATTTTCTCCGTCTGGCGCCAGCGTTCGAAACCCCCGATGAGGCTGTAAACCTTCTGGAACTCCTGGTCCATCAGGTAAGCGGCGCCTCCCTGGCTGTTATTGCCGTGGTAGCAATAAACCACCACGGGTTTGGTTTTATCGGATTTTTGGACGAAATCCCGGATGTTGGCGTCGGTCAAATGCAGGGCGCCTGGGATATGCGCCGCCTCGAAGGAAGCCGGGTCCCGGATATCCACGAATACCGCGCCGGAGGCCTGCAATTCCTTCGCCTGGGCCACGTCGATTTGGGCCACTTCATCCACGCATATCCTCCCCTAAAATAATATTCACCATGGAATGTTTGGAAAGCTTTTTACCGAGTTGAGTGGAAGGGCACTCAATCCATCGATAAAAAAGCCAAGCCCCAGATAACGCAAAGGACAAACCCAAGAGGTCGCTGATGATTAGTGATAGAAAATGGTGAAAAAAATAAACACTTACGAATAAAACCAACGGATGAATCAAATAAAGACTAAAGGAAATTCTCCCAATCCAGAAATAACTCCCCTGAATAAAATTCTTTTTATTTAACTTCCAGCTCAAAGCCGCGCCGATGAAATAAAGCGACGCCAGCCCCACCGATAAATCACCGAAAACTTCATAACCCACAGGGGAAAACATCGGTCTTAAAGCAGCCGGCATAGACCAGCAAAAGGTATACAAGATTATAGCGGTGACTAAGAACATGATTTTTATGCCGCCATTGTATTTCCCAATGACGCTTATAACCCTAACCCGGTGTTTAGCCAGAAGTGCCCCCCAAATAAAAAAAGAAGCATAAAAAATCGTCATGTTCAAACTTCCCGCCGATAATATTTTCCCGTTAAGCAGTGCCCCGCCCAGCACCGCGAACAACAAACCTATTCCTGCATTTTCTTTCCAATTCAATTTCAACACCATGGAAGCCAGGAGGGGAAAAACGATTGAGATGCGCATCTCGTGGTTCAGGCTCCAAACAGTGGGAGCCAAGTTATAGGCGTTGATATCACCGATGCCGGAATAGATTTTTAGTATTTCTCGCCAAGTGATTTTCAGGGAAAAAAAGCTGTTAGCCCAATAGCTGGCACCCGGAATAGCCGACATACCAAAACCCGACTTATATAAAACAAGGGACAGGGAAATTAACGCGAAAAAAGGGATATAAATCCGGCAAAACCTTCTAACCATGAATGACCGGTAGAAGAGCGGATTCCCGTCCATGAAAGGCAGGGCCAAAACAAACCCGCTTAAGGTGAAAAAAAAGGTGACCGCCTCATGTCCTGCCCAAAAGAAACGAAGCGGTGTATAAGCAAGTAACCTCACCGCCCAAGGAAGTGTCGGAACATAGTTGGCAGCCGCATAAAAAAGAGGAAACATAACCAAAAAATGCCCGATGACCACCTGCATGGCCGCCACGCCGCGCAAGGAATCCAAAACCTCAATCCGGCCTGAATGTGTCTCAGTCATTCGATTTTTTTGTTTTTACACACCCCATCCCACCCGGGGCGCGTTTTAAAATCTCTTTTTCCCAGAGCTTGGCGTACTTGACGAAGTCGTGGCAAGCCGAGAGGCCGCAAACGGCCAGACCGTGCCACCCGTCCAGGAAACCCCGCCGCGAGACATACATCCGGAAGAAGGTGAGAAGAGGGGCAATCGTCACGTAGAACCACCAGAAGGTTATCTTTTTCTGCTTCATTTCCAGGAGGGACAGGTCCGAGTAACGGTTCATCTTGTCCAGGTATTGCCTGATGGTGTCATATGTGTAATGGTTCATGGGCTCGTCGAACATCAGGGTGCGGCCATTCACGACCATGCCCTCGTGCACCGGCTCGCCGGTGAAACGGCCTGTTCCCCTCCGGATGAGGCGGAGCTGGTCGTCCGGCCACCAGCCGCAATGCTTGATCCATTTACCCAGGAAAAAGGCCCTGCGCTTGATGGAATATCCCGCCACATCCCGCGGCGTTTCAGGGACTTTTCGCTCGATTTCCCGGATCAATTCCGGGGTCAGTTCCTCGTCCGCGTCCAGGGATAGGATCCAATCCCCCTTGCACTTGGCGATGGCCCAGTTCTTCTGGTCCGAATAACCCTTCCAGGGCCGGACAAACACTTTCGCGCCCAGCTTCTTGGCGATGGCCCGGGTCTGGTCCTCGCTTTCAGCGTCCACCACGATGGTTTCCATTTTCTTAAAACAACTCCGGGAAAAGCCGAGGCTTTTCAGGCAGGAGCCGATATGGGCTTCCTCGTTGCGGGTGATGATAACGATGGAGAGTTTCAAAGCCAGTTTTTTCATGCCCGTTCTATATTCCTTAAGATTTCTGCCAGGGTTTAAGCAAGCTCACTAATTTCCTGTACCGTAAATAACACCCGCTGGTTTTCTTGTAAAAATCGAACCCGGCAGTATCAGGAAAGATATGGATGCGCCGGATCGCCAGGAGGTCCTCGCGGAAACACACCGGCCCCCCATCCACCGCCACGCCGAATTTAAAACCCGCCTCGGCCACAACCTTTTGGGTTTCTTCGTTATAGTCACCGTATGGGTAGGCGAAGGAAATCACTTGTTTTCCCAGCAATCCCTCCAGGGATTTCATGCAATCCTGGACCTCCCGTACCACCGTTTCCAGGGGCAGGCCCGGCAGGCTGAAATGGGTCATGGAATGGGCCCCGAATTCCACCGAGCCGCTCTTGGCCAATTCCAGTATTTGCCTTTCGTTCATCAAAGGCGTTTCCGGTTCCCCCTTGGGAGTATCCCACGCGTTCGTCCGGATGGATCGGTTCCCCAGCAGATAAATCACCGCCTTCATCCCGTACCGCCGCAGAAGCGGGTAGAGATGAAGGTAATTATCTTCATAGCCATCGTCGAAAGTCAGGATAACCGGCTTTGGCGGGATTTTCTTTACCATCAAGTCCACGAAAGTGATGGGGGTAAACCCGTTCTTCTGGAGGAACGAAAGGTGCTTTTCGAGGTTGTCGCTGGTGATATGGATATTGAACTTGGTAAGGGCCGGTTCCTTTTCGACCACCCGGTGGTACATCAGGACCGGGATTTCGCTCACCCGGGAAAGGTTGTCTCGAAGAATGACGTCCCGGTAAAGTTCCTCGACCTTGGGATAGAGAACCCGCATGTCGTACTCCGCCTGGAGCAAAGCGGTTCCCGTCCGGATAGCCTCCTCGCGCAAAGCATTTTCCCCCAGCATCCGCTTGAGGTCCTGGGCGGCTTGGGCCCAATCGAAGTGGGTGCCTTCCTCGCAATCCCCGAAGTTGGTGGCCTTGGCCTCTTCCACCGCCTGTGGAAGAAGGGGCCCGACGTATTTTTGCTCCCCGATGGCGATCACGGGTCTTTGAAGGGCCATGGCTTCCAGCGCCACGCGCCCCGCCCCGACGACCAAGGTGGCCCGTTCATAGTAGGGCTTGAGGTCGGGCTGAAATCCCTCGAACTTCAGGAACTTGTGGTCTTTCTCCAGTTGCCGGTGCTCGTCGTCCACCGGCCCCCCGATCACGGCCACCCGCAAAGCTGGGTCGGCTTCGGCCGCGGGGAAAACGGCCTCCCGCAAGTAGCGCAGGATGACCTCATTCTTGGGCCCTGAAAGCCGGCCGACGATCAAAACCAGGGGGTTATGGGAGGATGCCATTGCGGATGACAATCAATTGCTCCGGTTTGAAGATTTTGGTTTCCTTCAGCATTTGCTCACGAATGTTCTCGCACATGACGACGCATTTCTTCCCGTACACGTTGAAGTTCCTGTTGGAAAAATGCAGGTGCTGTCGCCCATGCAGGGTGGAGAGGTAGGGCGTGCGGGTCATGCGGCAGGCCCAGAAGGAAACCCAGCTGGCCGCGCGGGAATGGGCGTGGACGATGTCGATTTTTTCTTTTCGGATGAGGCGAATCAGCGCCCCGATATTGACCAATCGCTGGACCCAGCCCCGGTCATGGATGGAAACGGGGTAAAAGGCCGCCTTCACGGCATGCTCAAATTTGCCCGCCACCACGAAAATCTGGTGGCCGGCCTCGGTTTGCCTTTCGATGAGGGCCACCGTGGAAGTTTCCGCCCCCGTCACGAAATCCCCGCTTAAAACATGCAATATTTTCACCGGTTTAAACCCTTTGAAATCTTGATACCCACAACCTGTTGGGTAGTTCGAATTTCGATTCTACAGAAATTGACGCCAAAATGGCGGCTTAAGAAAACATTTTTCAGGAGGTTAACCGTTGTTCCCCAATTGTATGGGTGTTTATAAAAATAAAACTACGCTGTAATTAGAAAAACCCGGAAAAAAGACTATTTTCAGACTACCTGGGAAAACCAATTCCGGCTACCCGGAGAACCAGGTCTTATACCGGACCCTTAACCGGTTGAAAACCCTACACCAAATTCCCGTCATCCTCTATGCTTGAGGATAAGAGGTTAGCCTATGACCCAAAAGACGGCCTTGCTCGCGGGAGCCAGCGGTTTAGTGGGAGGCTTTTGCCTCCAGGAAATATTAGGCGATCCCCAGTACGACAAGGTGATTTCCCTGGTCCGCACCCCGCAGGGAACCAAACATCCGAAGCTCCGTGAAATCGTGGTGGACTTCGACCTGCTGGAAAAATTCATCAAAAATACGAAGGCAAACGCCGTCTATTGCTGTCTGGGCACCACCCGGCAAAAGTCACCTTCCCACCAAGCCTACCGCAAGGTTGATTTCGAGTATGTCCTCTCCCTCGCCAAGATCTCCTTGAAAAATGGGTCCCGCCAGTTCCTGGTGGTTTCCTCCATGGGTGCTAACCCGAATTCCTCGTTGTTTTACAGCCGTCTTAAGGGCGTGATGGAGGAAGCGGTCAGCGCGGTTCCCTTCCAGGCTGTTCACATCCTGAGGCCTTCCTTCATCCTGGGTGAGAAAGACCGTAAGGAACGCCGGCCCGGGGAACAATTCCTGGAGAACGTCTTAAAACCCCTTTCCCCGTTGTTTGTCGGGCCTTTTCGAAAATACCGCCCCATCCAGGCCCAGACCATCGCCCGGGCCATGGTGAACCTCGCACGCCAACAACTCTCCGGCGTCCACATTTGGCAATCCCACCTGATCGAAAAACAAGCAACCCAAATTGGACAAAGCAAGAATTAATTTAAGCGAAAATGGAAGAGTTATTCACGATGGGGAGCGTGAGTGAATAAGTAAACACAATTTTAAGACTAATTCGAATGGCTAATCTTCACGGATTTTTTTCCATTCCAAAAACTCCGTGTCCCTATACCAGTTTTAGACAGACAGGTCCCTTTCCTTGGAGCTGAATAAAACTCAACCGCTTTTCCAGGGTTGATATAATCCACGCATGATTTCCAGCCCCGACTCCAATCCGACCACCTCCGCACCGCCTACTTTCCGGTTTGACCCCTGGTTTTATCCCGTCCTGGCCTGCTTCCTTTTGGCCGTACTCCTCGGCGCGCGACTTCTTTGCGATCCCGGCCTGGCTTTCACTTGAAGGGCGGCCTTTCTATATTTGCCCTTTCGTTTTCGTGACGCGGCGGATTTTCGGAAAGAAACCCATCTCATGGCCACTCCCTCCAGGTTCCCGGTCTTGCCCCATTCCCTGGCTCCCTCGATTTCCTCGGGTGAAAAATGCGGTTCAAGTTCTTTGATCAAAGCCGTAATCATATCCCTGGTCTGCTGGCGGCACAGGGGATGGCCGAAGGCCAGCATATATAAACCAATGGCATCCCTCTCTTCCCCCTTAAGCTGAAAAATCCGTCCCATGGCAACAACCGCATCCGCGAGAAAAGGCTTGTGATTACCCCGAATCGCAATTTGGATGACATGGGAAAGATGATCTTCGGCTTGCTTTAACTCACCCAGACGGGTGGAAATTTCCCCTAATTTGAGTAAGGTGACCATCAAGCCAATATCGTCCTGAACGCGTTCAAAACACGTCCGGCTTTTTAAATAACATTTTTTCGCCTGTTTCAAATGGCCGCGGTAACAAGCCAAATCCCCCAAATGGAATTGATACCAGGCGATGTTCTGGGTCAATGGGCCCACTTTTTCCAGGAGAGAAAAAGCTTTCTTGTAATTACTTTCGGCTTGGCGGTCATTTTGATATTCCAAAGCCAGGTTGCCGAGTAGGTCCAAGGACCAGGCTTGGCCCCTGAAATCCCCCACCAGGCGGAAAAGACCCAGGCCTTTCTCCAGAAAGCCGGCGGCTTCCGGATAATTTCCCTCTTGCCAGCGAATCATTCCCAACTGGGTCACGGCGATTGCCAGGCCCATTCTGTCGCTGATTCCATCGGAAATGCCCATGGCTTGCTGGTACAACGCAAAGGCGCCCTTAAAATCCCCCGTTATATCCGCCACATTGCCCAGATTCACCAAGCACCAGCCGATTCCCCTTTGGTCTTCCGTTTCCACGTAGATGGACAAGGCTTTTTGATAGCTTTCTTTGCCTTCTTTCAACCGCCTCAAGTTGCACAAGACCTCCCCGAAAACGTTGTAGGCGAAGGCCATGGCCCGCCGGTCCCGGTTCGCTCTCGAGTACCTCAGGCTTTGCAGGACCAGGGTCCTGGCTTTTTTAAATTCCCCCATGCGGCAGGCGAGGAATCCCAGGCGGTTGAGAGCCAGGGAAATTCCTGGTTTATCCTTGGCCTTGCGACAAGCGGCCAGGCTTTTCTCATAAAGGGTCCTGGCTTTTTCATAATGGCCCTCCCTTTCCGTGACAAAACCCAGTTCGCACAGGGAAAAGCCGGCTTCCCGGAGGTTGGAAATAGAGGACAACAAGTTGAGATTTTCCTCAAACAGTTTTCGGGCGTTTCTGAGGTTCCCTAAATCCCTCTCAAAGGAAGCCCAGCGTGAAATGAGCCTGGCCAAGAGAAGGGTATAGGGCTTTGGGCGCGGAGAGGTTTCGGGATATTTCTCCCTCAGGGTTTGCACGGCGGCTTTCGTAAATTCCCGGCCCTGCTCGAACTGCCCTTTGATCTCGTAAATGACGCAAAAGCCCTTCATGAGCTTGTTGAGCTCCTTTTTTTCGCAGGTTCGGACGGCCCGGTTCCAGGCTTCCCGGAGATTTCCCAATTCTTCCACCAATTCTTCCTGGGCCTCTTTTTCTTTTGGGCCGTACAAAGCCTTTTCCCTGGCTTGGAGGAAGGACGCGAAATAACCGCAATGGGCATCCAGGATTTTTTCGCCTTCAGCGGGATTTTCGAACAATTTTTCCTTGGCGTAAAACTTGATGAGCTCATGGAGGTCAAAACGCCCTTTCGCTTGCCGGGCCAACAACGATTTGTTTTCCAGTTGTTCGAGAACCGCCAGGGTGGCGCCCGCCACCGAGCGCGCCGCCTGGATGCCGAACCCGTCTTTGAAGGAGGAAAGGGCTTTAAGAGCCCTTTTTTGCGGCTCACTGAGTAGGATCCAGGAATACTCGAATACGGCCCTCAAGGAACGGTGCCGCGGGGAAAAATCGGGCATGGAAGTCGCCAGGAAATCCTTGCTGGTTGTAATTTTATCGGCTATTTCCGAAAGGGGGTGGATTCCAACCCAGGTGGAAGAAAGCTCCAGTCCTAAGGGCATGCCTTCCAGAACCCGGCAGATGTCCAGCATCCCCTGCCGCTCCTCGGGAACGAGAACAAAGTCGGGTTTGGTCCTTCGAGCGCGCATGAGGAAAAGTTGGACGGCGCTGTAGGCTTCCATGTCCGGGGCGTCCGGGTCCTCGGGGAAATGCAGGCCTTTCACCTCAAACGTCTTTCCTTCCACCGCCCTCAGGGGTTCCCGGCTGGTCACGAGGATTTTCACACCCGGCGCGGCCTTGAGGATGTCCGAAACCAATGAACCGCCTTCGATGATGTGCTCGAAATTATCCATAATGAGAAGCATTTTCTTGTCTTTCAGGTGGTTCAGAAGCTGGGTCTTGGAATCTTCAATGCCGGTGAAGAAAAATTTCAGAACCCCGGCGATGTTTCCCACGATCATCTGGTCGGACAACAGGGGCGCTAGCACCACCACGAAAATGCCGTTCTCGAAATGGCCCGCCAGCTCCGCGGCGGTCTGCAAGGCCAGGCGGGTCTTTCCATACCCCCCCGGCCCCGCGAGGGTCAACAACCGGATGGAAGGGTCCTTCAGCATGCCGGTAATTTCCGCGATTTCCTCCTCGCGGCCGAAAAATGGGGACGCCTGGGGAAGAAGATTCTGCGGGTATTGATTAAGGGTCCGCAAGGGCGGTAGCGTTTCTTTTTGAAGGTCCGGATGCTCCAAGGCATAGATGCTGGAAGGTTCGCTCAAGTCCTTAAGGAACTGGGGACCCAGGTCGAGGAGCCGCGCCTCGGGGGGCAAAGGCACGAAATGTACCGCCGGCACGGTCATGAGGATTTGCCCGCCCCAGGCCGCCTCCAGGAGAGCCCTGGTATGGGTGACTCCGGGTCCCACGTAATCCTGGCCGAAAACCTCGGCTTCCCCCGAATGCAGCGCCACGCGAAGCTTGGCTTTTTGGTAATCGCCCCAGAGGTGTTTTTGGAATTCCTTTTGCAGGTCCAGGGCGGCCCGGGCCGCGTCCTCTTCCTTGAAAATGCTATACAAGCCGTCCGGGGTGCGTTTAGTCCAAGTGGCTTTATGGGACGAAAGGATTTCCTCAATAAGATATATTTGGCAGGAGAGGACGTTGTCGGCTGAGGGAGAGCCCCGTTGTTCGTATAGGGCCGGATGGTCGATTTTAGTGAAAAGAAAAATCATCCGGCGTTGCCCCTTTCCGTTTCGGGTGGGTAAAGCGGGTTACAACACCATTCATTATACCTTTCTTTGTTTGGCGATAATGGACCCCGTTTCACGAGTTTAACAAACTTCTCATGCGTTTTATTCAGGTTGTTATAATCCCCAAATGATTTCCAACCCCTCCCGCTATCCGGGCAGCCCGGCAAATACCAAATCACCCTCTTCCTGGTCCGATCCATGGTTTTATTCCCTCCTGGCCTGTTTCCTTTTGGCTGTACTCCTGGGCGCGCGCCTTCTTTGTGATTCCGACCTGGGTTTTCACTTGAGGGGCGGCCAATGGATCCTTCAAAACCACGCCTTTCCCTCAAATGATACCTTTACCTACACCGTAACCAGCCATGACTACCTGGATATCCACTGGCTTTACCAGGTTCTGCTTTTCTCCTTTTACCGGCTCGGTGGTTACATCCTTATTTCCCTTCTGAACGTCGGTTTGGTCGGTATCCTGTTTTTCCTGACTTACCGGCGCCTACAGCTAGCCCAGGCCCCGGCCTGGTTGTCCGTGTTATTGTTATCGGCGGTCCTCTTCACGACCGAAAACCGCTTCCGGGCCAGGCCCGAGACCCTGAGTTGGGTCTTGTTGAGCCTGACCCTGTGGGTCCTGGAATTAAGGGCCCTTCGCAAGCGGGACCTTCTTTTTCTGCTTCCCCTCCTCCACCTTTTTTGGGCCAACATGGAGGGCCTCTTTCCCCTTGGCTGGCTCTTGATGGGCCTTTATTGGTTCTCGGGTTTTGTCCATGACCGCAAATCCGACAAAATACTCCTGGGTTATTCCCTGCTTTCGGTGGCGGTTTGCCTGCTGAATCCCTATTTCTTCCGCGGTTGGTGTTTTCCCTTCACCCTCTGGAAAACGGTGGGCACTTCCAATGTTTTTAAACAGAACATCGACGAGTTCCAGCCGACCTGGGCCTACCTTTCCAACCCGACCCACATGATGATTACCTTCTTCTATGAACTTTTCTTTATCCTTCTGCTGATCCTGATCCTGGCGACGTTCAAGCGGAGAAAAATCCACGAGTATCTCCTCACCGCCATATTTCTCGCCATTTCCCTGGCCGCCTTCCGGAACATTGGTCTTTTCATGATCGCCTGCGTTCCCCTGGTCGCTTCCTGCTGGAAGGATTTGAGTTGGAATTGGTTGTCATGTTTCCAGCGGGCCTTTTTAACCAAACCCCTTTTCGCCTGGGGTTTCACTTTGGTTCTTTTGGGCCTTGGTTTAAGGGTCGCGACCGGGGCCTACTATATCCAGAACCGCCGGCCGGAACATTTCGGCCTGGGGTTGGACGAGGAAGCCCAGCCCGTGCAGGCCTGCCGTTTCCTGGTCCAAAACAAATTGGAGGGAAGAGTCCTGAACTCCTTGAGTTTGGGGGGGTGGCTGGATTGGCAGGGGCTGTCGGGAAAGACCTTTATCGACGGCCGCCTGGAAACGATGGGCAGTGATGTGTTCTCGGAATATGTGGCGTCCTGGGGCCCGGGCAAGCTCAGGCCGCTCCTGGAGAAATACCAGGCGCAAATCCTCCTCATGAAACCCCAATCTCCCTTCCAGTGGATCTTGGAGCTTCGGCAAATGGCGGACTGGCGCCCGGTTTATTTGGACGGGGTGGCCGCGGTCTTCTTGAGGAAAGGTTGCGGGGACGGTGTCCCGACCCTGGATTACAACCGGTTGATGGCCGAAAACGGGATCGCTCAGGACCTGGTTTCGGGGGCATCCGCCCTGATCCAATCGCCCCCCCTTTCGGCCTGGAAAAGTTTCTGGGAGGATTTCGCGAGGCCCGTGCCCTATCCTTTCGGCCTTTACAATATGGGTTTCTTTTTTACCGCCTACACCGGCCATCCAGAGACGGCTGAACCGCTTTTCCTGGAAGCCATCCGGCGCACCTCCGGAAAGTATCCCGAGTTTTATTATTACCTCGCAGGCATCTTTTATTCCTCCAATCGGTTCAACGAGGCGACTCTTTGCATGAAACGCATCGCGGGGGCAAACCCAAGACAGTGGCAAATGGGGCCGGGCCAGTAAATCTTCATTGGAAGCCTTCCGAACCCATGGGAGATGTGGAAATTCAAGCTTCCGGTGTGGAATAATGCCGATACAAAGGAACCTGTCAAATGACGTTCCAGTTAGGTGACTCATGAAATACATCGATGAATACCGTGACGGGGCTCAGGCAAAAAAATGGCAGGAAGCCATCGCCCAAACCGTCAAGCGTCCCTGGACCCTGATGGAAGTGTGCGGGGGACAAACCCACTCCATCGTCAAATACGGCCTGGAGGACCTTCTCCCCAAGGGTGTTGAGTTGGTTCACGGCCCCGGGTGCCCCGTCTGCGTCACGCCCATGGACGTGCTGGACACGGCGGTTTCCATCGCCTCCCTTCCGGAGGTCCTGTTCTGCTCTTTCGGCGACATGCTGCGGGTGCCGGGCACTTCCAAGGACCTCTTGTCCGTCAAGGCCGAGGGGGGCGACGTGCGCATCGTTTATTCCCCCCTGGACGCGGTGAATCTGGCCGTGAAAAACCCGGACCGCCAGGTGGTTTTTTTCGCCGTAGGTTTCGAGACCACCGCCCCGGCCAACGCGCTTTCGGTGCTCCAGGCCAAGGCCAGGGGCCTGAAAAACTTTTCGCTCCTAACCTCCCAGGTCCGGGTTCCTCCCGCCCTGGAAGCCATCCTTTCCTCGCCGGAGAACCGCATCCAGGGGTTCCTGGCCGCAGGCCACGTCTGCACCGTGATGGGAACAGGCGAATACCCTCCTATATGTAAGAAATACCATGTCCCCATCGTCGTAACCGGATTCGAGCCGGTGGATATCCTCCAGGGCGTCTACATGTGCCTCAAGCAGTTGGAAGAAGGCCGCTTCGAGGTGGAAAACCAATATAGCCGCTCGGTGAAGCCCGAGGGCAATCCCCAGGCGCGCAAAATGATAGAGGAAGTTTTCGAGGTCGGCCCGAAAAACTGGCGGGGCATCGGCTGGATCCCGGAAAGCGGCCTGGCCTTGAACAAAACCTTCTCTTCCTTCGACGCTCTTCGCCGTTTCAACGTGAGAGTGGGGGAATCCCACGAATCCAAGGAATGCATCGCCGGCCTGATCCTGCAGGGCCTGAAGAAGCCGCCCCAATGCCCTGCCTTCGCGGTGCGCTGCA
Source organism: candidate division FCPU426 bacterium (assembly GCA_963847625.1). Lineage (GTDB taxonomy): Bacteria > Oederibacteriota > Muellerivitia > Muellerivitales > Muellerivitaceae > CAWCKJ01. Next base: position 61,244 of record CAWKAR010000033.1, on the reverse strand, counting down.
CGCCGGAGCGGCCCTTGGGCGCGCCCATGGTTTCCTCCGAAGGCGCTTGCTCGGCTTATTACCGCTACCGCCGAACCGAACCGGTCCTTCCCTCGGATAATATTTCCTAGTTTTCATTCGTTCGGTTATATTCAGAATTGTTGAAAAATTTTGATGATGGCCTGGAGAAATTAATGGCCTCAAACGAATTCCAACTTAATTGTCCCCTGCCTTTCAACGGCTATGACCGCGTCTTGCTGGCGCACGGCGGCGGGGGCCGCCTGACCCAGGACCTGATCGAGAAGTTTTTCCTGCCGGCCTTCGGCAACGGCCCCCTCAACAAACGCCACGACGCCTCGGTCATGGCCCTTCCGCCGGGCTCGGTCGCCATGACCACCGACTCCTACGTGGTGAAACCCCTCTTTTTCCCCGGCGGCGACATCGGCAAGCTGGCCGTCACCGGAACCGTCAACGACCTGGCCATGGCCGGCGCTAAACCCCTTTACCTGAGCGCGGGTTTCATCCTGGAGGAGGGCCTGCCCCTGGAAACCCTTTGGAGGATCGTGCTTTCCATGAAAAAAGCCGCGGAGGAGGCTGGCGTTTCCATCGTCACCGGCGACACGAAGGTGGTGGACAAGGGCAAGGGCGACGGCGTTTTCATCAACACTTCCGGGGTGGGAGTGACGAAGCCGGGCCTGGATATTTCCCCCTCCGCCGTCAAACCCGGCGACGTGGTTCTTTTAAGCGGGGACGTGGGGCGGCACGGCATCGCCATCATGGCCGCGCGGGAGGGACTGGACTTCGAGACGAAACTGGAGAGCGATTGCGCCTTCCTGCACGGGCCGGTTCTTTCCCTGCTCGAGGCGGGGGTGAACGTCCACTGCCTGAGAGACCTCACCCGGGGGGGCTTGGCCTCGGCCTTGAACGAGATAGCCCAGGGGGCAGGTCATCTCATGCTGGTCACGGAAGGGGAAATCCCCGTGATCGAGGAAGTGGAGGCCGCCTGCGAGATCCTGGGACTGGATGCCCTTTACGTGGCCAACGAGGGACGTTTCGTGGCGATCCTTCCCGAGGCGGAGGCCGCGAAAGCCCTGGGCATCCTCCAAAAACACCCGGTCAGCCGCGAAACCCGGTTGATCGGCCGGGTCCTTCCCGAACCTGGGAAGTCGGTCCGGTTGAAAAGCCGCACCGGGGCCGTTCGCATGATGGATCTTCTCAGCGGGGAGCAGTTGCCCAGGATTTGTTGAAACAACCGGTTTTAAAAGTGACTGCGCAATCTCAAAGCGGTTATCCTCGGATATGAGTGAAAATTTTACTTTATTTCTTTTTAAACCCGGCCCTTTTCACGGTTTTTATTGCCTTGAATGGCCGTATTCTTTCCCCAAAGAGACTTTAAATCCCTTGATTCGTCGGGCTTTTAAGGGCAAAATAACCGTTACACAAGTTGGCACTACATCAAGGAGTTGAAATATGAAGGGATCAAAAATTGTTTTGGCTATGTCTTTAGCGGCCGCCTTCACACTGACCTATGGCTGCGGTACAAACAAGCGCATTGAAAGCACGGAAGTCCCGAAGAAAAAAGCCTCCAACGAAGAGGTGTCGGTCAAGGCTTCGAAAGTTGCCTCCGGCAAGTATTTGGTGGTAGCGCACGATACCCTTTGGGGCATCGCCGGAAAAACGGATGTTTATAGCGATAATTTCCAGTGGCCTTTGATTTTCAAGGCCAACCGCGACACCATCAAGGACCCAGATTTGATCTATCCCAAGCAGGATTTCAAAATCCTGAAGGGAGTGAGCAAGGCTGAAGTTTCGCATGCCAGGGATTTAGCCTTGAAAACACCGAAGTATGTGCCCCATTCCAAGCCCCGCCAAACCTTGCCTTTGGATTATTTTTAACCGTCGGATGACCTAAAGCCCGTCCCAAAAGGACGGGCTTTTTTTTTGAATGGAGGCGCCGGATGGATTCCTTTATTTCCCAGGAAAGCGATAGTTTCCAAAAAAAGTTGCAGAAAGACGCCTTGGAGGCCGTCCTCAAGTCCATGCAGGAAAAGGTTTCTCACCTGGACTGTCCTGAACACCACCAAAGCCCCCGATTGAAGTTCTCGGAGGATTCGGGCCCCGGCCAACAGAAAATGGCCTTTGATTGTTGCTGCCAAGTCCTGGCGAAAATGCTGGAAGAAACCCTGAAAACATAAGGAATTTTCCAAAAGCCGGAACGCCGACCCAGGAAAAGCTATTCAGGAAGGAAATTATTCCGCCAGGCCGGTTTATTCGGGGATTTTCTTGTAATAAACCCATTCCGGATCGCTCCGCTCCAGGTGGGTGATGAAACCGGCCTTCACGTAGCCGGCTTTCCTTAAAACGTGCTGCATGTGTTTGTTGGAGCGGTTGGTGGAGGTGAACAGTTTTTTTCCCCGGCAAAGGGTTTCCATGCGCCGGATCAGGGCCATGGCCGCGCCTTTTCCCCGGAACTCCGGGTGCACCGCGACCAGGTCGATGAAGTAATGGCCGTAAAAGTCGTTGGTCCAGACCAGGACCCCGCAGGGGATGCGGCCCTGCATGGCCACGAAAGCCCGTTTTTTCCGGATGGCTTCCCTCAGGTAGGGTTTCCTGTACCACCGCGGCGTGGTGGCATGTTGGATTTCCCCCAAAAAAGGCAGGTGGCTGGGCTTGGCGTTGACCACCGTGAGCTTGAGTTCCTGGGCGATCTTGTTGATCAAGGGACCTTTCCTTTTATCACTCTTTCCACGTCCTACGGCTCTTCAAGAAGCCTCACCGACCGAAACCAAGATATCGGAGAAAAGGCGCTTTTTCTAGTTTTTTGACCAAAAGCTCCTATAAGACCCGGAAAATCGGATTAAAGAAATGGATTCCTCGTTTCCTTAATGTTCAACCTGGGTCGCCCATCCCCCGCAGAAGCCGTTGAAAGGCCGGGACGCTTTTTGAAGCTCCTCATGGGCCTTCCCGATCGCCCCAAGGGTGGGCACCATGGCCCTCCGGGCCAGGCACAACCAACGGTCCCCCGAGGAATCCTGGAGAACCTGGACGTGATATCCCGCCCCGGCGATCCCGGGGGACGCCTCCAGGGCGTCTTTTTCCGTCCGGAAATAAATATAAAACTCGACCTCGTGGGGGCGGCTCAATTCCGAGCCTCGTTCCCTTAAGAGTGCCAGGATCTTCCGGTCCAGGTCCATTTCAATCTCCGGCATTTTCAAACCCGCTGTAGATTGTTTCCATTGGAGTAAGGATAATCCCTTTTGGGGCGTTTATGCCGAACATTTCATCAATCAAGGAACAATAGTGCGAAGAAAATCTAGCTGTTGAAATATTTTCTTTTTGGATTTTCCCACCTTTTAACCTCCATAGCCCAGTCCCGTAACGGCTGGTAGAATGAAACCGGCATAAGGGTAGGTATTATTAAGCCAAATTCAAAAAGAGGTTAATCCATGGGTCCTAAAAAGGTGAATTGGGGCATCCTTTCCACGGGGGTCATCGCCAGGGAATTCGCGGAGGCGTTGAAATATACCAAAACCGGAAAATTACTGGCCGTGGCCAGCCGCGCGCGCGCTTCAGCCTCGAATTTCGCGGAGGAATTCAAAATCCCCCTTGCTTACGGCTCCTATCAGGCGTTGCTGGACGATCCCGAGGTGGAGGCCGTCTATATCGCTACGCCCCACCCTTACCACGCCGAATGGTCCATCCGGGCCGCGCGTGCGGGCAAGCACGTGCTTTGTGAAAAGCCCTTGACCATGAACTTCCGGGAAGCGCGGGAGGTCGTAATGGCCGCAAAGGCCAACCGGGTGTTTCTCATGGAGGCCTTCATGTACCGATGCCATCCCCAAACCGCCCGGTTGGTGGAGTTGGTGGAGAAAAAAACCGTCGGCGAAGTGAGGTTGATCCAAACCTATTTTTGCTTCGAGAGGCCCGTGGATTTAATGCACCGCCTATTCAACAAGAAGCTGGGCGGCGGGGGAATCCTGGACATCGGCTGTTATCCCGTTTCCATGGCGCGCCGCCTTGCGGGCGCCGCCTTGGGCAAGCCGTTCCTCGACCCGGTAAAGGTGGCCGGCACCGGCGTCATCGGGAAAAAAAGCCGGGTGGATGAGATGGCCCTGGCTTCCCTTCAATTCCCCAATGGCGTCCTGGCCGAGGTGGGATGCGGGATCCGCCTGGACCGGGGAGTGGGTGTGACGGTTTGGGGATCAAAGGGCCGCATCCACACGCCGTCCCCCTGGCACCCGGGCCGCTGGTCCAACGGCGTCTCGGAGATTTTGATATATCCCGGCGGGCAAGCTAAATCCCGGCGGTTGAAACTCGTGGAAAAAAGAATGGCCTTCACTATCGAGGCGGACGTGGTGGGAGAGGCGATCCTAAAGGGAAAAAAGGAAGCCGCGCCCATGCCCTGGGCCGATTCCCTGGGAAACATGAGGACTTTGGAATTGTGGCTTGAGCAATTGAAAAACCGTTAAAGAACAAGGATTAACGAAAGCCCCTATTTAGATCAATTAAGAATTCATAATTATTAATCACACCTGTCCAAAATAAACCTAGCCACGGATGCATGGGATTCATGGGATTTATAAACATAAATATTTAAAGCCTTTTTTTTGTGGTCTATCCGAGTGCATGCCGAACCTCATTAAAGCTTTTAATGAAAGTTCGGTATAGTACCGATTTCCTTAACTGCTTTAGGGGTGAATCGGCACATCCCCTGAATCCGTGGCAAAGGACTTGGTTTTGCTTAACGCCTAACAGATAAAAGGATTCCTGATTTTATTTATCTTTGTTACCTGGATTTTGTTTAGTTTGGACGGCAATGATTATTAATGAAGAATTAATGAGGATTTTCAATATTGAAAATCACACCACAATTATTCATTCAAAATTCATAATTCAAAATTCCCCAGTTCAATAACGAAGTGCAACACTTAGACCCGGCAGAACCCGGGGGTTATCCTAAGTGCTATGAAATCATCCTACAAGCATCTGTCGTTAGCCGAACGTGAAGAAATTTCAGTTTGGAATGCTGAAGGCCTCTCCCTTCGGGAAATCGCACGCCGTCTGGGCCGTGATGTATCCAGCATTTCCCGAGAACTGAAGCGCAACGCCCCTCCTATACGATCTTGCCGCTACCTGCCCGCCAGAGCTCACATGCGTGCAGAACACCGAAACCGTCTTTCACGTACTCATTTAAGGCTTAAAAATCCTGAGATTCGCCGTTTAGTACTGCGAGAAATACCTCGTGGACTCTCGCCCGAGCAAATTGCCGGTTTTCTTCGCCGGGAGAAACCAAAACTTTCCGTTTCCCATGAAGCCATCTATCAATTCATCTACTGCGAAGCTCGAAACCTCATTCCTCATCTAGCCCGGGCCCATCGAAAACGTTTGCGACGTTGGCACACTCAAAAACATCGCAAAAGCCATATTCCTCAACGTACTCCCATTACCCAACGACCAGCTATCGTTGAAACAAGACAGCAATTCGGGCACTGGGAGGCCGACACCATCATCTCCCGGAAAAGCAAACCCTCACTTCTGGTTATGGTCGAGCGCAAAAGTCGTCTGGTGAAACTGGCTTGGCTACCTCAAAAATCAGCTTTCCACACTAGAGCCGCAATCAACCGTCGGTTGGTTCGGATTTCAAAAGGCCTCCGCCGTACCATCACATACGACAATGGCTCCGAAAACGTCGAACATCTCCAGGTGAATCGTGTTTCAGGCACTCGTTCATTCTTTTGTTTGCCCTTCCACAGTTGGGAGAAAGGTTGTGTTGAAAATACTGCAGGTCTTGTTCGTCGCTTCTATCCCAAGAAAACGGATTTTGCTACTATAACCCCAGCGAATGTACGACGCGTGGAACGGATCCTAAACCATCGTCCTCGCAAGTGCCTTCGTTTCAAAACGCCGGAGCAGGTCTTTAGTCAAGGTGTTGCACTTACTGGTTGAATTCAGCATTGTATTTATTCAACGTCCGTTCAAAAGGATGATCTTTCCTTCCCGCAGGACGCTCCCCCCCGACTGGATCACGTAGAAATAAATCCCGGATGACGATGGCGCACCGGATTGGTTCCGCCCGTTCCATGCCGCCATTCCCCCTTTTTCCTCCACCCGCTTTATTTCCTCGCCCGATACCGAGTAAAAATCCACGGTCGCGCCCGGGGGCAGGCAGGAAACCTTCAAAACCCCCCCGACCGCCGTGTCCGGGTCAAACGGCACCGGCCAAACATGGGTTTCACAAGGGGGAGTGTATGTCGCGGTAGGCGTGCAAGTGAACGTCGGCGTCGAGGTGGGCGTCCAGGTGGCCGTTGATGTCGGCGTGGGAGTGTTTGTTGATGTGTTGGTTGGGGTGAATGTGAAAGTGGGGGTAGGGGTAGGAGTGGGCGTGGAGGTCGGGGTAAGGGTGGGAGTGTCGGTCGGCGTAGGAGTGGGAGAGGGAGTTTGTGTCGGGGTGGCGGTAGGCGTATCCGTAAGCGTGTTGGTTGGCGTGGCCGTATTCGTCGGCGTGGGCGTGTCGGTCACCGTGGATGTATTGGTCGGTGTGGGCGTGGAGGAAGGCGTGGGTGTCGGGGTGGGGGTAGGTGTATTAGTAGGGGTATTGGTCGGTGTGGGCGTATTCGTCGGCGTGGGGGTGTTAGTCACCGTGGGTGTGTTAGTCGGGGTAAAAGTGAAAGTTGGCGTGGGTTGGACGATCACAAAGGCGAATTTTGTGACAAAGGCGTCCAAGTATCCTTGGAGGGTGGTTTGATAAGCTCCCGAAGTCGTTGGGAAATTGGGGGATTGCGCATGGCCCGCGACATAAATGTCCCCCGATGGGTCCAGGGCGATGGCTGAGGCCCCATCATAAAGATTCCCCCCCAGGTAGGTGGAATAAAGCAATCCCGCCCCCGTGGTGTTAAATACCGTTAAGAAAGCTGCCGGCCACGAATTGGGATATACGGGGATGAGGGCATCCGACGTCGTTGGAAAATTGCTGGAAAAAGTATCGCCTACGACATAAGCGTTTCCCCAGCCATCCACCGCAATTCCAGTACCCTCCTCGCCTCCCGTACCCCCTCCATTGCCGCCCAAATAAGTCGAGTAAACCAACGCGGATCCCGCGCTGTTCAACTGGGTGATGAAAACATCGAGGCCCCCGGTGGAAAGGGCGGTTTGAAAGGCTCCGGAAGTCGTGGGAAAAGTGGAAGAATAAGTCCTTCCCGTGACATAAGCGTTTCCGGCGGAATCCAAAGCAATCCCGAAGCCCGTGTCGTTCGAGTTCCCGCCCAGGTAGGTCGAATAGACCAGGGCGGTTGCGGAAGAATTCAACTTGGCCACAAAGACATGTTCCAGTGAATAATACCCAGCCCCGTCCAGGATAGCGGGATCGTTGGGCATGTAGCACCCCGGCGTGGTCGGGAAATTGGAGGAATAGGTTCCTCCGGTCAAATAAGCGTCGCCCGAGGAATCGACCTCGATTCCTTGGGCCGTTTCCCCGCCTATGCTGTGGCGGATGTTGCCGTCACCCCCCAAACGGGTGGAATAAACCAGGCCTGTTCCCATCGTGTTCAGCTTGAGGGCGAAAAGAAAACCTCCAGTGGTTTGAAAAACCCCTGCCGTGGTGGGAAAATTAGCGCCAGCGTTTCCAGCAACATAAGCGTTGCCTGGGATATCCAGCGCAATGGCGGCTCCACTGCCGGATCCCAGGTAGGTAGAATAGGCCAATCCATTCCCCGCGGCGTTCAACTTGGTAACGAAACCGACATAACCACCGGGATTCACCGTATTATAGGCCCCAGGCGTGATTGGAAAATCGGTTGAATCGGTTGTACCGGTAACATAGGCGTTTCCACCTGAATCCACTGCGATTGCATGGGCAGTATCCTCGTTGCTTCCAGTGTCGCTTCCCCCCAGGAAAGTCGAATAAATTAAGGTGGATCCTGTCGGATCGAGCTTGGATATGAATATGATTAAAGTGGGATTGGGTGGGGATGTGAGGAAAGCGCCTGGCGTCGTGGGAAAATCCTGGGAGGCGCTTCCGGTGACATAGGCATTTCCGGCCTGGTCCGCGGCGACGCCGGCCGCCGAATCCCCCTGCGAGCCCCCCAGGAAGGTCGAGTAAATCAGGACCGGGTCAATGACCAGAACCTTGTCCTTGCGGTAATCCCCTATCTCAAAGCCGACCAAGTTTGGCCCCAAAACCTTGTAACGACCGTGGATCTCTGTTTTTTGACCCCCCAGGTCCTGGTAACAAACCGGAGGATCGAAAACCACGGACCCGCCCGAAATGGAAAAGACCAAAGCACCTTTGGAATCAATCTCTAACTTCTTCGCACCTGAAATGTGCCACTGGATGGCGCGAGGGTCCGCCCCGGGAGAAACGGCGAAATCGTGCTCCAAACGGCCCTGGTTGCCGTAATATTCCAGATCAATCCCCGGATAGACTCCGCCGATCCGGACCCGGGCGTAATGGGGAATTCCAGTCCTCCACTTGGACGGGTCCTTCCCAATAAAATAATTGCTGACTCCAGGAAGAGGATCTTCACCTTGTGCCATGGCATGAGGATCGGCATTTAAAAGATCCATCCGTAGGAAGTCCGTTGAATAACGGGGCCTTTCGCGCCGGGTATTGGAAAAAAACTTCTTTGGGTCCAAAATTCGGGAAGGGCTGGGTGAATCAGCATGCTTGAAAACTAGGACTATTTGCGAGGACCCCATATACAACCCGCATCCCCGGCCCCGGCAGAGATATTTGATATCGGGGTCAGTCTGGCCTTGGTTGATCTCAAAAGCCAAGGGGAGTTCACCGTAGGCTTGCAGAGCACGGGCTTTTAACGCGGGATTCAGCCTGGGTTGGGGTTGGGAAAATCCGCCTTGAGGCCGGAAAGGGGAACCATTGGCGATACCCCAAAAAGCTAAAGCGGTAAGAACGATTTCGGCTTTTTTAATATGGGATTTGATATTCAATTTTTCACGCTTTTAAAAAAACATTCCGGGAAATATAGTTCGCCCGCCTCGCGAATTAAGTTGTAACCTCTGAAAAAGTCGGCTTATCGCCAACTTTTTCAGCAATTATTAAAGGTAACCCCACGATTTCCTGCGGAAATCTTTGGGGTCGAAACCTCTGTTGGTCGCTTTTTTTAGTTTTTCAGAGGTTTCAAGTTGATTTTACCACAAGGGCTTCCAAGACCTGTCATGGACAATGATTTTACGGGTGGGGTTTTGTAGGCTGAACCACCCTAAATGAAGGTGCCGATAAATCGGGGTAACTCAGCTTGGCCCCTTAGTTTCCTTTTGGCTCAACGTCCGTTCAACAGGATGATTTTCCCTTGCCGCAGGACATTCCCTCCCGACTGGATCACGTAAAAATAAAGCCCCGATGCCGTGGGTGCGCCGTATCGGTCCAGCCCGTCCCAGGTCGCCATGCCCCCTTTTTCCTCCACCCGGTTCACTTCCTCGCCCGATACCGTGTAAAAAACCACGGTCGCGCCCGGGGGTAGGCAGGAAACCTTCAAGACCCCCCCGACCGCCGTGTCCGGGTTGAACGGCACAGGCCAAACATGGATTTCGCAGGGGCTGGAGGGTGGTGTTTGTGCATAAGTGTAGGTAGGAGTAAGAAGTGAGGAGGTGGGAGTGAGTGTAGGCGAATTGGTGGGCGTTGAGGTCAAGGTGGAAGTTGGCGTTGGAGAAGGCGAAGGTGAAGCAGTAGGGCTATCCGTCGGTGAATTGATCGGGGTTAAGGTAAAAGTAATAGAAGGAGTTGGTGTAGGTGAAACAATAGAAGTCGGGGTATTAGTGGGGGTAGGAGTAAAAGTAAAGGTTGGAGTTGGTGAGGCCGAAGGCGAGGCGGTGGGGCTATCAGTCGGTGAATAAGTAGGGGTAAAGGTGTAGGAAAAAGTTGGCGAAGCCGAAGGCATAGCGGTGAGGGACGCCGTAGGCGTCATCGAATCCGTTGGAGTCGGGGTGCCAGTAGGAGTGGACGTGGGACTTGGGGTGTCCGTGGAGGGGGGTGTTGAAGTCGGACTAGGTGTCACCGTATTCATGGGAGTTTCTGTGGGCGTGGGTGTTCCGGTAGGGGTATCGGTGGGGGTATTGGTGGAAGCCGGGGTCGGTGTGAGCGTTTCCGATAAAATCAACGTGGGCGAATTCGTAGGGGTGGGCGTAAAAGTGAAAGAAGGAGTTAAGAGTGAGGAGGTAGGTGTTGGAGTAGGCGTGTTCGTGGACGTTGGGGTTTTTGTGAGGGTAGGGGTAGAAGTGGCCGTGGGGGTCTTGGTGGGAGTCCGGGTATTGGTAAGGGTAGGCGTTGAAGTAATGGTCGGGGTGGGGCTCGGGGTGCGGGTGGAGGTGGGGGTTGGGGTCGGAGTGGGAGTCAGGGTGGGACAGGCCCCGCCGGGAGTTTCGGTGGGAACCGGCGTATTGGCGCTGAAGGAAACACCCGCCGGATAACCGTAGGCGTCCGCCTGGCCGAAGCCGTAAGCCACGACCCCGAAAGGCGCAGAGCCGGTCAAATAATGCGGGCCCGTTCCCGTCCCGACTTGGAAGCCGGAATAACCGCTCCCGGGGATGGCCGTCCAGCCGGAGGCGGCGAAAGGCGCGCCGTCCAGGGAAACGGACCCCGTGGACGAGGTCGGCGCCACGATGTTTTCGTAATTTCCCGTGAAGCCCGAGGAGGGGGTCTCCAAAAGGTAATCGGAGGCTAATTCATTCAGGGGCGGGATGGATATCATGGTCGGGTCCGAGTTGGAGTTGTTGTCGTAAAGCTGTCCGTTGGCGTACTGCATGACGTAGATAGGGTTGTTGGAGGTGATGTAGAGGGGCGTGGCATAGGTGTTCTCGTAAAACTGGCCGTGGCTCAGGGAGGCCGCGAGGGAACCGTTCACCAGGACGGTCGTGGAATCATCCCAAGCCAGGAACCGCAGGGTGTCCCCGCCGGTTCTCGTGGCAAAGGGCATGGTGGCGAACCTTGTTCCCCACCATTGAAGAGGCCAGAACTGTTCCACCAGGTAGTTGCAGGACTGGATATAGCGGGGAACGTAATCGCAAAGGTGCCCCCCGATGACCGCCACGGGTTTGTCGGAAGTGATCAAGGTTCCGGTCAGGTCTGCGTTGTCGTCATCGTCCTGGAGCTGGTAAACCTCCCCCTGGTTGAGCGTCAGGGTGAAGGGCACGTTGGCGGCGTGCCCGGTCATGAAGATTTGGGGCGTGACGGTCACGCGGGTGCAGTCCTGGGTGGCCACGACCGCGAATTCGCTTCCCAGCATGGTGTTCCCATTGTAGGTCTGGTTGTAGTAGGAATAGGCCATGTAGCTCACGCCCAGGGCCTCCACCGGGAGGGCCAGGTACCCGTCGGAAGCCTGCGGCGTGTAGTTGTAGCCGTACACCGACACCTGGTCCGCCGCCGTGACATGGATGCCGATGTCCTGGATGCCGTCCATGGAGACAGCCTGGGCCCCGGCAGGCAGGGCGATCTGGGTGGCGCCGTAGGACGCCAATGTGAAGGAGGCGCTGAAACCCAAACCCGGAATCTGCACCTGGCCGTTGGTTCCGGTTTCGCTGGTGATAAAGATCTGCAGAGCGTTGGCGGAAATGCCCTGGGGGAAGGTCATCCAAAACTCGGTGCCTTTGCTGGTAATGCCTGCCCGCGCGGAACCGGTTCCTATCAAGCAGGTCCAAACCAAAAGGACGAACAAGCGTAATATAAGGAAGGTGGTGGAGGTCTTCGGCATACTAAACCTAACGGCAAAAACGAGTTTGTCCGTAGAACCTTTCGCAATCAACCGTCGGCCCAAACTGACAAAAGACCGAAAATAAAGGTCTTAATTGGTTTGTTTTCCTGGCGAAGCGTATAATTCCTCCTCGCCTTTCTCATAAGGAACAACATCCCCAGAGGCTGAATTGATCAAAACATTCGAGTGTTTCCCAAAAATAACTCTTCTTTTTTATAGTGTTTTCCTTTCCCTCTCTTTCCTCATTCCACAAAGATTGCTGGGGGACTCCCTCTCCCTTTCGGTAACTGTAAACCAAATCGTCACGAGCGAAGGCTGCACCCTGCGCTTAAGGGGAGTGAATGTTTCCGGCTTGGAATACAGCCCTTCCGGGGACAATGGAGCGGGAGCGCCTATGACCAATATCAACGGCACGACCATGACCGATTATGTCTCCATCGCGGCCGAGGCCGTCACGGCCTGGCACTGCAACATCATCCGGTTTCCCCTCAACCAGGATTTCTGGTTCGGTTGCTCCAATTCCAAAGGCACGCCCGATCCCACCGCCTACCGGTCCATGGTGCAAGCGGTCATTAATTACTGCTCCCAAAACAACGCTTACGTGGACCTGGATTTGCACTGGTCCGGCATTCCTAACATTGCTTCACCCACTTCCCCCTGCTCCGGGAGTGGATGGGGCTCGGCCACGGTCCAACAAATGATGCCGGATTGGAACTCCGTCACCTTTTGGTCTTCGGTGGCTTCCCTTTACGCCAACAACCCGGCGGTTCTTTTCGACCTCTATAACGAACCCCACAACGTCACTTGGGACGCATGGCGAAACGGCGGTTCCATCCCCTTGACCTATGTCAGCGGGGGCGTCACTTACACGGGGACTTCCTATACTCCGGGATTCCAAACCCTCTTGACGGCTATCCGGGCTGAGGGAGCCAACAACATCGTGGTGGCCGGCGGCCTCAACTGGGCCTATGACCTCCGGGGAGTGGCCAGCGGCAGTACCAGTTGCGGCGGCAACAATTGCGCCCTGACTGACACCCCGGGCGGAAACGGCGTTCTATATTCTTCCCATATCTATTCCAGCAAAGGCCCTTCCAGCAATTGGGATACCAACGTCACGGCCGCCACTTCCACCAACGCGGTCATCATCGAGGAATTCGGCGCTTCCTCCTCGGACGGGGCCGTTTGGGACAATAACGCGGTGAATTGGTTCAACGGAACTAATGCCAATAGTTACGTTTATTCCGCCATGGCCTGGGCTTTCAGCCCCGATGTCAGCCCGTCCTTGCTCGCCAGTTTCAGCGGATATCCAGAAACTTCCTACCACGGGGCCCCGGTTTCGACCTGGCTCTCAAGCATCAGCAATACCGGCACTTGTCCCACCTGGACCCCCACGCCCTGCGGATATCCCGGCCCCACTTGTACCCTCACAATCACCCCGACCCCGACTTCCACTCCCTCTCCGACTTCCACTCCCTTGCCCGGAGTCGGACCCGTAAAAGCCCTTCCCAATATTCTCAAGGCTTCTCAAAGCTGTTGCACCTTCAAGGTGCCGGAGATCAACGCCACCTTGCGAACCAGGATTTATACCCTGGCAGGCGAATTGGTCGCAACTATCAATGGGACGCCGGGTACCAGCCAATGCGTTTGGTGCGCGAAAGGGATTGCCAGCGGGCTTTACCTGGCTGTGGTGGATGAGACGCAGTCCAATGGGAATTTCAGCCGGGAGAAACTGAAGGTTTTGGTCATCCATTAAGGCGGGAGGGATGCGGGATTTACAACCCTTTCCTGGCCACCGCGATCATTCGGGGAGAGGAGGCTTCCAGCCGGTTTCCCTTCAAGTCCCCGAAAAACCCGACTTGCACGAAGCCGGCGCGTTGAAGCATTGGTTTCAAGTCGCGGGCATTGAAAAGACGCAAACGGATGTCGTGAACTTCCTTTTTCCGGCCCAGGATGAAGTTCCAGCGGGAATAAATGCGCTGGTCGCGCGGGGACCAACGGTTTTCATGGAGTGTCCGCACGCCCCCCGCGTTGACCTCCATCCTCGGTTTGAAGTTTTTCAGGATAAAATCCTTATTGATACCCTCCAATAAAAGCCGTCCGCCCGGCTTGAGGGCCCGGTAAAAACCCTCCATGACTTTTTGGTTCTCACGGTCGGAAAAATAGCCGAAACTCCCGAACCAATTAAATAGGCCATCGAAGCTTTCCGTGAATGGGTTATTCCGCATATCCCCGGCAATGAAATTCACCTTGGCTTTTTTGCGCTTCTCAGCCGATTTCGCCATGCGGATATAGGAGGCCTGCCGGTCGAGGCCCGAAGCCTCCAGGCCCAAGCGCGCCATGGGGATGGTCAGGCGGCCCTGGCCGCAGGGTATATCCAGGACAGACTGGCCCCTGCGCAACCCCAAGAGGCGCTTGATACCCTTGGCCTGCCGGACGTTGGTGGCTTCGTCGTACTGCCCAGCCAGCATCTTCGTGTAGATGCCTGAAAAAAATTTGTCGTGCCATTCGGCCTTGCTCATTTTCATCCCCCTGAACCAAGCCGGGGGCGGCAACGAACCATCGCTGCGGTGCGATGGTTTCCCCGTGGTGGACAATCAAACCACCTTAAAATCGATTGTCGAGAGAAGAACTTTGGATCTATCGATTTCTTCCTCTGGAACAAGCAGCCGCATCTTGTACAAAGGCGAAAACATAAACATGAGACGACGATAACCATAGGCTTGTATGTGACAGGGGATTTTTTCCACTTGGAAAAGCCCCTTTAAGTAACTAGCTAAATGTACATTGTCCAATTCCAACAATTCCACACCTTGACCATGAATCCTACAAAATTTCATTTGTGCCAAAATATCCTGAATCACGACGAACGCTTGAACGAAAAATATCAAATCTCCCATACGCATATCAGAGCCCGTATTAAAACAAATCGGAAGCTTGAAAAGAATAGTGCCGGCCAAAAGAACAGCCAAAGCCTTCCAAAATTGGTGATCTAAGATCATCTCCCTTTTTCGAAGGCGCCCCGGAAGGTTTTCTATACCAATTCCAAAAACATCAATCTCGCTGTAAAACAGGTTGTAAAACACCCAGCTAAAAAGTGCCAATAAAATGCATAGTAGGACGATGTGTAACCAACCATCTTTCATCATTGAAATTAGATTCGAAAGTCGTTCATCACCATATGCCCTAAAATAGATAAGAAATATTGTGCAAATTGAAATAATCGAAAGGGACCAAATGTAAACACCCACACTCATAGGCAAAGGGGAAATTTCAAACCATAGTCTTTTGCCATTAGCCATTTTTACCGGAATCCTTGGCCCTTTTTGGATAAATTTCCAAAGAAAAACAAGGGCAATTAACATCAATATGATCAACATAAAGAATCTAAACAACTCATTGCTTGTTGGGTTTAATTTTCGGAAATCATTAAAAGAAAGCAAAATATTATTGAGAACACTTTTGATCCAGCCGTAAAGAAAAATAATTAGGAATCCGTTCCCCACGCCAATTTGGGTAATAAGTCTGGCGATCCACACGCATAGAAATGTCCCACCCATTAATGAAACAATATTAAGGACTTGAAAGAGTAAGGGATTTGGGGGAGAAAAAGACGGTATATTTTCATGCATAATTTCTAAAACAAGGTGATTGGTTCCAAATGACTGAAATAAAGCGAATAAAAATGACAAACCCCAGGCACATTGATTGAGCTTTTCCCTTCCAGTTATCCCCGCCAGTCGCCAGCCGCGAAATGGTTTTAAAAAAAGGGAAATAATCTCCACCCAAATAAAACCGGAAACTACTGGCATCCAACCCATTGATAAAATATTAAATTCGGATAAATTTGTGCCTTTTGATTGGGGCAATTGGTTCGCAAAACCAATAGTTGGGAGCGGGATATAATAGAGACCCAAATATATCGCCAACAGGATAACCGTCCAAATAAAAGAATACCCATAGGTTCGGATTTTGGGTTTGGTTTTTCTGGTGATGGTATTTAGTTTTTCGGATTTTTCTTGGGTTGCAAAAATTTTTTCACTTTCAAGTGCTTTAAGGCATTCCGGTTTACGGCAGTAATAATGTTCGGGACCTTCTGTAACACAATCTTTGCAGAGCCGGTCGTAGCAATGGTGACAGAAACTGACAATTTCCGCTCCCGGATGGTTAACACAGGTATGTTCGGGCTTCATTTTTCAGAAGTTTCCTCTATTGGCATTTTAAAACACCGCTTATCTTAAAAAGGGATTTTCTTCGTCGCCTCATATTTTATAACTAAATGGTTTTTTTCTTGTCCCCGAAGGGTCCCCGGGCTGGACTCCCTTCGTTTCACTCAGGACAAGCTCACCCTCACGGTCACTACGATTTTATCTCCATT
This sequence comes from candidate division FCPU426 bacterium, assembly GCA_963847625.1. Lineage (GTDB taxonomy): Bacteria > Oederibacteriota > Muellerivitia > Muellerivitales > Muellerivitaceae > CAWCKJ01. Next base: position 45,188 of record CAWKAR010000033.1, on the reverse strand, counting down.
ATTTAAATCCTCCGAATTATAAAACCTTCACGAAATCCCATTAGATTTAACGGAATTAGCCATTGAATCCCCCCATCTTTTCGGGCCATCCGGGATATTGGTCCTCAAGTCAGCCTCGGATTGAATTATGGTGACCAATCGTGTACCATTTGGGTAACAGGAGACAGCCATGAAAATGATCACCATCCGCGAATTAAGAACGCGCCCTTCCAAGGTCTGGAAAGACCTGAAAAAGGAAACCGATCTGGTCGTCACCAACAACGGGAAACCCGTTGCCATCCTGACCTCCGCCGACGAGCAGAGCCTTGAGGAGCGCCTGGACCAGGCCCGGGAATTGCGGGCCTTGCGCGCCGTGGTAAAAATCCAGAAAGCCTCGGTGGAATCCGGAAGGTCGAAGATGACGGACCTTGAAATCCAGCACGAAATCCGCAAGGTCCGGCGGAATCTCCGCGGATGAAGGTCGTCCTCGACACCAACATCCTGGTATCCGGGTTGCTGAAGCCGGAGGGCCCTTCCGGAACCATTCTCCAAATGGCGGTGGCCAAACATTTCCGGGTTTGCTTCGACGCCAGGATCCTCCTGGAATACCAGGAGGTGTTGGCCCGGCCGAAATTCGGCTTTAATCCGTCCGAAACAAGCCACCTTCTCTCCATCATCGAAGCCAGGGGTCTTATTACCCCGGCCCTTCCCTTGAGTAAGCGCCTGCCGGATAAAACCGACGAAGCCTTCCTGGAAGTCGCCTTGGGTGCGGAAGCCGACTATCTAGTGACCGGCAACAAGAAGGATTTTCCCCAAAACGCTGCTGGCAAGGTGCGGGTTTTGTCACCGGCTGATTTCCTGGAAGTATTGCGCGGAGTTCATTAACCCGGCTAATAACCCCTTTTTGGGGTTGAAAGTTCACCGCCCCCGTGGATAAATGGGCGCTAGTTAATAGAAAACGTTGATTCCCCATCCCCTTTTCGGCAAGATGGAAACCATGGCCATGTATTTGCACAAACCTACGCCACCCGGGCCCTCCAACCGGCTCATCCAAGAGAAAAGCCCCTACCTTCTCCAGCACGCCCACAATCCCGTGGATTGGTTTCCCTGGGGCGAGGAGGCTTTCGGGAAGGCCAAGCGGGAAAACAAGCCTCTGTTCCTTTCCATCGGCTATTCCACCTGCCACTGGTGCCACGTCATGGAAAGGGAATGCTTCGAGAACGCGGATATCGCCCGGCTTTTGAACGAGCTTTTCGTGTGCGTCAAGGTGGACCGGGAAGAGCGGCCCGACGTGGACAAGATATACATGGACGCGGTCATCGTTATGACCGGCCAGGGGGGCTGGCCTCTCAACGTGTTCCTGACCCCCGACCTGCGGCCCTTCTACGGGGGGACCTATTTCCCCCCCGACGAGCGCTACGGACGGCCGGGATTCCCCGCCGTCCTGAATGACGTGGCCCGCGTTTGGAGGGAAAAACCCGAGGAAGCGGAAAAAGCCGGCAGGCAATTGGCTGGAATGATTTCGCCCACTGTGTTAAAGGCCCCAGACCAGCCCTTAGGGGAAAAAGCTATCAACGACGCCATCCAAGCCTTCACCCGCATCTTCGACCCCAAGGAAGGCGGCTTCGGAAGCGCGCCCAAGTTCCCCCAATCCATGATCCTGGGCCTGCTCCAACGGGCGTGGCTTGGCGGGAAAGACCCCTCCCTTCTTTCCACGGTGGAACTGACCCTGGACAAGATGTCCCAGGGCGGCATCTACGACCAGGTCGGCGGGGGATTTGCCCGCTACTCCACTGACGAGCAATGGCTGGTGCCCCATTTCGAGAAGATGCTTTACGACAACGCCTTGCTCGCCCGCGCCTACCTGGAGGGTTTCCAGGCGACCGGCAAGGGGGAATACGCCAGGATTGCCCGCGATATTTTCGATTATCTCTTCCGGGACATGGCCGACCCCTCGGGCGGTTTTTACAGCGCCGAGGACGCGGACAGCGAGGGCGTGGAAGGAAAGTTCTATATTTGGAAACCGGCCGAGTTGAGGAAGATCCTCGGGGAAAAAGACGGCGAGGCCTTTTGTTCTTTGTACGGGGTGACCGCGGCGGGGAACTTCGAGGGACATAACATCCTTCATTTAAACGCGGACCTGCCCTCGGCCTTGAAAAACCTGGGCAAGGACGAAGCCTGGTGGCGGGGCGCGAGGGAAAAGGTCCTCCAGGCCCGGTCCAAACGCATCCGGCCCCACCGGGACGACAAGATCCTTCTTTCCTGGAACAGCCTTTTGATTTCCTCCCTGGCATACGCCTACCAGGTGCTTGGGGACAAGGCCTACCTGGAAGCGGCTGAGAAAGCGTGCGGTTTCCTGGCCAAGAACCTGGTTCGAAACGGGCGTTTGTTGGTTTCCTACCGGGGAGGCCCGGCGGCAGTAGAAGGATTCCTTGACGATTACGCCTTTTTCCAGGCCGCCCAATTGGACCTCTTCGAGAGCACCTTCAAGAAGCCATACCTGGAGGAAGCCCTCAGGCTCCGCAACGAGATGAAGAGGCTCTTTTGGGATGAAAAGGAAGGCGGCTTCTTTTTCACGGGCTCGGACCAGAAGGACGCCCACCGGCTCTTGACCCGGCTCAAGGAGGCCCATGACGGGGCCATCCCCTCGGGCAATTCCCTGGCCGCCCTTACTTTTTACCGTTTGGCGGAATTCACCAGCCGCAAGGACATCCGGGACGACGCGGACGCGGTGATCAAGTGCTTCTCAGGCCACTTGGCCAAGTCCTCCCATATCTACCCCCAGATGCTCCAGGCCCTCCAGTTTGCCGCAAGCTCCCCGGCCGAGATTCTTGTGGCGGGGGACCGGGCCCAGGACCTCCTCCAAGCCGTTTGGAAAGCCTTCCTTCCCCACAAGGTGCTGGTTTCCTGCGGGGAAAACCAGGCCCGGGAACTGGCTCCCCTGGTCCCTTGGGTGGAAAACCGCCCTTCCCAGGGCGGGAAAGCCACCGCCTATGTCTGCCGGAATTACCAATGCCAATTGCCCACCTCTGACCCCCATAAAATGCTGGAGCTTTTAGGCCAGAAGTAAGCTTATGGACCATGCCGGCAGGGGAGATAAACTGCCCACATTCCCGGTAAACATCTGCCGGCAGGGGGATAAACTGCCCACATACCTAGTGTCATTTACCGGCAAAGGGAGATAAAGTGCCCACATTCCCGGTAAACATCTGCCGGTAAGGGGGATAAACTGCCCACATTCCTAGTGTCATTTACCGGCAAAGGGAGATAAAGTGCCCACATTCCCGGTAAACATCTGCCGGCAAGGGAGGATAAACTGCCCACATTCCCGGTAACATCTGCCGGCAGGGAGAGATAAACTGCCCACAAACCCGGTAACATCTCCCGGCAGGGGAGATAAACTGCCCACAAACCCGGTAACATCTGCCGGTAGGGAGGATAAACTGCCCACATTCCCGGTGTCATTTACCGGCAGGGGGAGATAAACTGCCCATATTCCCAGTAACATCTGCCGGTATGGGAGATAAACTGCCCACATTTCCGTCGGCACCCGTCGGAAAGGGAGGATAAACTGCCCTCATACCCGGTGTCATCTACCGGCAGGGGGAGATAAACTGCCCACATTTCCGGTGACACCCGTCGGCATTGGTGCCTTTATGTGTATCAACACACACACCCGTTGGGCCTTCGGCCCAAGGGCGATAAAAAACATCGATTTATGTGACCCGGTTTGTGACCTTGCCACAGCGGCATAGGCGGTTAAATATATTTCAAAGGAGTCATATATGCCTGAATCTAAAAAAGACCCCATGAAATGGCTCAAACAGGTTGCGGACTTGAATGCCCAACTTAAAGGACGCTACTCCGCTCCAAGGCCTGAACTGAAACAAGCCTTGAAACTAAGTGACAGCCAAATCACGGACCTTCTAAACCTTAAAAACTGTTTCGACCCACCGGCAATCGATAAAGTCCGCAGGGCGGCCAAGGGCACGCCCAGCTATAAACTCTCCTCCAGATGCGCCCTTGCCCTGGCGGGATTGATAGGCCGGGTGGATGACTTTCGCAGGGTATTCCATGAGGCTTTGGATATGGTTCTCGCCCACCGTTTAAAAACCAGGAAAATCATGGGTCTCGTGGACCATATTTTAAGCGGAAAACCGGCCAAGGATTTTGATCCCTCCCGGATCAAAAGAAAGACGCGGTCGGACAAAAAAATAACCCCTCGACTAAGCTCGGGGCAGGCTCCTCGACAAAGCCCGGGACAGGTGGGGAGTGGTGAATCAGGGGCTCCAGGTAAAAATGAGGGAGGCTTAACACCGGAACAGCGCAGTTTAAGTCATGCCGCTGAATTGGGTCTGAAGACCAGGAAAGCGCTGATCGCAGGATTTACGTTCTTGTTTCAACTTTTCGTCGTTGTGGCTTTCTTTTGGCTTATCGGCAAGGTGGCCTGCGTGGTAGTCCACCACATGTGAGGGGGCGAGCCGGCCGGGATGGAGGCCACCCCCCAGGAACAAGCCGCCCAGAATGTCCCAGCCACGCCAGCGCCTACGGCCCCGCGTTGACGCTTACGGGGTTGGTGCGGTTTAAAGGCTCAACAATAAACTGTAAGAAGTTAGGTTCAATTAATAAAATGTTGAATATTCAACTGCCACACGCTGCGGAGCGGATGGCCTGACCCCTGATATGTATGGGCCAGTCAACCTTCAGATTCTAGGGTGTTGGTCTTTTCACGGACCAGCACGACAGAGCCCTGATTCCAAGAGCGTAGCCATTTCCGACGGTTGATCAAACTGATATTCGCGTATTACCCCAAAGGGCAGGGACGCATGATGACCTGTCGTCGGGAGCTGCCTCGATCTTTGTCCGTGCGTCATGAAATAAGACTTCATTGCACAAGGGGTCGTCGAGGGTTCTCCGTGCCGCGCCACGCTCCTGAAATCAGAGCTCGTCCTTCTTTTTCTTCTCATCGGATCTATTACTGATCGGATGGGATCATCTGTCCAATCGCCCAGATAAAGCCAGCCAATTCCCGTGCGATGGCCACTACCGCCACCTGAGACCGTTTGTTTCGGCTTACCATCCGCCGAAACTTCAAATGCAAACGTTCATCAGCTTTTCGTGCTAAATGTATAACTTCCGGGGGACAACCTTTTCTCCGTTTAGCGAGTGTTGGACTCCCAAGGCTTCGTAGCTGATAGGTCCATGCCCCTTGGACTAGCACTCGCCTCAAATGGGCATTTCCGGATTTGACAATCCCGCCCCGGTAAACATGGCTTCCGGTGCTGTCTTCCCAACTGACCATTCCCGTATATCGCATATAACTGCGGGCGTTTTTAAACCGCCTGAAATCTCCGCTTTCTGCTAATAAAGTCATGGCCGTGAGTGTGTTAACGCCTTTCAGGCATTTCAAATAGCTGACAGCAATTCGATATTTCTCGTCTTGTGCCAGCAATTCAACTTCACAATTCAAATCAGCCAAGTGCACGTCAATCTCAGCCAAAATTCGGTAATTCGCTTCATAGGTCTTTACGAGATTTGGCAGCTCAAACTTCTGGTGTCTCAACCATTCCCTATGGGCTTGGGTCCAGTGTTTGCCACCCCGATAAATCCGGCCTTGCCTAAGCAGGAATTTCAATAACCGATGACGGGCTCTCAACTGGTTTGCGAGAACATCTTCCCGGACACGCAGCAAATCCCTCACGGATTCTTCTTCGGGCGTGGGTACCCGGACTTCTTTCAAATCCCTCATGCGCCAATACCAAGACAGCTTTTCTGCGTCCTTTCGGTCCGTCTTGACTCGGTCCCCAGGTTTCATCGGCATCCATGCGGGCGCAATCACCGCACAAGGGTGTCCCAATTGGGTAATCTGCCTATACAAAGCAAATCCCCCAGGCCCAGCCTCATAAACGAATTCCAGTGGGGCATGGCGGCGATTAAGTTCCCGTACTTTCTTTTCAATGATTGATGGCTGATTTTCAACCGTAACCGAGGGATCAGGACGATCCTTGTCGGGCCTTAAAACTGCAATCGTGATCGTTTCCTTATGAACATCCAGCCCTACCACCGTGCTATTATTTCCCATGGGTCAGCCCTCCGTATGCGGATAGGCTCCTTACCAGGAGCAACCCGCGTTATTTTGATCAGCTACTATTGATCAAAGCTACTACGTAGGTTGCTGGCCCATACATGCTATCTTTTTTCCAAGGAATGAAAAATGAAATTACCATTGAAATGTGATTCAAGCGAGTTGGTCGCCGAAGCAAAGAAATCCTTGTCATGGCTTATTGTTAATTTTATTGGGTTAATAGGTGTTTTCATTGTTTTCCGAAATATTCATCCCATGAAAGTTGAAGTATTTGGTGGTGGCCAGGCGTGGATGATGACGACTGGTGAAAATTTTATGGGAGGAGCTTTGACACTTCTAATACTTATACCGATGTTTTTTGTTAATTTGGTCTGGTTGTTTTTAATTGCGTGGGAAAGAAATCGGCCAAAATTATTGCTTTGGTTGTTAGTGGGGATTGTTTGGATAATTTTATATATTTTTAATGGAGTTTTAAATAGGTTTCTATATCCGGGAAGTTGGGTAAACTGAAGAAATTTGCTAAAGGAAAAATATATTATTTTTGAAAATGTTGCCGGCGCGGTTTACCTTCTCAACATCCTGAAAGAAGATAGGCTCGATTAAACGGCTATCAAGGCCCCAGGTTTGTTGCAAGACCCCGAATGACTTAAAGACTTAAAGCAATGAATGTTCCCTGCCACCCGCTGCAGCGCGGGTGGCCTGACCCTTACTTTTATTAAAGCGGAGGATGTTTTGAATATCCCTGATGAAAATAAGGATATTAAAGATGTAAGACATCCGAAATCAATTATTAGCAAAATGGATGCGGCGTATCAACAATTAGAAACAGCCATCGAATTATTTTTCAATGATGGTAATGAAGTATCAATCCACACACTTGTTGGAGCGGCGCACGGAATACTTCATGATCTTGGTAAAAAGAAAGGTATTCATAGCCTAATAAAAGATTCTGATAGAATCCGTCCTGAATACCGCAAGGTATTGCTAGATGCTATCAATGCCCATCAAAATTTTTTCAAACACGCAAATAAAGATGGGGATAAAAAATTAGAATTTCCATTAAATATTACTGAGATTTATCTATTTGATGCCATTCAAATGTTTTTGATGTTAGGAGGAAAATTATCGCATCAATTAAAAATATTTAATGTTTGGTTGTTTATAGAACACCCGGAATTTCTTAAGGATGAAGGATATAAGAAAATATTTTTAGGACTTGGAAATGAGATATATAACTCAAAGAATACAGCGCGAGAGGCTTTGAAACGTTTTAAGGTCGAGGAAAGAGGTGGGATAATTTTATAAAATTTATTTAGGTCCGATCGGATAATATTCACCTGATTGAGAACAAGGAGTACGTTTTTCCATTGCTTAGCTCTTTATAGAACTATTGTTTGGGGGTGTTATAGTGAACCCGAGTTCCATAAGTAAGTGCAACACTTAGTGTCTGAAGAAGGCCGCATGAATAGGATATGCGGCTATGAAAAAGAAATACAAGCATTTAAGCGTTGAAGAAAGAGATCATTTATCCGTCTTGAAAGGAAAGGGTCTTAGCCTTCGAGCAATTTCACGCGCCTTGAAGAGGTCTCCTTCCACCCTCTCCAGGGAACTCAAGCGCAATGCTCCCCCTATCCGTTCTGGTTATTATCTTTCTCATCGAGCCCATCAACGGTATGTTGACCGCAACCAACAACGAGCACGCCGTTTACGCCTGAAAACAAAACGAATTCGTGCCTACGTCCGTCGTCAATTGAAACGAGGCTGGTCTCCAGAACTCATTTCAGGTCGATTAGGTCACCTACGGCCTAAGCAAACCATTGGTCCTGAAGCTATCTATCAGTGGGTTTATGCTGAAGCCACTGAGCTGATTCCTTGCCTAGTTCGACACCACCGGCGACGATTCTCATTTGGCCATAGCCGTAAGCACGCCAAAAACCATATCCCAGGCCGTGTTTCCATCGATAAGCGCTCCGAGATCGCCAATCAACGCAAGCAATTCGGCCATTGGGAAACCGACACCATGGTCTCTCGTCAGAGTAAAGTGGCTATGCGGGCTCTCGTCGAGCGTCAAAGCCGTTTTTCCAAGTTGGGAAAGCTCAAACGAAAGACCGCTCGCCAAATGAGTCATAGCCTCAACCGCGCTTTATGCCGCTTCCCTCAAGACGCCCGCCTGAGTCTGACCTATGACAACGGAACCGAAAACACCAACCACTTGGAAACCAACCACGTGCTTGGTACAAAATCCTTTTTCTGCGCCCCTTTCCACAGTTGGGAAAAAGGTACGGTGGAAAATACTATCGGTCTTGTCCGCCGCCATTTGCCTAAAAAGACTGATCTTGCTAAAGTGTCCTTCAAAGAATTCAGGACCATAGAAAGATGGCTCAATAACAGGCCCAGGAAATGTTTGGGCTTTAAAACTCCGGCGGAAGTCTTCCGGCGAAGTGTTGCACTTACTCCGTGAATTCGGCACTCTCAGAAATCAGCTTTTGAATTTTTAATTTATATAAGCTCAGCGAAGAAATTCGAAACATGCCTTGGAGAAATCTCGAATGATATTCTTCTTTTTGAAACCACAGCTTGTTTTTTGTCGCTAATTAAAACAATGGTGTTCAAATCTCCTTTAATCCCCGATGTGCAAAGAAATATTTTTATTAATAGATTCGATTTAGCCAGAAAATATTTGGCAGAAGAGTTTGAAAAGGTTGGAAAAATGAAAAATTCTTCACAACTATTGATTGGGCGGACGGATTCTTATCCAGAAAGTTTTCGCGATAGTATCAGCTATTTAGCGGGTGCGCTGTATCAAGGGAGAAACGCAACAATTCCTAATATGATTTTAAACTCTGATCCGGGTGTTATGCTCACGCAATTGCCAGTTATTGCTGAGGATTTTTTTGGTTCAACAATGATGGACCTGTTGGATAATGTAGTTAAATATTTGAAAAAAATACCCTAAAAATCTAACAAACAAAGGTGCCTGGCCCCCCGCACCGCAGCGGGTGGCAGTGAACATTCATCACTTTAAGCCCGCCCCAACAACTTCAAGCCAAAAAACCTACCTTCCCCCGATGTTCGATTCAAACTCAAACTAATTTCGAGATTTCTTAGCACCTTATCCAAAGGGGCCCTCTGTCGCAAACAAAGGTGCCTGGCCAACATTCATCACTTTAAGCCCGCCCAAACACCTCAAACCAAAAACCAACCTTATCCCGTTGATCGATCCAAATTCAAACTAATTTCGAGATTTCTAAGCACCTTATCCAAAGGGGCCCTCTGTCGCGGATAACTATCCATCAATTTTATAGATATCCACGGGTAAAACTGTGGGACCCAGAATCGGCTAATAGCCCAAAGAACTTGCTTAATGTTAGAATCATACCGCTTTTACCAGAGGCCATTCCCAAACCAAGGAGCCCTTATGAAACGCTTTATGTTCGTGTTAATCGCAATAGGCCTGGCAATCCCCCTGCGCCTTTGGGCGGACGATGCCAAGACCGAGGCCACCCCGGCGGCGACCGCCCCGGTCTCCCAGCAGGACGCCTGGAAGAAGCAGGTGGTTTCCAGCCTGAACCTGAACCAGGGGTCCTTCAGCAACTGGGGGCAGGGCGGGAACAACTTCTTTTCCTGGCAGGGCGACTTGAACTGCAAGCTGGAACACGACAACGCCTCCGTCAACTGGCTCAACACCCTGAAACTGGAGTACGGGTTGACCTACATGCAGACCCTGGGCACCCGCAAGTCGGAGGACAACATCGACCTGGAGAGCGTTTACTCCTGGAAGACCTGGGCCCAGGTGAACCCCTTCGCGGCCCTTTCCGCCAAGTCCCAATTCGACACGGGCTACGACTATTCCAAGACCCCCGCCCCGTCGACCTCGGGTTTCCTGGACCCGGGATACTTCACCGAAAGCGCCGGCTTGAAATACATTCCCGGGCCCGCCTTCAACACCCGGCTGGGCTTCGCCTTCAAGGAGACGGTGGCCAACAAGTTCGATTACATCTACACGGTCAACCCCGACACGGGGGCCGTCCAGAATGAATTGACCGAGACGGGCTTGAGCTGGGTTTCCGAGTTGAATTGGAAATTGTCCTCCATTTCCAATTTCACCTCCAAGCTGGACATGTTCTGGAACGGCAGGGGCCTGGACAAGACCGTGGCGGAATGGGACAACCTGCTGGCGGTGAGCCTGAGCAAAATCATCAGCCTGAACATCGAGAACGACTACCGTTACGATCCGGTGTTTTATTGCGGATTGCAGATCAAGGAAACCCTGGGGATCGGCTTCGCTTATTCCCTGCTCTGACAAAAACCCGGTTCACTTTGCTCCCGCGGGGGTATCATGTCCGAGCGTGAAAAGAAACAAAGGGGCAAAGGTCTTTTAGACCGGGTTATCTCGGAAGTCCTCGAAGAATTGCCTCCCGACTTGAAGGCCGCCCTCGATCCTATAACCGACCCACGCCGGTTCATCCCATTACAAGTTGCTTTTCAATGGAACTTGACTACATGTACGTTATCACGTACACTTATGAACGGAGGTCGACATGACCACATTAACCGCAACCCAAGCAAGGGCCAACCTATTCAAGCTCCTGGACCAGGCCGCCCAATCCCATGAACCCATCCAGATCACCGGCCGCCGTCAAAACGGCGTATTGATCTCGGAGGATGATTTTCGCGCCATGCAGGAAACCCTCCATCTCTTGAGCGTCCCGGGAATGAAGGAATCACTGCTCAAGGCCAAAAAATCCCCCCTTAAATCCTATTCCAAAAAGCGCCCCTGGTGACTTGGCAGCTTTTTTTCAACAAAGCCGCCCGGAAAGACGCCGTTAAATTGAAACGTTCGGGGCTTCAAAAAAAAGCTGATGATTTGTTGGATATCCTGGAAAAAGATCCCTTTGCACCCTATCCCCCCTACGAAAAGCTGGTCGGTGAACTCGAAGGGTTTTATTCAAGGCGCATCAATTTCCAACACCGTTTGGTTTACCAAGTCGATAAGAAAAATCACAGGGTCTTTGTCGAGCGAATGTGGACTCATTATGAATAAAATTTTTCTTGGCCCGCTCTCAACATTCTATTCTTTACTCATCTATAACCTTCTCTGAGCGCCTGGGGACGGAGCCCAACAGCATTGGCAAAACAGGAAAAAAACAAGCGGGACCAGGAACTCTTTGACGGGGTAATCGCGGAAACCCTGGAAGGCCTTCCTCCCGACCTGAAGGCCGCGCTCGGCACGGTGCAAATCGTGGTCCAGCCCCGGCCCAGCCCCCGGCAGTTGTCAGACTCTGAAATGGAGCAGGACGAGGACCTGCTGGGTCTGTTCGAGGGCTTCAGCCTGAAGGAAAGGCCCCTGGGGCAGGACCGGGAATTCCCCGACCGGATCATCCTCTTCGAGGAATGCCTGAGGGATAGTTGCAACGGTGAAAGGGAACTCAAGCGGGAGATCCGCAAAACCCTCCTGCACGAATTGGGCCATTATTTCGGGTTCTCCGAGGACGAATTGGAGGCCAGGGGTTTGGAATGAATGATTAAAATAAGGTGACTATACCTTCACGACACGTAAAGAAATTTATTTACCGCAGATAACGACCGATTAACGCCGATAATGGCTTATACTTTAAAGCTTTCTCAAACTTATCGGCGTCCATGCCACTTCACTATTGAAAGGATTTCAAATGAAAGTGGTATTGTCCCGCAATCCATTAACTCCTTTATTGAGATGCGGGACATCGGATTTGATCGGCGGTTCCATGTCTTTTTGCTTTTACTTGTTGTAAAGGGATATTTACCTTAAATAATAAGGAGGTTGTTATGGGCTTAATGAAGGAGTTCAAGGAATTTGCGTTGAAGGGCAACATGCTCGACCTGGCGGTCGGGATCATCATCGGAGGGGCTTTCGGGAAGGTGGTTTCCTCGCTGGTATCGGACCTGCTCATGCCTCCCCTGGGATACCTGATCGGCGGCATCAATTTCACCGACATCAAGATCCACCTCAGCGCGCCGTTGCTGGACGCCGCCGGAAACCTTACCCACGCGGCGGTGACCATCAATCTCGGTAACTTCCTGCAGTCCCTGGTGGATTTCACCATTATCGCCTTCGCGGTCTTCTTGATGATCAAGGGCATCAACTCCCTGCACCGCAAGGCGGACGACGCTCCGGCGGCGGCCCCAGCCCCTCCCAAGCAGGAAGTGCTGCTGGAGGAAATCCGGGACCTGCTGAAAAAATGAACGGCTACAACTCCGACGCCCGAACCTTCAAAGGAAGGTCATGAGCGTTTCCGATTTCCCCCTGGAGGGCCCCCAAAAGCGCAAGCTCTGGGCCACCCTGGAACTGCCGGGAAAAATATCGGGCCCCGCTATCGTGATGGCGCACGGCTTCCTCGGCTTCAAGGATTGGGCCTTTTTCCCATGGCTTTCGGCCTTTTTCGCCCAGGCGGGGTTTCCCGTGTTGCGGTTCAACTTCTCAGGCTCCGGCATGGGAAGCGCCAAGGACGGGCCCTTCCAGGAAATGGAAAATTTCGAGAAGGACACCATCACCCGGCAAGTGGAGGACCTCCACGCGGTGGTGTCACGCCTGGAACAGGGAGGATTGGATTCCCGTCTTCCCCCGCAAAAGGATTTGTTCATCTGGGGCCATTCCAGGGGCGGCGGGGTCTGCCTCCTGGCCGCGGGGCAATGCCCCGCGGTAAAGGGTGTGGCGACCTGGGCCACCATTTCCCGCGTGAACCGATATTTCTACGAGGCCAGGCAAGCCTGGCGGAAGGAGGGGTTCACGTCCACCGAGAGTTCCCGGACCGGGCAAGCCCTGAGGTACTCCCTGGATTTCCTGGAAGACGCGGAGAATTGGGGGAAGGAAGGGGACATTCCGGCGTACCTGAACCGCCTGGAGATTCCGGTGCTATTCGTCCACGGTTCGGAGGACGCGAGCGTATCCCCCGATGAGTCCGAGAGCCTGGCGGCTATCCACCCCCATTCCCACCTGGCCATCCTGGCCGGGGCCGACCACAAGTTCAAGGCGTCCCATCCCTTTACCCAACCTCCCCCGGTTCTGGTGGAGGCCGCCCAAACCACCGTCCGGTTTTTCACGGACTTTTCCAGCTAGGTTTTCGGGCTTTGCTTTAGCTTGGCCTGAGCGGATACAATAAAGGCCATGAAACCACCGGCTTTCAAACCCTTGAAACGCCTTCCTCATGGCCCCGGCGCCACCCAGGTCGGTCCCTTTCAATTGGCGGATTTCCCAGGTTTTTCCGCGGAGGATCTGAAGTCTCTGGAGCGCTTTTACTCTTCCCAGCTTTCCCGGTACCAATCGCCCGAACAGAGGGTGGGCTGGCAAACACCGGAAAGCCAGCAGGTCCGTTTCGACGCGCTTTCCTCCATCGGCCCTTTGGAAGGCTGTAAAGTCCTGGACCTGGGCTGCGGCTTGGGGGCCTTCTGGGGTTACCTCCAGAAAAAAGGCTTGTCCCTTGATTACACAGGCGTCGATCTCTTTCCCAATGTGATCCGCGAAGCCCGTCAGCTTTATCCCGAGGCCCACTTCGAGGCCCGCGTGATCCTGGCGCACCCTTTTCCAGTGAGGACCTTCGACTATTCCTTCCTGTCCGGGGTGTTCAACGTGCGAGTGCGGGACAATTGGAAATACATGCGGGAACTTCTGGCCTCCGTCCTGAGGCAGACGAAAAAAGCTGTGGCCTTCAACATTTTGAACGCCGAGGCGGGTTTGCGCGAGCCGGACCGCTTCATGGTGCGGGGGCGGGACCTGGTTGCCTTCGGCCGGAAGCTGGGCGTCTCGCGGGTCCATCTCCTGGACCACTACCATCCCCTGGACCTGACCCTTTTCCTCTACAAATAGCCGTAAGAAATAACTGGAATTTAACGAAGGGGTTTTCTACACTCGGCACATGAGTTCGAACGCCCCCAAACGCATCGTTTCCTTCGCCCCGCCCGTGACCGAGATCCTTTCTTTCTTGGGCCTGGGCGACCAGGTCACCACGGTCCCGGAATTCTTTGAGAACCTCCCGCCCGTAACCGACCGTCAAAAACCCGAGTACTGGTTTTCCACGGGGGTCAAGAGGGCCAAGAGCCTGTGGGCCGACCTGGTCTTGACCTTTTCCGTCGCCCAGCAGGACCTCCACAACCGCCTGAAGGAAAACGGCTTGAACGCCTACCACTTGGATATCCGATGCCTGCGGGACGCCGAGGAAGCCTTCCTCCTGATCGGCAAGGTCACCGGAACCCAGGACCGGGCCCGGCAATTGGCGGGCGATTTCGCGGGCGGCCTGGCGGCCCTTCGTGAAAAAGTCCCAAACGGCGGCTACCGGCCCAAGCTCTACTGCGAGGAATGGAACAAGCCCCCCACCGTGGCCGGCGGCTATTGGCCCGAACTCATGGCCGAGGCCGGGGCCCATTATTTTCCCATCCTGCCCCGCGAAATCAGCCGGCCGGTCAAGATCGAGGAACTGGTGCATTTCGACCCGGAGATCATCGTCTTCACCATCTACGGGGCCGGATTGGATTTCGACCCCGAGGAGGCCTTGAAGCGCATCGGCTGGGAAAGGCTCACCGCTGTCAAAAAACGCTGTGTTTTCAGCGTGGATTCCTCCCTCCTCAACCAACCAGGCCCCCGTCTCATCGAGGGCGTGAAAATCATCCAAACTATCATCGGGGAAACCTACTGGGGTTGGCCCCTGGTTAAATCCGGACAAATCCGCCGCGTGACAAATTAACGGTAACTTTTTGTGCAAATTTTGTCTGGTATGAGTCTCGTTTCTATTTGTTTACGTCCTTTTTGGCAATTGGCTTTTTATTCCCGGCAAAGAAGGGGACCTCTGGATTTTTCAGGGGAGTCGGGATAAATTAGTTATATGAAAACCTTTACCCATGACTATTCCAGAAGCGAAAAGCTCCCATGAGCGATACACCCCCTTCATCCCCTCCTTCCGCCGAGAATCTTTACAACCCGTATATGGAACAGCAGATCCCCTCCTCGAAGGAACTTTTCAATTTCCTCCAGGATTTCCTGACCCGCCGCTGTAACCTCCCAGCGGAACCGGTGAACTGGGAGCCGGAGGGGCTCGCCGACCTTCCCCTGGAAAAGAGCATCTCTTTTTCCGAGCCGTTCCAGGGGCTTCTCGTGATCCGGTCCGACCGGAGATTCGACAACTTCCTGGAGGAAAGCGCCCATTCCGGCAAAATCCCCCCCGTCCGGAGGGACGTCTTCCTGGAAATGACGGTCCTGATTTGGCATTTTTTCATCCAGAAGTTCTGGAAGCTGGACAGCCGTAGAATCACCCCCGGCAGCATCCAATCCAGCCTGCCCATCCAGTGGCCGGACCGTCCACCCCAATCGGCCTGTATGGCCTTCGTCAAAGGACATCCCTTTGAGATGCGATTATGGGCAAATCTAACCGAAGAGGAGATCCGCCGCTGGAAAAAGAAGCCTTAAATCCCTATTTTTCAGCGTTATTTAAGTAAAGACATCAAGCCTGACGTTCCTTCCCTTTCTTCTGATAAAATATTTCTCTTGCATTTCAAAACAGGAATAAATCCATGACGAACCCATCCCCCAAAACACAGGAATTCCCGAATTCCCTAATGTTTCGATTCCAGGAATTGATTGATAACTCCGAGGACGGCGTCATCGCCTATGACACCGAGTGCCGCTACACCCTTTGGAATCCCGTCATGGAAACTTTCACAGGCTATTCCCGCGAGGAGGTCCTGGGAAAAAACGCATTCGAAATCTTTCCCTACCTGAAGACCATGGGCCTGGATAATCCCTTTTATGAGACCTTGAAGGGAAAAACCGTCGACTTCAAGGAAACCCACTTCAAGAACGAGCGGGGCAGGGAAGTGTTTCTCGAGTCCAGGAATTTCCCCATCCGAAGCGAGGACGGAGAAGTGGTTGGAGGGTTTGCCATCATCCACAATGTCACCGCGCGTAAAAAAATCGAGGAGGCCCTGAGGCAAAGCGAGGATAAATTCAGGAAGGTCTTCGAGGAAGCCCCCATCCCCATGCTCTTGACGCACCGCCGCAGGCTGGTGGAGGTCAACCGGGCCCTGTGCGAATTGCTGGGGTACTCACCCGGGGAGATGCTGGGAAAAATGCTTCATGACTTCCTCCACCCGGACGACCATTCCCAAAGCGACGACATGGGCCAGCAGCTCGCGGAGAGGAAAATCTCCCGGTTCCAGATGCTCAAGAGGTACCTTCACAAGGACGGGCACGTGATTTGGGGAAACGCCACCGCCACCTCCCTTCCCGATGCCCAAGACGGCGGAGGACTCGCTGTGGCCATGATCGAGGATGTCACCGAGCGCAAAAAGTTCCAGGAGTCCCTCCAAAACTCCGAATCCAACCTGAGGGCGGTCTTCAACAGCGGGTCCCAAATGATCGCCTTGATCGATAAGGACGGATTTTTGCGCGAATTCAACCGCAACGCCGATGAAACGATGCGTTACATGACTGGCCAAGGATACGAAAAAAACCGTCCTTTTCTTGATTTTGTCCCAGCGGACATTCGGGGCGCTTGCCAGGAGAACTTTAATAAAGTCCTGGGTGGGGAATCCATCACGGTGGAAAGATGCCTTCCCGACCGGGAAGGAAACCTCAGATGGTTTGAATTCACCTTTCAACCCATTCAAGGCGCGCCGGGGGAAATTACGGGAATCTGCCTATCGGCTGTAATGATTGATGATCGGCGAAGGGCTCAACAGGCCCTTCGGGAAAGCGAGGAACGCTACCGCCTCCTCGTGGAAGTCCTGCCTGAGGCCGTCGTGGTGCATTCCGACGGCAAGGTCCTCTTTGTCAATTCCTCGGGTCTCAAAGCCCTGGGAGCCGTTCATCCCCAGGAAGTAGTAGGAAAATCGATCCTGGAGATCATTCACCCCGACTCCAGGGAAACCGCCCTGGCCCGGATACGGGAAATCCAGGAAAAGGGCAGCACCCGGGATTTCGTCGAGCTTAAAATGGTCCGCCGGGACGGCCAAATCCTGGACTTGGAAACCAAGGGCGTCTCCTTTACCTACCAGGGGCGTCCCAGTGTCCTGACCATCATCCGGGATATCACCGAGCGCAAGAAAAACCAGAACATGCTTTTAAGGTACGAACGCTTGGCCGCGGTGGGCAAGGCGATCGCCGCCATCGCCCACGAAGTCCGAAACCCCCTGATGGCTGTGGCCGGCACCAGTGAAATCTTGCGGGATAAGGTGAAGGCCCAGCCCGACCTGGCCCGGGACGTCGCCACCCTCCTGGAACAAACCGCGCGGTTGAAGAACTTCATGGATGACATCCTGGATTATTCCAGGGAAATGTCGGTTAAAAAGGGAACGGTGAATCCGAAGAGCCTCCTGGAAAAATCCCTGAAACTGGTCCAGGCCCAACCGGGAGGAATCCCGGAGGGAATCAAGATCGTCTGGGAAATCGAAAAAGGCCTTCCTAACTTCCAGGCGGACGGGGAGCGCCTTGAGCAGGTTTTGGTGAACGTCCTCTGGAACGCCTTCCAGGCCATGGAGAAGGAAGGCACCTTGACTCTTTCCGCCTATTCCCAGAACGACTATCTGTTCCTCGAGGTGCGGGACACCGGGCCCGGGATCAATGAGTCACTCCTGCCCCACCTGTTCGAGCCTTTTTTCTCCACTAAAAAGCAGGGAACCGGTTTGGGCCTGGCCATCAGCCAGAAAATCATGGAAGCCCACGGCGGTTTGATCGCGCTCCAGCGCGCAACCCCCCGCGGCACCCGCTGCATCCTCCAACTCCCCCTCCAAAAAAGCTGATCCTAGCCGGGGGCCTGGAGTTTAAGCCGCCGGAATGGTTGGAAAAAAATCTGTTTTTGGGACTTTTTTTACAAGCTATATATAATAGTTTTGATCATTACGTCACTTCCCAAAGGCGAATTTCTTGTTTTCCTCTTCCAAAACTCCATCTTCCTTCCGGCCCGCCCTGATTCTTCTTCCGGCCTGGCTGGTTTTGGTGAATTCCTTTTTGGCCTTTTCGCCGATGGGCGCCGGGGGTAAGGGATTCCTGATCCTTTTGGGCCTCGTCGTTCCCCTGCTGATCGCCTTCCGAGTCCCGATAAGTGCCGCTAACGGTCCACCCCTTTCCCGCGAGGAATGGTTTTCTCCCCCTTCCGCCTGGCTTATGGCCCTGCTGGCCCTGGCCGCGGTCACGGCCCGCTTTCTCCATTTGACGACGCTGACTTATTGGCCCCTGGAGGACGAGGCCCTGAACGGCCATTACGCGTTGGAACTCGCCGAGCACGGGGTTTGGAAAATGACCTACGATTTTTCCGGCATGCCCCCCTTTTACGTTTGGGGCCTCGGCTTGTTCTTCAGAACCTTCGGGATCTCCCTGGCGGCCCTCTGGTTTTTCCCTTCCCTGTTGTCCTGCCTAGGAGTGCTTTTTGCCTGGCTCGGCGCCCGCCGGTTTTTCTCCAGGTCCTTCTCCCTTCTTTTCGCCTGCTTGATGGCCTTCAGCTTTTGGCCCCTTTACGCCGGAAGGCTTTCCCTGGAGGGGGGAATGATTCTCGATTGGGAATGCCTGGTCTTTTATCTTTGGGGGATTTTCGAGAAGGCCCCGGCTCAAAACCGGGTCCGTGCGGCTTTCGTTTTAGGCGTCGGTTCGGGGCTTGGTTTTTACACCTTCCCTTCCTGGGGAGTCGTGGCATTTCTGCTCACCCTGGCGGTTTTCAAGGGAACGGCCTTCCCACCCAGAAAGGAATGGAAATCCTTCTTTTATTTTTTCATCCCCCAAACCGTCCTCTTCCTTATCCTAACCCTGGTCACCTGGCCCCAGAAAAGCGGGCACTACGTAAATGTCCTGCAAAATCCCTGGGGCCCTGGTCTGCCGGGATTGAACGACTTTTTCAGCCTTTTTTGGGGGAGTCCCCTGCCCTGGGATATCCTCGCCTACCGTCCCTTCTGGGGCGGATTCCTGAACCCGGTTTTGGGGGCGCTTTGTTTCTGGGGGGTCGTGGCCTACCTGAGACCCCGTGGAACTCCGGACCGGCTGAAGTGGATAGCCGTTTTCTTCGTGTTGATGATGCCGGGCTTTCTCACCGGCGGCCTGGACTCACACCGGGTCATCCAGGTGCTTCCTTTCTTGTTGGCGGCATCGGCCTACGGGCTTTGCGCTCTATTGAGGGCCTTCCCCATCCCCTCCAGGGCTTGGGTTGCCGCGGGCGTGCTTTTGGTCTCCGCCAGCCTGGACTATCACCACCTTTTCGGCGTGATCCGGGATTATTGGAGCCAGCCCCGGGATTTATGGTTCGCTTCCAAATCCGTGGAACGTTGGCGCGCCTATGAGATCCTGCGGGATTTGAGTGAAAAGCAGGGACCCGGTTTCGTCCTGTCCGAGTTGGTGCCGGATACCTTCGACCAGACCCTTTCCGTCATCGACTATCCCTTCAATGCCTGCGAGAGTGACAAGATCCCGCCGGGCTCCTGCCGTTGGGCCGCCCTGCTGGCCAACATCCACTACCAACCTTACCTTCAGCGGGAATTCCCGGAAGCGAAATGGATCTGGCTGGCCCCGGACGTGGGACGGCCCGACGGTGGATTCATGCTGGGCTTGATTCCCTTGCCTTCCTCCCGTCCCGATATCCTGAACCGTTGGATCGCGGCGGACCGGCAAGTCCATGACTTGGCCGGCGCGGTCTACGACAACCACGATTGGAAGCCCCGCGGTCCGGTCATTGAGGCCCTGTTTCAAAGGTTCGGATATTTCAAGGGGGACCCCTTCCTGGAATCCTGCTTTTTCGAGAAAATCGCGGAGAACGACTATAAGGACCGCCTCTATGGGCCCCAGCTGGAGTCCCTCCGGCAGGCGTTGGAACGGGGCATACCCGCGGCCCACCTCTACAACAGCCTGGGGTCCCTTTATATGAGGCGGGGAAACCTGAAGGAAGCGCGGGATTTCTTAGAGAAGGCCCTTCGATGCCAACCCAACCACACCTCCGCCGCCCAAGGCCTCAAGGTGTTGGAGCAGATGGAGAAGACGGGAAAACCGCCGGCGGGTGTTTTATAGGTTCCCGGAACTTCCGTTTCGGGGTATGAAAATAAATTTAATTGTTTGCGAAATAAAAAACCCGCGCAATATTTTTGTTGATAAAGGCGCCACGTCACCCTCCTTGGGTCAAAAAAATCTTTGAAAACCATGTTAGAATGCCTGAGAAAATCCTGAAATTTCAGTGAAGATTTATTATCATTCATTCGCCTTTGCCTTCCAAGGGGCGGGAATGATGGTCGAAAACTTGATAAGCCAGAGGATCTCCCTTGAATTCATCTTCCTTTCAACCCGGTGACGTGCCGCCGGAGATTACCTTCGTTTCCCTGCCCATGGCCCTGGCCCAATTCCACCACCTGCCGGAGCACGTGCCTGTGTGGCTCCAAAAGTTGAAGGAAACGAAGAAGCAAGGCTACGATTTCGATTCCGGCGCGGGCGCGATGGATGCCCTCTTGAAAGCGGCGCCGACCGTGCCGGGGGCTTTTCTCTTCCGTCTATTCGTGAAGCGCTGGCCCAAGCTCCGGGCGGTCAATCCGCTGCTGGAGGCGGGCCGCATCGCGGAGGCCATCCCGGGCCTGGTGGAGGCGCTGGATATCGATCCGGAGTGCCCCATCACCTGCTTCCAACTGGGTTACTGCTTCCGCGCGACGGGAGAGCTGGAAAAATCCGAGTCCTTCTACAAGCAGGCCCTTCGCATGGCCCCCGACGCCGGCTGGATCTACAGCAACTTGGGCCGGACCTACCAGGCCATGGCCGCCAAGGAAAAGGCCGTGGAAGCCTACTGGAAGGCCCTGGAACTCCTGCCCGGGGATCAGTTTGTCCTGGAGCAGCTCGTATCCCTGGGGGAACTCTACCCCCTTCCGCCGGGGCTCACCCCGGGAGGGCCGGATGCCCGTTTCGTGCGCAAAAGCGAATATGAGAAAGAGAAGCGGAAAGCCCTGGAGGATGAGAAGAAACCGGGTGCCCTGGTGAAATTGGGGTGGAACCTGCTGAGGGACCTGCTTCCCGAACTGGCGGGGCAAAGTTTCGAGAAGGCCCTCCAGGCAAAGTCCGGTCCGCCGGAGGCCCTCCTGGGCCTGGGCATCGCCCGGCTGGAGGAAGGCCGTTACAGGGAATCTGAGAAATGCCTGCTGGAATACTTGGATATTGAACCGGAGTCGGCCACCGCCCACCTGAACCTCTTCAAGGCCTATTTGGCCCTGGAGGAGACCGACTTGGCTTGGGACGAGATACAATCCGCGGCCAAGCTGGACCCGGACCGGCTGGAGGTCATACGGCAGCTTTACTTCCTTTATATGAAGGCTGGCCGGGTGGAGGAAGGGTTGGAATGCCTGAAAACCCTCGCGCGGGAAAAATCCGCAAGTTTCGGCCCCTCGCTGGTGAGGGCCCAAGCCCTCGCCGAGATGGGGGATTGGGCCGGGGCCGAGGAGGCCTTGAAGGAGGCCATGATCCGGTCCCCCCATAACGAGGAAATCCTTCTTTTTTACACTTCCGAGCTGGGGAAAAAGGGAAGGCAGGAGGACATGATCCACCTGATCCAGGGGGAGCCCAAACCCTATTCTTTGGCCCTGACCATCAACCTGGCCTTGGCCTTGGCTCAGAACGGGCGGATCACCGAGGGTAAGAAAGCCATGGAGGAATTCCTGAAACAACCGGACCTTTCCCCGCGGGAGCGTATAGGAGCCGAGGAGATCCTGAAGGAGTTCGCCAGGGGCGGGAAAAAGAAAAAAAAGAACCCTTAAATACCAAAAAACAGGTCATGGCCCGCTTGAATAGGCCCCGCACCCAGCCATCTGCTAAATAAACCCTTTTTTGGAACCGGCCAAAACCACGGATGTTTCGATCTGCCTCTCCGAGATGGTCCAGTACTTCTTCAGCAAACGGTTTTTTTCCTCGGTGGAGACCAGTTTAAAACCGTACTTTTCATAGAACCTGACCGCCCACACGGCCGAGGCCCAGGTCCCCACCCAGGTTGGCCTTTGGGCTTTCTGGAGAAGAAAGGTTAAGAGTTTCCCGCCGATGCCTTGGTTGCGAAGGGCCGTCCTCACATAGGCGTGCCGAATTAAAGTCACATCCTGCACATCCTGGATGCCCATGACCCCGCAAAGAATGCCTTTTTCCTCATAACCCCAAAAAACGACCTTTTTATCGATCTCGTTTTGGAAATAATCCCGTGACATGTAGGGCTCGTGCCAACAGTCCCCCGGAATCACGCCCCGGTAGGCCTGGGCGCCGTCATTGATGATTGCAAGGCAGGATTCAAATTCATCGGGCCTACAGGGCCTAATCATAACCTTCCTTTTTCCTTCAGCTTTTCCACAGCCTCTTCCGGAAAACTCCAGTCCCCAAAAGCCAGACCGCCAGGCCCACCGGAAGCGGGTAATACCACCAGGGCCGGTAAAGGAATTCCACCCGGTGCCGGCCAGCGGGAATCACCAGGGCACGGAACAAGGTGTCCGCCTCCAGGTTGGGCGCGGGTTTTCCGTCCAGCCAGGCTTTCCATCCAGGATAGTTCACCTGGGAAAACACCGTTAAATGGTCCCCGGACATTTGGATGTCGTAGGTCTCGCCGTTGGGCCATTCCGCTAAACATTTGTACCGCAGGCTGACGGGTTTCTGCTTGAGAAGGGAATTTCCAGCGGATAGGGGTCCGGCCAGGAAAGCCTCCGACATGGGATTGAAATCCTTCGACGCCATTCCCGATAGGGCCTGGGAGTCATCCTCCACGATTCGCAGCTTGGCTGGCGCGTAAACCATGGGGCAGGTCCCCCGAAGGAATCCCATAAGAGGATAAAGAGATCCGGGATTTCCCTTGTCCTTGACCAGGTAGCCCTTCACCGCAAATAAACTCGTCCAGGTCTCTACGGGCGTTTTTGCCATCAGGAGGTTTGTTTTTCCATAGGCCATCGCGCTGTATCCCAGGACGTTTCGAATGCCGAATAAGCATGTGGCGTCAACCGGGTAAGGGCTGAGAGTGATTCGTCCCAGGGAGAGGGTCGGATATTGGAGGCATCCATCCTCCAGGAGAATCCGGGAATCCCCCGCTTCGGCTTTTATGCGGTTGAATAAAGGCATTTTGCCTGTGAAGTCGAAGTTGGACGCGGCGCCCATCCGGGAAGGACAGGCGTACCAGCCCGGCAGGAGCATGGAGAACAGGATGGAAACAAAAAACCACCGAAGTCCCCATGGATGGGGAAGAAGCTTCAGCCGCCAGAGGACCACCCCCGATAAACCCAGGAGGAGGGGAATCCATTCGGCCCAGGTCGGTTGGGGCCAGAGGAGGGTTAAAATCAACAGGATGGTGCCGTAGATCAAAAGGGCATTTCGGGCCGCCAGGGGGGAAGCACCGAAATTCTCAAGTTGCTCATATCCCCAAGCGGCCAACACCGAAAAGCAGGCAACAGCCACGAAGATGAACCGGAAACTGGCGCGAACCGAGTGAAAGCCGGGAAATCCCAGGCACAACCAATGGAAAAGCGGGAAGTACTTCCCGAGACTGACCAGGAAAAAAAATGAGCCGATAAGAACCAGGGGCCACTTCAAGGGGTGTTTCTTCCGTCGGAGGGCCCAGAAAACAAGCAGGGGGGTCCAGAGACCCGCGAAACCGGCGTTCGCGTCAAAGGTTTCCTCAGCCCGCGGGGGGGGGCCGAAGGGATGGACCGGGTAGAGGACTTGGTAAAGGGTTCCCGGGTCGAGGGAATGACTGGCGTTGAAAGTTGAAAAGTTCAAGGCGCCTTGGTAACGGTCGCTCAATCGAATGTACTCATAGGAGGGGATGAACAGGATTAAAAGAGGCAGGCCTCCCCAAACCAGGGCCCCGAACACCCTTGTCCATTTCCCCGGGTTCCGGTTTTTCCAGGCGTTTTGAAGGTCGTTCCGGTTCCCCAGGCGAGCCAGGACATATAGACCGCCGGCCAGGAGCGCCCCCAGCGTGATTTGGTAACTTCCACATAAAAAAAGGATGGCGAAGGAAAGACCGGCTTTAAAAGCCCGGCCGGGAATCCATTCCTGGCAGAGCCCCTCCAGGCCGGCGAGAAACCAGGGGAACCAGGCTAAAGCCGCCAGCAAGGGCGGATGGAGAATTTCCCACCAAAAAATGCCGGACAAGGCGTAGGTCATGGCGCCAACCCGGGAAGCGCCATCCTTCAGGCCCAACTTTCGAAGCCAGAAGAAAGCCCCCATTCCCGCGATGAAAAAATGGACCAGGTTAAAGAGCGACATCCCCCAGGGAATGGAAAAAAGCAGGAAGGGATACAAAAGAGGGTAAGCCGCCATGGTGTTGGGATAGGCCAGGAAAGGGGACCCGCCCAGTAAATAAGGGTTCCACAGGGGGAATTCACCCTTGAGAAGGTGTTCTTTTAAGAACTGCCGCAGAATGGAGTAGGTGGTGATATCGTCGCTGTAATAAAACTGGTTTGTCAAAATGCAGGGAAGAAAAGCCAGGATGGCCAGTAGACCGAAATATAGGAAAGGCCCCGGAGGTCCAGGGGAAAGGGCGGAAGCCAGTCGTGATAATCTTCGGTTCATGAAGGCATTATAAAGAATATTGTCGGCTGTTCAGCCAGTTTAAAACCCTCTAAACCGCGGGATTTGAAGGGCTTCGGGAGGAGTGAACCAAGGGGGTCGGGGTTCGTTCCCTGCCCGGAACGGACCCCTCACCCCTGGCTTGGAACGAGGAAACTGGATTGACTTGGTTCAAAAACCCATTGGGTCTGGAATTATCCGCGTCAGGTCCTTACGCAGGCCGTTTCCCCTTCTCCTGATTTCACCAAACCGCCCCGGGACTGGAAAGACTGCGCCGCCAACCGCTTAGTCCGGCATTCCTCGAGTTTCTCCGAAGCTTGGATCATCAGCCGGATCATCTGGTTGTAGATATCGGGGGGCGGATTTCCTTTCAACAGCTGGTCCCCGAGAAACCTCACCCGGTCCCGGATCGGGGCGGGCCAAAAACTGTCGAGTTCCTGGATCCGGTTCAGCCAAACTTCCATTTCCACGCAGATATCCAGGATCACGTTCGGGGCCGAACCGTAGGTCTGCGAAAGCTTGGAACCCAGACGTGCCAGTTCCCTTTCCAAATCCCGGAAAAAGGCGGCTGTGGGTTCTCTCATGGAATGACTCCGTTCACGTTCCCGACCCTCCCGGACCGGCCTGCGTTGAGCGCCCAAACGCGCAATTCCACGGGATGGTTATCCACGGCGAGGGAGCAGGAGCCTAGCGGGGTCTGGCTGGGCCAACTCCAGGGCCCGCTGGTTGAGACCAGGAAGGAGTTGAACCCGGAGCTTTTGGAATGGGAGGCGATGAAGCGAAGGCAGAAAAGCCGGACCAGTCTGTCAAAGGATTCCTCCACCGTGATGTTTTTCCCGGACTCGGCCGGAACCGCCTGCGCCAGGGACAAGCCTAGGCTCCAGCCGGCGCGAAGGACTACCAGGCCATTGGCCCGGCCTTTGAGGTGGATGCTTCGTTCCAGGGGCATCTCAGCCAGTTCCTCCGGCGTTCCAAGGTAACAAGCCGGCGGGTGATGGCTGAATTTGAGAGCCTCGTCGAGTGCTTCCAACAAGAGATGGCCAGCCCAAAGGAACCCCTCGCGAGCGGATGCCGGCTTAGCCAGAAGATTCCCGGAAGGATACAAAACGGCCTCCAAAGATAGGCAAAAATGGGCATTGAGTGATGGTTAGTAACAGTAAGATAAAAAGCAAACTGCATGCCAAAGCCTTGGCTGAAAAAACCTTTGAAAAAGCAGCAATTCGTCCGTGGGAAACAAATCCGGATTGATTACTTTTACCCAAACCGAGTAACAGCACCTCAATAGGGACAATTAGATTATGGAAGTGATTGTTCAGGTCGAAGGGGAATGTTGTTTCAAAGTCGAGGGGCAAATCCGCTGGAGGAAGTCTTTTAAAAATCTTATCAGGTTTGTTTTTTGAAAACCTTGTCCAACTGGACAAAGGTATTCCGGGCGAAAAGAACCGCGAGGCCCATTCCCAGGAACAGGAGGTCCCGGAGCACGGTCAGCCAGGTGGCCTTTTCGTTCGGATCGCCCAAGCCGCAACCGCAGCCGATCTCCAGGCCCCGGGCAAAGACCCAGCTAATAGAGATGGAATAGACCGCCATCAGGCCGCAGAAAATCACGGCCGCCCCTCGCCACCCGATCCCCAACACCAGCGCGGCGCCGGAAAAGAACTCCAGCCAAGGGATGACGATAGCCGCCAGGGGAACCAGCTGCGGAGTGAGTGTGTGGTAAGCGGCTACTTCCTGGATGAAAGCAGAGGGATTCACCAGCTTGTCATGGGTGGAGTAAAAAAGTAGGAGGCCGCAAACCACCCGCAACAGGGTCACTGCCGCCGTCTCCCCGTTGGTGGGTCCGGGCTTACGGGAGAACGGGCCGTACCGCGCCCAGGCCCACAAGGCCAGAAGCAAAGCGCTCACCACGCACAGGCCCGGGTCGTTCATGACTTGGCGGAAAATCACGGGCGTTCCCCCTTGTGGGCAGGATACCCCGCCTTTTTCCAATCGGGCCACCCGCCCTGGTAGACCTCCACATGTTGGTAACCCTGGGCCATGAGGCTTTGGGCCACCTCGAGGGACAGGTCGCAGTCCCCGCCGCTGCAATAGCAAACCAGGTCCTGGTTCTTGTCCGGCAGTTGGGGCAACACGAGAGGGGCGAATTTGTCCATTTCGTTAGCGAAGAAGTTAAGCGCTCCGGGGATGTGCCCTTCCTGGTATTCCCCGGGCTTTCGCGCGTCGAGGAAGACCGCCTTCTTCCCGTCGAACCGTTTCTTGGCCCCGATCAGGGTGATGCGGGGGATGCTGTCCGCCGGGGGATTTTGGGCTTGAGAGTGAACGTCCGCTTTGGACTTGGGAACCGGGGAAATATTCCAGCCCGCCGGGGCTTCCGTGGACGGATTGCCGGCCGGATTGGAATTCAAAATATTTTGCAGGGATGGTTTTTTCTCTGGTTTGTACTTGAGCTCGATGCCGTCGGTGTAAAAGGCGTTGAAGAGCAGGGCAAAAGCAGTTGAAAAAACAAGGATGTTCCAAGCTTCCAGGATGGTTTCCTTGCCCGGGATGAATAAGGATCTTGGAGGGGGCGGTCCTAGTTGAAGGGGGGATCGTTTGGGGCTCATGGTTGTTTATTGTAAGCGAAAAGATACTTCATTTTGTACTGAGATGAACCAATATGGAAAGAGGACAATCATTCATATCGTTTTTCTGGATGTTTTAAGCATCCTCCACAAAACTTTTAAAGAAGTTGTATTACTCCCATAATCCATGACTGTTTTATAAAAGTCTCTTAAGCACCGCTCAGGAAAAGCAAAGCCCCGGTGAACATCATTGGTCAGAATTATTGTTATTTAACAACATGTAAAATCTTTAAAAACCCTAATAAAAGGCCTTAGTTTTCCATTTAACCAAGTTGATTGTTGTTCATTTCAGGGGTACTATTTTCAAGTTGACCTTTAATTTGTTCGGAAAGTTTTCCACGGTTCGGTTTTATACCTTCCGGATACCAAATCAGTCCATCGGTGGAGGTTTCCCATGAAGCACAGCTATCTCTGGTTTTACATTCTTTTTTTAGGAATCACGGCGGCGGTGATCAGCGCTTGCAGTTCCGGCAGCAATCCCAGTTCCCCCACCCATGCTGTGCCCACCAGTACCCCTACACCTACCTATACCGTCTGTACCGACTTAATCAGCGGCAACACTTGCACCTTTACCTTTACGCTCACTTCAACCGACACTTCTACCTCTACCCCGACCTCGACGCCCACCAATACACCAACCGACACCTCCACCCCGACTCAAACCAACACTCCGACTAATACGTCGACCTCGACTAACACGCCGACGACTACCGATACACCGACCATCACTGACACGCTGACTCAAACCGACACGCCGACCATCACCTACACCCCAACGGAAACCTACACCCCGACAAACACCTCTACAACCACTGACACACCGACCATCACCGAAACGTCAACCATCACCGACACACCAACCATCACTGAAACGCCGACTATTACCAACTCTCCGACCGCCACCAACTCACCAACCATTACACCCACCCCTGTCCTGACCTCGACGCCGACTCCCACTATTACCAGAACCAATACTACGATTTATACTCCCACCAAAACCACGACTCCCACGATAACCAGGACTCCCACTAAGACTGCGACGCCCACCATTACCTCCACTCCAACCGCCGGCATTTACGTTATCAAGGGAACGATTCAATACAACGGAGGCAACAGCCCCACAGGGAAATACCTCTTGATTTACGCAACCACTAACCTCAACGGCGGCAATGGGGTCTTTTGGTCGGCTCCCGCGACAACGGGTCTCGTTCCCTATTCCATCAACCTTCCCTCGACAGGTTCTTACGAACTTGTAGCCTTCTGGACAGGAGTTAATGGTTTCGGTGGCGATAACGGCGGCGGGCCTTCTGTGGGCGATCCCTATATAGTTTATTCAGCTCCTAACTTTGGAACATCCACACCGACTCCGGTGATCGCCTGCCTCGGAGGCTCAAACTCCCCCACGACATTCGCCTTCAGCGGACCTCTGACTTATACCGCCAACATTTATTTCGGCAACGGCTGTGAACTTTACGGTGTCTCCGGCCCCATCACCTATACCGGCATAGGCGAAGTTAACAACAATAATACGCTGAATGTCGTGGGTTACTCCGATAGCGGCTACTCCGTCACTCTCAGCGGCGGCGGGAATAAAGGGGTTACAGCCAATGGCGGCACTTATAGTGTTCTCAACCTGTCCGGAGCCGCCTCGATTTGGCTCCAAGCCTATTACAACGAGCAAAATAATAATAACAGTAATGGCCCATCGACTTGCGATCCGGTGACGAACTGGGGGCCAGTGGCGGGGGGCAGCGCGGTTGTCACCAACCACGCCATCACCCTGTCCGACGCCCATCTGTATAACTGCTCGAACAGCTTGTCAGGGACCGTCACATACGCGGTTCCTGGTGCCGTGGTGGACGCGAATGATCCCATCATCGTTCGGGCCGTCACTTGCACCAGTTGCGGGACCAATTGCAACAACTGCGGCCCTGTCGCATCTTGCGCGGTGACCCAGAACGGAGGAAACTATTTTATGGGTCTTCCCGCGGGTTCCTATTACGTCACTGAGGAATACGTGGCCAACGCGGGAGCCTCCTGGAGCAATTGGAATTACGCCATGGGCAGTTTTGTCCAGAATTCCGATGGTACTTGTTGCGGGTCCATCAATGGCTATGAAAACCCCATCGCCGTCAGTGGAAGCTCGATCTCGAACCTGAGTTTTGACAATACTTGCGGTCAGATCCAGGGTTACATCGGCACCTTGACCTATACCGGTTCCCTGGGTACCCCAACCTGCTTCAACGGTCCCTGCACCAACAATTGTCCCCAGACTGAGATTTACGTCCAGGCAGTCACCACAACGGCCGAGGACTATTTCAACGTCGCCGGCAATAATGTCTGCAATAACGGCGATACCTATTCCATGCAGATTGGCGGTTTGTGCGGATCAGGAGGCGGTAGCTATTACCTGAGGGCTTATTTCGATTATACGGGGGCGAACGCGACAAATTGTTGTAACCCTGTAGCTGGCGATCCCTGGACCGTGGTGGGCCCTTATAGTACGAGCACAAACCCCTCTTCGATCAATATCACCTTTGACGACACTCATCTCTGGTAAGCTATCTTTAAAAGCCCTGACCAAAGGGTCCGGGCTTTTTTTTCGGGCTGATTGGGTATGTATGTCTCTTCCACGGTTCATATAAAACCCTTTGTTATCCCTCAATCGGCCTTTAATATTTCCAGTAAAAACATGCTTTTTTACTGTTTTTTATATAGGTTAACCGGTTTACTTTGGCTTGGAATTAACACTATAATTCTCCGTCTTTTATGAAACTTATAAAACCATTAAGGAGCTTACTTCCATGAAAAGAACGATCATCTGCTGCCTGGTTTTATCCCTCTTGGCCGTTGTTTCCATCGGCCTGGCTCAAAATGCCTCCCCCACTCCCGCGGGAAAACATCACAAGAAGAAAGCATCCTCCCAGGCGACCCCTGCCGCTTCGGCAACGGTCCAAGCCACGCTTAAAGCTACTCCCAAGTCCACACCCAAGGCCAAAGCCAAGGCCGAGTCCCGATCTGAGCCCCAGGCGGTCACTCCCGCGGACGCCCTTAACAGCATAAAAATTTACGACCGCATCAACATGCCCGGGGATTTTCGCGATACCGTTTCCTACGCCGCCATGACCTTGAACCCCTCTTCCCGCAGGCACGGCCGCACGGTTTTCCTGGGCCTGGAGAGGGTCTCCTCGAACCGCAATGACCAGGACCGCAGAAGCTCCTACGTGCGCTTCGACATCAATGAGATGGAATTCGGAGGGCCCCGCAACCCTTGGATCCTCCTGATCGGCACCGTTTATGAGCAAAAAGGCGGCGATTGCAAGGTGGACAGCCAAATCGAGCTGGCGGTCGATTTCAAGGACATCAAGATCGACTATGACGGGAGCAAACTGGGCGAGATCCAAAAAGGCACCGATATCGCGGCCCAAGTCTACGAGATCCTCAACAGCCATGCCTCCTACCAGTTGATCCTGGAGGCCAAGGACCAGGTCAACGACCGGAAATACATGGACGACACGCCGGCCTATACCGCCAGGGCCAGGGAAGGATACGCCATCCTGGATTTCCTGAGTTCCTCCCGTGAGTCATCCCGTTAACCCATTCCCTGGAGGTACCTTTTCATGCGCGAATTTAAAATGAAATTTTTCGGCTGTTGCCTGGCCTTTTTGCTTGCGGCACGGGCTTTTTCCGGATCCCTTGGCTTGAACGACTCGTCGAATGCATTCATCGTGCCGCCGGTCCAATTCAACGTTGCGGCGGAAGGAATGGGGAACGCGGGGGTGGCGGACGGGACCCTTTACAACGGCTCGGTGTTGAATCCGGCGGTCCTGGCCAACGCGCCCCACTTCGGGGAAATCACCCTGGGATTGAGCGCTTCCAACGACATCATCACCATCGCGAATTATTTGACGAATAACAACAATATCACCAACCTTCAAAAAGCCTTAACCAACCTGGGTCCCTCGATACAAGAAATCGTCCAGAACCTGGAAAACCAGTCCACGCTGAACGTACCGGAGGTCAACCAGGGGCTTGTCACCATCCAGAATGGTATTACAAACCTCCAAACCGCGGCCGCCACCCTCACGGATAAAACCATCCAGTTGGGGGCCGCTTTTAACATCGCCCTGAAATTCGACGACCACTGGGGTTTCCAGGCTTACAACAATACCCATGCTGTTTTTCAAATCAACCGGGGAAGCGTGGTCACAGACCTTGAGAATATGTCGGCACTACCCGCCACGTTGCAAGGGTCAACGCCACAGAATATCTACAATGCCGCCAATGCTTATTTTGCGGATATTAAATCCGTCCTGGAAACCGCCTTTCCCAACCAAGCCGTCACGCTGGGAAACGCGGTAACGAACCTGGGAAACAATTTAACTTCCCAGGGCGTCAGCCAGTTTACAAACACCCTCTCCACCATCACGTCGAGTATAAACCAGACGGAATTCCAAAAAGCCATTTTGAACGACGTGCTGGAGGTAACGGGATTGGCCTATACCGATACGGTGGCCATGGTCACCTACAGCTTCAACCCCCTGGCCGAGGAAACGCCCTTGACGGTCGGCGCCAGTTTCAAGGTCGTCAACCGCCGCATCGGCTATGTCAACAGCGCCTGGTTGAGCGGGCTGGACCTCAGCGATTTTTCCAACGTCAGCAACCAGTTGAAAAACGACATCAACCAGAGCACTTTCCGTTGGGGGCTGGACTTGGGGCTTCTTTACGATTTCCAGGAAACCGGGATCTCCATCGGCGCCTCGGCGCTCGACCTGCTCCACTCCTCCGCGACCATCAATACTTCGCCGGGGGACCCTCTCTACGGCATCGTCACCGACCCGGCGCCCACCGTGATTGCGCTGGGGGCCTCTTGGCATCTCTGCCGCCAATTGACCTTGAACGCGGATTTGGACGACCTGTTTTCCAGCACTTCCTATTACCAGGGCATGGATATCACCTCCCACGCGAAGCTTGGGGCTTCTTATAACCTCTTGGGCGTCTTTATATTGCGGGGCGGCGTTTCCAACAGCGACCTGAGCGGCGGCTTGGGGATTCCCATCCTGGGCTTGGATTACGCCTACGCGAAGGACGATTTGACCCAAAGCTACAACCATTACCTGTGTTATCAAACAAAGCTTTGAGCCTCATCCTCCGCTCCACGCGCCTGGGCTGTTAAAGAATTCCTTTTTTCGGAATCCTTCCGTTGTAAAAGCTTAAGAATTGAATAAGGTCTTGCCATTCCCCCTCGGTTCCGCGAGTTTTATCCACGACGTTATTTTCGGCATGCTGGTTTTTTGCCGTGACCGGGGGATAAACTCCAGGCTTTTTAAGCCGCGTTGACCTTGTTCTTAGCAGGGGATACCATGGGAAGAGAATTTCGGCAAAAGCTTTAAAATCGGCCTTCCTGATCGCGGCTCATGACCTTGACCCATCCTTTCAACTGTTTCCTGCTCCTGGCGGGGCTCAATTCCCTGCTGGCCTATACTCCCCTGGCTTGGCCCCTCAAACTTGTCATCGGAATCCTGGGTTTTGGGACCCTGGGTTGGTTCTACGTGTTTAAACGGCCTCCGTCACCCGATGGGGAAGTCCCCTTTTACACGAACGAGCTTTTCACCCCGGTTCCCTGGTTGGCGGCCTTAGGCCTGGTCCTGGCCCTGGCCGTCCGCTTCTATAAATTATCTTCCTACCTGTCCTTTCCCATCCCGGATGAGGTCATCAACGCCTACAACGCCATTCACTCGAACGATCCTTGGTCCTCGAACGCTTTTTATTACACCAGCCAAATGCCCCCTTTTTACATCTGGTTGTTGGCCTGGGTATTCAAGATCGGGGGAGTCTCCAACCTGAGCCTCTGGCTGGTGCCGGCCCTGCTGTCCTTCCTGAGCGTGATTTTCTATTACCTGGCCTTCCGGGAATTGTTCTCCCGCTCCCTTTCATTGGTTTGCCTGTTCCTCTTGGGAGTTGGATTTTGGCCTGTTTTGCTGGGGCGTTTTTCGCACAACGCGGTGCTCATGGTCTTCTGGGAAGCCCTGGCCTTATGGATCTTGGCCAAGTTCTCGAAGGCGGGCCCCGCCCGGAACCGGGCCGGACTCGCGATCGCACTCGGCCTTTGCCTGGGGCTGGGTTTTTACACTTATTTCGGGTGGCTCCTGGTCGCGCTTTGGTTCCTCCCAGCGATTTGGAAAATCTGCGCGCGTTCCGGACCCAAGGGTAAAAACCTTTTCGTCCTTGGCCTGGCCGCCGCGATTCTCTCGGCCCTGCCCCTGGCCGTCGCGGCTTTGAGGGAAAGCTTCGGCCCCTATCTCAAGGACCTTGTCCTCACGGGCCGCTTGGCCGACAACATGTTCCAGTGGAATTTCCAGAAAAACCTCTATTACATCACCAGTTTGCTTTGGACGGGCTTCAACGGCCAATTCGCCTATAACCCCCAGTGGGGCGGGTTCTTGAACCCGATCCTGGGGAGCCTATTTCTTCTGGGGGCGGCCGAGGGGTTCCGCCTGCGCCATCTTCCCCTGGTGAAATGGATGGCCTTCGGGTTCGCCGTCCTGTTGGTGCCCTGCCTCGTCACGCACAGCGCCAACTGGTACCACGTGGCCGCCCTGATGCCTCTCTTCATCGGCGTCGCGGCCTGGGGATTCAGCGTGCTCTGGGCCGGGTTCCCCCGGGGGTCCACGCGGATCTCCCTCGCCCTGGGCCTGTTCTTCCTTTCCTTCCTCCTGGACTGGGCCAACCTGGAAAAGACCATGGGCGTCGCCGACAGGGAATATTCCGCCTCGAATCCCACAGTGTCGGTCTGCCAGAGCCTGCGGGAACTCGGCCAAACCCGCGGTCCCGGCTTGGTTTTCTCCAACTTTTGCCTGGACCGCACCAATCCCCTGTTCACCCAGGTGACCGACGCCTCCTCCGGTAAGACGACCACCTTTTTCACGAGCCATTGGCTGCCTTGCTACACGGCCCTGGGGGCCTACTCCCTCAACGTCCTGGTGAACCCGGCCCTGGCGCCGACACAGACCACCTGGGCCGCCATAACCACGGACGACTGGGCAAAGTCCCTTTTATCCCAATGGTTTCCCGACGCCACCTTTTCCTCGAAAGAAAACCACAGTCCCTCGGACAACAGCCTCCTGGCCGTCATCCCCCTCACTTCCCAAAACCGTAAAATCCTGGACGGCTGGCGGGAAGCGGACCGGATTTTGCGGGAGTCGGATTTCCTCGAATTCAACCATCCCTACAGCCAGCCTTACGACGCCATCATCCGCCTCCTGCGGGACCGGGAATTCCTTTTCCGGGACAACCCCTTCCTGCGCTTTTACTATTGGGGCAAGCTTTCCAATCTTTATTGCGTGAACAACCAATTCGACCTGGCCCTTCCCGCGTTTCAAAAGGCGCTTCAAGACGGGGCTACCGGCCTCTTGTGCTACAACCTGGCGAATGTTTTGGGGTTGGCCGGACGATACTTAGAGGAGAAACAGGCATACCTGCAGGCGGCGAAATGGGATTCCCGATTCCAACCTTCGCCCGAGGATTTGAAAGCCCTGGATGCCATGATCGCCAAGACCGCTAACGCCTCAACCTCACCGGGAATAGGCGGTTTAAAATGACTCCTTTCCTGGTCAAGCCTTTGAACTGTTTCCTGCTCCTGGCGGGGCTTAACTCCCTGCTGGCCTATACCCCCCTGGCTTGGCCCCTCAAACTTGTCATCGGAATCCTGGGTTTTGGGACCCTGGGTTGGTTCTACGTGTTTAAACGGCCTCCTTCTCCCGATGGGGAAGACCCCCTTTATACCCGCGATCTTTTCACCCCGGTTCCCTGGTTGGCGGCCCTGGCCCTGCTCCTGGCCCTGGCCGTCCGCTTCTATAAATTATCTTCCTACCTGTCCTTTCCCATCCCGGACGAGGTCATCAACGCCTACAACGCCATCCACTTGAACAGCCAGGGAAATTGGGATGCCTTTTATTACACCAGCCAAATGCCTCCTTTTTATATCTGGTTGTTGGCCTGGGTATTCAAGATCGGGGGAGTCTCCAACCTAAGCCTCTGGCTGGTGCCGGCCCTGCTGTCCTTCCTGAGCGTGATTTTCTATTACCTGGCCTTCCGGGAGGTATTCTCCCGGTCTTTTTCCTTGATTTGCCTCATCCTGTTGAGCATAGGATTTTGGCCTGTTTTTCTGGGGCGTTTTTCCCACAACGCGGTTCTCATGGTTTTTTGGGAAGCCTTGGCCTTATGGCTCTTAGCCAGATTCTCGAAAGCGGACTCCACACGAAACCGCGCCGGAGTCGCGATCGTCTTGGGCCTCTGCCTGGGACTGGGTTTTTACACTTATTTCGGGTGGCTCCTGGTCGCTGTTTGGCTCATTCCCGCGGTTTGGAAAATCTGCGCTCACTCGCCCAGAGGGAAAAACCTTTTCGTCCTTGGCCTGGCCGCCGCGATTCTTTCGGCCCTGCCCCTGGCCGTCGCGGCCGTGAGGGAAAGCTTCGGTCCCTATCTCAAAGACCTTGTCCTCACGGGCCGCTTGGCCGACAACATGTTCCAGTGGGATTTCCGGCAAAACCTTTATTACCTCACCAGTCTCCTTTGGACGGGCTTCAACGGCCAATTCGCTTATAACCCCCAGTGGGGCGGGTTCTTGAACCCGATCCTGGGGAGCCTATTTCTTCTGGGGGCGGCCGAGGGATTCCGCCTGCGCCATCTCCCCCTGGTAAAATGGATGGCCTTCGGGTTCGCCGTCCTGTTGGTGCCCTGCCTCTTCACGCACAGCGCCAACTGGTACCACGTGGCCGCCCTGATTCCTCTCTTCATTGGCGTCGCGGCCTGGGGATTCAGCGTGCTCTGGGCCGGGTTCCCCCGGGGGTCCACGCGGATCTCCCTCGCCCTGGGCCTGTTCTTCCTTTCCTTCCTCCTGGACTGGGCCAACCTGGAAAAGACCATGGGCGTCGCCGACAGGGAATATTCCGCCTCGAATCCCACAGTGTCGGTCTGCCAGAGCCTGCGGGAACTCGGTCAAACCAACGGTCCCGGCTGTGTTTACTCCGATTTTTGCCTGGACCTTAACAATCCGGTAATCACCTTCGTGACCGACGTCTCCGGCCGTTTTACCTCCTCACTTTTTTCCAGCCACTGGTTTCCTTGCTACACAGCCCTGGGTGCCTATTCCCTCAACACCCTGGTGAACCCGGACCTGGTGCCGTCCCAGGCCACCTGGGCCGCCCTCACGACGGATGACTGGGCCCACCCCCTGTTATCCCAATGGTTTCCCGGTGCCAACTTTTACTCGAAGGAAAACCACACCCCCTCGGACAACAGCCTCCTGGCCGTCATCCCCCTCACGTCCGAAAACCGGATAATTCTGGACGGCTGGCGGGAAGCGGACCGCGCTCTGCGGGAGTCGGATTATCTTCAATTCAACCACCCCTACAGCCAACCCTACGACGGCATCATCCGCTTCCTCCGGGACCGGGAATCCCTTTTCCAGGGCAACCCCTTCCTGCGGTTTTATTATTGGGGCAAACTCGCCGACCTTTATTACATGAACAAGCAATACGACCTGGCCCTGCCCGCGTTTCAAAAGGCTTTTCAAAACGGGGCCAACGGTTTTTTGTACTTCGACCTGGCGCACGTTTACGGAAAGACCAAGCGATACGCCGAAGCAAAAGAGTCCTTCCTCCAGGCGGCGAAATGGGATTCCTACTTCCAACCCTCGCCGGAGGTCCTGCAAATGCTGGATACCCTGGCGGCCCAGACCAGTAGACCCCCAACTTCACCAGGAAAATAATCGCAACAGGAACCTTTGGATGGTTGAATTGGGCCATTGAGATCGATTGCCTTCCTTCAATCTACTTTGAAGTTGATAGGAGAACTACAAACCTGTTAACTTACAAGTTGTTCACGATGTGGACGGGAAAAAGAAAAAACTTTTTGCCTTTGGATTTGATCCTAATCTTATTATTTCAGGGGGCGTTCTATGCGCGGCATCCGGATCTGTGTTCCAATCCTTCTTCTAGTGGCCGTCATCTGTTGGACAGGATCCTGCGGCAACTCGAGCAGTCCTGGTTCCCCGAAAAACTCCAAGCCTACTTCCACCCCGACTTCGTCCCCCACTTTCACACCCAGTCACACTCCGGGTAGTCCAACGCCCACGCCTACCATTACCCCCACTTGCATCGGAGTCTTCGGCGATGCGGTCACCACCGTTTTGACCAATCTGGGCACCGTCTACACTTTTGCGTCTTCTTTTGTCCTCACTGAAAACGCCGCCGTCACCGCCATTAGCGTGTACAGCATGTCAAACATGTATTTGAAAGTGGGCATCTATTCGGACACCTCCTCGGCGCCGAATACCCTCGTGGTTGTCTCGAACCCCGTCACCCTGGCGGCGAACGGCTGGGTCACAGTCGGCGTTGGACCCGTCAACCTGTCGGCCGGGAATTACTGGCTGGCGGTCGGTTTTCCCTCGTCAAGTCCCACTGGTGGAGAAGCCTATACCAATCAGTCAAGCGGATCTATGCTGGGATGTAGCGGCTTTTTCTCCAACCCATGGGCTACCGCTTTCACCGATCCCTCCGATCACTTGAGTATGGAGGCTCTCTACCAGTGCCGTTAGGCGCAAATCCCATTTTTTATAAGCGCTTATAACAACATCCGGCCAAGCCGTCGTCTGAAGGCCCAAGTCCCTCCCGGAAGAAGTCCTGGTTTTCCACGAAATGGTCTTTCCCGCTGAATCAGTTGGAGACCATCATGGCTTTGGCTAATATGGGTCCATGACCCATCACCACTCCCATCCTTCCGACGAGGAAGAACTCCGAAAGCTCGCTGAAAACGGCGGGGAAATGCTCGACCGGCTCGATGAAAAGGGCCGCGTGATCGGGACTGTCCGGCGCTCCGACGCGCATGGAAACCCGGCCCTGCGCCACCCCTCGGTGCATGTTTTCGTGGTAAACGCGGCGGGGGAGTATTTCCTGCAGAAGCGCTCGGGGTACAAAAAGGTCCAGCCCGGCAAATGGGACACTTCGGTGGGGGGCCATATCCCGGCCGGGGAAACCTACGAGCAAGGGGCCTTGAGGGAGCTTCAGGAGGAACTCGGCGTTACCTTGCCGGACGCCTCACGCCTCGAGTTCCACCACGATTTCATATGGGAAAGCGGCTTCGAAACCGAGCATACCCGCACCTTTATCCTTCGCTACGAGGGGCCCTTCCGCCTCAACCCGGCTGAAGTTTCAGATGGAAGGTTTTGGTCAATGGATGAACTTCGGAAGACTTTCGGGCGGGGGATTCTGACGCCAAACTTGGAGTTGGAACTTAAAAACCTGGGGATCGTTTAACAGGCTTCTGAAAAAATAAAATCAGGCCCACAAAGCAGCCTGTGACCCCAAAGATTCCGCAGGAATCGTGGGGTTTCCGCAAATGTCGTCAGCTAAAAAAGTCGGTTGTGTGGACTTTTTTAGCAGATTGATTAAAGTAAAAAAATTAACGGTGGTTTCATCTTTAACCTTGCCTAAGCAATACAAGAAAATCACCGGCCAAGGGTTCCATCGCTATTTTCGATCAAAAACCCCTCGATCCTTTCCGAAACGAAAGCAAGTTCCCTGGTATTCAACGAACGGTTCAATTTCTCGGTGGCCTCCCCTGTACTGCATTCATAGAGGAGATCCTTGATAAGAGAATATTTGGAAATTTCCTCACCGTGAGGGCCGATTTCGGTTTGGGAATGCGCGGGATACTGGACGGCCAGGAGCATTTCCTTGCAAAGATAGTTGTTGAGAAAAGAAGAAATATGTAAGTAATCCTCAAAAGCGCTCATCTTTATCCTCCATTAGGCTTGTATGGAGGCCGGTATAGTCCCGATCGATTTATTTCACCCACCACATAACGGGTATTGCCGATCTCCTGTTATATAGTGCTTTTGGGATGGGTTTTATTCCCTACCTTACAGAAAACAGTGGAATTTCTTCACTTTATTGAGCCGGAAATATGAGGGGCGGGCTTGGGGATTAAACCCGCCATGCTTTTGTCATTTGATTGATTGTGGATTAGTTCGGACAGCGGAGATGAATTCGCGGGTATATAAAAATGATTCACCCGCTTCTTGGTGCGGAATAGAAATCGTTAAATTTTGGAGATGGCGTGGTTCATGAGGGAAAGGGCGTCATCCCCCCGGAGAACTCCCAGCAGGAATTGGATGACGTTGGCGGCGCTATAGGAAGTTTTCCCGTTTTTAATAATGGAAAGAATGCGGGGAAGGTCGTCGCCCGAGGTCACCAGGGGTTTTTCCTCGTAACCGCTTTTTTGGTTTTGCTCCAACCCGATATTGGCCATCAGACCGTTGCAGAGGCATTTGCGGCCGACCGTTTCTTCCTGGACCCCTTCCTTTTGCAGGTATTGCTCAAGTGGCTCGCTGGCGCACCGGTAACCCACGGTGCCGTCCTTGCGTTTATAGGCCGTCCGCAGGTAACCCAGGTCGCAGATCCGCGGCCGGTTTTTATATTCCTCTTTTTCGGACAGGGTTCCCTCCAACTCGGCTACTTTAAAGGGAAAGCCGGTGGGTGAGGCCAAACGGTCGGTAAAGACCCCCGCCAGGCCCTTCAGGGTTTTTTGGATGACCTTTTCCTTGATCCAGCCCGCCATGCCGGATTCCTCGCAGTAGGCGAAAACCGTCCCGGCTTGGATGCCTGCCGCGCCCTGCGCGAGGGCTTCCGTCAGTTTGTCGGGATCGGCGTAAGACCCGGCCAGCCAGAAGGGAAGGCCGATTTCCTTCATCTTGGCCGAATCGACTACGTCCTTGGTGCCGTATATGGGTTCTCCCTTTTCGTTGAGTTGGAGCGGCCCCCGGGGAGGCGCGTTGTGGCCTCCGGCGGTAGGCCCCTCGACGATGAAACCATCCACGTGTCCGGTGGATTTCCTGGCCAGTGTTTGGGCCAACACCACTGAAGCGACAATGGCGAGGAATTTGGGCCTTTTCAGGGCAGGAAGTTTGACTCCCAATATTTCCGACGGGTTCAAGGTCATCTGGAATTCGTCGGTGCCCTCGGCGCCATGGACGTTGATTTTATGGATCACCTCCTCGTGGAGGACCAATTGGTCGATGATTCCGGGAATGGCGCGGGGAATGCCGGCTCCCATGAGGATGTAGTCCACGCCCGCTAAAAGGGCGCCGTAAAGGCAGGTCAAAGTCGGGATCTGGATTTTCTCCAGGAAATTGATGCCCACCAGGCCGTCATGCCCTTCCTTGGCGAGGTAAACTTCGGCGAAATTCGCGGCGATATTCAGTTCCAGGACCTCCCGGGAGGGTTTGAGGGTGAAAACAGGGATGTTCTTGTAGGGGGCCTTCGGCGCTTTTCCGCCGGGTATGTAATAACGTTCTATAATTTTTCGAGAAATAACCTGGTCCGGGAAACGCGCCAGCGCGCGGCGCATGGCGCCGTCCTGGTCGCCCAACTGAAGGCGGCGGGCCACGATGGTGTCCAGGGCCGTGCCTGAAACGACGCCCAACTGCCCCTCCAGGGACACGGCCCGGGCCAGCTTCCAGTTGGAAACGCCCGCGCCCATACCGCCTTGGATGATGACTGGTTCGCTCATTCCTAAACCCCTTTTTTAAAGAAAATTCGCCGGAACGGCTCGGCGGCAGAACAAGGCAAACTCCTTGTGGTTGGCCCTGGAAAACGGAGTCGAAAACTCAACCGGAAACCCGGTTTACTTGGATTATTTTGTTAGGCCGTGAAAACCATATGGCGGCATGTGTTAGGTGGGACCGGCGGCAGTATTCTTCCTAAAAGCGACCTTATGCGGAATTCGTGCCTTCCGGCGTCCAGAGCAGGGTCGGTAAGCATTGAAATCCTCGTGAATTTCAGCCTGTCGAGCGTAGACACAGAAGGGTCGTTTCTCCTGCCGCCACGTTTATAGGCATCGCCGCCTTTATTCTTATAGTGGAGGAATTTATTTTGAAAATTGAATTCCGGCTCTATAGCTTCATTGGGGCAAACCAGCGTGCAGGACCCGCAGCCGGTGCAGTATCGCTCAATGTCGGTTACCTGTTCTACTACGTTTGTGGTCATCCTTGCCGTTGTCGGAGTCGGCACGGGTCCTTCTGACCTGACAACTCTCTGAACTTTAACGGAGGGTACGATAGCCTTGACCGGGCATACAGCAGTACAACTGCCGCACCGTTTGCAGCGGTCATCCCGCCACCGGATTATATAAGG
Source organism: candidate division FCPU426 bacterium (assembly GCA_963847625.1). GTDB lineage: Bacteria > Oederibacteriota > Muellerivitia > Muellerivitales > Muellerivitaceae > CAWCKJ01. Next base: position 3,791 of record CAWKAR010000033.1, on the reverse strand, counting down.
AAACTCTCTCAGCGAGAGCTGATGGTTATGGTCTGAATATTGCCCCTGCAGCTGGTTCCATACCTTTACCTCCTTTGCCTGCGGTGAAACGATTACCATATCGTATTTCATCGGGAATATGTCTTTGCTCCTGTCCCGCTTGGGCACCGCACTGTCAACTCCGCATTCTTCGGACATTAATGCATATCTTCCTTTTACGCCGCCCACTGCGCCGGGTCTCAGCTTTTTTGAGTCGTGCACCATGAAGCAGGCGCCGTCGGGGGTGAAGCCTATAATAACGTTCGGCCCGTCTATGCAGAGTGAGCGCATGGATTGCTTCATGAGTCTCAGGGCATCCCTGTCGGGCCGCTGCTCAATATCGGCGGCTTTGAGGGGGGTTATAATATCTTTATAATAAGGCATCGGCAGATGCAGCTGCCTTACCGCATAATGCAGTATATGGGTAAACACCTCGCTGTCGCTATTATATCCCATGTACCCGGGAAAGCCCCTGCTCGAAAGAAATTCCCTTATCGGGACAAAAGCGGTATTTTCGCCGTTTGTCATGGAACAAAAACCCTGTATGAAAAAAGGATGGCAGGCATAAAGATAAATTGCGTAGTTGGTGTTCTGTCTTCCCTGGGCAAGAATCATTTTGGCTTTAAGCCTGTCATCGTCAAGCCCCCAAAAGGCGGCTACCTGGAGCGGGTCACCCACCTCTTTTAATGTAAGAACATCCGGATAAAACGAAAATACGAATATCGACTCATCGGGCTCGCCGATTTTCCGGAGTGCCAGGCGCGTGTCCATGAGAAGGTCTTCTTTTTCCTGAACCGGTTTGTTTCTGAAGGCAGCAGGATAGTCATAGGCACGCGCAAAATAATAATCGCGGGGGATAATCCCTTTCACCTGTGTTATTTTCGGTTTCCATTCATCCTTGAGGGTAAAACCCTTCTTTTTCATGAACTCGTCAAGAGTCTTTTTGCCGGCCATGGAGCATATGCCTGACATTACCGGAAATTTCTTCAGCTTCTCGAACGCCCCGCCGAGGTCTTTGAGCGTAAGGCCAAGGCCGGAGCCGTCATGTCCTTCTTTCATTGTTTCGAGGGCGAGAATGGGCTCCATCGGCGAGATGTACTCATTTGATGTAATAGCGGCCAGTCTGCACATATCTTTCAAACCTCTTTATCTCTAAATGTACCTTAAATGTTTGATATTTAAAGCCTGTCCTCACATTTTAAAATTTTGGCTGGTGATATGTCAATTTTGATGAAGTTCCGGGAGTTCCCCCGAATTTTTGGATTATCCGACTTTTATGTGGTTACCAGGAAACCACGCCTTCAGTGACCTCCCTATGTATGTTGATCGGGAATCCACCCCTCTGCACTTAACGCAAACTGTGGTATTCTATGCATTATGGATGTAATTACCTCACATATCAACACGGACTTCGACTCGCTCGCCTCGGCGATAGCGGCCAAAAAGCTTTATCCCGATGCTGTTATTGTCTTCCCCGGCTCTATGGAGAAAAAAGTGCGGGATTTCATGGACGCCTTTCAGCCGGTGGAGATAAAAAAGCTGAGGGATATTTCACTGGATGAGGTCAAGCGGTTGATTATTGTTGATACCAAGCATCCCGACCGGATAGGCGCTTTTAAAGAACTTCTTTCCCGGCCCGGCGTCGAGGTGCATGTTTATGATCACCATCCGCCTGCAAAAGAGGATATCAAAGGCAAGGTGGAGGTCATAGATACCACTGCTGCGGTTTCAACCGTTTTTGCCGAAATAATCGAGGCCAGGAAGATCCCCTTGAGTACCCTTGAGGCTACTATCCTGTGCCTCGGAATATACCAGGAAACAGGTTCGCTGCTGTTTGCCTCGACTACTCCCCGCGATCTTATTGCAGTGGCGTATCTTATCAGGCAGGGCGCCAATCTCAATATTGTTTCCGATTTTCTTAAAGAGGAGATAAGCAGGGAAGAGTTTCGCTTTTGAATGAGCTTGTAAAGTCACTTGACGAGGTCGTTATTCAAGGGGTGAGGATCAAGATCGGGAAAGGCACAATGGAGGGGTTTGGCGATGTGGCGCACCTGGCACATCAGATAATGAATATGGAAGAAGCTGACGCGGTCATACTGCTGATCGGAATGGCTGATAAGATTTTGATGGTGGCGCGGAGCAGGGCTCCGGAATTCGACGCGGCCAGCATAATGGCCGAGTTTGGCGACGGAGGTCATGCGACTGCTGGATCGGCAACCATAAAAGATGTGCCTTTTGAGATTGTGGAAGAGAAGCTCTCCGACAGTGCTGCGCAAACATGTACGCCCGGCGAAATTGGTGCGTGATGTGATGACCATGCCTGTGATTGTTGTACAATGGAACAGCAGCATAAGCAGAGGTCGAGCGCATGATGACGCGCTATGGGGTGAATGCGCTCCCCGTGGTGAAAGACGGCCAGTTACAGTGGGGTCATAACTAGAGGAGTGGTCGAGAAGGGGATATTCCACGGGCTTGGGAGGAACAGGTGCGCTGACTTTGCAACAAGCGATGCCTTGACCACGGGGCCTGATGCGCCCATTTCAGATGTCGAAAAGGCCATGATCGAGCATAATCAGCGGTTTGTCACGGTGTTGTCCGAAGATAAGGTTGCAGGGGCGGTGACGAGGACGGACATACTCAGGTCGCTGTATGAGGATTTTTTGAGGAAGAGCAAAGTGTCGGCACGGGAGCCGGGAACGAGTGATGCTTACAGGGGGTTCGGCAGGAACATCTCTAGGCTGCTCAAAGAAAAATTATCGGCGCGTATTTATGAATTCCTTGTACTGGCAGGAGAAGCCAGCGACGAACTCGGCTTTGGCGTGTATCTTGTGGGCGGTTGTGTACGGGACCTGTTGAGGGGTGTGGGAAACCCCTGATATAGATATTGTTATCGAGGGAGACGGCATCGCCCTTGCCAGGACCCTGGCAAAAAAGATGGGTTCGAAGGTCAAGGTGCACCAGAAGTTCGGCACTGCACAGGTGATACTGTTGCCGTTGAGGATCGATGTGGCTACGGCGCGGACTGAATATTACGAGTCTCCCGCCGCGCTGCCGAAGGTGGAGACCTCGTCGATAAAAAAAGACCTGTACCGTCGCGATTTTACTATCAATACCCTTGCAGTAAAGCTGAACAAAAAGAATTTCGGCCTCTTGCTGGATTTCTTCGGGGGGCAGCGCGATTTGAAAGAAAAGGTCATAAGGGTGCTCCATAATCTCAGTTTTGTCGAAGACCCCACAAGGGCTTTCAGGGCGATACGTTTCTCAGAGCGTTTCGGTTTTAAACTGACAAAGCATACGGAGAATCTCATCAAGCTGGCCCTAAGGATGAACATTTTCGAGAAACTATCGGGGTCTAGGCTTTATGATGAGCTTATGCTTACCTTTATGGAGACCTATCCCATAAAGGCGCTGAAGCGGCTGAGCGATTACGGGCTCCTTAAGGTAATTCATAATAGTCTGGTTTTTTCCTCCGGGCTTGAAGAATTCCTCCAGTCTGTTCATGATTCCATTTCATGGTTTGACCTGCTTTTTCTGGAGGAGCGCTATGAGAAGGGGATGCTTTATCTGGCAGCACTGCTTTACAAACTGAATAAGGAGGACCGTGAATCGGCACTTGGCAGGCTTGCTGTTCCCCTGAAGCCACGGGAGCATATCCTCAAAACGCTGAATACCGCCCAGGACATTGTAAAGAAGCTTAAAGCTGATAGTCCGGTAGATATATACCATACGCTGAAAGACCGCGACATTGAAGCCATTCTTTTCAGCATGGCGCT
>CAWKAR010000032.1:0-64546 GCA_963847625.1 candidate division FCPU426 bacterium | reverse complement strand
GCAACCGGGATGCCGGCGCTGGCTACGCCGGTGTCGCCTTCGCGCCCCGGCAGGACATGATGGACCAGCAGCGCGATAAACGCCGCGAACGGCACATCGATCCAAAACGCCCATCGCCAGGCCCCCGCGGCCGCGAGGATGCCGCCGAGAAACGGTCCGCTGAGCGCCGCCGCGCCCAGCACGCCGGACAGCATGGCAATCGCTGGGTGCGCAATCCCGTCGGCAGCGTGCGCCGAATGATCGCGTAAGCAAGGACATCAAGCAGGCCGCCGCCAATCCCCTGCAGGCAACGGCCGCCAAGCAGGACGCCCATGCTCGGCGCGGCACCGCCAGGTGACACTGCCTGCCGCGAACAACGCCAGCGCCGCCCAATAAGCGTCCCGTGCTCCGATCCTGGCGGCGAGCGCGGTGGCGCAGACTGAGGCCAGGATCGCTCCACCATCGCCAGTGTGGTGCTCCAGGCGAAGTCTGCGACACCGCCGACCTCAGCCACCGCGGACGGAAGGATAGTGGTGACGATGTAAACGGAAAGCGCATGTACCGCGACGCCGCCGGCCAGCATCGCCGATCGAGGCCCGGTGTAGCGCGTGAACAGCGCCGCCCAGGTTGAAGCGAAGGGAGGAGCGACGACCGGCGATGTGGCGTCATTGCTCATCGGCAGCTTTCGAAACAGCGGATCAATCCAGAGCGGGAGAATAATCCGTCGGGACCAACAGCCGGTCCGCAATCTCTCCGACGAGACTGCCGTGCGCCGGTCGCGTGACGCGTTTGATCTCCGCCCATTCAGGATTCGCCATGAACGCCGCCCAGGCGGCGGTTTTGGCGTGTTCGTCCGGCCATTTCAGTAAATAGATAATTCCGTGCGCTGCTGTGTGCGGGCTTCCCCACATTGCTGCGATGTTCAATCCGTGCCGCCGCATGATGCGGGCCGCGTGATCGCGAAAGCGTGTGGGGAACAGCGCCTTGTTCTCGTCGAAGATTTCGTAGATGCGCAGTTGGTGGATCATGCTGCCCTCCGTGAAGTGTCCGCTGTGCGGGCAATCCGATACGTGCAGCGGCGGGCGCCCGCCAACAGGTGATCCTGCCGGTCAACCTGAAAGTCCGGTCCCAGCAGGCTGCGAAACACCTGGAGTTCGATGCTGCCGGAATACCTTTCCGACAAACGGTCGCCGCGGCGCAGATCGGACAGTGGTCCTCGACCAGCAGCCAGGTCTCATCCAGCAATCGTACCTCGAGCCGAGCCATGTAGCCTTCCGCCAAGCGTGTTTCTGCCAGGGTCCGGAGTTCACCGGCGACATCCGGCTCCCGGTCCAGTTTCTTGCGGTAGGCTGCGGTGATTTCCTGCGCGCGCCGGTCCAGCAGCCGGGTAAACGCGGTCTCGCCGAGTTCCGCGCGGATCGAGCCAATCAGATCGACGGTCAGTTTCGCATGCATCACGGGGAACAGCGATGCTGCCTGCGCTGTCAGCGACCACATCCGGCGCGGCCGTCCTCGCCCGCGCGGCTCATCGGTAAATTCCACCAGTTGCTCGGCGAGCAGCCGCTCCAACCGTTGCCGCACCGCCTGCACGCTGATCCGCAGCCGTTTTGCCGGCGTTTCCGCCTGCGCGTCACCGAGGCTTTTCAGCTGGAACAGGATAGCGTGGCCGGAGTTGGTGTTTTCATTGCCGCACTCATTAAAGCAAGGATGACATTGCTATAATATTCCCGGCCTGTCAAGGGCGCTCGCGAGGGCGCCACGGGAGGGAGCTTGTTGTCCCGGCCGCCGTAGGTAAGCTGGTCGAGGACTGATGGATCAATGAGGCCGGACATGGCGGTAAAGATTGCTCCCTGGGCCTTTGTCCTGGCGGTCCAGGATCTGCAAGCCAGCGCGGCGTGGTTCCGGGATGTGCTTGGCTTTCGGGTGTTTTTGGAGGAGGGCGCCGATTGGCGTCTGGTCGAGCGCGATACCGTACGCCTAAATGTCAGGCCATTGCCCCGACGAAAAGCCGGCAGCGGACATCGGTGCCCATGGCTTGAGTGGCTATTTGAGCGTCGATGACCTCGATGGGCTGTATGCGGACCTGAGCGCACGCGGCGCGGCCTGTACGCCGCCGGCGGACCGGCATTACGGGATGCGGGAGATCGTGGTTACAACTCCTGACGGCCATCGGATTGTCTTTGGCCAGGATCTACCGGCGGGGCGCGAAGCAACTTATGAAGGGGCACCTCGGCCATGGAGCCTACGGTTGTCACCCAAGTCCGGAATGATTTGCAAATCCACGGGAAGGAACCGAGATGAAAAACATTGAATCCAAAATTCCGCACAAAACCCTGGTTTTGCTGAAGAGGATCGGCCGGCTGGCCCACGAACGTGGAGAAGCCGCCTACGCCGTGGGCGGTTTCGTGCGGGACCTGTTTCTCGGACGTCCGGGCGTGGATATCGACATTGCCGTCGAAGGCGACGGCATCAGTATCGCGGAAAGCCTGGCGAAAATAACCGGCGCCCGCTTGGAAGCCTTCACTGGATTCGGCACCTGCATCGTCGTGGTGCCGGGATTCGGCAAGGTGGACATCGCCACGGCCCGCACCGAAAGCTACAGAAGGCCCGGCGCCCTGCCGTCGGTCACGCGAAACACCAACCACTTGGAAACCAACCACGTGCTTGGTACAAAATCCTTTTTCTGCGCCCCTTTCCACAGTTGGGAAAAAGGTACGGTGGAAAATACTATCGGTCTTGTCCGCCGCCATTTGCCTAAAAAGACTGATCTTGCTAAAGTGTCCTTCAAAGAATTCAGGACCATAGAAAGATGGCTCAATAACAGGCCCAGGAAATGTTTGGGCTTTAAAACTCCGGCGGAAGTCTTCCGGCGAAGTGTTGCACTTACTCCGTGAATTCGGCCTTTATAAAAAACATAAACTATTCCGTTATTCAAATCGTCATAGCGCTTTATGTCGTCAATCGGGAAAAATTTCTCTTCGTATATGTGATATTCTTGATTTAATGGCACGCCCAAAATGTAATAGAAAGGCGCATTATCAATCAAATTTATAGGCACAGATGCCTGTCCTTCTTCAAACAAAGGTTCCTCTTGGCCCTCTAGTTTGAAAGGTGTAGCGCCTTTAAATTGTGTGCTTTTCACTGGAATGCCCCAAGGAATTCCTTTATAGCCCGGGAAAGCTCGCTCTGCTTGGCTACACGAAGCAAGCATTAATCCAATAAGGCTTAAGCCTAGCAAAACTACCCATTTTCTGAGTCCCATAACCAACCTCCCGAGACAACACAATTATATTGTAACCAGTACGGTTGTGCAGTATTTTGTTGGTAGAGGCTTTATTTTGGGGTCATGGAAAATGACCTTCAAAAAATAGGCAAGAACATAAAGCTCTTAAGGGAAAAAGCTGGTTATTCCCAGATGAAATTCGCGGAACTACTGGAAGCCCACTTAAATACTGTAAGCATGATGGAACGTGGAAAGATAAACATTCCTACGCTTCAGTTATTGAAAATGAGTAAGGTTCTGGATTGTGAGATTACGGATTTATTTAAAGGAATTGGATAAAGGGATAATAAATGACAGAAATAAGCATAAACACAGACGAAACAATCCCAGTATTTCAATGCGGGAAATGTAAACAAATTATTCCTAATAGCTTTACAAAAAAGCAACTGAGGGATAAAAATTCGGATGGGATAATAACTTTAGTGTGCCCTAATTCTGTATGTGGAAATCTAGTGAATCTCTTTAAAGTCGCCGAACTACCCTAACCAATTATTCCAGGAATTGTCCTAACCCCGGTTTTTTCCAACTCTTCTTTATTTTTAAAAAATCCCACGGCATTTTTTTGCGGGATTTTATATACACGGATGTTTTTTCGATCCGCATAAACCTTTTTCATAAAAGCTTTATCTTTATCGTCCAATAAATATTGCATGAATTTTTTACGCCATTTGGTAAATTGCTTGTCGAGTGGCCCGAAACGGGGGTCTAAAACAATATTTATGTTTTGGTATTTAGCGTGTTTATCAAGCACATCCAAATCCCATTGGCGGGTCTCAGAAGTCACAGTATAAAACCCAGAATTCATAGTAGTCTTCCCTTTACAAGGTTCAGTTTTTTTGGCTTCCATGAAAACGAAAACAATTTAACTAAATTTTCCGTTCGTTATTTTAATCAGGCAGGATTCTTATAAACCAGTCTCTTCCCAACCATTCCCTTAATAGCGTTTACGGCTCTTTCACCATCTTCAACGGTCCTGTTATTCCACCTAAACGAGAATTCATCACAATATCTAGGTAAATGAGTCTTAGAAATATGGTGGAAAGTGCCATGTACGCCACGTTTTAGAAGGGCAAAGTAGCTTTCCGCCGTGTTGGTATTGGCTAGGCCGTTGACGTACTCCCCACGGCCATGATTAACCACCTGATGACCGCCCTCAAAATCCTTACCTACCCCGTTATAGGATAGGAATTCATCGGTCATTATGGTGGAATCCTTAGTTACGTTATCTTTAATGGCAGTCTTAAGGGTCTGACTTGTGACGTTAGCTAGAGGATGGGAGACGGATTTACCGTTTCTCTCAACCAAGACCATTACTGGGGTCTTCCTAGTCCCACGACCCCGCTTAGACTTTGGGCCACCTCTACGAGGCTTACCGCCAATATAGGTTTCGTCTACTTCAACCACGCCCTTAAGTTTAGAGGCCAAGGGGTCTTGCTTCATGGCCAGTCTGATCCTATGGGCTAGGTGCCAAGCCGACCTATAGGAGCCAAGTCCCAGGTCTCTTTGAAGTTGTAGAGCCGAAACCCCCTTTTTATGGGCACAAAGGCTATAGAAAGCTTGTACCCATTGTCTTAATGTTATGTGGCTTCCATGAAGGACCGTACCGACCGAGACGGTGAACTGTTGACGGCAGTCTAAGCACTTAAGTAGGCCGTCCCTAACTGCCTCGGTCTCTAGTCTGATAACCTTCTTGGAGTCGCAGTGGGCACAGGCTGGGCCTTCAGGCCAACGGATTTGCTCTAGGACTTTTCGTGCTTCGTCCTCAGATAGACGGCCAACGTCTATAGCGGCCATATCGTTTAGACTTGTAAACCGGGGTGGTTGAAACTTCATATTTGAAAGGCCTCCAATAATTTTTGAAATCTGAATTGCTGGTTATAATATAACCATGAACTTGATTTCTAAGAGTATTATACGAAATTACAGTGGGTTTGTCAAGTGCATAATTCCGAAAATCTATTAGTAAAGACCTTCATTTTGTGGATTGGGAACGAAATGCCCTTTACTAATAGTGTGAAAGAGATCGGATTTATTCCCGGATTTCTGAAATTAAACAATAAAATTTGTTTTATCGTTCCAACTGAGCTTTAAAGTGGAGTGGTAAAAATTTGATGAAGGGGAAGGGAAGTAAAAAACTGTTTATTTTCCCTGGCTGGAGAGCCATCTTTCGGCTTCGATCGCGGCCATACAGCCCATTCCAGCGGCGGAGACGGCCTGGCGATAGAAGTGGTCAGCTACGTCGCCGGCCGCGAAAACGCCCGGGATATTCGTCATCGTCCGGGGCGGGTTCGGCAGTTTTAAATATCCCACCTCATCCATGTCCAATTGGCCCTTGAAGAGCGAAGTGTTTGGCGTATGACCGATGGCGAAGAAAAGTCCCGTGAAGGGATGGATTTTTTCCTCATTGGTTTTCAGGTTCTTGACCTTCACTCCGGTCAGTTCTTTATCACCCAATAACTCCGTGACGACGGAACTGGTTAGCCACTTAATCATGGGGTTCGCTTTAGTCCTGGGTAGCATGATTTTGGAGCACCGGAATTCGTCCCGGCGGTGGATGAGGGTCACGGTCCTGGCGAATTTAGTCAGGAAGTTGGCTTCCTCCATGGCCGAGTCGCCCCCGCCCACGACGGCGATGTCCTGGTTCTTGAAGAAAAACCCGTCGCATGTGGCGCAGGCCGAGACGCCATGTCCCACCATTTCCATTTCCCGGGGGACACCCCCGTACTTGGCGGAAGCGCCGGTGGAAATGATCACGGCCTCAGATTCGATCTTTTCATTATTGTCCAACCAAATTTGAAAAGGCCTCTTGGAAAAATCAACTTTGGCCACCAACCCTGTCTTGTAGCGGGTCCCGAAAGAAGCCGCCTGTTGTTTCATGTTGTCCATCAACTGCGGGCCCTGGATGCCCTCGGGAAAGCCCGGGAAGTTCTCGACGCAGGTGGTCGTGGTCAATTGGCCGCCCGGTTGGGGCCCGTCGATCAGAAGGGGACTCAAATTAGCCCGTGACGCATAAAGGGCCGCGGTATAGCCGGCCGGGCCGGAACCGATGATGACCACTTTTTCCATGACTTCCTCCAAGAATGATTGAACGATTAATGAGTTAACCTAAGAATTTACGATGGGTAAAGTCAAGGTTGTAAGCCGGTTAGGGCGCAGGAAAAAGCTGTAGGCGATAAGCTTCCAGTTCTGCTTTCTTGGTGGATGGCTTCCACTTTAAGAGACTTCCCACCAAGCGGGCGGCTTTTTCCGAGGCTTCACCCCAACGTTGGGGGGTGTAACCGATTTCCAGCCTTCGAAGCAGGACGTCGTCCAAGTGAACCGCTTTTTCCTTCTGGACCGCGAACGCAACCTGGGCCAATATTTCGGGCCTGTCCGGGTGCAATGGTTTCTTCAATCCGGGGTTCTTTTTCAAGAGTTGCAAAACTTCACCGGCCCTCTGGCCGTAAAGATTGGCCAAATGCGCGGCTTGGGTTTGGCTGATCCCATACTTTGAAACCCACTTGGCTGTTTCCTGCCTGAAAAACACGTCCCAAGGTTGATTAGGCGTTCCGGGTAAATCATAGGAAAGGTTTCCATCGGATTTACGCTTAAGGATCTTCAAGGCTTTGCGGAGTGCTTTTTCCGCCATGGACCGATAGGTTGTCAGCTTGCCCCCGACGATCGTCAGGACGTTTCCCTCGGACAAGATTTTGTCCTCCCGGGAAACGGAAGAGGCGGATTCGTTCCCGGACCAGGCCAGGGTCCGGAGGCCCGAGAAAGCGGAGAGAACCCTTTCACGGGACCATTGGTATTTTGGAAAGATACGGGATGCCTCCTCGAGAAGGTAGTTAATTTCCTCCTCGGTGGGCTTTACCTTGTCCGGGTCCCCGTCATCATCCAAGTCGGTCGTTCCCACCAGGCTGTATCCCCTCCAGGGTATGACGAAAATGATCCTTTTGTCCTTTAGGCTCGTGATCAGGACCGCGTGGGTGGGGAGGACTTCCGGGACGACGATATGGCTGCCCCGGGTGGGGCGGACCACCTTGAGGGCGTTTTCATCCAGAAGCCGTAGGGTCTCGTTCGCCCAAGGCCCGGAGGCATTGACCAGGCAGGAAGCTTCCAGGATGCCCCTTCCCTTGGTCCGTAAATCACGGTAGAAAACCCGAACCTTGTCTTGGCCCCTGTCTAATTGGGTGACGGCGCAATAGTTCATGCAAAGGGCCCCATGATTTTCGGCCGCGAGGATGTTCTCGAAGACCAGGCGCGAGTCGTTGACCTGCGCGTCATAATAAAGGCCGCAACCCATCAAACCTTCGGATCGCAAGGAGGGTGCTTTTTGGAGGGCCTCGTCAGGATAGAGCCACCGGTGGCGGTTGATATTTTTGGACCCCGCCAGGAAGTCATAGAGCCACAAACCGACTCGGAGCATCCAGGGTGGGCGGCTATCGCCTTTATATAAGGGAAGAAGAAAGGGAATGCGGTGGACCAAATGGGGCGCGATCTGGAGCAGGCGGTGACGTTCGTGAAGGGATTCGAATACCAGGGAGAAATGGAATTGCTCCAAGTACCGGATTCCACCGTGGATCAATTTCGTGGACTTGCTGGAAGTGCCTGAGCCAAAGTCCCCTTTCTCAAATAGCGCCACCTTCAGGCCGGCCTGGGCGGCTTGGAAAGCCAAACCCGCTCCATTGATGCCGCCGCCGATAATTGCCATGTCCACTTGAGATAATTTGGGGGACTTCATAATATCCATCCTCAGGGAGAATAGGTCAATTTGGCCAGGTTTTACCTAAGATTACCAGCTTTTTTTATGAAAATAGTGTCCCCGCAAATTGACGGGATTTGAAGGCCCCGGTAAGATGTTCCGGTTTATTGGCATGCCCATTCGCAAAGGGTTGTTTGCCCAGTGAGAAAAATGCGAGGGTGGCGAAACTGGCAGACGCACCAGATTTAGGTTCTGGCGGGGCAACCCATGGGGGTTCAACTCCCCCCCCTCGCACCATTTGTATTTTGCTTTGCGTGAGACCACGGCCTTGACCGTAGGGCTCTAATTTTTCCTTAACAATAAAGAAAGGAATTGCGTGAAAGTCACCGTAAAAGACATATCAGGGTGCAGCAAGGAAGTCCACGTGGAGATCCCGGCCGAAACGATACAAGCCAAGGTGGATGGAATTTACCAGCGAATCATTCAGGAAGCGAAACTTCCGGGTTTTCGCAAGGGGAAGGCGCCAATGGATGTGATTAAAAAACAATATAAAAGCGCGGTTCGGGAAGAAATGGTCCGCAGGGAGCTTCCGGAATACTTCAAGACAGCTCTGCTTGATGAAAAAATCGACCCCGTATCCCAGCCCCAGGTCACCCACCTTCAATTCGAGGAAGGATCCCCCATGAAATTCATCGGGATGGTGGATATCAAGCCGAAATTCGAGTTGAAAAACTACAAGGGCTTCAAGATCACCAAGGAACACACGAAGGTGAAGGAAGAGGACGTGGACAAGGCGCTGGAGGGTTTGAGGGAACATCTAGCCCAATTTAACCCCGTGGAAGACCGCCCGGCCCGGGAAGGGGACCTGGTCCTCATTGATTTCGAGGGAAAAATCGACGGAAAGACCTTCGAGGGGGGAAAAGCCAACCGGTACCACGTTCTTCTGGGAAGCCAGAATCTCCTGAAGGATTTTGAGACAAACCTGGTGGGCGTCAAGAAGGGGGAATCCAAGATCTTCAAGATCACGTTCCCCGAGAATTACGGTAAAAAAGAGCTCGAAGGAAAAGAAGCCGAATTCACCGTAACGCTCCATGAAATCAAGGAAAAAAAGCTGCCGCTGGTGGACAACGATTTCGCGAAGCGGACGGCCAAGGTCGGGACGGTCAAGGAACTCCGGGAAAGGCTGGAAAAGGAAATCAAGGCCCACAAGGAAGTGGAGCAGCGGGTGAAAATGGTCGAGCAAATTGGCGAGAAATTGATCGAGGGACATCCTTTCGACATCCCGGTTTCGCTGGTGGATTTGGAACAGCAAAGGCTCGTGCAACAGGGGGTTGAGAAGCTGCGGGGCCAGGGGATCGACGCGGCCAAGTTGTCGGACGCGCAAAAGAAGCAGTTCGTCGAGAACCTGAGGCCTGTGGCCCAAAAGAACGTCCGTATGGCCCTCCTGGTGGAGAAGATCGCCGAGACTGAAAACATCCGCTGCGAAGAGAAGGATTTCGTGGCCTATGTGGACCGCCTCTCCAAGAACACGAACCAACCGCCGGAATCGGTGAAGCAATACATCCAAAAGCAAGGTAATCTTGACTCGGTCCGGGACTGGATCCGATATGAGAAGACCCTGGATTACCTGATTTCCGTCTCGAAAGTGGAAACGGCCTAAAGCATAGAGAACCTTAATAAAAATTACGGAGGATTTATGGCGCTGATTCCGATAGTCGTGGAGCAAACAAACCGGGGAGAAAGGTCCTATGACATCTATTCCCGGCTTTTAAAGGACCGCATCGTCATTTTGGGGACTCCGGTGAATGATGACGTAGCCAATACCATCATCGCTCAACTTCTGTTCCTGGAATCCGAGGATCCGGACAAGGACATCAACCTTTACGTCAACTGTCCGGGAGGAGTAGTGACCTCGGGACTGGCGATTTACGACACCATCCAGTACATGCGCGCCCCGGTTTCCACCATCTGTGTGGGGCAGGCCGCCAGCATGGGCGCCGTTCTCTTGGCCGCCGGAAGCAAGGGAAAGAGGTTTAGTCTCCCGAATTCGCGGATCATGATCCACCAACCCTCGGGAGGCACCCAAGGCCAGGCTACGGACATCGAGATCCAAGCCAAGGAAATCCTGAAGATCCGGGAACGCTTGAACTTCATCCTGGCCCACCATACGGGTAAGCCCGTGGAGACGATCGCGCAGGACGTGGAACGGGACTTTTTTATGTCGGCGGAGGAGGCCAAGGAATACGGCCTGATCGATGAAATCTTGACTAAAAGACCGGAACCGAAGAAAAAGTAACTTTAGGAGAGTTCAATGGCGGGTGACCGAGAAAAAACTTCTTTTTTAAGGTGTTCCTTCTGCGGGAAGAGCCAGGACGAGATTAAAAAGTTGGTGGCCGGCCCGACTGTTTGGATCTGCAATGAGTGCGTGGCACTTTGCAATGACATTTTAAAAGAAGAGATCAAGGGAGACGCCAAGGGTGGAATGGCTAAAACCAAGGTCGTGGTGCCGAAACCCGCGGAAATTAAGGGCACCCTGGACGAATACGTCATTGGACAGGAACGTGCCAAGAAAATTCTATCCGTGGCGGTCCACAACCACTATAAACGCCTGACTGTGAAACAAGGCCCCCAGGACGTTGAGCTCCAGAAAAGCAACGTTCTCTTGATCGGGCCCACCGGCGTGGGGAAAACCCTCCTCGCGCAAACACTCGCCCGGATCCTGGACGTTCCTTTCGCGGTGGCGGATGCCACCACCCTGACCGAGGCGGGCTACGTCGGGGAAGATGTGGAAAACATCATCCTCAAGCTCCTTCAAAACGCCGAATTCGACGTTTCCAAGGCCGAACGCGGGATCGTTTATATCGACGAGATCGACAAGATCAGCCGCAAATCGGAGAACCCCAGCATCACCCGTGACGTCTCGGGGGAAGGCGTCCAGCAGGCCCTCCTCAAGATCATTGAGGGAACGGAAGTGAACGTCCCGCCCCAGGGCGGCCGCAAACATCCCCACCAGGAATACATCAAGGTGGATTCCACCAATATCCTCTTTATTTGCGGGGGAGCCTTCGTGGGCCTGGAAAAAATCATCGAAAACAGGATTGGCCGCAGGAACATCGGTTTCAAGGGAGAGGCTTTGAGCCGCAAGGAGAAAAAACTTGGCGAGCTTTTTGAGAAGACCCAACCGGAGGACCTGATCAAGTTCGGACTCATTCCTGAGTTCGTGGGCCGCCTTCCGATCGTTTCCGCCCTGCATGAGCTGGATGAAGCGGCATTGGTACGGGTGCTGACCGAACCCAAGAACGCCTTGACCAAGCAGTACCAGCGTTATTTCGAGATGGAAAACGTGAAGTTGAAGTTCACACCCGAAGCCCTGCAGGCGGTCGCCGAGGAGGCCATCAAACGCCAATCGGGCGCCCGGGGTTTGCGCTCCATCCTGGAGGAAGTCGTGATGAACCTGATGTATGAGATTCCATCCCGGAAGGACATCAAGGAAGTGGTCATCACGGAAGGAGCCATTCTCAAAAGGGAAGAGCCCATCCTGGTTTACCAAAAAGGCTTCGGCGAAAACACGGCCTAGCTGGTTTCACCGGTTTTTTTAGATTGTCCTCTGCAAAGTTTTCTGAATCCCTTGAAGTTTTTAACGTTTCCGTTCCCTGGGAAGCACCCCAAAACCTCTTGACAGAGTCCTTGCTAAAGTTAAACTACCCAGACTTTTCCTGATAGGCCGGCGTTTTTCATTTTCATATCGGGATTTTTGAATTTTCGGCATTTAATCCTAAATAGAGGTATTACATGAGAAAAAAATACATAATGGCCCCAGGTCCCACTCCCATTCCACCGGAAGTACTGGCGGAAGCCAGTATGCCGATCATCCACCACCGGACCCCCCAATTCCAGGTTATTTTCAAGGAAGCCAACGAGGGGTTGCAATTTGTTTTTCGAACGAAGCAGCCCGTCTTGACGTTTTCCTCGGTGGGTACCGGCGTTATGGAATCAGCCGTATCCAACATGACTTCGCCGGGCGAGAAGGTTCTCGTGGCTTCCTCGGGCCATTTTGGGAACCGTTGGAGGGAAATCTGCAAGGCATACCAGGTGGAGGTCGAACATTATGAAGTGGAGTGGGGGCAAGCGGTTGATCCGGCGGAAATAACAAAAAGGCTCAAGGCCGCGCCAGGCATCAAGCTGGTCTTTACAACCCTCAATGAAACTTCAACAGGCGTTACCAATGATGTCCAGGCTTTGACCAAAGCGGTCCATGAAGCAGGCGCCCTGATCGCGGTGGACGCCATTTCGGGCCTGGGGGCCATGCCCTGCGAAACAGAAGCCTGGGGAGTGGATTTGATCCTGGCCGGATCCCAGAAAGGTTTCATGATTCCACCCGGGCTCGGTTTTGTTTCCCTTTCTCCGGCCGCGGAGGAAAAAACCAAGACCGCCAAGAATCCCCGTTACTATTTCAGCTACGATAAGGCCGTTAAAAAATTAACCGAGGAAAAAATGCCGGACACGCCGTTCACTCCGGCCGTTTCATTGGTGATCCAGCTCAAGAAGGCCCTGGATTTGATCAGGCAGGAAGGCATGGAAAACATCTGGAAGCGCCACGCCGGACTGGCGAAGGCCACCCGGACGGCGGTTCAGGCCCTGGGGTTGAAACTTTTCGCGCCCAGCGCCCCTTCCAATTCCATCACATCTGTTAACTCGCCCGACGGAATCGATAGCGGACTGATCAATAAGACTTTCCGTGATGTGTACGGCATCAGCATTGTGGGCGGACAGGGCAAACTGAAGGGAAAGATCTTCCGGATCGGACATTTGGGTTACGTGGACGGGTCGGATATTCTGCTGGCCATCGCCACCCTGGAAATGGTCCTGCATAAGGTGGGGAAAAAGGTCCCCTTGGGAGCAGGTGTCAAGGCCGCGCAGGAAGTGCTCCTGGCTGAAAATCTATAATTAAAAGCAGAAGATTAGAGTTGGGAAAAAGGGTTACACAAAGGATTGACCATGTTTAAAATCCTCGTTTCCGACAAGCTGTCCGATGAAGGGTTGCAAGTCTTTAAGAAAGAAAAAGACTTCCAGGTGGATGAGCTTCTCAACAAGACGCCGGAACAGCTTAAGAGTGTTATCGAGAACTATGATGGCTGGGCGATACGGAGCGGAACCACCGCCACGGCCGAACTCATCGAAGCGGCCAAGAAATTAAAGATTATCGGCCGCGCCGGGGTCGGGGTGGACAATGTTGATTTAAAATCGGCCACCAAGCGCGGGATTATCGTGATGAATACTCCCGATGGGAACACCATATCAACAGCCGAGCATACCATCGCCATGCTCATGTCGATGGCCCGTTTGATTCCCCAAGCCATGCAGTCCGTGAAAGAAGGCAAATGGGAAAGAAGCAAATTCACCGGCTGTGAGCTGAATGAAAAGATCTTGAGCGTGATTGGCCTCGGCCGAATCGGAACCAACGTGGCCCGCAAGGCCATGGGATTGGGAATGCGTGTCCTGGCCTTTGATCCCTATGTCGATCCGGCCAAGGCTTCGGGCCATGATTTTGAGATCGTGACCTTTGAGGACGCCATTAAAAGAGCTGATTTTATAACGGTCCATACCCCTCTCACCCCTGAAACGCGGGGACTCATTGGCAAGAAGGAAATCGCCGCGATGAAAAACGGGGTTCGCTTGGTGAACTGCGCCCGTGGAGGGATTATCGACGAATCAGCCCTGTTGGATGGCCTTAAAAGCGGAAAAATCGCCGGCGCCGCCCTGGATGTTTTCGAGAAAGAACCCCCTACTGAAAATCCCCTTTTGACCTTGAGCAACGTTGTTTACGTCCCCCACTTGGGGGCGGCGACCAAGGAAGCGCAGGTCAACGTGGCAGTGGTTGTGGCGGAGCAAATGGTGGAGGCCTTGAGGGGAGGAAGGGTCCGGAACGCGGTTAACATGCCTTCCTTGGATCCTAAACTTCTTGAGGAGCTTAAACCCTATCTTATTCTCGTTGAAAAAATCGGTTCCTTTCATTCCCAATTGGCGGAATCTTATATTAAAAACATCAATGTGGAATACAGCGGTGATGTCGCCCAATTCGACACCAAGCCCCTTACCTTGAGCTTGCTGAAGGGAATGCTGGAAAAGGGAATGAGTGAAACCGTCAATTACGTAAACGCAATGGTGATGGCCCGGGAAAAGGGTTACGAGATTTCCGAGACTAACAGCAACAGCGCGCGGGATTTCTCATCCCTGATCACAGTAACCGTTAAAAACGAGAAAGGCTCCCATTCGGTTTCCGGAACAGTATTCAGCAAAAAAGAACTTCGGATCGTCAATCTGGACGGGAATTCCACGGATTTCACCCCCGCCGGGAACATGATTTGGATGGCCCATCAGGACCGCCCGGGAATTGTTGGAAAGTTGGGTTCCATCCTGGGTTCCAATAATGTCAATATCGCGGGCCTTCATGTGGGCCGCCAGGAAGTGGGAGGAATGGCTATCGCCATGGTGAATGTGGACAACGAAGTTCCTGAAAAAGTCATGTCCGATTTAAGGCAAATACCCTATATACAGGATTTAAAGTTCATCCGATTTTAAAAAGAACCCGGATTCCTTGACAGGTATGGGGAGGAACGATAATTTAAAGCCTATGAAAAGCCTTCGAATACCTTTAGGTATCCTCCTTTATTTTGGATTTTCCATCACCTATGCTTCACCCAATTTTTGGAAATCGAAGCAGACACCAACCCCACCAGAACCGCCTCCCATCCAACAATTGGAAGAACCGGTCCAATTCCAGACAGCCACACCCACGCCGGTGCCCGCTCCTTTCTTGGGGGTTCCTAGTCCCACTCCAACATCGGTGCCAGGGCTTTCCACTAAAAACCCGACGAAAGCCGCTCTTTTTTCAATGGTTATTCCCGGTTCAGGGCAAGTTTACGCGGGAGACGCCCTTAAAGGCATTGCTTTCGCCGCTCTTTTTGGTGTGGGATTTTGGCAAACTTTCGATAATCTGCAATTGGTTCCCGATCCGTCAAATGCGTATGGGTCCAAAGTTAAGTCTAAGAACGAAGAGGCTGGAGAGCTTATCGGTTTTGCTACTTTGGCGGTTTACGGGTTTGGAATTCAGGATGCTTTTGATACGGCTGCTGGCTTTAACAAAAGGAACAACTTGGATCTTAGTTTCGGCATAATACCCCGGCCCCAAGCAACACTAGCTTTTATGTTTTAACAGTAACTATGAAATCCTTCCTTGACCTTTACCGGTTTCACCCATGAAAAATATTTCATTCATTTTTTTTGAGTTATTACTGTTTTTTTCAGCCGTACCCCTGCCGGCGCTTGAATTGGACCCTTTTCCATCAGCACTTTCCAATCGGGACGATTTTTTCATTTCCTTTTTCCGGGAAGAAAAGCCCAGCTTTTATTGGGTGAATGTCGGTCTTCCCAACGCTTTTTTCCAGGGCGTCAGCCAGACAGTCGCATCTCCCCTTACTTACTCTGTGAATGGCATTGAGTATGGTTTCGGAGCCAGCGGCTGGCTCTCCGACCAAATCCAGGTGAGCGCGACCATTCCCTTTGAGGCGAACGCTTTGGAACAAAGCACCCTGCCCGTAAGCAGCAATGAAAACGCCACACATAGTTTAGAAAAACTTGGGGATATCGAATTAAACGGCACTTATCTTTTTATTGGGAACAAGAGAAAAGGAAATTTCATCGGATTGGATGGGTGGTATTGTTTCGCCACGGGTTCGAACCCTTTTACAATAGCATATCCCCTTCTTTCCAGCGGAAAAGGAGCGAACCGGGAGGCGCTTGGATTGGTGATGGGTCAACATGCGGGTGGATTTTCCTTTTTCCAAAGTATACACTATGAAAAAACCGATCCGATAGCGCTTTCCAATACATCTATTTTTGGAGCGGGAATATTCCAGTGGCCCGATAATTGGTTCGCCACCGGAAGAATTGAGTATGAGGTTTTTCACAGGGCCCAACGGCTTGTTTCTTTCTATTATGAATTACGGTTGAGAAAAAGCGGTTTTATGAAAATGAATAACCAAAACTTATATTACGGTAATAATTACGGTGATAACCAGGCAAGGTCTACGGACATGCTGTTCGATTCCAGCTTGGGTATGGAGGTGAGGGCGGATAAGACCTTTTCCGCCTTGGTTCAGTTGACCGATTTTCCTGATGAGTTGGTTGCCGATCGGCCTAGCCAAGGGATGTTGTTCAATTTGTCCCTCCTGTTTAGGCCCATCTAATCTATTTTGTTTCACCAAGGAGAAGTTTTATGCCGGAAGCAAATATGTTTATGGAAAAACGGGTTTATCCCCGCGTTTCGGTCAAAATGCCGGTCAAGTACCGGGTGATCGAGGACCAAAAGGAAATCGATTCGGTTTTTGAGCGGAAAAAGAAGGAACAAACAAGCCGCACCATGGACTTAAGCCTCGGGGGCCTGTACTTGGTGGCCGACCAGACGCTCGCGGTGGGCAGCATCCTTCGGCTTGACATATCCATACCTAGCCAATCATCCCTTATTTCGGCTTTCGCGGAAGTGGTATGGTCCAATGAAACGGGAGGAGGTCTCCACTTTTTAGCGATGAAAGAGGAAGATGTGGAATCCCTCAAGAATTATATCAACCAAATTTCCTCACCTAAATGACATATCAATGACTATTAGTTTCCGGAAAATCTTTTTTCCCCATTGGTATTGGTTTTTTTTAGTCGGGGGATGCATGGGTGTGGGTTTGACGTATTTAAATTTTGACCGGATTTGGGCCTTGGGAATCGGCGCATTTCTTTTATGGGCGGTTGTCATGATTATCCGGCCCAAGGAACAAATTCAAAAAAGTTTCGAACAGGACCTATCCGGCATTTCTCTTATTCCAGATTCCTCCATTCCTTCCATTTTGGCCTCGGTGAAGGATTCTGCCGATCCCACAAAAAATTTAATCGAAAAACTGGCCGAAAAAATCAACAACCTTGAGAATGAGCTGAAGGCCGAATCTTCGAATTCTCATTCCTCTGAGCCGCTTATTAATGAAAATTTGGATAATTTGACCCGCGAAATGACATTAGCCAACCAATCCTTTTATGATTTTAAAGATTTAATTCATGATTGGGCCTCCAATATCGAGAAGGCTAGCCGGATCAATAAATCCCTGCTCCAATTGAATGAACTTATTGTAAACGACAGCAAAAAAGTGGCCCAAGACACCGACTCGGCTGCCAAATCGGCGACGGACGGTATTAAATCCGTCGGCAAGGAAATAAAAGCCATGACGGAGATCAAAGCCACCATCGGTTCCTCCGCGGAGGTGATTCGGCAGTTAAACCTTTCTTCGGAACAGATCGGTGATTTTCTGGCCACCATTACTTCCATTGCGCGCAAGACTAATCTACTGGCCTTGAACGCGGGGATCGAAGCTGCCCGGGCCGGGGAACATGGACAGGGCTTCGCAGTTGTCGCCGCTGAAATCAAGACCCTGGCCGAAGCGTCGGCCAAGGCCGCGGGGGACGTAAAACATTTGGTGGATGATATCCGGCTGAAAACCAGCAATGCCATTTCCTTGATCAGCACGACGGGTAAAATCGAGGAAAACGTGAATGTGGTTTACAATGCAGGGGATGTTTTTTTAAACATCGTCAAATCCATCCGTAAAGCGGGCAGTCTATTAGGGGAGATATCGCAGGCCTTGGACGACCAAAGAAACGACAATGAGTTGCTCGTTCAACTTCTCCAGAAGATTAATTCGGCCGGGGGACAGGTGAGTGATAAGTTCGATATTGCTCAAAAGGCTTTGGATCAGGTTCAAAAAACATCTAAAAAGTTGAAGGCAATTGTGGAAAAACCTGAAAATCCTTTTTCGCCTGATCAACCGGGATTAAGTTGACAGGTTTTGGTGTGTCGGGTTAAAGTACCTACGCTTCGGCTGGGCATAAGTAACGGTCGTATAATCATTACATTGCTATAAACAGAGGTTTTTCATGGTCAAATGCCTTGCATGTGGTGCGGAGAATCCGGACGGCACGAAAATCTGCGTTAAATGTGCGACGGAACTTCCGAAACCTCCCGAAAAAACCGGCCCAAGGGGTCCGGTACTTGCGCCCCAAGCAACAACTTTTGGCGTGAAGGATATGGGAAGGGATATGGCCGATGCGGTTATTCTTTTAATTATTATGGCCCTGGTTATTTTTGTTTTTTTCGGTCAAGCCACCCGATGGACCTTCCGTTTGACTGAAAAAGAAGAGGCCATATTAATCCAACCTATTGCCACTCCGGTGGCCACAGTTGTCGCCTCCAAACCCAAAAAACATATGCCGGCCCGCAAAACCACCACCCCTATCACAACTATCGTTTCCAAATCCATCACTGAACAAAAAGTCGTTCAATATGGCACTGCTGAGACTTTCTATAACAAGGGGAAGATGGAATTCGATAAAAGAAATTACCATACTTCTTTTAATTACCTTCGCCAGGCTCTGGAAGTGGACCCGACCTTTGCAAAGGCTTATTTCGGTTTAGGTTATCTATATGCCCGATTTAATATGGATGACACAGCCATTCGAATGTACAAAAAAGCAGTGGATTTTGATCCGAATTACGCGCAATCCATTCACAATTTGGCTTTTATGTATTATCGGGCTGGTAATTATGATGACGCGCTTGAAATGTACCAAAAGGCCATAAGCCTAGACAGCCAAAATGCCATTTATGAGTATAATTTGGGAAACCTTTACTATGACAAGAACCAAATGGAAGATGCCCTGCAAGCCTTTCAAAAAGCATCCGCTTTAAAACCAGATGATCCCGATATTTACAATGATTTGGCGTTAACTTACGAGAAATTGGGAAGAAAACCAGAAGCCGAGGAATACTGGCAGAAGGTTTTGCAATTCTCAAATAATGCCGAACTTCTTCAAAACGCCAAGGCCCACCTAAACGCTCTTCAAGCCCAAAGCTAATCCCGGATCCCAAAACCGGGGGAAGCCGTTTATTTTAGCTTGCGGTAGAGTTTAAAGAGTTCCTTGAAAGCCCTCAAAATGACTGAGAGCTTAGCCCCTGTTTGAGCGCCCGCAACGCGTGGATAATGAGTTACTCCTACCTCAACAAATCGGAATTTTTCCTTCCAGGCTTTTGCCAGAAGTTCGGTGGAAACCATCGCGCCACCAGCGGTGAGTTGGACCTTGTTTACGACCTTGCGTTTGAACATTTTGAAAGCGCAATCCACGTCACGTACCTTAAAGCCAAACAGCATTTTCACCAAAGAACCCCACATGAAGGCGTTCAATTTACGGAGCCAGGAATCCCTCCGGTTCTTTCGGTACCCCAGGACCAGGTCCCCTTCGTCCAGTTTCTCGATCAGCAGTGTGATTTCCCGGAGGTCGAATTGGAGGTCACCGTCCGTGAAAAAAATGAAGTCGTATTTGGACGCGTTATAACCGGAAATGACCGCGCCTCCATATCCTTTGTTCTTTTCATGATGGACGGGATGGATCTTGGGGTCTTCCTTGGCCAGCCGGTCGATGATTTCGCCTGTTTTATCCTTGCTTCCGTCGTTGACGGGAATGATTTCCCATTGAACAGCCACCTCGGGAAGTACTTTCTGGGCCAGGCGGATCATGTTTTCCACGTTGGCTTCTTCGTTGTATGCCGGAAAAAAAATGGATAAAGAGGAAACCTTTGGCATCGATGACTCCTGGGTTATTGATGCGGAGTATCTTACAACCCGCACGTGAGGGATGTGAAGGGGAACTATTGGTTTTCTTTAAAATCCGGGATGGCAACCTGTGGATCGACCAGACGTGCGACCTTGTTTCCGACATCCACGGCGTAATTGGTTCCCCGGTCTTCCGGATAAACCATGGACATGTTGGCTAGGAAAATGTTTTCGACCGGCGTTTGAAAGTCGGGCATGATTTCGCTGTAGTTCAGTGGTACGACGGGTTGGGCGTAAGTGTCGCGGAAAAGGAAGGTTTCCTCAAGCACTGTGGGGTCGAATTCGGGATTGATTTTCCGGATATGAGGCATAAACTCCGCCAACAGTTGCTCCTTGGTCAGGTTGAAAAGCCTGTGAGTTTTAGGGAGGTAATTGCCGATATACATGATGTGCTTGCCTTGGTACCAATCCGAGGGTGCGAAATTTGTGTGTTCCACCAGGGCCAGGAAAGGGATATCCATATCGGAAATATTCATCCAGTAAATGGGACTGAAGGGTTTTTTCATGACCAGGATCAGGCACTGGGCCGATATGAAATGAAGCTGGGAAAGCCGGTCCAAGTAGTTCTTCGGCAAACCCGGACAAGCCTTGAGGAAAACCGGTGTGGCGGCGGTGAAGACCAAACGGTCGTATTTCTGATTTTGACCGTTGACTACGAGCCCTTCCAATTTTCCATTTGCGGAAGATATTTTTTCCACATAAGTGTTCAAACGCAGCTTACCTCCTTTTTCCTGAAAGGCTGCGGTCAAACGACGATTGAATACTTCGAAACCGCCTTTGAAGTACCCCAATTTTTCCACGGATCCCTTGCGCGATTTCGCCCGGACATGGATCCTGGCCCAGAACCAGGCCATGGCGACCTTGTCAAAATACTCGCCGAACTTTGAGCGAAGAAGGGGTTCCCAGATGACTTTTAGAATATGGGGGCCCGCATATTTTTTAAGCCAAGCGTAAGCAGTGACTTTCTCGTATTTTTTCCAGTCATCGACCTTTCCTAGGTACAACGCCTGCAGGCCGAAACGGATGCGGTCGAGGAAAGGCAAGGGCTTGAAGGTCAGCAGTTGTAAGGCTGTTCCAAAGAGATATATTTTGCTCTCGTGGAAGAACCCCATTTGGCTGGTCAGCCAATGGAGATCATTGCGGATGCCCAGCTCTTCAACCAGAGATCGGATTTGGACATCACTGGTGAATATATGGTGGTAATACTTTTCCAAGGAGGTCCCGGCCACTTGGAACCCGGCCGCGAGCCCCCCAACATGGTCAGAAGCTTCGAAAATCTCGATTTCGTGGCCCAGCTTGGCCAGGCGATAACCCGCAGTCAAACCTGCTATTCCAGCTCCAATGACCGCTATTCTCATGGTGTAACCTCGCTATTTTTATCATTTTGGTTCCTCTCGGCTTCCAAGTTGCCGAGGCTCAAGTTTTCCTGAGTTAAATAATAGAAACCCATCAAGGTGATGGGAACAAGAACTACAAAATGGACCAAAAACATGTATCCAACGGCAATTTCCTTGGTCAACTTGAAAGGAATCAGAAGGGCCACGCCGATAAACTCGAAGAGGCCGATTCCGCCCGGAGCGTTGGGGATGAGGATTCCCAGGTTGACGATGGCCATCATCAGGGCGGCTGACCCAAGGGTCAACGGATTCGGCGCAATACCCATTCCGCAAGCCAAAAAGTAATAAGTGATGAATTCGCAAGACCAGGCCGCCAGGGAAGCGAAAAGGACTATCAAGGATTGCCTGGCGTTTTTCAGGATTTTGAGGCCGTCAAAAAAGGTATGAGTGATTTTTTCAAGGGGATCCCTCAGCTTTCGAGGGGCTTTTGCGGTGAAATAAGTGATGAATTTGACGGCGGTTTCCTTGAACAACAGAAGGGCGAAAAGGAAAAGGAAAGCGGCGCCGAATACATAGGGAGAGAAGTCGATGGCATGTTGGATAGCCGCGGGCATGGACTGTTCCTGCACTGGGAGGTGGCCGAAACCCAAGGCCGCCCAGAGCAGGATGATCATGGTCAAACCATCAAAAAGACGTTCCAAAACGATCGTTGCGAAGGATGCGCTCCGGCTGATGTTCTCCTTTTTGCCGTTCAGGTGGGCCCGGACAAATTCCCCGGCTCTAGCCGGGAGGACGTTATTCGCCATAAAACCGATGATGAGGGTCGGGAATAGGCTTTTAAAAGTGCATTTTTTAACGGGAGACAGGAGAATCACCCAACGAAAGCCGCGGATGACATAACCAAAAAGGTAAATGAAAAGAGCTGGAAGAAGCCAAATAAATTGAAAATGGGTGAAGGAGGAGATTAAGTCGTTCATTTTGATGTTTCGAAACAGGAAATAAAACGTAAATACAATGAAAAACAAGCTGATCCATGTACGTTTGCGAGTTAACATTGATCTCCCACTCCAGGTGTCGGAATTGGATATCCCGAAAAATAATACATTTTGCCCGGCAATACAAAGAAATTGTAGCCTGGATATAAAATAGCCGCAGAAGTATTTTGATTAAAAAAATATTCCCCAAGCAAAATAAGCGCAGGTCTCATGAATTATCGATTCTTACCCCGGGAGAAAACACTATGAGTGCGAAGCCGAACCAGTTTCTTTGTTCTAATCCAGCCGATTTGAGTTCCACGGGCTACGCCCGTGGGTGAATGGCCACTGTGCCAAAGGCACGGCAAGCGTAATTTGCTTGAATTTTGATTTTAGTACCACGGGCTATGCCCGTGGGTATCTACTCGAACATATAATTTTTTCCTGATCGAATTGGAAACAGATGCAGTATTTTGCATGAAAATCCATAATAATTGAAATGGTTTTATAAGTATATGTGATGAAACTTTTAAAGTATCATTTCATGAAAACAGTAAACCTTTTTTGGTGCGTCGCCGGGGTTTTGCGGTTTTCATAGAGTAATTCTTTTTTTCAGGGTCTAGGAGGTCATGATGAAAAAATTAGTTGGAATCGTTTTTATTCTAATAGTATTTCTCTGGGGTTGGCTACTTCAGGGCCAAACGCCGACGCCGGCAGCCACCCGCGCTGAAAATACCCTCCATTTCAAAACCTTTAAGGAAGCCTTTGCTGCAGGGAATCAATCCCTGAAAGAAAAAAAATGGAATAAAGCTGTTGAAGCTTATCTCCAAGCGGAAAATCTCGCCACGAGCGATAAGGGAAAAAGTCAGGCGTTAAACGCCCAAGGTTGGGCTTTGCTAAAAGAAAAAAAATGGAAAGAGGCCAAAGAAGTCTTGGAACGCTCCGTTCAAGCTGACCCCGGCTATAAAATCGCGATGAAGAATCTGGGTTTAGCCTGTTTCCGCCTTTATGATTACGGTTTCTCCGGTTTGGATGTGCTTGATGAGGCTATAAAAAACTTGGAAGGGGTGGGTGACGCGGAGGAATTGGAGAGGGCCAAGGGAGCTCGAACTCGTGAGGAAAGTTACACTCAAGTGACGCCGCAACCCGAATCCAAGTGGGAAGGATTGAATTACAAGGCCTTAACCGCGTTGGGGGATAAAGCCCAAACCGAAGGGCGGTTTGGAATAGCGTTGAAAATTTTTAAAAGGGCTGAGGAAGTCGGGATTTCACCCGCGGCTAAAGGCGCCGCCGCTAACCGGCAAGGCAAGGTTCTCTTGGACGCCAGGCGTCCAAGCGAATCCATCCCTTACTTTGAGAGAGCTGTTAAATTCCAACCCAATGAAAAAGTTTTTCTCAACAATTTGGGTTTTAGTTATTGGGTTTACTATGATTCGGGGAAAGGCAACGCGGACGACCTGAAGAAATCCGTAAACGCTTTTTACAAGGCCAACGCTGTAGACCCATCTTTCCACAACGAGAATTTAAAAATGGCTTTGGAGGAGTTGAAAGGCGTGGATTCCGAGGCGGCGAAGGCTTATGCAATTAAGGAAGACAAGGATGAAGAGGCGGAGTCAGAGGAAAGCACTCCGGCGGATGCGAGGACTCAAAAGGATACCGGGACAGGGACGCTCAAATAAAAAAATCACTGGCGAGAATTGAAATCCATAGAAATCCATTAAATATAAAAGTCTCCCTGGACCAGTTACACCATCGTATTCGGAGTTGTTCCAAGTGTTTTCCCCTGGGGGAAAATTGTCCAGTGGCGGGTACGGGTTTAGCCAAACAACACGGACTTTTCCTGATCGGACAAGCGCCGGGTATCCGGGAGCCTGTGGCCCAGAAAAATTTTGCCTGGTTAGCGGGAAAGCGTTTATTTCAATGGTTTGAAACAATTGGCCTGACGGAGAAAAATATTCGTCAAAAAGCCTATATCACCGCAGTGACTAAATGTTACCCTGGGAAGGCCTCCAATGGGAAAGGCGACAGAAAACCAAATCCCAAGGAAATTGAAAACTGCGAGCCTTACCTCCTTGAAGCCCTCCGACTGCTCAAACCATCGATTGTAATCCTGATTGGCGGCTTGGCCATTGAACGTGTTTTGGGGCCACGCTCTTTTTCCGAGTCTATCGGTAAAGAGTTTAAAAAGCAGCTGCCGGGGGGATCCGCTTGGATTATCCCAATACCACATCCTTCGGGGGCCAGCCCTTGGCCTTATCTTCCGGGAAATGGTGAAAAGCTTAAGGGTGCTTTCCGACTCATTAAAAAACGGCTCCGACGACAAAATTTATACGCATTTTTTCGGGCTGATCGAAAAATAAATGGCGAGGATCAAGAGGTTTAACACCTTTAAAAAGACATTCCGGTTTAACAAAGGGATTAATTTTTAGGAATGAGCATTCATACTTTTAGAGTCTCTCATAAAGTGGCAACGACTACCGGTTGTAACAAACGGTAAACCCTGGCTAAAATGATGGCCATTTAATTTGGAATGCGTTTAGATGCTTTTATAGTTTTAAAAAATAAGGAGGCCCTCGTGGTCCAATTTTCTGTCATCCCGAATTCCAAAAAATTAAATCGGTCCCAAACTTGGATCCTTTTGGGGTATGAAAAGGAAGAAGGCCTCTTCAACTTGCCGGGAAAAGAAGGTGACCGTATTCGCAAAGCCGCCGAGGAAGAGGGCTTTTCCGGAAAACAAGGACAGGCAGCAGTGGTTCACCCTACGGAGGGCTTTTTTCCTTCCAAAGTCGTTCTTCTGGGATTAGGCCCCAAGTCTGATGTTGATGAGGAAAATTTGCGTCGAGCGGGTGGGCGGTTAGCTAGAAAGGCAAGGGAAATTCGACTGGATACGGCTTCCATCGACTGGCCCCGCTCCCTTAACGCCGGATATGTTAAAGCTTTTGCCGAGGGGCTTATTCTTGGGGCTTACCAGTTCAATCGCTATAAGACCCAAAACAAGGAGACCCCAAAGAGTCTGGAAAGTTTCGTATTTAGATTTTCATCGGAAACAATTGCCAACATGAAGTCAGCTTTGCAAACCGCAGGTGTATATTGCCAAGCGGTTATTCTCGCCAGGGATTTAGTGAACGGGGCGCCAAGCGACATTACTCCAAAAGTTTTGGCGGACCAAGCCCGCAAATTAGCCAAGGGCCCCATCCATTTGAGGCTCTATTCCCGGAAGGAACTCAAGAGAATGGGCGCGGGGGGAATTCTCGGCGTCAATAACGGTAGCGCGCAAGAACCCTTTTTAATCCATTTGCATTACAAACCCACCGGAAAACATAAAAAATCAGTGGCCATTGTTGGGAAGGGGATTACCTTTGATTCCGGAGGATTGTCATTAAAGTCAGCTGGGAAAATGGAAACCATGAAATCGGATATGTCCGGCGCTGCGGCGGTTTTGGGCGTTTTCAGCCAACTCTCAAAAGTCAGGCCGCAAGTGGAAGTCCATGGAATTATTCCCACAACGGAGAATATGCCCGGTGGTAGGGCTTGTAAGCCAGGCGATGTCTTAAAAGCCTTGAATGGAAAGACAATGGAAGTATTAAACACGGACGCTGAAGGGCGTTTAATCCTTTCGGACGCCCTTTCCTACGCCAATAAACAAAAAGTGGATGAGATTGTGGACCTGGCCACGCTTACGGGGGCTTGCGTCACCGCATTGGGTTCTCTCCTCGCCGGTGCCATGACCAATAATTCTGATCTTTTCCAACGCTTAAAAAAAGCCACTGATACCGAAGGTGAGCCCATCTGGGAATTACCTCTGGTCAAGGAATATAAGGACGATATCAAAAGCAAAATTGCGGATATTAAAAACACCGGTTCCGGGGAAGCGGGCTCCATCATAGGTGGGTTGTTT
The DNA here is from genome assembly GCA_963847625.1 of candidate division FCPU426 bacterium. Classification (GTDB taxonomy): domain Bacteria; phylum Oederibacteriota; class Muellerivitia; order Muellerivitales; family Muellerivitaceae; genus CAWCKJ01. The sequence goes on along the minus strand of CAWKAR010000032.1, from coordinate 38,683 downwards.
TTGCAGGAATTTGTCGGGGAAACCCCCTGGGTTCATCTGGATATCGCCGGACCGGCCTTTTTGGAAAGGGAGTTTTCCGCAGTGCCTTATCTGACTTTTGGTGGAACCGGTGTAATCATCAGGTCTTTATTAACCTTTTTGAAAAATGAATAGAAGCCTGGGCTTTGACCCCAAAAAACACTGGCGCCAAAATTAAAGAGGCTTTAAATCACAGAAAATCCAGATTTGCCCATTTTAAATCTTCAGTTGAAATGTAACTGACATAAGTTATCCCTAAAAAGCTTGCTTTTTGCTTGGAAATTCAATGGATTTGACTATGTTTTTTTCCGGGATCTTCAGTTTTCTTGAAAATTCTTTGTAACCAATTGGGCTCATAAACCGTCAGAATAGTAGGTAATCCAGGTGAAACATGACTGAAACCGAAGCGATTAACCTTTGCCGGGCAGGGGATATCGCCGGACTTCATGTTTTATACGAACTACACCGGACGAAAGTATATAACCTTTCCTGGAGAATGTTGGGTTCACCGCATGACGCCGAGGATGCGTTACAGGAAATTTTCATTAAAATTTTCGACCGCGTCAAGAATTACCGGGGTGATTCGGCTTTTAGTACCTGGCTTTACCGGATGACGACTAATCATTGCCTTGATATTTTAAGGCGGCGCAAAATTATTTCCTTCCTGGGGTTTGAAAATGCCCCGGAGGTTGAGGACAAGAAGGAAGGAGGAAGGCCGGAGCATCTAGGCTTAAGCCCAACGATCACCCTGGCCCTTGAAAAGCTTCCGGATAAACAAAGGGCTTGCCTATTGATGAAAGAAATGGAAGACCTGAGTTATGAGGAAATCGCCAAGGCCCTGGGTTTTTCACTGGGCGCGGTTAAGTCCAATATCCACCGGGCGAAGGTTTTTTTAAAAGATTATCTTGAAAAACACGGGATAACACCCGAAGACGTTTAACGATGATTAAGGCGGTAGTAAAATGAGAACAAATTGGGAAGACAAGGACATTTCTAAGATTTTCAAGGATCTGGCGGAGACTGGCCGCGAAGGCGCCTGGCCCGAAAGGGCTTGGATGCACATTGAAAATCGCCTGACCGAGTCCCCGAAGGACTTTCGGGAACATAGGGTTTGGAGACCATGGGGTCACCCGATCCGGTGGGTGGTGGCGGCCTGTTTTCTTTTCGTGGCTTTTACAGGCGTTTATTATCAACATGATCAAACTGTCACAGTCGAAAAGACGGAATTGGCATCCTACCTGGTCTGCGGTTTAAATCCCATGGAAAACATCACCCGCGACCAGAACGGCGCAAAAGTTTCCGCGCTTTTAAGCGAGCCCTCATCCGCTGTGCCGGAATTTTCGGATGATTTTCACTCGGAAACTTTAGCCGGCGACGAGATTTTTCTTTAACCTTAATATTGGGAGATCTCATGAAAAGTCAAAAGCGGTTACTAGGGTATTTTTTCGCTGTCATCTTAATATTGCCCGGAATGATGCTCGCGGAACCTGCCGCCGAGGCGCAAACCAAAGCCAAGCCGACGGAAACTCCTTCGGCCCATTTAACACGCAGGGAAATATACGATAAACTCCAGGTGACCAGGGAACAAAGGGGTTTATTGCGCCAGAACCGCGCTGATTTTCGAAAAAAGACCGCGGAATTGGATGGGCAGATCAAGGTCAAGAAAGTTGACCTGGAAAATGAATTGGAAAAGCCCGAACCGGACCTGGAGAAAATCGACCTGATCACCGCTGAAATCGGGGCTTTGCTGGGAAAGAAATACAGCGTTCAAACAAAGGCGATGTTGGAAGTCGAGAAGAAAATTTTGACACCCCAACAGACGGATCAATTAAAGGCTCTGGAAGGCAAAGAAATCTTCGTCATCCCGTGATTTCCTTTTGTTTCTGACGGGACGTAATTTAATTTCCGGTGTAATCCCGGGGCGTTTTTACCGGCTTGAATTTGTTATTCGTTTTATAGCCTTAAAAGCAGTTTCCTTAAAACCTTCCCTTTTCATTCCGGCCTAAATCTTTCTTCCCCTATCAATTTTTCTTTGCGCGCATTTCAAATGGCAGGGAAGATTTTAGGTAATAGGCTTATGGATCAATCCAAAACTGTTATCCCTGTTTAAAAATGCCTTCAATACCGCCGCTTTTGGGCATATTTTTTGAATCGCGAAAATTTAGCTTGAATAAATTGTGTAATATTTCATCAAGCTGATTTTTGAAAATAAATCGGGCATCCATCTGAAAACGTTTCAAGAACAAGAGCAATCCTTGCTAGGAATTAATTTTCAAATGATTTATATTTCCGCCATGAGTTTGGACTATCTTGGTTTTGTTTTGTTCGAGTGGGAAGAAAATTATTACAAAAAAGAAAATCCCGGCTAAAAAAATATTTTCGCCAAAAAGGCTGTGAATCTTTCGCAATTTTTCCGTTAGATTTTGACAATTGCTTAGAACGAAGTAAAATTCATGCATGGGATTACTCATGAAAATCGCGTCTCCATTCTTAAATTTCCTGTTAAAACTGGTTCATAGGATCGAATTTAGCAAATTCAAAGACGCTGTCAGCCGGAATCCCAACGACCATTATCTTCGCGCCAGGTTTGCTAAATTCTGCTTAAATCATTATTTCAATCATAAAAATACCTCCCAATTACATGTGATCGAAGCGGTCAATCAATTCGAAAACATTGACCATTCGGAGGTTCTTGATTTGGAAGTTTTTTACCTAATGGGAAAATATTACCAAGGGCAGGACGACCAAAAAGCTGCTGAAATTTACTTAAAAGGGATAAAAAGGTATAACGAATTTACCGCAAAAAATTACGCTTTGCGGCATGATTATGTGGAAATGGCCTTTAGCATCGCCTTAAACTTATTAAACTTGGAACACAACCATGCTGATCCGGAGTTGGAAAAATTCTTTAAGATAGTCCGGAAAACCTATCTCCGGGAATTCATGAAAGAGAAGGTGAATAAAAATCAGGAAATCCTTGAGGGGCCTAACGGGAACATCCGGCCCATCGCGAATTGAAGCATTCATAAATAGATGGCGTCTTATTTGAAAATAGAAGTTTGGCTGAACAGTTAAAATTTCTAAAATCAAAATTATCAGAAAGGCCCTGGATTTCCGGGGTTTTTTTGTTAATGGGCATTTAACGCCTGATAAAATCCAGGAAAATCTTCCGTTGATAACGTAAAAAAAACGGGGAAGAAGTTTTAAAAAGCCTTTTATTGCCGGGAAACATAATTTTAGTTTTGATTCCAAGTGTTTTTCATGCATGATGAGAAGGCACTAAGGCCATGTTTCTCCAAGGCTAAGTCAACTCTTCGAAAAGGTCATCATGAACGAATGTGAACAGATCCACCCTCTTCTCAAAGGTTTTATGGATGATAAACTCTCAGGGACTGAGAAAAGGTTGGTGGCCCGGCATTTAAACCTTTGCACAGGCGCACGAAGGGATTTGGACCTTCAAAAAAAAGGAGGGAAGACCCAACTCTGGAAAATGGGTTCTTTCTCGGTGCCTTGGGACCAAAAAATACTTAATTGGATGTTCCGTACTCCTGAATCTGCCGATCATTCTGAAAAGTCCCCAGCCTGGGATGTAAATCCTCCCGGGCCAAATCAAAAGAAAACCGCCAAGCCGCCGGGGTCAGGGCGATACATTCTTTGGATCGTCTTATTTTTCATAACCGCTATCCTGGTGACCCACTTTGTACAGAATGGAACCCAATATAAAACTGTCAGGGAAACCCGGAGGTGGCTGGCTAATCACGGTTTTGGGATATTTGGCGCGAAATCCACTTTGGAACTGGTTTTGGATGTCACGAACTTGCCGCATTGGGAGGGGAACGCCGCGCCTGTCGCATTTGAGTACGGGCAATACATTAAGGACCCCCGTACTTTCCGGGTCTTTTGGATGTTTTTAAAGCCGATGGTTTCCCTGCCGCCGGTTGATTTTTCCAAGAACGCCCTCATCATCCAATTTGCGGGGCAGAAAAACACCGCGGGTTATTCCGTGGAGTTTAAAAGGATGGAGTTCTACACGGACAAGACGGTTCTCTGGTTTGAAGAAATTCCACCCGGCGGCGGAAAACCCATGGCTTCCGCCGTCAGCCGCCCGTGGCAAATCCAGGTCATTCCAAAACCCGGACAGGTACCGGTGTTTATCCAAAGGCTCCCTTAATCATTCAATAAATTTGGCGGGAATTAAATTCACCCGGCCTCAATATTTTTTCGGGAATAAAAAGATTTTGGAGTTGCTATGAAAATCGGAATAGTCGGCTTGCCCAACGTCGGTAAATCAACTTTTTTCAACGCGATTACCAAGTCCAAGGCACCAGCGGAAAATTACCCGTTTTGCACGATCAATCCCAACGTGGGCGTTGTGACCGTGCCGGATGAGCGGATTGAACGGCTAGCGGAAATGGAGGATAGCGCCAAGAGGGTTCCTGCCATCGTGGAATTCGTCGACATCGCGGGATTGGTGAAAGGCGCAAGTCAGGGACAGGGACTGGGAAATAAATTTCTTTCCTATATCCGCGAAGTAGACGCCATCGCCATGGTTGTCCGCTGTTTCGAGGACGACGATATCGTCCATGTTGAGGGCACGGTGGATTCTTTACGGGATATCGACACAATTATGACCGAGCTTTGCCTGGCGGACTTGGAAACGGTGGAGAAACGCCTGCTGAAATCCGAGAAAGGAAAGCGTGCCGGGGATAAAGGGGCCGCCATGGAGTTTGAGCTTTTCTTGGCTGCCAAGAAAGCCCTGGCCGGGGGTAAGCCGGCCATAACGGTTGAAGCTGATCCGGAACAGGAAAAAAAATTCAAGGAACTGAGCCTTCTCACCCGGAAGTCATTTCTTTATATCGGCAATGTGGCCGAAGGGGATTTGGCGGATTTGTCCAAGAACCGGCACTACCAAAAGCTTCTGGAATACACAAAAAACTTGAAGGCCAGTTGCCTTCCGATTTCAGCCAAAATTGAATCCGAGGTAGCGGAGCTTTCCGACATGGAAGCTGAACAATTCCTAGCCGGGTTAGGCGTCCGGGAGCGGGGCCTTCACGCCATCATTCGGAAATCCTATGAAACACTGGGGTTGATCTCGTTTTTCACAGCGGGACCGGTGGAATCCAAGGCTTGGACCATAACGAAAGGCACCACTGCCCCCGTGGCGGCGGGGAAGATCCATTCTGATATTGAAAGAGGTTTTATCCGCGCGGAAGTTTATTCCTACGAGGACCTTGTTGCCGCGGGCTCGACGGCCAAGGCCCGGGAAGCCGGCAAACTTCGCATCGAGGGGAAGGAATATGTTATGAGGGATGGGGACGTGGTTCATTTCCGGTTTAATGTTTGAATGCTCTTATAATTTGAAAAATCATCCTTTTATATTGCATTGGGTTCTTATGGGGATTCCGGGTGGATATAGCTCCCGGCAGGCCGAAAAACCAATATGGAACAAAGCCTTGGGTTTTCCGCGGAAAACATCTTTACAAAAGGATAATCCTGCTTTTAACCTGTGGGAATCTCAAGGGACCGTGATGGGCCATTTTCCATCGGGAACGAATAGGAATGAAGGTTATGCGAATTTTTTTTAACCGTCCGGAATGTTTCAAGAATTCCAACGGTTTATCCAATAAAATTCCGCGGCTTTGTATTTTCTTATTAATCTTTTTTGCCCTCGCGGGAAGGATTTTTGCGTTCAAGGCGGACGACTTTACACGGATCTTCGGCTTGAAATTGGGCATCAGCACGATATTTGACGCGAAAAAAGAATTGGGCAAAGCCGCCATTCTTGAAATCCAGGACGGCACGAGCTATGAGGATAAACTCAGCTATATTTTGGGGAATGAGACTGAAAAAATCGAATTCGGATCGGGGAAATTAGGGGGTAGGAAAAGGATTTTATTGACCTATGCCGTGAGCCTGGGCAATGAAATTGACCGGAAAAAATTACAAAGGCTGAAATTCGACATCGAGCATATCGATGTCCAAGGACTTCATTTGGGACTTACCCGCAACGAGGTGGAAGCCCTGCTCGCGGATTATAAATTAAAAGGGGATTATGTTTGTACCGCCCACCAAACCGCTGAAAATGAACTCATGTTTTGGTATTCCAAGAAAGTGAAGAAAAAAATCAAAAGGAAAAGGGTTTCAATTGATATCACCATAACGATTGACACTTTTTTTGACGAGTCGGAACAATTATCAAGTTATCGAGTCACGGAAATAGTTGGAGGGTGAACAAAAACCTTCGACGCGTTAACGGCCGAAATCTTAACCGCTAGATTCAACGAAGAGATAGAAAAGGTGTTGGAATATTCGTTTTATTATTTATTGCCACAATTTTTCATTATTCATTGTCCATTATTCATTGTTTTCTCAATCAATGCCTAATCCCTTGTTGTGTTACCCCATTTTTCATTATTCATTGTCCATTATTCATTGTCGGTTCTTGGTGGCATAATAAGAGCCGGTTTTTTGGCGTGGGGTTTTTGGGTGGGCCTAAAATGTAATATGTACCCTACTACACGCTGACCCGTCTCCCGAAGTCTTGACGTAGGGAGAGGAGCGTGGAGTCTGACCCCTGATATGTATGGGCCAGTCAACCTTCAGATTCTAGGGTGTTGGTCTTTTCACGGACCAGCACGACAGAGCCCTGATTCCAAGAGCGTAGCCATTTCCGACGGTTGATCAAACTGATATTCGCGTATTACCCCAAAGGGCAGGGACGCATGATGACCTGTCGTCGGGAGCTGCCTCGATCTTTGTCCGTGCGTCATGAAATAAGACTTCATTGCACAAGGGGTCGTCGAGGGTTCTCCGTGCCGCGCCACGCTCCTGAAATCAGAGCTCGTCCTTCTTTTTCTTCTCATCGGATCTATTACTGATCGGATGGGATCATCTGTCCAATCGCCCAGATAAAGCCAGCCAATTCCCGTGCGATGGCCACTACCGCCACCTGAGACCGTTTGTTTCGGCTTACCATCCGCCGAAACTTCAAATGCAAACGTTCATCAGCTTTTCGTGCTAAATGTATAACTTCCGGGGGACAACCTTTTCTCCGTTTAGCGAGTGTTGGACTCCCAAGGCTTCGTAGCTGATAGGTCCATGCCCCTTGGACTAGCACTCGCCTCAAATGGGCATTTCCGGATTTGACAATCCCGCCCCGGTAAACATGGCTTCCGGTGCTGTCTTCCCAACTGACCATTCCCGTATATCGCATATAACTGCGGGCGTTTTTAAACCGCCTGAAATCTCCGCTTTCTGCTAATAAAGTCATGGCCGTGAGTGTGTTAACGCCTTTCAGGCATTTCAAATAGCTGACAGCAATTCGATATTTCTCGTCTTGTGCCAGCAATTCAACTTCACAATTCAAATCAGCCAAGTGCACGTCAATCTCAGCCAAAATTCGGTAATTCGCTTCATAGGTCTTTACGAGATTTGGCAGCTCAAACTTCTGGTGTCTCAACCATTCCCTATGGGCTTGGGTCCAGTGTTTGCCACCCCGATAAATCCGGCCTTGCCTAAGCAGGAATTTCAATAACCGATGACGGGCTCTCAACTGGTTTGCGAGAACATCTTCCCGGACACGCAGCAAATCCCTCACGGATTCTTCTTCGGGCGTGGGTACCCGGACTTCTTTCAAATCCCTCATGCGCCAATACCAAGACAGCTTTTCTGCGTCCTTTCGGTCCGTCTTGACTCGGTCCCCAGGTTTCATCGGCATCCATGCGGGCGCAATCACCGCACAAGGGTGTCCCAATTGGGTAATCTGCCTATACAAAGCAAATCCCCCAGGCCCAGCCTCATAAACGAATTCCAGTGGGGCATGGCGGCGATTAAGTTCCCGTACTTTCTTTTCAATGATTGATGGCTGATTTTCAACCGTAACCGAGGGATCAGGACGATCCTTGTCGGGCCTTAAAACTGCAATCGTGATCGTTTCCTTATGAACATCCAGCCCTACCACCGTGCTATTATTTCCCATGGGTCAGCCCTCCGTATGCGGATAGGCTCCTTACCAGGAGCAACCCGCGTTATTTTGATCAGCTACTATTGATCAAAGCTACTACGTAGGTTGCTGGCCCATACATGCTATCTTTGTTTTATTATGGCGTCGCTGTAGGCGTAACCGTCGGAATCGGAGCCGGAGGAATCACTACTTGGGTCCAGATGGGGGTTGACTGTATCCACACCCCATTCTGGCATCCGAATCCATTGGTCACGTTCCAAGAAACGGGTTGGTCGTATTGGGGCGCGGAGCAGGCCGACAGGCTCGCGTAATACGGGGTGTACACATAACATTGGTACCAAAGGGTTCGCTGGTTCACGGTTACGACGGTTTGCGTGGGGCCTTCGCACACATTGCAGATGCTGGAGATGTAAGGGGCGCAAACGGGGGTGCCGGTGAAGAAAATCATCTGCGTCGAGAAATCCACGGGCGGCGCCGGGATGTTCGAGGGGCCGTAGCCCCCGGCTTCGCAAAAGGTCTGCCAATCCGCCAGGGTGCGGAGGGGGTTGGGGACCGAGGCGTAAATGTAAAATGTGAGGGGCGGCAAACTGACCAAGCCCATCCCGCAAACAGGGGTCAGGTTTACCGTGGGCGTGGAAGTGGCGGTCGGGGTAGCCGTGGGTTGCGGTACTGTGGGCACTGCCACATGCCGGTTACAGGCCCAGGGGGCCAGAACCGTCCCTACAAAAAAAATGAACGCGAGATATTTTTTCACCGGCAGTCCTTCAAGGCTTATGAGTGAAATTGCAATTAAATATGCAATATCCGTACCATTCCGGAGTGGAGGGGGGTGGCCTCGGAAGTTTGGGCAAAGGAAGGCTAAAACACCCTGCTTTAACATTTCACCCAAAGCGGCTTTTTTTAAGGCATCCTCCGAACCGGCTCCGCCTGGTATTTCCTTTTCCTTGAAAATTTTCGCCTTTTTTGGCACCTTTTTGACAGCCTTTCATGCTTTTCAAATTTTTCGCCCGCTGGATTTTTACGAGGGGATTTGAAAAGAGATGGAACAGGATTTACCCGAGCTTGCTTCCCGCGGACGTCCGGTGGGTGTAGGCCCCTGGATATTTTTTAGCATGTAGGATCAACAAAGGATTTGAAAACGGCCGTGATTACTATGCCTATCATGGGAAGGATTTGAAGGTAGTGCCGATGAAACCTAAGGAAAAGCCGGGGTTGGATTTTATCCGTTGGCATAATGAGAGATTTTTGGCTTGAATAAGTGGCTTCAGGACTGTTTTCTCTGATTTTCATTATTCATTTTCCATTGTCCATTTTTCACTGGTTTAAAGGTTGGCACAATGAGAGATTTTTAGCCTGAAATAAGTGATTCTTATATTATCGATTTTGTGCTGTAGTCAAATTTTGCACAATTTCTCACTTCTAACCTGCCCTGAGCCTGTCGAATGGGCTCCGCACTCCCCATTTTTCTTCATGCCTCACTCCGAACTAAAAAAATAGTGGCATAATAAGAGCCTGTTTTTTTGCAGGAGGTTTTGGGGCGAGCCTAAAATGTAATATGTACCCTACTACACGCTGCGGAGCGTGGAGTCTGACCCCTTTGTTTCTTTTTTTCCTTTTTAAATTATGTTTAAGGGATAAGGAAAAGCGATTATGGAAAATTTAAAATTATTAAGTGACCATTGCATTGGTACAGCCGAATTAGAAAAGAAATTTTTAAATGAAGCTTTTGTAAATGATGAAAAAGCAGAAGGAATAATTCAAAAATCAATCAATGCACCTGTTCTACTTGTTGGGAAAAAAGGGTCTGGGAAATCAGCTATATTTTTGAGGATAAAGAGATTAACTGAAGATGCTGGTTTGGAATCATTATTTATTAAACCAGATGAAATTATTCTTAAAGGTATAAAGGGAGATTCAATAAGTATTGGGGATGTGAAAAGAGAAGCATATGCTGCTTTACTTTTTGCAATTGCAGCACAAATGGGTACCCAATTTGATGGTTTGTTAAGTTCTGAACAAAAATTTTTTAGAGATCGGGCCATAGAAAATGGTCTTAAAGATCGAGATTCAATCGAAAAATTGGCAAAAATGTTATCGGTTATTGGCAATAAATTTGCTGAAATTGATTTATCAAAATTACTTCCAAGTCAAAAAGGTGCACATTACAAAGAAGTTCAAAGAAAAATACAAAGCCAATTATCACCAGAAAATAAAATATTCTTATTACTTTTTGATGATACGGATCAAATAGTACCAAGTTATTTAGCAAAAGATTTGAGTAAAATTTGGGGTTTTCTTTTAGGCATAAGAAAAATTTCCGAAGAAATAAGCAATATTAAATGCATTGTTAGCCTACGTACGGAAGTTTGGCGGGCACTTTCGAATAGCCGAGGGCAAAGAGATATGGTTGATCATTTTAGGCCGCTTAAATATGACCTTGATGTTGACCTTCCCCCAATGTTTGATCCAAATTTAAGTTAGTTAAGGCCCAACTTTTCGGCCTTTGCTTCCATTGGGGTTTTTCCCCCCAAACTGCTGTGCGGTCTCTGCCAGTTATACACCTGCCTCCACCAATCCACGACTACCTGGGCCTCCGCTTTTGAAAGAAAAATTTCTTGGTTCAGGCACTCATCCCTAAACTTTCCGTTGAAACTTTCGATGAATCCATTCTGCCATGGACTCCCTGGTTCGATATATAGCACCTCTACGCCCTTCTCCTCAAGCCAGTTCCTCAGTTCTTTCGCCACGAACTCTGGCCCGTTGTCCACCCGCAGGCACTTTGGTGTCCCGTACTCCGTCATCAACTCGTCCAGCGTCTCCAGCACGTCCCGGCTTCTCATTCGCTTCTCCGCCCGGATCTCCAAGCATTCCCTAAATCCTTCATCCAACACCGTCAAAAACTTCACCTTTCCCCCGAACCATGTCAGGTCATGCACGAAGTCCATCGTCCACACCTCGTTGGAACCCAAAGCCGGGTGGGGCCTTCTCCATTCCGTCGGAACCCTCTTCTTCCTGGGTCTCCTGCGCGGTAATTGAAGCCCTGCTACCTGGTAGAGCCTCTCCACCCGCTTGTGATTCACATCAAGGCCTCTGCGTTCCAACATCCACAACATCCGAGGGCTTCCGAAACGTCGGTTTCTTTGCGCTAACTTAACCATTTCCTGCAGGATCACCTGGTTCAACGGATCTTCTGGCTGGGCCTCATATCGAAAACTCGATCGATTTACCCCAAGAACATCACAGGCTCGTCTTTCCGGTACTTCCTGAGCCTTCAGGGCTTCCACCATGCCTTTTTGCTCCTCGATCAATACCCCTTTTTTTTTATGTGCTCTTGGAGAACCTGAATAGCCAGGGCCTGATCACCCGCTAACTGCTTGAGTTTCCGGTTTTCTTCTTCCAGCTGTTTGATGCGGTGGACTTCGGAAACTCCAAGGCTTCCGTACATGCGTTTCCAGCGGTAGTAAGTCTGCTCGGAAATGCCATGCTTTCGGAGAACTTCCTCAACGGCGGGAGCTTTCTCCGCCTCGCGGAGAATAGCCACTATCTGCTCAGATAAAAACCGTTTCTTTGCCATCTTTCCCCTCCCGATCTATAATCCAAAACTAACATATTTTTGGATCAGTTTTCGGGGGAAAGGTCAATGTGCCGATTCACATTAAGACAGTTAAAGAAATCGGTACGTTACCAGCCTCATTAAAAGAATTATTGATGGCTGGCATGCATGGGATACATGGGATTTACTTAAAATTAAAAATTCATAATTCAAAATTTAAAATTCATTCATGTTTTTCATGAATGTTTTGGCTATCCGAGTGCATCCCCTGAATCTGTGCCGATTCACCATAAGGCAGTTAATGAAATCGGTACCATACCAATCCCTTTATAAGAATCATGGAAGATTGGCATGTGGCAAAGGACTTGGTTTTGCTTAACGCCTTTTAGAATTAAAAACTTCTGATTTAATTTATCTTTGTTCCTTGGTTTTTGTTTAATTTGGACGGCAATGAAAAAAACTAAATTTTTTGCCCCGGCTTCCTGATCAAATGTCACTGGTGAAGGTGCCACAAACTGCCACAAAATGACAGGGTGTGACAAACTTTCTGTGCCAAATCTGTGCCACTGTTTTTTCGAATGCAACCCTCCACAGGTTGCACTCCACTTCAAAGAGAGCATCATCGTTTAGTTAAGGGATGCAATCGGGAAGTGTTGCATCATGGCTGGATGGCATAGGCTATTATTCCGACTCAACCAAACGGTAACTCGTATTCCGGCCTCCGCCCTCGTCTTGGATAAGAATGCCCCGGTCAAGCAAAATTTTAATATCCCTCAATGCCGTGTCACCGGAACATTGGGCGAGCTTGGAATATTTTGACGTAGAGAGTTTTCCTTCAAAACCATCCAGTAGCCTATTGATCACCTTGCGCTGTCTTTCATTTACCGGTGACTGGCGGTTGACGCGTTCCCAAACTTTCGCTTTACGCAGAACGCTCGCAAGACTATCTTCTGCTCCCGCAATGGCACGTCCAAGACAACCCAAGAACCATTCCAGCCACGAAGTTATATCCATTCCGCCCTTCTGGCTTTGCTCCAATTTCAAGTAATACTGTTTTTTTTCAGCTTCGATTTGTGTAGACATGCTGTAAAACCGTTCAATCGTGCCCTCAGACCGTGCCAGCGACATGTCAGCTATCGCCCGGCTTATGCGACCGTTGCCATCCTCAAACGGATGTATGGTCACGAACCAGAAATGGGCTATACCGGCCTTTAGCACCGGATCAATTCCATTAGCCGCACCAAACCAGTCAAGGAAGACCGACACCTCTCGTTGAAGCCGGTCAGCCGCCGGCGCTTCAAAATGAACTTGCTCGCGGCCAACCGGGCCGGACACAACCTGCATTGGGCCGATTTCAGCCGGATGCCATGCACCAACCGTGATTCGCCGCATACCGCTTCGTCCTGTCGGAAACAATGAGGCGTGCCAGCTAAATAATCGTTCAGACGTCAACGGCTCGGCGTATTTTTGGGTGGCGTCCAACATCATCTCAACCACACCTTCAACGTCACGGCTGGACTGCACATTGCCTACAAAATCAAGACCCAGCCGCCGCGCGATTGAAGATCGCACCTGCGCGGTATCTAGTAGCGCCCCCTCAATCGCACTCGACTTGATTACATCGGCAGTCAGCGTTGTCAGACTGGCTTCTGTGCGAAGCCGAAAGCCAAGACCCTCCATCCTTCCAAGTAAACGCCCTTGCCGGTGCCGGACATCCGCCAGCAACGGCAACAGCTTGGCATGATCCCATCTTAAATTCGGCCAGTCTGGATTTTCGTGTATGTAGCTCATGGTTATATTCTCCGCTTATTCTGCGGTGATTGCAACAAACATTCGCCGTATTTTATGCGGTGAATGATGCGTTTATTCACCGCTTGAATAAATACACCCTTCGGGAATACCATTTCAATTTATCACCACAAGCTATTTTCGCGGCTTGCGGGGAAATAGTCTTGAACGATCGTGTTTTTCAAGGAACCGTGGAAGTTAAAACCACCGTAGCCGGCTCCAATCCGGCCGAAGCGGCGGTAATGGTGACAGGGCCAGCCTCATTGGTGGATCCGACTACGGCCATGCAAAGTCCGTTGAACGCCTTGCGATGCGCGGGCCCTTCCCCCGCCTTGTCCCGCTCATGGCTGGAGGGGTCGCCGTTGGCCACGCCTGCCACCAGCCCGGCTCCAGTCACCCGGAAAGTCACCTCGTTTCCCGCCGTGGGCACGATACGGTTCTCCGAGTCGAGTATTTCCACCTTGACGGGCATTTCATCCTCGCCATCCGCCAAAAGCCCCGTTTGGTACGGCGTCAAACGGATTTTGGCGGGCGCACCGGTGGTTTCCACTTTGTCTTCCGCCGCCACCATTCCATCCTTGCTGCCCTTGGCGGAAAGCGTGCCGGGTCCGTACTTCACTTTCCACTCCATATGCCCGTCTTTGGGGTTGTCCTTTACACCCAGGCTTTTGCCATTCAGGAACAGTTCCACCTGATCGCAGTTGCTGTAGGCCCAAACCGCGATTTCGCGGCCTTCTTTTCCCTTCCAAGTCCAATGCGGAAGGAGATGCACCATGGGTTTGCCGGTCCAAACGGACTGGTAGTAATAAAAGTTATCCTTGGGGAAACCGCACATATCCATCAACCCAAAATGGGAATTGATGCAAGGCCACCAATAAGGCGTGGGTTCGCCCCTATAGTCGAAACCCGTCCAGACAAAGCAGCCCGCCATGTAGGGACGGTCGATGGCTTGCCACGTCTCTTCCGCCGTGTTGGCCCACCCGGGGGGATTGACGTCGTAGGCGCTCACGTAGCCCTTATCCTTGGCGTCCGCGTAGATACCCCTCGTGGAAACCGTACTGCCAGTCTCGCTGCCGAAAAGCGGTATTTTGGGGTGGTTTTGGTGATAGGGTTCGTATTCCTTAGGATGGTAGTTGAAGCCTTGGAGGTCCACCACGTTGGAGAGCCCGGAGCCGAATCCCCCGTTCATGGCACAGGTAATGAGACGGGTCTTATCCAGACCTATGATCATTTTTTTCATGGCTTCTCCCCTGGCTTGTCCCGTGGGCGAGCCCTGCAGGGCTTCCTCGTTGCACAGGGACCAAAGGATGACGCTGGGGTGGTTCCGGTCCCTCAGGACCATGCTGCGTACTTGGCCGAGAATTTCCGGCGTGTCGCCCAGCTTGCGGTTCTCATCCATCACCAACACGCCCTTCCGGTCGCACTCGTCGAGCAATTCGGCGGCCGGGGGATTGTGCGAGCATCGGTAGGCGTTGGAGCCCATATCTTTCAGGCGGTCCAACCGGTAAGCAAAAATACGGTCGGGAATGGCGATTCCGATCCCCGCGAAATCCTGGTGATTGCAGGTTCCCTTGATCTTGACGGGCCGGCCGTTCAGGAAAAACCCCTTCCCTGTGTCAAAGCGGATGGTACGAATGCCAAATGGGGTCGTAACGCTGTCCACCACATCGGACCCCACCATGACATTTGTCTCGAGGGTATAAAGATATGGGTCTTCCAACGACCAAAGGAGGGGCCGGGCCAAGGCGATCTTTTGGGAAAGAACGGTTTTAGAACCGGCCCCCAAAATCTTGGCCCCCGACAGCTTGCCGACGATCTTGCCATGAGCATCCTTTACCTGGGAAACAAGGCGGAAAGTCTTTTTCACTCCAGCCTCATTGATCATGGAAGTTTCGATCCGGACGGAGGCTTGGGTAGGGTTGGATTCCCGGTTGGGAGCGGAAACCACGCATACGCCCCAAGGTTCCACATGCAAGGGGTAGGCTTTGTTAAGCCAAACGTGGCGGTAGATGCCGCCTCCCTCATACCACCAGCCCTCGGAATCGCGCGCATCCACGTACACGGTTAAAATGTTCTTTCCTCCGTAGTTGGCGGCTTGCGTGATGTCGTAGCGGAAACCCGTGTAACCGCTCAAATGGCGGCCCAACAACTTGCCGTTCAGCCAAATGCGGCTGTCCCGGTAAATGCCGTCGAAGTCAATCCACAAGGCCTTCCCCTTATCCGAAATCGGAAGGTCGAAGGTCTTTTGATACCAAGCCGCGTTCTTGGGAAGGAACCCGTGGCTGCCGTCGGCGTTGAAATCGAAGGTGCCTTCCACCACGAAATCGTGGGGGATATGGACTTTTTTCCATCCATTAGTGTCGTAACCCGGCATGGCCGCATCCGGAATTTTTTCAACCCTGTCGGGGGATAACAGATCGGCTTCTTTAATGTTTCCTCCTCCCCAGATGTTTTCGACCAGGACCGCCGCCTCATTGGAGCCACCTTCCTTCCAAACCGGGTCCAGGTCAATGTCGAAGGAGTCGTTCCACCCCTCGTGGTAAATCATTTTTTTTCCGTTAACGTAAACGGTACAGTTGTCGTCCACTCCCGCGAAATGAAGCACCCGGTGGGGGCCCGGGAAATCGGGCATAACCGCCCGGCACAAGGCGAATCCAGGTTTGTTGTCGAAAAGGTCCTTTCCGTTGACGGCATCCTTCCAATCCGATCCGGAGGTTTTCACTCCCGTGGCGTCCAGGGATTTCTCAATATCGGCGGGTTTTGTTTTCCAGGGCCCCTGATAACGCCAGTTAGTGATCACAATGCCGTTATTAATCTCCGATCCGCTGATGGTTCCCAAACGGAATCGCCACTCCGCATCCATAAGGATGCGTTCACGCCCAACTCCTTCGCGGCCCATTACTTTCAGCGGCAAAAGGATAACGGAAACCAGCAAAAACCGGGTAAACGCGTGATTTTTCAAAATTCCTCCATATCCATCCCAGGCAGTGGAGAATTTATTCCTTCAAGGAAAGGCCCGCTGTTATTCGTGTGTAAATATTTTAACAGGTAGAATATGAACTTCCTGGGATGAAACTATGGCGAACTGTTTTCCGGGAAATTATGGTGTGGGAGTCGGACAGACCTTATAAGCCAACCGCATATCGTCAATGTAGATATTTCCCGTTCCATTAGTCGTATTCGCGTTGAGAATGAAATATATGTCACTGAGTTGTGAACCAGGGGGTATTTTACCTGCTGTAAAATCGATGACCCAGGTGAGGGCTTGCTGGCCGGACGCAATGTTGGGCTGGTTCTTTGGGAGGCAGATGGGTTGGTAGTAATTATTGCTTGCTGGTGAGTCGGCCCAAAGTTGGAGTTGTTGGTATCCCGCCCCTTGGATTACCGAAGCATCGATGTAGACATCCGAGATTAACATGGAATAATCGTTCCAGCTCGCTCCCGGTATGTTTTTAGTGTTATAAAAGAATATCTTATCGTTCCAATTTTCGACCATGCCGTTCGTCATCGGGGCCGATAGGATATCGGCATCCAAGGACAAATTTCCCTGAGTGGCATATAGGGGCGAAAGGGAATAAACGACTGTGACTCCTGAATTAACGCCAGTGACGGGTCCTGTTCCGAATGTTTGCCCGCCATTACTAATATTACTTAAATCCGAATAATTATTAAAAGTCTGCAAAATATAAGGGTAACAAGGTGACATGGTGGTGATGGAAGGGAATTTGGTTGTGCAACCCGGGGTAAGCAGGGCCAAAAATTCCAATAGGGCCAAGCTGATGGCCGTCAATATCAAGTTTTTCACGGCCGCCCTTCCTTTCGCCTGCCCCGGTCGGGGTTGGAGGTCCCCTCTGGTCGGTACATTATTAAAATTGGATTTCATAACTCAACTCCATGAATTGATTATTGACGGTGCCTTGGACGGGATTCCCGGGCATCAGGTTCCCCTTTGTCCAATCGTAATCCAAGTAGATGTTGGAATTGCGGTTGGCCTTGATAATGCTGGAAAACCTCAGGCTCATGATGTTGCCGTCGACGGTGAAAGGCGCGTAATGCCCAAGGTCTTTGTTGTCATACACGTAGGAATAACGGGCCCAAAGTGTTTGGTGAAACACTCCGTCATTATCCTTGTATTGAAAACCTGCGTCGGTTCCCTTTGAGTTCTGCTGGCTGATGGCGGCGGCGATTTCCCAAACCGGCAAAAGGTCGACCCTCAACCCCCCGATGATCCAGGAACTGGTCAAGGTCCCCAGGTCGCTGGTGGTTTGCTCATAACGGACGTTGGAGCCAATTTCCAAGTCCCGGTCCCAGCCCAAAGAGGGCCCCAAATTAAATGAAGGGCCCGCGTTGACATAAGTGAAATTCCGGATGGGAATCAAGGCAGTGTTGAAAGGAAGGTCCACGGGAATATATCCCGTTTGCGAGCTGTTGACGACCATATTGCTGAATATTTCCTTGACCCGGTAGGCGGAACCCTTGATCCATAGGGTTTCCTTCCAAAGCAATTTCAGGTCGGTTTCCAGGCCGAATCCTTCCCGGTTGGGGGTGGCCATACCGTAGGGGAAGGTATTATCCTGGGTGCGGTCGTAAAAGCCGAAGATGTCTCCGGGGCGTGGCACATCCTGCAAGACATACTGGTAGTTCAACATGGGGTAGAAGAGGTCGGGCGAGGTCATGGAGGGTGCCGTGAGTCCATTGACTAAGGAGACGCCGTCCTGCCGGGTCTGTGCCAAGGGGGAATAATAGTAGGGGCCGACGTTAAGGTAATTCACGCTAAGCGTGGAATGGCCGAACTTGACGTAAGGGCCGGCCATCACCGCGTAATCCCCGATCACCCGGCCAGGGTTCCTCTTGTCGGCCTGGTAATTGGAATAGGAGTACTCGCCAGTTCCCCCGACATAACAATCGTCCCCTAACCCGACCTTGATGTCGGGTTTGAGGCTGCCGATCAAGTATTGGTGCGCCCAAGTCGCGGGATTCTCCGGGTCGTAGGGGGAACCAGGTTGTTCCGTATCAAGGGGTTCATCCAGGATGATGCCGTAGGAATCAAGCCCTAACTGAAGGGAGGTTCCGCCCAAGAACCATTTCCTGGATTTCAACCCCACAGTCCCCGCGAAAATCCAATCAGTGTACTGGTTGGGGCCGAAATAAGAGCCGCTGTTGTAATTGTACCCGTTGCGGATCATGTGGATAAAGGCCGAGGACTTCAGGGAATCCAGGGCGCCAGAGTCAGGCCACATCACCGACTCGCCCACCCTCAATCCGCGAAACGGCCAGTTGGGCTCGTCATTGAAGAAGTTCTCGTATTTGACTCTGTTGTCCCAGCGGCTCCACATTTCCGGGGCATAGGCCAGGTCAAGACTGTTTCTGTTCCATATCGTGAAGGGGGTGTAAGACTCGTCGAAATCGCCTAAAGTGGCCGAAAGCCAAGATGGATTGTAATCCAACCTAATGCGGCGTAGGTCGAGTTGGGGCGTGTCGTTGGGCATCAGTGAGGATTGTAGCCTCAGGATCGTGTCCCAACTGACTTCCTTGGAGATGGTTCCCATCGGTTCCAAGTCCAAGTATCCCAGGGTTGTCCGGGTACCGGGATTTCCATTGATATAAACCGGGTAATTCCCAATGAATTGTTGCGAATAACCATAAGCAAGTCCCAAGCCGTGTATTGCTATGCTGGAGTTTTGGTTGAAGCCCATCAACTTCTTTCTGAAGTTGTATTGCTGGGCCTCCAATTCGGTGGCTTTTTCCTGGAGGGCTTTTAACTTTTCTTTAAGAGCATTGAGTTCGTATTGGTAGGCTTCCTGGAGGCTGTGGAGGGATTTGGCGGCCTGGGCCCGGACCGCGGCTATTTCGGCGGCGGATTGTTTAGCAGGCCCGGCAGCGGTGACCGGGGCGATTCCTGTTTCCTGTAACGGTTCGAGCGTGCCCACCTGGCTGGATGGGGTGGGTGTGGTGATGTTCGCTTGGGCCAAGGTTATTTCATTGGAATTCTTTTGCGCTTTCAGGATGAGTTTGGCCACGTCATACCGGGTCAGGGAAGCCCACGAAACGTCTTTTCCCGACAACCATCCAGCCCGGGCCAGTTGTTTTAATTCCGAATAAGTGGGGTCCCCCGCTGGCACGATCGTGAAAGGATCGCTGGAAGAAAAACACCAAGAAGTCCCGCAAAACGCCGAGGCCATCAGGGCGGTCATGAATAATTTCTGGAGGTATTGGCTCTTAGAAAGAAACATCTGCGGATAACCTCCAAATCTGTTCACGACGGTCATAGCCTGGGACATCGGACCAGGTGTATTTGTTGATGAACCAATCCCCGTGCAATTCAAAGGTTCGGCTTAAATTACATTTGAAGCCGAAAGCCCAGGATGTGCGGGTGAAATCCAGCGGCTGGTAAATGTAACCTCCGATCAAGGACGTGTCATAGTAGGAGGCGTATTCCGCCAGGGTCGGGGGTATTGTGGCGGGTTCACTCAGAACGAATTCGCTTCCGCTGGATTTTGCCTGTTCAAAAGACGCAGAAAGAACCAGTCCTTCAAAAAGGGGTACGTGGGGGAAAGGGCCGATATCCGCGCTGGCGATATAACTGTCCAACGTAAATGGGTTTGCCCCTGTTCCCAGGTCAACACTCTGGTGCTTGTAATCGCCGGATAAGGCACAGGTTTTAGGCGCCCCTTCGAGAACCTTGCCCAAATCCAAGACCAGAGCCCCCTCATATCCTCCGAATTTCCTCGCGGCTATCGTATTGATCTGGCTATCCGCGGGAATGTAATAATGTTCAACCACGGTCAGAATATCCGGCTGCACTTCGTGCATGTTGACCGCCATGGACGCCTTGGGCTTGAGCCATCCTCCCTTTCCAAGATCAGCTTTCAACCCCAGGATTAGGCCCTCCCGGTTTGGGGTGGAGTCGCCGTATGGAAGGATATTCTCCGCCATGCGGTCATAGGGGGCGAACATAGGTTGGCCGACACCTTGGAAGACGTAATTATCCAGGTAGCCTGAAAGGCCGTCATCCAGCTTTTGGTTCCCGTTCAAATAACCGGCGGTACTTGGAACGGGGCTGAAGCGGTTGGTTTGTGCCCCGGGTGAATAAAAATTAGGTCCGTTGCTTAAGTATTTAACACTTAATAGAGCACCCTCGAAATCCAAGGAACCGCCAGCGAGGACTGCCCAATCCTTGAGGTTATTCTGGTTTTGGTTGGCGTCATCCTGGTAGTAGCTAGAGGCGTATTCGCCGTTGGCTGACAGCGTGACGGATTTTCCCAGGGGCAGGGTTCCCTTTGCCGAGAGGCTACCCACCTGATATTGCTCCCCGTTCGGCGTTATTCCCGAAATGTAATTGACGCTGTTGGTATCCACCCAAAGAAGGTAACCGGCGCCTTTGAATTCCAGCTTGTCCCCGAACAAGTCCAAGGCCGCTTCGCTTCCGGCGTAATCATTAGCGTAAACATATTGTGATTCCGGCGTTAAGATCCCGCCCATGGCCTGCAAGTGAAAGGAACTGAACACATCGCTGTTGGTAACGGCCTTGTCCGAGGTCCCCTCAAAACCCCGCATGTGCCAATTAGGCCCATGGTCCATAAATATCATTCCCTCGATGTCATTGCGGACCCTTTGGTAGGAACTGGGTTCGATCAGGGTATAAACCGGGATTTCATAGTTCCAGAGCGTCAAGGGGGTGTAACTCCGGAAAAAGTCGCCGGCAGTAAAATTGGCCAACTCGTTGGCGTAGGTGAGGGAAATCCAGCGCAGGTTGAACGTTGGATTGATCGGATCCGCGTATATCAAGCCGTTGGTTCGGGTTACACGCAAGTCCGTGTTGAATAAAAGGAATGAAACCGGGATGCTCTTCAGGATGATGTCCCCCAGCAGAATATCGTTGTTGTCCCACGGGCCGTAAGGGGCGTTGATCCCGGAACCACGGTATGTATTGAAATAGCCCCTGGCGTATCCCGCCATGCTTGTTCCAGTTCGCTTCAGGTATTCCTGCTGGAGGGTTTTGAATATCTCGTTTCGGTGCTGGGAGTCGTACAGCCTGTCCTCAAGTTGGGCCATGTCCTGGCCCATGGTTATTAGCTCATCCTGGAACTCGTCCGCCAGTTTCTGCAGGCTTCGGCTCACCGCGGGTTCGGGGCCCTGGGTTCTGGTTCCGGCGGAAGTCAGGGCTTCCTGATCCTGGGACAGCCAGGATTGGACGGCTAAGTGGGTCAATTGGGCCACTTCCAAGTTGGTCAACTGGCCCACGGGTTTCTGGGGTTGGACAACCAAACCTGCGTCCACCAAATCCTGGACGGTCTGGTTCACCCAGGGATCCCGTTCCGTGGAGGTCAAGACCCCATGGCCGGCCCAAGCGTTAAAGGCCAATCCGGTGAAAAAGGCGGTTACAATTAAATTGATGGATATTTTTTTCACGTTTCTTCTTTCCCTTGAATTTTTCCGGGCCTCCCTAGCCCGGCGTTTTCCCTTTAAAACTGGAAGAGGAAAAAGGAATAAACCTGGTCCGCTTGGTAGCTGTTGGCCGAGACATATAGGTCCCGGAAATTGATATGTTTATAGCGAAATTCCCATTTACATCCGCTCCAAGGGATGTCGTAAGCGAACCCGGTTCCCACGGAATCCGTCCGGTAATCAACCCTGGGATAGGTATAGTTGGATTTCCACAGCTCCAGCCCGTAATCCACAAGGAGGTTGACGTGGTTGAAAACCCCATATAAAAAGGCTGCGTCGTAAACGGTTTGTTCGAACAGGTTAGGAATGTTCCCCAGGGTTTGGCCTGGCCGGTTGGGATCCGGCATTTTTTCCAATGATGGATCGCCGGAGGTTCCTGCGACTTGGTTATCGGTGAAGAAGAGGCCGGCATAAAACGGGGTGTTAATTTTAAAAATTTTGTTCAGCTGAGGTTTTAAGGTCAGGGTAACGTAATGGTATGTCTTCAAATTGGAGAGATAGACGTAATTGCTGATGGTTGTGGGACCCCCGGATATCGTAGTTACAGGATGCGTCGCTGGGGAGGTTCCAACAGGGACTGGCTGATAATTGCTATCTGCCGCGATAATCAACGGGATTCGCTCAGAAACAGGCGGGCCAAAGTTGATGACGTATTGCCCGAAGTTATTCCCGTCGTTGCGGAGGCCTTCAATATTATTGACGTATTCTTGGCCAGCAAAATGCGTCGTCCCCCAGTTGGACCACATGGTTCCGAATATGCCGTTGTCCTCCGGATAAAAAACCGAGATGAGGTTGTAGGCCTCCACGGGGTAATAGCCCAATTCGTCCTGCATGGATTGGTACTCGGTTCTCTGGGCAACGTCCAAGTTGATGATTATGTCATCCAGGAAATCTGGCAGGGGCTTGGTCCAGCTTTCCTGGCGCCCCTTCCATCCCAGGTTGACCCGCCAGCCGTATCGGTCGCTGACAAGGTCACCCGGTAGGCCCACATACCCGAAATTGTCGTCCATTACGGGCTGGCCGGGAAAACC
The DNA here is from genome assembly GCA_963847625.1 of candidate division FCPU426 bacterium. Taxonomy (GTDB): domain Bacteria; phylum Oederibacteriota; class Muellerivitia; order Muellerivitales; family Muellerivitaceae; genus CAWCKJ01. Next base: position 15,882 of record CAWKAR010000032.1, on the reverse strand, counting down.
GAACTTCCAGAACTGGATTCCTCCGAGGACAACCTTGCTTTGGAAATTCGAGAATTCATCGCTGATGGCCGTGTAATAAAACGTCAAGGGGTAAAGGTTCAAGGAGGTCTGGCCGGCAGGGGCGTCATAGGTGAGGGGTTTAATGTTGCCGTTAGGGGCGTAACTCGTAACGCTGGAATTATATATGCCGGTATATAAATGGCTGTATCCAAGCTCAAAACCCAAAACCACGGGCTTAAAGTCTAAACCGAAGTACCCTGCGCAGGATTTCATGCCCATATTCGCCTGGGTTACCGAGGCGTTCAGCTCGTCCTCGTTCACCCACTCGGTTGACAGGGAAGTCTGCAACAAGCCGTTGGCCCAGGGCTGGCTGTACCTGAGCCCTTCTTCCCATCGGTGGGGGTCACCGTCCGTCCTGCCGACGAGCAGGTTCAGTTTCGCGTCCTTACTGACCAGGGGCAATTTGGTTCCAACCATGTAGAGGCCGTCGAAAACCTCCATACTCTGGTTCTGATTGGTCCAGGAGGCCGTACTGGGGACGAACCCCAGGTTTGTCATGTAATCGTCCCAGCATTTTTGGTTCTTGTCGCCCGAATACCTCTTGATGTCGAAGGGATCCTCGAAACGCAGGGAATTCGTGCCAGCGCCCCTGGTGAAATCCCCCAAATCCGTGTCGAAGGAGTAGGCTTCCACCGCCACGGTGTTGCTCCAGTGTCCCAGCATTCCGTCCACATTGAAATTCAAGGACGAGGAATTTACGGAAAAGGAGACCGGGGCCGAGGAAGAGTTCCAATCCGGGACGCTTCCGTTGATATTCATGGTAAATGCGCCTTCCCCTCCCAAGTCGCTCCAGACTCCCAAGGTGAACTCGTAATAGCTATGGGTAGCGCCCACCACGGTGATGCCCGACAGGTGAAGGTTTTCCGTCCGGTTGTCCGCCGTATAGGTGAAATGGGGGGAGCCGGAGGACTTGTTGGACTTCCGGAAGACCGAGTTGACGTCATCCTGTGTGGTTTGCAAGGCCTCCAGTTCCTTTTCCTGTTCTTGCAAACGGTAGTCGTCCAAAGCCATTCTCGTCTTGAGATAATCCGATTCCTCATCGAGGATCTTGAGGAGTGCGTTGATTTCCCGCTCGAGATCGGCGTTGGCGGGTTGAGTTAGATTCGATGTGGCGGCCGTTTGCGCGTCAACCCATTGCTGGTCCGCTGGCGTCAGCTTGGCCTTCACTCGTGTGAGGTAATCCTGGATGGAAGGATTGGGTTGTTTCTGAAGGAACAGGGTCAAAGCCACCGCGCCTTCCTTTGTGTTCCCCGCCATGACCTGGCAATAACCCAAGTAATAGTAGGCCATCGCGTTATTCGGGTTTTGCTGGATGACAGCCTGGAATTTGGGAACGGCTTGGGCGTACTGCTTTTGCTGGTAAAGAGAGAACCCTTGCACGAAATCCGGATCCGTGGCCGGTGTTGTCGCCGTTACCGCCGTTGGAGCCGGAGTAGCTTTAGAGGCGGAAGTGGACGCGGCCTGGGACGCCAGGGCGACCTGCAACCCTTGGGAAGCCTGGTAGTTGGCCTTGGCCTTTTCCGTGAAGAAATCCAACTCCAGTTTCGTCACCACCCGGCCCTGGTCGAGGACTGCCTGGTCTTGGGAATCCAAAAGGCCGTAGGCTTCCAACGCCTTCACGCGCTGGTAAAGGGGTTCGTCGGAAGTCACATTATCCGAAGGATTCGCCCAAAGGCCTGTAGCCAGAGGGCCTATATATAGAAGGGCTAAGAAAAGGAAGCCCTTGAATGTTGTCTTGAATCTAAGAATCAAAATAACCTCGCATCAACAAATTAAACCAGTTTCAACTTTTCAATACCCGGAACTTGTCTTCCGAAATTTTTATTAAAAAAACTCGACCTCATCCACCCAGTAATCGATGTTATAAGTTCCCGCGGTGTTGCCCGCGTTATGGGACCACTCTATGCCCAGTATCTCATTCAAGTGCTCTGTGAACTCAGGCGGCGTGATGGGATTTCCCCATCCCGACTGCCGGGTGAGGTTGCTGAATGGAAGGGTGATGAGGGCCCAATCCCCCTTGGAGGAAAGGTCCCAGCCGAAATTGTTGTAACAGTTGTCGGTGCAGGTTCCTCCCGCGGAGGAGGGCATAGTGGGTGCGATGGGGATGGTAAAGCGCCTGGAAGGGGCCTGGTCGCTGGAGGCCGCCTTGTAATAGAAACGGATTCCGTTGAAGGGGCTGGCGTCGAAGTAACCGTTGGGTTTGAACTTGCCGTCCAGGAGAAAGGAAGGATAGGCTCCGTCTCCCTTGTTCACCAATTTACCGAAAATATGGGCGGCCATCTTGGTGCCGTTGGCCCCGCCGGGAACCACGAACACCTCGTTGATGGTGCTTCCGCCGTAGGTGTTGACGCTCCAAAGGCCCGCGCCCTTGGTTCCGTAAAGGTTGGGGTTCATGTGGACCGTGCCGTCCTCGAAATTCCCGATGAGCTTTTGCTCGGCCGGCACGATGATCTTGGGCAGGGTGGTTTCGGGGTTTTTCAACCCGGCTGAAAGGGGTTCGTCCTTTGAGCCTTTATTAACCAGCACCGCCCCGCAACCGGCAAACAACCCTAGCGCGAAAAAAACGGGAAAGAGGATAGGATATTTTCTCTGGTTCATAACCACCTTAATTTAAATGTTCGGTTCGGCAAAACATCGGCACGAAAAGTGTCCACATGGGGCCCAACAGCAACTTCAAGCCTATGACGACCTCAACTAACTGAGTTTATAGAGTGACTTTATCGGTGCTTCAACAACTGGAGGCGCGTCATTGGGGCTACACGATGAAGCATCTAACTTTTTTAATAGAAAGAAATGTTATCTAACCAATAGTCCACTGGGGAAGTGGTCGTTCCATCGGTCCAGAGTATTGTCGTAACCTGGTGAAGGTTTGCGCCGGTGAGTGGAAAGGCAATTTGGATCTGTTGCCAAGAAGTTGTAAAAGTGGGAATCGTGGACTTACTATTGCCGCCACTCGCATCATCAATTTCCAGGGTACCCGGCCCGATGGCTGCGGCTGTGCTTCCCAACATTCCACAGAAATGAATCCCCGTGAAACTGCTGATGTCATAAGGTTCTCCTCCTGAAATGGAAGCAATAGCGAAAACGGATCCATAACCAGTCACCGGTCCACTGGTATAATGAAGGGCATTGGCGCTGGTTCCACTCGTACAAGCGAATCCTGTTCCGGGTGAGGCAACAACGACGCTCGGACTCGGATTTCCGTACCAGAAATAATAACCTGTGCGACATTGATCCTGTAGGATGGACGTGTTGGAACTTGTGTTGGCCTCAAAATCATCGATGAGGGCGGGCGTGGAGGTGGAGGTGCAGTTTGCAGGTGCGACTGAAGTGAACGTGTTGGTGGGAGTGTTTGTTAAGGTAACTGTCGGTGTATAGATCTGTGTGTTGGTATTGGTCGGGGTTTCGGTAATGGTTGGAGTATCGGTATCAGTAGATGTAATGGTAAAAGTCGAAGTAGGAACATTTGTCGGCCATGGGGTGTTGGTATTAGTGGTTGTGGGAGTGGGAGTGGCGGTCGGAGTGTTTGTGCGTGAGTTGGTAATGGTCAAGGTCAAGGTAAACGTGGGGGTTGGAGTCAGGGTTTTGGTGGGCGTGGATGTAAGAATGGGAGGAATGGTCGGGGAAGCCCCATTGTGGCAACCCTCAAAGGAAATCCAGACCGACTGCAAGATTAAAAACAAGACTAGGACCATCCAAGGTGATTGCTTCATTTGCCTTCCTCCTAGTGAATCATTCTTTTTGGGAACAACCAAATATGTCCTGTGCGAAGAAAATCGAAACTTCAATGATGATACTCAAAGGATAGATGAAATAATTTATAAAAAACAAATTTTGTGTTAATATTTATTAAACGGGTTTTAAGCTTTATTTTTCCTATACGATAAATTTTATTCGAAAGAAGCATACGATGTTGTGAAGGGGAATATGGCAACAATATAAATTAATGGCGAATTGGCATGGATTTTGTTGAATTGCTTTTGATATCGCGAAGGTTTTATTACAAATTTTTTAAGTCATGTAAAAACTTGGGGAGCATGTTGAATGAAAATTTGGGTAAAAAACTGTTCCGCCCGCTTGTTTTGACTGCTTTTCTGCAGCAGGTCGGATTAGCCAGCTATTGGAATTTCCAATCCAACAACGGTAACCTGCTGCCTGCGCCGGGGGTGATGTGAGCTCTACAGGCCGGAATTCCAAACCGATTTTCCTTCCTCCCAGCGTCAATCGGGACCTTTATTTCACTATCTACATGCGTATCTACAATCTCTTCGCTACTTACTTGAACCTGAACTGTTTCTTTGTCCCGGCCGGGAATTATTCCGATTGGAGACCCCTTTTCTACAGCCACAATTTCCTACATAATCCCACTCACTTTGAATCTCTTTTCGGGAAGACCGGTGACCGAGAGCAGTTCAACAACCTGTATTTCTCTCGGCTGAAGAAGGAAAGAAGAACCCTGATAGGGAAACACCGCGGGTTCAACGAAATTTTTATCCCGGTGGTCACCGATGACACCTTTCACGGCTTCCTGGCAACCGGGTCCTTTGTGAAGAAATTCTTCACGGAAACCGAGATTTGCACGCAATGGACCTCCCTTTCCGGCCGGCGCGCTGATGCTCCAGACCCGGATTTCCTGGATTACGCCCGCATGGCGCTTGATACCGTTGTGCTGACTCCACCCGCCTTGGAAGGAAGCCAGGAGCTTCTAGAAATCCTCGCGGACTACTTGTGCGGCCGGGCGGATGAACAAATGGCGGAACGGCTGGAAGTGTTGCGAAAAGGCTGTATTTCCCACTGCCTGCCGCATTTCATTTGGATGGACTTCATGCTGGGACTGGATAAGTTCCATCCGAGGGTGAGCGTTGGCGAAGTCTCGCACAAATGGGAAAAAGAGGAACTGGGAATCACACGCTACCCCACGACCGTACTGGCGGTCACCCACCATGCTCCGGCTCTGGAGCAATGGTCCACATTGAAATCCATGGTTTGCGCGAACCGGTTACAATGGGAGGCCTTAAGCGTGGCCCGGGAATTTCCCGAGACCGTCGCCGGCAAACTGGAGGATTACGGTGTGCTGTTCGTGACCTCGGCGTCGCCCTCGAAGACCAAGGTGCAGGCCAAGTTGGAAATCCGAGAACGCGTGGAGGCCATTTGCCGCCGCCTGGAGAAAAAGACCGGCATGGAACTTCTGGTTGGCATCGGCTCCACCCTGGCGCCCGGGGTCAAGCTTGTGGAATCTCGTCTGCAGGCAGTGATGGCCATGAACCTTTGCTCCTCGATGGGGCGCTCCTTGATTTTTTACGAGGATTACGCGGAAAAAGTACCGATTCGGCAGGGCCAGGGCCTCCGCCCGGCGCTAGCCTGGCTTCGAAAGGCCTACCGGGGAGGTTCGCATCAGGAACGGGAAGCGGCCCGGGCGGAATTCATTCGCCAGGCGCTCATTTACTCCAACGAGCAGAACGAAAGCCTTCGGCTCTGCCTGCTGGAGGCCTTCTTCATCATGACGGATTCCCTTCGCAGCTGTTTTGTTTCGGAACAGGAATTGGACGTGCTGGCCGATTCGCTGGAAGAACGTCTGCTCAAGGCTCCCACCATCCAAGAGATGCTCTCACTGTTCCGCGAGGGTCTGGAGAAAATCGGGAAAGTCGGGGACCGTCCCTCCGAGGGAAGGCGCCTGGCGCGCATGGAGGAAGTGAAGCAATTCATGGACCGAAATTTCACCAAGGAAGTTAAATTGAAGGATTTGGTGGAACGAACAGGCCTTTCCGTGCCCACCTTCTTGAAGGGCTTCCGCAGGACGACGGGGCTGGGTTTTTCAAAATACCTCCAGGGCCTGCGCTTGGAGGAGGCCAAGCGCCTTTTGCGGACTAGTCCTCTTTCTGTCGAGCGTGTAGCCCAGGAAAGCGGGTTCAACTCTTCTAGTTATTTCATCCAGGCTTTCAAGCGGGCAACCGGTTTATCTCCGCAAATTTACCGCGAAAAAGAAAGCTTATAAACCATTTAATAAATATAAATTAAATATTTTTATTTTATAAATTATAACTTTTATTTTTCGAGTATCTTCTTTAAAAACATTCCATTTTTATCTTCGCTGACAACTCGGGGGATATATGTGATTACTCAATCATGTATGTATTAAATTTCCATGTTCTATCACTGGAATTAATTTCAGGGCCTTTCTCGCTTAGCATAGATTTTTTTCGGTCTTATCTCCTCGGATTCAGTACAAGCCGGCACCTTGAGCAACGAGGTCATTATGAGTAGCGGTTTCGTTAAGGGGCCGATGTCATACCAGTTTATCCAAGCCCCTTTACGTGCGCACTGAAATTGGCGGTTTTTATCGTTTGAAAAGTTCCATCAGACGGCAGACGGTTTATACACTTGATTGATATGTTTGGTGACGGCCAAGTCGATTATTTCGGGGATGTGAGTACCGTCTCCGACTCCAGGAACGTTACGATGGTTTATGCGGCAGAGGATAAATACCAACAACAGCAATTGTGCCAAACTTTCCTAAGCGGCCAGAGAAATATCTGTTACATTTTGGAGTGGTGAAAAAATCCAAGGAGCACTAATGCGAAAGATCTCTTTTATTATTTTTCTTGCATGCATTTCCACAGCCGCCTGGAGCGACGAGGACATCACCTTTTACGGCCCTTGCTGGGCCGACTCTTCGGGCAAGGACGGGAAAGGGGGCGTAAGCATCATTTGTTTGGGCGACCAACACAAATTTCTTTTGCGGCCCGACCCCTGCATGGAGAAGATGGAATCCAAGATCTACAGCGGATATTCGAATTGGATCATTTTCGACAGCGAGGCCAACAACGACAACTGCCTTTCCTTTGAGTTCACTTGGGTTACCGAGGGCGACAACAAGCATTGGGATAAAAAATGGGCAGGGGGCGGTTTGGCTTTCAACAATTCCTGGTCGAGCCAGGATTTTTCCCAGGCCAAAAACCTCGTGCTTTACGCCAAGACCAATTTTCCGGGTGTGGATTTCGAGGCGGCGCTTACCGGCGATGTTGATTCCGGCTCGGTCAAACTCAGCAACTATGCCGAAGGCAAGAAAATCGGCGAAACATGGACGCGGGTGGTCATTCCCTTTGCTTCCTTCCCGAATTTTTCCAAAATGACCAAGGACAAGATGAAAACTCTTAATTTCAACTTGTCAGGGGATTATCCCGAGAACAAGCCCGTTTACATGCATTTCGACAAAATTTACGTGACCGACACCGCGCTGGTCACGCCGGTGGAAAACCTCGGGTGGTATCGGGTGCCAGGCGGGGTAATGCTCTTGTGGGACAAGGCCAGCGACGAGGGCATCCAGCGGTACCTGGTGACCATCGACGGGAAGGCGACCGGCCAGGTGAAAGGAGCTGACAAACGGCAGGTGAAGCTCGAGTCCGCCTTACTGCCGGGCGCGGGCCCGCACGTCGTGGGCGTGGCCGCGCAAAACGAGAAACAGACTTCATCCTACGAGTCGGTAACCGTGACTGTCGCCCCGGTTTCGATCAAGTCCGCCTCGGTTTCTCTCGCAGCCGAGCTTGGCCATCCCATCTCGCCCTACCTCTGGGGCTACAACTACCAGGACAGGGAAAAGCTGAAACAATTGGGCGGTACCTTGAATCGCTGGGGAGGGAACGCTACCTCCAACTACAACTGGAAAGAGGACTCGGATAACCGGGGTGGTGACTGGTATTTCCTGAACTCAGGCGGCCCTCCGGCGAGCGGCCAGGAAAAGGACAAGGGTTACGCCAAGTTCATCGCAGAGGCTTTTTCGGCCGGCTGCCAGGCCATCATCACCATACCCACCACCGGCTGGGTGGCCAAACCGACAAACAAAGACGGGCCGAGACTTTGTTCCTTCCCGACTTCCAAATATCCCAACCAAACGGCCACCGACGGGCAGGGCGCGGGCAACGGCATATTGCCCGGGGACAAGCACATCATGGACAACGACCCCAACTTCAACTACGTGCCTTCCACCCCGGAATACCAGAAGGAATGGGTCCAAACAATCGTGAAGCTCTTCGGGCCGGCCTCCCAGGGTGGGGTGAAGTTCTACCAGATGGACAATGAGCCTGGATGTTGGGTAGCCAACCACCGCGACGTTTGGCCCAAGGGCGTCGGCTACGACGATCTCGTGGACCTGAACGCCAAGTACGCCCACGCCGTGAAAGAGGCGGATCCGAGCGCCCAAGTGATCGGCTGGAGCGGCTGGGGGGTCATGGAACTGGCCGGCTCGAACTGGGACTACATGCCCGGCGGCGTCAAGGAATTTGAGTTGGATGACAGCGCGAAAAAGGGCCATGAAATGTGGACCGACCGCAAGGCCCACGGGGATCTTCCGCAGGTGGTTTATTACCTGAGACAAATGAAGGAGCTCTCGGACAAGGCGGGCATTCGGCTCATCGACTTCCTGGACAACCACGGCTGCCCCGATGTTTGGGATACCGACGGCAAAGGCAGCACGATCAGCATGTCGGGGGACTATCCCTACGATCCGGTGGTCACGCACAAGCAGTTCGAGGCCCTGAGGGTTTGGTGGGACCCGACCCTCGAGGATCCCTACAGCTGGTGCGCGAACCCGGGCAACAAGCCTTATCTGTGGGACCCCTTCGTGGGGATGATCCCCAAAATGAAAAAGATCATCGCGGAGAATTATCCCGGTACCAAGTATTCCATAACCGAATACTATCCCGCCGCTCAGCACCAATACCATGGGGGCCTGCTGGAAACCGTCAAACTCGGCATCTTCATGCGGGAAGGGGTGGACATTGCCTGCGATTGGAGTGGGGCACAACCGGACAATTTCCTGTTTCTCGCCCACCGTCTTTTCGGAAACTACGACGGCAAGGGGTCCAAGGTGGATGGGAACACCGTGGGCGCCACCAGTTCCTCGCCGGACCTTTATTCCTTCGGCGCCAAAGACGCCACCAAGACTTTCGTGGTTTTGGTCAACAAGAATCATGATACGTCCATCGATACCACCATTGCCCTTCCGGACTCCGTCACTTCATACAACACCTACACCATCTCCGAGAGTTCTGGAAAACGGTTAGTGGATTCGGGCCCTCAAAGTATTTCAGGGTCGGAACTTAAAATCCTTGTTCCCGCTTTTTCGGCGAAATTGGTGGTCGCCCAATGATTCATATTTCAGGGTGAAACGATTGAAAAACCCGCGGAAATCAATCGCACCCTTCGCGGGAAAATCGGCTTCAAAGGCTGAAGCAATATCACGGAAGGAATCAAAAGGGGAATTTAAGGCATGAAAGATCCCTATAAATGGGCATTCAAGTTCTGCCTAGGGTTGGCCGCCGTTATGCTGGCGTCAAGGATTTCAGGGGGAACGGATGGCCAAATCACCGATGCCAAAGGCCGTGCCATGCCCAAGGCACCATCCAAGCCCCTGCCGAAACGAACAGTCGTATCCGGTCTTTTTGAGCCGAACTGGGGTTCGCTGGTAAAAAATTACAAGTGCCCGGCTTGGTTCCGGGATGCTAAGTTCGGAATTTGGGCCCATTGGAGCGCCCAGTGCCAGCCCGAGCAAGGGGATTGGTACGCGCGGCAAATGTACATCCCAGGTAATTACCATTACAACGACCATTTAAAGCGCTACGGGCACCCTTCCGAATTCGGCTTCAAGGATATCGACAACATCTGGCATGCCGAGCATTGGGACCCGGAGAAACTTATGGCCCTCTATAAAGACGCCGGTGCCAAGTATTTCGTGGCCCTCGCCAACCACCACGATAATTTCGACTGCTACGACTCGACCTACCAGGAATGGAACTCGGTTCACATAGGCCCCCACAAGGACATCGTGGGCACCTGGGAAAAGACGGCCCGGGCAACCGGGTTGCGTTTCGGCGTTTCCAACCATTCTTCGCGCACCTGGTTCTGGTTCCAGTCCGCCTACGGCTACGACCCAACGGGGCCCAAGGCCGGCATCCGGTACGACGGTTGGCTGACCCAGGCGGATGGCAAGGGGAAGTGGTGGGAAGGGCTGGACCCGCAGGAGCTGTACGGGGGCCCCTTTTTCGTGCCGCCTAACTCAATCAAGACCAACCAGGACATGGAGGCATGGCACACGCAACACTTCATTGACGGGAACGTACCGCCGCCGCCACATGATTCCTATTACATGGACAAGTGGTACCTCCGGGCCCAGGAGCTCGTGGAAAAATACCATCCGGATCTCTTCTATCTCGACGACACGGAGCTTCCCTTGGGGAAGGCGGGCTTGGATATCACCGCGGACTATTACAACTCCAATATGGCCAACCACGGGGGAAAGCTGGAAGCCGTCCTGACATGCAAGCGGGTGCAGACGGAACACCTCCTCGCAGTGGTGCAGGACAACGAGCGCGGCGGTGCGGGTGGCATCCAGACCCTTCCCTGGCAGACGGACACGTGCATCGGGAACTGGCACTACGACCGGGGCGTGTTCGAGAAACATAAGTATAAAACCGTGGACCAGGTCGTGCATATGCTGTTGGACATCGTGTCCAAGAACGGAAACCTGCTGCTTTCCGTGCCCGTGAAGGGCGACGGCACGCTAGACCCCGACGAGGTCGAGTTCCTCAAGGGAATGGCCCGGTGGATGAAGGTCAACCAGGAGAGCATATTCGGCACCCGGCCCTGGAAGGTTTTCGGGGAGGGCCCCAACAAGGCCCGGGCGGGCATGAACATCGAACGGGCCATCCGTTTCAAGCCCTCGGATATCCGTTTCACCACCAAGGATGGCGTTCTCTACGCCACGGTGCTGGCCTGGCCCCAGGACAGGAAAGTCCTCGTCCGGTCTTTGGCGAAGGTTTCGGGCAAGAACCAAAATAGGCTCCAAAATGTGGAATTGCTGGGCTATGAAGGCAAGCTTGACTGGAAACAGGACTCGGAAGGCCTTCGGGTTGCGCTCCCGGCAAAACACGTTTCGGACTACACCCTCACCCTCAAAATCACCGGGAAGCACTTGTCGCCGGCGCCCTTCCAGGAGCCGCTGATCCCGGAACATGATTGGTCCCTTCCCAAAACCATCGGGATCGTCTACGAGGCCGAGGATGCGGTTTTAACCGGGGGAGCCGCTCTCGCCATGGATCACGACGGCTATTCGGACAAGGGCTTTGTGGCAGGTTATTACCAGGGCTTGGGCCAGAATACAGAGTTCAGGGTGAAGGTGGAAAAGGACGGGGTGCACAAGGCCACCCTCCGATTCTCCAATGCCATGGGGGGAGAACAGACTTTAAGCCTCTACGTCAACGGCAAGCACGTGAAACGGCTGCGTTTCCGGAACCTGACGGATTGGGAAACCTGGGCCGAATTGGACTTTGAACTTAATTTGAAACAGGGGGTCAACACCGTCTCGTTGCGTAAGGAAGAGGGAGACGGGTGCGTCAACCTGGATTATTTGACGGTCCAGTAACCAGGCAGAAGATTCATTGGGGATCAACCGGATGAAAAAAAGATGTGTAAAGTTATTCCTGCCACTGGTTGTTACCGCGCTCCTGCCGATGGCCGGATGGTCCGGCTATTGGAGTTATCACCCCAATGACGACATCCTGCCGCCAGCCCCGGCGGCGGCCCGCGCCATCCGTTTCGATGGCCGGGGCTTTGTCATCAACGGAAAGCGCACTTTCCTCCTCTCGGGCAGCGTGCATTACGCGAGGGTGCCGAGGGAAAACTGGCGCGACATCCTGCTCAAGCTCAAACGCGCGGGCTTCAATTCGGTCGAGACTTACGTCTTTTGGAACTACCACGAGGCACAAGAGTGCCGGTTCGACTTCACTACTGAGAGCCGGGACTTGGGGGCCTTCCTCGACACGGCCAAGGACGTCGGGCTTTGGGCCATTGTCCGCGTGGGACCTTATTGCTGCGCCGAATGGGAAAACGGAGGGTTCCCGACCTGGTTGATCTTTAAGCCCGGCTTGGAGGTCCGCAAGTACAACCGTCCGTACTTGAAATGCGTGGACGCATGGTTCGACCACCTGCTGCCTATCATCGCCCAGCGGCAGATCCACAAGGGCGGCAACGTCATCCTGATCCAGTTGGAGAACGAAATGGCCACCGACGAGGGGCGCCATTGGGGGCTGGACATGGACGGCGGATATTTCCGGCACCTGCTTAGCCAGGCGCGCCGCAGCGGGCTGGAGGTGCCGATGTACTTCAGTGGCCTTCACCATGGCGGTGACCCGGCTCCGGAAGCGCCGGTGGACTCCTCCTTTCGCAAAAGCCCCTGGATGAGCACCGAACTTTGGACCACCTGGTTCGACCGTTTCGGGAACGTCGGCGAGGATCTTAAGAACGGGGAAAGGCATCCGTGGGAGATATTGGCCCGGGGCGGCAACGGGTTCAACTTCTATATGGCCCACGGCGGAACCAATTTCGGTTACTTCAACGACGACGAGAATGCGTCCAGCTACGACTACGGAACCTTCCTCGGGCAGGCCGGGGAGACACGGGAGCTTTATTTCCGTATTAAGCGCCTGGCCTATTTCGCCGGATCTTTCTCTGGCATCCTGGCTGGCAGCGATGACGCGACGGACGACTTCCAGGGTTTCGCGCAAGGGGTCTCGGTGACGGCCCGGACCGGCCCGGGGGGAACCCTAATATTCCTGGACAACCCCGGAAACGCCGAGGTTACGGCGGTCTTGAGGGACGGCGCCAGGATCAAGATGGCTCCCGGTGAAATCACGGGACTGGCTGTCCAGGTTCCCATTGCCTCGGGAGTGACCTTGGCCCAAGCGGACAGCCGGATCTTGGGGATGGTCTCCCAAGTGGACATGACGACCCTGGTTTGTTTCGGCAAAGCCGGTGATTCCGGGAGGGTCGGATTTGAAAGCGCGGAAGCCGGAAGCGGAGCGACCATTCAAGACGCGGGTTTCCATCTCAACCCCGGTTCAAATACCGCGCTTTCTTTTATTTTCCCGTCAAAGGGAGTGGGTGAAGAAACGCTTAATTTCGGAACGGCAAAAATCCGGATCCTGGTGATGAGTAAGGAAACCGCCGACAAGACCTGGTTCGTGGATGCCGCTGTGGGCCGCCAAATCGTTGTGGGAACCCCGTATCTAGGTGAATTCAACTGGAGTTCTTCCGGCGATCCACAATTCACCGTGGACCATCCTTATGGCAGCGCCGCGCCTTCTGAATTGTCTCTTTACGGGGAAGAAGGGGCGAAAAAGGTTCGGGTGCCGGCGGCCCCTTCCGCTTCCCCAGAAAAGGTCCAATGGTCCCAATGGGAGATGGCCCTGGCCACTTCCCCCATCGATCCCAAAGCCTGGTTTTCCTTGCTGGATGGGGCTCCGCCCGCCATAGGCCAAGACGGAGATACCTCGGCTTATGCCTGGTATTCCACCCGGGTCTCCAACAGCCGCCCGGTCAGCCTGCTGAAATTCAAGCGAATCGGAGACCGGGCCTCCCTTTTCGTGGATGGGAAGTGGGCCGCCTATTACGACACAGGGACGATGGGAAAAAACTTTGAGGTGCCCGTCACCATCGCACCTGGGGACCATTCGCTTTCCATTTTTACCGCTTATTCTGGAAGGTCTAAGTTTTACCCCTATACCGGCAACCTGAATTTCCTGGCAGCGCGCAAGGGCCTGGCCGGGCCGGTGGAGTCCGGCGACGGCTCGGTGACACTAACGGGTTGGAAAATGAGGGGAGGTGCGGACCCCGACAGTCCAAGCCTCAAGTGGTCGACAACCGCCGAAGCCGAGGGGATGCCCGCCTTTTACCGCACGACCTTCCATTTGGTCCGGCTCCCGGAAACGGGTTTCGTGTACCGATTCGCTACCGACGGGCTTTCCAGCGGAAGCCTTTGGCTCAACGGCCACAACCTGGGGCGTTATCCTGAAATTTTAAAGGGCTGTACAGGTATCTGGCTGCCTTCCTGCTGGATGAAGGTTGGCAAGAACAGCTTGGCCGTTTTCGACGAACTGGGAAGGTCTCCCGCGAAATCCAACGCTCGTTTGGAGGAAACAGCCAGTCGCTATCGGATTTCCGTGGGAGGGGATGCTGTGACGTCCTACGCCCAGGGTGGCCCTTGGTTTTTAGTACCGGAATTAAAGGCCCAGTCCATTCTGCCCGCCGCTTCGAAGGGCGGGGAGAAACCCGGGCCGTTCCTGCCCGGTGAGTATGGGCACTCCACGCATGAAGGCAAGAGAATCTATATCCACCTGAATGGGTGGCGGGAAAAGACACTGGTGCTTCCTCCCATCCCCGCCCGGGTCGTCTATGCTGCCTTGTCCACTGGCGGCCATGCCGGGTTCATCCAAACCGTGCATAAGATCAATGTTTTCCTTGATCCGGGAAATACCAAGGCTCGCCAAATGCTTCTCGTTTTGGCATTGGACCGCCCAGCCGATGGCATAGGGCCGGTCACCACGACCGGCCGGCCTATCCCGGTTCTGAGGCCTGCGGGAACGGTTTATGAGGCCGAGGAAGCGGCGCTCTCCGGTGGGGCTGAAGTGGCGTCGGATCACGAGGGTTTCCTGGGCAAGGGTTTCGTGGCGGGTTATTACCAGGGCTTGGGCCAGAAGACGGCCTTTACTGTGACAGCTTCCGCCGGGGGAAAATACCGCGGTATTGTCCGCTTCGCCAATGGCATGGGGAGCAAACAAACCTTGACCCTCGTGGTGAACGGGAAATCCATGGGCAAATTAGGGTTCAAGGACTTGGGGGATTGGGAAACCTGGGGCAACCTGGAATTGAATTTGGACCTGAAAAAGGGAGCAAACAGCGTAGTCCTCCAAAAGGAAACAGGGGATGGGTGCGTCAACCTGGATTATTTAGCGGTGCAATAACGATCAGATATCCCTGGAGGTGGTGTGCTTCCATTTTCCCGTGAAGGGTGCCACCACATTTATACGGAGAAACAGAGGATAAACCCTTTGACGTTTGATTTTGTTGCATGTCTGGAAGGAAATGAATGGGTGTGACAATCCAACAAATCGCGCAGAAAGCGGGTGTCTCCGAGGCGACGGTCTCCCGGGTCATGAACGGGTTGGCGGTGAGGGAAGAAACCGCGCGCAAAGTAAAGGCTATTATTGAGGTGACGAAGTTCCGGCCCAACCGTTTCGCACGGGGCTTGGCCAACTCCCGCAAGACAGGGTTCCTGGGGGTCGTGACTCCTGCCCTGAACCCCTATGTGACTGCGGTCATCATGGGCATTGAAGAGGAAGCCAGGCGCCAGGGGAAGTTTCTTATTCTCGTGATCTTAACTCATGGGACCGTTGAGGAACGGGAGATTATCCAAAACTTGACCGAGCCGTCGGTGGTGGAAGGCCTTTTGGTAATCCTTCCGCCCCTTCAGATGGAAAGCTTGATCCGCGAACTTGCCCACCACAAGTTTCCCATGGTGGTGGTCAATGAAAGGCGATTTGAGAACATTCTTCCCTCGGTCATTATCAACAACTTCAACGGGGGAAAACAAGCGACCGAATACCTGATTCAAAAAGGCCACAAGAGGATCGGTTTTATCACCGGCCCTCCCGAACTCACTGATTCGTGGGATCGCGAGGAAGGCTACCGTCAGGCGCTGAAAGAGGCCGGCATCGTAGTTGAAGAGGGCCTTATTCAACAAGGGTATTACACCATCAAATCGGGATTGGAAGTGGCCGACAAATTTTTGAAAATGTCCCATCCCCCCACAGCTATTTTCGCGGCCAATGACGAGATGGCCATCGGGTTTTTTAAAGCCCTTCAAAACGCAAAAAAAGAAAGGGCTTTTGCCGTTATGGGTTTTGGCGATATCGAGATTTCTTCTTTTGTGACGCCGGCCCTCACGACCGTAGGTTATGACCTCCACGAATTGGGCGTGAAGGCCGTTCA
>CAWKAR010000031.1:0-58855 GCA_963847625.1 candidate division FCPU426 bacterium | reverse complement strand
TCAGTAAGGGCGCAGTCCAGGGCGGTTTATCCCCCCTGTCGGCAAATGACACCAGGAATGTGGGCAGTTTATCTCCCCCTGCCGGCAAATGACACCGGGAATGTGGGCAGTTTATCTCCCCCTGCCGGCAAATGTTACCAGGAATGTGGGCAGTTTATCTCCCTTGCCGACGGATGTTCCCGGGAATGTGGACAGTTTATCTTCCCTACCGGCAAATGTTACCAGGAATGTGGGCAGTTTATCTCCCTTGCCGACGGATGTTCCCGGGAATGTGGGCAGTTTATCCCCCATGCCGACGGCAATTCCTGTTCCGTTTAATGGGTTAAGTCCCATTTAATGGGTTAGCCCAGTTTCGTTTTATGGATTAAGTCTCGTTTTATGGGTTAACGGGGCCCTGAACTGGTTTATCCTCCGCACCGACAGATGCCACCCGGAATGAGAGCGGGTTATCCCCCATGCCGGTAACTGGCACGACTCGTGCCGGTAGGCGGCATCCTTTGGGCTGGTTAGGTGACCTAATTTATTGCCGGGTTATTTTTTCTTTGGGTGGAAAAGTTTGGGGAAGGAAAATCTAAATAGATCGGTGGGGGGGATTACTTAGGGTCGGATGAAATGGCTCCCCATGACGTACGATTTTTCGAACAGTTATAAATGCCTCTCCTGGAAAGGTGTTATAAGTAATTGTTTCTTAATTAATTTAATTGTTCTTTTGCAATATTTCTCATGATCCTCAACGTAAATATCCAATTTCAAATTAAAATCAGGCTCCGTAACATCCATGATGACAAAGATTTTCAAGAATTCACCTAATCCTATATTGGCAGCACCATGCCCACTCTGGCCTTTCATGCTACCTGTCCAATGAAGTTGATCATCTTCGTCCCAGTTATTAAGAACAATTTTCCAACCATCCGGTGCATTAGAAAAAGTTCTAACACCTCCATCGTTAAAATATAGTTTGAACCCGGCAATACTTTCTGTTTTAGACAAATTAAAATTTCTAGCCGAAACTTTATAAATATTTTGTTTATTCGAGCTTGCGCCCAGTAAACAAATTATTATTAAACAAGCTATTAGTTTTATTGTTATTTTCATATAAACCTTTCGGTTGGAATCTTTTTTCCCTTTCCTAAACTTTCAATTCGTATTTAATAGGGCCTCGGGTTGGACTCCCTTCGCTATGCTCAGGGCAAGCGCACCCTTATTTAACTTTAAACTCCAGATCGCTCACCAGCATCTTCCCCGCGCCCTGGTTGCCGGGCAGGGAAAACTCCACGTCGGCCAGGGCCTGGAGGTCCAGGATGTTGTTCCCGTGCTGGTTGCCCCAATAGGGGCGGCGCTCCAAATTCGCGAGGTCCACCCGGTAGGTTTCCCACTTTCCCGAGCCGGTGAAATCAGGGAAAGAATAGGATTCGCCATCAGCGCCGTTCACTCCGGGAAAACTCGTACCCGAGGGATCGCCGTTGCCTGATTCCGACATGAACACGATGAATTTGAGGCCCTTGGGCACGAAAGCCCTGAATTGGAAATAGTTATAGCCTCTCAGGTCCACCACCCCCGGCGCCGCGAAAGGTTCGATATTGGAAGGAACAGAGGCCCCGCATCCCCAGCCCGAGCCGGTTTCATAGTTTAGGGTCAAGACCCCGTCCTCGACGACGGCATTCATTTTTCCCCCGGTAGCCGTGTCGCCCCAGGGATAGGTTTTAGCGGTGGAATCCATCTTCAAGAAATGCCGGGTATCGGCCACCTTCACGCCGGCATCGGCTTTCTGGTACCGGGCCTCAAGGGGCGCCGCGAATTCCTGGGGGAGGGGAACTTCGGTTTTTTCATGGAGGGAGACGGCTTCCTGGTTGATCTTCGTGTGGGCCTGGGTGATAAGCGCGTAATCCTTGTCGTGAATATCCACGAGGCCGTAGTTTTGATCCTCCCCGTCGAACCTCCCCTCGGGCGGCTCGTCCGCCCACTCGTACCAGTGGAGCCCCACCAGGTAGGGAAGGCCCAGCGCCTGGGTGGCATAGCGCGTGAAATGCTCCGCCCTCTCTATTTGGGTGGGAACCGTCACGTCCGCGCCGTGCTTGTCAGGATCGCCGCTTTGGTTATCCAAGGAACTGAAGGAATATTCCGTGATGAGGATGGGTTTTTGGGTCTTGTAGTAGAAATTGTCCAACAGGGTCTTGTCGATGTTCCCGGATTTGGCGTAATGGTTCACCGAAACCACGTCGCAGTATTTGCCGCAGGCTTCCACCACGTCCCAGGGGGTTTCCCCGGCGAACCGGGCGCCCAGGATCAGGTGATTGGGGTCTACTTCCCGCAAGGCCTGGGTGGTCACCTGGAAAAAGCGCTCGGCGACGGCCCCGGCCCAGGCTTCCGCGTCCGTTTTTTGGACCTTGGTTTTCACCTGGAAGGTCACGGGTCCCTCCAGGTCGTCGAATGTCTTCAAATCCAGATTCCAAACCTTGTCGAAACGGTCAATGTCGGAGCTATAGCGCTTCTCGAAAAATTTTTTCAGGGCGGCTTTATTGGCGTCCTCGATCCCCGCGACGCCATACTTCTCCAAAAGGGTTTCCTGCCCTTCCTGTTTCCAACCGTACTCGCCCCACCAGGGGAGATCGTTGTCGAGGAAATAGCCGACCAAATAGGGGTCGTCCTTGAAGTGCGCGGCCTTCTGGGTGTTTTCCTGGACCAGTTTCTTGAAGTCCTCGGTGAATACCGACACCAGGACCCTTTCCCAGGGGTTTCCCCGGTCGATGTAAAGCATGTAGGTATAGGGGAATTTTTTGGCGAGCAGGTCCTCATCCGACCAACTGCCGATGGTGTTGAAACGCCATTTTTTCAAGCGCGAGAAGACGTTTTTCATCCAGGCTTGCTTGTCGCCCTGGTACTGGTTTTTCACCGGGTTGTAATAGTTTTGGTTGGGGGCCCGGTAGGAATGGTCGCCGATGTGGTTGACGCCCAGCGACAGGATTTGTTTTCCCTCAGGCGATTGGAGCCAGGCTTTTTCCTCCTTCCATTGAACGGTATAGAAGCTCGATGTTTGCGCCGGGAGTAAAGCCAACCCGGTGCTAAACCAGATAAGAACAGCGAAGAAGAATTTTTTCATGGGGTCCCTTGTAACGTGGATATTTTCCTGAGTATAACGCACAGCCGGGCGTCTTGCGTCAGGCAGGTGTTGGAATATTGACGGTTCCATGACGCGAGTAGATAATACCGGCTCCAATTAAACAGTTTGAATATACTGAATTCTGGTTTTAAACGAATAAGGAGAAAACGATGATCAAGAAATTACTGATAACAACCGGGGCTTTTCTGTTCCTGGCCTGGCCGGTGATGGCCGAGGAGCAAGGCGGGGTTCCCACCGACGAAAACTCTTCAACCCCCCCAGCCGCAAGTTCTTCCGCTTCGGAAGGCTACCTCAGCGTGCCGGCGGCATCCACGCCGGAGCCCAAGGAAACCATTGAAGCACCGGCAACGGAAGTAAAGGAAACGACCGAATCGGTGGTACCAAAAAAGGTGGAAAGAAAGCCGATAAAAGCCTCAAGAAAAAGAGTCGTGGCTTCTGGTCCAGTGGCCAAGGGGGATATAGCCGGCATCCAGAAACTGTTCCTGGAATTCTCCGAGGCTTGGGCCACAGGCGATGCCAAGCGGGTGGCTTCCCATTGGGTATTGGATGGGACCTACCTCAACATCTTCGGCCAGCCGGCCGGGAACCGCGAGGAGATCGAGCAATTGCTGATCACCGACCTTCAGCTCCTGAAGGGAAGCGTCCAAACCTTCAATGACTTCAAGTACCGTTTTGTCCTGGGGGGATTCGCCCTGGTGGACGCCGCCGGGGACATTTCCGGCATGAAAAACGGGGATGGCAGCGATGTGCCCGACAATCCCATCCATATTTACGCGGCCCTGGCGAACCGGGGCGGCAAGTGGTATTTCCTTTCCATGAGGCCCTACGCCTTCGCCAAGTCCCCCTCCGCCGCCAGCGCGGCCCCCGCCGCCTCGGCTCAGCAGCCTCCCGCGGCCCCCGCAGATTCCGCGACATTACCGGCCGGTTCTCCGCCCCCCCTTCCCGAGGAGATGACCCTTCCTCCGGATAACGCGAAGTCGAAGTTGGAGATGGATAAGAAGAAATAAAAGACTTCATTCAACCCTTAAAGCCTTCCACCTTGACTAAAGGTGGAGGGCTTTTTGTTTTTTACCTGGCCGATTTAAACCCTTTCCCTCCCGGCTAAACCCCCCCGGCTGCAGGCTTATAGCGAAACTCTTTTTCGCTCTTCGTTTTTCCCCGTAACGTATAATAATCGTTCTTTCGAAATACCATTGAGGGAGGCGCTCTATGCGGAAATGGGTACTGGGTTTGTTGGTATTCGCTTTAGCCGGATTACTAGTCTCGCCGGTTCCAGTCTTGGCCAAAGGTTCCTCGGGCAGAAGCGCGTCCAAGGGAACCTGCAAGGGAAAAAAATCCGGGAAAAAGAGCGGCAAGAAATCCCATAAAGGCAAGAAATCGTCCAAAGGGAAAAGTTCGGCCGGGTCGGATACCACCGGAGTCGGGACTATCCAAAGCAAGGATTTGGAGTTCGACACGAAGGCCGCGAAGTAACCCTTCCGGAAAGGATTTTCCCCTATGAGTTTGGTTTTAACCGGGGCTTACGGGTTTATCGGAAGCAGGCTAGCCCGCGCCCTCCTGGATAAGGGGCGCGAGGACCTGTTGCTGGTGGACCATCACCCCTACCTCGCTTCGCGTTCGTGCGCCCGGGGCCTGGACACGATTCCCTTTATCGACAGGTCCAAGTTCCTGGGGGAGCTTCCCTCCCTCAAAGGCGTGGAGGCTGTCCTCCACCTGGGCGCTTGCACCGACACGGGCAACCACGACCAGGCCTACATGTGGAAGATGAATACCGATTACACCAAGGCCCTCTGGAAATGGTGCACGGAAAAGAAAGTCCCCCTCCTTTACGCCTCCAGCGGCGCCACCTACGGCAAGGGCGAGGAAGGCTATTCGGACGACCACCAGGACATCCCGCGCTACAAACCCTTGAACACGTACGGCAAAAGCAAGCACGAGTTCGACCTTTGGGCCCTGGCCCAGAAGGCATGCCCCCCCCATTGGTGGGGCCTCAAGTTCTTCAACGTTTACGGCTTCGACGAGAACCACAAGGACCGCATGGCCTCCTCCATCTTCCACGGGTACCACGAGATTAAGAAAACCGGGAAGATGACGCTGTTCCGCTCCCACAAGGAAGGCATCGCGGATGGGGAGCAGAAACGGGATTTCGTCTTCGTGGACGACATCGTCAAGCTCTGCCTCTTTTGCCTGGAGAAAAACCCGCCGTCCGGCATTTACAACTGCGGCACGGGTACGGCCCGTTCTTTCCTGGATTTGTCCAAGGCCCTGTTCAAGGCCCTCGGCCAGGAACACAAAATCGAATGGGTGGATACGCCCGAGAAGTTCCGCGCGGGTTACCAGTACTTCACCCAGGCCGAGATGGGCAAGATGAGGAAAGCCGGGTACAAGGACCCCTTCCACACTATCGAGGACGGGGTGGCACAGTATGTGAAGTGGCTCCAAAAAAACATAGCATAGGAGAAAAGTAAATGGCCGCTGCCCAAAACCCTGTTGTGCTTCAAACCAACATCCCCGGGGTCCCTCCGCCGAAGCGCGGCAAGGTCCGCGACATCTACGACTTGGGCGACAAACTGCTCATCGTCGTCACCGACCGCCTTTCGGCGTTCGACGTGGTCATGCCCAACGGCATCCCGGACAAGGGGGTGGTCTTGAACCAGATTTCCCTCTACTGGTTCAAGCAGGTGGAGAAAATCATCCCCAACCATATTTTATCCACGGATATTTCCACCCTTCCCGGGCCCTACCAAAGGGCCAAGGACCAGCTGGTGAACCGCTCCATGATCGTGAAGAAGGCCAAGCCTCTTGCGGCGGAATGCATCGTGCGTGGTTACCTGAGCGGATCGGGCTTGAAGGATTACCAGAAGACCGGGAAGATCTGCGGCATCGACCTTCCCAAGGGATTGGTGGAATCCTCCCGCATCCCCAAGCCCATCTTCACACCCTCCACGAAAGCGGAGGCGGGCCATGACATCAACATTTCCTTCGAGAAAATGAAGGAAATCCTGAAGGATGGCGCCCTGGCCGAGAAGGTGCGATCTACCAGCATTTCCCTCTATGAGCGCGGAAGGGACCTGGCCGACGCCAGGGGGATCATCATCGCCGATACCAAGTTCGAGTTCGGTTTGCTGGGAAACGGGGAACTCATCCTGATCGACGAAGTCATGACGCCCGACTCCTCCAGGTTCTGGGCCAAAGCGGAATATAAGGAAGGGGTGTCCCAAAAGAGTTTTGACAAACAATTTGTGAGGGATTACCTGGAAACCTTGAAGGATTGGAACAAAACCCCGCCGGGGCCCCAATTGCCGGAGGAAATCGTCAAAAAAACCCGGGAGAAATATATAGAGGCCTACGAGCGCCTCACCGGCCGGAAATTCGGGTCATTTGCCTGATTTCGAGTCTTATTCGGCCTATCGAATATCTCTGAAAGGCGGGAGTTTTTTAGTTCTAAACACCGGTAAAACAACGTCCAATCTTTGTTTATCTAAGGCGCTTTTTGTTTTAGTATATGGGCCAGAAAAAAGGGACGGAGGGCGATCGTGGCGATGATCCAATCGATGATACGGTTTTTGTTTATCGGCCCCTGGTATTGGTGGGCCGCGGGGTTGGGGATTGGTTGCACCGCTTTGGGCCTGGCCTGGCTTAGCGGCAGACGGCTGGGTGCCATCGGCGGATATGAGGATGTCCGGTTGGCTTTCGGCGCGAATCCGGCGTCAACCCGATTTACGGCGTTCCTGGTGGTCTTTGCGGTGGCAATCCTCACCGGGCTTGTTTCCCTTTACGTTAATAATGAATTGCTCGGTCTCATGTTTTTCCTCCTGATTGTCTCGTCCCTGCTCCTGTTGGCCAAGTGGATTTCCTCCACGCAGCTCCAGAACCGCTGGCAATTCTGGCTCATCCTGGGCCTGCCGATCGGCGCTTTCATCGCCAACGCTGGACACTGGGGCTGGACCTGGCTGTTCGGCTACATGGATGGATTGACCTATGGCTTGCCCCTCTTGAAAATCCCAATCCTGTTCCTGGCCGGAGCGTTGCTTGGTTTCGGCGCCCGATGGGCCGGGGGTTGCGCCTCGACGAACCTCCTGGGATTGGGCCAAGGCAATAAGATGACCCTGCTTTCAACCGCCGCGTTCCTCGTGGCGGGAATTTTGTTCGCCAATCTTTTATTCTCCCTGATAAAGGTGTTTTAATATGGAAAACCTAAAAACCCCCCGAAAAAAAGCTGCGGTAAAAAAGAATACCTTCCTGGATCACAAGTATCTTTACCTGGGCCTGGGCGCCCTTTTTGGGTATTTTCTTTCCAAGGCGCGGGCCACCGATTACGACACGGTGACCGACATGTTCCTTCTCCGGGACCTGCGCGTTGAAAAGGGCCCGAACGGTTCTTGGTTCCACCCGGATGGATGGCACATGGGGTCGTTGCATCTTTACGGCGTCATCCTCATGGCGGTGGCGGTGATCGTCCTGGGCCTTCACTTCCTTCCCAAGAAGGTCCCCGCCCTGTCCCCTGCTAAATATGTTTTCACTACGGCAATCTATATAGGATTGATTTGGCTTCTGTTTCATTTTTGGCCCCAGACCGGAGCCTTTGTCCTGGCAATATCCCTCGTCGCTATCGTTTGCTATTTGCTTCCCCCCAGCCGCACCGGCAAGGTGCTGGTATGGAAATCCCTCAAGTGGAACCCCAAACGCCTGCCCGGGGCTTTCCTTTTCGGGATAGGCTGGGCCCTGGCGGGGGCATGCCCGGCCACGGCGATGGCCCAAATCGGCGAGGGGAAGGTGTCCGCGCTTTTTATCCTCCTGGGGATTGTGACCGGTATATGGCTTTACCAGAAATACAAGCCCCTGCCCGATTCCAAAGACGACCAAGTTTGTTGAAGGGGTCGGATCAATTCCCAACCCTGGTACCGCACTTTTCCCTCTTTTCTTTAAGGCTGTTTTTAATCCTGCTTTTTCCCCTTTTCGGGTGTTTTCCTTCTCACGCGGATGAGGTTTGGCGCTCACCCGACCCGGACACCTCCCTTGCGCATTTTCCCTCCAAAATCCTGGACGATATCCCCCATCTTCTGGATTCCTATAATTTAATTCCTTTTACGGTGGGAGGGCTTGCCACGGCCGTAGATTGGGCGACCTTGGACGGGGAAAACCGCCTGGCTTCGGATTTAAAAGGCTGGAACACCCAGCCCCTTTTCGACTTCGGCGATTTCTACGGGGAAGGGTGGGTGGAGGGGGGAGGCTCACTCGGCGCTTGGTCCCTGGGCGCGGTGACGAACGATAAAAGGATGGAAGAATTCGGACGGGACGCGGCCGAATCGCTTTTGTTGTCGACCGTGCTGGTAACAGGCATCAAATATTCCGTCAACCGGACCCGCCCCGACGGAGGCCAATATTCCTTCCCCTCGGGCCACTCCATTACGGCTTTTTGCTTCGCGCCGGTGGTGGCGAAATATTTCGGGTGGGAAGCGGGGGTTCCGGCCTATCTTTTCGCGGTGGTGACGGGGCTGGCCCGCGTGGAGGGTTATTACCATTACTTGTCCGACGTGACCGCGGGGGCCACCCTCGGGATCCTGATCGGCAACTGCGTGGTTTACAAGCCCAAGGATTTTTCGGTCACGGCCGGCTTGGGACAGGTGAACTTGCAATGGAATTTTAATTGAATTTCTAAATCCGGGAAATATTCTTAGCTGTCATTGCAGAGTTCGCGGATCGCAATGACACTTATAAGTATTTCTATTTCAAAGTTTTTCCAGCCTCGATAGTTCCTTCCCCACTTCTTCCATGAGCGGCTTAATCATCCCGGGGCTGAAATCGAAGCGGATTCCCGCGGACTTGAAGATCTCCGGCAAGGTTCGAGTCCCGCCCACCGAGAGCCCCTGCTTGTACAAGCGGACGGCTTCCTGGGGGTTCTTCCTGAAATTCATCCAGACCTGCAGGGCGCCCAGTTGGGCGATGCCGTACTCGATGTAATAAAAAGGTATCTCGAAGATATGAAGTTGCCGGTGCCAGGTATTTGCGCGGATTTCCTCGAGGCTTGTCCAATCCTCAATCCCACCGAAACGGTCCAATAAACCGGTCCATGTTCTAGACCTTTCTTCCCGGCTGTGGCCGGGGTGGGTGTAAATCCAATGCTGGAACGCGTCCACCGTGGCAATCCAGGGAAGCAGGATGATCACGCTTTCCAAGTGGCGAAGGTTGGACCGGAACATTTCCTTCGGGTCGGGATAAAATTCCGACAGGAACGGGCCGGCCAGGAGTTCCATGCCCATGGAGGCCACCTCGCAGAATTCGATGGGCGCGGTCCGGTAGGGCGAAAAAGAAATGGTCCGGGAAGCAAAACCGTGCATGGCGTGCCCGCTTTCATGCAATAGGGTGCGCACGTCCTGGTCCAGCCCAACGACATTGGTGAAAATGAAAGGAAGTCGGGTTTCGGAGAGGGTCGTGTTGTAACCCCCGGGAGCTTTGCCCTTTCGGGATTCCAAATCCAGGAGCCCCCATTCCCGCATCGTCTTGAACGTTTTTTGGAACTCGGGATCGACTTTCCCCAAAATCTTTTCGCAACCTTCCTCGAGTTTTTGGGTTGTTTCAAACGGCTTCAAGGGCGGGAGACCGTCCGGGTCCA
The DNA here is from genome assembly GCA_963847625.1 of candidate division FCPU426 bacterium. Classification (GTDB taxonomy): domain Bacteria; phylum Oederibacteriota; class Muellerivitia; order Muellerivitales; family Muellerivitaceae; genus CAWCKJ01. The sequence goes on along the minus strand of CAWKAR010000031.1, from coordinate 49,118 downwards.
CGGACAAGTCCCAGGGCCGCAAAGAAGAAAGGCCCATTTTCTTGGCCCGTTTGCGCTGGATTTCCGAGGCCAGGGGCTTGATGATCTTTTCGGCGCTTTCGTGGAAGGCCTCGCATTCCTGGACGCCGTAATCGAATCGCTCTTTCCGGCGGAACATGTAATCCCGGAAATTCCCGAATCCGGCGTTGCCGGCCACTTTCACCCGCAGACCCAGCATTTGGTCGAAGAGGGTTTCGAAACCGTCCTTTTCCTTCAGGCGCCTTTGCGCGACCAGGCGCCAGGTTTCCTCGCGCTGTTTCCGGTCGGTGGATTCCTGGTACCGGCCCATTTGCTGGAGGGTTTGCTCCTGGCCCTCGTAGGAAACCGTCAGGGAACCGCTGAGCTTCTGGTATTGCTGGGATAGCTTTTCCAGCTCGGTTTCCAGCGGGATGTTTTCCTCCCGGTAGAGGGCCAATTGGTTTTCCACGGACCGGTTGAAGAGGAAGAATTCCTCCCGGGGCAGGGCCTGGCGGTGGGGGCAGTTCCAGTATTTCTTGAGGAGCGCGAAAAACCTCGGTTTGGAGGGTTCCAAGACTTGTTCCAGGAATTCAATGAACTTTTTCTCGATTTCCGGGTCCTCCGTATCACAAGTCATGCGGATATTTCGAAGGGTGCCTTCCTCATCCAGGACGTCCTGGAATTCCCCCAGGTCTTTCAGCCATTTTTCCAAATCGGTCTTGAAGGAAAGGTCGCGGTTTTCCAGCTCCTGGAAAAAAGGCTCCACGGAGGGCCAATTTCCCAGCACCGCTGAGGCGGGGATGTATTGGCGGGGAAATTCATGGAGCAATCGCTTTGGGTCCAATGAGGGCATGGCCGCCAATGTATCAAACACGCCCTTGGAAAAAAAGGCTTTCGGGTACATCATAGATGGGGACCTTATTTCGGAAAGGGTTGTCGATGCGCTGGTTTATACCCTTATTATGTTTGGCGGCCCTGGCGGGCTGTAACTTGACGGACCGGGGAATGGCCAAGCTCCAAGTGGCGGAGGACCTGACCCTGGGCCAATACATGGAAGACGTCAAACAACAATGGTTTCTTTATTCCACCAAACCCCTGCAGGTGGACCAGGCCATGAGCACCGAGAGGCAGATCGCCTACCGGGGAGTCAGCCGGGACCCCGCGGTCACGGGTTTTTATTTGTACTTCAACTCCAAGACCAAGATCCTGGAACAGGCCGAGTGGCGCTACCACTCCAGCATGACGGAGTCCAAGGAAAAGGAACTCCAGGACTACTGGACGAAAAAACTTTGGCCGCCCTCCTTCCAACAACGTTGGGACGGGAAAGTCTACGTTTGGGGGGACCGGAAGGCCCGGCTGGAACTCTACCTCGCCGACGGCATCTGTCACCTCATTCATCGGCTGAATTAAATGAAAAATGTAAAATGATTTCCACTTTGCGTTATATAATCCCCACATGACGGTTTATTCCTATTCCCGCATCAATACTTACTTCACCTGCCCCTCGCAATTTCAACACCGCTATCTATTCAAGACGCCCTCCCCGGTTCCCGAGGGAGTGGAGCTTTTCCTTGGATCCCGGTTCCATGAGGCCATGGAATTCCTTTACGGACTGGTGCCGCAACGCATTCCCACTGTGAACGAGGTCCTGGATAACTTCAAGGCCCAGTGGGAAAGCCAGTGGAAAATATCCCTGCGCAAGCGGGAGGAAAAAGGTTTTTCCGAGACCCTTCGAATCATCCAGGAGGGCCAGACGCCGGAAGATTACTTCCAAAAGGGCCAGCTTTGCCTGGAGAACTACTACCACCATTACCATCCCTTCGACCAGGACAAGACCGAGGCCATTGAAAAGAAGGTGCTGTTCAACCTGGACCCCCAGCGCAAATACAGGATGCAGGGTTACATCGACCGCCTGGGCCGGGACTCGGACGGGACCCTTTGGATCCACGATTACAAGACCAGTTCCCGCAAGATGGGGCCCGAGGACGTGAAGAACGAGGACCAGTTGGCCCTTTACCAGATCGGCCTCCAGCAGGACCCCCGCTACGGCCCGAAGGAAAAGATCAAGCTGATCTGGCACTTCGTGGTTTTCGAGGAAGACCAGGTGGTGGGGGAGAGGAACAACCGGGAAATCGAGTGGCTCAAGCAGAAATACGTTTCCAGGATCAAGACGCTCGAAAGCGCCAAGGAATACCCGGCCAAACCCAGCGCGCTTTGTCCCTGGTGCGAGTACCTGCCCTTATGCGAGGAAGGAAAAAAATCAGTGGGGGACCGGAAGAAAAGGAAAGAGGATGCGAGGGAAAGCAAGCTTCAAACTTTCTCCACGCCGGTCAATCCATCGTCCGTGGTGGCTGAAAACCCCGCCCCGCCGGTCGCCGCGCCTGCCGCTGGAACAAAAGGACCGGCTGTTCCAGCGGCTCCCGCACCAAAGCCCCGTAAGAAACGGTCTTCCCTAGTGAAAGTCTCCCCCGACCAGCTTCCCCTGTTTTAAACCCACCGCCGGAAAAGTGAATCTCTAGCTGTAAGGTCGCCCATTAAAAAGGTCGGTTCATGAATTCTTTTCGGAAGATATTTGGTTCGTCTTTAGGCGGGGATTTCTGGAAATTTCGTCTTGGACAAGTCGTATCCCTGCTAGGCAACCAATGCAGCAGCATCGCGATGGCCTGGTGGATACTGGAAAAAACCGGATCTGCCAAGGCCATGGCTTCCGTCCTTGCCCCGGCCATGGTGGTGAACCTCATTTTCCTGCCGTTGTTCGGCCCGCTCGGCGATAACTTTTCCCGGAAAAAGTTGATCGTGATCGCGGACCTGGGAAGGTTCGTTATCGCCTGTTTCATGGCTGGGATGGTTTATTTCAACTACTTCCATTTGGGCCTTTTGGCGGGTTTGTATATCGCCGCCTCCATGGGCTCTGCCTTGTTTGATTCAGCCGGGGAAGGGGTCATACCGCAAATCGTCAAAAAAAATAAATTGCAAATAGCTTTGCAACAATCCCAGGCCATCATGTCGTTTGGGGGAATCATCGGTGGGATCGCCGGGGGAATCATCGTCTCTTTCTTGGGAATATTCGGAGCTTTTTTGATCGACGCCCTATCATTCCTGGTGGCGGGATTCAGCTCCAGCCTGATCAAAGCAAACACCATTCCAAAAAGGAATAGAAGCGTCTTCTCCACGAAATCCCTATCCCATTGGAAAAAGGAACTTTTCGATGGTTTCAGGATTCTTTTTAAGATCCCTGTTCTCTTTTGGATTTGCATGTCGGCCATGGTGACAAATTTCGCGTTTTCCCCCCTGTCAGTGGTACTTCCTATGTTCGCCAAAATAGGCAAAAACATGCCCCCATGGTATTTAGGCGGCCTGAATAGCAGTGTTGCCTTGGGCGCTATCATTGGCGCGTTTAGTTTGAACCTATTACAGAGGTATTTTAAGCGCCGTATGATTTTGATTTCTTCCGTGGAGATAATGGGTTTGGGCGTACTACTCTTGCCGTGGTCCCCGAGTCTTCTTCTTCCCCTCATCATGATGTTTTTGTTCGGGCTTGGAAGTTCGTGGGCGAATATTCAAACGGGTACCCAGATCGCTTTGGTTACTCCGGATTCCCACCGCGCCAGAATTAATTCCATTATGGATTTTTTGTGCATGGGAATTTCCCCATTGGGCCTAGCCGGGGCAAGTTTATTAATCGCCCAGGCGGGCCTTACCGTATCATTGCTATTCATGGGGTTGCTGGTGATTCTTCTAACACCTCTCTTGTTTTTTGTCCCAAAATTGAATGAGTTCATGGAGGTCCCCGCGAGCAAAGCGGGGGGATTTTTAAAGAAACATTATCCTGGGACTTTCTGAATATGCATTTCCTGTCCACGACATGGAGGAATTTACGAGAACTATAATCGTTTTTTTAGCGGTCCTCGGATTGGGGATCGTTTTAGAAAGTTGCTCGCAGCAATCCGCCTCGGTAAATCCCTCCAACGGCTTTGCCTTGACCCCTCCCATGGGATGGAACTCCTGGAATACCTTCATGGACGGTGTCAGCGATGCCCTGCTCCGCCAAGTCGCGGATGCCATGGTCACCAACGGCATGAGGGACGCGGGATACCAATACGTCAATATCGACGATGGCTGGGCGCTTCCCAAGCGGCTCAACGGTCATCTCCAGCCCGATCCGGTTAAATTCCCGGGCGGGTTCAAGCCCGTAGCCGATTATCTCCACGCTCGTGGCTTGAAATTCGGCATTTATTCCGACCGGGGAACCCCGACCTGCGCAAAACACAGCCCAGGCTCCTACGGATTTGAAAAAACAGACGCGGAAGATTTCGCCGCCTGGGGAGTGGACTACGTCAAATATGACAACTGCAACCCAGCTCTGTTCTCCACCCAGGAAGGGGATTACCGCCGAATGCGTGACGCTCTCGCGGCCACCGGGCGTCCCATCGTATTCAGCATCTGCGCTTGGAGTTTCAAAGACTGGATGCCCGCGATGGGCAATTTATGGCGCACGACGGGCGACATCAGCGATAACTGGGACACAATCGTGGAAATCATCGACCAAAACGAGAAATGGGCTTCTTATGCCGAGCCGGGAAAATGGAACGACCCCGATATGATGGTAGTGGGTTGTTATAACGTCGCGGACCTTCAGCATGACCGCGCCTGTCTGGGAACCTCGGAATTAGTGGGGAACAAGGGGTTGACGGACGAGGAGATGCGTTCCCATTTCAGCATGTGGGCCATGATGGCGGCGCCCCTCATTGCCGGCAATGACGTGCGAAAGATGCCGGAAAAGATCAGGGAAATCCTGGTCAACCAGGAAGTCATCGCGGTGGACCAGGACCCGTTTGGAATGCAGGGGGTCAAGATGTGGGACGATGGAAAAGGATTATGTGTCTATTCCAAGGTGTTGAAAGGAATCTTTGCGCGGGCGGTGGCGCTATTCAACCGATCAGATTGGGATGAAACCATCACGGTGAATTGGAATGACATCGGCATCTTGGGGAGCACGGCGAAGGTTCGGGATCTCTGGAAACACGAGGACATGGGGACTTTTGAAGGCGGCTATAAGGCTTTCGTTCACTCCCATGCGGTGGTTTTATTGAAAGTGGTCGGCACTTCTCATAAGTGAGAAAACATGATCACGAGAAAAGAAATTTCCACATTCATTTCTTGTTTTAGAACCACCCATCCAAAGCTTGGCTAAAAAACAAAACCCCTTTTGCCGTTAGGTGAAGAGGGTTTTTTATTTCAACCTTCATAAAATCCGCCGTTGCCTTTTGGTTCAGACCCCGTAAGCCATTTCCTCTTCGGTGGCGGCGGGCGCTGCTATGTGTTCCTCGGGCTGGGGCGGGAAGATCTGGGCCGAATGGGTGTTCACGACCTCATCCAGGCTGATGATGCGGTCGGCCACCCTTATCATTTCCCGGCTCTGGGCGTCTGGGAAGATGGCCAGTTCAACATGCTTGCCCAGTTCCTTCACCAGTCCCATGGCGGGCGAGAAGTCCTGATCCTCGGTCACCACGATGGCCGTGTCATAGAAATCGCGGGCGGCGTAGAACACCATATCCGCCGCCATGCGCACGTCCACACCCTTTTCCATGCGGTGGCCTTCCCGGTTCTGGATGATCCGGCCCAGGCGCAGTTCCAGGTAGGGGGTACGGTCCAGGGAATCGAAGAAGGACTGCTGGCTCTTGGCTTTATCGGAAAAATGCGTGGTGTCGAACACGGCGTTGTAGTAGTAGGTCCGGATGAGCTTGCGCTTTTCTCCTGTTACGGCCAGGGAGAACTGGTAATAGTCCACCCGCGTCATTTTATTATTCCGCTTCAAGGCGAAATAAAGGTTGCTTCCATCGATAAAAACACATATGCGTGACATGGTTGACCTCTTTTATATGGGACGACCTATAAGGTTTACCCAAGATTTAAGATTAAACTACACTTCTTTAAAAATGACTGCAAGGGGAGATAAAATTTATTTTTTATCCATGGAGGAAGCGCTTATCCCCGAAAAACATGGCAATCTCAGGCGAAGGAAAGGCGGAGACCTTAAAATTTGCCGGGATTTTCCTGACGATAAAGATCGAGGAAATGGAAAGCCGCCACCACCAAGGCATGCTGGATCTTGCCTTCCCGGATCATGCCGGGAATCTCTTTCAAATCCACCAGGTTCAGCTCCAATTCCTCGGTCTCGTCCAGCTTGAGGGAGGCGGTTTGTTTGGCCCCCAGCGCCAGGTAAAAGTAACAAGAATTGTCGAGGATGGCGGGGTTGGGCCGCACCACCCCCAAAAGGTGCCATTCGGGCGCCTCGTGGCCCGTTTCCTCCAGCAATTCCCGCCTGGCGGTCCGCTCAGGCGTGCCGTCCGACGGGTCCACCGCCCCGCCGGGGGTTTCCAGGCTGATTTCCCCGATCCCGTGGCGGAATTGGGAAACGAGCAGCACCTTCTTGTCCGGCGTTATTGCGATGATATTGGTCCAGGACCGGGTCGACAGAACGTAAAAAGAATGGGGTTTACCGGTGGTCGGGGAGGCACTTTCCCGGGTATGGATTTTGAAAAAGTCGCAGTCAAAAGCCACCTTTTCCCCCAGTTTTTTCCAGGGTTTGATCATTTTTTCCTTTTTTTCCCCAGGCGAAACTTGGTTTTCTTCCCGGCTTTTTTATTTTTCTTCCCCGTGGACTTCTTCCGGGGCGGTTTCCCGGGTTTTGGCTTGGAGGCGTCCCGGGAAACGAGTTTAAACCCGGAGAGAAGGACCGCGTGGATTCCCTCCAGGGAGGTAACTTTTTTAACCGGCAAACCGAAATTATTCCAGTAAAGCTTTTCAACCTTCTTCACTTCGGCGGGCCTCAAGACCGGGCCGTCCCCCGCGGCGCAATTGAGTTCCGCCTGCCGGAGGTTGCGGATTCCGGGGATGGAGGTGGAAACTTCCGGATAGGCCAGCGTCCATTTCAAGGCGGCTTCCGCCAGCGGCCGGGAGGGCTTTTTCAGGAAATTCAATTTTTCCACTTTTTCCAGGGTGGTTTTCAGGTTCTCCCCCTCGTAGAGGTTTCGGCGGTGGTCGTCCCCGGCGAAACGGGTCTGGGCCGTGAATTTCCCGCTCAGGGCCCCGAAGGCCATGGGCACCCGGGCGATGATTCCCGTCCCGTATTGCCCGGCCAGGGGAAAAAGCTTCCAAATCGGATCCTGGTAGAGAAGGTTGAAGAAGACTTGAAGGGTATCCACCTGTCTCCAACGGACGAGGTCATTCGCCTCGTCGGGCCCCTTGTCCCCCAGGGAAATACCGAAAGCGCGGATTTTTCCCTCCCGCTTTAGCCGGGCGATTTCGCCCAGGAGGGGCTCGGCCTGGGCGTTCCATTCCGCCAGCCAGGTGTGGAGTTGCAGCACATCCAGGCAGTCCAACCCGAGATTCCCCAGGGACTTCTCCGCATAGGAGGAAACCCATTCGGGCGGGAAAGTATCCAGAAGGGGAGTGCCGGATTTGTTGTCCCACTGCCAGTTTTTCGGGGGGACCTTGGTAGCCACGACCGGGCGTTCCCCGCGCTCCTTCAGGACGCCGCCGATCAGCTTCTCGCTATGGCCGTCGCCGTAGACCGCCGCGGTGTCGATGAAGTTGCAGCCCATGTCGAGGGCCTTGTGGAGGGCCAGCCTCGAATCCGTGTCATCCTGCGGCCCCCAAGCGGTTCCCCCGATGGCCCAGGCCCCGAAGCCGATCTCACTGATCTTCAAACCGGTGTTGCCCAGTGAACGGTAACGCATCCTATTCCTCCTGAAACGGCCTTCCTGAATGGTGAATATTGTCGGAAATCCCCGGGCGAAAGCAAGACAAGACAGGGTCTTTTAGGATTTGGGGGCTTTGGCGGGGGTTTTGAGGTGCAGGTAAACCTCCCGGTAGATGGCCAAAAAAGCCATTCCCATGGAGAGGATGATGGGTCCCAGGAAAATTCCCAGTAAACCGTAAACCTTCAGACCGCCGATGGTCGTGAAAAAAAGCCAAAAGATGGGGAGCTTGGCATCGTGGCCGATGAGCCAGGGCCTCAGGATATGGTCCACGATGGTGATGATGATGCCCCAGCAGGCCAGGCCCACCGCCGTGGCGACCTGCCCCTGGTAGAAGAACCAGATGGTCACGGGAATCCAAACCGAGGCGGCGCCGAGGAATGGAATGAAGGAGTTCACGAAGGCCACCAACCCCAGCAGGATGGGCACCGGGGCGCCCGTGATGACGAATCCCATGCAGGCTAAGAACCCCTGCAAGAGGGCGGTCAGGAAGATGGCCCGAACCACCGCGGTGACCGTCACGGATAAGGTGTGCACGACCTTGTTGCGGTAGCTTTTTTCCAGGGGAAGGGTTTCAATGGCCCTGAAGGCCAACCGGGCCCCGTCCCGGAAAAAAAAGAACAACGCCACCGCCGCGAAAAAGGTCTCCAGGATGAGCCCTGCCAGGTTCCGGAAGAAATAAGTGACCTTGTCCAGGACCATTTGGGATATATCCTGAAAGACGCTGAGCATTTCCTTGCGCAGGACCGTTTCCGTTTGGCTGGGATCGACCCCCCAGTTCTGCAGCCAGGAATCCACGTGCACGGACTTCAGCCGTTCCAAAAGCCACTGGTTTTTCTCATCCCATTGTGAGGTTGAGAGGTAGGAATAAGCGCGGGGAAGTTCCCGCCCCATGTTGACCACGACGAAAAATCCCGGCACGGCGATCAGGGCCAGGACCAGCAAGGTGACAAGGAGGGATGCCAGGTTCCTCCGGCCGCCGGTCCAGGCCAGAATACGGGAATAGAGGGGGTAAAAGACCATGACCAGGATGGTGGCCCAGACGAACGCCCGGAGAAAGGGATGCAAAACGGTCAGCAGAAGGCTGAGCAGGCCGATGAGAAGGACGAAAAACGCGATGACGAAAATGTTCTGCCGTGAAATTTTGAACTGCGCGGCCATGGGGCCTCCTGGATTTGGCGCCCATTCTAGCAGGGGGCGGACCCTCATTTCACATCCCAAATGAGGGTAAAGACCGAAAAAAGAGCCTTTTTCCGGCCTCCCTTCCCGCTTTTCTCACATTTTGCCCAGGAGCGGGGGATTTGTTAGAATGCGGCTTTTCGTGGGGGAAAAAGATGCCAAGCGAAAAAGTTCTGATACCTGAAAAGGACCCGGGGGCCGCCCAGCGCCTGACCTGGTACCTATCCCTTCTCCCGGCCTTTGCCGTATTTCTTTTTTACCTCCCGGTCCTTGGCCATGAATTGGTGCTGTGGGACGATCCGGTTTACATCACCGATAACGCCAACATCCACTCTCTCCAGCTTTCCTCCCTCAAATGGATGGCAACCACTTTTTACACGGGCAACTGGATTCCCCTGGCCTGGTTTTCCCTGGCCCTGGATTACAGCGTGGGCGCCTTGAATCCCTGGGTCTACCACCTCCACAACCTGCTTCTCCATGTGTTGAACACCGTCCTGGTTTATTTCCTGGGCTTGCGCCTGTTTCGCCCGGCTCCAGGAGAGGGGGCGCCTGGATCGGGAACCAGGAGCGTCCTTCAAGGTGCGGCAGGGGCGGTCCTGGCCGCCCTCTTGTTCGGACTCCATCCCATCCACGTGGAATCCGTCGCATGGGCCTCGGAGCGCAAGGACGTCTTATGCGCGTCCTTTTTCCTGGCCAGCCTCCTGTTCTACCTGGATTACGCGTCCCGGAGGGAATCGAAAACCTGGAAATTATGGGCCAGCTTGGGGTTGTTCCTGCTCGCCTTGATGTCCAAGCCCATGGCCATGACCCTTCCGCTGGTTCTTTTGATCCTGGACGCATGGCCTTTGGGCCGTTATCGGATGGGATTTTCTAGGCTGTTAAAGGAAAAAATTCTTTTCCTGGCGGCGGGCGCCACCTTGGCCGCCGTGGCGATCCTGGCCCAGTACCAATCCTCTTCCTTGATCAACCTGCGGAAATTTTCCCCGGTCGATCGGATCATGAACGCTTTCCATTCCCTGGGTTTTTATCTTTCCAAGATGGCCTTTCCATGGCACTTGTCGCCTTTTTATCCCATCACCGAGGAGCAGGACCCCTTTTCAGGCGCCAACATTGTGGCGGCTTTTTGCGTCATAGTTATCTCCCTGGCCTGTTATGAGTATCGAAAAAAAAAGCCGTACCTGGCCGCGGCCTGGGTTTATTACATCCTCACGGAAATCCCGGTCCTGGGGCTCATCCAGGCGGGAATGCAGGAAGCCGCGGACCGTTATACCTACCTGCCCAGCCTGGGATTGTTTCTTCTGGCCTCCGGGTTCCTGGCTTCCCTTTTTAAGGGAAAGCCTAATGCATTGTTCCTGTTGTGCCTGGTCTTGGCGGGGGCCCTCGGCGGGGTAACCCTCAATCAGTTGGGAGTGTGGAAGAATTCCATTTCCCTTTGGCAGGATGTGGCGCGGGTGAACCCGAATGTCGCACTGGTCCACGCCGACCTGGCCCGCACCTATGAGAAGGCCGGGCGCTTAGGGGACGCCATACAGGAATACGACCGGGCCATCGCCCTTCCCCCTCCCGATCCCCTCTACCACGATGAGAAGGGGTCTATCCTCATGAAACTCCACAGCCCCATGGAGGCGGCTATGGAGTTCCAACAGTCCATCATTCTTTACGGGGGGAATCCCCCGCCCGAACTGTACCACCGCCTCTGGCATGCTTTGGAGTCGCAGGGCAAACATGCCCAGGCCCTGGAGGCGATCCAGGGAGCGCTTCGGGTCAACCCCGGTTATGCCGACGCCTACAGCGACCTAGGCGTCACCCATTGGAACATGAAAAAGTTCAAGGAATCGGAGGAGGCGTTTAAGACCGCCTATACGCTCAATCCCTTCGAACCGGAATACCTGGACAGCCTTGGGTCCTTTTACCATAAAAGAGGGAATATCAAGGAAGCCCTGGTTTGGTATAAGAAAGGGCTCATGCTTTCCCCAAATGAAGCGGTTTTTTATCTGAGGCTTGGGGACCTTTACATGCAGCAGGGAGAATTTCCGGAAGCGGTCAAGATGTACCAGTCGGCCGATAAGATCCTGCCCGGGAACGCCGGGCTCCAGCAAAAACTCAATGAGGCCCTCGCCAAGGCAGGACAAAAAGGAGACGCGAAATGAAAAATTTCAACGGAGTCGAAATCTATGAAAACCTGGGGGAGATCGTCCACCCGGGCCATTCCTGCCTGGTGGTCTGGGACGTGCAAAACGGCCTGGTGGACCGGATCTTCAACAAGGAAAGTTTCATGGAACGCTTGAAAAAGCTGGTGGAAACCCTCAGGGGAAAAATGCCGGCTCTTTATACTTTGATCACGCCCCCGCCTCCGGGATTCCAATCCTCCTGGGCCCTCTACTCCATGATGAAGCGGTACCGTGTGGATGATCCTTCCAAACTGCCGGTCTTCATGGCGCCGGGTTCGAAAGAACGCGAAGTGCCCTCTTCCGTCGCCCCCCGGCCGGGCGACCTGACCTTGGAGAAGCCTACCGCCAACATCTTCCTGGGGACGAACTTCGAGAACCTGATGCGAAATCGCGGCGTCACGACCCTTCTCTTCACGGGCATCGCCACGGAGATGGGGGTGGAAGCCTCGGCCCGCGACGCGGCCGCGCGGGGTTTCTACCCGGTCGTGGTATCGGACTGCGTGTCGTCCGCGGACAAGGACGCGCACGAGCGGTCTCTTTTGAACATGTCGAAGATGTTCATCGTGGAGGAATCCGCGGCGATCCTGAAAACCCTGGGATAAGCGAGGGCAGCTTTCCCGAAGTTGTTCTACGCTTTTAAAACCATGGTGGTAGGCACAACGGCTGGGTGTATTTGAAAGTTGATCATCAATTCTTCGCGGTGGGAAATGACGATGCTTATTCGAAAAGCCGTTTTATCGGATGCCCCCCAATTGGGGAAAGTCATCGTGGAAAGCTGGAGGACCACCTACCAGGGGATCGTTTCAGACGCCTATTTGAAGGGGATGAACCCTTTATCCAGCGCCAAAAGATTCGAAGCCGACATAGTCGACAGCTCCAAGAGCCGCTTTTTTTACGTGGCGGAAGTGGGCAAAGAGGTCGTTGGGTTTGTCGTTGGAGGCGTGCAACGAAAAAATCCAGAACCTGACACGGGCGAACTTTACGCCATTTACCTGTTAAAGGACTTCCAAAGTAAAGGGATCGGGCGGCAGTTGTTTACCGCCTGTACCGAGAACTTGTTGGCCATGGGGTTCCGGAAAATGATCGTCTATGTCCTCACTGAAAACCCCTATCGAAGATTTTACGAATCAACAAGTGGTGTCTTGGAGCCCTATGACGGTGAAGTTGAAATCGGGGGGAAGTTATTCAAACCCTTGAAATACGTTTGGTCTTTAAGGACTACCTAAAACCCTAAAATAAGAGATAGAATTCTTCATTCAATCCACAAGCACGGAATAACCGTTGAAACTTTCCACTCCATTTCTCCTTCTCATCCTGCTTCTGAGTCCCCTCGAAATACGGCGGGCCGAGGCGCAGTGCCTCCCGGTTTCAGGCCGGATTTGGCTCTCCGGAGACGACACGACCCTGGTTTGGGTGAACGGCGTTTACGTGGGTTCGGTCACCTTTTGCGGGTCGGGTTGTACTCCCCCGGGGCCGTTTACCCTTCCCAGTCCCACCCTCGTCGGACCGGGTTTGACGGTAGCTGTGGAAACCATCAACGACAACCCAGTCCAGGTTTTCAGTTCCTGGGCCTTGGAATTTTCCTGCCTGGGCGGGGGAATCGCGGTGATCACGAGCGAGAATCCCTCGGCGCCGGGCCTTTCGCTTTATTGGGACCCTAACGGCGGCGCGACATGCGTGGGAAATTCCCCTCCTCCCACGGACGGTTCCGGAAACGACTGGACCTCGGTGGGTTACAACCCGCCCTCGGGGTATTTCACCCAGACCGGGGCGGCGGTCACCGGGACCACTTACGGCAATCTCATCACCGACCCTTCCACGGGCGTAACGATCACCCCAATTTCCTACAGTGCCGCGGCCACGGTTGGGTATTGCGGCATCCTTTACTGGCGGCAGGTGATGACCCTCCCCACACCGCTTCCAACGGACACTTTTACCCCTACCCTCACTTCAACGTACACTCCTACGCCTACCGCCACCCCGACCCTTACCAAAACCCTTACTCCCACCCGAACGCCCACCATCACCAAGACCCCCACGCCGACCATGACCCCAACCCTGTCGCGGACCCCCACCTTTAGTCCCACCTGGACCAACTCGTCCACGATTACGAATACCCCCACCCAAACCGGTACTCCCACGCCGACTTTCAGCCCCACTTCCACCTTCACGCCCACGAACACCGCGACTCCCTGCGGCTGGCCCGGATATACCTGCACGCCTACTCCCACCCCGCTCATATCCTTTACCGTTTCCAAGAACCTGTTCAACCCGGCCCAAGGGGCGGTTTCCTTCTTCGTGGCGTACCCGAGTTACCCGGGGAATTACGGCTTTTGGATCTACAACTCGGCGGGGGAGAGGGTGAAAACATTGGACGAACAGTACCTGTCCGGTTCGATTGCCCGTTCCTACGTTTGGGACGGGACGAATTCCTCAGGCGCTCCCTGCGCCAGCGGGGTCTATATCCTCTACCTGGCAGAGCCCTTCCAAACGCAAATGAGGCGGATTCTCCTGGTCCGGTGAGGTGGGGAATTAAGAAGGAAAAACAACTTCCCTTATTAATACTGGAAAGGGATGGAAAAAAAACCAGGTTTAAGGGAAACTGATGCCCAACTCAACCTCCCATCCTCCCTGAAAATAAGCCGGAAAAGGAAACCATGGAAAGCTTCCAAGAATTAAACCTGCCCGCCTTTTTATCCCTGTCCCTCCAGAGAATGAAATTCATCAAGCCCATGCCGGTCCAGGCCCAGGCCGTTCCTGCCGCTCTCCTAGGCAAGGACGTAGTGGCTTCCGCCCAGACGGGAACCGGCAAGACTGCGGCTTTCGGCATCCCCCTGTTGGCCTACCTGGATGCCCAGCCGGACCGTTGCGCCCTCGTTCTGACCCCCACCCGGGAATTGGCCATCCAGGTAGCGGGTGTCCTCCGGAATCTTTCCGGCGATAACCCCGCAGGACGTTCGGCCCTCCTGATCGGCGGCGATCCGATGGGCCCCCAGCTCTCCGCGCTTTCCCGAAAGCCCCGGCTTTTCATCGGCACTCCCGGGCGCATCATCGACCACCTGAAGCGGGGCACCCTCTCCCTGGCCCGGGTCGGGATTCTCGTATTGGACGAGGCGGACCGCATGTTGGACATGGGTTTCGCGCCCCAGCTTGAGGAAATCCGTAGGAAGCTCCCTCCCGAGCGGCAGACCCTTCTTTTCTCGGCCACCATCCCCCCGGATATCCAGTCGATGGCCTCCCACTACCTGAAGGACCCGGTCAGGATCGAAGTGGGGCCGGCGGCCCAGCCGGTGTCCACCATTGCCCAAAGGGTGCTTTACACCACTGAATCGGGGAAAGGCCAGGAACTCGCCGCCGAGCTGGGCGCGCGGGAGGGGTCGGTGCTGGTCTTCGCCCGCACCCAGCGCCGGGTGGACCGGATCCTGGAGCGCCTCAAGGAGCAAGGTTTCAAGGCCACCCGGGTCCACGGGGGGCGCAGCCAGTCCCAGCGGCGGCAGGCCATGGACCATTTCCGGGAGGGCCGGTACCGCATTCTAGTGGCCACCGACGTTGCGGCCCGGGGCCTGGATATCCACCATATCGCCCACGTGATCAACTACGACCTGCCCCGCAACCCGGAGGATTACATCCACCGGGTGGGACGCACCGCCCGGGCCGGCGCGGAGGGTTCGTCCCTGTGTTTCTTGACAGGGGAAGACAAGGAACCTTGGGACCGGATATTGAAGTTGATGAAGGTGCCGAGGGACTCGATTAAAACCCAGCCGTCCCGCCTGAAGGATTCCGCTCCCTTACCGGATGAGGCCGCCCCCGCCGGTTCCGCGCCGGGGCCCAAGCCTCCGCACGCGAGGGAATTCCGGGGTCAACCCAGGCGACATGGGCAAAAGGGAAGGCCTAGCGGGTTCCAGGGAGAAAACCGGGGCCGGTCCAGTGCCGGGCCCGGACGTTGGGAAGGTTCCGACCCAAACCGCCGCCGGGAGGAACATCGGCACAACCGGGGGCCGGGCCGTTTCCAAGACTCACGAAGCGGGAATCCAAGCAAGCCCTGGGATCGCTTTAAGCTGAAAAGGACATTCGATCCGGCCCGAACGGGGAATTTCAACGGCAACCGCCCGAGTCCAGACGGGAACCGGGACCGGCCCGACCGGCAGGAAACCCAGGGAATTCCGTCCTCCAAGCCCTGGCAACGGGACCGTTTTACCAAAGACCGGCGTCCGGACGGCCGCCACCAGCGGCGATCCGACCAGCATTACCGGAAGTTTGGGGATAAACGCCAAGGCGAAGAGAGGCAAAACTTCATCTACCATGGGCCCAACAGGGGCCCTCGCGCCGCTCCGAGCGGGGGAAACCAATTGGACGACCGGCAACCCACCCAGCCTTTTCGGGAGAATTGGGAGCGCAAGCCCGAGGGATTTTTCAACCGCCGGCCCGGATTTAAAGGGGGTTCCTCGCGCGGGGTTAAGCCGGGCGGGGGCTATTCCGGGAAAAGCCACCCTAGCCGGACCCGTAAGCCGTTTTTCCGCCCGGGGCAGGGTCCTGATCGGGACGGGAACAGAAACCATTAAAACCCGTTTGAGGATTCCTATCCGTTTCCGTTGATTTTCTTAAAATATATCAGTTATTTTTTTCCGCTGGTTTTTCAATGACACCGGACCATGGGATGGAGGACCTTTGGTTTTTTTATTCAGGCTTATGATGGGGGGCTTAGCCGCCTATTTCTTTTTCGATAAGCTCCTGCTTCTTCCCACAGCGCTTTGCGCTTGCATGGCTTTCGGCTTTTCAAAAACGCCTACCCTAGCCTTTCCGCATCCGGACCCCGCCGCCCGGTCCAAGGCCAACTGGTTTTTCCTGGCTGTCTCCGTCGTTTGCGGATGGTACGGAACAAGCTATTTTATTTACGAACCCCATTGGCTTTATGGGGGTATTCTCCAGATTCTTTCCCTGGGCCTGCTCCTCAAGGTTGTCCCCCCGATGGAGCCCTTCTTGGAAAATCTTTCCGGGAAAAAGAATAGGTTGCCAGCCCCGGGACGAACTGTCCTTTCCGTCCCGAAGCCCGGCAGGGCCGCCGGGAAAGCAGGACTCGTAAAAACATCCGTACCTCTGAAAAAAAAGGAGCCCGTATGGCTCATTCAGCTTCATTCAATGATCGGATGGGTCAGCTCTTGGGGTCGGGAAGGCATCCTTTTCCTGGGATTGCTGGTTTTATCGTTCGTTCTTTTTTGGCTCAACCTTCTCGTGATTGCCCTTTTGGTTTGGACCGCGGCGCTGGGGGCGTGGATTTACCTGAATTCGCGGGAGAAGAAACCCCACCCACCTTCCTTAGAAACCGGCCCGGGGGAAAAGCTCCTGCTGGGCCTGGTCCTGATCTTCAGCGCCTTGATCCGATTCCCCTTCCTGCACTGGAACTTCCTGGGACTCAACCATGACGAGTCGGCCGAGCTCTTCGTCGCGGTCAGCGTTTTAAAGGGGGAAGTCCTATCTCCCTATAATCTTGTCTGGGGCCCCTGGTGCGCTTTGGGCCATTACTTCACGGCGGCGGCTTTCAAGGTTTTCGGAGTCGGATTGGATACAGGCCGGATCATGCCCTCGTTGTTTGCCGTGCTTTCGGTCTATGTCTTTTTCCGGCTTTGCCGGTTGTTTTTCAGCCAGGCGGTCTCCCTAATCACGGTCTTCCTTTTCTCCATCAGTTGGTGGCACCTGTTTTTTAGCTTTGCCATTTGGCTGAACACCTTTCTTGTTTTTTTCGAGCTGTGCGCCTTTTATTTCCTGGAGAAAGGCTACCGGGAGGGGCGACCGAGCCGGTTCATCTGGGCGGGGGTGTTCAGCGCCGTGAGCTTCATGTCCTATTACCCCGGGCGGTTGGTGCCGCTCATGTTGGCAGGGGCCCTGGCGGGATGCGTGCTATTCACCGCGGGGAAAGACCGCCTCAAGGACAATTTTTGGACGGCGGCCCTGGTTCTGCTGGGCTTCTTGTGGATGGCGGGGCCTTTCCTGCGCCTGGTCTACCTGGATCCCAACATGTTCTTCGCCCACTTGCAGGAATTGAACATCATGAACGGCCCGGGGAAGACGGGGCGTGCGCTCCTTGTCTTCGCCCGGCTCGGCTATACCTTCCTAGCCCTCTTCTGGCCCAATTACGAAGGCCTCGACGGTTTCAACCTGCCCCACAACCCCCACCTGGACCCCTTCGCGGGGTTGCTTTTCCTTCTCGGGTCCACAGTGATCTTTACCGGGGGGTGGCGGACCCGCTTCAATTGGTACTGGATTTCGGGGCTGTTTTTCAGCCTGATGGCCAACGCTTACGCCTGCTCAGATAGGGATCCAACGTCTAATTACCTATTATCGATCCGGCATTTTCTCTGCCTGCCTTTCGCCTTTCTGGCGGTGGCCCGGGGTCTGGCGGCCGCGGCGGAGATTTTCGCGCGATTGCGCCCCCGGCTGGGGCGCCTGAGGAACAGGGTCCTGGCCTTAGGCCTGACGGGTTCGATTTGCTTCAACGTCGTCATCTGCTGTTACAGTTTCCCCCATTGCCGGTTAACCTGGAGCGTTTGGGGAAGACACCTGGACATCACCAAAACCGTGAAAAGCTATTATCCCCGGTGCCATGTGGTAATTCCGAGCGGCACCAGTTCCCCGGTGATGAGCTTCCTGAGCCTTTACGGGTTGGAAATGAAAGTCAACGTGCTGCCCGACCAGCAGACCTTCCCTCTGCGGAACCCGGCCACCCGGGACGTGGCCCTCATCAATCAAGACGGAAGTCCCTGGAGGAGGGAGGACGTGATGAAACGCTACCCGCACGCGGTTTGGACTCAGACTCGGGACCTTTGGAACGAGAAATTATTGAACATCTTCGTGATCCCGCTGGCGGAATACCGGGAGGCGCAAAAGGGCCTGCCGCCGGATAAGCCGTTGGATTGAGGGTATCCCCGAGCGGATTGTTTCAGCCCCCCGCGCTTGACCCATCCGGGCCTTCATTTTCTTAGATTTTCCCTTAAAATGCTTTGGGCTTTTCTTTATCCGCCGGTTATTCCATAACACCGGACCACGGGATGGGGGAACTTTGGTTCTTTTCTTCAGGCTTCTTTTTGGGGGCTTGGCGGCCTATTTCTTCTTCGACAAGCTGCTGCTTCTTCCCACGGCGCTTTGCGTCTGGTTGGCCTTCCGCTTTTCAAACACGTCCAGTCCGGCCCCTCCACCCCCGGACCCCGCCGCCCGGCCCATGATCAATTGGTTTTTCCTGGCCGTCTCCATTGTTTGCGGATGGTACGGCACGAGCTATTTCGTTTACGAGCCCGATTGGCTTTGGGGGGGCATTCTCCAGGCCCTTTCCCTGGGCCTGCTCTTCAAAGCCGTTTCTCCCATGGCGCCCCTGCCAGAAAATGGGTCCGGGGAAAAACCGCCAGTCCCAGCCCAGGCCGCCCTTCCCGTTCCGGATTCCAACAGGGCCCACAGAAAAGCGGGCCGCGCCAAAACACCCGCAACTCTGAAAAAAAAAGGGCCCGCGTGGCCCGGCCGGCTTTATTTAATGATCAGATGGGTCGGTTCTTGGGGGTGGGAAGCCATCTTTTTCTTGGGACTGATCGTTTTGTCATTCGTTCTTTTTTGGCTTAATCATCTTATGACCGCCCTTTTGGTCTGGGCCGCGGCGCTGGGGTTGTGGATTTACCTGATTTCGCGGGGGAAGAAACCCCACCCACCCTCCCTGGAATCCGGCCCGAGGGAGAAGATCCTGCTGGGCCTGGTCCTGATCCTCAGCGCCCTGATCCGCTTTCCCTTCCTAAAAAGGAACTTCCTGGGATTCAGTCACGATGATTCGGCCGAGCTCTTCATCGCGGCCGATATTTTAAAGGGGACCATCCATTCCCCCTACACCATCATGTTTAATTACTGGTGCATCCTGGAGGAATACTTTACGGCGGCGGTTTTTAAGGCTTTCGGGACCGGATTGGCTACCGGCCGGTTCATGCTCTCGCTGTTCGCCGTGCTTTCGGTCTACGTCCTTTACCGGCTTTGCCGCTTATTCTTCAGCCAGGCCGTCTCCTTGGTCACGGCCTTTCTTTTCGCCATCAGTTGGTGGCACTTGTTTTTTAGCTTCGAAGTCAATCCAGACACTTACATCGTGTTTTTCGAGCTGTGCGCCTTTTATTTCTTGGAGAAAGGTTTCCGGGAGGGCCGGCCGGGCCGGTTCATCTGGGCGGGGATCTTCAGCGCCATGTGCTTCATGTCCTATTTCCCCGGGCGGATGGTACCGCCCATGTTGGGAGGGGCCCTGGTGGGATGGATGCTGTTCACCGCGGGGAAGGACCGTTTCAAGGAAAAATTTTGGACGGCGGCCCTGGTTCTGCTGGGCTTCCTGTGGATGGCGGGACCCTTCCTGCGCCACGCCTACTTGGAACCCCACATGTTCTTCGGCCACTTGCAGGAACTGAACATCATGGACGGCCCGGGGAAGGCGGGCCGAGTTCTCCTCGTCTTAGCCCGGCTCGGCAATACCTTCCTCGACCTCTTCTGGCCCAACTACAACAATGAAGACGGCTTCAACCTGCCCCACAACCCCCACCTGGACCCTTTTGCGGGGGTGCTATTCCTTCTCGGGTCCACGGTGATCTTCGCCGGGGGTTGGCGGACCCGCTTCAATTGGTATTGGGTCTCAGGGCTGTTTTTCAGCTTGATGGCCAACGCCTACGCCTGTTCAGATAAGGTGCCGACGTCCAGTTTCATCATATCGGTCCGGCCTTTCCTTTGCCTGCCCTTCGCCTTCCTGGCGGTGGCCCGGGGCCTGTCGGCCGCGGAAGAGGTTTTCGCGCGATTGCACCCTTGGCTGGGCCGACTGAGGAACATGGTCTTGGCCTTGGGCCTGGCGGGTTCGATTTGCTTCAACGCCGTCATCTGCTGTTACAGTTTTCCCCATTGCTGGTTAACCTGGGAGGTCTGGGGAAAACACCTGGACATCTCCACGACCGTGAAAAGTTATTATCCCCGGTATCACGTGGTAATCCCGAACGATGCCAGTTCCCCGGTGCTGAAGTTCCTGAGCCTTTATGGAATGGAAATGAAGTACAACGAATTCCCCAACGAGCAGGCCTTCCCCCTGCGGAACCCGGCCACCAAGGATGTAGTCCTGATCAGCCTGAACGAGAGACCCTGGTTGCCGGAGAAGGTGATGAAATGGTACCCGCACGCGGTTTGGACGCAGACCCGGAATCTTTTGAACGAGAAATTCCTGAATATCGTCGTGATCCCCCTTGCGGAATACCGCCAGGCGCAGAAGGGCCTGCCGCCGGATAAGCCACTGGATTGAAGATTAGTTGTGAGGAGATGATTCGGATTTAGGGCAAGTTGGGTCAAATCACGTTTCGTTAGTTTATAAAAGAAGCCGGAACGATCTAAAAAATTTAACTTTCCGCATCCAAAGGCCGATCGAGGCTGGTGTTCCCCATGGATTCGGCAGGGACTTCTCCCGCACGTTTTTTATAGGCTTCCCTCAACGAATCGAAGACCAGGGGATTCATGCTTTCCAGTTTTCCCTCAAGCCAAGGGGCGGCGATGAAGGCCAGGACTCCCAGCGCCCAACCTCCAATGAAATCGGGGAAATAATGGAATCCCAGGTAGATCGTGGAAACCCAGACACCCAACGCCAGGGGGGCGGCCCAAATCAGGCTCTTCTTATGGCACTCGGCCTGCCAGAGAAGAAGATAAACCACGAAAGCCGCGTGCAGGCTGGGGAAGACGTCCAGGTGGGAGCCCATATGGCCCACGACCTCGTTGGTCAGTGAGGGAATCCAGCCCGTTCCCAGCCAGTTCCATTCCTCGGGAAAGGCGTAGCGGGGCCCCTCGGCGGGAAAAGCCATATACCCGAGGAATCCCCCCACGTAAATCAACAGGAGCCCAATCATCACCCGCTCGAACAGCTCGGAATGGCGGAATCGGTAGTAAAGGAAGAACAAGGCGAGCCAGGGAAAAACTCCCAGGTATAAAAGGCAGAAAAAACCCGTCCAGGAGGGACTTACCATATTCTCGCATAGACGGGACGCGTCCGACCCCCAGAGCCATTGCTCGCAATCCCGGAATGCCGCGTCAAAATGGGCGGAATGAACCAGGGGGACCAGGTACCGCATGAGACCGTAACAAAGGGCCACGGCCAACCATGGCCCGAAACTCCGGAAGAAACGGATAATAGGATTCCTTCCCCAGCGGGACAGGGCCAGGGCCAGCCAAACAAACCAGATGGAAAGGTGCGCCAGGGATATCAGGAGGGTTTTGGTCGTTCCGGCTTGGCTGGTGGGATAAACAGCCAGGGCGACAATGGATAACCACGCCAGGATGAAAACCGCCAGCCATTCGGAGGGGAAGAAGCCGGAAAAGGAGGATGGATCGGCTTTCGGAGTTAAATTGTCGGTATGGTCCCTTTTAGTCATCCAAAACCTCACCCGCATTCAAGAATGAATCCCAAAGAAAATAGCCAACTTTAAAGGAAAAAACACGCATTATTTTAAGGATGAAAGCACCTTCCCGTCCGCAAATCCTTCATTTAGACACCTGAGACTACTGTTTCCAGGTGGATTTATCTTCTTTTTAGTCCGGTTTATCCGGCGAAACCACAAGCGGAAGCCCGGATTTCGGCGCAAGATCGTCTTCCTCCTCCCCGGAAATCCTGCGCAGCCACAACCGGAAATCGTCCACGTAGCCGAAAACCGAAGGGATGACGATGAGGGTTAAAACGAGCGAGGTAATAAGACCGCCTTCCATGGCGATACCCATGGACTGGCGGAACTTTCCCACCTCGGTCAGAGCCATGGCGACAGGCAGCATGCCCGCGATCAGCGCGAAGGTCGTCATGAGGATGGGACGAAGCCGCACCCGGCCCGCGGCCTTGAGGGCCTCGTTCCGGGGCATTCCCTTTCGCATCATCTGCAGGGTGTAGTCCACCAGCAGGATGGAATTTTTCGTCACCAGTCCCATGAGCATGATGATGGCGATCATGCTGAAGAGGCTGAGGTTGACGTAGGGAATGAACAGGCCGCCCACGAAAAGGGCGGCTAAGGCTCCCACCATGGCCAGCGGGATGGACATCATGATGGCGAAGGGAAAAATGGGGGATTCATAAAGACTGGCGAGGATCATGTAGGTGAAAAGCATGGCGAGCCCCAAGGCGATGGCCATACTGACGAGCAGGTCATGGAAATCCTCGGCCTGGCCCACGAATTCATAGGATACATCCTTGGGCATCTGCATCCCTTGCAGGATTTTCCTCCCGTCCCGAAGCACGTTGCCCAGGCTTCCGCCCGGCGTCAGCTGGCCCGTGATTTGCACGTACCGGGCGCGGTTCTCCCGGTCGATTTGCGAGGGGCCCTCGGTCGTGACAGGCTCGGCAATATCGGACAACCGGACCAGGTTGCCGTTTTGGTTGGGCACCAGGACTTGGGGGAATTCCTTTTGCAGGTTCCTCTGGTCTTCCTGGAGCCGTATCCGGATGAAATATTCCAACCCCCCTTGCCGGAACTTGGCCGGAGTGGATCCTTCCACCTGGGTGCGAAGCTCATCGCCCGCTTGTATTCCCGAAACGCCCAATAATTTGAGTTTCCGGGGGTCCAGCTTTGCCTGGAACTCCGGCTTGCCGCCGTTATAGGTGGATTGCACGTCGGCCAGACCCTGAACGCTCTTGATCTTTTCCACCACCTGCAGGGCGAAGGGAGCCAGCGCCTTGTAATCCTCCCCGATGAGGTTCAGGGTGAAGGGCGCCTGGGCCATCATGGGGTCATAGTCGGCCACCTGGGGGTTCAACTCCAACAGATAGGGTTCCAGTTCCTTGCGCAAGATTGCCTTTAATCCCGCGGTGTCGATATGACGCTGGCTGGCCGGTTTCATTTTGATGTAAATATTGGAATTATTGGAACCTTGTCCGGCTCCCATTGCGTTGGTGCCGCCGATATTGTCCGCCACCAACTCCACTTCTTGGTGCTTGCGGATCAATGCCTCGATCTTCAACGTCTTATCCCTCATGGTTTCCAGGGAGGTGGCCGGGTCCGCCTTCAGGTACACCGCGAATTGCCCCACGTCCGCGGAAGGCCGGAAGGTCACGCTCATGAACGGCAGTAACCCGAGACTGCAAAGGAAAATCAAAACCGCTCCCAAGACCACCAGCAACCGGTGTTTCAGGCACCACGAGATAATCACGGCGTATCCTTCCTGCAGGAAGGCTTGGAACCGCTCGAAACGCGAAAGAAACGGGGCAAAAAGGTGGTCCAGATAATCGATCAGGCTGAAGCCCTTTCCCCTTTTCTTCGCCCAATAGGCTGAAAGCAGGGGGCCCATGACCATGGCCTCGAAAAGCGAGATACCCATGGCGAAACAAACCGTCAAGCCAAACTGCCGGAAAAACTGGCCCACCAAGCCCTTTAAAAAGGCGATGGGCATGAACACCGAAATAACCACTGAGGATGTCGCGACAACCGCCAGGGCCACTTCCAGGGCGGCTTCCACCGCCGCTTTTTTGGGCGCCTTCCCTGCCTGGATGTGACGCCAGATATTTTCCCGCACCACGATGGCGTCGTCGATCAAAAGACCCACGGCCAGAGAAAGCGCCAGGAAGGTCATCATGTTCAAGGTAAAACCCACGCCGTTCATGAGGAAGAAAGCCCCGAAAAGCGACACGGGCAGGGCCGTGATGGTGATAAGGGTCGAACGGAAACTACCCAAAAACAGGAAAACCACCAGGATGGTGAGTGCGATACCCTGCAAAATAGTGAATTTGACGTCCTTCAAGTTCAGCCGGATCATCCACGCCATATCCTGGAACATGTCCAGGCGTGGGGAGCCGGGGCGGTCCTTGAGGTTTTGGTTTATTTGGGTGATGCGCTTGGTGAGCCCGTCCACCACCGCGACCGAATTGGCTTTGGATTGTTTCACCACTTGAATGATGAGGGCGGATTGGCCGTTGATGTAGCTGTAACCTTGAGCGTCCTCCACCGTGTCCACCACCTTGCCCAGGCGCTCCACGGGTACGGAAACGTCCGATCCCATGAAATTGACCGAAGTCTGCCGCAGGCGTTCAAGGTCGTCGTACTGGCCGACGGAGCGGAAAAGGAGGTCGCGCCCTCCCACCTGCACCTTGCCCACAGGCACGTTCATACCGTTCATTCCAATGCGGGAGGCCACTTGGGAGGCGCTGATATGGAAGCGGTTCAACAAGTCGCGGTCCAACTGCACCTGGATTTCCCTTTTGCGGCCGCCCTGGATGTTGATGACGCCCACACCTTCCACCTGCGCCAATTGGGGCTTGATGACCTGGTCGGCCAGGTCGTAGGCCTGGGCGGGCGGGAGGGTGGAAGACAGGCTCAACTGCGCGATGGGAAGCGCGGTGGGGTCGAGGCGGCGCACGATCGGCTCGTCAATGTCCCTGGGAAGGGTGGGCCGGACAAAGGACAGGTGGTCCTTCACCTGCTGTTCCGAATCCTTCACGTCGGCATCCATGTTGAACTGGATCATGACGACCGAGAACCCTTCCTGGTTGGTGGAGGTGACCTTTTTCACACCCTGGATGGTGCTGAACTCGTCCTCCAGGGGCTTGGAGATCTGGGTTTCGATTTCCTCGGGAGAGGCTCCCTGGTAGGGCGTGGTCACGATCACGAACGGGAAGCTGATGTCGGGAAACAAGTCCACGGCCATGGTGCTGTAGGCCATCATCCCGAGAATCGTGAGGAGAATGACCACGCAGCTCATGAAGACCGGCCGTTCGACGGCTAGTTTAGGGAGATTCATTTATTATTCCTTTTCTAGTTGGGGTTGGGGGGCGAAAGGCCGTCCCCCTTGGCGCCGAAGAGCTTGCGTATCCAAAGCCTGAAGTCATCCACATAGCCGAACACAGAAGGCACGATTACCAGGGTCAAAAGAAGCGAACTGATCAGGCCGCCTTCCACGGCTACGCCCATGGACTGCCGGAACTTGCCCACTTCGGTCAGGGCCAGGGCCAGGGGCAGCATGCCCGCGATGAGCGCGAAGGTCGTCATGAGGATGGGCCGCAACCTGACCTTGCCTGCGGCCTTCAGGGCATCGTTACGGGACATGCCTTTTCGCATCATCTGGAGGGTATAGTCCACCAGCAGGATGGAATTTTTCGTCACCAGCCCCAAAAGCATGATGAGCGCAACCATGCTGAAAATATTCAGGCTGAGCGTGGGGACGAACTGTTGTCCCACAAACAGGGCTAAAAAGGCCCCCACGATGGCCAGGGGAATGGCCAGCATGATGGTAAAGGGAATAATGGGGGACTCGTACAGGCTGGCCAGGATCATGAAGGTGAAGAGCGTGGCCAAGCCCACCGCCTCCAGCATGCTGACCATGAGTTCGTGCAGGTTCTCGGCATAGCCGATAAAGTCGTAGGTCACGCCTGGCGGCAAGGTTTCCGCTTTCATGACTTTCTTGGCCTCGTTGAGGGCATTGCCCAGGGCGCCGCCCGGCGCCAACTGGGCGCTCACCATGATATAGCGGGCGCGGTTCTGGCGGTTGATGCGGGCCGGTCCCTCGGTGGTGACGGGTTTGGCTATATCCGCTAGGCGAACCATGTTATGGTTCTGGTTGGGCACTAGGATGCCCGGGAATTCCTTTTCCAGGTTGCGCTGATCCTCCTGCAACCGGACCCGGATGTCGTATTCCTCGCCGTGCTGGCGCAGCTTCGCCGGAACGATTCCTTCCACCTGGGTTCGCAGTTCCATGCCCGCGTCCACGCCTGAAACACCCAAGGCCACCATTTGTTTGGGATCCAGGACCGCCTGGAACTCGGGCTTGCCGCCCTCGTAGGTGGACTGCACGTCCGCCAGGTCCTTGACTGCCCGCATTTTCTCCACGAGCCGGTCGGCCACGGGCACCAGCTTGGCATAATCATCCCCTACCAGGAGCATGGTGAAGGGTGCCTGGTCCCCGAAATGGCTGGCATCCGCCACCTGGGGCTGGAGCGTTTGGTGGAAGGGCTCCAGTTCCTTGCGCAGGAGGGCCATCATGTCGGAAGTGGTGTTTTTACGCTTGGTATAGGGGATCAGCCGGATGTAGAGGTGGGCCTTGTTGATGCCTTGCTGGGCGCCCGAGGCGTCGTTTCCGCCGATGGAACCGGAAACCATGACCACCTCCGAATGCTTGCGGATGACCTGGTCCACCTGGGAGGTCATCTTCTTCATAGCCTCCAGGGAAGTGCCGGGGGCCGCCTTCAAGAGAACCACGAATTCGCCCACGTCCGCGGTCGGCATGAAGGTGAACTTAATGAAAGGTCCCAACCCGAACAAGGCGCCGAAAAAAAGGAACACCGCAATTGAGATGACTTTGATGCGGTTTTGCAGGCACCAGCCGATGAGAAGACCGTATTTTCCCTCCAGCCAGTCTTGGAAAACGCCGAATTTCCTGAGGATCACCCCGGCTACCGGAATTTCCTTGTCGTCCACGGAACTTTTCCTGGCCCAATAGGCCGAGAGAAGGGGGCCCATGACCATGGACTCGAACAAGGAAATGCCCATGGCGAAGCAAACTGAAAGCCCGAATTGCCGGAAGAACTGGCCCACGATGCCGTGGAGGAAGGCAATGGGCAAAAAAACCGAGATGATGACCGAGGAGGTCGCCACGACCGCCAGGGTCACCTCCAGCGCCCCGCTCACGGCGGCTTTCTTGGGGTCCTCCCCCTCTTCGATATGCCGCCAGATGTTTTCCCGTACCACGATGGCGTCGTCGATCAAGAGCCCCACCGCCAGGGACAGCGCCAGGAGCGTCATGACATTGAGGGTGTAATCCTGGACGTTCATCAGGAAGAAAGCCCCCAACAATGAGACCGGCAGGGCCGTGATGGTGATGAGAGTGGAACGGAAGCTTCCCAGGAAAAGCAGCACTACGAGGATGGTCAGGAAGATTCCCTCGATAATGGTGTATTTCACGTCGGCCAGGTTGAGCCTCACCGGGCGGGCGGCATCCTCGACCACTTCCAGGCGGGGTGAACCGGGGTGGTCTTTGAGGATGTCGTTGATCATCTTCATTCGCCTGACCGCCTCGTCCACCACCGCCACCGTGTTGGCCTTGGATTGCTTGTAGATTTCCAGGAAAAGCGCCTGCTTGCCGTTGATGAAACTGTAGCTGTTGGCGTCCTCCATGGTGTCCACGACCTTCCCCAGCTTGTCCACGGTCACGGACACGTCCGAACCGAAGAAATTCACGGGGGTCTTTCGGATGCGATCCAGGTCGTTGTACTCGCCGACCGACCGGAACAGAAGCTCCTGGGGGCCGAGGTCGACCTTGCCCAGGGGCACGTTCAAGCCGTTCAACCCGATCCGATTGGCCACCTGGCCCGCGCTCACGCGGTAACGGTTGAGCTGGTTTCGGTCCAATTGGACCTGGATTTCGCGTTTCTGGCCCCCGGTGATGTTGATGACGCCCACCCCGGACACCTGGGAAAGCCGGGGCTTGATGATCTGATCCGCCAGGTCGTAAGCCTCCGCGCTGGAAAGGCTGGACTGGAGGCTCAGGGTCACCACGGGCTGGTCGGTGGGGTCGTACCGGCGGATCATGGGTTCGTCGATCCCGGTGGGCAGCCGGGGCCGCACGTAGGCCACCCGGTCGCGCACCTGTTGTTCGGCGTCCTTGGCGTCGGTTTCCAGGGTGAATTCGATCCAGACAATGGAGAACCCCTCCTGGTTGCTCGAGTTGACTTTCTTGACTCCCTGCAGGGAGATCAACTCGTCCTCCAGGGGCTTGGAGATTTGGGTCTCGATTTCCTCCGGGGAGGCGCCCTGGTAGGGCGTGGTCACGAACACAAAGGGGAAACTCACGTCCGGGAACAGGTCCACGCCCAGGGACAGGTATCCCATGATGCCAAGCACCATGATAAGGACGACCACACAGCTCATGAATACGGGCCGCTCGATGGCGAGTTTAGGGAGATTCATCCTTAGAAACCCTTTCGAATTTTACTTTTTGCCGGTAAAAACTTCCGCGAGAATGAAAAATGAACAATGTAAAATGAGGTTAAATTGCGGGCATTACATTCTTCATTCTCCATTGTCAATTTTTCATTGTTTTTCCGTGGAAAGCCACCATTGCGCCTGGGCCAGGTACGACAGCTTTTCCACCACCAGGGAAAGCCGGTTCAACCGGGACAGGGAATACCCATTCTCGAAGGACAAGAGCTGGAACTGGGTGGCCCGCCCCAACTCCAATTCCTTTTTCTCCTCCTCCGCGTTTCTTTTCTGGAGGGACTCGATTTCAGTCGCCATGGACAAGCGGTGTTCCACGTCCTGAAGCCTGTCTTTCAGGTCCTTCCACTGCTGTCCTACGTCGATTTTCTTGTCCTTCAGTGTCAGCAGGGAGCTTTCATAGTTGGCCTTATAACCCTCGGCCACCCGCGAGGCGGTGATCAGGTCCAGGGGAAGCGTGAATTGGGCCCCAATGTTATAGGTGGAATAGGTGCCGCTGAAAGCATCCTGGTTAGCCGGGTTGAAAACGCCGGTATAGCCGTTCCCTTTCCACGAGGCGTAAGCGGTGATATCGGGGTATATATTTTGGTAGGCTTCATCGTAGGCCGCTTGTTGACTTTTGGCCGTCAGTTCCGCCGCCTTCAGGTCCAAACGGTCCGGAAGATTGTTAGGAATATCCACATGGATCGAGGTAAGGGAATTCTCGAGGTTTTCCAATTCCTCCGTAACTTGGTCGTCCTTCACGCCGCGTAACCGGTTGAACGAGAACCGGGCGGATCTTTCTTTCTCCTGGGCCATTTGCAGGTCCAGTTCCGCCACCCGGACCGAGGCTTCGGCCTGGAGCGCATCGGGAGGATCAGCGAGGTTGCGGGCTACCCTCTTTTTGGTCCAATCCCAGATCTTTTGGCATCGATTCAACGTATCCTGCCGGATGGCTACTTCATTGTGGGAAAGCGCCAGGCTCCAATAGGCCAACTTGGCGTCAAACGCCGCTTTTTCCCGCAAGAAAGCCGTTCCCTTTTGGGCGGATTGCAACTGGTATTGGATCTTATGGACTCCCGCGCCGGTTTGGGCCCCTCCGAAGTCCTTGAATAGAGGAACCGACAGGGAAACCACGGGGGCAACCTGGTAGAAGGGATTGGGGAAATTGAGGAGACTGGCCACCGAGTTATAAAGCGGGTTCAGTTCCACGTTTGCGTTAATCAAGGAATAACCCACCGAAAGGGAAGGCCCGAACGGGAATTTGGTCCCGATCGATACCCCCGCCGAATCGGCCTGGGTATGGGGCTGTGCCTCCAGATTGTCCGACGGTTCCTTGTCATCCATGTGGTTATAACCGGCGACCAGAACAGGGGAATAGATCAAATCCTGTTGGTGGGCTTGTTTTTCCAAGCCTTCCGCCGAAGCCTTGGCCGATTGGTACTCCGGCCCTTGGGCCTTCACCTGCGTCAGGTAATCCTCCAGCGAAAGCTTTTGCTGGGCGGAGGCCATGCCCGCCGCCAGCCACAATCCCAAACCCAGTCCCATTAACTTTTTCATAACCCACCTCGTTGATGATCAAAAACTTAAACCGGCTTTCATCCCCTCAGGCCCAGTCCTTAAAAACCGCCGCCAGGGGACTAGTCGCGTTCCCGGCGCCGGCCCCTGCCCTTGAAATCCTCCTTCAACTTCTGGCCCCAATCCTTCCAATCTTCGGCGTCCCAATGGTGACGTCTTCCAAAATGCCGGCAGCCGCCCACGTGGCTGGGCATCGCCAGGCCGAAAAAGGCTCCAGTTAAGGCCACCAAGCCGCCCACAATCATGGCAGTCACGGTCAATATGACCATGGTTTTAGGATCGAGGGCTTGGGCGTGGGTGAGAATGATCCAAGGCAGACCGAGGGCCACTGCGACGCCCCCAATGATCCCGGTCACCGCGACAGCAGCGCTTCCAGCGAATTCCACATCTTGTTGCGGATTGTTTTTTTCCTGATCCTTCAATTTCTCGACCATAACTGTCTCCTTTTAAAGGGGGCCGTTTTAACGGCGGTCCCCTGGATGGCGACGGGTACCGAGGGCTTCCTTCAAGGCGGCCAAGGCGTAACGGCACCGGCTGGCCGCCGTGTTCAAGGATATCCTCAGCGCCTTCCCGATTTCCCGGAAGGACAGTCCCGCGTAATACTTCATGCGGATCACCGACCTCTGGGCCTCCGACAGCCCCTCCATGGCCCTATCCAGGGCCGAGGGGCTGACCTCATCCCAACCTTCCGGGTCTTCTTCCCTAGGGTCAACCGCCGGTTCCGGCAGTCCCTCCAGGGAAAGAAGGCGCTTTTCCCTCTTTCGTCGCTTGAGCGCGTTGACCCAAACCGCCCGGGCGGCGTAAGCCGCCGGATTTTCGACTTTTCGGGTGTTCCGGTTCTTCCAGAGAACCGCCAGGGTTTCCTGGACCACGTCCTCGGCCTCGTGCCGGTTCTTGAGGACACTGGCGGCCATCCTGATCCACGAATGGCGGTGCGCCGAAACGAATTCCTGGAATTCCTTTTCCACCCTGAAATCGTCCATGGCTTGGGTTTTAACCTCGCTCACTCAGATAGATCCAGGGATCGTTCATTTTGTCTAAAAAAATGCGGCTTGCTTCGATTTATATCCAGGGCCCGGCAAAAAAACGGTGAATCTCCTATCGTTCCTGGAGCCTCATGGCGTAAGTGCGGGAAAGCGTCTTGACGAATGTTTCCCCGTCCCCGATCAAGGGGGTAAGGTCTCCCACCATCATCTGGTGCCATGAGTAATGCATCAAGCTCGCGAAGAACTGGAAAAAAAGCAAGAGGACCTCCTTCTCCGGTTTCGGGCAGCAGGCTTTGGGCGCCAGGATTTTCTGGACGATATAGGCGATCTGCTCCGTGATGATTTCCTCGTAAAATTTTCTCATCTCGGCATTTTTCATGGTCTCGCTCAGCATAATCCTCATGAGTTCCTTGTTGTCGGGGCGGGCTATTTCCTCCAAGTGGTGTTTTCCCATCAGGTAAAGGCACTCCTCCAAATTCTTCGCCTTACTTAAGAGGGCCACAACGTTGTCCCTCTCGTCGCTATGGGAAAGGAATATCTCCCGGAGCACCGCGTCCTTGCTCTTGAAGTAGTGGTACAGGGCGGCCTTGGTCACTTTGCAGGCCTTGGCAATCTGGGACATGCTGGTTTCCATGACGCCATGGGCCGCGAAGAGCCTGCGGGCTTGGACCAGGAAGCGGGTTTTCTGGTCCGAATGTTTTTGTTTGTTCAGGACTCTTGACATGGGCGATAAACTTACCAACCGGTCGGTTAATTATCAACTCTTTTTAATATCTTTATTTTCCAAGGGAAAACGAGGCGCCAAAATTTATTGAATTATTGGAAAATTGTCGCAACTTTTAAGTGATAATTTCGTCTAATAGTTTGGCAGGTATTAAATGCCTCAAAATTCAGGAAATCCTTAGGAGGGATAGGTTATGAAAAAAGTTCTGATTCTAGTGTTATCGGCGTTCTTTTTAGCCGCTACTTCTGGCGCGGTTTTCGCCCAAGCGAAGGAAACACCGGCTGAGAAAACGATCAAGGCCCACAAAAAGAGCCACAAGAAGCTCCATAAGAAAGTTGTAGCTCCAAAAACGGCGACAGCTCCTGTCAAGGCACCCGCCGCGAAGTAAACAAGCACTTTTAAATACAGAAGCAAAAAAGCCCGGAGGGTTTCCCGCCGGGCTTTTTTTCATTTCGGGGGGTCGTAACAAGCGATAACAGGCACGAAGTTGTTTCCCTTTAAAGGTTATTAAAACCCCTTTTAATACCCTTGTGACATTGCCTAAAAAGGCTTATAACAATTTTCAAATTAATTACAAGGAGGGATTATTTAAAGGAGGTAATGATGAAGAAACTCTATATCATGGCCATCGCGGTCCTTTTGGCCGTTGCCATGATCCACTTGGCCTGTTCCAGCAGCAGCAGCAGTCCTACCAGCGGAACTAAACACCCTACAGCCACACCAACGCAGACCTTGACTATAACAGCAACACCCACATATACCTTGCCCCCGACTCCTGCGGTATGGGTTAAAAAAGCCTACAGAAGCACCATTAACACTGTTGACCAACCCATGGCGATGTGTTTCGATCCAATGGGATACCTTTACATCGCGGAAGGCGCGGGAACAAATACAACCGGCACCGTGGAAATCTACGATGAGACACAGAGTCCGGCGACTTTTGTGGCTTCCTTCAGCGTTACCGGTACCAGCAAGCCGGTTCTATGGGGAATCGCCTATAACTACTCTTGTGACGACCTTTGGGTGTCTGATAACGCAAACAATGATGTCTACGCCATCAATGGCCTGTATGATTTAAACGGCACCTTGGGCTATGTTTGGGATGATTTGAAAGCCGATGGTTATTCTATATGGTACCCATATAACCTTGCGTCGGATTCTATCGGAAACGTCTTTGTAATGGATTCGGGAAATATATATGTGGAGGAATACTCCTACAATGAAGGCTGGATATCAGCCACTCATCACCCTGACGCCCAAATAACCAAGTGGGGTTATGACTACTTCTATAACCCCATAAGCTTAGCCACGGACACCTACGACAACGTGTACGCGGGCGACCCGACCATGAATGCTGGCCATGAGGGAATCATGGCCTGGTATTCCAGCGATCTCGTTGAGAGTGATTTTTGGGCTATGTTATTCCCGACTACGCCAATAAACACCAGTATCCGTGGAATCGGCGTGGATGAATACTATCTCCTTTATTGTGCCGATGCCTTAAATGGCACAGTGGATGTTTATGATTGGAAGGGAACCCTGAAAGGTCAATACACGGGCTTTTCCTTCCCGACCGACTCAAAAGTGAACCCCATTAACGGCCACCTTTGTGTGTCCGACCACAATAACAAGGCGGTTTACATTTATTACTAATAAGAAATGACTGAAAAACAATCCGGCCCTTATTCCCAAACCGGGTGAAGGACAAAGGCTTACAAAATAAAGGCTCTTAACATAAAAGGAGGTTGGAAAATGAAAAATCTGATAACTTCAATCCTGGCAATGGTTTTTCTTTTGGTGACGGCAAACTTAGGCTTATCGCAAACTGGGTCAAATAGTCTTCCACAGCCTCACTCTAAGATAAACAAAGCTCCAGACCCGAACCTTCCTAAGCCGGGTGAGAAGTTCCCTCCAAAAGGAAAAAGAGGCACGGTTCGCAAGCTATCCAAGACGCCCAAAAAACTTGTGCCTCATCTGAATCCGAACAAGCCGATTCAAAAGTAAAAAAGCCCGGTTTTTCGCTCGGTTAAGAAAACCAAGAAGCTTTGTTGATAAATTCCGACGGACTTTTTTTTATTAAACTTGTCTTTTATTTTGTGAGATTCAAACTATGGAAAATTCTAAAGAAACGGCTTCCTAAACTCTGATATTCCCCCATTCGTCCAAATAACAGGGTGAAATTCGTTCTTATTGACACCCCCCCTGGGTTAAGGGTAAAAAGGTTCCTCTTTATTACTTCGACAGGATCTGAATATGCCTAATAAACCTCTTCGATTTTTCTCCCTATGGCCTTTATGGGCGCTCTTATTGGCGCTGGCTCCCCTCCTGAACGGTTGTTTCATCAAGTCCATGGCCATCAATTCGGTGGCGGACAGCCTGGCCGGGACCGGGGACACTTTTTCCTCCGACAACGACCCCGAGCTCATCCGGGAGGCCATTCCCTTCAGCTTGAAATTGATGGAAAGCATTCTCTCGGCCACCCCCCGCCACGTGGGCCTCTTGACCGCGGCCTGCAAGGGTTTCACCGAGTACGCTTACGCTTTCGTCCAGGCGGACTCCGAGTATATCCACGACAGGGATTACGAGAAATCCAAGGCTCTCAATGAGAGGGCGAAAAAACTTTACGTGCGGGCCAGGGATTACGGGTTGAGGGGCCTGGACGTCCGGCACAACCACTTCTCCAAGATGCTGATGACCGATCCCAAGGGCGCCGCCGCCAAGGCCAAGAAGGAGGACATCGACCTCCTCTATTGGACGGGCCTTTCCTGGATGGCCGCCATCTCCATCGGTAAGGATGATCCCGAGCTGGTTTCCGACGTGCCCCAGGCCGAGGCCCTCATCTACCGGGCCTATGAGCTCAATCCCGACTACGACGAGGGCGGGTTGCACGAATTCCTGATCACCTATGAGGGCGGGAAGCCCGCCATGATGGGGGGCTCGGCGAAAAAGGCCAAGGAACACTTCGACCGGGCATTGGAATTGAACCACGGCCAGAGCGCCTCCACCTACGTGAACTGGGCCGAGGCGGTGGACGAAAAACAGCAAAACCGGGATGAATTCGAGGAAATGCTCAACATGGCCCTGGCCATCGACCCGGACAAGAAACCCGCCAGCCGGCTGGTAAACCTAATCACCCAGAAGCGGGCGCGCTGGCTTTTGGCCCATGAGGACTCGATCTTCGCGCAATAGGAAGACTTTGCGGATTAATAGGTTTTGCATTTGCTTGAACCAAGGGGGATTGCGATGAAACTATTTTCAAGAACCACCATCCTGTGGATGGGAGCCCTGCTCCTGGGCAGCGGCTTCCTGGCGCCCTGCCTGAACGCTCAGGAAAAGGACATGCTGACCCTGAAGCTGGGCACCCTCGCTCCCGAGCATTCCTCCTGGGACAATATCCTCCAGGAAATGGGAAACAAATGGAAAATGGCGGGAGTGAAATTAAAGGTTTTCGGCAACGGCGTCTTGGGCGACGAGCCGGATATCATCACCAAGATGCGGATCAACCAGATCCAGGTGGGCGTAGTCACCGTGGTGGGGCTGGCCAAGATCGACAAGGCCGTGGAGGTGCTCTCCATCCCCATGCTTTACAAGGACTTCGCCGAAAGCGATCACGTGCGCGCCAAGATGCAGCCCATCCTGGAAAAACGCCTGGAGGCCAAGGGCTTCAAGGTGCTCAATTGGGGCGAGGCGGGTTGGGTTTACTTTTTCGGCAAAACGCCCATCCTGACCCCGGATGACTTGAGAAAAATGAAGCTTTTCGTCTGGGGCGACGATCCCGACACCATGAACATCTGGCATTCGGCGGGATTTTCCCCCATTCCCCTGGCCGCCACCGACATCCTTCCCAACCTGCAGACCGGAATGATCAACTGCTTCGATACCACCCCCATCGCCGCCCTGTCTTTCCAGTGGTTCGCCCTGGCCAAGCACATGACGAACATGAGATGGTGCCCGTTGATCGGCGCCACCATCATCACCACCAAGGCCTGGAATAAGATTCCCGCGGCCTCAAGGCCCGCCATCCTGAAAGCTGCGGCCGCGGCCGGCAAAGGCTTCCGGGACGACATCCGCCAGAACTCCGACAAGGCCATTGACGTGATGAAAGAACACGGCCTGGAGATCCACGAGATTACGGCCGACCAATATGTCCAATGGGAAAAACTCTTCCTGGACTTCAAGCCCCAGATTTCCGGCACCATCATTCCCGCCGACATCATGGAGTTGGCCGTCAAGTACCGCGATGAATACCGGGCCAAGACGGCCGGGAAATAATGCCGTCTGAACCTCTCAAACTCAAGCCAACGGCACCTCCGGAGGAAATGGCTCAAGGGGAAGCCTTGATGTTCGAGGGCGACCCCACCGTAGCCCCCGCGAAAAAAGCCTTCTGGCACCCGGTCGAGAACCTCCTTTTGACTTTCTTCTTCGGCTTCATGATGATTCTCCCCCTGTTGGATATTATCGGCCGGAAGCTGAACCCCCTTTTCCATTTCGTCCCGGCCAACATCGTTCCCGGCTCCCTCACGCTGGTCCAGCACACGATCCTGGCCATCATGATGTTCGGCGGGGCCATCGCGGCCCGGGAAGGGAAACTTTTGGCCCTCGCCGCCTCTGCGGGCCTGATTCCCGAGCGCTTCAAGAACCCAGTGCGCATCCTCACCTATGGTTTCGGCGCCGCCATCACCCTTTACCTGGCCAAGGCCAGTCTCAGTTTCGTCATGATCGAAAAGGACTCGGGGGACATGGTTTCGCTCGGCATCCCCACATGGTTCGTCCTTTGCCTGCTTCCCTTCGGTTTTTCCCTGATCGTGGGCCGGCTCGTGTGGCGATCCTCCGACAGGAATCTGGAGAGGCTTTACACCCTGTTGGTAACGGCCGCCCTGGCGTCCCTGGGTTTCCTGGTCCATAACCCGCCCCAGGGGTTCCTCATCCTGGCATTCGTTCTTTTGATCACGGCGGTCATTTTGGGGGCGCCGGTTTTCGTGGCCCTGGGCGGAGCGGCCCTTTTCTTCCTGTGGAATTCCGAGACCCCCATCAGTTCCATCCCGGCCGAGACCTACCGGATGGTGGTGAACCCCACCATCCCCACGATCCCCCTTTTCACGCTGACGGGCTATTTGCTGGCGGAAGGCGGCGCCTCCAAGCGGCTTCTTCGGGTTTTCCAGGCCCTCTTCGGGTCCTTGAAGGGCGGGCCGGCCATCGTGACTTGCCTGGTCTGCGCCTTTTTCACGGCGTTCACCGGGGGTTCCGGCGTCACCATCCTGGCGCTCGGCGGGCTCTTGATGCCCATCCTGATCGCAGAAAGGTACACGGAAAGGAATTCGCTGGGGCTTTTGACCTCGGCCGGTTCCCTGGGCCTGCTATTCCCCCCCAGTCTGCCGGTCATCCTTTACGGGGTCGTTTCCCACACTCCCATCGACAAGTTGTTCCTGGGCGGGCTTCTCCCGGGGACCCTGCTGGTACTGGGAACCGCCGCCTGGGGCATCTGGAAGGGCTCCTCCGAACAGGCCGCCAAGCACCCTTTCACGCGCCGGGAAGCCCTGGAGTCCCTCTGGATCGCGAAATGGGAACTGGTCCTTCCCCTGGTTGTCTTCTTTTTCCTCTTTGTCGTCAAGGTCACCCTGGTGGAGTCGGCGGCCTTGACCGCCATGTACGCTTTTATTGTGGAGGTCTTCATATATAGGGGTCTGAAATTCAGGCACATTCCCACGGTCATCACGGAATGCGGCATCCTGGTGGGGGGCGTGCTCCTGATCCTGGGGGTCTCCCTGGGATTCACCAACGACATGGTGGACGCCCAGATCCCGGCCCGGCTGGCCGCCTGGGTGAGCAACTCCGTCCATTCCCAATGGCTATTCCTGCTGATGGTGAACGTGATGTTGCTTTTTGTGGGAGGGCTCCTGGAAATCTTCGCGGCCATCATCGTGGTGGTCCCGCTTTTGATTCCCATTTCCCAGGCCTTCGGCGTGGACCCCGTGCACATGGGAATCATTTTCCTGGCCAACATGGAATTGGGGTTCCTGACCCCGCCCCTGGGGCTAAACCTCTTCCTGTCCTCCTACCGGTTCAAGAAACCCATGGTGGAAGTTTACAAGTCCGTCCTGCCCATGCTGGCCATGCTGTACGCCATGGTTTTGTTGATCACCTACGTGCCTTTCCTCACCACCTTCATCCCCCAGTTGTTCAACCGGTAAGCCTTCCGGGAAAGGTCCCTTGATATTATCAATATTTGGTGTTAATTTGCGCTTATCCTCAGTGAGGGAGCCAAGCGCTTATGCCCATCATCAAATCCATTTCCAGCCTTCGAAACCACACCCGTAAAATTTCCACCCTCTGCCATGAACAGGATGAGCCTGTTTATTTGACCACCAACGGTGAGGGAGATTTAGTGGTCATGAGCATGGAACATTATGAAAAGTTGAAGGTCGAATTGGATCTTTTTGAAAAACTTTCGGTCGCCCAATCCCAATCCGCTTCCGGAGCGAAGGGCATTTCCCATGCCCGGATGGTTCAGACGCTAAAACAACGCGTTCATGCCAAATAAGTATTCCCTGGTTTATCTTCCCATAGCCCGGGATGATTTGACGGCCATAGTCGATTGGATCGCCAAAGACAATCCCGCCCGCGCTTTAATCTTTGTGGAGGCTTTAGCCGGACGGATTGGGCATTTGGAATCTCATCCATTAATGGGACGGATACCCCGGCATGAAAAATTAAAACGGCTTGGTTATCGCGTCTTGGTTCTTGAGGATTATCTTGTTTTTTACGTCGTTCAAAATAAAAAAATCGAAATACACCGAGTTCTTCATGGCTCACACCTTTTGAATGATATTTTATAGACCCTCGTTAGGAATCGCTTAAATGTCCTCCCTTCTTCCCCATCACAGCGGCCTTTACACCGACCTCTACGAGCTCACCATGGCCCAGGGTTTTTTCCTGGCGGGCAAGGCCGAGGTCCCGGCCTGTTTCGACTATTTTTTCCGCGAAAACCCCTTCCAGGGCGGTTACGTCCTATTCGCGGGCCTCGACAACCTGTTGGAGACCCTGGAAGACTACCGGTTCGAGGACGACGACCTGGCCTACCTGAAAGACAGGGGATTCCAGGAAAAATTCCTGGATTACCTGAAGGGGTTCAAATACCGTGGAAAAATCACCTCGGTGCGGGAGGGCGAGGTGGTCTTCCCCCTGGAGCCCGTCCTCCGGACGGAAGGGACCATCCTGGAGAACCAGATCATCGAGACCCTCCTTTTGAATTTCATCAACTTCGAGTCCCTCATCGCCACCAAGGCTTCCCGCATGGTGCTGGCCGCGCGGGGCCGCCGCGTGGTGGATTTCGGGCTGAGGCGGGCCCAGGGCCTGGGAGGCATCCAGGCGTCGCGCTCCGCACTCATCGGGGGGCTGGACGCCACCTCGAACGTTTATGCAGGCAAGGCCTTCTCGCTCCCGGTTTCCGGCACCCAGGCCCATTCCTGGATTCAAAGCTACCCGGACGAGCTGACGGCTTTCCGCGAATTCGCCGGGTTCTATCCGGACCAGTGCGTTTTCCTGGTGGACACCTACAACACCCTCCAGAGCGGCATTCCCAACGCCATCGCGGTGGCCAAGGAAATGGAGGGAAAGGGTCAGCGTCTGGCGGGCGTGCGGTTGGACTCGGGCGACCTGGCTTACCTGAGCAAGAAGGCGCGGACGATGCTGGATGAGGCGGGCCTGCATTACGTAAAAATCGTCGTCTCCAACCAGCTGAACGAGCACCTGATCAAGAGCCTTCTGGACCAGGGGGCTCCCATCAACGCCTTCGGCGTGGGAACCAGCCTGGTGACGGGCCAGGACAGCCCGGCCCTGGACGGCGTTTACAAACTCAGCCATTACGGCGGAAAACCCTGCCTGAAAATATCCGAGAACAGGTCCAAAACGACCCTTCCGGGGATCAAAAAAATCGTCCGTTACACCGATCCGGATGGCTTTTTTTACGCGGACGGGGTGCTCCTGGAGGATGAAAAAAGCGTCGATACCGTCTATCACCCCCTCTTCCCCGAGAAAAAAAGCCGGGTGACCCATTGTTTCCCGGAGGGCATTCTATTTAAGGTGATGGAGGGGGGGAAAGCCCTGACCCGCCTTTCCGTGAAAGAGGCCGCCGACTACGCGAAGGAGCGCCTCGCGAAACTCTCGCCCGAGCACAAGCGCTTCGAGTTTCCGCATATCTATAAGGTCGGGGTTAGTTCCAAACTCCTGCAACAGCGCGACGATCTCATCGCCCCCTACGGCGGTTGAGCCACGTTTGGAGGAAGCCGGGTGAACCCGTTGGAAGGAGAATCAATGAAAGCCCTATTGATCGTGGACGTTCAAAACGACTTCTGTCCCGGCGGGACCCTCGCGGTGCCTGGGGGGGACAAGGTGGTGCCCGTCATCAACCGTCTCATGGCTTCCTTCCCGCTGGTGATCGCCTCCAAGGATTGGCATCCCCCGGGAAGCGTGCATTTCAAGAAATGGCCGCCCCATTGCGTTCGGGACACCCCCGGCGCGGAGTTCCACCCCGGCTTGGACGCCAAGAAGATCCAGGAAACCTTCCTGAAGGGGACCAACAACAAGGACGACGGCTACTCGGCTTTCGAGGCCACCAGCAAGGACCTGGAAAAATACCTCCGGGAAAAGGACGTCAACGAGCTTTTCCTGGCGGGTCTCGCCACGGATTATTGCGTCAAGGCGACGGCCCTGGATTCGGACCGGAAAGGGTTCGAGGCTTTCGTCATCGAGGACGCCGTGGCGGCGGTGAACGTCAAGCCGGGGGACGGCGACAAGGCCCTGACCCAAATGCGCAGGAATGGGATTACCTTGATCCACTCCTCCGAAATCACACCGGAACCGCATTCTTCCTGAAAATAAAAATCCCGGCTTTTCAGCCGGGACTATTTTTAATGTCCCACAATTGTTATCTGCCTGCCGAACCAGTGTTCGTTCGGAAAAAGTTGCCGATGTCAGAGGTCAACTGATCTATCCGAAAGTGGGACCTCCAAAACATCATAGTTCCACTGCCAGAGCGAATCCCCTTGGAATCCCCTTTTCTTGGCCTCGTTCTTCACCTCGAACTTGAAGAACTGGACCACGCGGGGAAGGTCCTCGTCTAACCGGCCGAAATCCAGAAGAAGTTCCACCCGGTCCGGATAAAAGGCGTGACGCGGAATTTTCAAACCCGGAAAGCGCCGCGAGAGTCTTTCCAAACCCAGTTCGCCCAAGCCTTGCAGGGCCCCCGCCAGGAGGGGTTCCCTTTTGGCGGTATAGAGGGTGACCTGGTATTTCGAGTCGGAGGTTGTGGACATAGGTGGATTTTATCCAATATTGAAAAGTTATTTAGAACTAAAGAAGCTTTCACCAGAGTGGTGCTTCGCACCAAACAAAACACTTCGCACCCTAGCGAAGAGTCGTTGACAATTAAACATTTTAATTACTCGACTTTGGCAAATTCAGTCTAGATGCATTACATCTCCCCCTCTGAAAGAGGGGGAATAAGGGGGAGTTAGTCTTTTCTTGCTGCTTTGCCAAAGGCTAATATCCCCTATCCCCCTTTTTCAAAGGGGGGTGATAAACGTCAGATCATCGATGACTTAATGATACGTCACATCATCGATAACTCCCCAGGAGGGCTCTTAGCCCTCCTGGGACAACCTCTTTCTACCGCAGTTTGTAATCGTACTCCTCCGCCTTCAAGCCATCATGGAACAGTTCTAGTTTCTGCCTTCGAACATCTACTGTCCCCACTACATACTCATGGGTTAGACTTTTAGGCACTTCGAACATCTCTCCGAACATGTTCAACCGGTGGTTGCTCCGTATCAGCCGAACCAAGTGGTATTTCCCACTCGTCGGTTTGGACAACGGATGTTGGGGTGGTTGGGTTTCGTAAGGAAATCTCGGCTTCTCCCCCAATCCTTCCAGGGCCTGTAAAGGCGTCCTGCCCTTGAGCTTGCTGTAGCGGTACCGGCTGTTGTGTTTGTTCTCGAACCCGAGAGATTTCGTCCACAGAGCCTTTCCCGGTCTCAGGTTCACTTTCCCCAGGAATTTTTGTTCGTAGTGGTCGTTGAACTTTTCCACCACTCCGTTGCGCCAGGGCTCTGCCGGTGGAATGAACCACAATTCAATGCCCTGATGCAGGCAAAGCCGGATTAAAGGCCCCATTCCCCTCGGATACTTCGGACTTCCATAAAACTCCTCGGCGTTATCCACCTGGAGGTTCTGGGGGATTCCCAAACGCCTCCAAATGGCCCAGAATGCGTTAAAAACGCTCTGCCCATCCCTTCCCAACGACGGTTGGATTCCACAACGTCCCGTGGCCAGGTCCACTGCGTTCAAACTGTAAAACCGAGGTCCTCCCAAAAGGTAATTCGCTCCCACCCAGTCCGCTTGCTGCACCTCATTCACAGCATGTCCTGAAAGCTTTGGATAGGGCGTTCCTTTGGCAAAATACCGCCCCGTCCTTCGATGGGTCAGTTGATTGCGCCTCAGGATTCGGTCCACAGTACTGGGCGATGGAAGCGATTGAATCCCCAGGTCCGCCAACTCACCCAGTATGGCTTGCGTTCCGCAAAACACCCCCTGGTTGTAGAGTTGGAGACGAACCATCTGAACGGCCTTTTCAATTTCCTCCTTCGTGCGATCCGGATAGCGTTGCCGGGCTTTCGATCCCTCGACGTACCAAGCCTTTTTTTTTGGTCTTATAACGCTTCAGCCATTTGTAGAGCCAAAATTTGGAATGCCCCAAGGCTCTACAGATGGCGGTGGGACTTTCACCCTTTTGGTACTTTTCCACAGCTAAAATGCGTTCTTTTTGCGCTTCCTCCTTCATGAATACCTCCCTTTCAAGAGATGTTCATGAGTATAATTTTTACTCCTTCTAAAGAGGCAGTCATCAATGATGTGACGTTTTTAACGGTTAGCGATGATCTGACGTTTATCAGGGGGAATTGAAGTTCACGACGCGTCTTTAAAGATTTGTCAAAGTCGAGTTAGTTAAAGATCTTGATTCGCGAGGCGCTCGGCCAGGTAGCTGGAACGGG
This sequence comes from candidate division FCPU426 bacterium, assembly GCA_963847625.1. Classification (GTDB taxonomy): domain Bacteria; phylum Oederibacteriota; class Muellerivitia; order Muellerivitales; family Muellerivitaceae; genus CAWCKJ01. The sequence goes on along the minus strand of CAWKAR010000031.1, from coordinate 6,747 downwards.
TCAAGGGGGAAGCTTGGATGGAAAGCCCCATTTTTTCACCAGCCTCGGTCCAGAGCCGGTACCGTTCCAGGGGAACATATTCGGCCACTTCCAGGCCGGAACCGGGAGGTTTCAAGTATTGCCCCAGGGTGAAGAATCTCGCGCCGGCTTTTGCGGCGTCGGCAAGCACCTCCACTACCTCTTCTTCCCTTTCCCCGAAGCCCACCATAAGCCCTCCTTTGAGAGTCACCCGGGAAGGGCCGGCGTTGCCTTTGAACCACCGGAAAAAACCCAATGACCTTTCGTAATCCGCCCCGGGGCGGATAGGCCCGTAAAGCCTCGGCACGGTTTGTAAATCATGGGCTAAGACATCCGGTGGATTTTTTAAGAGGATTTCAAAGGAGTCTTTTTTGCCCTGGAAATCCGGCGCGAGGATCTCGATCCTTACGGCGGGTAATTCCGCCCTCAGGGCCGCCACAATCCTCGTGTATTGGAAAGCGCCCCCATCCGGAAGTTCGTCCCGGTTGGGCGAGGTCATGACCAGGTAGCGCACCCCCAGCGCTTTGGCGATCCCCACCACCTTTCGGGGTTCTTCCGGATCCAGGGGCAGGGGCCTTCCGGTTGTCACCGAACAAAAGGGGCACCCCCGGGTGCAAACCGACCCCATGACCATGATCGAAATGGTTCCATGCCTGGGAAGGCATTCCCCGCGGTTGGGGCACTGGGCTTCCTCGCAAATGGTGTGGACTCCGTTCATGGGAAGTTTCTGGATGGCCTCCCGGAAGAAATGCTTAGGATGGGGGTTGACCAGGAAAGACGGGATTTTTGGGTTTAAAACGGGTGAAAGTTTCATGGGTGGGACCAGAATACGGAGTTTCGGATAAAAATAAACCCCTTAATTTTTTTTAAATGTATAGGAGAAAACATCTTTCCAAAAAAATGCCTAGCCACGGATTCAGGGGATACATTTAGATAGGCAAAACATTCATGAAAATCATTTATATTTTTTAAAGTCTCAATTTTAAGAAAATCCCATGAATCCCATGCATCCGTGGCCAAGACGTAGTTTTGTTTTACGTCTTTCAGACATAAGAATCCCTGATTTTTATTATCTTTGTTCCTGGATTTTGTTTTATTTAAACAGCTGTTATTGCGGGGCGGCGCTCGGAATGGGGCGGGTTAAATGGTATGATCCTTTATCAACCCATTTCCATCGGAGGGCGACATGACAACCTCAAATTTAGTTAATAACGAGAGAGGAGGGGTCTTCCAGACTTTGGTATTGATCGCCATCCTCGTCGGGGGCGGCTATTACGCCCTGAAGTACTTCGGATTTTTAGGCCCCATCAACGGTACTTCCGCCCCTCCCTTGAACGGGGGGAAGCCCATCGCGGCCTCGCCCGCAGCCCAGGCGGTCCAAGGCTCCGAGGCCGCCGGCGAAGTCATGGGCAGCGGGCGGTAACCGGATTCATCTTTTTGGCTGGGAACAAGTGACTTTGAAGGGATAGAATTCAAATTACATCTTTCCAAAAAAATGCCTAGCCACGGATTCAGGGGATACATTAGATAGGCAAAACATTCATAAAAATCATTTATATTTTTTAAAGTCTCAATTTTAAGAAAATCCCATGAATCCCATGTATCCGTGGCAAAGCGCTAGGTTTTGCTTTACGTCTTTCAGACATAAAAATCCCTTATTTTTATTATCTTTGTTCCTGGAATTTGCCGAATTCACGGAGTAAGTGCAACACTTCGCCGGAAGACTTCCGCCGGAGTTTTAAAGCCCAAACATTTCCTGGGCCTGTTATTGAGCCATCTTTCTATGGTCCTGAATTCTTTGAAGGACACTTTAGCAAGATCAGTCTTTTTAGGCAAATGGCGGCGGACAAGACCGATAGTATTTTCCACCGTACCTTTTTCCCAACTGTGGAAAGGGGCGCAGAAAAAGGATTTTGTACCAAGCACGTGGTTGGTTTCCAAGTGGTTGGTGTTTTCGGTTCCGTTGTCATAGGTCAGACTCAGGCGGGCGTCTTGAGGGAAGCGGCATAAAGCGCGGTTGAGGCTATGACTCATTTGGCGAGCGGTCTTTCGTTTGAGCTTTCCCAACTTGGAAAAACGGCTTTGACGCTCGACGAGAGCCCGCATAGCCACTTTACTCTGACGAGAGACCATGGTGTCGGTTTCCCAATGGCCGAATTGCTTGCGTTGATTGGCGATCTCGGAGCGCTTATCGATGGAAACACGGCCTGGGATATGGTTTTTGGCGTGCTTACGGCTATGGCCAAATGAGAATCGTCGCCGGTGGTGTCGAACTAGGCAAGGAATCAGCTCAGTGGCTTCAGCATAAACCCACTGATAGATAGCTTCAGGACCAATGGTTTGCTTAGGCCGTAGGTGACCTAATCGACCTGAAATGAGTTCTGGAGACCAGCCTCGTTTCAATTGACGACGGACGTAGGCACGAATTCGTTTTGTTTTCAGGCGTAAACGGCGTGCTCGTTGTTGGTTGCGGTCAACATACCGTTGATGGGCTCGATGAGAAAGATAATAACCAGAACGGATAGGGGGAGCATTGCGCTTGAGTTCCCTGGAGAGGGTGGAAGGAGACCTCTTCAAGGCGCGTGAAATTGCTCGAAGGCTAAGACCCTTTCCTTTCAAGACGGATAAATGATCTCTTTCTTCAACGCTTAAATGCTTGTATTTCTTTTTCATAGCCGCATATCCTATTCATGCGGCCTTCTTCAGACACTAAGTGTTGCACTTACTTATGGAACTCGGGTTTGTTTTGTTTGGAAGGTTAAAAAAATAACGCCCGGCGGGGGCCATTCACCCGCCGAGCGTTTTCTACTCTACCCCCGTTTCAGGCTGAATAATCCGTCTTGTCCTGGAGGATCTTCTCCAACCCTTCCTGCAACTGCGGGTTCTTTTCCTCCATCAGCGATTCCACGAACTGCCATGCCTCAGGCTTGTTCAACCGGGTCAAGGCTTGGATCGCCGCGAGCCTGACGGACAAGGCGCAGGTCCGGCCCCGTAAAAGTGGTTTCTTCCGGGCGATGTCCTGGAGAATCGGCATCGCTTCGGGGCCGCCCAAATCCCCCAGGGCCTGGCAGACGGACGCCAGGAACAGGTCGTTGTTCGGGAAATGGCTTTCCCGGATCTTGGCCGCTTTCACTAAAACCGGCAGGGCCGGCTTGAACCCGATCTTGCCCGTCACCCGCGCCGCCATGGCGGCGATTTCTTCCGAGTCGTCGAACAAGGCCAGACGAAGCGCCGGCCCCCCTCCCGGTTCCTTCACCTCCTCGATCATGCTGATCAGGTCCTGCTTCAATTCCCGGCTTCCCTTGCCCAGCCAGGGGCAGAATTGGAAGGAGAGAGCCGCGTCCAAACCGCTGGCCCTCACGATGGGAATCAAGGCCCGGACCTCCTCCTCTTCTTTCAAGTCGGGAAGGGTCTCGGCCAGGGCATTGGTGATGGAGTCCCTCATTTCCGAAAATAACGGGAGGAATCCCGCCTTTTCGGAAGGGGAAGCCGCGAAATAATCCGAAATCAGAATCTTCGCGGCCATGTCCCCCAGGAGGGGATAATGGTTGAGCTTTCCCGCCCGGTGGGCGCAGCGCACGAAACGCCGGATCATTTCGGGCGTGGAACGCTCGAAGAGCCAGTGCCGGGCGATGCGGGACCTCTCGGGGAAGGAGGTTAAATCCTCGTCGGCGTGGAAATGAAGCGTGGAAAGCAAAGTCAATACGGCGGTTTCGTTGCCGTTCGCCAATGCGGGTTCCGTCAGGTCCCAGGCCAGCAGGAGGGCGCTCTGGTAAAGCCCGGGGAAGCTTTCGTTGGCCAGGAGGGCGTTCAGGCGTTCCAGCGCTATTTCCAGGAGCGCGCTGTTGGAGATCCAGGGCCTGGCGTCCATCAAGTGCGTGAGCGCGAGCTCCCTTTCCAGCGGGTCGCCCGCGAAACCCTCGGTGAGGCCGATCACGGTTTTTTCCACCAATTCATTCTTTCCTTGCGCGCCCCATTGGGCCAGGCACTCCCCCACCAGGCCCTCGGTGGCGGGGTCGAATAACACCGCGGTCCAGCTGTTCCGGACCGCCGTTTCCAGCAGGGGGTACATGGCAGACACGGTCTGCTTTTCCAGGAATTCCCCCGGGTCCGCCTTGAACCACTGGCAGATGCCCGCGAATTCGGGGGATGTTTTCTCCACCCGGTCCAGCAGCCGGTCAAAGAGTTTTTCAAAGGACTGGGCCAGGGTGGTCATCTCCACGGAAGTGTCCACCATTTTTCTCTGGGTTTGGGCGTGCTGCCAGGCTTCCGCGATGAAACTCAGCAGGGCCTCGTTCACCGGGATCGACATGGAAGCCTGGAGGGGGGCGGTGTTTCCCCCGGCGTACACCGCTTCTCCCGGAAGATGCTCCGTCCCGCTCGTCACCGGCGGCGCGGGCTCCATGAGCTTGTCCAAGTCCGTCCCGGTTGGCGCCTCGGACCGGACGGGTTCGGCCTCGGCCGCCTGGATCAGGACCGTTTCCTCCAATAAAAGCGCGCGGAGATTCGTGGGGCCGCCTTGATCCGGTTCATCCTCCAGGCGGGAAACGGGAAGGGTGAGGTGCTTGATCCAGCGGATCAACTCCCCCTGCGAAAGGCCGCGGTCCAACACCAGGCCCGGGATTTCCTTATCCTCCAAATCCTTCCGGAGTTCGTCGCATTCGGAAAAATCCGTGTCATTCAGGAAAAGGCTCCCGCCCTGCGCGCGGATCACGACGGTCCCCACCCCCATCAGGAGGCGCAGTAAACCCTTGTGCAGTTTCTGCACGGCCTGTTGGACGAAGGGGCTTTCGAGGGAATAAAAAGAAACGTAACTAAGCGCGGTTCGGAAATCGCGGATGAGCTGCGGGAAAAGCATCTTGTGGGAATCGGGGATGGGAGCCGCTTGAAGATTCCGCATATTCTCCTCCTGGGGGTCGGGAATGATGCCGTATTTCAAGCGGGCGAAAGTAGGTTGTCGTCAGGAAAATCTTCTTCCTTCAATTTAAAATTAGCACCGGGGCGCGGAGAAAAGAAGGGGAAAGGGACTTTAAATGGGAAGCACGTTTTCCTGGTCCCTGGTGTTGAACGCTTTCAGAAAACGTTTAATGTGCCCGGACGAATGAAACCAAACCAGGCTCAAAACACAGTCCGAACCCCGGGGCCTCAACCCACCCGGTGGAGTGCCTCGATTACCGAATCATTCATCGATTAACCAAAATTTAGAATTAAAAACTCAAAATTGGCTTTCAGCCTAGCCGCCTACGGGCATGAAACGTGCCACTTATCGGTTTGCGCGATACCGCCCTCTGTTGTCATCGCAAGGAGATAACCCAACGGGAGGCGAATGGGCCAGTACACAAGACCGTTATAACTGAAAGGCTTTTTTTTAACTGTCATCGCGAGCACATGCGCCAATCGGCGCGAAAAGGAGCGTGTCCCGGTTTTAATAAGAACCTTAATGGGATATCGGGACAATACCGACATCCTTTAAGATGGATATGGAGAGTCGGCATGGCGACCCCAGTTAGTTGTTCGATATGGATCTTTTGGCCTGGAACCATGGAATTCGGGAACCCGGGAACTCTGGAACCACGGGAACTCGGGAACTAGTGTAGTGCGTCTAACGCTTCTTTACATTTGGTAATTTTGGCCAAGATTTTTTCTGCCGAAGCCGTCCACATAAAAACGTGCGGTTTTTGGTTATTGGCTTCAATGAACTGCCTGATAGCCTCTATCAAATCCGGCACGCTATTGAAGGAACCACGGCGAATCCGTTTGTCCGTGATTTCGCGGAACCAACGCTCCACCATGTTGAGCCAGGACGAGGAAGTAGGAATGAAGTGAAGGCAGAATCGCGGGTGGCGTTTTAGCCAAGATTGGACCCTGGGATGTTTGTGAGTCCCGTAGTTGTCCACGATCAGATGCAAAGCCAAGTCAGAAGGTGTCTTGACGTCAATGATTTGCAAAAAACGGATGAATTCCTGATGCCGGTGCCGAGGCATACAATCTCCGATGACTTTGCCATCCAACATACTTAAAGCGGCAAACAGAGTTGTTGTCCCGTTGCGTTTGTAGTCGTGGGTTTGACGGGCTGGAATGCCCGGACGCAATGGCAGCATAGGTTGAGTGCGATCCAAAGCCTGAATCTGGCTCTTTTCGTCCACACATAGAACTAACGCCTTGTCGGGTGGATTCAAATAAAGCCCCACCACATCGTGGAACTTTTCTAAGAACCGCTTGTCTTTGCTGAGCTTGAAGGTTTCGATTAAGTGTGGTTTTAGGTTGTGCCGCTTCCAGATTCTTCGGATTGTGGCTTCGCTGAGACCCTTTGCTTTGGCCATGCTGCGCGTGCTCCAGTGGGTGGCGTTGGCAGGGGTTGTGTGAAGGGTAGCTTCAATAACTGCGGAGATTTGTTTCTGAAGAATGCGGGGGATACGGCCAGGACGAGGAGCGTCCTTCTCCAATCCGGGCAATCGTAGGGCCAGAAACCTCTGCCTCCACAGTTGAACAGTGGGACGGGAAATTTTCAATTTTCGGGCGATTTCCTGGCTAAAAACTCCATTGGCCGCCATTTGAATAATCCGGGCCCGTTGGACTAGCCGTAAGGGAAGTTTTCTCCCCGTGGCCCATGTATCCAACGTGGAGCGTTCCTCCGGTGACAAAGCGATGGCTTCTGCGTGCCTCATTTACAAATATGATAGGCAAGATCTCTTGTTAAGTAAAGTTATTTAGGACGCACTACACTAG
>CAWKAR010000030.1:0-45261 GCA_963847625.1 candidate division FCPU426 bacterium | reverse complement strand
TAACAAAAGTCTTTCCGTATTTTTTGTGTAGCGGCGATGGTAATTCCGCCTCTCAAGCCGGGAAATAAGCCCCGGCAGGAGGGGTAAAATGGACGAAAAGCAGCAGCAATCAGATCAAGCAGAAGCAGTTCCTTCACTTAGCACACCCATACAAATCAATTCGCATAACCCACCTTTGATGCCAACACAGGGAGAAGAACCTGTGGACAGCCTTGAAAAGCGTCTGTTTTTGGTCAAGGAATACCTGAAAATCGGTGGTTCCCAGCGATCCTTTTGCATCACCCATGGAATAAATGGTTCGACCTTTAATTGCTGGCTAAAGAAGTATCGGATTGAGGGCGAGGAGTGGATGAGAAAGCGGCACAACCAATATCTCGTATCAGGACACCACGATGGGCCATTCAAGCCGGAAGAACGTCGACAGGCTGTGGAAATGTTCATGAAATCTGGATCGTCAGTCCATGATTTCGCAAGAGTATGGGGCGTAAGCGAAAACACACTGGAAGGTTGGCTTCAGAAGTACCGAACTGGAGGGCCTAAAGCCCTTGAGGGCAGAAAACCCGGTGGCCGACCCCGGCGAAAAGGAGTGCGGGAACTCATTGAGAAGGTAAAACAAGAAAATCCGGATTTTGGTTTGAGGAAAGTGAAAAATTTTCTAGGCCGAATCGCCGGCGTCAGGGTAAGTACCAGCAGTGTCCGTAACGCTCTCAAAGGCAAAGGATATCCAAGCGGGAGGATGAAGAGAAGACGGGAAAAGTCACAACTACCTCGGCGTTTTGAGCGGTCTCGCGCGGGGGACTTGTGGCAAAGCGACATCACGAGTTTCGTCCTCCCTCGATACGGGCAACGGGTTTACTTGACTGTGTTCCTGGATGACTACAGTCGGTACATTGTTTCTTGGAGACTGGCCTTTCAACAAAAACAAGAAATCGTGGTTGAGGCTCTTCTTTCGGGAATAGACCGGTTTGGGCAACCCAAGGAAGTTCTCACAGACCAAGGGCGGCAGTATTTCGCTTGGCGCGGGAAAGGCGATTTCCAACGGCTCTTGCGTAAAAAAGGTATCCAGCACGTGGTTGCGCGTACTCATCATCCACAGACGGTTGGAAAGACTGAGCGTTTCTGGGCAACGGTCATGGAAGAATTCTGGGGACGATATCAGCCACAGGATTTAGCCGAGGCAAAGGAACGATTGGGGCATTTCATCAACCACTACAATCATTTTCGGCCACATCAGGGAATCGATGGAATGGTGCCAGCGGATCGGTTTTTCGGGGTGGAAAATGAGGTCAGAAAAGCGCTGGAAGCGGCCATGCAAAAGAACGAATTGCGTTTGGCTGTAGGTGAAGAACCAAGGAAGCCGGTATATTTGGTGGGTCAAATTGGGGACCAACAAGTGTCCATGCATGGGGAGAAAGGGAAAGTAGTTATCCAGACGCCGGATGGACGTGTACAAGAACTAGGGTTGAATGGTTTGGGCGTGAAAATCCAGGAGGATACCAATGGAAGAGGCCGAGAAGGGCGAAAAGAAACGGATTTCCAAGGGCCGCATGAAGAGAAAATTCAAGTTTCAAATGAATGTGGCATTGCCAATGAAGGCCTTGTGGGAAACGGCAAGTCTGCAGGAGAAGGAGAAAGCGCACCAAACGGCGGCGGTGATGTTGGAATATTGGATGGGTCGCGTCACGAAGGAGGAAGCGGCGCAGAAACTGGAAATACCACCGTTGCGAGTGTGGCAATTGTCCCAACAAGCGTTGGCGGGCCTGGCGGCGGGGTTGGTGAAGCAACCCAAGGCAGGCAAGAAAAAGATGAGGGAGGCCTTGCCACCGGAGGAGGACCCGAAGCAACTGAACAAAAAAATCCAGAACCTAGAACGGGACCTTGATCTAATGAAAGACCTGGTGAAGCTATTGAGGGAGCTGCCGGGTAATCGGGAAGTGTTAAAAAAAGCGGAGGAGTTGGGAGGGAAAAAAAAGAAGCCCAAGGTGGTTCGCCCGGCAAGCGGGAATGTTGTTGGGGAAGAAAAATTGCCGGGGCCAACGGAAGCTTCTATCCAGCCAACTTCAGGTGAGTGAGAGGACGCTGAATAATTGGATTCGCGGGGCGCATAATCAAAAAAGAAAACAGGGACGCCCCGCGTATTCCGCGAGTGCAAGGTATCGGGCTAAGTTGGCAGTAAGGCGTCAAGTGAGGGATTTTGGTTGGACTACAGGATGGAGATCTATTGCGGCCATCCTTCGCGGCAAAGTATCGACGAGGTTGGTGCAGGAAAGCCTGTCCCAAATAAAGGCGAGACACAGGAAAAAGTTGAGGGAGTTGGCCGAGAAAAACCGGGTGAGCGTAGAGGTGTTGGCAAAAGATGTGATCTGGGCGCAGGACGCGGCGCACATTGGGCGTGTTGGAAAAGTAGCATTGCAGGCAGAAGTAATCAAAGATCGAGCGACTTTGGGTTTTAAGGGTCTGGCAGTCGGACCCGCTGCTAAAGCAGAAAATATATTGACCATGTTGGAGCTGCAAAAAAAGAAAACAGGACTGCCTTTGGTTTGGTCGACCGACAATGGTTCGGCCTACAAAAACGAAAAATTAACAGACTACCTACGACACGAAAAAGTGATTCATCTGCTTTCTCGACCCCGAACACCGCAGGACAATGGGGCCGCTGAGCGAGGAATCGGCGAAATAAAGGCGGAATCCAGCCTGGAAAAAGGGGTTGGATTTCGTGCTGTGCAAGAAGCAGTATCGTGCTTAGCGAAAACGTGGCACCTGCTAGATGGCCGACCTAGGGCCAGCAAAGGTTATCAGAGCGCCCAGCAGCTTGAAAACAGCCTTGTGAAAGGCCCTTCGCTGGTTGATCGGGAGACTTTCTACCTGGAAGCTTGCAGGAATATTAAAAAAGCGGTACAAGGAGGTGAAACACCCAGAGAAAAACGAAAAGCGGAGCGGTTAGCTATTTACGAAACACTTGAGAAAAATCACTTGATTAACATTCTGAGGGGCGGAAAAAATTGTCGTGCTTAACAGGAAATTCCGGAAGATATTTTGTGAACACTACAGCCGATGAAGTAATTACTCTTTCCCGGAGCTTCTTCGAGGGCTTCGAACTCGGCTTTTCGGTTGCCTCCCTCGAGCCTCAGACGCAGAACGGCTGGGGGAGTTGGGAGTGAGGTTTTTGGAATTAGATAACATGCAGGCCGTTCCTCCCGCCGGGATAGAATCCCGGCAGGAGTGTCTAGCTCTTAAGGAGGAACGGCATGAGAAATAGTAGCACAGTGGAAAGAAGGGTTGGTATCACCAAGAAAGACTGCGTTTACGTTGGTTTAGATGTGCACAAACGCAGTATTTACGCGGCAGTCAGAGTGAATGGGGTTGAGGCTGGGATAAAATCCCTGCCGGCTGATCGTGAGGTCGTAAAAAGATTTTTGGAGAAGTACCAGCTAGGTTTGCGGAAAGTGGTGTACGAAGCCGGCCCCACGGGATATGGATTAGCGAGGCGGCTGAAAGATGTTGGAATACCGGTAGAGGTAGTTGCCCCTGGAAAGATTCCCAGATCGGTTGTGGAAGGGGCCAAGTCAGACCGCCTGGACTGCCGGATGCTTGCCGAATACGCGGAGAAGGGGCTATTGCGGGCGGTAGTGATACCGACCGTAGAAGAGGAAGCATACCGCCAGGTATTGAGGCTGAGGAGTTCATTGGTAGAGAAGAGAAGGCGTGTGAAACAGCAAATTAAGGGTTTTCTCTTGCAATACGGCCTTGAGGAACCGGAAGGTCTGAGCCATTGGTCACGGAAAGCCGTGAAGGCTCTTGGAAAGATCGAATTGAATAAGGCGCTGCGTTTCACGCTGGATAGGTTTTTGGAGGAGTTTTATTACCTGGAAGATCAACTGGGAAAGGTGAAAGACCAAATCAAGGAGCAATACAGCTCGAAGGTCTATGAGAAAAAAACCAGGATATTGAGGAGTCATCCAGGGGTCGGAGAAGTGACGGCGGCGCAGATGCTGGCCGAGGTGTATCAGCCGGAGAGATTCCAGAACGCGAAACAAGTGGTGGCATATGTTGGATTGGCACCCCGAGTGAGGCAAAGTGGGGAAAGCCGGAAGGAAGGGCCATTACTAAAAGCAGGGAAAAATCATTTGAGATCGGCTTTGTTGGAAAGCGCCTGGGCTTGGATTCGGGTGGATCGGCAGGCGGCGAAGATTTACGGAAGGTTGGCGAGAAACACAGGAAGCCCCAATAAGGCCATCGTGGCGATGGCTAGGAAGATATTGGTTCACCTGTGGACAATGTTGGTTCGGCAAGAGGCTTATCGGCCATTGGCTTAAGCAGGTTAAAAGGAGTGGTTTAAGTTTCGTGATTCGATTTTTGGGGATGACCACGGCTAATTCCGGTGTCTAGAACACGCCCATTAGGTGGTGGCTCCCTTTATTACGTATCGGATCTTATCATGTGCCTTGAGCACGAATAGCAGGATGAATTCACGAAAACTTTGGACCATTCAATAAAATCACGGGGCTTGACGAACGGCCTCATAGCAGGAATTTGGAATTAGGAATTCGGAATTTATAGCCAAGGACCCCGGCTTTCGGTGATAAGTCTTTAGGCGATCCACTTCTTAAAGCAAACACCGCTTCGGCGGGGGTGAGGAAAAGGGAATAGCCGCTTCCACGGGAAATGAATTTGACTTGAGGGTCTGACTGACCTTCGTTGGGCTCGAAGTAGAGGGGAATATGCCCATAATTTTGGTTGATTTTAAGTTGAGTCAGTTGATTCGGTTGGGCACTTTTTGGGGAAGTTTGGGGCTTTTTGGGGGAAGGACTGTTATGGGTTGCGGATACCAAACCCATTCCAAATACCGCGATGACGCAGGTGAATAAACCTGCGTTCAAGAGCCGCATATTTTTCTTAGATACTTTCGGCATATTCATTCTCACGCCTAATTATATCTCGAAGGGGGTTTTTACTTTAAAAGAAGCACCCTTTTCATGTGGCGGTTGTAAGGCTCGACCAGGTAAAAGATATAGACTCCGCTGGCGCAGGGGTCCCCGTATTTGTTTTTCCCATCCCATTGGTAAGATGCGGCAATAGGCGCTTCTAAATACTGCTCATCCAAGGTTTTGATGTGTTCTCCCGCTGAGTTATAAACCTTCAAAGAGTAATTACCGGGATACTGGCAATAAGAGACGTAGATCGAGATGGGCCCGTTAGATGGGAAGTACGCGTTTTTTGAGATGTAGAACTCGTCGCAGGAAGGAAGGGGTGTTGAGGTCGGCGTCGGGGTAACAGTTGATGTGGATGTGGAAGCCGGAATAGGGGTTGCGGTGGGGGACGAGGTATTCGTCGGTGTCCGGGTTTGAGTAGGTGAGTTGGTGGCCGTAGGCGTAAGGGTCACCGTGGGGGTATTGGTAATTGTTGGAGTCGAGGTGACAGTCGGCGTGTTGGTAGGCGTAGGCGTGTTCGTGGGTGTGTTAGTGGGGGGAGGTGTGTTGGTGATCGCCGGAGTAAGCGTCGCCGTGGGTGTAATAAAAGGTCCTCCACCTAATTTAGTTACGAAGACGTCGCTAAAACCGCCGCCATAAATCGTTTGGTAGGCACCCGAGGTCATGGGAAAACCAGTATCGGTGTATCCCGTCACATAGATCCCTCCGCTTGAGTCGACCGTGATGCCCTCGCTGACGGTATCTATGGTCCCGGACAAGTAAGTCGAATAGATGAGGGCAGATCCGCCCGGGTTCAACTCGGCTATGAAGGAATTATATTCGGGGGCTAGAGCGGCTGTTTGCAAGGCCCCCGCTGTTATGGTGAACCCCGGGTCCGCGGTTCCGGTCACGTAGGCGTCCCCGCTTGAGTCCACCGCGATGCCCATACCCACCACATCGCCGCCGCTCGATGTCAAATAAGTCGAATAGACCAAGTCCGCGGTTCCGCCCCCCGCGGGGTGAATCTTGGCTACATAGGCGATAAGTCCGCCGCTGATATCGACCGTTTGGAAGGCACCCGGTGTTGTGGGAAAACCCGTCCCGGAATATCCGGTCATGTAGGCATCGCCGTTCCCGTCCACCGCCAGGGCAAGGCCAAACCAATACCCTATAAAAGTGGAATAGAGCAAAGCCGATCCGTCGGCGTTCAGCTTGGTCAAGAAAGGGTCGTGTGAGTATGTGCCAAAGGCCGTTTGATACGCGCCGGCGGTGGTGGGGAACCCCGCTTGGGCGCATCCTGCCACAAGTGCGTTGCCGGCGGCATCCACCGCGATCCCATAACCCCCGTACGTATAATAAGATGGCCCCAAATAGGTGGAATAAACCAGGTCCGCGCTACCAAATCCGTTGGGGTTCAATTTGGCCACGAAGCTGGCGTAAGTTCCCGGAATAGCGGTTTGGTAGGCTCCCGTGGTGGTGGGAAAACCGGCGCTGGCATACCCCGTCACGTAAATCCCGCCATTCGCGTCCAGGGCGATTCCGTAACCGCCGTCATCGCCCGTGCCGCCCAGATATGTTGAATAAAGCAACGACGAACCAGTCGGATCGATTTCAGCCACAATGGCGTCATTACTTCCACTTAAGACGGTTTGATAAGCGCCTGGGGTGGTGGGAAAATTCGCGGAAGCGGTCCATCCGGTAATGAAAGCATCCCCTTTCGAATCCAGTGCGATGTCCTGGCCCCGGTCATCGGTGTTCCCCCCCAGATAGGTCGAATAAAGAAGAGTCGAACCATCCGGACTTAACTTGGACACATAAGCGTCGATCCATACCCCTCCGTATGCCGTTTGGAACGCCCCGGGTGTCGTCGGGAAGGCGGAACCCCCAAAACCGGTCACGTAGGCGTACCCGCCCGCGTCCACGACTATTCTGGCGCCATTATCCTGTTGGATTCCGCCGAGATAGGTGGAATAAGCCAGGGCCAATGCCGGATCGATCACCAAGGGCCCGGTCTTGTCGTATGCCCCCAACTCGAATCCGAATTTGTTTTCACCCCTCGGGACATAACGGCCGGTCACATTGACCTCTCCTTCGGCGGTAGGTTGATAAATCCGGGGGGTCTTGAAGGATACATTCCCGCCGGGGGCTTTCAGGACAAGGTTCCCTTGATCGTCGATTTCCGCCTCCTTCGCGCCCTCATATGTCAACTCGATGGCGCCCGGGTCGGCGCCGGGGTTCACGACAAAGTCGTATTCCAACTGCCTTTGGCTGCCGTAATAAACCATGTCGATGCCGGGATAGACATTCTGGGCTTTCACTTTGGCGTACATGGGAACTTTCGTCCGCCACCTCGAAGGATCATTGCCGAGGAAGTAATTGGCCGTTCCTTCCATCTTCTCCTCACCGCGCCATTCGGCCTTGGGATCGGCCCCTTCCAGCCTCATGCGCAGGACATCATATGAGGGTGAGGGGTGAGGATTGGGAAGCCGGAATCCCAGGCCTTTACGCTTTTGGGATGAAAGTTCTTTGTTTGGTTTTTTCAGGACCAGCACCGCCTCGCGGGGAGTGACGAAAAGGGAATAGCCGCTTCCCCTGGAAACGAACCTCACTTGCGGGTCGGCTTGTCCTGAAACTGTTGAACGGACCTGGCCCAGGTTGGGCTCGAAGTAAAGGGGAAGTTTGCCGTAGGCTTGGTTGAATTGTATCTGGCTGGCGGGATGCGCTTGGGTGTACCGGGATTGAGCCGGAGGTTGAACCTTGGAATGGGGACCGGAACCGGCGGCGCCCAGGCAGAAATAGACCGCGGTGCTGAAGACCAAAAGACCCATAACACTTCTATATAAACTGGTTTTCTGACTATCCATTGGATAGTTTCTCCTCTGAGGGGAACGGCTTATTTTTTGGGTACGAGGTTCGCTCTTGGGTTATTTTGTATTAAGTTCAAGAATATCATTTATTTTCCGTTACGGGGTCTTTGGCCCAAAGGATGGCCGTAAGGACAACATGGCAGTGAAGTCCCTATATATATAGTGATTTATAAATAACTTTATTCCAAACAAACTCATAATCGCTGATTTTTAAAGGATTTAGTTAAGAAATCAGCCATCTTGTAATGCATGGTTCGGAGATTTCGTTTCGGGCAAGGTCTCAAAACTCCACATCGGAAGCAGACAACCTCAAAAAACTGGTAAAATCCTGGGGAACCACCGGCTATAAGCCGAGCTAAAAAGTGGCCTGCTAAAGGATTTGGAATGAAACTCAAAAACCTACTCGTCCTCATTCTGGCATCCGCCGTGGCGCTCTGGAGCGCGCAGTCGGGCCTGGGGAAGGTCCGCAAGATGAATGGGATCATGGGGAAGGACGGGGTCAAGATGATCCTGATCCCGGCGGGGTACTTCAAGATGGGCTCCCCGGCCGGGCAAGGCGGCATCGCGGAGAGACCCAAGCACAAGGTATGGGTGGACGCCTTCTACATCGACCAGACCCTGGTGACTTACGCCCAGTTCGACAAGTTCTGCCTGGCGACCGGTTGGGAAAAGCCGGCGGACGACGGGTGGGGCCGGGACAACATGCCGGTCCACCATCTCAACTGGAACGACGCGAGCGCTTTTTGTTCCTGGGCTAAGAAACGGCTTCCCACCGAGGCGGAATGGGAGAAGGCGGCGCGGGGAGGAACGAACACGGTTTATTACTGGGGCGACAACCCCGCAGGGTTGGGGGACAACGCCTGGGACTCGGACAATTCCGGCGACCAGGCCCATCCGGCCGCGCAAAAGAGCATGAACCCCTACGCGTTGTACGACATGCTGGGGAATCTCTGGGAGTGGTGCGCGGATTGGTACGGGGAAGAATATTATTTCAAGAGCCCGGCGAGGAATCCGAAGGGGCCGGACCAGGGGAAGTACAAGGTGTTGAGGGGAGGGTCCTGGAGGAACGGGCCGGATCTGTTAAGAGCTGCAAACCGCAATTGGAGCACGGCCGACGTGAGAAACCCGACTTTTGGGTGCCGTTGTGCAATGACCCCGTGACCCCTGAAAAACAGGGAATGATGAATTTTAAATTCCCCAGTTCAATAACGAAGTGCAACACTTAGACCCGGCAGAACCCGGGGGTTATCCTAAGTGCTATGAAATCATCCTACAAGCATCTGTCGTTAGCCGAACGTGAAGAAATTTCAGTTTGGAATGCTGAAGGCCTCTCCCTTCGGGAAATCGCACGCCGTCTGGGCCGTGATGTATCCAGCATTTCCCGAGAACTGAAGCGCAACGCCCCTCCTATACGATCTCGCCGCTACCTGCCCGCCAGAGCTCACATGCGTGCAGAACACCGAAACCGTCTTTCACGTACTCATTTAAGGCTTAAAAATCCTGAGATTCGCCGTTTAGTACTGCGAGAAATACCTCGTGGACTCTCGCCCGAGCAAATTGCCGGTTTTCTTCGCCGGGAGAAACCAAAACTTTCCGTTTCCCATGAAGCCATCTATCAATTCATCTACTGCGAAGCTCGAAACCTCATTCCTCATCTAGCCCGGGCCCATCGAAAACGTTTGCGACGTTGGCACACTCAAAAACATCGCAAAAGCCATATTCCTCAACGTACTCCCATTACCCAACGACCAGCTATCGTTGAAACAAGACAGCAATTCGGGCACTGGGAGGCCGACACCATCATCTCCCGGAAAAGCAAACCCTCACTTCTGGTTATGGTCGAGCGCAAAAGTCGTCTGGTGAAACTGGCTTGGCTACCTCAAAAATCAGCTTTCCACACTAGAGCCGCAATCAACCGTCGGTTGGTTCGGATTTCAAAAGGCCTCCGCCGTACCATCACATACGACAATGGCTCCGAAAACGTCGAACATCTCCAGGTGAATCGTGTTTCAGGCACTCGTTCATTCTTTTGTTTGCCCTTCCACAGTTGGGAGAAAGGTTGTGTTGAAAATACTGCAGGTCTTGTTCGTCGCTTCTATCCCAAGAAAACGGATTTTGCTACTATAACCCCAGCGAATGTACGACGCGTGGAACGGATCCTAAACCATCGTCCTCGCAAGTGCCTTCGTTTCAAAACGCCGGAGCAGGTCTTTAGTCAAGGTGTTGCACTTACTGGTTGAATTCAGCATTGTAAATTTTGAATTGTGGAGGATTTTCAAAGGGCGAAAATCTTGTGGTGAATTTGCTGTCATCACCGGCAACTTCCTATATAACGAATCCTTATTCGTAAGCCGTCTTTCCCCCGCGATTTCAACAATAAGCACACCCCGCCAGCCAGACCGAGTTTTTCATCCTGAAAACCCCTTTATTCAGGCCCCTTTCCGGAAAATTTTCACTTTTTTTGGATTTTTTCGGAGGGAAGGGAGTCTAGAGAGAGACAATGGATGGAGGGGGATGGATGGAAAAACCTGGGATTTGGATTTGTTTAGATTTTATCTTGCTTGGAACAATATTCATTGCTTGCAGCAAAAACTTCTCCACGCCCTCAATGCCTGTGCCAAATCCAACGGCAACCCTGAGCCCAACGGTTATAATTACCCCGACTGCAACTTCTAATACATCACTCCCAACCCCGACTTTAACTTTTACACCCACCGACACTCCTACACCCACCATCACATCCTCACCCACACCCTCATCCACACCCACCAACACATCTACACCCACCTGCACCGGGACTTTGCCAACCTACACTTCGACCAATACCCCCACACCAACGTTGACATTCACCTTAACATCCACGGGAACCTTGTCGACCTATACTTCTACTGACCTTTCCCCCGAAAACTGATCCAAAAATATGTTAGTTTTGGATTATAGATCGGGAGGGGAAAGATGGCAAAGAAACGGTTTTTATCTGAGCAGATAGTGGCTATTCTCCGCGAGGCGGAGAAAGCTCCCGCCGTTGAGGAAGTTCTCCGAAAGCATGGCATTTCCGAGCAGACTTACTACCGCTGGAAACGCATGTACGGAAGCCTTGGAGTTTCCGAAGTCCACCGCATCAAACAGCTGGAAGAAGAAAACCGGAAACTCAAGCAGTTAGCGGGTGATCAGGCCCTGGCTATTCAGGTTCTCCAAGAGCACATAAAAAAAAGGGGTATTGATCGAGGAGCAAAAAGGCATGGTGGAAGCCCTGAAGGCTCAGGAAGTACCGGAAAGACGAGCCTGTGATGTTCTTGGGGTAAATCGATCGAGTTTTCGATATGAGGCCCAGCCAGAAGATCCGTTGAACCAGGTGATCCTGCAGGAAATGGTTAAGTTAGCGCAAAGAAACCGACGTTTCGGAAGCCCTCGGATGTTGTGGATGTTGGAACGCAGAGGCCTTGATGTGAATCACAAGCGGGTGGAGAGGCTCTACCAGGTAGCAGGGCTTCAATTACCGCGCAGGAGACCCAGGAAGAAGAGGGTTCCGACGGAATGGAGAAGGCCCCACCCGGCTTTGGGTTCCAACGAGGTGTGGACGATGGACTTCGTGCATGACCTGACATGGTTCGGGGGAAAGGTGAAGTTTTTGACGGTGTTGGATGAAGGATTTAGGGAATGCTTGGAGATCCGGGCGGAGAAGCGAATGAGAAGCCGGGACGTGCTGGAGACGCTGGACGAGTTGATGACGGAGTACGGGACACCAAAGTGCCTGCGGGTGGACAACGGGCCAGAGTTCGTGGCGAAAGAACTGAGGAACTGGCTTGAGGAGAAGGGCGTAGAGGTGCTATATATCGAACCAGGGAGTCCATGGCAGAATGGATTCATCGAAAGTTTCAACGGAAAGTTTAGGGATGAGTGCCTGAACCAAGAAATTTTTCTTTCAAAAGCGGAGGCCCAGGTAGTCGTGGATTGGTGGAGGCAGGTGTATAACTGGCAGAGACCGCACAGCAGTTTGGGGGAAAAACCCCAATGGAAGCAAAGGCCGAAAAGTTGGGCCTTAACTAACTTAAATTTGGATCAAACATTGGGGGAAGGTCACTACCCCCACTAATACTTCTACGATTACATTTACATCTTCGCCGACAGTCACTCCCATCGGTTGCAGTAAAGTGATGATTTTTTATCAATTTTCCCCCACACCTCATCCTCCTATCTATTTGGGCGGCGGCCAACCGGTCTCCGCTGGAACGACCGTGGTGGGCTATAATTTTACAGAAAGCGAATTTTTACCAGGGGATAACTATTGCGCTAAAGACTACACCAGCTACACTTTTACAACCACCTTGGATGGGAATCTTGCCAGCAATATCCAAGAAGTGATAATGGTAGATTCCGGAACGACCTTAACGACAAGTTACAGTACCACCATGACGTTTAATGGGAATTTCAGCGGGAGTCCAGAATTGGATTATGTTTTATCACCCAACGCCCAAGGGGACATCGCAACCCAATTAACGGACGTACAAGGCTATGTTATCGGGAGTCATGCGGCAATTAATTGGTTCGACAGTGGGGAGATTTTCTTCGTGTTCCCCTATTACGGACTGGCATACGATCTTTTGAAAGTGGCTGGGGGTTATATGTCACCGACTCCGACTCCCACTACCACGACTACTCCCACAGCCACATCCTCGAAAACCCCTATGAATACGCCCACCCCTACCCCAACACCCTAGTCACAAGGTAATTAAGCACACCTATATATGAGGCCAAACCCCCTCCGCAGGCCACCCTGCCCGCCCCAGTTTCTTGCCAAAAAAGAGTGATTTTCGTTATTATCCATGCCGTGAATATTTGTTGCAGGCCATTAGGAAGGCCCTATGATTTACCCTAAAAAACCGGAGGTTATCCGCGATGCCCCCTAAACGAAAAGCCAAGAGGACCGTTTCTTCCCACTCCAAGAGGCGAAAAGCCATTTTGGTTCCGTCCCCCGAATTCCTGGCCGCGGAATTCCAGGCCCCGCTTCCCCCGAAACCTCCCATGCCCGCGTGGTCCAAGGCCCTCGCGGTCATCACCCTGTGCTTGGGGCTTTATTTTTGGCGGGGGCACCATCCCGATACCGCGATGCTTTTTATCAGCATCACCTTTTTCACCTTCCTCTCCGGCTTCATGAGTTTTCCGACGCCTTTCTATCCCCTGACCCTCATCGGATTGGGATGGGCCCTTTTCACGGTTTCAGTCGGGCACTACCATAACTTCAGCTACGCTTTTTCCTCCTTCCCGAACCTGCTGTTCGCCTCGCCCGAGCTTTATTTCGCGGCCGGCATCGGATTGATGGCGGCGTTTTGGCGGTATTTGCCGAAAATCGGGGAGGAGCACGACCTTCCCAAAAACTGGGCCCGGATTTGTTTCTGGGCGATCTTCGCCGTGGCCGCTTTCATGCGGCTGTACCGCATTCACGACCCCCTGGGCCTCTACTGGGACGACAACGCCAAATGCATCATCGATCCCCGCGGGGTTTTGGAGTTCCATGACCGCTACATGTTCGTTCCCGACGGGAACCGGGAACCCTTTTTCTCCTATTACCTGGCGGGGCTGTGGTCCCTCATGCCCAACGCCTACATGCTTTTCGTCCAACGATTCGGATGCGCCCTCATCGACATGATAGGCGTATGGCTTTTCTACCTGCTAGGGAAGGAAATCGGCGGGCGGTGGACGGGAATCGTGGCGGCCGGCCTTGCCGCCGTCAGCAAGCCCATGATCATCTGCAACCTCCTCGGGTTCACCCAGGTGACCGTCCCCATGGCCGTGGCCTTGGCCATGCTCATGACGGTGCGCTTGTTCAAGAAACCCGATTTCAAGCATTTCATCCTCTGGGGCCTGGCGCTGGGATTCATGCCCTACAATTACACCGCGGTTCGGCCATGGCTCCCTTTCCTCGTGGCGGTGGTCATGTTCTGGATTTGGTTCAGCAAACAAAATGAAGGGAAAGGGAAGTGGGATTTTCTGCTGGGCTGGGGGACCCTCCTGGCGTGGGTTTTCGTGTTCCTATTGCGGAACAATTTCCTGCCCATGAAAAACGGCTTGATCGTTTTCTTGAACCAGGGATGGGTCGGCTTGGCCGCCTTGGTCATCCTGTGGTATTTTTTCAAGCGCTCCCTGTCGGAAGCAATGACGGCGAACCGCACATCCCTGGCGCCCCGGTTTTTCCTCGGGGTTTTCCTGGCCGCGGCCCTGGCTTATCCCCTGGCTTCCAGCCCCCTTTTGGCGGTTCATACCACGCCCCTTTCCATTTTCCATGACCGGACCAACTTAACCGTCAACTACACCTCGGACGCCATCCGGACCTTTACCAACAAGGTTTGGGTCACCCTTCAAGCCGTCTTCTCGGCAGGGTTGGATAGGGCGGATTCGAACATTCCGGGAGACGCCTTCTTCGATTTCCATTTCATCCCGATTTTCATCCTGGGGCTGGTTTCCCTTTTTGGCCCAGCCGACTTGGATGAAAACATTCCTGCTGGCCTGCTTTTTCGTGGGGATTTCACCCCACGTTCTTTCCATCGATCCCCACGTGGGCAAGTTGGTGGGCATCATGGCCCCCCTCTCGGTTTTGGGAGGGTTGGGAGTTCGGCAGGTTTACTCGGCCCTTCGATCCTTCCGGCGCGGACTCGCCATCCTGTTGGCCCTTCTTCTGGCGGCTTATTTCGGGTGGGCTACCCGCGGGACCTACGAGAAAGTCTGGTTAAAATATTTCAACATCGAGAGCGCGGACACGGCGGCCGCCCTCCAGGTGGCGAAATATGCCCCCCGCGACCGCGTCTATATCGCCCTCTTTCCCTTTTTCGTGTCGCCGTCCACCCTGACGGTCCTGGACCAGGGCCTGGATTTTTACTCTTTGACGGATGAGAACTCGATCCCCTTAAGGGCCGGGGAAAGCCCCAAGGACGTGGTTGTGATCATGTCCGTTAACGATACGAAAACAAAGGGCCGCATCGAAAGCCAGTTCAAGAATGTTTCCTGGGAAGACATCCGATTGGGTGGTTTTCAGGATATCCGGCAGATGGGCCGCCGGGCGCTCATCCCGGCCGCGGAAATTACCGAAGAATACGGCAAGATGTTTTATTACCAGCGGTTTCCCGCGGAAAACTGGACGAGGGACTATTTCATGGGCCGCAACATCCTGGGTTGCGGAATGATCGAAAGGGAAGAAAGCGTCCCGAGCCCCTACGATCCTGTGATCCCCGAAATGGGTGGAAGGCTCGTGCATTTGAAGGGAAGCTTCAACCAGCCGGCGGAAGCCCAGGTCACTTTCAAGGCTAAGACCGTCAACCATGTGAAACTGCAAATTGACGGCAAGGAGATCCTGTACCTGAAGCCCTACCAAGAGGTCCTAGCCGGGGAGAAAAAGGTGGATTTGACGGTGGGAAACCACACGGTTGTTTATGACACTTACCTCCAAGAACGGGCGATCCCGGAAATTTCGATGTGGGTGGGTGGAAAGCAAATAGGTCTATTGGGCGCGCCGGCGCAAAATCCCGCCCCCGCGGGGTGGCGCTGATAGGCGAACAAGAACGGGCCGTACCCTGAGCGCGCTGCTTTAGACGACTCTCTTGCAGCCTGTTTTCAACTGCTCGGGTCCGCGTTTTATGGTTTGAAAGCGGGTTTTGAAGAAATCTTATTCAAAGGAAATAGCGATGAAAAAATTTCTTGTCCGCGCGATCTTGACGTTGATTTTCGGGGCCGGGATTTGGCTCGCGGCCTATTACTTTTACGTGGGCAACCTGGACGCGGTTTCCGATTGGTTGAAGAATGGCGCGGATTTCATATTCATGCGCGACCCGAATGCGGTTACCGAATGGTTCAAGAACGGTACGGATGCATCCAACACCGGGGACTTCGTCCAAGCCATGAAGTGGTACCAAAAGGCCGCGGGGCAAGGGAGCGCGGACGCTGTATACAAAATAGGCGTTCTTTATGAGAACGGGCAAGGCGTGGCCCAGGATTACCAGGAAGCCATGAAGTGGTACCAGAAGGCCGCCGCGAAGGGGCAATCAGACGCTGAATACAATATCGGCGTTCTCTATGACAATGGGCGGGGCGTGCTTCAAAATTCCCAGGAAGCCATGAAGTGCTATCAAAAAGCCGCCGCGCAAGGGAACGCCTGGGCGGAATACAAAATGGGTCTTCAATATGAGAACGGACAAGGAATGCCCCAGGATTACCAGGAAGCCATGAAGTGGTACCAAAAAGCTGCGGAGCAAGGAAACCAGGGCGCGGAGTACAAGGCCGGCGTTTTTTATGACACCGGCCGGAGCGTGGCCCAGGATTATTCTGAAGCCATGAAGTGGTACCAAAAGGCCGCCGCGCAAGGGGACGCGGGTGCTGAGGCCGCAATTGGTGTTCTCTGCGACACCGGCCGGGGCGTGCCCCAGGATTATACCGAAGCCATGAAGTGGTACCAGAAGGCGGCCGCGCAAGGGGACGCGGGCGCCGAGGCCGCTATCGGCGCTCTCTATGACTTCGGCCGGGGCGTATTGCAGGATTATCAGGAGGCCATGAAGTGGTACCAGAAGGCCGCCGCGCTGGGGAACCCGCCCGCCGAAGTCGCGATCGGTGTTCTCTATGACAGCGGGCGGGGCGTGCCCCAGGATTACCACGAGGCCATGAAGTGGTACCAAAAGGCATCCGCGCAAGGGAACACGACGGCTGATACCAGCATTGGTTTCCTCTATGACAAGGGCCGGGGCGTGCCTCAGGATTACCTGGAAGCCATGAGGTGGTACCAGAAGGCCGCCGCGCTGGGGAACGCGCCCGCCGAATTCAACATCGGCGTTCTGTACGAGAATGGACGGGGTGTGCCTCGGGATTATAAAGAGGCCATGAAGTGGTACCAAAAGGCCGCCGCGCAGGGAAACGCGCTCGCTGAATTCAATATCGGCGTCCTCTACGACAGCGGCCGGGGCATGCCCCAGGATTACCAGGAGGCCATGCAGTGGTACCAAAAGGCCGCCGCGCAAGGCAACGCGCCAGCCCAATACAATATCGGAGTCCTCTATGAAAATGGACGAGGCGTACCCCCGAGCAATAAAAATGCCATGATGTGGTACCAGAAAGCCGCCGCGCAAGGGGACGCTTATGCCCAGCAAGCCATCAAACTTCTCAATCATCCCAAAGCCGAGTGATCAACCTTCATTCACCGCAAATCATCGTGGACCCCGGGGCCACGGGCCGGGCCTCCGGCATATGGCAAGCGTTCCCGGACCTATCCAAGCCGTGAAAAACAGTTGCAGACTGTTCCGAAGGCCCTATTATTTATTTCAAAAATCGGAGGGAATCCGCGATGCCCCCTAAACGAAAAGCCAAGAGGACCGCTTCTTCCCGCCCGAAACGGCGGAAAGAGGTTATACCCCCAACTCCATTACCCCTGACCGCGGAATTCCCAGCGCCACCGCCTCCCCCGAAGCCGCCCGTTCCCCCTTGGACCAAAACCCTCGCGGTCATCACCCTGGCTTTGGGGTTGTTTTTTTGGTGGGGACACCATACCGATACTGCGATGCTTTTTATCAGCATGGCTTTTTTTATCTTCCTCTCCAGCGGGATGGTTTTTCCGACCCCCTTCTACCCCCTGACTCTCATCGGGTTGGGATGGGTCCTTTTTACGATATCAGTCGGGCAATATTATAATTTCCGCTTCGTTTTTTCCTCGTTCCCGAACATGATGTTCGCTTCGTCGGCACTATATTTCGCGGTTGGAATGGGATTGATGGTGGCGTTTTGGCGGTTTTTACCGACGTCCCGGGATGAGTACGATGTCCCCAAAGTATGGGCCCGAGTCTGGTTCTGGGTGATCTTGGCCGTGGCTGCTTTCATGAGGTTGCACCGGATCAATGACGCCCTGGGCATGTATTGGGACGATTGCGCCATCTGCATTACGGATCCCCGGGGTATTTTGGAGTTCCATGACCGCTACATGTTCGTGCCGGCCGGGAACCGGGAACCCTTTTTCTCCTATTACCTCGCGGCGCTGTGGTCCCTCATGCCCAACGCCTACATTATTTTTGTCCAACGGTTGGGAAGCGCCCTCATCGACTTGACGGGTGTGTGGCTTTTCTACCTGCTGGGGAAGGAAATCGGCGGGCGCTGGACGGGACTCGCGGCGGCCGGCCTCGCCTCAGTCAGCAAGCCCATGATCATCTGCAACCTCCTCGGGTTCACGCAGGTGACCGTCCCCATGGCGGTGGCCTTGACCATGCTCATGACGGTGCGCTTGTTCAAAAAACCCGATTTCAGCCATTTCATCCAATGGGGGTTGGCGCTGGGTTTCATGCCCTACAATTACACCGCGGTTCGGCCCTGGCTTCCCTACATCGTGGCGGTGGTCTTGTTCTGGATTTGGTTCAGCAAACAGAATGAAGGGAAAGGGAAGTGGGATTTCCTTCTGGGCTGGGGCACCCTCCTGGCGTGGGTTTTCGTGTTCCTATTGCGGAACAATTTCCTGCCCATGAAAAACGGCTTGATTGTTTTCTTGAACCAGGGATGGGTCGGTTTGGCCGCCTTGGTCATCCTGTGGTATTTTTTCAAGCGCTCCCTGTCGGAAGCGATGACGGCGGACCGCACGTCCCTGGTGCCCCGGTATTTTCTCGGGGTTTTCCTGGCCGCGGCCCTGGCTTATCCCCTGGCTTCCGATTCCATGGTGGCGGTCCATACCACGCCCCTTTCCATATTCCATGACCGGACCAACTTAACCGTCAACTACACCTCGGACGCCGTCCGGACCTTTTCCAACAAGGTTTGGGTCACCCTTCAGGAAGTTTTTGCCGAGGGGGCGGACCGGGGGGATTCAAACCTGCTCCATGACGCTTTCTACGATTTCCATTTCATTCCGATATTCATCCTCGGGATGGTTTCGCTTTTAGCCCAGCCTACCTGGATGAAAACGTTCCTGTTGATCTGCTTTTTCGTGGGGATTTCACCCCATGTTCTTTCCATCGATCCCCACGTGGGCAAGTTAATGGGCACCGTGGCCCCCCTTTCGGTATTGGCAGGGTTGGGCGTTCGACAGGTTTATTCCGCCCTTCGAACTGCTCTCGCCGGCCGTTCCGGCTTCCTGTTCGTCTTGTTACTGACGGCTTATTTCGGATGGGCTTTCTCCGGAACCTACGAAAAAGTTTGGGTGAAATATTTCAGCCAGGAGAGCGGAGACCGGGCCGTCTCCTTCCAGGCGGCAAAATACGCCCCCCAAGACCGCGTCTATCTCGTCCTCTATCAATTTTTCGCGTCTTCCCTCTCCCAGGCGATACTGAACCAGGGCCTGGATGTCTACTCGCTGGGGGCCGAGAATCCCATCCCGTTGAAAACCGGGGAAACCCGGAAAGACGTGGTCGTGATCATGTCCGTTAAAGACGATAAAACCAAGGCCCTCATCGAAAGCCAATTCAAGAACGCTGCCTGGGAACTCATCCGCCTGGGCGGTTTTCAGGATCTTCGGCTGGTGGGCCGACGGGCGATCATCCCGGCTGCGGATATACCCGAAAAACCCGGCAAGCTGTTTTATTTCCAGCAGGTTCCCGCGGCCAACTGGACGCGGCAGTATCTCAACGGACGGGCCGTCCTGGGTTACGGTTTGATTGACAGGGAAGATATCGTCCAGAGCCCCTACGATCCGGTGCCCCTCGACATGGGCGGGAGGATGGTGCATTTAAAGGGCAGTTTCAACCAACCGGCGGACGCCCGGGTCACTTTTAAGGTCAAGACTTGCAACCATGTGAAGCTGCAAATTGACGGTAGGATGATCCTGTACCTGAAGCCCTTTCAAGAGACCCTTTCCACGGATAAAACAATTTTTCTGACCGCGGGAAACCACACGGCCGTTTATGACACATATCTCGAATGCCAAAGGGCGGTACCGGAAATTATGATGTGGGTGAGTGGATTACCGATCGGTCTGATGGGCGGCTTTCCGCAAAATTCATCAGCTGCGGCGCATTGATAGACGCAGAGCAAACGGGTGGGGTTTGAGACGCCGGAAGGAATCCGCCTTGGAGTGTGGACGAGTCACGTGCGCAAAATCTCATTTAAGACATATGGGTTAAATTACAAAGGAATGGGTTATGTCTGCTGATTTATTTTCCTCTCTTGAGGGGGCAAATGGCAGTTCCTTTTGGACCGTTAGTTAACCGGCAAGTTGTTGAAAAAGCCTCTAAAACAAGTTTTTTCCCCATATCTATTGTTCGGAAATAAGGCATAATGGCCGGAAATCATTTAAAATATCCGCCGGTTTCCTAGGGTTTTTGGGGTGGGTTGACTGCCCCGTGAAACCTAATAGAGTTTTTCGTCAGAGGGTTCAAACAAACACGCTGGGAGGCTTTATGGCGCCAAGAAAGAAGACGGTTCAAAAAAAATCAACTGCCAGGGCGAAGTCTAGGTCGGCCCGTCGGGCGGGCCGTTCCTCCCGAAGAAATAAGGGTCTGGGTATCATCCTGTTCGCGGTTGTCCTGCTTGTAGCGGTCATCCAGATCTCCAACTACATGAACGGGGAAACGGTCAAGCCCTACAAGGTCCAGCAACTCTTGAAGGTGGCGGGGGAGGATTATCCCTGCGGCCATTTCTCCGCCTGGGGTATCGCCCCTATCGTGGGCAAGGACCTGTTCGTCATCAGCGACGCCCAATTCGGCCGCCTGCTCTACTTCGACCTCCAAGGCAAGTACCTGAGATCGGTCTGCAAGGCTGGGAAGGGCCGGGGGCCGCTGGAATTGGACGAGCCCTCCGGCATGTGCAATGACTCCATGGGAAACGTCTACGTTACCGATACCTGGGGCGGCGCCATCAAGGGGTTTAACGCGAATGGCGATGAAATCCTCAACCTGGATCTGGTCAGCATCGGGAAATTCTACAGCCCTAGGGGATGCGGTTTTGACGGGCAGCATTTCGTGGTCGCTGACACGGGAACCAGCCGCGTCGTCTTGGTTTCGGAGGACGGGAGCCAGGTGACAGCCTGGGATTCGCATGGATCGGCCCCGGGGCAATTCAACAACCCCATGGACGCCGCCGCCGACGGCAAGGGTAACTATTTCATCGCGGACAGTGGAAACAAACGCCTCCAATGGCTGGACTCGAAAGGAAAGGCCAAGAAGATCTTCAAGTACAACGTGAATCCCAATGCCGTATGCGTGGACAAGGCGGGCCGTATTTACGTGGCCCTGGGCGCGCCCGGCGATTGCGTGAAGCTTTACGATTCCAACGGGAAATATTTGGGTGATTTGGTGGACCAGAAGGGTTCCGGGGAACCGTTCCGCGGCGTTATGGGCATTGCCGTCAACCCGGACAATGTGCTGATGATCACGACAAGTTCCACGGCTACGCTGTTCAAGGTGCCACCCGCGTCCTGATTAAAACGGAACGTAAACCGGCCCCGTTTGAAGGAAGGGTGCTGAAAAAGTCCTTAAAAAACCGACTTTTTCCCCATACCTATTTTCCGGAATTAAGGCATAATGACCGGAAAATATTTATAACGTCCGCCGGATTTCCGTGGAATTTCAAGGGCGGGCAGGATTTTCCGTGAAATCTGGTAATAGTTTCTCGTCGGTCGGTTAAAACAAACATGCATGGAGGCTTTATGGCGGCAAGAAAGAAGACGAATCGAAGAAAATCAAATGTCGGGGCAAAGTTTGATCCAGGTCCGGTGGCGGCCCCTCCGGCCCCGCCACGGTCATCCGGCGGCAAGTACTTATTTGCCGTCATCCTGGCCTTGGTGGTCATCGCGCTTTACAACCACTTTCGTGTAAAGGTGGACACGGTCAAGCCCTACAAAGTGCAGCAACTCTTGATGGTGCAGGGAAAAGATATTCCCTGCGGTTCATTCACAGCCTGGGGTATTGCCCCCGTCGTGGGAAAGGATGAGTTTGTCATCAGCGACGCCCAACATGGCCGCCTGCTCTACTTCGACTTCCAGGGCAAGTTCCTTAGATCGGTCTGCAAGGCGGGGAAGAGCCGGGGGGCGCTGGAATTGGACGAGCCCTCGGGAATGTGCTACGACTCCAAGGGGAACGTCTATGTCACCGACACCTGGGGCGGTGCCATCAAGGGGTTTGACCCGAAAGGCAATGAAATCCTCAACTTGGACCTGGTTCGTTTGGGGGGGTTCTACAGCCCGAGGGGATGCGGTTTTGACGGGCATAATTTCGTCATCGCCGACACGGGAACCAGCCGCATCGTATTGGTTTCAGAGGACGGGACCCAGATGGCGACCTGGGAGCACGGGACGGGCCCGGGGCAATTCAAGAACCCCGGGGATGCCGCCGCCGACAGCAAGGGGAACTATTTTGTTGCGGACAGCGGAAACCACCGACTCCAATGGCTGGATTCGAAAGGAAAGGCCAAGAAAATCATCAAGTACAATTCGATTCCCATTGTTGTTTGCGTGGACAAGGATGGCCGTGTTTACGTGGCTATGAGCGATCCCGGCAGCTGCGTGAAGGTTTACGATCCCGAGTTGAATTATTTGGGAGACTTGGCGGACCAGAAGGGTTCCTATGAGCCATTCAAGGGTGTCATGGGCATCGCCATCAGTCCGGACAATGTGCTGATGATTACGCTGGGTGACACGGTGACCCTGTTTAAGGTTCCTCCCGCGTCCTGATCAAAAGAGGAACGTAAAGCAGCCGCCGAATTTCCAGCGGAGTTTTAAAGGTGGGCGGACTGTCTTTTGAAACCGTAAATCGGTTTTTAGTCAGAGGGTTAAAACAAACATGCAGGGAGACTTTATGGCGCCGAGAAAAAAGACGAGCCGGAAAAAGTCAAATGCCAGGGCAAAACTTGCGCCACCCCCGATGGCAGCCCCTTCCCCGGCCGCGCCATCCGGTGGAAAGTACGTGTTCGCGATTATCCTGGTCTTATTGGCCATCGCGATCTTCAACCACTTCCATACCAAGGGCGGGGGCGGGGACTCGGTCAAGCCTTTCAAGGTCCGGCAATTGTTGAGGGTGGCGGGGGAGGATTATCCCTGCGGTCTTTTTACCGCATGGGGCATCGCCCCCGTGGGCAAGGATCAGTTCGTCGTTTCCGATGTGCAACATGGCCGCCTGCTTTACTTCGACTTCCAGGGCAAGTTCCTTAGATCGGTCGGCAGGGTGGGGAGGAAAAGGGCGCTGGATTTGGACGAGCCCTCGGGGATGTGCTTCGACTCACGAGGAAACGTCTATGTCACCGACACCTGGGGCGGCGCCATCAAGGGTTTTGACGCCAACGGCAAGGAAGTCCTCAACTTGGACTTGGCCCGTTTAGGGGGATTCTACGGACCGAGGGGATGCGGTTTTGACGGGAAAAATTTTGTCGTCGCCGATACGGGAAGCAGCCGCGTCGGGCTGGTTTCACTGGATGGGACCCTGGTGGGAGTCTGGAATGCGCACGGGCCGGGCGCCGGGCAATTCAAGAACCCCCTGGATGCCGCTGCCGATGGCAAGGGCAACTATTTCATCGCGGACAGCGGAAACAACCGCCTTCAATGGCTGGACTCGAAAGGGAAGGCCAAGAAGATTTTCGATTACCCGGCGGATGCCGACGCCGTATGCCTGGA
The DNA here is from genome assembly GCA_963847625.1 of candidate division FCPU426 bacterium. Lineage (GTDB taxonomy): Bacteria > Oederibacteriota > Muellerivitia > Muellerivitales > Muellerivitaceae > CAWCKJ01. Next base: position 21,925 of record CAWKAR010000030.1, on the reverse strand, counting down.
CTCGGAGGGCCGATTATACGTGGCCGTGGACGGAACAGGCAGTTGCGTGAAGGTTTACGATTCCAGCGGGGATTGTTTGGGAAACCTGGCGGACCAGAACGGTTCCGAGGACGCCTTTCGCGGGGTTCGGGGCATCTCCGTCAGCCCGGACAATGTGCTGATGATTGCGGCGGGAACCACGGCGACCCTGTTTAAATTGCCGTCGGGGTCCTGATTCATTCAGGATTTCAAATGGCCCAGGGTCGGCCTGACCCTGGACATGGACTTCGTTAAAACCTAAATCGAAAAAAACCTCTCTTCATAGTCTGTTTGTAAACCGGCCTTATAACGTTTGGCCTGCGGTTCGGGAAATTCCGTTTCTTTGCTTCCTGACTTTGTTGTTTTCCAAGGGGATTGTTGATGAAGCACTGGGTCTTCTGTGCCATGGTGTTTTTTTTGCTTGGAGCCATCGGTTGTAAGCCCATTTCTGGAAATTGGGCGGGAACCGGCATTAAATTTGTCGTTTCGGACGACGGGAATTACATCACTCAATTCGCTTATGACCTCAATCCCGGGCATGGCACATGGATGGAGCCGGTTGATACAGGTACACGAATAAAAATAAATTTATCTGGCGATTTTACGATTGAAGGGGAATTCCACGGAATCGTTCATTCACCCGACCCGTCGCTGAATCCGGATTATGCCGTATTAAGAAACCTGGTAATCATTAAAGGCCACTTTTCATCCCAAAACACCGTGTCGGGCAAAAAAACAGAGCAACTTAACCCGAGTTCCAAGGCCGAGGAATCCGAGTGGAGCGCGGCGAAGTGCGAGGGAAATAAGGGAGCTTGGGACATCCCTAGCGGAACGCCATCAAAATAATATTTGCCCATGGAAAAACAGCGTTATTATCCATTCGTTCATTTAGCGCTTAAGCTTCAAACTGACTGGCCCGCGGCCCAGCCCGAAGACCAGGCCCATTGGAAGTTATAACCTCCCAGCCAGCCCGTCACGTCCACCACCTCGCCTATGAAGTAAAGCCCCGGGACCTTCTTGGCTTCCATAGTCTTGGAGGAAAGCTCGTCCGTATCCACCCCGCCTCGGGTGACCTCGGCATTGCCATAGCCCATGGTGGATTGGGGAACTAGCGAGAAATATTGCAGCTTTCCGCAGAAGGCTCGGAGTTTCTTTTCGGACAATTGGGGTAGGGAAGCTTTCGGGGGCAGTTCCAGTAAACAAAGCCTGTCAGCCAGACGGTTCGGAAGCCATTGCCCCAGCAAAGCCTTCACTTTTGCCTTGGAACCCTTCCTTTTCTGGTCCAGAAACCACCCTGCGAATTTCTCGCAGGATTCTCCCGGGATAAAATTGATGTGAACGGTTTCGCCGGATTTCCAGTAGAGGGAAGCCTGAAGGGCGGCGGGGCCGCTCAACCCGGCGTGGGTAAAGAGAATATTTTCCCGGAAAATTTCCCCACAGGTGACGGTCGCATCCGCGGAAACACCCGCCAAGTCGCCAAAACTATTCAAATCCTCCGGGTTGAATCGGAACCCGTCCAGGGCCGGGGCGGTCTCCGCGATGCCCAGCCCGAAATAACGGGCGATCCGGTAGCCGAAATCGGTGGCCCCGACCCTGGGAATGGATAGCCCGCCCGTAGCGATGACAAGAGAATCGCAGGAGAACTCCCCGTCCTCAGTTTGGACGGCAAACCGGCTATCTTTTGAAATGTTCTCGACTTTTTGGCCCAGGAACAGCTTGACCTTCGATTTGCAGCATTCCCCCTCCAACATGTCCACGATATCCTTGGCCGAACGGTCACAGAAGAGCTGACCCAGCTTTTTTTCGTGGAAGGGAATGCGGTGGTTCTTCACCATCTGAACGAAGTTGGCGGGGGTGAAGCGGGCTAGGGCGGATTTGCAGAAGTGGGGATTCTGGGAGACGTAATTTTCCGGGTCTGCCCCGGTATTGGTGAAGTTGCAACGGCCCCCGCCGGAAATGAGGATTTTAGCGCCGATCTGAGGGGCATGTTCCAGAAGGGCGACTTTGCGGCCCTGCTTCCCGGCTTGCAGGGCGCACATCATTCCCGCGGCCCCGGCGCCGATAATGACGACATCGAAAGAATTCATAGCCAGCATATTAACAGAAGTGGAAATGGAAATATTAACACTATTGAGTTCCTAATAGCTTGTTCCGCCGGCATGAAATTTTTTCCGAGTTGAATTCAAGTCCATGGGTGGGATAGGCTATAAGAATAACATTACAGATTCTTTTCCCGGGTGTGTGAATGCGCCGATTCGCTATGAAAATTAAAATGATAATCGACTCGATGCTGGTTCGATTCCCTGGGGAATCAACACATTCAAATCGCGTGCCTTGGCATGAAGCCTCGGCACAGGAGTTCCCTTTAAAAGTTCTTCTGGATTTAGGTATGAGCCGACATCTTTATTTTTTGGGTTCCGGCCTTTTACTTCTATCTTTTTTGGGATTTTTCCAGATCGCCTGCAATGATAATCCCCCTACTGCGGCCAGGATCTTTCCCACGCCCACCAGCGTCTGCTACCCCTCGATTTGTACGCCGACCTTCACTTTTACCATCACCAATACTCCAACGGCCACTTCCACCCATACTCCTTGCGGTTACCCAGGCAATACCTGTACGCCTATTCCGACTAATGAGGGAATGGTAACGACTCTCGCGGGATCGGCAGGGGTCAGCGGATTCAACAATGGTACCGGAATCGCCGCATTGTTTTATATGCCCTATGGAGTTGCGGCTGATTCTGCCGGAAATGTTTACGTCGCGGATTGGGGCAACCACCTGATCCGAAAAATTACTCCCGGGGGCTTGGTGTCCACCCTGGCGGGTGGAGGGCTATGTTGTTCTACCAACGGAATGGGAACCACCGCATCGTTCTACCATCCCTCTGGAGTTGCGGTTGATTCCACCGGAAATATTTTTGTCGCGGATACCTACAACAATTTGATCCGGGAAATCACCCCCGGGGGCTTGGTGTCCACCTTCGCGGGGTCCGGGTCCAAAGGATCCACTAACGGGTCAGCGACCTCCGCATCGTTCAACTTACCCGTTGGAATAGCGGTTGATTCCTCCGGAAATGTTTATGTCGGGGATGCCAGCAACCAATTGATCCGGAAAATTACAGCCGGAGGCGTCGTTTCGACCCTGGCGGGATCGGCAGGGGTTTCCGGGTCCACCAATGCAACGGGGACCGCCGCATTGTTTTATAATCCCACTGGAGTCGCGGTCGATGCCTCAGGAAATGTTTATATTGCGGATAATGGCAATTCTTTGATCCGGGAAATCACTCCCGGGGGCGTGGTGACGACCCTGGCGGGGGGTGGGCCATGTTGTGCCAACAATGGGATTGGGACCGTCGCATCGTTTTATAATCCCACTGGAGTCGCGGTTGATGCCTCCGGGAACGTTTACGTCGCGGATACTAACAACAACCTTATCCGGGAAATCACCCCCGGGGGCTTAGTGACAACCCTGGCGGGGGGTGGGCCATGTTGCGCCAACAATGGGATTGGGACCGCCGCATCGTTTAACGGGCCCACTGGAGTCGCGGTTGATACTTCCGGGATTGTATACGTTGCGGATACTTGGGACCAACTGATCAGGGAAATTCAGTAAATTTCAATGGTCACTTGTAGCGGTGCCCTCTTCAGGGATGCTACAGGACACGGCCAGCCATCAAAGATAAAGCCCCACGGTTTAAAACCGCCAGGGGCTTTCCTTTTTTTAATTCAGTTTTTTAAAAGCGATAATCTTAAATTTCCTGCTTGGGAATGGGAAGCTCTTTATCTGAGCCGATTCCGAAAGGAGTGGAGGGGCGGACGTCTAAGCCGAGAATATCATGCTTTTTCAGATCATTGACGGCTTTATTGATGAAGCTGGTCATCATGCCCTTGAACGAATTGAGGAGACTGAGACCTTCCATCCGGGCAGTGGAGTACCAAACCGAGTGATTGGTCCTGAGATCGAATAGCTCCATCCGATATCCCGCGACTTTTTGATCGTTATTGGCGTAGACGGACCCGGACATGGTGCTCATGACATTGGTTTGCTTTTTCACTCCTTGTACGCTGATACAGATTAGATATCCATCTATTTTATTTTCCATCAGGAACCTCCGGATGGAGGCACTCATTTCCGCCTTGGGCTGAATGGCGGCATAAAACTCGTCGGAAAAGAGAAAGCACTGGATGCTGGGGCCGAAGGCATTCCCGATTTCCTGCTTGAGGGTTTTTTCGCCTTCAGGGCCAAGACCCGGCTCCAAGTTGGCGAATTGTATGAGGATTCGCTGGTATTTAAGTCCGGCAAAGTTTGGATTGAGATTTGAGTAATAATTTTTAGTGACGCAGCCAGAGAGTAAGATCGCAAAAACAAGAAAAAGCCAGTATGAGCGCCGCATGGGCATACCTCGCAGAAAAAATCAGTGAGAATTTATTATAACCAATAGAATCTTTGAGAATTTATTTTCCTTTAATCAGTGGAAATAGAAGGTGGTTCTAGGTAAAGACAGATTAATAGACTTTATAACTCGGACATATGCGTGCACAATTTGTGTTAAAAACCATAATACTTCCCTTTTCTGCGCCTGAGGCCAGGATTGACAGGGAGTTGGGAATAAAGCTTTTTGGCATGTATAATCTAAAATCATGAAAATTTTTCGCTATCTGATTTTATTTGCGCTTCTCTCCCCGCTCCCATTCGCGTGTTCGAAAAATTATTCGATTTCTCCTACATCACATCTCAAACCGATGAACACTTCTCCAACGGCCACGGTTTCTCCAACGGTCACCCATACCCCCACTCCAATAGCGACCATGCAAAGGCTTTATGTCGCCCTGGGGGATAGCATTTCCTACGGTTACGATTTAACCGATGTTTCGCTTAGTTTCGTGAATCTTCTTTTTCAAAATAACAACACTGCTTATCCGGCCGATGCCGGTATGGACCTTTCCACCAAATATCCCGGCATGCAGATTCTCAACCTTTCCTACCCCGGGTACCGGACCCAGGAAGTCATCAGCAATGAAGTGCCCTACATTCCCCAAGGATTATCGGAACCGATATTTGTTACCATCCTCATCGGGGGGAATGAGCTGATCCAGCCTTGCGGCGCCAGTTACACTGACCCTCCCTGTGACGGGGCCGTTTTCGGGTGCACTCTTTCCCAAGGAACGACTTGGTCCTATAACTTCAAGGCGCGTTTGGAAACTCAGATTGTGCAAGTGCTTCAAAACACCGCCCTCTATCCGGGGATTCAAAAAATAGTATTGGGAAACATCTATGATCCGACAGATGGGACGGGTCTGACGTCTTATGGCTGGGCCGCGGCGGAAGCGGTTTTGGCGCAATATAACCTGAGGATCAAAGAAGTCGCTTCTGAAACCGGCGTGGATTTGGTGGACGACTATACGCCGTTTCTGGGACACGGGACTCAATACAACATTACCTCCAACCCCTATTATGATTCTTCCGATCCCACCTTCTGGTATGTCAGCGCCATACCCCTTCCTATTCATCCCAACGCGTTAGGGCATTACCATCTCAAGCATCTTTTCTGGCCTCATTTTTAATCTTCAGTAGAGGCGAATGATGAAGAGTATCCTTCTAATCGTCTTAACGGTTTTATTAACCGGATGCGGCGAAGAAAAAATGGCCGGGCCGAAGGTAGACGTTTTGTTTATCGGCAATAGCTACACCTCCGTAAATAACCTTCCAAAAATATTAGCGGATTTGGCCCTCTCAGGTCATCGCCAGGTTGTTACCGACATGTTTGCACCGGGTGGTTGGACCTTGGCCCAGCATGCCGAATCCAAGGATGCTTTGGATAAGATCAGCGGGAAGAAATGGGATTTTGTAGTATTGCAGGAACAAAGTATTGTCCCTTCCGTGGAACAAAGCCGTGAGCAGGGCATGTATCCAGCGGTCCGCTCCTTGGCTGGTAGAATCCGGCAAACCGACGCTGATCCGGTGCTTTACATGACCTGGGGCCGCCAAAAGGGATTGGCTGAGTTTGGATTCGGCGATTTCAACTCTATGCAGGCCCAACTGACCTCGGGATATATGGGCATCGCCAACGAGCTTCATTTGAAAGTGGCGCCCGTGGGAGTAGCCTGGAAAACCGCGGTGGAGCGCGATCCGGATTTGCAGCTTTGGCAGGGGGATGGGAGCCATCCCACCTTGGAAGGGACCTACCTGGCTGCCTGCGTTTTTTACGCGGTTCTATTCCAGAAAAGTCCGGAGGGTCTGGATTATCCGGAAGCCATATCCAAAAAAACGGCTAAGGCCTTGCAGACTGTTGCGGCTGAAACGGTATTAACCGATCCTAGCCGTTGGAATCTTCGTTAATGTTCAATGGCTGCATGGGATAGAGAGAAAACATCCTTTATTGTCCGTTGGCGGCCTCGTACGCTACCGAGGCCAGGAAATCTTAGCGGTCCCCTTCGTATTTCGCCTTTAATAGCGTTTCTTTTACGCAAGCTTCATCAGTCATGAAATAAAATTTTCATTTAAAATTGCACCTATGGCAATTTTTATTATAATTGAAGGGTAACTGTTTACCTTATTTGGGGAGAGTTTGGGGTTGTCGATGCGCCGAATGCTTTATCCATTAGGATTGATTTTATTACTTATATCGTTTTTGGGGATTTTTCCAATCTCCTGCAGTAAAAACAACAATCCAACCGCGCCTTCCACAAACACCAATGGCGTAGTGGTAACGACCCTGGCGGGGTCGGCAGGGGTTACTGGGTCCGCCAACGGAACGGGAAAAGCCGCATTATTCAATTTTCCCAATAAAGTTGCGGTGGATTCCTCCGGAAATGTTTATGTTGCAGATACTTGGAACAATCAGATTCGGAAAATCAGCGCCGGTGGCGTAGTGACAACCCTGGCAGGATCTGGATTCATTGGGTCCTCCAACGGCACAGGAACTGCCGCATCGTTCTATTATCCCTATGGAATCGCCGTCGATCCTTCCGGAAATGTTTACGTCGCCGATACTTGGAACCATTTAATCCGGAAAATTACACCTGGGGGCGCGGTAACGACCCTGGCGGGGTTGGCCGGTGTGGCCGGGGCCGTCAACGGAATGGGAACCGCCGCATCATTTTATTTTCCAGGCGGAATCTCGGTTGATTATCACGGAAATGTTTACGTCGCCGATACTTGGAACCATCTAATCCGGAAAATTGCCCCCGATGGCGCGGTGACGACCCTGGCGGGGACAGCAGGGATGGCCGGGGCCGCCAACGGCATGGGAACCGCCGCATCATTTTATTTTCCAGGCGGAATCTCAGTTGATTCTCACGGAAATGTTTACGTTGCCGATACTTGGAACCATCTGATCCGGAAAATTGCACCTGGGGGCACGGTGACGACTCTGGCGGGGACGGCAGGGATGGCAGGGGCTACTAATGGAATGGGGACTGCCGCGTCATTTTATTTTCCAGGTGGAGTCGCGGTTGATTCTCACGGAAATGTTTACGTCGCAGATACCAACAACAGTTTGATCCGCGAAATTAACAACGATGAGATGGTAACGACCTTAGCTGGTTCCGGGTCAATCGGGTCCGCTAACGGAAAGGGGACCGCTACCTCGTTCAACTATCCCTATGGTCTCACGGTTGATTCTTCCGGAAATGTTTACGTTGCGGATACTGACAACCAATTGATCAGAAGAATTCAATAAATTTCAATAAAGCTCATCCCGCTATTGACCTCGGGCGGCCTCGTACGCCACAGAAGCCAGGAAGCCTTCACGGTCCCGTTCGTATTTCTTCCCCAGGGCAATGTAATCTTCGGCTCTTCTACCGGGCAAAACTCGGATGGGCGGTGAAGCGGATAGGTTTCGCAGGGCAGTTTCCCGGTTAAGACGTGCGTCGGGCGAACTGGGGTTGATCTTCAAGCAACGTCCATAGGCGTCGGCGGCCCGCTTCCAGTACCCCAATTTCATGAGAATATTCCCATGTGCTTCCAGGGCACCCGCCGAATCCGGCGCAATGGTTGCCTCCTTCCGACTAAACACTTCAGCCATTTCAGGGTATCCGGCCGTCTCGAAATAGGACGCCAGGTCCCGGTAAACTCCCCGCATGCCCGGATAAACCAACAATGCTTTTTGATAATGCCGGACTGAGTCATAAAGATATCCGTTTTTCAACAGAATGGAACCCATCTCCAAATGGGGCCGGGCGTAGTCGTAACGGTACACGAAGCAGGTGAATTCCGTGCCGGGAAGGTTTTTCGCGCTATCGAGGTTTCTCAAGCGTTGCCGCGAGGTAATATTCCACACGTCCCAGGAGGCTTTTCCCGGTTCCCATGTTCCTTGCCCCAACCGGTAGCTCAATCCCCAGGGAGAAAGGCGGCCGGCTAGGTCTCCCATACCGTTTTGTTCCAGGTTCTGCTTATAGTACGCGTAGAAAACGGACGAGCACTTGAAGCGCTCCGGGTCCATGAACAAGCGCAGTGCATCCTGGAAGCCCCTGACCGCGCCCGAGGGGTTCATTCTTGCCTTGTATTCCGCTACGGCCTGGGCAAAACCCCATTTTGATTGGATCAAGGGCAAAAAGACCATGGCGATATCCGGCCGTTTATCTTGGGCGTACCTCTGGTAAAGCCCCGGCATGATCGTCACATCCGAATCCAGCAAGACCAGGGCGTTCCAAGGCAATTCCTTGAGCAGATTGGCCCCGATGTCTTCCGCCAGCGTGTAACCTGTTTTCTGCTGCCGGTCAAATACCGCCGCTCCCCAAGAGGCGACGGCCAGGACGGCCGCCAAGGCTACGCCAAACGCGGCCTTGGGCCTAGAACCCAGCCACCGGTTGCAAAGGGCCAGGGCCCCGGCAAAACCGAGTAAAGCGGGCAGGGCCTGGGTGCAGACAAGAAAATTTGTCTCCAGGTAAAGGGTGTTCTCGTCAAAATGGGTGACGCGAACAATGGCGGCCACCAGGGCAGCGTAGGACGCGGAATAGGCCAGAAGGAGGCCGCGCTGGCGGCGAAAAAGGAACCAGGCACCGGCTGCCGCAAGCAGGACGAAACCGGGCCACCAATGCAGGCCCATCACACGCAGGTATTCGAGAACATTCCTGGCATATTCTTCAAGGTTTCGGCCGGCGAATTCGCCGGCGGGGGCGTTCCTCCTCGACAAAACCGACCAGAATGCCCCAATGACCCGGGGATTCTCCCAATTTAAGACGGGTGAATTCTCGGCCCTCAAAGGAAGATAAAGAAAGGTGGATAAACCGATGAGGATGAAGGAGGCGGCGGAAAGGATTTTGAGAAGTCCCCAACGGAAGATCCTGGGGCCGAACCGGATTAACAGCAGAAGTAGACCAAAAACCTGGAACGGCCAATGGTTTCCCATTCCAATCGACCAGAAAAACAGTGCCCACAAAAGCCGGGCGTCCGACAATTCACCTATACAAGCCCAAAGCATTACCGCGAAACCCATGAGCGTAAAGGTATAGATGCCGCCCTTGGCGGTCAGGCTTTGCGCGAAAACACTCTCGCAGAACAATAGAGACAGCGCTGTAAAAACCAGCCACAGTTCTTTCTGAAGGAGGATCGAGAGGGCACCCGGATCATTCGGCAGGAGCTTTTTCCATAGTTCGCGGCAGGCCGTTACCGTGAAATGGATGGCCAGCAGGGTGAAAAAGGCGGCCAGAAGGTTCAACCGGAAAGCTAGGGTCCCCATGGGGAGAAAGCCGGCCAGCCGAGCCAGAAGTATATAGAGGGGAAAACCCGGGCCATGACCGATCCCCAGGCACGAGGCGGCCGTGACGATTTCGCCGCTGTCGTCGGTCATCAACCCGGGGTTTTGCGCTCGAAGAAGGATTTCCCACAAACCGAGGTATAAGAAGGGCCAGAAAAGTTTTCCTGTCCATTTCCTCAACCCCTTGGGAATCGGCATGGCTTTTATCACCCTTTAAGCTAAGGATAGTGTTTTTACCGGCTGCCAAGGCCCCGGGCTTGCCCGGGGGCCTAGCCGTGTACTTGGGCGGGGTTACATGCCCCGCCCAAGTGGCGACCCGAAGGGTCGTCCCTTGACAGACCCAAGCCAAATCTGGCCGGGATTCATTGTACCTTCCGCTTTTCTTTCCTACTACCTTATGGCTCAAGCGCATTAGTGGATTGATAAAAAGGCTCAGACTGAACCATTTACATTTAACCTTGACCCCAAAATCCAACAAGAAATGGCCCTTTGTTATAATCCTTTAATGAATGAAAACCCGTCTTCACATCATGCCGAAATGGTAGCCGGTCCCGAGCGTTCCTTAAAATCCGAACCTTGGTTTTACGCCTTGCTGCCGGCGTTAGTGGTGGCTTTGTTTTACCTTCCCGTCCTGAAAAATAGTTTCGTCAATTGGGACGATAGGGAATTCATCACGGAAAACCCCCATATCCGCCACCTTGACTTGTCTTCCTTGCGATGGATGCTTACCACCTTTTACAGCGGTAATTGGATTCCCCTGACCTGGTTATCCCTGGCCCTGAATTTTTGGATGGGCGGCCTGGACCCAAGGATTTACCACCTCACCAACCTTGTCCTTCATGCCCTGAATACCGCGCTGGTTTTCTTCGTTTGCCGCCGGGTTCTGAACTTGGCAGAAGATAACCGGATACCAGTAGGAAACACCGGTCGAAATACTTATGAGATTCCCGCGGCTTTGCTGGCAGCGCTCCTATTCGGACTGCATCCCATCCATGTGGAGTCCGTGGCCTGGGCTACGGAAAGAAAAGACGTGCTTTTCGCCTTCTTTTACCTGTTGGGGCTTCTGCTTTACATGAACTACGCTTCTTCCCCCTTGCAAAACGGCCTTAAGTTGTATAGCTGCCTGGGCCTGTATCTATTGGCCCTCATGTCCAAACCCATGGCCGTCACCCTTCCGCTGGTTTTTCTCATCCTGGATGGATGGCCCTTGGGCCGGTTTCAAACCGGCCTCTCCAAGGTCCTAACCGAAAAAATCCCTTTTTTCATCCTGGCATTGGCAGTCGGCCTATTCACGGTGCTGTCACATGTCCAGACTCTTTCCTCCACCGATATTCATTCCCAGATATTTTGGATCATGAACGCTTTTCATGCCCTGATTTTTTACCTTTGGAAGATGGCCGTACCCGTCAATCTGGTGCCTTTATACCCCTTCCCTCACAACGTGAATCGCCTTTATCAATTGGAAAACCTATTGGCTGTCTTTTTAGTGGCCCTAATCTTTATTGCCTGTTCCCGTTACCGAAAAAAAGCGCCTTACCTCTCCGTGGCATGGCTTTATTACCTCATCACCTTGGCGCCTGTTTTGGGTTTACTCCAGGTTGGAAGCCAGGCGGCCGCGGACCGGTACACCTACCTGCCGAGCTTGGCCGTCTTTGTCCCCTTTTCAGCCGGTTTGGCCTCCTGTCTTTCAAACCGGCGGTTACTCCTGGCGTTGTTCATCGGGGTTTTAACGGCCGTCCTTGGGTTCGCAACCATTCGGCAGATCGGGGTTTGGAAGGATTCCCGATCCCTTTGGGAAAACGTAGTGCGGGTTTATCCGGATGACACCCCGGATGCCCACACGTACCTGGGCTGCACCTATTCGGACGAAGGACGCTGGGACGACGCCATGAGTGAATTCAACCGCGCTTTGGCAATATCTCCTCCCTTGGCCATCACCCATAACGGGATGGGGATCGCGCTTTTGAACCAGGGAAAGGCCGAGGATGCCATCCGGGAATTCAAGCTAGCCGCTTCCATGGATTCCCATACCGCAACGCCATACCGCAACCTATGGATGATCTATAAGAACTTAGGAAGGCACAAAGAGGCTGCGGACACAATGCTGGAGGCGGTCAAAATTGAACCGGATAACGCCGATAACTACGGCAAATTGGGCGCGAGTTACGGGTATTTAAAAAAGCTGGCGGATGCAAAGTCAGCATATGGAAAGGCCCATGAGTTGGACCCTTACAACCCCAAGTACCTAGTCAACCTGGCCGTGATCAGCCAGATGCAAGGCCGCCCGGACGAGGCCATTGAAAAGTACCGTCAAGGCATAGCCTTTAACCCTAAGGAGCCGGTTTATTACTTGAAGCTGTCGGATCTTTACCGGGGCCTGGGAAATATGGACTTGGCCCAAGAATTTTACGAGAAAGCCAGGTCTTTGTCGCCGTTGGGAGTAGAGATATCGAAATAAGGGCCGGTTGTGAGCACGGGCAATCTTCGCCCTCGGTTTGTGACCTCGGGCGGCCCGTCAGGGTGCGGAGGCTAGGATGGTATCGGCAGTGCTAGATAAAACGTTCAGTGTCACTTCGCCTACTAGGGTTGTGACCGCTGATCCATTTACGAAAAAGATCGAGGTGGGGATTCCCGAAATTCCATAGTCCATAGTCAGGTTAGGATTCAAGTCAATGTCCACTCGGACCACCTTGATCTTGCCGGCATAATTCAAGGCGAACTGGTCCACGACCGGTTTAAAAGCTGCGCAATGCGGGCACCAGGTGGCGAAGAATTCCACCATGACTGGCATGCTGTAATCCAGGACTTCCGTGGTGAAATTGGATTCCGTCACGTCTTCCACCGTTCCATTAGGGGTGGCGGTAGCTGTGGGGGTCGGCGAAGCCGAAGGCGTCGAGGTCAAGGTGGCGGTGTTTGCCCAAGTCGCCGTGGCTGTGGAAGTCGGTGTGGGTGTGGTTGTGAAAGTGAAAGCCGCCGTCGGCGTCAGGCTGGGCGTGGAAGTCAAGGAGCTTGTCTGGGTCGCGGTGGGCATTGTTGTCAGGACCGGCGCAACTGGAACGTTATAAATTTTATTGCAACCCGTGGCCACCCAGAAACCCGCCAGTAAAATAACCCCGAACGTCCATAAACGCCTTACAGAATTCATTCCATCCTCCAAATGCGATTCTTTCAAAATATCGTGATTCTGAGTTTATAACCCATCGTACACCCAAGTCACGGGTAGGCCGGATTGGTTCAAGGCAATGGCAGATCCGATCGTATAGGACTGGACACAAATACCCGGCGAGGCCGTTGGAGTGAAGCTGCAGTCGGGAGGAAATGTCTTATGCACATTTACTGTGATCACGTTTCCATCGGTACAGACTTCTGTAATGGCTTCGGAAAGAGGAAAGCAGCCGCAAACCCGGGTAAAGGTTTCCTCGCTTACTAGAAGCATGCTGGAATTAAAATCAACCGGAGGCACTGGACAGGTTCCGGGGGTACAACCCGTGTAGGCTAGCCAGCCTGCCATGCTATGGATCACGAAGTTCCCAGTAGTTTGGGATGTAAAGGGGAAATTCATGATCGCCGTGAAGGGCAGGCAAACGGATGAGGAGCTGGGTGTGGTTGTAGGGATCGTAGCGACAGAGCCTGAAGGATGAGGGGCCAATGGCAAAGTTTTATTACACCCACAGAAGGTTAATATCCCGAAAATTAATAACAAGGCTAAAGCCGGTAACAAGAAGATCTTTTTCATTCCAGACTCCTAATAGGTTCCTTTTAAATATTAAAAATGCGGTTTTAGGGCGTTGTCAGCAGCCGGAACTGGGTTACCCACCAGGCCCTCTATAAATATAGACTCCGAATAGGACGTTTTATTCCAAAGAATATGAATAAATAAGTTTAAAGAAAAAACCTTATAAATGCGAGGAAAGCCCTGAAGGGAACCTCTAAAAATTCATTTAAGCCCTCGCCCCTTGAGGGAGAGGGTAGGGTGAGGGGTGAAAAACCTCGCTATTTCCACCCTCATCCCATCCTTCTCCCCTCTAGGGAGAAGGGGAACAGCGATTTATAGAGGTACCCTGAAGTAAATCCAGGATATATTCTAATGCGGAGCCCTAGAAAAGCACTTCAGCTTACTACGTTAACTACGAATCAAGGCAGGATTGTCTTAGGACCGAGATTTTATTGGCCGGAGTGCTATCGGACGGCGAGAACCAGATTTTAACTGCGAATCGGAATTTTAAAGGCAGGATGGGAAATCCGAACGCTTTCATCAATCTTGGTTCGCCTGCCACGGCAGCCGCTTCATTGCTTTAGGGAAAGATAACGCATTCGAGAAAGTTAAACTAACCCTGCTGCTCCCCCGGCGACATTTCTTCGGCCAACCGGGCCAATGCATCCATCATCTGTTGTTGGTTATTTCCTTCCAAAGATGATAGGTAGTCCGCCAGGGATTCCGCCATCACCATGGAAAACTTGGCAACCGGCTCCTGAATGGCCTTGATCATGAAATCATAAAAAAATGTTATAAGATCTTCGAAGAGTCTATCGGTAATGTTTTTATTGGTTTCTGGCAATATCAGCACAATTTTCGCATCGGGCAATTCCAATTTCGCCTTCTCCGCAAGATTCTCGGCGAGTTGTGTTAGTTTGTCCCAGGGGATCACGGTCTCCCACGGGAGCGCGGGTGGAGCCGGCGGTGCCGCTTTAGGCGGGGATAACGCTTTGGATTTGGTTCCGGGTTGAGCGGGGGGTTTTGGCTGTAATTGGCGTGCTTGATAAGCTTGGGACACCAGTTCGAAAAGGGGCGCGACTTGAACGTCGAGCGCTTTTTTAGCTTGGAGAGTCTGCTTGACTTGAAGCGCCAGTTTAGCCTTGAACGCTTGTATGCGTTGAAGCGTTTGATTCGTTTTGATCTCATTTTGAGTTTGGATCATGAGTTTATCTTGGAGCGCCTGTTGGGCCTGGAGCGTTTGTTTAGCCGGTAGGATATCTTGTTTAGCCGATATGACCTTTTTAAGGCAATTCCGCAGATCATAAGCCAGCCTGCCATCGGGCGACATCTGGACCTTGACGTATTCCATCAGAGCTGCGACCGTGTCATTCGCTTTCCCGGCTTTCAGGGCGGCCAGTATAGCGGGGATCTTTCCGCGGTTTTGAGACAGGAACGTCCGCGTTCTTTCAATGACAGTGTTCCTTAAATCTTTCGTTACATTGGCGGGCAGGGCGTTCTTCAATGTCGCGTCGTATTCGCATACCCTCAGTTTTTCAAGTTTATAGGCCTTGACTAACGACTCAAATTCATTCCGCGTCCTGACGATAAAATAGGCATCGGATTGATTTTTTTCATCCAGGAATGATCCCACCAGGAGCTCATTGAATCCCAGGACCTGCTTGAATTGGGGATCGTTGTAGTCGGGAAGAACCGGGTAGATGAACTTGTAGTAATCGACTTTTCCCAGACGGCCCGCCGGCTTCGGAGGGTCATAGGTGATCCGTGTTTTCAGGTCGATGATCTTGACGCTATCTTGAAGACGGATCGGCTCGCGCGAATTCACCTTATGGACTGCCCCATAAAACACTTTGCTGTCATCCGGTTTAAGCTGTTCCTGCGCCGGCTTATCTTCTGTTGACAGCAAAGAGCTCAAATGACTTTCATTCAAATGGTCCATCAACAACTCATCGTCTTTTTCCCTTTTAGCGGAAGCCTCTTTGGTCCGATCTTGTGAGAGGCAATCAAACCAGAGAGGTTTGTTTTCATTTTCGCCGGTCACCGTAACGCCCAGATAGCCGTTCCAGTAATACACCTGGTCCTTATCCGCCTTATCCAGTTTTCCATCCAGTTTCCGGAAAAGGTCGGTATTAGTCAGGTCGTCTGTCAAGCCAGGCCAAAACGACCGCATCATATTTTTAACATCCTCAAGCTTGTCTTGCTCCACCTCAGAATACATTTTCAGGTTCTCCAAGATAAAGGTGGTGATGTTTTGCCGCGGGTCAAGGTGGGATTGTTTTGCCTGGGATTCTTCCTGCACTTCCACAAGGGAACCAGCCTCCATCGACACTTCCAGTAAAATGCCTTTTTTCAATCCTCGATCATGTACATAAGCGTCGCGGAAAAGCTGCATCATGACCCCATCGTTATCTTTTTTCCATTCAATATATTCTAACGCCCACTTGCAGAACTGCTCCGTGCCAAGCCCCTCGTATTTTGGCGGATGCCCAATTAAATGTTCGATGATCTTATAGGCGTCAACGGCGCAATCTTTCGATATTCCCCCGTAGGTTTTAGCTTCTTCAAGCGTTGTGATCAGCTTGTCCGAGTTGTTTTCCCTAAGTGACAGCACGATCTTCTGGAGAAACCCTCTGCTATCCGCGTTAACCGCGGCGGTCAGCACATCCCTGAAAAAATCAACTATGAGAAGTCTCGCGCTAGTCTTTTCACTCGCGAGTACAATCCGTTCTTGGTTTGATAATGTAACGGCTTTAATATGTTTTTGTTTCCCTGGGGCATCGAATGGCATTTTTAACCTTCTCCCAATAATCGACTTGAATTAAAGTTCTTTCGGTGTCTTTCCACACGAACCGCCGAGTGGTCTCTTCTAATTATGCGCCTGTCTCCAACAATCTACCACCCCTTGCACCCTTGGCTTCGGCAGAAAAATCTTACCTTTTTGCCAGGGACTCCCTGCTCGATATATATCACCTGCACGCCCTTTTCCTCAAGCCAGTTCCGCGGGTTATTTGCTGCGAAAGGGGCGAAATAGACTTTTTCTAAATTGTCGGTGTCTTATTCGTTTCATATACGTGTCTCTCGTAACCGGTTTTTACGGGTTTTATCCGCCTCCGACTGCCACAAACAAAAAAGGTTCCCGACTATAAATTGAAACAATCGGAAGCTTCTGGCATCTGCTAGGGACGATGATTTAGAAGGTTTTACAACCGTTTGAAAAAGAAAAAAATTGGTGCGCTCAGACTTTGTCTAAGCATAATCATTTATTGAATTATTTAAATACTTAGATAAGTTATTTTTTTTAAATCTATTTAAAAATGAAAGATTCCTTAAACTGTTTTTTCCGTTAAGTATTCTTGGGTTTTTCATTTTGAGCCCATTTATACTAACTTAAACTTGGACCGAATTTTTAGTGAAGGTAAGGCCTAAATGAAAAATAAAACCCGATCAAAAAAGAATGCGAATAGCCGCACGATCCAATGGAAATACCTGATCCCCGGGATCTTGCTGGGTTGTTTGGGTGTCGCGTTGCTTTCCGGCACACCGAACTGGCTTCTCGGTTTGCCCGTTCAGGCGCTGGCCCTATGGGCCTTGTTTAAGGCGTTCCCCGCGCGTTCCGAAACGATTCAACAGCCCATCAAGGAAATCACTTCCACCCGCAAGGAAAAAACAGTTTCTTATTGGCCTTTTTTATGGCTGATCGCCGCCTGGTGTTTGGCTTATATTTGTTTTTACCAAAAATGGGGCGTCGCTGGCTTGGTTGCGGTGGCTCTATTGTTGTGGGCCGTGATTTTTTCCATCCAAAAAGCGGGAAGCGCCCTTCGGCCCCGTGAGTTTTTTTCCAACACCGCCGCTTTGACCATTTTAATTCTGCTGGCGGTTTCCTTGCGTTTCCCCTTTCTGGGCCAAAATTTGACCGGTCTTCAACCGGATGAAGCGTTTAATATGTTAAACACGATCGCTGTGCTGGAAGGCAAACAAAATACCCCCTTTGTTTCGTTCAATGCCTGGCCCTATTTCCCCCTTTTTTTACTAGCCGGTTTCCTGAAGGTTTTCGGGGTTCACCTGGCCGCCGCGCGGGGATTTTCCGCACTTTTGTCCGTCATCACCCTTTATTTCTTTTACCGCTGGTGCCGGCTTTATTTCTCGGCAACTGCTTCCTGGCTCGCGTCCGTCTATTTTTCCTATTGTTGGTTGTATTTGTTTTTCAGCCTTTCGGTCTTCAGCCACATTTACGTCGTGCTTTTTGAGATCCTGGCTTTTTTCTTCCTGGCCCGGGCGTTGAAGGAGGGGCGGCGGGTCTCTTTCGCCTGGGTCGGGCTTTTCACGGCCGCTGCGGCGATGACTTATTATTCCGGCCGCCTGGTCCCGGTTTTACTGGCCGTCGCCCTGGGGGGGTTCAGCCTCTCGCGGAAGGGCAAGTGGCTTAGGGCCTATGGACGACACTTCTTGTTTTCTACTGTTTGTTTCCTATGGCTGGCCGGGCCGTTCCTCGTCTTTCTCATGCGCAACCCTTCCGAAGCCTTTGGACGAGTCGGCCAGCTTTTCACCCCGGACTATCTCCTGGCCCTGCAAAGGATTTTCACTTCCCTCTACACGCTCTTTTGGCCGAACTATTGGGGCGTTGATGAACGCTTCGGGCTTAATGGCGTTCCAGTGCTGGACCCCTTCCTAGGCATGTTCGGATTCTTGGGCCTGGTCATCGCTTTGCGCGGTTTCAAACAATGGAGTAACCTGCTGGCCATCGCCGGGTTGGCCTTTGGCATTCTTGCCAATATCCTTTCCATACATATCGAAAGTACCAAAACAGGCACAGACCCTTTTTATTTTCATACCGGCCGATTTTTCTTCGCCCTTCCGTTCCTGTGCTTTTTTATGGCCCTGGGCATGGATTGGTTGGTGCGGTTGCTCGCATCCAAGCCAAAACCTTTACGGCAGGCTGGAATCATCATTTTTGCGGCATTGGTCGGGGCGTCTTTCATCTTTAACATCCGGTCCTATTTTTTCAATTTCCGCAACAGTTCTTATAATTGGTCCTTTCTTGGTTTTGACCACATCTCCGTAGCTCAACTGATGACAAACCTTTATCCAACGGACCATATTGTCGCCGAAGACGACGATTGCTTTTGCGCGGTGGAACAGTATCTCACTTATCAGAAAGTGCCGGTCAATCTGGGAAAATCCTTGGAGATGCCCATCCAAGCCGCGGTGACTAAGAATGTTGCCTTGTTTTTCACGTATAATTGGATTTTTTCAGCACTCCCAAATTGGAAAAAATATTACACGGAAAAGGAAAAAATTGAGGACTTGTACCCTCGGACTGTCTGGAAGGAGTACAAAAGCAAATTCGGGGAAATTTATCTGATCACAGCCGAGATACCAAAAGAGGACATCCAAAAGCTCCAAAAAGGTTTGAAGCTGCAAGAACCCCTGCTTTGAATTTTAAAGATAGGCTATCGGACCCTTTCTTTTCAGATCTTTACTTTTCCATTTGAAATGCGCGGACGGCCTTCCACTGAAGCGGAATGGGAAAAGGACTGCCGGGGAGGTACACTTTTCACGACTTAAGGCATTGCGCAATCACGAACATGCGAAAAGCTGGTGTGCCGGAATCGGTCATCATGTCCATTTCAGGCCATAAGACCAATGCGGTTTTTAGGCGGTATGACAGGATTGACCGGGAAGACCGGATGAACGCTTTAGCGAAAGTTCGGGTTTCAAAAGAGACGTATAAGAGACGGGAAGGGGTAACGGCAGTTTAAGAAAATTGACTTATCAGCCGGTTCGATGAAAACACCGGATATTTAAATGGAAAATTTGGTGCCCGAGGTCGGACTTGAACCGACATGACCGTGAGGTCGATAGATTTTGAGAAAACGGACAGTCTAATTTGATCTGAAACAAGATTGCTTAAAACCCTTACTGCTAAAGCAAAACAACAACTTCAACCCATCGAAATTCGAAGTTGAAAAATGGGCTTATCCAATTCGTATCCATGGACGAAAAAAGCCATTCTCAACCTATTTCTGTTTTCACCTCCGGAAGTCGTTTTGTCCAATTCGCATCATTGAACACCCGAACCCTTTCCAGGGCATCCAGCCTGTCCGTCCGGTCGATCCTGTCATATCTCCGAAAGACAGCGTTGGTCTTGTGTCCGCTGATACTCATAATCACCGATTCCGGCACCCCGGCCTTGCGCATGTTCGTCACCGCGCAATGCCGCAAGTCGTGGAAGTGGAACCCCTCCAAGCCCGCCTTTTGACAAGCGTTCCTGAATCCTGTCTTAGCGTGGTTCAACTGCTTTCCATTGTGGTTGAACACGTAAGGACAACCCAAAGTCCGTGGAATACGCCTAAACATTTCTTTTAGGGTTTCATCCATGGGGATTTCCCGTTTCTCTTGAGTTTTCGTGTCCTCCGCCTCAAGAGTAATGATTCCATTCTGGAAATCCACCTTCTCCCATGTCAGCCCGAAAATCTCACCTTTCCTCATGCCGGTTATAAAAGCCAAACTGACAATCGGCCTTTGGTGGGGCGGGGAACAATCAAGAAGCTTTTGGTATTCTTCCGCCGTTAAAGTCCGGTTCCTGGAGGTTTCCTTAAAGAGCTTAACCCCCTCAATCGGGTTCCTGTCGATCTGCCTATTTAACAACGCCCTTCTAACAAGGGTCTTTAGGCAAGCCAGGTCTCTATTGAGAGAGGTGTTCGATAAGGGCTTCCAGTGGGTGTTGCCGTCCTTTCTTCTCCAGTTGAGGTATTTCTCAACCATATCCAGGTTCAAACACTCAAGGGGCTTATCACCGAAAAACCGCTTGAGGTTATTTACATAGAACCCGTCTTGCTTGAAGCTTTTTTTCCGGGATCGGGAATAGGCAAGAAAGGCGTCCGCAGCCTCGTTGAAAGTGATCTTAGGCATCGAATCCCCAAGATACTTTTTCTCAGCGATGGCTACCGCATATTGGGCTAATATCCTCCTGGCATTCGCCAAAGGAATATGACCCAACCGAACCCTTACCCGCTTACTTGCTCCCGTCTC
This sequence comes from candidate division FCPU426 bacterium, assembly GCA_963847625.1. Classification (GTDB taxonomy): domain Bacteria; phylum Oederibacteriota; class Muellerivitia; order Muellerivitales; family Muellerivitaceae; genus CAWCKJ01. The sequence goes on along the minus strand of CAWKAR010000030.1, from coordinate 1,459 downwards.
CTTAATCCTATAATCCAGAAAATACCCCCCAGCATCCGTCCTCAGATGTTGAGGCAAACCTTCAACATTAGGTCTAGCCATAAATCCTCCTAATGTCCTCAGCTTTGCCCATTTTACCAGCTTCCCCCCCAAGGATGGGAAGGGGTTTTTTGAATACCTTAAGGAACTCCGAGTACCAAATCCTGGGGTGCTTTCCCACTTTCACGTAAGGCAATTTCCCGGTGTGCCTCCAATATTTAACCGTTAGGGATGGCACCCCGGCCAACTGCCCCACCTGCTCATCGCTCAATAAGTGGTCCAGATTTTGCTCCCGGTGGTCGCCCTTTCTGCGATCTTCCAATGTTTACCTCCTCAAATTAATAAATAAAGGACCCCATAGGGTCCAACCTTCAGGGAAAGGTGTGGAAAACCTCGCAAGTCCCGTCAGGGACAGAACGGGGGGGTTTCCACGGTTTTGCTGTTGTCGTTGACTTTGATTTTGACTTTTCTTTTGACTTTCGATTTTTATCTTTACTTCTTCTTCATTCTTCACGCCTACGTCTACTATTATTCGGCTGTCTAAGAGGCCAGCCCTCACTACCGATTTCCAGTCATCACATAGTGATGCTGGGGGAGTGAGGGCTGGCGTCGCAGGACAGTCGAATACACCCGTTTCGTGGGCGTTTCTTCCGTTTTTGCCTTTAAGCTGTTTTAAGTTCCGCTTTAAGTTTTTCCGGTTCATACCGTGGCCTCCTGGGGTCCGATCCCGGCCTGATTCATCCTCAGGATGGGGTCCTTCACGAAGGGTAGATACTCACCGTCCAGTCGGACCCAAGGCACCCGGACAAAAGGCAGGTGGGCTACCTTATCGAAAAAGGAAAAACCCCACAGGTCCCGGTTCCGAGGATCTCCCTTGAGGAAGGTTCCCAAACCTTCCAGCATCCTCACCGCATGGGCCTTGTCCTGGCTGACTACCAACCGGAAGGCGGTGGGGAAGTCCCGGTTCAGGTTGAGGAGCATGCCGACCATCTTGTCCCGGTTGTAAGCTGTATGTTCGTACTCCAGGACAAAGCCATAAGCCCGGTCCTCCAGGGTGCCAACGAAATACCCGTCCGGGGTCCGTTGATGCACCCGGTGGAGTTTGGCCCCAGCCAAGTCCCATCCCCGGCCCTCTTCCAAGGCTGTTTTCCAATCCATCCTCAGGCCGCAACGCATCTCGTAGTCGGAAAGCCAGGTCAAGCCTTCCAGACCCCCAGCCTCCTCAACCTGGATACGCATGGAAATGACCCGCTTGTCGTGTTCCCTCTCAAAGGGGTTGATATGGGGGGAACGGATTTCCGGGGAAGTCAGGATACGGGCCAGATCCGAAAGGTGCCTTATGGCCGGACGGGTCAGGCAGTAATAGGTGTCCTCATTGGGTAGGTTTTGGGTCTTGAGGAGCAGGCCCCGCTCCACCAGGTTCTTGAGGTGTGACCAGGCT
>CAWKAR010000029.1:0-91359 GCA_963847625.1 candidate division FCPU426 bacterium | reverse complement strand
TAACAAAAGTCTTTCCGTATTTTTTGTGTAGCGGCGATGGTAATTCCGCCTCTCAAGCCGGGAAATAAGCCCCGGCAGGAGGGGTAAAATGGACGAAAAGCAGCAGCAATCAGATCAAGCAGAAGCAGTTCCTTCACTTAGCACACCCATACAAATCAATTCGCATAACCCACCTTTGATGCCAACACAGGGAGAAGAACCTGTGGACAGCCTTGAAAAGCGTCTGTTTTTGGTCAAGGAATACCTGAAAATCGGTGGCTCCCAGCGATCCTTTTGCATCACCCATGGAATAAATGGTTCGACCTTTAATTGCTGGCTAAAGAAGTATCGGATTGAGGGCGAGGAGTGGATGAGAAAGCGGCACAACCAATATCTCGTATCAGGACACCACGATGGGCCATTCAAGCCGGAAGAACGTCGACAGGCTGTGGAAATGTTCATGAAATCTGGATCGTCAGTCCATGATTTCGCAAGAGTATGGGGCGTAAGCGAAAACACACTGGAAGGTTGGCTTCAGAAGTACCGAACTGGAGGGCCTAAAGCCCTTGAGGGCAGAAAACCCGGTGGCCGACCCCGGCGAAAAGGAGTGCGGGAACTCATTGAGAAGGTAAAACAAGAAAATCCGGATTTTGGTTTGAGGAAAGTGAAAAATTTTCTAGGCCGAATCGCCGGCGTCAGGGTAAGTACCAGCAGTGTCCGTAACGCTCTCAAAGGCAAAGGATATCCAAGCGGGAGGATGAAGAGAAGACGGGAAAAGTCACAACTACCTCGGCGTTTTGAGCGGTCTCGCGCGGGGGACTTGTGGCAAAGCGACATCACGAGTTTCGTCCTCCCTCGATACGGGCAACGGGTTTACTTGACTGTGTTCCTGGATGACTACAGTCGGTACATTGTTTCTTGGAGACTGGCCTTTCAACAAAAACAAGAAATCGTGGTTGAGGCTCTTCTTTCGGGAATAGACCGGTTTGGGCAACCCAAGGAAGTTCTCACAGACCAAGGGCGGCAGTATTTCGCTTGGCGCGGGAAAGGCGATTTCCAACGGCTCTTGCGTAAAAAAGGTATCCAGCACGTGGTTGCGCGTACTCATCATCCACAGACGGTTGGAAAGACTGAGCGTTTCTGGGCAACGGTCATGGAAGAATTCTGGGGACGATATCAGCCACAGGATTTAGCCGAGGCAAAGGAACGATTGGGGCATTTCATCAACCACTACAATCATTTTCGGCCACATCAGGGAATCGATGGAATGGTGCCAGCGGATCGGTTTTTCGGGGTGGAAAATGAGGTCAGAAAAGCGCTGGAAGCGGCCATGCAAAAGAACGAATTGCGTTTGGCTGTAGGTGAAGAACCAAGGAAGCCGGTATATTTGGTGGGTCAAATTGGGGACCAACAAGTGTCCATGCATGGGGAGAAAGGGAAAGTAGTTATCCAGACGCCGGATGGACGTGTACAAGAACTAGGGTTGAATGGTTTGGGCGTGAAAATCCAGGAGGATACCAATGGAAGAGGCCGAGAAGGGCGAAAAGAAACGGATTTCCAAGGGCCGCATGAAGAGAAAATTCAAGTTTCAAATGAATGTGGCATTGCCAATGAAGGCCTTGTGGGAAACGGCAAGTCTGCAGGAGAAGGAGAAAGCGCACCAAACGGCGGCGGTGATGTTGGAATATTGGATGGGTCGCGTCACGAAGGAGGAAGCGGCGCAGAAACTGGAAATACCACCGTTGCGAGTGTGGCAATTGTCCCAACAAGCGTTGGCGGGCCTGGCGGCGGGGTTGGTGAAGCAACCCAAGGCAGGCAAGAAAAAGATGAGGGAGGCCTTGCCACCGGAGGAGGACCCGAAGCAACTGAACAAAAAAATCCAGAACCTAGAACGGGACCTTGATCTAATGAAAGACCTGGTGAAGCTATTGAGGGAGCTGCCGGGTAATCGGGAAGTGTTAAAAAAAGCGGAGGAGTTGGGAGGGAAAAAAAAGAAGCCCAAGGTGGTTCGCCCGGCAAGCGGGAATGTTGTTGGGGAAGAAAAATTGCCGGGGCCAACGGAAGCTTCTATCCAGCCAACTTCAGGTGAGTGAGAGGACGCTGAATAATTGGATTCGCGGGGCGCATAATCAAAAAAGAAAACAGGGACGCCCCGCGTATTCCGCGAGTGCAAGGTATCGGGCTAAGTTGGCAGTAAGGCGTCAAGTGAGGGATTTTGGTTGGACTACAGGATGGAGATCTATTGCGGCCATCCTTCGCGGCAAAGTATCGACGAGGTTGGTGCAGGAAAGCCTGTCCCAAATAAAGGCGAGACACAGGAAAAAGTTGAGGGAGTTGGCCGAGAAAAACCGGGTGAGCGTAGAGGTGTTGGCAAAAGATGTGATCTGGGCGCAGGACGCGGCGCACATTGGGCGTGTTGGAAAAGTAGCATTGCAGGCAGAAGTAATCAAAGATCGAGCGACTTTGGGTTTTAAGGGTCTGGCAGTCGGACCCGCTGCTAAAGCAGAAAATATATTGACCATGTTGGAGCTGCAAAAAAAGAAAACAGGACTGCCTTTGGTTTGGTCGACCGACAATGGTTCGGCCTACAAAAACGAAAAATTAACAGACTACCTACGACACGAAAAAGTGATTCATCTGCTTTCTCGACCCCGAACACCGCAGGACAATGGGGCCGCTGAGCGAGGAATCGGCGAAATAAAGGCGGAATCCAGCCTGGAAAAAGGGGTTGGATTTCGTGCTGTGCAAGAAGCAGTATCGTGCTTAGCGAAAACGTGGCACCTGCTAGATGGCCGACCTAGGGCCAGCAAAGGTTATCAGAGCGCCCAGCAGCTTGAAAACAGCCTTGTGAAAGGCCCTTCGCTGGTTGATCGGGAGACTTTCTACCTGGAAGCTTGCAGGAATATTAAAAAAGCGGTACAAGGAGGTGAAACACCCAGAGAAAAACGAAAAGCGGAGCGGTTAGCTATTTACGAAACACTTGAGAAAAATCACTTGATTAACATTCTGAGGGGCGGAAAAAATTGTCGTGCTTAACAGGAAATTCCGGAAGATATTTTGTGAACACTACAGGAGTGCAACCTGCGAAGGGTTGCATTCGAAAAAACAGTGGCACAGATTTGGCACAGAAGGTTTGTCACACCCTGTCATTTTGTGGCACCTTCAACAGTGACATTTGATCAGGAAGCTGGAGCAAAAAAATTAGTTTTGTTGTTTATTTACAAGGATTTTTCAAAAAAGAACTGAAAGAAGGTACTCACGTTGGCAAGGTTGCACTCTACCGCTGAGTTATTCCCGCGAAAGCCTTTGTCGATTACCTATTATATAGCCGCTTATTTTTGGCAAATGCCTTTATTAAGTCGTTAGTTTTACCAAATATCCGCCATAGGTTGCAAGTTTTTAAATCCTAATACCGGCAATAAACAATAAAACGAATAATCCAACTTCGTTTCGAAGGACCCAGAAAGACGACCAAGTGTTTATGTGAGTTTAATGGTGACTCGCGGCAGGTGAAACAGCGGGTTAGCTCAACTCTGATTTTTATGCAGTTTTAAAGAAATGCCGGTGGGAATTAATTATTACGGGGACTTTCATAAGGGGATGGCAAATTTTTCGGGTGTATTCCATCAAAACAGTGATCCGCTGAAACCCACTTGCACATTATTTTCTGTTGATCGCAGTGGTTGGCATCATTACATCTGCTTTCCACCCTGCTTTTGATATTCCTGAATTCGTCCATATCCATTTTTATCTCATGGATCAGACAGACGTTTCTTTGAAGATAAAAGCACTTTTTAAATTCTCTTTGTTCCATATCGCACCTCGTAAAATAAAATTCTGATAAAGAATATCGCCTCGGGAATAATTCCGCCCCTTAATACATTTGGAATCGGCAGAAAACGGTTTATCGAATTCGCATAATTTTTGGAAAAATTCGCGGAGAATGGGAATAATATTCAGTAAATTTCTGTTGGATTAAATTGGGGTTGTCTAGCTGGGCCGGGTCATTTTTTCCAAGTAACCCTTAAGTTGTTCTTTTTCCTCTTGGCACAGGGAGATAAACCGGAGGCCGCCGCCCTTTCCGTTGGTCCATACCACTTCGGCGATAGGCGCGATGATATTCGACCCGTCGGAAAGTGAAATATATAGGCGCAGGACGTGGCCCACTTTTAACCCGTGGTTCGCCAGGATGTACAGGCCCCCCAGGCTGATGTCTTGGGTCAGGGCAGTCTCTTTTTTTCGCTGGAGGAGGGCCCGCTCCATTTCTTTTCGCTCCGAGATCACCCGGTATCCGATAAGGATTTCCGTCAGGAATCTGGGATAGACGCGGTTTTCCACGAACAGCTTGGCTTCAAGCATTCGATCCCTCGAACAAACGCACCGGGTTCAGCCTCAGGGAGGAGGCCCTCCGGTTCCCTTCGAACTCGTTCAAGGCGTCCTGCTCGGTATTCATAAGCTGGAAAATCCTGGGAAGTTCCAACAATTCGAAAATCCTGAGGGTCGCCTTGTTGACATGGGTCAGGATGATATTCCCTTGGTTGTTCCGGAGGAATTGGTTGAAATAAACCAAAACCCCGATGCCTGCGCTTGAAATGTAGGAAAGGTTTTCCATGTTGACGATGATTTTCAGTTTCCTGTCCAGCACGAGTTCCTGCAGCCTGGCCTCGAACTGCACGACCGTGTTGACATCCAGCGACCCCTCCACCCTCAGGATGATGATCCCGCTTCCGGCGGTGATTTCACGCGTCGCGAAAGATAAATTTTCCATGTTTGGCTCCTTCCCCGCGTTGTTCTTATCCGCCATCTCCCCCAGCAGCCCTCATGGCGCCCGCTAAAGACAGCTATATCCTGAAACCGATACCGGATTTTCGAAAGAGAGAAAGAGAAGAATGAAACATTCTGAATTGATTGTTTTCCCCGCGGCGGAAGCCGCGGGAACCCCGCTTGCATTTATCCGGCGAAGGCATTCGCCGGATAAATGTCAAAAAGCACCTGTTCACATTTTATCCCCAAATTATTTTCCCCGCCGGGATTTAACGATTTATTGGAAAAAAAATTTTCAGAAATTAGGCAATTATTCCCTGGCCGGAATTAGCCAGCGATTTCAAATAGAACCATGCTCCGGCGGTTTCAGGCTGCGCGGTTGCCGTGAAAAATATTCTCGCACAAGCCCGGTCATTCCATTTTTTGCACAATTCCAGGGCTATGCGGCAATATCAAAATATTTTTTTGCACGAATTACGGCCGGACAAGTTTCGAGGACGGACCGGAAGCGGTGGTTCGCTTGTATTCCCTGGGATAAGCCGTAAAATCCAGATAGGCCTTTTTTTCGGCGGATGCTCCCGCCGTATGATGCAGGACAAATTTTTCCCGACGCGACTTCCTTTTTCGCGAACGATTCCATCTTCCCGCGGCATTTCGGTTTAGAACTCGAGGGATATTTTCAGTTCTGGGTAACCGTTTAATGGGTGAAAGGCCCATCCGGCACCAAGGAGGTTTTGAAATGCAGGAAATAAAGAAAATCCTGGTGATAGAGGATGAAAAAAACCAGCGGTTTCTTTTCGAGGAAGAACTGCGGGATGAAGGATACGGTGTGTTGGCGTGCCCCAACGCCATAGACGCCCTGGAAGTGTTGGAAAAAAACCATGTTGACTTGATCCTGACGGACGTCCGGCTTCCAGGCGGCGACGCCACCGCCTTCATCCCCCATATCCGCGATACCCATTTCGACACCCCGGTCGTGGTGGTTTCAGGCTACCCGGCGTACAAAGACTATCTCCTGCGCAACGAACCCATGGTCAAGGCTTTTTTCCCAAAGCCGGTGGACTTGAAAAGTTTGAAGCAAACCCTGGCGGCCATCCTACGAAAGCAGGCAGTCTCCCAAATCAAGTAGTGATTCGACGGATGGTCCGGTGAAAGTTCCCAAGTTCTGTTAATCACCCGGAAAGGGAAAGGATTTTATGGCTGACGACCAGATGAACATCGCCCTCGCCAGCGAGCGCCGCCGGATGCTTCTTTCGATCCGCCTCTTTTTCCTATCCATCACCGCATTATCCCTCATTTCTTACCGGCCGACCCGGGAATACGAAATCCACACCGTCTTTCTCCTCTCCATCTTTTTTCTTTCCATCATCGCCATGTTTTTCCTTTGCCAGGCCCTGCTGCAAACAAAGCTTGGGTTTGTGTTGATATTCTTCCTCGATACTTTTTTCGTCTCCTGCGGCTTGTACCTGACCGGGTTCAAGGCATGGAACCTCATGGCGCTTTATTTCTTCACCATCCTTATCTGCGCCCAAGTTTGGAGCCTGAAAGAATGTCTCAAGGGCGGCAAACCGAATAAGGCGGCGGTTCCGCGGACACTTCGGATAAAGTTCCCTGTTTCCGTTAACCACCTGAAAAGGGAAAGGATTTTATGGCTGACGACCAGATGAACGCCGCCCTCGCCAGCGAGCACCGCCGGGTCCTGATTACCCTGCGGCTCCTTTCCCTTTCCATCATCGCTTTATTCCTCATTTTCAACCGGCCGCCCCAGGAATACGAGATCCACGCCGTCATTCTCCTGAGTTTCTTTTTTCTTTCCATTATCGCCATGTTTTTCCTTTTCCAGGCCTGGCTGCAGACCAAGCTGTTGCTTATTTTGATATTTTTCCTAGACACCTTTTTCGTTTCCTGCGGCTTGTACCTGACCGGGGTCAAGGAATGGGACCTCATGGCGATTTATTTCCTCACCATCTTCATCTGCGCCATGGTCCGCGACCTGAAGGAATGCCTCGGCGTGGGCATCGCCGCCTGCTTCATCTACCTTTTCCTCCAGTACAGGATCACCGGCCAATTCCTGATGCCCGACACCGCGACCCTCCTCAAGCTCCCTTTCCTCCTCATCGTCTCCACTTTCAGCGGCTACCTTGCCGTCGACTCGAGGAAGCGGGAGGAAGTGACGCGCCGCTACGGGAAAATCAACGAATCCATCACCGCGCAGGCCGATATCGCCGTTAAAAAACTCGTCTCCTCCGAAAAGCATCTGAAGGACCTCGTCAACTACCACCATCTCGTGCTGGCCAACATCCAGACCGGGATCGTCGTGGCCCGCCAAGACGGAAAAGTCCGGACTTTCAACGCGGCCGCCAGCCGGATCACCGGCCTGGACGAAACCCGGGTGGTGAACTACCAGTTGGAGGAACTGCCCGCCGTTTTCCAGCCCATCGCCAACCTGATGAAGCGCACCCTGGCGGAAGGCAAACCCCTTTCGCAGGAAAACGTCGATGTGAAAAAATCAAAGTCGGAACCGGTGACCCTGTCGCTCCAAACCACCCTCCTTAAAAACCCCGACGGGGAAACCCTGGGCATCATCGCCACGCTGAAGGACATCTCCCTGGTCAAGCAGATGGAGCAGCAGCTAGTGCGTTCCGAGCACCTGGCCACCCTGGGGGAAATGGCCGCAGGGGTCGCCCACGAGATCAAGAACCCCTTGAACGCGATCCTCGGCTTTTCCCAGCGGCTCGCGGACAAACTGGAGGACCCGAAACAGAAGAAATACGCGGAAATCATCATCGAGGAGGTCAACCGCATGGCCGCCACCATCAGCGACGTGCTGGAGTACAGCCGCTACCAGAAATCATCCAAGGAACTGGTGGACTTCAACGTCGCATTGGACGACACCATGGTCATCGTGACGGAAAAGGCCGGGGCTTCCAACGTCCAAGTCATCCGTGAAATAGACCCAAATCTTCCGCTCATCCCCATGGACAAGGACAAGATCAAGCAGGTGCTCTTGAACCTGATGCTCAACGCGATCAACGCGATGGAAGAAGGGGGCACCCTCACGGTGCGGGCCCGGGTCGAGGAAGGCATGCTGCCCGCCGACCAAATGCTCAATCCGGACCAGACGCTCCTCCAGCAGGTTTTCCTTCAGCAAAAAATGGTTTCCGTTTCCATCCAGGACACCGGCTGCGGCATCTCGAAGGAAAACCTCCATAAGCTGTTCACACCCTTTTTCACGACCAAAACCACGGGGACGGGGCTGGGCTTGAGCATCTGCCACAAGATCGTCGAGTCGCACGGAGGTTTCATGCGGGTGGAGAGCCAGTTGGGGGCCGGTAGCACCTTTATTTTATATTTGCCGTTGGAGGAGACCAAAAATGAATCCAAGTGATTACACGATACTGGTGGCGGAGGATGAGAAAGCCTCCCTGTTTCTTTACCTGGAGGAGCTGTCCGAAGAGGGATACAAGGTCCTCACGGCCGAGAACGGCCTCCAGGTCCTGGGGACCCTCGAGGACCAGAAGGTGGACCTGCTCATGACGGACGTCAAGATGCCCGATATGCACGCGTTCGAGATGGTCCCGAGGGTGCGCGCCGAATTCCCGGACCTGCCCATCATCGTGGTTTCGGCGTTCAAGGGGCTGGAGGACGATTTCCACCTGAAGGGATTCAACATCCTGGCTTTTTTCGCGAAACCCGTCCCCATGGCGGGATTGAAGGCGAAAATCCGGGACATCTTGGAAAAGGCCATTCCCAGGAAATGAGGTGGTTTTTTCCCAGCGTGGGGGGCTGAAAGAAATATCTTTTAATTTGAATACCTTTGAAGAACTCGTTGATAGCGTAATCCAAAACCTTATAGGTATTGACCGGTTTGTTCGAATCAGCCTTCCGCCAACAATCTCTCCCACATGGTTTCATTGATCAGGATTTTACTGATGAAATCCTTCTGATCGGTCGGGGAAACCTGCGCTTGGGGATTCAGGGGAAAAGTCATGGTCACGATGTTCCCCCGTTTCTCATCCCGGCTGGCCAAGACCCTGCCGCCGTGGTGGTAGACGATGAAAAAGCAGGTCATGAGGTAAAGCCCGAATTCCTGGGGGTTGTTGGATCGCATGAAAAATGGGTCGAACAGCGACCTCAAGGCAGGCTGGGTCAAGGCCGGCCCGTTGTCCTCCATCTCGATCTGGAACTCCCCCGGCACCACCTTGGTCCCCGTGGTCTGGGCGTTGAATTTCACCCGGCTCCCGGCCGGCAAGGCCGCGGCCTCCTCCCGGAGCAGGAGCTCGAACAACCGCGTGAATTTTTTCTTGTCCACCCTCAGCTCGGGAAGTGTCGCCGGAACCAGGTTGTCCACGGCGATGCCGTTCTTTTTCAACTCGGGCTGGGCCAGCGCGAGGGCCTCCCCCAGCACCTGGTGCACCTTGACCTGGTCGGGGAACTCGGTATTCGGCCGCTCGGAGGACTCCCAAAGGTCGTCCAGGAGCCCGGCCACCTTGTCCATCTGGCCCTGGACTTTCTTGTAGTATTCCTTCCAAAAATCGGGGTTCCTCAGCTGGTCCAGGTCCAGGTTTTCCTCGCTCAGCTTCTTGGGTGCCAGGTCCAGGAAGGTCTTGACCGCCACCAGGGAATTGCGGATGTGGTGGCTCAAGCCGGTGGCCAATAGCCCCAGGCTCAAGATCCGGTCGGTCAACATGACGTTGTAGAGGGTGGACATTTTTTCGCGCAGAAGCTGGTCCCGCTCGTTCTGGACGATGAAAAACTCGATCCCCCGCTTCAAGGTGACCTCCAGTTGGGGAATGTCCCAGGGTTTCGTGACGTATTTATAGATGGCGCCCAAGTTGACGGCCTCGATGGCCGTATCCAGGTCCGAATAGGCGGTGATGAGGACGCGCAGGACGCGCGGGTTCAACTGGCGCGCCCGCTCCAGGAACTGGGTTCCCTTCTCGCCTGGCATGCGCTGGTCGGTCATCAGGACGGCCGTCACCCCCATGTTTTCCTGCAGGATTCGGTACCCGTCCACCGCGTTGAGGGCGGTGAGAATGGAGAATTTCTCGCCGAAGGTTTCACGGAAATATTTCAGGGATTTTTCCTCGTCGTCCACGTACAGGACGAAGAATTTCTTGTAATCATAAAAATGATCCATGGCCGTCTCCCTCGATTTTTGATCCTGCTATGCCCCCGCCTGGAGCTCCAATGTGAATTGCGCGTACTTCCCCTTCTCGCCCGCGGCCGTGATTCTCCCGCCCTGGTCCCGCATGGCCTGGTAGCAGATGCTCAAACCCAATCCCATCCCTTCCCCCACGTCCTTGGTGGTGAAAAAGGGGTCGAAAACCTTGCCCAGGAACCGCTCATCGATCCCGGAGCCGTTGTCCCGCACGTCCACCAGGACTTTTCCATCCACCTGCCGGCTCTTGATCGAGATCGCCGGCATCTCCCCGTCAAAGGTCTTTTGTTTGAACGCATCGAGCGAATTCTGAAGCAGGTTGATGAAAACGTGGGTCAGCTTGTTCTTGTCGGCCAGGACTTTCTGGGTTTTTGGCACCCCGACCTCGACCTTGACCTTGCCCGCCAACTCATGGTTCAAGAACCGCAGGGAAATTGACGCGACCTCTTCCAGCCCGATCAAGTCCAACCCCCCCGATTTGGGGTGGCTGAAGGCGCGCAGGTCCGAGACGATCCCAGCGACCCGCCCCAGTCCTTCCTCGATGTCGGAGAGGGTCTCCTCGTATTTGGCCCGGTCCCCCTCCGGAAGCTGGTCCTTGCGCGCGCGCAACAGGCGCAGGGCCGCCACCGAGTAGTTCAAGGGGTTGTTGATCTCATGGATGATACCGGCACTCAACCGGCCGAGGGAAGCCATTTTCTCGTTTTGCACCAATTGCCCCTCGGTCTCCTTCAACTGCTCGAGGGTCGATTCCAGTGCACTTTTTTCGAAAGCCAAATCCTTTTGGTAATGGTGCGATTGGACCAGGTTGCGGACCCTGATGTGCAATTCCGTGGCCGAGAAGGGTTTGGTCAGGAAGTCGTTCGCCCCCGCGTCGAGGGACGCGATTCGGGTTTCCTCGTCGGCACGGGCGGTCAGGAGGATCACGGGGATGGCCTGGGTGGAAACCGTGGATTTGATCTCGCGGCAGGCTTGCACGCCGTCCTTACCCGGCATCATCATGTCCAGTAAAACCAGGTCCGGCAGGAACTGGCGGGTTTTTTCCACGGCCTGGTTCCCATCGACGGCCTCCAGGACCGTGAATTCCCTCTCCAACTGGGATTTCAGGTAACGGAGCATGTCTGGCTCGTCGTCCGCGACCAGGATTTTTGGTTTTCCCGAGCCGTAATCGTCCCGGCGGATGTTTTCCGAGAGGAGGGTAATGGCCGGGAAAAGCTCGGCCCGGCGATAGAGGCTCGCGAGCCATTCCGGGGATTCGTTCTTTTCCCCGGCGGGTCCGGCCGCGGAAGAAACATCCGGCAGGTTGACCGCTTCTTCTTTCGGCCGTTCGAGGGGAATTTTTACTGTAATGGCCGTGCCTTTATTCATCTGGCTTTCGGCGGCGATGGAGCCGCCCATGGCTTCGGCGAGCTCCTTCACCAAGGCCAAACCGATTCCCGTGCCCTGGTACTTGCGCCGGGAGGAGGTGTCGACCTGCCAAAACCGGTCGAAAATGCGCGGCAGGTCCATCTCCGAGATGCCCATGCCCGTGTCCTTCACTTTCAACACCAGGTACGGGCCCTCGGCGTTCGCGGAAAGCTCGATCCGGCCCCCCGCCGGGGTGAATTTCAAGGAATTAAAAAGCAGGTTCAGGGTGATCTTTTCCAGCTTGTCCTGGTCGGCCAGGAGGGTCCCCAACCCCTCGCCTACGGAGGATGAAAGGATGATCCTTTTATCCCTCGCCGCCGGGTGAACCGAAAGGACCAGCCCCTTGATGAATTCCTCCACCTTGAGGGGCCCCTTGCGCACTTCCATTCGTCCGGATTCCAGCTTGACTAGGTCCAACAAGTCGTTGATGAGCTTCAAAAGCCTCATGGCGTTGTTGTACATGAGGCCAAGGACATTCCTAGTTTCATCGTCCATGTGGCTGGATTTCGCCGTCCGGAGCGATTCCAGGGGGGAAAGGAGCAGCGTCAGGGGCGTCCTCAACTCATGGCTGATGTTGGCGAAGAAGCGGTTTTTCGCCAGGTCCATTTCGATGAGTTTTTGGTTGGATTCCTCCAATTTTTTCCGGCTTTGGTCCAGCTCGAACTGGGAAATGAATTCCCGGGCGCGGAGGCCATTGGTGAAATAGCTCCCGATCACGGCGAAAGAAACGGTATAAAGTAGAAAGATGATGTTGCTGAGGAATAACCCGCCTTCCGATATCCCGCCATGCGCGAAACACGCAGTTAAGTAAAAAACAATGGTGATGATGGAGAGGCTGAAGGTAGCCAAGTAGGTCCAAGGGAACAAGAGGCAGTAAATGAGCAATGGCAGGTTCAGGATTTGGTAATAAGGTGAAACGGCGCCATCGGTAATGTAGATCATCCAACAAACGAAACCCTGGGGGATGATGGCCAGGAACAGGGTTAAGATGTACTGGTGGCGCGGCCCCCAGGGGGTATAAACCACCCCCAAAAGAACCAACGCCAGGGCCGCGCAAACCATCCGGAGTTCGAAGAAATAAGCGACATATTTCGGATAGTCGATCATGTCCAGGAAAATCGCGGAAGGCATGGCGATCGCGCAAACCCAACATGCCACCTTGAACAAACGCACCCATTCGCGGCTGTTATACTCGGCGAACAGCTTCTTCATTTCAGGTTGGTTGAGCAGGTCCTTGTTCATCCGGCTTTTCTCACTTCCACGAAAATATTGACACCGGTTTCCTCAGTATAGATTTTACAAGAATCTTTCCCCACCGAGTTAGGAATGAGGGCCGCCATTTGTTCTGCGTTCCGGTAAACCATCGGCCACTCCAGGAGGCTTTCCAGGATATTTCGGATGGGATTATTGGGGGTCACGTTGGTGGCAAGCAATAACCCACCGGGTGACAGCAGGCCGTAAAAATATTCCATCAATCTTTTGCAGATCCTATCCTCCAGGTAATCAAACAACCCGGCGCAATAGATGAAATCGCAATTCATTTCCCGAGGGTCGGGAGCCTTGAAGGATTCCTTCAAGATTTGATGGACCGATTTTTTGACCATTCGGATCCGAGCCCCCCGGCGGTGCTTTCTTTTTATATCCTCCAAGGTTTTTTCAACATATTCCAAAGTCTCGTCGTTAAAGTCCATCAGGACAAAATTCGAGCGGTCGCTCAGATCCTCTTCGGCGAGAAAGTCCTGGATTTCCTTGGCGGGCCCACAGCCCATGTTGATGATTCGGAATTCCGCTTTTTCCTTCAATACACGTCCCGCCTCCTCTCTCAAATTCCTCGTCAAAGTCTTGATGCGGTTCCGATGCGCCCGGCAGGGCGACGTATCCAGGAAGTGAATGTTCAATATCTTGGCAAAAAGGGACGCACCCTCGTAAGGGTCCCTCAGCATCATGTTAATCATTTCGTAATCACCCGCGTAACCCAGGGGTTTATGGTAAACCCGGTAGACAAACGGCGAGCATAGCATGAGGGGATGAAGCTGCTGCTTGCTGTAAGACCAGTGGATGGCCCGGAATTCCTCGGGAATGCAGGCGGCCGTTTTCTCGAAACGTTGGAAAAGCTTGTCTATGGCGGGAGACATTGAACTCCTCAATTTCAGGATGACGTCCATTTCCATCCGGCTTTTCTCCCCGGAAGGGTCGGAGCAGATGCCCAATTCCACCTGTTCCAGCCAACGCCGGACATCCAAGAGGAAGGTCTGCAAATCAGCCACCGCCACCTTGAGCTTATCGTCGATTTGATGGAATTTCTCCCAATCCCTCAAGAACCCCAGGAACTCCTCCCGGAGCCTTTCCTCCTTGTGGATAGAGGCGAAAGCGTTCACGTCCAACCAGCTTTCCTCCAAGGTGCATTCGCAGACAAGAAGGATTCCCGTATTCACCAAATTGCTGACCACCGCCTTTCCGGAATAAACCATACGGTCATTCAGGATCATCTTGAAATCGATCAGGACCTCCCCCAATTGGATGATGCTATAGGGATTGTAGACCTCGAAAACGACCGTATACTGCATCAACCGGAGCAGCGTAGCGCGGAACTCCGTTCCCTGGCTGTTCCGGCAAACAATAAACATGTCCTTACTTGTTGACACGGCCATGACCGCTCGATTCCCTGATTAAATTTTCCTGCCCGATGAAGACAGTTTTTCCTTCAATTTCCTTTTGCCAGTCCGTGAAAAATGGCATTCCCATGCTGGGCCGCGACGCCCAAAAGGCCGCCAAACATCGCCCCGGAAATACCCGAGGATCCCGCGTCCACCCCGACGAGTTTCAAACCCCGGATGGGGGTATTGGGTTCAAAGCATTCCAACTCGTACCGGCTGGGGACGCCGGGAAAGCCATAAATGTTCCCATCGCGGTAACCGGTGAAATGTTTGACGGTAAGCGGCGTGGACAGCTCGGCGTAGGCCACTTCCTCACGGAAACCCGGCAATCTAGATTCTACAAAATTCAACAGCGTTTCGGCGATTTTCGCCTTCAAGGCCGAATATTCCGGCCCGCGTTTCATCCACTCCGTGTTGCTCCATGGTTGGAAAACGTCGTAGTCGAGGTCCGAGATGATTTCTGCCGTGGGCGCTTTGGCTCCCGGGTCCTTGATTCCGGGGAAGGAAAGGAAGCAATAAGAGGCTTTTCCCCCGGCAAGGGAATTTCTTTGTTCCCACATCGCGTTATGGTCGTAATGTTCGTAGATCCAAAAATTTTGCCCGTGGATGCCTAAAGATCCACAGGCGGATTTCAAGCCAAGGTACAGGACAACGACGCCATGGGTCGGCGACTTGGAAAGTTCCTTCAGCATCTCGGGTCCGTGCGCTTCTTCCGGAAGAAGCCCGTTGTAGGTCGCCTCCGCACCCGCGTCCGAGTATATTTCCGGCGCATTGAACCTGACCCGTCCCCCTAAAGTCTCCACCTCCACCCCCCTGGCTTTCCGGTCCCCGACCAGGATGCGGATCACTCGGTGCCTGGTCTTGAGTTCGCCCCCCGCCTCCCGGACAATTCCTGCAAGGACGTCCACCAAGGCGGAAGAGGAGCCGGAAGGGTAATATCCCCCGTCCAAATAATGCCGGACCGTGGCGGCATGGGTCCCAAAACTAGCCGATTTTGGTGGCAGACCGTAATTACCCCATTGCGAAGCCAATAGACCTTTTAGTCGGCTGTCCCGAAAATGGGACTGGAGGTAGGTTTGGAGGGTTTGACGAATCAAATCATGGTTTTGGCGGTATGCCTCCTCGCGTTTCAGCATTTGGGCGGATGGAAGCCACCGTCCAATCAGGATTTCACGGACCCGGATGATATCTATGAAATAATCCTGGAGGGGCCCGGACTCCTCCGGAAAAAGGTCCTGGAGTTTTCGCAGATAAGCAGCGCGGTCTGAGGGAACCTCAAATCTCAAGTCGGGGTAGAGGAAGACATCAAAGGGGTCCTTCATTTTGACCCATTTCAACCGGCCAGCCGTGATGTAATCCATAGCCTGGCGGTAGGGGCTTCTCGACTCCAACTCACCCACATAATGGAGCCCCACGTCCCAATGGTAACCGCCGGGCCGTTGAAAGGACTGGATGAACCCCCCTAGCTTGAAATGTCTTTCCAAAACAAGCACGCGGTAACGCTTCATCTGGGCCAGCAGGGAAGCGGCCGCCAAACCGCCCATGCCGGAACCGATGACGATGGCATCGAATGGTCGGGTCTTTTCCATGGGCCTTTTTTCCGTGAACAGGGGTTAAAATTTTTCCAGTTTAGGCGTTGGCGCGTAATCGTTGAATTTCTTCCACATCATGCGTGGCATCAAACGGCTGAAGTAAAATAAAAGGCCCGACAAGCCAATCCGAAGCTCTTCCCTGTTTTCCTCCAGCCCCTCCAATATTTCCCTGGCTACCTTTTCAGGCGGCATCTTTTTTATGGCCAGGTCCCGGATCATGTCCGTGTCCACCCAAGAGGGCAATGCCTCCATCACAAAAACCGGGCGGTCCTTGAGCTGGTACCTGATCGATTGCGAAAAGGAATGAATGGCCGCCTTCGTGGCCGCATAAACGGCCTTTCTTGAAAGGGGAACATAAGCCTGGCCCGAGGATAGATATACGACTGCGGCAAAATCCTGCTTGAGCAGGGTCGGTAGGAAGAGCCGGGTCAATTCGATGGGGGCTAACAGGTTCGTCTCGATTTGCTGAAGGACACGGGCCTCCTGGTTTTGCTCGGGTGCCACGAAATCCTGCCAATGGGACACGGCGGCGTTGTTGACCAGGACATTGATCTTAGGGAACTTTTTCACCACGGCGGCAAGCAGCCTTTTCCGTTGCGCCGGGCTTCGGACATCGCAATGAATGGTTTGGAGACCGGGAGTTGACTTTTTGGCTTCTAGAAGCCTCCGGGCCTTGTGGTCGCAAACCACAACTGTGTTCTGGCGGATTAAAAATTCCATCGCCAAGGCCAGGCCAATTCCCGACCCTCCCCCGGTGATCAAAACCGTATTTCCACATGTCTTCATGACGATAACTCCCTTTGCAATTTTACGGCTTAACTCCCAAGGCCTCTAAAGCATCGCTGTTCTTAAAGAAATCCATTAAACCTTCCTCGTCCCAGGTATGGATTTCATACTTAAGCGGGACGTTTCCGGGATTTTTCGCTACATGGGTCAAACAATAAACAACCGGCCCAAATGTTTCCTGGAAAAATTCCCATGGACCTATCCAGGTACGATCCGCGGGCGGCATAGGAACCGTAAAATCAGTTAAGCGGATGTTGATACCCCGCCCCGTGGCCTTCCCAAATGCCTCCTTCGCGGTGAAAATCCTGAAAAAAGCCAAGGGTTGGGTTTCTTGGGGCTGGGAGAATAAATAATTATTTTCTTCCGGGGAGAAATAACGGTTGGCCAAAAGGGGCCAACTCGGCCGCTTTTGGGCATCCATTTTTTCCACATCGATCCCGACTTCGCGCCGGCCGAAGGAACAAGCGATCAGGCCGTCCGTGTGGGAAAGATTGAACTTTAATTCCGCCCCCTCAACGAAAGGTTTTCCCCGGTCACAGTAGCTGAATTTCAAACCATTCATATCCCTATTCAAATAACCTGCCAGAAGTGAACGCACCAGCAATCGGGACAATAAAAACTCCCGGCGCCGGCTATCCGATCCGAAACGCAGGTATTGATCGCGTTCATCGGGGGTGAGGAAAGGCAGGAAATGGGTGGCCGGACCAGGCATACGCCCGGAATCATTCTTGAGAAGGTGGATATGGATTTCATCGGCTTGGATCGGCTGAATCTGTTCAATCATATTCTATTCACCCTGCCCCGCCATCCAGGACCAGGACACTGCCGTTCATGTAATCCGGGGCTTCCTCCGCCAGGAAAAACACCACCCGCGCGACTTCCTCAGGCTCGCAAAATCGTTTGAGAGGCACTGCCTGGAGAAGCGCCTCCTTGGCCTGGGGGGTCATTTTCTCGATCATGGGGGTCGCAACCCCTCCGGGAGCCACCACATTGGCTATGACGCCGTAGGGGCCGGCTTCCTTGGCCAAGGCCTTGGTGAAGCCGATGATCCCGGCCTTGGTGGCGGAATAGTTGGTTTGTCCCGGAAGGCCGTGGATGCCCGAGATGGAGGAGAGGTTGATCACCCGGCCTTTCTTCTTTTTCAGCATGTCCAGCACGAAACTGCGGGTCAGGTAAAAAACCCCGGAAAGGTTCGTGTTCAAGACGTCCGACCAATCCGAATCCTGCATCGCGAACAAGGGCTTGTCCTTCGTGATGCCCGCGTTATTGACCAACACGTCAACGCTTCCTTCCTCTTTCAGGACGCTCTTACAGAATTGATCACAGGCCTCGCGGTCCGTGACATCCAACCGGTGGGCTTTGGTTTTTCCCTCGAACCGCCGTTCCAGTTCGCGGGCCGAAGCCTCATTGGAGTGATAGGTGAAGTGGGTTTTCCAACCCTTTCCCGCAAAGGTTTCCACCAGGCTCTTGCCGATTCCCGAAGAGCCGCCGGAGATAACGATTTTTTTCATCTTGCATCCTGTTTCAACGGTTTTCAGCACCTTGAGTCATTTCGGCAATCTGATTTCCCCAAATATCATTTTTCCAGTCGCGACTATCTCTTGATCCACATACATCTTTCCTTCCAAAATCCGGTTCGAGCCCGCCATCTTGACGATTTTCACGTGGCTTTCCAAACGGTCGCCGGGGAAAATGGGTTTTTCCAAGCGGAAATCCATGACCGTTCCGATGGCGTCGAATAAACCCGGGGCCAAGGGCTCATCCCGGGAAAGGCCGATCAGGAGGGCGGAGGCTTGGGCGAAACATTCGATCGTCAAGACTCCCGGGAAAATTGGGAATCCCGGAAAATGGCCCTGAAAATGGGGCTCGTTGAATGTGACATACTTCACCGCCTTGAGTTCCCGCCACTTCGCCCAAGAAAGGACCTTATCCACCATCACAAAGGGAAAGCGTTGTTTTAACAAAGTTTGAACATGAATCTCGGAGGGCGTTTCCATTTCAGGCCTTGACCATGCTTTGGATGACATCCACTGTCTTTTCCACCGATGTCATAGTATAGAGTTGGTCCGGATCGATGGTGACATTGAACTCAGTCTCCAACTTGGCCAGGAACTCCAAGGCCCTCATGGAATCGTATTTCGAGATTTCAGGAAATGGTTTCGCGTCGGGAATGTCCCCCGGCTGGACGTCGAACATGCCCGCGATGATTCCCTTGATTCTCGATTTGATCTCGGAGGTTTCCATTTTTAACGGCTCCTTAATTTCTTTTTATTTTTATTAAAGATATTTTTCTTTCCATACTTGAATAGGCCCCGATCACCCCTTGCGTTGGGGGCGCCGACAGAAACGCGCTCAAGCACCCCAAACCGCCTAATCCCAGTTCCATCACCGATGGATTCGGCGTGAAACGAACGATATTCCCCGGAAAAAGGGGCTCCAGGGGCGTATCCCCCGGAAATCCCAACCATTGTGCGCCCTCCCACAATTGGTCCCAACGGCCGGAGGACAATTTCGGGAGGCTTAAAACCGGTTTCAATTGTACGGAAAAATAGTCCATCACCTCGAACAATTTTTCCCCGTTATTATCGCCGGATGCCAGCAAAAGGCACGCACCTTCCCTTAAATCCATCGCCGTCGGCGCAGATGTTACCAAGTGTTTGAGGGTGGCGGGAACTTTTTCCACCGCCCCGGTTAAGCAACATTGGAAAAGCCCCGCGTTGTAACCCTCCCAAGCGAACCCGATCGCGTCGATGAAGGAAGTGCCCCCGTTGGTAAGGGTCACATTCGGCCCCTTAAGCTGGAGCCAGATCCCGATGCGGCTTCCGGCCGCGTTGGCCACGGTGTTGGGAAAATCCATGGGGTTGACGGTGTTGGGGCCCTTGAGGAGGGCTTGGCGGTCGAAATCCAGCGAACTAGCGATGGCCCCGAACCCGTTCCCCAAAACCACCCCGAAGTTTTCGCGCAGTTCCTTCCGGCTCAATAGCGCGGACCCTTCCAAGGCCCGTCCCGCGGCGATGGCCGCCAATAAGGATAGGCTGTCGATATATTTCGGCGATTCATTGGGGTACAGCCCTTGAAACGCCTGGGGCACCTTTTCCAGGGCCAATCCGTCCCAGCCCAGGATGGCCTCGCCTTTTCGGTGGACGAACAGGGGTTTCATGGGGCGGGCTCCCTCTTTATCAGGACCAGGCAGGAAGTGTTCCCGCCGAAAGCGAATGAATTGGAGAGGGCGACCTTCCCCTTGAACGGCCTGGATTGGTTGGGCACGCAATCCGAAACGCAGTCCTCATCGGGGACCTCCCAGTTCATGGTGGGCAGCAAAACCCCGCGGTCCAGGGACAGGCAGGTCATGGCCGCCTCGATAGCGCTTGCGGCCCCCATGGTGTGTCCGATCATGGATTTGATGGAGCTGACGGGGATCACACGATCCTTGCCGATGGCCTTCTTAATGGCGATGGATTCCGTCTTGTCGTTGGCGGGAGTCCCGGTGCCGTGGGCCGAGATGTAATCCACCTCGCTAGGAGAGAGCCGGGCCTGGTCCAGGGCCCTCAGGATGCTTTCATGAGCGCCGGTGCCTTCCGGATGGGGGGAGGTCATGTGGTAAGCGTCCATCCCGAGGCCGTAGCCGCCGACCTCGCAATAGACATGGGCACCGCGCGAGCGGGCCCTTTCCATCTCCTCCAAAACCAGGACGCCGGCCCCCTCGCTCACTACCAGGCCCTTGCGGTTCTTGGAGAAAGGCCGGCACAGGTCCGGCGTCAAGGAGAGGAGCCGGTTGAAGCCGGTAAAGGCGATCCTGGAAAAGGGATCGACACCGCCGCAGAGGACCAGGTCCAGGTTTCCCTGCCGGATCTGCTCAAAACCCCAGCCGATGGCGTAGTTGCCGGACGCGCAGGCGTTGGAAAAAACCATGGTTTGTCCGCCGATTCCCAAATCATCCAGCACCGAAAAGGCAATTCTTGAACCCTGGACCTTGTGGAAGCTTTCGGGTTTTATCTCGTCCAACCTGTTTTGCGTGCTCAATTCGGACAACCGCTCCGCCAACTGGACCTCGCCCATGGTCGTGCCGAAAAAACTCCCGGCTCGGAGGTCTTCAAGACCGGCGGGGGTCAAGCCGGCGTTCTCCAACGCCTCCCGCGTGGCGAGGATGGCCAAGACCGAGGCCCGCTCGTACCGGCCGGGGTATTTTTTTTCGAAGGCTTCCAGGCCCCCCCGGTCCTTGATTTCCCCCCCGATTTTCACCCGGTAGGGGGTTGGGTCCATCAGCTGGAGCCTTCCGGTCCCGACCTGGCCCTTGACCATGGCGTCCCAGGACGATGCCACATCGCCCCCCAAGGGGCAGATCACGCCAAGGCCGGTGACCGCGACTTTTTTCATCTAATGACTCCTAAAAGATTCCCAAATCAATTTTTGAGGAAGTAAAAGGCCCCGGCATATTGGTTTTAAATACTTCGATATAAGGGGCGTTCTGTATGGAACGTTTGAAGGCCAAAATAAATATCGGGGCAAGCGCCTGTGTTTACGAATCGATCGCCGGATGGCCGATGAAATATATTTTCCCCATCCAGCTTCGGGGAAAAGAAAATTCCTTGTGAATTTAGGGCTTATAAATCCCTGAAACCAACACCGCTTTCCCGCCGTTTTTTGACGATATTTTGGTATTCCTTCTCCAAATCCAGTTCCTTCAACTTCCAAAGGAGGGTGTTGCGGTGGAGTCCCAGGGCAACGGCGGTCCGGGTCTGGTTGCCCCTGGTACGCTCCAAGACTTTGCGGATATATTGGCGCTCAAACTGGCGGCGGACTTTCCAGAGTGAAATCTTCGCTTGGGCCTTTGATTTCGTCAGTTCAATCCGCTTCGAGAGGATGGCCAAGGGAACATCCTCGAGGTCCAAATTCTCCTTGCCGGCGAAAACTGTCATGGTCTCGATGCTGCTTTCCAGTTCCCTCAAGTTTCCGGGCCAGTCGTAATCCATTAAAAATTGAACGGCGTCAGTGTGAATGCTCTTGACCGGTAAATTGACTTTTTGGTTGGCAGCTTCCAGGAAATGGGCGATCAACCCCGGGATGTCCTCGCGGCGTTCCCTGAGGGGCGGCACCCTGAGGGTCGAGGAACTTATAAATCGGTAAAAATCCCTGCTAAACCGGCCGGCATCCACCTCGGGAGCCAAATCCATTTCACAGGAAGCGATGACCCTGAAATCCAGGGAAATCGCCCCTCGCCTTTTTCCTCGGTTGATTTTTCTTTCCACAAAAACTTTTGCCAGTTCCTCCTGGGTTTCCAGGGGGAGGCGCTCTACTTTTTCCAGGAAGAGGGTCCCTTTCTCGGCGAACTCCAGTTTCCCGATTTGGCCCGGTTTATCACTATTACCCTTCGCTTCCCGCCCGTATAATTCGACGTTCAACCGTTCTTTTGACAAGGCCCCGCAGGGGATGGTGACAAAAGAGCCGTTTTTCCTCGGGCTTAGCCGGTGAATTTCCCAGGCCGCATCCTCGTTTCCGCTCCCTATTTCCCCCCGGATCAGGACGGGCGTGTCGGTTCCGGCCATTTCCAGGATTCGACACCGGACTTCCTGGATCGCCTTGCTGTCGCCGGTGAGGCTCGCGGGTGTTTGGGGATGACTTTCCCCTTTTAAAAAGCGGTATCCCCTCTTGATGTCCCTCTTATTCAAGACACTTTTTATTTTTTCCAGGAGATCATTCACTTGGAAAGGCTTGGTGACGTAATCGTAAGCCCCGAGTTTCATGGTTTCCAAAGCCGTGTCCACGCTTTGCAAGGCCGTCACCATGATGGCCTCCAACGATTCATCCCGGCGCTTGATTTGGCGCAGGAGGTCGGTACCGGTACCATCAGGCAGGAGGATATCCAGGAGGCAAAGGTCAAAAGACGTGGTTTTTAATATTTGGAGGGTGGATTTGGCGTCCACGGCGAAAACCAGGTTGTAATCCCCCCCCAGAATCAACCGGAGGGAATCCCGGACGCTTTCCTCATCATCAACAATTAACAGGGTGGGTTTCAATCGTTCTTCCTGCGCGAATTGTTTAAATAGTGTTACCCGCTCTTATAATTATTAATATTCGATGATTGGACTTTTCGAGAGATTCCTTTCACCCGCCATGCGAATCAGATAAAACACTGAAAGGGTTAATCAACGCGGAGAACGTATTTTAATCCTGATTTTTGCCCTTGGTTTTTATTTTTCACATCCTGAATGTTTATTACCAAATGAGCCCCATGTAAATCAAAAACTATGCATTTTTTCTTTTCACATAGGATGGGAATATCCCGAAAAAACGAAAAAGATAGCCGCAAATTAGGCAGTTTTTCATATTGGAATTCCATGCTTTTACTTAAATATCTGGTTTTTTGGCGGTTATGGAAATTTTGAATACTGGCCTTCTTTTTTGCAAGGAGGCACCCAACCGTCAGCGGGGCGATGTTTATTACTGCCGAATTCACGGAGTAAGTGCAACACTTCGCCGGAAGACTTCCGCCGGAGTTTTAAAGCCCAAACATTTCCTGGGTCTGTTATTGAGCCATCTTTCTATGGCCCTGAATTTTTTGAAGGACACTTTAGCAAGATCAGTCTTTTTAGGCAAATGGCGGCGGACAAGACCGATAGTATTTTCCACAGTACCTTTTTCCCAACTGTGGAAAGGGGCGCAGAAAAAGGATTTTGTACCAAGCACGTGGTTGGTTTCCAAGTGGTTGGTGTTTTCGGTTCCGTTGTCATAGGTCAGACTCAAGCGGGCGTCTTGAGGGAAGCGGCATAAAGCGCGGTTGAGGCTATGACTCATTTGGCGAGCGGTCTTTCGTTTGAGCTTTCCCAACTTGGAAAAACGGCTTTGACGCTCGACGAGAGCCCGCATAGCCACTTTACTCTGACGAGAGACCATGGTGTCGGTTTCCCAATGGCCGAATTGCTTGCGTTGATTGGCGATCTCGGAGCGCTTATCGATGGAAACACGGCCTGGGATATGGTTTTTGGCGTGCTTACGGCTGTGGCCAAATGAGAATCGTCGCCGGTGGTGTCGAACTAGGCAAGGAATCAGCTCAGTGGCTTCAGCGTAAACCCACTGATAGATAGCTTCAGGACCAATGGTTTGCTTAGGCCGTAGGTGACCTAATCGACCTGAAATGAGTTCTGGTGACCAGCCTCGTTTCAATTGACGACGGACGTAGGCACGAATTCGTTTTGTTTTCAGGCGTAAACGGCGTGCTCGTTGTTGGTTGCGGTCAACATACCGTTGATGGGCTCGATGAGAAAGATAATAACCAGAACGGATAGGGGGAGCATTGCGCTTGAGTTCCCTGGAGAGGGTGGAAGGAGACCTCTTCAAGGCGCGGGAAATGGCTCGAAGGCTAAGACCCTTTCCTTTCAAGACGGATAAATGATCTCTTTCTTCAACGCTTAACCCGGATTTCCCAGATGAAATTACCTTTCGAGTATAATAAGGCGTCGTTTGGCCATACAAACAAAGGTTTTTCTTCACTTTGGGGACCACGAGAGGGGGGAATGCAATGGGTGAAAGGGGAAAAGACGCTCTTCGGGTGGTTTTTGATCCTGGTCTCAAGCTGGAGTTCCATGGCGCGAAGGTCACTTCCGATGGCGGGTTGATTCCCTATCGTGAACTCGATGAAGCCTTTGGTTTGACTGACAGAACGGAAAACCTTCTGAGGGATCGGCGAACCGGCAAGAATACGCAACATACGATGACGGCGCTTTTGCGGCAATCAATCTACAGCCGCCTAGCCGGTTACGAGGACACCAACGACGCAGAACGATTGAGTGTTGATCCGGCGATGCGGCATGTGATCGGAGGACGGGCCAAGGAAAAACAAGCTGCCTCCACCAGCCAGATGGGACGTTTCGAGACGGAAGTTCTCACCCAGTCGAAGAACCAGACCGGTCTGATTGACCTATCTGGCCAATGGATTGATGGTGTCCATGAAAAAAAGCCCATCCAGCAGATTATTCTCGACATGGACAGCTCCGTGAGTGAAACCTACGGGGACCAAGAAGGTTCCTTGTACAACGGTTACTTCGGCTGTACCTGTTACCATCCCCTGTTTTGTTTCAACCAGTTTGGCGATTTGGAACGGGCAATGTTGCGCAACGGCAATGTGGCCAGCGCCCACGAGTGGCGGTCGGTTCTTGAACCAGTGGTTGTCCGTTATCGGGGTCTTTCCATCAGCCGTTTTTTCCGGGGTGACGCGGCCTTCGCCCGTCAGGAACTATACGAGTACCTAGAAGACGAAGGATACCTTTATGCGATCCGCCAACCCGCCAATGGCGTGCTACAAAGAGAAATTGAGCCATTTTTGACCCGTCCCGTGGGCCGCCCTTCCCACAAGCCGGTTGTCCGGTATCACAGCTTCCAATACCAAGCCGTCAGCTGGGACAAACCCCGCCGCGTGGTGGCGAAGATTGAGCATCACAACGGCGAACTTTTCCCGAGGGTGGGTTTCATCGTGACGAACATGCGACGACCGGCACCCCAGGTGGTGAAGTTCTACAACGGAAGAGGTACGGCTGAGCAATGGATCAAGGAGGGAAAGTACGCGATGAAGTGGACAAGACTAAGCTGCCACGACTTCGCGGACAACCAAGTAAGGTTGCAACTATTTGCACTGGCTTACAACTTGGGCTGATAAACGTCAGATCATCGCTAACCGTTAAAAACGTCACATCATTGATGACTGCCTCTTTAGAAGGAGTAAAAATTATACTCATGAACATCTCTTGAAAGGGAGGTATTCATGAAGGAGGAAGCGCAAAAAGAACGCATTTTAGCTGTGGAAAAGTACCAAAAGGGTGAAAGTCCCACCGCCATCTGTAGAGCCTTGGGGCATTCCAAATTTTGGCTCTACAAATGGCTGAAGCGTTATAAGACCAAAAAAAAAGGCTTGGTACGTCGAGGGATCGAAAGCCCGGCAACGCTATCCGGATCGCACGAAGGAGGAAATTGAAAAGGCCGTTCAGATGGTTCGTCTCCAACTCTACAACCAGGGGGTGTTTTGCGGAACGCAAGCCATACTGGGTGAGTTGGCGGACCTGGGGATTCAATCGCTTCCATCGCCCAGTACTGTGGACCGAATCCTGAGGCGCAATCAACTGACCCATCGAAGGACGGGGCGGTATTTTGCCAAAGGAACGCCCTATCCAAAGCTTTCAGGACATGCTGTGAATGAGGTGCAGCAAGCGGACTGGGTGGGAGCGAATTACCTTTTGGGAGGACCTCGGTTTTACAGTTTGAACGCAGTGGACCTGGCCACGGGACGTTGTGGAATCCAACCGTCGTTGGGAAGGGATGGGCAGAGCGTTTTTAACGCATTCTGGGCCATTTGGAGGCGTTTGGGAATCCCCCAGAACCTCCAGGTGGATAACGCCGAGGAGTTTTATGGAAGTCCGAAGTATCCGAGGGGAATGGGGCCTTTAATCCGGCTTTGCCTGCATCAGGGCATTGAATTGTGGTTCATTCCACCGGCAGAGCCCTGGCGCAACGGAGTGGTGGAAAAGTTCAACGACCACTACGAACAAAAATTCCTGGGGAAAGTGAACCTGAGACCGGGAAAGGCTCTGTGGACGAAATCTCTCGGGTTCGAGAACAAACACAACAGCCGGTACCGCTACAGCAAGCTCAAGGGCAGGACGCCTTTACAGGCCCTGGAAGGATTGGGGGAGAAGCCGAGATTTCCTTACGAAACCCAACCACCCCAACATCCGTTGTCCAAACCGACGAGTGGGAAATACCACTTGGTTCGGCTGATACGGAGCAACCACCGGTTGAACATGTTCGGAGAGATGTTCGAAGTGCCTAAAAGTCTAACCCATGAGTATGTAGTGGGGACAGTAGATGTTCGAAGGCAGAAACTAGAACTGTTCCATGATGGCTTGAAGGCGGAGGAGTACGATTACAAACTGCGGTAGAAAGAGGTTGTCCCAGGAGGGCTAAGAGCCCTCCTGGGGAGTTATCGATGATGTGACGTATCATTAAGTCATCGATGATCTGACGTTTATCATGGGCAACTTCCTTCGCCGTCTAGCCCTGCCAGAACTGGTGAAGCATTGGTCGCTGACGACGTTGCGAGAAAAACTTATCAAAATCGGAGCTAACGTTATCCGCCATTCGCGGTACGTGGTTTTCCAGATGGCGGAGGTGATGGTTACCCAACGCCTGTTTGCTGAAATCCTTGGACGGATAAGGCTACTGGCGATGGTAAGGCCGCGAGCGCCAGTACTGCGATAACCGCAGGAACACTTCATGGCTTCAACCGGATCAACCATCGTGGGATAGGTGTGCGTTCACAACGAGAATTGGCTTTCTGGAAGGTCATTTTCAACTTTTTTGGGGCACAGAAACCCTTTTTTGGGCTCATTTCGCTGGCCTTGGGCCAGAAAATTCCGGATACGGGTGGAAGAAGCGGGGGGGGGAATATAATGAGAAACAAATTACCCGGCAATGTTTTCAGAGAAGGTCATCTGGGAAATTCCGGCTTAAATGCTTGTATTTCTTTTTCATAGCCGCATATCCTATTCATGCGGCCTTCTTCAGACACTAAGTGTTGCACTTACTTATGGAACTCGGGACTCCATTTTTTGTGATAAATTATCACTATCACTTTAAGGAAGAAGCTTATGCTTCCAACCGGTTCTGGAAAACACAGTATTTTTATTCTTGAGGATGATGCTTGTTACCGTTCCATCCTTGAAAACATTTGTTCCACGTTCGGAGAAACCACCGCTGTTGATAACATCGATTCCGCCATTCACGATTTAACCAGCCGGACTTATGACCTCTTGTTATTGGATTGGCATCTCATTGCCAACCGGAAGTGGTCTCTTTTCCTGATTTCCGAAATGGATCATTTCCAGCCCAACGCTGAACGGTTGGCGTTATTTTCCGCTTTGGATTTGCCGAATGTTCTTACTGCGTTAAAGTCTGGGTTTCGTGATATTCTTCATGTGGCCGACGACAAATCGGTTCTCGAACAAAAGATCAGGACTTTCCTGGAGGGTATGGCTTCCAAGGAATGCCTTTATTCAAACTTGGGTAATGTCGCGAATTCATTGAGTGAAAAGGCTTTTTACCAAAATACCAAACTATTTCAAGCCAAGCGGGATTTCACGAGGGTTTTCCTGGAACAAATTCTGGGCCAAAAAAAATCACAAAAAAGAAAGATAGCGGCATTCGTGGACGTCAGTCCCAAGACCTTGGAGCGTTATTTAAACCCCGAAAACCTTTCCTAGGCCTTTCCCGTCCTTTCCTTTCATTCATGCTTTTTTCATCCAATCATTTTTAATTCGCGCGAAGGCCTGCGTTGAAACAAACAATCCATGCTGTAAAATTTATTTGTGCGGAAATTTTAAAAAACAAACCGGATTGTGTATTTGCAGTTAATCGATGTTATTAAAAAAATCCGGAAACTTGTATAAACGACCGTCAAATTCAGAAAGGAATTGTGCAGTTTTAAAAATTAAAAAGGTTAAAGGGTTATCTTAACCCCCCAGTTCAATAACGAAGTGCAACACTTAGACCCGGCAGAACCCGGGGGTTATCCTAAGTGCTATGAAATCATCCTACAAGCATCTGTCGTTAGCCGAACGTGAAGAAATTTCAGTTTGGAATGCTGAAGGCCTCTCCCTTCGGGAAATCGCACGCCGTCTGGGCCGTGATGTATCCAGCATTTCCCGAGAACTGAAGCGCAACGCCCCTCCTATACGATCTCGCCGCTACCTGCCCGCCAGAGCTCACATGCGTGCAGAACACCGAAACCGTCTTTCACGTACTCATTTAAGGCTTAAAAATCCTGAGATTCGCCGTTTAGTACTGCGAGAAATACCTCGTGGACTCTCGCCCGAGCAAATTGCCGGTTTTCTTCGCCGGGAGAAACCAAAACTTTCCGTTTCCCATGAAGCCATCTATCAATTCATCTACTGCGAAGCTCGAAACCTCATTCCTCATCTAGCCCGGGCCCATCGAAAACGTTTGCGACGTTGGCACACTCAAAAACATCGCAAAAGCCATATTCCTCAACGTACTCCCATTACCCAACGACCAGCTATCGTTGAAACAAGACAGCAATTCGGGCACTGGGAGGCCGACACCATCATCTCCCGGAAAAGCAAACCCTCACTTCTGGTTATGGTCGAGCGCAAAAGTCGTCTGGTGAAACTGGCTTGGCTACCTCAAAAATCAGCTTTCCACACTAGAGCCGCAATCAACCGTCGGTTGGTTCGGATTTCAAAAGGCCTCCGCCGTACCATCACATACGACAATGGCTCCGAAAACGTCGAACATCTCCAGGTGAATCGTGTTTCAGGCACTCGTTCATTCTTTTGTTTGCCCTTCCACAGTTGGGAGAAAGGTTGTGTTGAAAATACTGCAGGTCTTGTTCGTCGCTTCTATCCCAAGAAAACGGATTTTGCTACTATAACCCCAGCGAATGTACGACGCGTGGAACGGATCCTAAACCATCGTCCTCGCAAGTGCCTTCGTTTCAAAACGCCGGAGCAGGTCTTTAGTCAAGGTGTTGCACTTACTGGTTGAATTCAGCACCTCAAATCCATGGGCCATTAAAAATGTCTCGAGTCGGCGGCAAACAAAAACCACTTCCCCCTCTGTTAGGGGTTGATCAAACCGTCCCCGTAATGCTTTGCCGGCCATTTCCAATAATTCAATATGAAGCAAATGGTTTCGGTTCAAGCGTTCCATTTCAGGAAGACTCTTCTCTTCCAAAACCCTTTCAGGGGGGTACAAACGGTTGAGTGTTTTAGTGGTCAGGCAGTCGTCCACGATAGAACCAATTTCTAATAGGCGGTCCATAGAAAAACTCCTAAAACCTTTTAAAAAAACGTATCGCTCCTGGTACCATTTGTCAATAAATTGGTAGCCCAACGGATTAAATCCCACTAGGGTTTATGCCGTGAACAGAATCAATGAATTGAAGGTGTATTTAACTCGGGAAACAATGAAAAAGGTAGATCAAGAGTGGATTTAAAATAAAAGTGTTCGAAAAACTCAGTATACATATGAAAAAAGGAGCCCCACGGGGAAGTAATAAGTACCTACATTATGTTTTTCCAAAGATTCTGGAGGACTCATTCCGAAAAGGTAGATCAAGGGTAGATTTGGAGAGGCAAGCTTCTAATCCCGGATTTCCCAGATGAAATTACCTTTCGAGTATAATAAGGCGTCGTTTGGCCATACAAACAAAGGTTTTTCTTCACTTTGGGGACCACGAGAGGGGGGAATGCAATGGGTGAAAGGGGAAAAGACGCTCTTCGGGTGGTTTTTGATCCTGGTCTCAAGCTGGAGTTCCATGGCGCGAAGGTCACTTCCGATGGCGGGTTGATTCCCTATCGTGAACTCGATGAAGCCTTTGGTTTGACTGACAGAACGGAAAACCTTCTGAGGGATCGGCGAACCGGCAAGAATACGCAACATACGATGACGGCGCTTTTGCGGCAATCAATCTACAGCCGCCTAGCCGGTTACGAGGACACCAACGACGCAGAACGATTGAGTGTTGATCCGGCGATGCGGCATGTGATCGGAGGACGGGCCAAGGAAAAACAAGCTGCCTCCACCAGCCAGATGGGACGTTTCGAGACGGAAGTTCTCACCCAGTCGAAGAACCAGACCGGTCTGATTGACCTATCTGGCCAATGGATTGATGGTGTCCATGAAAAAAAGCCCATCCAGCAGATTATTCTCGACATGGACAGCTCCGTGAGTGAAACCTACGGGGACCAAGAAGGTTCCTTGTACAACGGTTACTTCGGCTGTACCTGTTACCATCCCCTGTTTTGTTTCAACCAGTTTGGCGATTTGGAACGGGCAATGTTGCGCAACGGCAATGTGGCCAGCGCCCACGAGTGGCGGTCGGTTCTTGAACCAGTGGTTGTCCGTTATCGGGGTCTTTCCATCAGCCGTTTTTTCCGGGGTGACGCGGCCTTCGCCCGTCAGGAACTATACGAGTACCTAGAAGACGAAGGATACCTTTATGCGATCCGCCAACCCGCCAATGGCGTGCTACAAAGAGAAATTGAGCCATTTTTGACCCGTCCCGTGGGCCGCCCTTCCCACAAGCCGGTTGTCCGGTATCACAGCTTCCAATACCAAGCCGTCAGCTGGGACAAACCCCGCCGCGTGGTGGCGAAGATTGAGCATCACAACGGCGAACTTTTCCCGAGGGTGGGTTTCATCGTGACGAACATGCGACGACCGGCACCCCAGGTGGTGAAGTTCTACAACGGAAGAGGTACGGCTGAGCAATGGATCAAGGAGGGAAAGTACGCGATGAAGTGGACAAGACTAAGCTGCCACGACTTCGCGGACAACCAAGTAAGGTTGCAACTATTTGCACTGGCTTACAACTTGGGCAACTTCCTTCGCCGTCTAGCCCTGCCAGAACTGGTGAAGCATTGGTCGCTGACGACGTTGCGAGAAAAACTTATCAAAATCGGAGCTAACGTTATCCGCCATTCGCGGTACGTGGTTTTCCAGATGGCGGAGGTGATGGTTACCCAACGCCTGTTTGCTGAAATCCTTGGACGGATAAGGCTACTGGCGATGGTAAGGCCGCGAGCGCCAGTACTGCGATAACCGCAGGAACACTTCATGGCTTCAACCGGATCAACCATCGTGGGATAGGTGTGCGTTCACAACGAGAATTGGCTTTCTGGAAGGTCATTTTCAACTTTTTTGGGGCACAGAAACCCTTTTTTGGGCTCATTTCGCTGGCCTTGGGCCAGAAAATTCCGGATACGGGTGGAAGAAGCGGGGGGGGGAATATAATGAGAAACAAATTACCCGGCAATGTTTTCAGAGAAGGTCATCTGGGAAATTCCGGCTAATACGCTTGTTCTACAAGGAAAATTTGGTAGCCCGACGGGGGTACTAAACCCGCCCTTAGGTCTCAACTCCCCGGGCGACTCAAATTCTGAGAGGAAAATAAGGTATGGAATGCAACCCGTGAAGGGTTGCGCTTCCCAAAAAAATGTGGCACAGATTTGGCACAGAAAGTTTGTCACACCCTGTCATTTTACGGCACTTTCTGGCATTTTTTCTTTGCGATGAATCGTCGGGGAAGCGGGACAAAAATTGATTTTTTACTTTATTTCCAAAAGATTTTTAACAGGAAACCAAATTCGGGTCTAACCTTGGCAAGGTTGCACTCTACCGCTCAGTTGTTCCTATATAACGATATTCTGATACTTCTTAGGCGGTGGCACAGATTTGGCATAGTCTCGAAAATTAAAGGGATTGCAAATTGGAATTGGACAACTAAGAGTTTCATTATGAATTTTAGGAGTGAAAAAGATCGTAAAACTATTATGGATCGGATGGGTCATATTTCAGAACTAATCTACTGCGTGTGTTTCAATTCTGACTTGTGAAATGTACTAGAGCATAACTCTAGTGTATGTTTTCTTCTCACTCGCACGTGATTCTTCTCAGTCATGAGCGACTCGCTAGAATGAAACTCTAGTGTATGTTCCACTTCTCAGTCTTCAGGAACGCACTAGATTTTTTTACGATTTGGATTGACCAACCCGTTTCTTATGGGAGTCTTTCGCACTCGGTTTTTACCGACTTTGACTGCCCTTGACTGCCTCTGACTGCCAGAAGCAAGAAAGGCCTCCGGCGAAAAATTTTTTCGACCGGAAGCCTCTCAAATGCGCTAGGAACAATGAAATTAAGGTCTCACAAGGATTTTCATAAAAGTTTGAGACGTGGTGTGGAAGGAGTGAGTGGAGCCCTCACGAAGGCCCACTAGATGAACCTGAATCTAGTGCGTCTGCCAATTTCGCCACTTCCGCGTCTGGAAAAAACTTTTTGAAAAAGCCGTAACGGCCTTATGCTACCTTATTTCCCTGGCATCGTCCAAAAATAATTATGGAATAAATATTTGCCCAGGCGGAATTTATCAAAGTTTAAAAGGATTCACAACCCGTACGCCCGCGACCGTTGAATCGCACCGGAGATCCTCGGTATAAACGGTTTTACAACCAGCCCTGGCCGCAGTGACGACTACCAACGCGTCCCAGAATGAAATCTTGGCCGATATGGAAAGATCCATGGCCTCCAGAAGATGGATTGCCGAGACCTCGACAACATCATGGCGCAGGAAATCCGCGACTAATTGTCGGGCTTTAGACGGATCAAGCGGGACTTTTATTTTACGGGTTATGACGACGAAAAATTCCTGTAAAACTTGAAGACTTAAGACCCCCGTGCGGTTCCTGAGGTGCCGTTCCATGAGTTCCGCCGCGATCTTTTGGCGCCGCGCATCATCCCGGTCGAAAGCATATACCAGTATATTCGTATCGAGGAAAACCTTATCGGGCATGCAAATCGTCCCGGCTCCAGGAACCCCGGCCCACCCGCAAGGGGGTGGATTTAAATGCTTTGAGAAGGCGGTCCAGGGAGGCCTTTCTTTCGCGGTCCTCCTTCGCGATGCCCTCGAGATAATCCCGGACCATTCCAGTCAAGGTCTTTTTCTTTTGGGCCGCCGCGACGCGGGCCCGATCGAGGATGCCTTCATCAATCGCCAGGGTGAGGTTCCTTTTCATGATTCTGTCCTTTTACGTGATTATGTGAATCACATAAATCTTAGTCACCCCGGAATGAAAAGTCAAATGTTCTTTGGTTCGGCAAAAATTCCTACTGAAGCGGCCTCTAGGGCTTCTTTTCGATCCACCCCTGCAATGCAAGGCAAAACAGGGGGAACGCGCTAGAGAGTCACTCTACTGCACGTTTTTCATCTCAATCTGAGTTTATCTTCTAAATTTTCGGAGGCAGGTTAATGTTGGTCGGCGCTTTTCATCATGTCTTTCTCAAATGAAGTGTGCCAAATCTGTGCCACTGAAAAAAATTCTAAAAAACTGTTATGGGAAAATCTTTTCAGGGTCGCACGCAACCTTTTTTAGGTTGCACACCAAGGAATTAACATTACGAAATACTACGGAATCCGATTGGAAGCTCGAATGGCAGAAGGAAACAACCAAGTAGTTGATCCCATAAGAATAAAGCGGAAAGAAAAATGGTTAATGAGAAAAAAAGCGCGAAAAAACAGTTATAAAAAAACCTCAGCCGTAAGGCGGAGGCTTTTCTCAATTTCGGGCGTGAAAAATAATTACCTAACCCACTTTACCTTGATTTCTTTATCAACCGATTTGAATTCCTTATCCCCTGTCACTAGATGAGCGTTTTTAAGTTTCGCCGTAGCTGCGGCGTAAGCGCCTGCGTAAGACATTTTATGAGACCCTTTGAATCGTGCCGCAACAAGGGTCAATTCCCTATCCGCGTCCAAAACCTGGATATCCAATTCAGAAAGGGTGTTTTGATATAACAACGCCCTTTCTTCCCCGCCTTCACGGAAAGCCGTGTACCAAACTCCCCCCCAATTCACGACACAAAGAAAAGCCTCGGCCTGTCCGTCCGCGACTTCATCTAAAATGGAAATGACGGTTTCCTTGCCCTCTTCCCCTTCCAGATAGGCAATGAGCGAATGGGCATCCAGAACGTAATGTTTCAAAACTCACGCTCGGCTTTCTTATCCTCCGCCAAAAGCTTCAAGAGTTTTCCCCTGGTCCCGAGTATCCCGCAGTTTTTCCTAATCAAATGCTTGGTCATGGGAATTAAGCGTATCTCCCCGTCTCTCTCAAAAAATTTGACGGATGTTCCCTTTTTGATTCCGTATTTATCCCTGAATTCGGCAGGGATGACCACCTGCCCTTTTTCTGAAACGTGTGTAATCAGCATAAAGTCCCCCCGAAGTAAAACTATTAATAAAAGTATAACTTATATATAAAGTAAAACTTACAGGAAACGTTGTCAATGATATTTGAAAATATTTGCCGGGAGTACCTGGCCCATTTTCACGGGGAACGTCCGCACCAAGGGCTGAATGCCATTCCCTTTCCAGTCCGGAACTCTCAAGGGGAAGCCCGACCGGCAAGATCATCCGCCGTCAACGTCTCGGTTGATTACTCAACTTTTACTACAGGGAGGCTGCGTGAATAAATGCACCCTAAGGGCTTGTCTTATGAGTGTTCGTGTTATAAATTAGACGTCAATCCCCAGAAAGCAACGGGGTGTTGGTTCGGAGGGCCACTCCCCCGACCCGAGG
Source organism: candidate division FCPU426 bacterium (assembly GCA_963847625.1). Lineage (GTDB taxonomy): Bacteria > Oederibacteriota > Muellerivitia > Muellerivitales > Muellerivitaceae > CAWCKJ01. The sequence goes on along the minus strand of CAWKAR010000029.1, from coordinate 56,880 downwards.
TCTGCCGGTTCCCCCTCCTCACTCGAACAGATTCCCATTGTCCATTCGATAAAAGGCGAAATTTTCCGGGCCATGAATCGAAGAAAGTCCCAAAACAGGGCTCAGTCGTTTTAAAATCATCCGTGGAAAAGCAATTCGCAATAAAGGAATAGAAATTGTCAAGAAAGCATAGAAACAAGGGTTTTCATCCCAAGCAAAAAAGCCACTCCAAAAAGGGCGGGCACCACGGCCCCCCATCCCACGCACCCAAACCCAAGGCAAGTACGGGCCAGATTGAGAAAGTCGGAATAGTCCAAGGGAACGAGAAGGGATTTGGATTCTTCATCCCGGAGGACGGCTCCACCGACGCGTTTCTTCCCCCCAGGGAAATGAAAGGTATTTTAAGCGGGGATACCATCCGGGCCAGGATCACAAAAGATTCCCGCAAGGAAGACCGGTTCGCCGCGGTCGTCCTTTCGGTCGTGAAGAGGGCCCACCCGACGATCGTTGGGGTCTTGAGCAAGACGAAGGCAGGTTATTTACTGAAGCCCGATGATCAAAAGGTCATTCACTGGGTTCACCTGGACCAGGTCCCCCCCGACGCCAAGGAAGGCCAGAAAGCCGTGGCTCGGATCACCCAATGGCCGGGTGAGGGCAAGCGGATGAAAGGGCACGTGGAGGAAATCCTCGGTTTCGCGGGCGACCCGGGAGTGGATATCCTGGCCATCGTCAAAAAATACAAATGGAACGAGAAATTCCCCCCGGCGGTCGAGCATGAATGCAAGCACTTTCCGGAAAACCCGTCCGAGGAGGACTGGAAGGGCCGCCTAGATCTGCGGGACACGCCGGTGTTGACCATCGACGGCCCGGACGCCAAGGATTTCGACGACGCCATTTCCCTCGTCCGGGAATCTTCCGGCCGCTTCCGCCTGGGCGTCCACATCGCCGACGTTTCCCATTACGTGCGCGAGGGAACGCCTCTGGACCAGGAGGCCCAGGAACGCGCCACCAGCGTGTACCTGCCCGACCGGGTGCTTCCGATGCTCCCCCATTCCCTTTCCGACGGGCTTTGTTCCCTCCGGGAAGGCGTCCCCCGCCTGACCCTTTCCGCTTTTCTGGAGTACGGCCCGGAAGGCAAGTTGTTGGGCACCGAGTTCGCCCCCACCGTCATCCAAAGTGCGCGGCGCGGCACTTATGAGGAAGTCCAACAGGTATTGGATGGGACGGCGCCGCCCGCGGTACGGGTGAAATACGAGAGGTTGCGTTCCATGCTGGCGGATATGCTTTTGCTTTCCCGGAACATCCGCGCCGGACGCCGGGAACAAGGCTCGATGGATTTCGACCTGCCGGAAGTCAGGGCGGTCATGGGCCCGGACGGGTTGGTTCAGGACATCCGGAAGGTGGAGCGGTTGGAAACCCACCGTCTCATCGAGGATTTCATGGTCGCGGCCAACGAGGCTGTCGCCACTTATGTCAGCCAGAAGGCCATCCCGGCGCTTTACCGCATCCATGAGCCGCCCCAGCCCCCCGATTTGGAGGACTTGACCGTTTTTTTAAAGGCATACCATGTTCACTTTAAGCCCTCCGAATTGGGCACGCCCCGGGGCTTGAGCGCCCTGCTGGAATCCGTGAAGGGAAACCCCCTGGGGCCGCTCATCAACATGCTGGCCCTGCGTTCAATGAAACTGGCGGTCTATTCAACGAAAAACCTCGGCCACTTCGGGCTGGCCCTGAGATCCTACTGCCATTTCACCTCCCCCATTCGCCGCTACCCCGACCTGGTGGTCCACCGGGCCTTGAAAAAAACCTTCCAGGCCCGCGAATCCGCCTCCAAGGCCGCCGCCCTGGACCGTTTGGCGGCCCACTGCAGTGAGCGGGAAAGATCCGCGGAAAAGGCCGAGCGGGAGGGCCAAAAAGTCATGCAGTTGAGGTTCATGCAGGATAAGATCGGCCGGGACTACTCCGGCCCCGTGCGGCACATGACCGCTTACGGCGTGTATGTCGAGTTGGAGCCCTACGGACTCGAGGGATTCCTTCCCTTGGAGAACATGCTGGAAGACGGGCTTCGTTATGACCAAGAGTCGCTCACGCTCAAGGGAAACCAGGGAACGGTCGTGAGGTTTGGTGATATATTGAAAGTCAAGGTCCTGGCGGTGGACATGCTGTTCCAGCGGTTGATTTTAACGAGGAACCATGGCGGATAGAGCCCCGACAATCCAAAACCGGAAAGCCCACTTCGACTATTTCATCATGGAAAGCGTGGAAGCTGGCATCGCCCTGGTGGGCTGCGAGGTGAAATCTATCCGCCTGGGCAAGGTCACCCTCCAGGACAGTTTCGGCCGGGTGGAAAAAGGCGAGGTTTTCCTATACGGGATGCATGTTACCCCCTACGCGCAGGGAAACCGCTACAATCCCGAGCCCACCCGGCCCCGCAAGCTCCTTCTCAACCGGGGGGAGATTGGGAAACTTTCCGGGAGGGTCCAGGAAAAGGGTCTGAGCCTCGTGCCCTTGAGGCTTTATTTCAAGGCCGGCAAAGTGAAGGTCCAGCTGGCGGTGGCCAAGGGGAAAACCCAGGTGGATAAGCGGCACAAGCTGAGGGAAAAAGAAGCCAACCGGGAAATCGAGCGGGCCCTGCGCCGGAAGATCAAATAGGCTTGGGGAAGCTGAATTCCTTGATGGCCTTCAGGAAGCTTTCCACCGGCAGGGGGTGGCTGTAGAAATACCCCTGGACATGGTCGCAGTCGTGGTTTTTCAGGAACGTCAATTGCCCTTCCGTCTCGACCCCCTCCGCCACCACTTGGAGCTTCAGGCTGTGCGCCAGGGCGATGACTCCCGAAACGATGGCGGCGTCGTTCGGGTCGATGGTGATGTCCCGGACGAATGACTTGTCGATCTTCAACGTTTCCAACGGGAAGCGTTTCAGGTAGCTCAGGGACGAGTACCCGGTCCCGAAATCGTCCAGCGAAAGGTGAATCCCCATTTTCTTGAACTCGTTCAAGGCCAGGATGGTAAAATCGGCGTTTTTCATCGCGATGGTTTCCGTGATTTCCAGGCCCAGGTATTGGGGGTCCGTGCCCGTTTCCTGCAGGATCCGGGAGATGCTGTTCACCAGGTTTTTCTGCTGGAATTGGCGCCCGGACAGGTTGACGAAAATACAGAATTTGTTGTTCCCGCCTTCCTGCCATTTCTTGATTTGAAGGCACACCCTGCGGATCACCCATTCCCCGATCGGGACGATGAGTCCCGTTTCTTCCGCCAGACCGATGAATTCCGTCGGGAACACCAGCCCCAGGTCGGGATGCTGCCAGCGCACGAGGGCTTCCGCGCCGATGACCCGCTGGGTCCTCATGTCGATTTGCGGCTGGTAGTAAACGACGAATTCCTCCTTCTCGAGGGCCCTCCGGAGGTTGTTCTCCATGAGCAATTGCTTGAACGCACTCACGTTCATGACCGAGGCGTAAAGCTGGTAATTGTTCCTCCCCTGTTCCTTGGCCCGGTACATGGCGGTTTCCGCGTTCTTCATGAGCACTTCGGGATTTTCGCCGTCCTCCGGGTAGAAGGCCATGCCGATGCTGGTGGTCACGTGCAGTTCGTGGCCGTTGAGCTTGAAGGGGTTGGAGAGCAATTCGATGATTTTTTGGGCGTGATCGGTGGCCTCCTCGATTTTGCCCACCTGGGGCAGGAGCAGGGTGAACTCATCCCCCCCGAAGCGCGCGATGGTCTCGTTTTCGTTGAGCACGTCCAGGAGCCTTTCGGCCACCGCCACCAGGAGCTTGTCCCCCACCTGGTGCCCGAGGGTCTCGTTGATGTTCTTGAAGCGGTCCAGGTCCAGGACGATCACGCACAGCATCTGGTTGTTGAAGCGGGCGGTTTTCATGGCCTGTTCCAGCCGGTCCTTGAACAGGGTCCGGTTGGGCAGGTTCGTCAGGACGTCGTAATAGGCCTGGTGCCGGATGGTTTCATCCGCCCTTTTCCGGTCGGTGATGTCCCGGGCGACGGCTTGGACCATCTTCCGGCCGTTCCATTCAAAAACGTAAAAATTGATCTCGAAGGGAATCTTCAGCCCGTTTTTCGAGAGATAGGACCTTTCGACCGCCAGCAGGTGCCCCTGTTGCAAAAGGGTCCTGAAGTGTTTGGGCATCCCGTTCACATCCTCGGGAACGGCGATGTCATAGGGGGTCATGCGCAGAAGCTCCTCCCGGAGGAAGCTTATCTTGGAGCAGGCGATGTCGTTGACTTCCATGAACTTTCCGGGAACCGCGTCGTCGGAGATGGGAAAAAGGAAAATCGCGTCGTTGGCGTTGTTGAAAAGTTCCCGGAATTTTCCCTCGCTTTCCCTCAAGGCCAGTTCGTTGTGCTTGCGCTCCAGCGTGCTGGCAAATAAGTCGCCCGCGATACGGAAAAAAGCCAGGTCGTCGTTATTCCAGGTTTTGGGGGCTCGAAGGGTGCTGATGGCCATGAAACCGATACAACGCCCGGCGGAAACCATGGGGACGGTAACGATGGATTGGATTCCAAAGGCCTGGAGGAATTCCTTTTCCTTAACAGCGATCGAGGGCAAATCCTCCGGAGTCCTCAACAGCACGGTCTCCAGCCGGTTTAGTTTGTCGTAAAACCACGGGTAATCCGGCAACTTCAATTTTTCAGGCCAATTCACCGGGGGAGGCGCCCCCTCGGCGGACCACACAAAAGCGGGGGTGGCTACAATCCCTTGGCTGTCCTTGAATATGTAGATGCGGTCTGCGTCGATAAAACAGCCGATCGTTTGGAGGGCGTCCTGGATGCCTCCATCAATTTTTTCGAGGGGCAGGTTGATGAATTGGGATGTCAGAGTGCTGATAAGCTTGCCGAACTCCACCCTTCGCTTGAAAACTTCCTCCCTTTTATCCCATTCGGTGATATCCAAGGCCACTCCGACCGTGCCATTGAACCGGCCTTCGGCATCCGAGAGGGGGGAATAGCGGGTCTCAAAAACCAAATCCCCCATCCGAGAGGTGGAAGTGAATTTCTCCCCGCGCAAGGCGCGCCGAATGTCCTCGATGAGAGGCGGATTCTCTTGGTTTCGGTCCAGGGCGGAACGGCCCACGACCTCTCCCGGCTTGAGCCGGAGAGCCTTCAGCCCCTCCCCCTCGGACAGGGTAAAAATTCCGTTCCGGTCCAGGGCGAAAAGGATGAAAGGGGCGGTGGAAACTGCGTTTTGGAGATTGGCCTCCCCGGCGTCAACTAAACTCCGCCCGGGTGGGGCTGAACCATCGCTTGCATGCGCGTTCACAATTCCTCCAACATTGTTTTTAAACGGTTTGGAACGTTCAACCAAACTGCCTTTTATGGGGAATGAACTTTTATTCTAGGGAAGCGGAGTCAATAAATAAAGTTAAAAGGGCGGCGGATCCGGGGCCTTTCGCTTTTCAATGGAAATAGTCAGGCTCGTTGCCCTGTTTCCACTTAATGTTGCAACCGACGCTGGGCTTTTGGTCCGAGGGACAGGGCCTCCCCTCTAAAACCGCATCCAGGGCTTCCCTCAGGCTTTTTCCGGTGACAGGCAGGCTGTTCCCGGGCCGGCTGTCGTCCAGTTGGCCCCGGTAGGCCAGCCGGAATTGCGCGTCGAAAAGGTAAAATTCAGGCGTGCAGGCCGCCCGGTAGGCCTTGGCCGTTTCCTGGGTTCCATCGAAAAGCAGCGGATAATTGAGGCCGAGCTCCTTGGCCATTTGTTTCAAACTCTCCGGCGAATCGTCGGGATATTTGACCGAATCATTGGAACTGATGGCCGCGATTCCAACTTCCCGGGAGGCGTAATCTTTTCCCAAACGGGCCAGTTCCCCCTTGACGTGCTGGACATAGGGGCAATGCCGGCAAATGAACATGACCAAAAGGGCTTTCTTCCCCGAGAATTGGGATAGGCTCACGCTATGGCCCGTTTGGACGTCGGGCAGGTGAAAATCCGGCGCGGGGGTTCCCAATTCAAGCATCGTGGAAGGGGTGCGGGACATGATTGACTCCTATTGGTTTTATTTCAGCGGCCTTTTTTGGAACCTTTCGAGTCCGCCTGGTCTGATACGCTGGTCTGGTTGGAGACATTTTCCTGTTCTTGGGAGGATTGGTTATCGACCCTGATCTTGGTGTAAGACTTTTTCTTTTTCCGTTTTTTAAGTTTGGATTTGTGTTTGGCAGGGTGGGAAACCTGATGTTGGGCAGGTGGATTTTGAGCGATTGAATCGTCCGATTGCGCCCGGACGAAACCCACGAACCCGAAGGTCCCCAGGATCAATACCAAAAGAAAGAGTCTCAATACTCGGTTGATTTTCATGGTTTTATTTTAGGATTAAGCGGTAACAAAAAACAACCTCCAAAAACGCCGAAATCCCTTCGGATTATAAACCCGGGCGCGAGGCTTTACCCTCAGCATTGAAAATAAAGGACAACTCGAGGCCGACGCGGAACTGGTCGGAGTTCACCTGGTCGTTCACCACGGCACTAACTGGAAAAATTCCGGAATAATAGTTTTGGGTCTGTATGCCCGATGGCGAGAAATTCTTGTATTGCCCGTAGTCTGTCAGGGAAAAACCCCCTCCAAGGTCGAAGGCGAGGTCGCAATCCAGGTCCGCGTAAAAACCTCCGCCCATCCCTTGCATTATCCGGTCCCCGATAAAGTGATGGTCAGTGTCGCTAAAATCGCTTCTTCCGATATCCGCCCCGAATCCCGCGTGGAATCCCCGGCTTATTTCCGAATCCAGGTCAAGACCCGTAGAATAATCGTTATAGGAAATTTCATAGGTTAAAATCGGGGTCGAGGAATTTTCATCGACATGCAGGGTGGTACCATTGTGCGTAAAGTATGGGCCATAAAACCCCGCGTAATTGTATATGTAGAGGACACCCCAATGCTGGTTCTCCCAGCCCAATTTGAGGTTCAAATGGGAACCGTTCTCCGGCCCGAACGAAACCAGGCTTTTCTTTAGACCGAGGCAAAAGATCTGGCAAGGGGTCTCTATTCCAGTGGATGTCGTGTCCCCCCACAAGATCCCGTAGGCCGGATCATAGATTGGGTTATAAATCCAATCGCGGTCCCGAAAGATCTGGGAATTTCCGGCAAAAGATGAAGCGAAATCCAGCGAGACAATGAAATCCTGTCTTCCCATGATGATGTCACCCCCGATATCAAGCATGTCCGCATTCAAGTTGAATTCCAGCTTGCTCTCGCCGTTAAAGTTTCCAATAACCTTGCCGGATACAATAAGCGTTGAAAACCCGGAAAAGGTGATGTCATAGCTGGTTTGCCCCGTGACGAGGAAAGTGCCTGACCGCAGGCCGAAAGAGACATCAGCGGATGCCGTCCTGGCGGTCGAAAATAAAAGAAGCATGGATGTCCAAAAAAGCTTTTTCATTCCTTCTCCAGTGAGTTTAAATCGAATCAAGAACAGAGGTAGAACCCGTTGAACTCAGGTTCGGCTAGTTGAATCTGCCCGCGCCGAAAAATAACCTCTCAAGGGCCCGCCGGTCCCTTCCGGTCAGAATTCCAGGCCCCAAATGTTTCTGCCGAAATTAAAGGCATAGGATATTTCAAATCCAATCCGTAACTGTTGGGAAGTCACCTGGTCGTTTGCCGTGCCGCTGATGGGAAGGTAAGGGGTGGGTTGCACCGTGCCGGAATAATCGGTTTGCGCCTGGGTGCCAAAAACCGAAAAATCCTGATATCGTCCATAGCCGGTCAGGGAATAACCCTTTCCAAGGTCCAAGGTCAGTTCGGCGCGCAGGTCCGAAGAAAACCCGAGACCTGTTGCCCGGCATAACTTGTCGCGGAATAGATGGTTGTCGATGTCGTTGAAACCACAGATCGCGGTCCTCGCCCCGATCTCACCCCGGAGCCCCCGGCTGATGTCAAAATTCACGCCAAGACCGATAAAGTAGCTGTCGAAGAAGATTTCATAGGTCAAAACCGGTGAAGAGGAATTAACGTCGACATACTGGGCGTTTCCAGTGCCTGTAAAGTATTGATAGTGATAACCCGAATAATTGTATACGTTGAAAATCCCCCAATGCTGGTGCTCATACCCCAATTCGAGGTTCAATTTAAAGATGTTATCCGGCCCAAAGGCGGTCAACCACGGCTTTAAGCTGAGGCAAAAGATTTGAGCCGGGGTATCCACTCCGGGGGAGACCGTGTTGCTGATCAAGGACCCGTAGGACGCATTGTAGGTCGAGTTATTGAAAAAATCTTCATCCTGGAAGTATTGGCTAAATCCGGTAAGGGACGAGGCATAATCCACGGAGAGGACAAAATCCCGTTTTCCTACTATGAAATCCTCCCCAACATCCAGCATCAAAGCGTTCAGGTTGAACACCAGGATGCTTTCCCCGGTATAGTTTCCGTAGTTCGCGTCGTATCCGGAATAGGTGATGTCATAGCTGGTATTCCCCGAAACCATGAATAATCCCGATCTAAGGACAAGGGAATCACCCGCTTGCACCCTGATGGCGGGAAACAAAAAAAGGAACAGAAACATCCAAATAAGCTTTTTCACTCTCACTCCATTAAAATAATAGTTGGCAGGTGGAATTATTCAGGGCCCAATTCAATCTACTTCGGATCGTTCCCACCCGCAAATGGAATCGGATGGAAGTCATGGAGTTCCAGGTGAATCCGGTGGAAATCATGGATGACTTGCACCATCTCCTGAGCCAGGAACAACTAGGTGAGATTTCCTCCGTTTCGGTTATTCGAAAATCTGTCAAACTCGATTAGAAGATTATTCCCGAGAAATCCCGCCGGAAAGCCTGACCGCTATCCCCGTGGAACCCTATCTAAAATACCGGCCTTTTAAGCAGGGATTACTCCATTGATTTTCCTTATAATGGCACAAATGCGAAACTACTCCTGTTATCCGGGGATGGTTCGACCAACCAACATGCCTTTTCCCTTTTTTTTTAAAAAAACTTCCTCCCGGGAAAGTTCATGAATACATCCTCCTCCGTGCCTATGCCCCCCAAAAAACATCTCTTCCCTATTTTAATGATTCCCCTCCTCATGGCTACGTTATACCTACTCATCGTTTATCCCCGTTACAACAAAGACCCCTACCTTGTTATGAAGCATCTGTTCGTACTATCCCTTTGGCTTGCCGCGACTCTCGTCCTGATGTTCGCCGTACGGGAAGTTTTCCTCCGCTTAAACAAGAGGTATTTTTTAATTCCATGGCTCCTCGTCCCCACGGCCAGTTTTTACTTCCTTTATTTCATATATACCGCTTCCGTTGTCGGAAACCTCTCCTGGGGTGAGCCGGCCGACTACCGGCTGATCCTGAATTTCATTCCCCACCTTTTCGACCTCGCGGACAACTTTGACATCCCCCGCGGCGTGATTGTCGCCTATTTCATCGCTCCCTTGATCGTTTTTTATCTCATCCTCCACGGGAGAACCAGGGAATTGTCCGTATGGTATTGGGCCATAAGGGAAAAATATAACTATCTCGGCCGTTCCCAAAAAATGATTTTCATCTTCGGCATAACCGCCTGCATGACCATCTTCGGGCTCGCCCTGACTTCCACCCGTCAAACACTCGGATTCATCAATCTCGTCAACGAGCCCATTGTGGCCTTCTTCAACCCGCGGCCCACCATTTTCGCCATGACTCGTGAGAGGGTCTATTGGGAGCACCGGGACCGGCTCGTCGAGAAAGCCGTTCGGGGCAAGATCCCGAAGGTCCACAACATCATCCTTTTCTGTGTGGACGCGCTCCGGGCCGACCACCTTCCGATCTACGGTTATAAACGGCCCCTGACCCCCTTCCTGGACAAATTCTTTCCCGCAGCCCACGCCCGGCGGGTGGAGATCGGCCTTTCCACGGGAATCGACACCCTCACCGGAACCGTCTGCCTCATGAATTCCAAGGAACCCGCCGCCGTGAGCCAATACGATTATTCCCTCTGCGATTACTTGGCCGACGAGGGCTTTTCGAATTACCTCATCCTGGCGGGGGGCCATACCTGGCAAAAGACGCACCAGGCCTTCGGGAAAAAAATCGACCTTTTTTTCGACGGCAGTGAGAATCCCGGCCCGGGGGGGATTTGCGACGACCAATTAGTGGTGAATGAGACCGCCAACCTGAAGCCCTATGACGGTGGTTTCCACTTTTTTTACTTCCATCTGCTGTCCGTGCACCCCCTGGGGACCCTGGATGATAAATTCCTGAGGTACCAGCCTACCCGTAATGTCGTCATCGGGGACACGCTGTTCCTGGGTGATACCGTGCCATGGGTGAGGAACCTGTATGACGACCGCATCCTCCAAATGGACGACGTAATGAGGAAAATCCTGCTGACTCTCAGGCAAAAAGGGTACCTCAAGGATTATGTGGCGGTCCTCACCGCCGACCACGGCCAGATCCTGGGCAAGAAAGGCAAGTATGGCCACCGCCGCTTCACCGCCATCGAGGCGCTTCACATCCCCATCGTCTTCTTCGGTTCTAAACCCCTTCCCGCTTTTCCTGAGATCCATTACGGGACCCAGATCGACATCGCGCCGACCCTCACGGACATGGTGGGGCTGGATTTTCCCTCCTGCTGGCAGGGCCAGTCCCTCCTGCGCAAGCGCACGAACCCCTGGACCTTCCATCTCTGCCCCTATACCCAATCGAACCAGGAAGGGGCGGTGGTTTATGACGGCCCGAACCGCCTACTCAAATACTCCCGCACCCTGGAGGATTACGAGGACAAGGCGGGAGAGTTGTACGATCTGGACAAGGACATCCACGAGAACACGAATTTGGTGAAAAATTTCGACCCGAATTTCTTGGGCCAGATGCGCAGCCAGGCCCAACAGCATTTCACGTCGTATTAGGGGAAAAAGCGAAAAGCCGTTTTTTCATGCCTTATTGTTTCCATCATGTAACTTCCCCTAAAAATGCCTTTCCTCCCTTGATAATCCCCCCTGGTTCTTCCGATGATATTCCCATCCACAAAATTTCAGGAGGCGGGCATGATTCTCCTGATCGGCGGGACGGGTAAGGTCGGGGGAAATGTAGTGTGGCGGTTGGCGGCGGTCAAGGCCAAGACGCGGGTTTTGGCCCGGAGCGCCGAAAAGGCGAAAGAGGCGGTGAGTCTCGGCTTGGAAACGGCCGAGGGCGACGTCACGAAAATAGCCACCATCGAGGCGGCCCTTCACGGGGTGGACCGCCTGTTCCTGCTCACGCCTCCCAGCCCCCTTCAGGCGGGTTATGATTGGAAATGCTTTTTTCATGGCCTGAACCCAAGGGTGTCTCTTTCACACCCTCTAGCCCGCGAAATGTCGATTTAATCCAAAAAAAATTTAAAAAAATCGGGTCAAAGGCAGGTGGATTTTATTGTTTTTTGGGGATAAAAAATATGGCTATTGGAGGTTCAAAGTTTAAAACTCCGCAAAATAAAAACTATTAGCCAGGGGTTTGATCCTTTTTCTTACCATAGTGGGTCATGCTGGTGTGCCAGTTAGCCGAATTGCTTCCGATGACGTAAACACCCTTTCCAGCCGCCTCTGCCATCCCCTCGAAAGTGGCCTTGCAGTTCCCCACCGCGAGTCCCAAGCGCAGGACATCCGGTTCCTTCAGGGACTGAACAAGCCGGATCGTGGAGAGATTAAATTGGCCCAATTGATTGTCTTCACCCTGTTTCTGGGCAGTCACCGCTTCGGCGGGCGATAGATATAGTGCGTACCGGCTTACAGGCGCCAGAAACCTCAACTGGGGGTCGGTTTGGCCTTGGTTGGGAACAAAGAATGGCTGAACCCGTCCATAAATCTCATGGGTTTTCCGAATGGCGGCCTTATCCGGCTGGGCAACTCTTGAAAAAACAAAGGATTTTTTGGGGGGAGGGGTATATCTGCTGCTAAACCGGTCCAATTGGCCGAAGAGTACCAAACCCAATCCAAAAACCGTGAAAATACCAGCAATAGCACCGGCTCTAAAAATCAGAAGCTTATACTGGATTAATGTTTTCATCATCGTTCTCCCGTCCATAAAGTGCGTTTCAAAGATGTTTGTTTTCATGACCTGAACCTTTGGTTTTTTATCCTCACACCCTATAGACGGCGAAGTCGGAAAAAAATCCAAAAAATTTTAATGTTAAACACATTTATTTTTGCGGATTTCAGAGAAAGACTGGCTTATGTCGTCAGGAATATCGAATTGCGGGGATAAATTGAACATTTAGGCGGTTTTTCAGGGTTTTGGATATAGAAAACCCCTACCCCATGGGAACGTCAAAATCGTTCCTAATTAGGGTGGGGGTTTGATTCAAAATAATGGACTTTCTTACTTAACTTCAGAATAAGCCTTTTTATTGGCCCCACAAACCGGGCAATGGTCGGGCGCTTCGTCCCCCTCGTGGGTATGCCCGCAGACCTCGCAAACCCATACCTTTTTTTCCGGAAGATCCTTCCCGCTTTCCACCGCCTTCAGCGCCTTATTGTAGAGTTCCCAATGGCCCTTTTCGGCCTCGAGAGCGTACTTGAAGGACTTCACCGCCGCCGGGACGACTTCCGTTTCAGCTAGGGCCAGGAAACCGGGGTACATCATCTGGAACTCATAGGCCTCCCCCTCGATGCCAGCTTTCAGGTTCTGGGCCGTGGTTTTCACCATCCCCATGGCCCGGAAATGGTTGAGGGCGTGTACGGTCTCGGCGTGGGCCGCGGCCCGGAAAATCCGTGCCACTTGTTTTTTCCCGTCCTGGTCCGCCTTTTTCGCGAAAGCGGTGTACTTGCGGTTGGCTTGGGATTCCCCGGCGAAAGCTTCCTTCAAGTTATCTTGGGTTGACATATTTTCCTCCCGCATATTTTTTAAAAACTGGGTTTCTCGAATTCAGGGGAGTATAGGCTTTCACACGCACTTGGAATATGACCTTCATCAAGCAGGGGAAAACGGCTTTTTAAAATCAGTGGGATTTATGTTTTTGAACACAACCTTACAACATTGATTGGGGGTCGAGGTCAACCACCCTGAAAACACCCGGAATGGGGGTCGCCATTTTCTCATCCAGGGATTGAACCAGCCGCCGGATAGATTGTGCTTTAGCAGCTTTCAAGAGAACCTGGAACCGGTAATGGCCCCTCAGTTTAGCGATCCCCGCGGGAGCCGGGCCGAAAACCCGCACTCCCAGGCTGGGTCCCAATTTTTTCAGCAGGGCCGCGGCCTTCTCCACCGCTTCCTTTGCCTTTTTCTCAACTTTACTGCGGTACAGGATTAATCCCAACCGGGTGAAGGGCGGGTATTCCAGCGCCTTGCGAAGTTCCAGCTCCCCTTCCCAAAAAGCCTCCGTATCGTGCTTGACCGCAGCCTGAATGGCAGGGTGTTCCCCGTGGAAGGTTTGCAGGTAGATGACCCCTTCCTTGTCCGCCCGGCCGGCCCTGCCCGCCACCTGCACCATGAGCTGGAAAACCCTCTCCGGCGCACGGAAATCCGGCAGGGAAAGCCCCACGTCCGCTCCCACCACTCCCACCAGGGTGATTCCCGGAAAATCATGCCCTTTGGCGATCATCTGGGTCCCGATCAGGATGTCGATCTCCCTCCTGCGGAATTTACCCAGGATCTCTTCGTGGCTTCCCTGCCGCCTGGTGGTATCCAGGTCCATGCGCCCGACTTGGGCCCTGGGGAAAGCGGCCTTCACTTCTTCCTCCACCTTCTGGGTTCCCAGGCCGACCGCGCGGACGGTCCCATCCCCGCACTTGGTACAAATCTCGGGCAGGGGGCCCTGCCAATTACAGTAATGGCATATCACCACCGGTTTGCCCTCGGCCCCTCCTGGAATTCGACCGGGGTTCCGGTGAAGGGTCACAGGGATGGCGCAAGAGGGGCAATGCACCTGTTCCCCGCACTTGAGGCACAAAAGGAGGGTCTGGAATCCCCGCCGGTTCAGGAACAGGAGGACTTGCTCCTTCTTCTCCAAGGTTTCCCGGATCGCTTCCTTCAAGGCAACGGACAAGACCGGCCGGTCCTGTCCCCGGACCGCCCATTCCTCCCTCAGGTCTACGAGCCGGATTTCTGGCAAGGGCATGCGGTTGATCCTTTCGGGCATGGTCAATAGGGTGTACTTGCCCGACCGGGCGTTCTGCACCGATTCCAGCGAGGGGGTGGCGCTTCCCAATAGGGCTACCGCTTTGCAGATCTGGGCCCGCTTCACCGCCGCGTCGCGCGCGTGGTAACGGGGGGCATCCTCCTGCTTGTAGGTGGACTCGTGCTCCTCGTCCACCACGATGAACCCCAGCCGGGGCGCCGGCGCGAAAAGCGCGGATCTGGCCCCGACCGCCACCTTCGCCTCCCCCAGGGACATCCGCCTCCATTCCCTCGTGCGGTCCCCCGACGCGAGACGGCTGTGAAAGACCGCCACCTGGTCCCCGAACCGGCCGGTGAAGCGCTCCACAGTCTGGGGGGTGAGCGCAATTTCAGGGATGAGAACGATGGCTTGCTTGCCCTGGCTGAGCGCCTGGCTGATGGCTTGAAGATAGACCTCGGTCTTGCCCGAACCCGTCACGCCCTGGAGCAGGAATGTGTGAAAAGTTCCCGAATCCAGGGCCTTACCGACGGCGGCCAAAGCCGTTTCCTGCTGGGTGTGGAGTTTATGGGGTTGGGTCAAGGCGCCCAAAACCCTCCGGGCCGCGCCTTTATCGTCTTGGGGGGCTGCCACTTGGACATCCGCCCATCCGCCTGATTTCAAGGCCTCAGCCAGCACGCGGGTCCGGGCCGTGAGGGGAATCTTATTTTTCCGCAGGCTGTCCCAATTCACCCCCCTCAAGGGCCCGGCTTTCGCGAGAACGAATTCCACCTCTTCCCGGCGTTTCTCGCCCTGGGCGGTCAATTGGAGGAAAGCCCTGCCGGCTTTGCGGTGACCGGCGGGAATGACGGCGAAAAGGGCCTCGCCCAGGGAGCAATAGTAGTAATCAGCGATCCACCGCCCCAGTTCCATCAGGTCGTCCCCCAGGCAGGGCTCGGTGTCCAAAAGCGAATCGATGGGTTTCAGGCCCTTGACGCCGGCGGGGCTTTGCCGTGACAAACTCGTGACGAGGCCCACGGCCTGCCGTCTCCCGAAGGAAACCAGGCACCGCATTCCGGGTCTCACCAGCCCCTCCAGCGCGGGAGGAACCCGGTAGGTAAAGGACCGTTTCAGGGATACGGCAAAGACGATCTCGGCGAATGACTCGGGCACGGAGGACTCCAGGGAATAAATTCAACAGAATTTTTTGGAAGAACTATTTTTTTTACTGCAATGGTTTCCAATCTTTTTCGCCGGCGTAGCGAACCTTGACAGCCGGAAAACCCCGGCCAGTGGGGTCGAAAACCCTGAGGCTCAGGAGGCAAGTCCCAGCTCGCAGGCGGACGGAAGCCTCGTAATGCTTCTTTTCCCTCGGCCTCGGCCGAAGGAGAAGCCGGTCTCCCAGCCATAAGGACAAGGGACGGTCAACATCAACCGCAAATTTGTATTTGCCGTCCCGGGGAACCTCAAAAAGCCCTTCCAGCCTGCCGGTGGAGGCACCGATATCGTTAAGGGGAATTTCGGAAGGAAGCGGCGCGTTCCAATCCGTGACCCGGTCTTCCGCGTAAATCCAACCGACCCCCAGCCGGTAATCCGACTTGTAATATCTCCTGATCCAATGCCCGGCTGGAACACGGCGCACATAAATGAATTTGGAGGGATTCTTCGAAATCTGGTCCCCCGGAATAAAAAGGCGCAGGTGGAAAACCGTGCTGTCGAGATGATCCGGGAAAGCGGGACTTTTTTCCCATTGAGCGCGGGGATATTGGGCTTTCATTTTTTCCACGATATCCGGCACCGGGAACTGGTCCGTCTTGAACAAAACGACCACCTCCGGGATCTTCTCACCCGTTTCCAGGTCGATGGGATTGCCCTTTATGGAAAAATGGTAATAATTTTTTCCTTCGGTCATGACCTGTTCGGGCAGATAACCTTCGTTGGACGCGACGTAAACCCGGTATTTCACCGCGTCCTGGTTGATCATATGAGCGAGAAGGGGCAGCGGCGTCATGTGGGTGAAAAAGTGGTTATAGACCTTCTGGAAAGCGGTGTAACCCCCGAAACTCAAAACTAAGATCCAAAGGGCGGAGTTGAAAGCCGTCCGGGCCCGTGGTTTCAGGGCGCCGTCCGAGGACTCCATCAGTTGGTTAAACGCCAGGGCGCCCAGCAGCAGAAACGGCGGGATGCTGGCGATAAGTCTGTTCCCACCCGCGTCACCCAGGATATAGGGGATTAATCCCACGCAGGCGCACAACAGCACGAAAGTCCGGGGCCAGTTAGGACGGCATAAAGCGAAGACCACGCCGGGAACGATGAAAACCAGGTCGGATACGTTGAAATAGGGGTCCCCGTAGAGACTGATATCCGAGCGGTCCCCTCCGCTGTAAACCAGGAATTGGAGGGTTTTAAGAAACTTTTGAGCCAGAGCCCCCAGAATTTCCTGGATCGAAGGCTGGGCGGAGCCCTGCGCCAGTCGGGACATTCCGTTCAAACGACGCAGCAATTCAACGTTCACGATGATGGGATAAACCAGCAAAACGCACAGCAAGACCCCGAGGGTCCAATAAACCATGGACCAATCGCTTTTTCCCCGGAACCCCATCCAAACATTCCTTATAAAAACAAGAATCAATCCTCCGCATATGAAAACCGCCAGGTGGGAATTTTCACCGATTGCCGTGATTCCCTGCCTCCAGACGGATTGATCCGGGAGAATATAACGGTGAAGGTAAAGAAAGAGGAAGAAAAGGTACGCGCATAAACCCAGCCCCAGGAACCACTTCCAAGCCTGGCCTGCTTTCCCCTTTTCGCGGTAAAGAATCCAAGCCAGCACCGCGGCAATAAAATAAGGCCCCATGGGGCGGAAAGCCGTGTAAGTGTAATATCCCAGCGCGATACAGGCGCCCCATTCGAGGAAATGGGCCAGGGAGGGTTTCTTGAAAAGCCTCATGGAGAAGAGAAGGACCAAGGCCAGCGTCAAGGGAAGGGGCATGTACCTCATGTAGCTCAAAAGCATCATAAGGAGGGCGCGGTTGACCGCGCCAAAGGAGGCCATCAGGAGGCCGATCCGGCGCTTGCCAAACTCCTTTCCCAGCAGGTAATAAACCCAAAGGGCCGTGATGTCGAAAAGGGCTGACACCAGGCGCTGGACAAAAAGGCCGTGCCAACTCGGAAAAAGATAAAGGACTAGGGCGATGGCGTAGGCGAACAGGGGTTCGCCGACCTGGTAACCCGCGTAAATAAAGAAATGGCGGTAATCCGTGATCTGGCAGGCGTCATACAGGGGCTGGGAGGGATCGTCCCAGTAATTCCCGGAAAAATCATGAGCCCGGTAAAGGCGCATGAAGGCGCCCAAGGCCAGGATGGCGGCTAAAATCAGCCGGGCAGGGACCTTGCCGATGTCATCCTTCGAATCACTTTGGGTCATCTTTCGGTAAGCCAAGCCCATGAGACAGGCTCCGATAAAGAGCAACAGCGTCAATTTGAATAATGGGTCCGGATCCCAGCCGTGGACGCCGGTAATGTAAATCGGATGAAAATGTTGAAAAGCCAGAAGGGAAAGCGTGATGAGAACCCAGCCGAAAAGGGCCTTCCAAATCTGCAGGGACTCGGAGGGTGGAAGTTCCACAGGCGGGATGGACGCGGGCAAAGGAATCCCAAGTTCTGGATTGGGGATAGTCTTTTTTTTCGCCACGCCAGACTTTGGCGATTTTGAGGTTTTTTTCGCCCTCGCCATACCTGCTCCAAAATGGTTTCTTAAAAACCAGAGACGTTATATTTTAAAATCAGGCTTCATTCCATTCTTCATAAATAATGAGTTTCTAACCCCGGCCGCTGCCCTGGAGCCGGGGGTCCAGCATGTCCCTGAGGCCTTCCCCCAGGAAGTTGTATCCTAAAACCGTGAAAAAGATGGCCAGACCGGGGAAAGTAACGAGCCACCAGGCTTCCATCAGGTGTTCCTTTCCTTCCATGAGCATGTTCCCCCAGCTGGCTGTAGGCGGCTGAACGCCCAATCCCAGGAAACTCAACCCGGATTCCACCAGGATGGCCCCGCCCACCCCCAGGGTGGCGACTACGATCACCGGCCCCAAAGCGTTGGGAAGGAGGTGCCGGGTAATAATCCGGGCGTCGCTCATGCCGATAACCCGGGCCGCCAGGATAAACTCCCTCTCTTTCAGCGACAAAATCTCGCTCCGGACAAGCCTGGCCACGTCGGTCCAGGAGGTCAGGCCGATGACGACCATGACGTTGATAATGTTAGGCCCGACGAAGGCGATGACCATCAGGATCAGGAGAAAGGTCGGCACGCACAGGAAAATATCGGTGGTGCGCATCAAGAGCCCGTCCACCCAGCCTCCGTAAAAACCCGCCAGGGACCCGATGGTTACTCCGATCAGGATGTAGATCGAGACCGCCACCAATCCCACCACCAGGGAGATGCGGGATGCGTACAGCAGGCGGCTGAGGACGTCCCGGCCGAACTGGTCCGTTCCCATCCAGTGGTGCCAGGAAGGGGGCTGAAGGCGGTCCAGGTCACCCAGGGACTGCAGGTCGGGGTCGAAAGGCGCGACCCATTGGGCCGTGAGTGCCGTTACCACCAGCAGGCCCACCAGCACCAAGCCGCAAAAAAGCAGG
This sequence comes from candidate division FCPU426 bacterium, assembly GCA_963847625.1. Lineage (GTDB taxonomy): Bacteria > Oederibacteriota > Muellerivitia > Muellerivitales > Muellerivitaceae > CAWCKJ01. Next base: position 38,268 of record CAWKAR010000029.1, on the reverse strand, counting down.
GGATGAATTCTTATAAACCGTTTCAACTTCATCGCAGTCTCTCCAAATCGGACAGTATTTACTTGTATCGGATTCTCGGGTCCAGCAGCGCGTAACAGAGGTCCGCCAGCAAATTTCCAAAAAGCGTTAGGAAAGCGGAAATGATGCCCACGCCCATTACGACCGTGTAATTCCGGGACATGATGGCCTCATAATTCAAACGGCCCATGCCGGGCCAGCTGAAGATGGTCTCGATAATGGTGCTTCCCCCGATCAAGGAAGGGAGGGACAAGCCTAGCAGGGTCACAATCGGGAGGAGGGCGTTGGGCACGGCGTGCCGGATGACCACCTGGAACTCCGAAAGGCCCTTGGCCCGGGCGGTGCGGATGTAATCCTGCCGGATGACTTCCAGCATGCTGGTTCGGGCATAGCGCGAGACCGAAGCCAACCCCCCGAAGGTGGTGACGAAAAGCGGCAGGAGCAGGTGCTCGGCCAGGTCCCAGGCCTGCTGGTACCAGGGAAGGTAGTCGGTCCCGACGGACATCATTCCCGAAACAGGAAGCCACCCCAGCTGGACGCCGAACACCAGCATGAGCATCAGGGCCAGCCAAAAGGTCGGCGTGGCGAATCCCACGAAGGAAAACAGGGTCGTGAACCGGTCGAACCATTTTCCCTGGTAATAAGCCGCGGCCACGCCCAGGGGCACCGCGATGAGGAACAGGAGCACTTCCGAGAGGCCCGAGAGGAGCAAGGTGGCCGGGAACCGTTCGGCGATGACATTCAACGCGGGCCTCCCATCTTTGAAGGAAATGCCAAAATCGAAGGTGAGCATTCCCTTGAGCCAGCGCCAATACTGAATGTGGAGAGGCTGGTCCAGGCCCCAATGGGCGCGCAACTTGGTGATGTATCCCGGATCGATCTTGGAATTCAAGTTGACGCTCAGGGACGCCGGGTCGCCGGGAGCCAGTTTCATGATGGAAAAGGAGAGGATGGAGATCCCCAGTAGCAGGGGAATCATCATCAAAAAACGGCGGATCAGGTATTTGCGCATGGGTTCAATTCCGAAAATTAAACTTGGGTCTCGCCGAGGAACGAATTTTGATACCTCTATTTAAACCGCCGTTTCGCAAGTCAAAAAGGCGAAGAATCAAAGTTTGTATTTCTGCTGGCTCAGGGGCACGTACCACCGTTCGGGGTGCCAGCCGATGCCGTTGTGGTTGGGCTGGAGGCCCTTGTAACGCTTGTGAACAGCCGGAAGGGCGTAGGGCACGTACAGGAAGGTGGCGGCCACGTCGTCGGCGAGGATCTTGTGGATGCGGTGGTAGATCTTGGCCCTTTTAGCCGGATCCAGGGTTACACGGCCCTCCACCAAAAGCCGGTCCACGGTCCGGTTCTTGTAATCCACCATGTTGTACTGGTGTTCCCCCATCTGAGAGGAGTGCCAGGTCAAATAGCAGTCGGGTTCCGGTCCGAATTGCCATCCCATGACCATGGCGTCGTACTTACGCTTGTTGATGTACTCGCTCAACAGGGTGGTCCATTCCATGATCTGCGGCCGGCAGTCCACCCCAATTTCTTTCAACTGCTGCTGGACGATGGTGGCGATGCGCTCCCGGCTCACGTTGCCCTGGTTGGTAAAGAGCTTGAAGCGGAAAGGAGTCTTCTTGCCCCGGAGGGTTTTCACCAGGATACCGTCCGGTCCCGGCTTCCATCCCGCTTTCTTCAGGATTTTTTTCGCCCCTTCCGGGTCGAACGGTAGGGGTTTCACGTCCTTGTTGCTGGCCCAGGAATTGGGAACGAAGGGGCCGGTGCAGACGCTTCCCAGGCCGTAAACCACGTTCTTGATGATGGCTTGGCGGTCGATGGCCATAGTGAGGGCTTTTCGCACCTGGACGTCCTTGAACAGGGGATTCTCCAGGTTCCAGCCTAGGTAGATGTAGACGAATTGATCCGTCTGGTACTTGTCGTAAAAATCGGTGAACCGGGGAGTATCCGTCTCCCGGGCGTATTGTTCCGGGCTCAGCGTTCCACTGGTCCAGGCCCCCATGGCGTCCGTCTCACCCTTCAAGAGGCTCAAGAATTCTGAGGACTGGTCCGGGATGATGCGCATGATGAAACGCCGGATATGGGGTTTGCCTTCCCAGTAGTTCGGGTTGGCCTCCAAAACGATTTGCTGGTCGGTTTTCCATTCCACGAACCGGTAGGGCCCGGTGCCGACGGGATGCCGGTTAAAAGCGTCGTAGTGGTTGATATCTTTTCCGTCCAGGAGGTGCATGGGAAGTATGGCACCAAAAGTGTTGGTCAGGGCTGGCGCAAAGGCTTTCTTGTAAAGGACCCGGACAGTGTAGGGGTCCAGGATTTTGACGTCCTTGATGTACTGGTAGTCGGCGCCAAAGGGCGTATTGACCGTCGGATCGGTGTAAACCTTATAGGTAAAAAGGACGTCCTGGGCCGTGAACTCCACTCCGTCGTGGAACTTCACGCCTTTCCGCAAGTAATAAGTGACGGTTTTTCCATCCTTGGAGACGGTCCATTTCTCGGCCAGGCAGGGTTCCAGCGCCAGGTTGGGGTTGTAGCGCAGGAGACCGTTAAAAACCAAGCTGATGATGTCGCCGCCAGCACTTTCGTCAGACAACGCGGGGTTAAGGGTCTTGGCGTCCCCGATGGAGGACTCGACAATCATATCCCCGTCGGCCGTAGGGCCCACCTGGCGGTAGATCTTGGGATCGACCTTTTTACAACCGGAAAAAGCAACCATAACCATCAAGAGGAAAAGGCCTTTTTTAAACATGGTCGTTTTTCCTTTTATTAAATTCCGCCAATGCGAGCTGCGAAATCGGGGGCAAAACAATGACACCAAAAACTTAAGTTCCGTGACACTTCTTAAACTTTTTGCCACTCCCGCACCAGCAGGGCTCGTTGCGGCCGACCTTGGGTCCTTCCCTGCGAAAGGGGGCTACCTTGGCCTGGGGTTGGGGTTGGCTGCCCTGGGCCTGCCACTGTTCCATGCCCGGAGGGGGCCCCATTCCGGGCGGTAATCCCGGGGCCACGAGCACGGGTTGGGGCGCCGGTTGCTGGGCCATGGCCGAGTTGTAGTCGAATTCGGGGTGTTCTTCCTTCATAACAGACGGGGCCTGGCCAAACAGCTGGTCGGAGGACTTCACGGTCTGGACCAGGAAGATGAGCTTGAGAGTATCCTCCTCGATCCGGCCCAGCATCTCCATGAACAGCGACAAGCCTTCCCTCTTGTACTCGATGAGGGGATCCTTGCCGCCGTAGGATTGCAGTCCGATGCCTTCCTTCATGTGGTCCATGGAAAGCAGGTGGTCCTTCCACTGGTTGTCGATGACTTCCAAAAGGATGGCCCGTTCCAGGGTGCGCATGACCTGGGGCGTGAGGGCCTTTTCCTTGGTCTCGTACGCCTTCACCATCTCATCCTGAAGGGCCTTGAATATGCCCTCGCGATCCATCAACTTGATGTTTTCCAGGTTCCAAACGAGCTCTGTCTGGAAGATGCCCCTATACCACTTCATCAAGCCCGGGATATCCCATTCGTCGGACTTGGATTTTTCGGGCATGTAGACCTCGACGCCATCCGCGGCCACGTCCTCCACGATCTGGATCATGTGGGAGCGGATGTCCCCCTCGTGGAGGACCCGGTTGCGTTCCTTGTAGATGCGCTCCCTCTGCTTGTTCATGACGTCGTCGTATTCCAGAAGGTGCTTCCTGATGTCGAAGTTGTGGCCTTCCACCGCTTTCTGGGACCGTTCGATGGACTTGGAAACCCAGGGATGGGAGATGACCTCGCCTTCCTGCATGCCCAGCTTGGTCATCCAGTTTTTGAGGCGGTCGCTCAGCCGAAAATGCGCATGAGGTCGTCCTCGAGCGCCACGTAAAAGAGGGAGAACCCCGGGTCGCCCTGCCGGCCTGACCGGCCGCGCAATTGGTTGTCGATTCGGCGGCTCTCGTGCCGCTCCGTTCCCAGGACCGCGAGGCCGCCCAGTTCCTTGACGCCGGGCCCCAAAACGATGTCAGTGCCGCGCCCCGCCATGTTGGTGGCGATGGTGACCGCGCCTGGCTGTCCGGCCAGCGCGATGATCTCAGCCTCGCGTTCGTGGAACTTGGCGTTCAGGACCTCGTGCTTGACCCCGCGCTTCTTGAGCATGGCGGAAAGCAGTTCGTTCTTCTCGATGGAAACCGTGCCCACGAGCACCGGCTGTTTTTTCTCGTTCATCTCGACGATTTCTTCCACGATGGCGTTGAATTTCTCCTTCTGGGTGCGGTAAACCGCGTCGGACTCGTCCTTGCGGACCATGGGCATGTGGGTGGGAACGCAAATCACGTCCAGCTTGTAGATTTCCTTGAACTCGGCGGCCTCGGTCTCGGCGGTGCCCGTCATGCCGGCAAGTTTCTTGTACATCCGGAAGAAATTCTGGAAGGTGATGGTGGCTAGGGTCTGGTTTTCGGCCTCGATCTTGACCTTCTCCTTGGCCTCCAGGGCCTGGTGAAGGCCGTCCGAGTAGCGCCGGCCCGGCATGATGCGGCCCGTGAACTCGTCCACGATGATGACTTCCCCATCCTTCACGATATAGTCCACGTCGCGTCTTGAAAATCGCATGGGCCTTCAGGGCTTGGTCCACGTGATGCACCAGTTGCACGTTCTTGTGGTCGTAGAGGTTGTCCACCTTCAGGAGCTGTTCCACGTGCCTCACGCCCGGCTCGGTGAGGAAGGCCGACACGGGTCTTTTCCTCGATGTCGTAATCCGGCCCTTTTTTGAGGGCGGGGATGATGCGGTCGATCCGGTAGTAAAGGTCGGTGGATTCCTCGGAGGGCCCGGAGATGATCAGGGGGGTGCGGGCCTCGTCCACCAGGATGCTGTCCACCTCGTCCACGATGGCGTAATGCAGGTCCCGCTGGACCACGTATTCCATGGAGGTGGCCATGTTGTCGCGAAGGTAGTCGAACCCCATTTCGTTGTTGGTGCCGTAGGTGATGTCGCAGGCGTAGGCCTCCTTGCGCTGCTGGTAGGAGAGGCCGTGCTTGATGACGCCGCAAGACATGCCCAGGAAGCTGTAAACGTTGGCCATGCCCTTGAAGTTGCCGAGGCCCAGGCTGTCGCGTTCGGCCAGGTAGTCGTTGACCGTGACCACGTGCACGCCCTTGCCCTCCAAGGCATTCAGGTAAACCGGCAGGGTGGCCACCAGGGTTTTTCCCTCCCCCGTCTTCATTTCCGAGATACGGCCGGAGTGCAGAACCATGCCCCCCAGCATCTGCACGTCGAAATGGCGCAGTCCTAGGGTCCTTTTGGAAGCTTCCCTCACCACAGCGAAAACCTCGGGCAGGAGATCGTCCAGGGTTTCGCCGTGGGTCAGGCGGTCCTTGAACTCGTTGGTTTTGGCCTTCAGGCCCTCGTCGGAAAGTGCCTGCAATTTCGGCTCGAAATCGTTGATATCCAGCACCCTGGGCCGGATTTTCTTGATTTCACGCTCGTTTTTGCTTCCAAACATCTTGGTTAAAATCAGGTTAATCATGGAACCTCTATTTCAGGAAATGTGGCAAAGACGGTTAAGTATAAGGGCTTTATGGGGGTCGTTCAAGGCGGGATGTTTATCAGGGATTTATTTCAAATGAACTACAATTGATAACACGCTGTTTAACCAACAGCTAAAACCCGCCAGCTCATCGAGTCTTTTCAATTGTTTTCCTTGGGCGGGCCTAGCTTTGTTTCCAACTGTTTGATTTTTTCCTTAATTCCAACCGTGTCTTTTTGCTGAGCGAGGGCCTTCACTTCCGATTCTTTGGCAGCCTGCTTAAAAACCGAGGTTTGCCAAAAGCTGTAAGCCAGCTTCCTTTTCTCCACGGCTAGTTGCAGTTCCAATTCCGCCTTTTCCTTCCGTTCTTGGGCCTCAGCTTTCACATTCTTCGCGGCCTTCACCCATCGCAGGTAAGCCCGTTTGGCCCGCTTTTCGTACAGGGTGGCTTCCAGGCGGGACCGGTCCCAAGCGTCCTTCAAGGCCTGTACTTCGCTTTTGGCTTTTTCCAAATCATTCACCTCCGAGGTCAGGGCCTGGTCCAGGCCGGATGGCTTAGACGTCGGTGTGCTTGAGAGAATAGAATTGGCTTGCGCGGAAGTAACTAGGAGAGAGAAACATGCAAGCGCGCAGATAAACCCGGTAAAAATGATTCTTCTCATGGTTATTCCTTTTTATCTTTTCAGGTGCTGATTGACAAGTTCCTTGAACTGGTCCTCGGTTAACACCGCCACCCCCAGCTTCTTGGCTTTTTTGAGTTTCGATCCCGCGGTCTCTCCGGCCACCACGTAGGATGTCAACTTGGATACCGACCCGGCGGCCTTGGCCCCCAGCTTCTTGACCAGGTCCCCGGCTTCCTTGCGAGTGTATCCCTTCAGTTCCCCGGTAAAAACGAATGTTTTTCCCAAGAAAGGCTGATCACCGGATGGTTCCTCCTCCAGGAGGCGCTTCAAATTGACCCGGCTTTTCTCTAACTTTTTCATTATTTTTTGGTTCGCTTGGTTGCCGAAAAAGGAAACGATGGAATGGGCCACGATGGGGCCGATGCCATCGATGGCCGTCAGTTCTTCTTCCGGGGCCTTACCCGCCGCCCAGAGATCCTTGTAGTGGGAAGCCAAAATCTCGGCCACGTGAACTCCCACATGCCGGATACCCAGGGCGAAAAGCAACCGCCCGAGGGTCCTCTTGCGGCTCTCGTCGATCTGTCCGACCAGGTTCTGGGCTGATTTTTCCGCCTTGCGCTCCAATTCGGCCACCTGGATCCCGGTGAGGCTGTAGAGGTCCGCATAGTCGTGGATGATTTTTTCTGACAAAAGTTGTTTCACGACCGCAGGGCCCGCTCCCCTGATGTCCATGGCGTCCCTACTGCAGAAATGCTCAATCCGGCGCTCCACCTGGGCGTCGCAAGCCGCGTTTTCACACCGCCAGGCCGCCTCTCCTTCCTCCCGCGCGAGCTTGGAACCGCAGACCGGGCAATCAGTGGGCATTTGGAAGGTTTTTTCATTTCCCTGGCGCTTATCGGGCAGGGATTGGAGCACCTTGGGGATGACCAAGCCCCCCTTTTCCACGATGACCTTGTCCCCCACCCTTAAATCCTTGCGCTTGATTTCATCTTCGTTGTGGAGGGTCGCCCGGCTGACCGTCGTGCCTTCCAGTAAAACCGGCTCCAGTTCCGCCACCGGTGTGATGGCGCCGGTCCTTCCCACCTGAAGGGTGATACTTTTCAGGAGGGTTTCCGCCCGTTGGGCCGGGAACTTGAAGGCGATCGCCCAACGGGGAATCTTGGAAGTGGTTCCCAATTTATCCCGCTGGTCAAAACGGTTGATCTTCAAGACCACCCCGTCGCAGTCGAACCCGATCGTGTCCCGTTTGGATTGGTATTCCTCGCAATAGGCGTGGACTTCCTCGATGTTCCGGCAAAGACGGAAATGAGAGTCTTCAGGGAAACCTGTCTTCTTGAGCCACCCCAGGCTTTCCGCTTGGCTCCCGAAGGGCAGTTTTCCCGGGGAGAAGACGTAATAAAGGAGAATGTGAAGTGGCCTTTTTCCGACTTCCTTGGGGTCGATGGTCTTCAAAGTCCCCGCCGTGACGTTTCTTGGGTTGGCAAAGAGGGGTAGTTCCTGATCCTCTCTTTCCCGGTTCACAGCCTCAAAATCCTTATGATTGAAAAATACCTCGCCGCGTATTTCCAGCCGGTCCGGCAGGCGGCTTCCCTTCAATTCCCATGGGATTCCCCGGATGGTCTTCACGTTTTCCAGGACATCGTCGCCCTTTTCCCCGTCACCCCGGGTCAGGGCGTGGGCCAGAATCCCCTTCTCATAGATCAACTCGACGCTGACGCCGTCGATCTTGAGTTCGCACACGTATTCGTACTTCTCTTCCCCCAGGCCCTTTTTCACCCTTTCGTCAAACCCCTTCAGTTCCTCCAGCGAATAGGTGTTATCCAGGGACAGCATGGGTACCCGGTGAGGCAGGGTCTTGAAATGTTTGGTGGTAGTGCCACCCATCCTCTGGGTAGGTGAATCGGCGGTTTTGAGGGAGGGGTATTCCGCCTCCAGGTCCTTGAGTTCTTTGTAGAGGCGGTCGTACTCGAAATCGGTGATTTCCGGCGCGGCTTCGTCGTAATACTTCCGGTCGTGGTAGCGGACGGTTTGACGCAGTTCCTCGGCGCGTTTTTTAATTTCCGCCGGGACTTTGGAGGCAGGTTCTTGTTTTTTCACGTGGTCATTTTAACCAGGAAATCAACCTTAGCACAAGAAATGGAGGCTGTTTATTTTGGAGTCTTTATACGGATGAAAGGGAATTTACTACTCTATCTAGTAGTTTGATAATCATATTTTTTCTGCACAAGTTAGGCTTGAACTTCAATCGGATTATTTCCCTGTCTTCAAGCGATTGGCAAGGTAATCGGATAATCCGGCGGCGAGGGTTTTTTTCATCGTAGTTTCATAGTCGTATTCGATGCGTCGGATGGAAATTTTCCGGGTGGAAGAGTCGTACATAACGTAGCAGGTACGGGGATCCCCGTCCCGCGGCTGGCCTACGCTTCCTGCGTTCACCAGGTACCGGCAATCGCTTTTGAGCACGTATTCCTGGTCCTTCAGCACCTCCACCGTCCCGTCCGATTTCTGCTCGGCAATGTAAGGCGCATGAATGTGTCCGAAGAGGCAAAGGACTCCTTCAAAGTAGCGGAAATTATTCTCAATATCTTCTTTCTTAATCAAGTAATGCCATTCCCCGCTTTGAAAGGGTGACGAATGCACCAATTGGATCTCGCCGATTTCCTCCCGCAGGCGCAAGCTCTCCAGGAATTTGATGTGCTGGGGTTTCAGGCGCTCCCGAGTCCAAGTCAAAGCCTGGGCGGCGGGCGGGTTGAATTTGGCCAAGGGGGTTTTTCCCAAACAGCCTGAATCGTGGTTGCCCAGGACCATCTTCCAGCAGCAGAGGGATTCGATAAGTTCGATGACCTCGACGGGATTGGCGTAATAGCCCACAAAATCGCCGAGGCATAAGTATTCCTGGGCGCCTTCGGCCTTCATGGCCGCTGCAACCGCGGTCATGGCTTCCAAGTTGCTGTGGATATCCGAAAAAATGCCGTAACGCATATGACTCCCAGACGGGAAATACGACGACCTATTTTAACACGGACTTTATGAAATCAACCCGGATTGGCTTGGAAAAATGTTGGGTAGTCAGCGTTTAGGGGTAAAAATTCGTAAACGGGCTTTGGGATCCATCGATTGGCTCTCGCCGGACGTGCTACCGGGCTTTTTTGTGCAGGAGGTAGCTCAATATCCGCAGTCGGTTTTCCTGGCGCTCGTTGTATTCCCAGAATTTTTTCAAGGCCGGGAGAAAAGGAGTTTGAAGGTTCAGGCGGCCTAAATTCTTCCCCTCAGGATTTTTTTCCTGGATAAGAATTTCCATCTTTTCCAATCTTTCGAAGGGTTTGAGCACATCCTCCATCGACCTGCCCAAAAGCCGTACGACATCCTCAGGAGGCTCTGATACATCCTGTTTTTTTGAGAAATAGATCAAAAGATCCCACATGACGAAGGAATCCACGACTTCGTCGATGAAGGCTCTTATATCCTGAGGAATGTCAATTTCCAATTCAAACCCCTATTACAAGCAGTAGATGAGAAAACAGAAGTTCACGAATAAAAACAAATTGACATATAAGCCGTCAGCTTCCAATCTCCAACGGACGGTTGATAACCCTCAATTGCTTTGAACTTTATCCAGTTTGTCCAAGATGCCGTTTACGAACTTTCCGGATTCCACGGTGCTGAACTTCTTGACTATTTCGATGGCCTCGTTGATGGCCACCGATTTTGGTATATCCTTCTCGTATAGGATTTCATAGGCGGCCATTCGCAGGATGTTGCGGTCAACCGCCGCCATGCGTGTCAAGTCCCAGTTCTCCGCCAGTTCCCGAAGACGCCGGTCGATCTCGGCGACGCAATCCCAGGTACTCTTGACCAGGCGCAAGGCCATGATCTTGGCGGCTTCCGGGGCGCTGGCCTGCGGAAGGAAAATCGCCTCCAAGTCCTTCAGCTGGACGGTACCCAGGTCCATCTGAAAAAGCATCTGTAATGCCAGTTCGCGTGTCCTTCGTTTTAAACCCATTTTTCGCCTTTGAAACCAGAAAATCCGGATTTTGGTTTAGTGAATCTGTCCCAATACCGAAAGCGTGTCCAGGAGATGAAGGGCCGCTTCGGTGCCTTTATTGTCCAACCCCTCGCCCACCCGGGCCAGGGCTTGCTCCAGGTTCTCGGTGGTCAGAACCCCGAGGGCCACCGGCAGGCCAGTATCCTCGGCCAATCGCCTGAGACCCGCCGACACCTCACGTCCGATCACCTCGTGGTGGGTGGTCTCTCCCCGGATAATCGCGCCCAACGCAATGATGCCGTCAAACCGGCCCGTCTTCGCCAATTTCCGGGCTACCACCGGTATTTCCCAGGCCCCGGGAACCCAGGCCACTTCCACGTTCTGGCCTTTCACCCCTTGGCGGGATAGCGTTTCCAAAGCCCCTTCCAGGAGCCTGCGCGTGATGAGATCGTTATAACGGCTCACCACCACCGCCACGCGCTTTCCGGTCCCCTCGGGAGTTCCCTCGTAAACAATGTTTTTCATTTTAGCCCCTCCGGCGGGTCCCGTTCGCTTTTTTTGTTTAAAATATGTCCCATTTTAGACCGTTTGGCGTCCAGATACCGGGCGTTGACCGCATTCGGCGGAATCTCGATGGGAACACGTTCCACCACCCTTAAGCCGTACCCCTCGAGTCCCACGATTTTCTTGGGGTTGTTGGTCAGGAGACGTATTTCCTCCACGCCCAGGTCCACCAGGATCTGGGCCCCGATGCCGTAGTTCCGGAGGTCCGCCGGAAACCCCAGTTTTTCATTGGCTTCCACCGTATCCAACCCCTGATCCTGCAACTGGTAGGCCCTCAGCTTGTTCAGGAGGCCGATTCCCCTTCCCTCCTGACGCATGTACAGCACCAGCCCCCTGCCTTCCTTTTCGATACGGGCCATGGCCGCGTGAAGTTGGGAGCCGCAATCGCACCGAAGCGAGTGGAACACGTCGCCGGTCAGGCATTCAGAATGCACGCGCACCAGGACCGGTTCGCCGGACAGGTCTCCCTTGACCAGGGCGAGGCTGTCGTCATCCTCGGTGGCCGTCCGGTAAACGATCAATTTCCATTCGCCGGTCTCGGTGGGAAGAGGGACTTCCAGCACCCGCTGGACCAGCTTTTCCTTCTCGCGGCGGTAATGAATGAGTTCGGCGATGGTGACAAGGGTGAGACCGTAGCGTTTTGAAAAAACCTCCAGGTCTCCCATGCGGGCCATGCTGCCGTCGTCCTTCATGATCTCGCAAATCACCCCCACGGGCCTTAATCCCGCCATGCGAACCAGGTCGATGACGGCCTCGGTGTGGCCAGCTCGCCTCAGGACCCCCCCCTCGCGGTATATGAGTGGAAAAACATGCCCGGGCCGGACCAGGTCTGAGGGCTTGGAGGCGGCGTTGGCCATGACCTTGATGGTAAAAGAGCGGTCGTGCGCTGAGATTCCCGTCGTGACGCCGGCCTTGGCGTCAACTGAAACGGTGAATGCCGTTCGAAAGTTGTCCTCTTGGCGGTTCACCATCAGGGACAATCCCAGACGGTCAAGGTCCTCGGCCACCATGGGCACGCAAATCAAGCCCCGGCCTTCCTTGGCCATGAAATTGACGGCTTCCGGAGTGACAAACTGGGCCGCCATGACCAGGTCGCCCTCGTTCTCACGGTGTTCGTCGTCCACCACGACGACCATGCGGCCCTGGCGGATATCCCCCATGGCCTTTTCAACTCGTTTTTTTTCCATTCCAGAGCTCTTTTCACGACGAATAAGCGGAACATACTTAGATAGGTTTAATCAGAGTCTTCTATAGGTATAAATCCAAAAGCATTCCCCGGATCTCGTCCAGAGTGGAGATGATCTTCATGGAGTCCTGCTGCCCGACCAAAAGCAGTTGGCCCAGGTTTTCCAGGGCCTCGTCCACCTTTTCCATGGTCAAGTAAACGACGAATTTCCCGTCTTTTTTCCTCCCATGCTTCTCCTGGAGGCGGAAAGAGTTGTTCACCACCTTGCTCATGAACTTTTTTATAGCAGCCTTGTAATCCTGGAATTCCTTCCGTCCCTTGGAGGCGTAAAGCCTTTTTCCCTTATCCTCCACTTCCGCGATCATCGTGGCCATTTCAGCCCTCAGCACGGGGTCCAATACCTTTTCAATGCGTTCTTTGACCGCCGGAGCGAACAGAGGCGCGATGGGTTGGGGTTTTTTTCCGCCATCCCCGCCTTCAATTTTTTCGACCTTCATGAGGTTCCCCCCGCCGTTCGATAACCCGCCGTAAGTTTTTCCAGGTGTTTGGCCAGCATGTCCACCTCTACATCGAGCCTGTCCCCCGGCTTCTTGGTTTTCAAGTCGGTGTTTTCCATGGTATGGGGAATGAGGGCAACTTCCACCCGGTCCTCCCGGATTGAGGCAACCGTCAAGCTGATGCCGTTCAGCGCAATGCTTCCCTTTTCCACCACGTAACGCGCCAGGTTCCCGGGGATCCTGACCGCCATTCGTTTGCCTTCGCCCTCGGGTTTTATCTCCAAAATCTCGGCGATTCCATCCACGTGCCCCTGGACGAAATGTCCGCCCAAGGTTTGCGATAGAGTCAAAGGAAGCTCCAGATTGACTGGGAACCCCGCGGCCAGGGAACCCAATACCGTCCGGTCCAGGGTCTCCGGAACCGCCTGAAAAGAAATCAGGGGCGGAGTCCGTTCCACCACCGTAAGGCAACATCCGTTGACGGCAACGCTGTCCCCGACCCTCAGGCGCGATGCGGTCCAGGGAGCCTTCAAGGTCAGCCAAAGATCCTTGCCGCTTTTTTCAGTTTTTTGGACCTTCCCCACTTCCTGGATTAAACCCGTGAACATCCCGACCCCTTAACGAAAATTATTTAAAAACACCAAATAAAAGGCGCATTTATAGTTTCTTGAACTTTCCAGTCAACTGGAAGTCTTCCCCAACTTTTTCAAAAGAAATATCCATTAATTTAAGAGCTTGATTGGGATTTTCAACGCCCCCGATCCCAACCCAGCTCGGGCCAGTCCCACCCAGGATCTTATTTGAAAGGAAGAGAACCGCTTCATCGGCCAAGCCTTCCTCGATCCAGGAAGCGTGGACCCGGCTCCCCCCTTCCACTAAAAGCGTCCTTACGTTCAAGCTATGGAGAACCATTAAAACAGCCTTTAACGATAGCATTTTTTTCCGGGATGGCACCCGAAAAACAAGAGCGCCAGCCTTTTCCAATCGCCTTTGGGCCGGAATAGAAGAGGTGGTTGATGTAAATACCACCGTTTTGGCCGCACCCTTCAAGAGGTTGGATCGGATGGGAAGCCTTAAACGGCCGTCCAATACCACCCTCAAGGGCCATCCGTCCCTGCGATGGAATCCCGGCAGGCGGGGGGTCAAGGAAGGGTTATCTTGCAGGGCTGTGCCGATTCCCACCAGGATGGCGTCAGATTGTGCCCTGAGCTCGTGCGCCTTGCACCTAGCTTTTTCTCCCGTGATCCACTTGGACTTTCCAGAGGAAGTGGCGATTTTACCGTCCAAGCTGATGGCGGCCTTCAAGATGACTTTGGGCCTCTTTCGCTTGATGCTGGAAAAGAAAGGCTCGTTAATTTTATGGGCTCGTCCAGCCAAGAGCCCTACCCGGACCTGGATTCCCGCCCGGCGCAGGAGTTTAAACCCTTTTCCCTTGACGAGCGAGAATGGGTCTTGCATGGCGGCCACGACTCTTTTGATCCCAGACCGGATGATCCTACCCACACAGGGAGGGGTTTTTCCAAAGTGACTGCAGGGCTCCAGGTTTACGTAGAGGGTGGATTCCTTCGCCCTGCTCCCAGCTTCTCGAAGGGCCAGGCTTTCGGCGTGCGGCCCCCCATATCGGCTATGTCCGCCTTTCCCGATGAGCCGGCCGTTTTTCACCAACACCGCGCCCACCTTGGGGTTGGGCGACGCATATCGGCCCCGGGTTTGGGCGAGTTGAAGGGCAAGCTCCATCCATTTTTCATCCGATTTTGGCACAAAACCTCCTAAAACAACCCCAAGTCAGGATAAATGTTGTGACAGTATGTAATAGGTTAAGAAAACGTTCAAGACATCCTGATACATGCTAATCCATAAAGCACCTATGCCTTAAAAATCATCTAAAGTCACTTTCACCCATAAGGGGAGGGGTTTTTTAAAAGCTTTGCCAAGTATATAGTTCCGTAATTTTTATCTGGGCATTTAATCTTTCCAAATTTCGAGTCCGAGGTTAAAATCTCCCATCTTTTTAACATCCGGCGTCATATTGACGTGAAAAGAGGCCCAACATGCCGATATTAGTATTGGTCCGCCACGGTCAATCCCAATGGAACCTGGAAAACCGATTCACGGGTTGGATCGATGTACCCCTTAGCCCCTTGGGCGAGGAGGAAGCCCACAAGGCGGGTGAGAAACTGAAGGGTTATAAGTTCGACGTGGCCTTCACTTCCGCCCTCCAGCGGGCACAGAGAACATTGGGAATTATCTTCCAGGTCGCAGGCTTCAAGGACATTCCCGTTTTCATGGACCAGGCCCTGAACGAACGGCATTATGGCGGATTGCAAGGACTGAACAAGGCCGAGACGGCCCAGAAGTACGGGGATGAACAAGTCAAGATTTGGCGCCGCAGTTACGACGTTCCCCCGCCCAAGGATGCTACGGGTTACTCTGAATCCCTCAAGGATACCGCAGCCCGCACCCTTCCTTATTACGAGTCCCACATCGTTCCTTACCTGCGGACGGGCAAGAACGTCCTGGTGTCAGCGCACGGCAATTCGCTGCGGTCCATCGTGATGTTCCTGGACCATCTGACTAAGGAAGAAGTCATCGCGCTCAACCTGGACACCGGTGTGCCCCGCGTCTATGAGATGGACAAGGATTTGAAAATTCTATCCAAGAAGGACCTACGGTAGCCCCATACCGACCGTTATAGGATAGGCCTCCATGAATAAGCCCATTTTTGCTTTTCCCATTAAGGTGTCCAGTCGGTCCCTTTTTTTTCTTGTGTTGGTTCTACCCCTATTGGGTTGCGCCATCCATTCCCGCAGCCTTCCCCCGGATTTTGCCCAGCTGACACCCTTGGAAAAGCCAAGGGTCCTGGAACCGGACCAATTGGTGGGTTTGAGAAAACCCGATGATATGATCACAGACCCCAAAACGGGAAAACAGGCCGTAAAACCGGCGATGGAGGCCTTTTGGAAGCTGCGGGAAAAAGCCGCGAAGGATGGGTGGGAACTGGTCTTAGTTTCCGGTTACCGTTCCTTCGAGGGGCAAAGGCTGCTCTGGAACCGGTATTTCAAGAGGGCGACCAAGGACGAAACTGGGGACGATCAAAAAATGGTGAAGACGGTCATGAGATATACCTCCGTACCGGGTTTCTCGCGGCACCACTGGGGAACAGACCTGGACATCTCAGAGAAAACCCTACGGGGACAGCTTTTGACGCCGGATGAGGAAATCTCGTCGCGGGTCCTGGATTTCTACCATTGGATGGAAGTGAACGCGCCCCGCTTCGGCTTTTGCAAGGTGTACCGTGGGAAGAAAGGCATCATCGCCGATGAGCCTTGGCATTGGAGTTTTTGGCGCTTGGCGGTGGCCTACCAGCACCAACTTGAGACCCTTCCCTCTTTGGAAAAGTTTCTACGCACAAAAGGCGTGGAGGGCGGCCAGTATATCCACGGACATATTGGGGAAATTCTGCAATGGCAGGCCCTATCGGTGGATGCGGAATGTTCCCGATAAGGAAAAATCAATCCAACAAGGTTTAAATCTTAGCCAGCCAGGCCATAATATATTTAAGTTTCCTCTTCAAATCCCATTTTTCCCAACCCAGAATGACCGCACCGCTTAAAACCAAAATTACGGTAATGCAACTCACCATCATCCAATCCGCCAAAGGCGGCGGTACTTTAATGCTGAAGGTGCCACTTTCCGCCCAATTGGCGCCAAAAAGGGCACCCGCCATTCCGTAAAGAATTACGTAAAGCGGTCCCTTTCTCAATTTTCGAAGAATTGTCACTTACAGCCTCCCGCAGGAGCCATAAAAACTTTCTCTTCTTCCCTTTAATCCGCCGGAAACTATCTGTGGGCCGTCAATTTGATCCGGAACTTATTCCCTGAAAGTTCCTTGAAATCCTTGGAAACGTCCCAATAAATACATTTGCTCTGGCCAGCCATAACTCCCTTGCCGACGTCACCGGAAAGGGCTTCGGGCCGGGGGTGGATCGTGTAATGGGCGCCATCGTCCTTGGATACTTCCAGGATGATTTCAGTGGGCTTTTGTTCTGGATCCACCAAATCGTAGGTGACAACCACGAGGGTGGTCCCGTATTCCTGCTGAGCGGAGACATTCCATATATCCGTCGCCCATAGGGTTCCTGGATACATCATCACAAAAAAGATTAAAACCGTCTTCATCACCTGATGAAAAATCGGACCAATCTTGGTTTTTTCGCTAGTTTGTGATGAGTCTCGTTTTATAACCATTTGTTAAGTATACCGTTTCAAAATGTGGAAATTCAATTTAACACTTATGGGGAGGAAACCTTTCCCACGGCCTGGCCGAAAATGGAACGGTGCGGTATGGCCTGGGCCCGTTTCATGCAAAGCTCCGCGTCTTCCATCCTTTTCTCAACCGAATAAATCGCCCCCAGATTGTAGAAAAACTCGAAAAACCTTCCCCCGGTGCGCCGAATCGCTTCCAGATAAAGCGCCTCCGCCGCGTCCATGCGGTTGTTGTAGGCGCAGAATACGGCCATGGATTGGAGCCCCCGGGGATAGAGCGGGGGTTCAACGAAATCTTTTAAACCGGAAAGCCAGGAAGAGGGCGCTGAAACTTCGAGTATGGAATTTTTTTCCATCAAAATGGACCTTGAAACGCCTTCCTTCTCCAAAACCAATCCGTAATCCAGATCCGGCACCCCGTCGGAATAGCCTTTCCGGAGGTAAATGGCAGCAGTCTCATCTAGGTAAACCGGCCGCCAATCCGGTGACGCCTGGAGCTCTACGATCCAGGGAACTTCCTCGAACGGATTGAAAAAGATAATTTCAGGGTTATATTTGTCCAAAAGGGCTTTTAATCCTCCTGAGGTCTGCGCGGCCTTGTATTCCAAGAAAAACTCCTCCCCCATGACCTCCAGGCGCCCGTCGATGAAGGATTTTTCCTTTGTGAGTAATTCTAGCCAGCCGCCGGAATTGAATTGGTTCAGGATCCTTCCTCCCAAATGGTTATGGGTCAAGAATTCACAGGCCCCCACCGGCACCTGTTTTTGGTCAAGCCCCAGGCCGATATGGTCCGGCCGGCGGTCGGCTACGTAATAAGCCCCTGTCACGACCCTCATGCAGAATCCCGCGAGGATCAAGGTGAAAACCCAGGGGGCCGCCCGATGCCCGAAAAGGGCTCCCTGGATTTTTCGGAACCAACCCCACTTCAAATCCTTCCAGCAAGAAACCGCCAACGGCGTACATGCGAACATGAAAAGCTGTATATTCCGCAGAGCCGCGATGGATAGACCTAAAAAAATAAAAAACAAAAAGTACTCATGGATTTTTCTTTGGCGGAAAGTCATGAGGAACGCGAGAAGGAGGAAAAAGCTGAAAAGTTTGTAAGCTAAAAGGTATAAGGTCGGCATGGCAAATAGAGCGCCGCCCATGGTCCAGGGCGATTGAAACTCGAAGATGGCCTGTTTGAAAACGTTGGAAGTGCCCACGGTATTCAACAGGGTGAGTGGAAAAACCAAGCCACGGAGGAAGTAGGGATTCACCAGGCAGGCCGTCAAAGCCAGAACGGAATACCGGCATAATTTCATATCTGTCTTGAGTCCGCTGAAAAAACTGGATAGGCAAAAGAGCCCTATCAGACCTAATCCAATGGCAAAGAGCCCTTCCACGTTCACCCAAACCAGCATGATTAGCGGAAGGAGGAACAATAGGTCCTTGCCCCGGGCGGCCCGGGTTTCCAACACCCAAAGCGCCAGGCTCATCAGGATCCAACTGAGGGTTTCGGGTCTGGCCCGGAACCTGTATTCCGAAGCCAGGAGCGCCACGGTCAATAACACCACGCACATCCAGAAGGGGGCGCCTGTCAGCCGAAGCCGCTTCCATGTCAGGAAAAACAACAGGAAGATGCAACCGATATTGGCCAAGGAAATGAGTGAGTAATCCCCGAGCCGATAAAGGGAGTAAAGGGTTACCTGGTAGAGCCAATGGATATCCAGGTAGGGATGGTCGGGGACGGTATAGGTGAAGGGATCTAGGGAGGGAAGCCGGTGGTTCTCCAGAATCCACTGCCCCCCCTTCAAATGATAACCCAGGTCGGAGTCGTTCAATAAGCGCGCCCCGAAAAGGATGACTAGGAGGAAACAGGCTAGCAGTGGTAGAAGCCAGAGTTGGGACTTTCTAAAACCGAAAAGCCCAGCTGATGAATCTTTCGGGTCAGGAGATGAACCAGGAATCATGGGGGGATTATAACAAGGTTCAATAACTCAAGGGCTTGAAGGATTTTTAATTCGTCTTTCCAAAGATACTACGGGTTTATCTTGGTTCAATGTTCCCATTGGTTTAACTCGTCCAAACCGCCACAAAACTTTGAATGAACCAGGGACGTGGATTTTTTCAAGGGAGTTTAGTTCCTCTTGAAAACGACCACCTCATTGTTACTGTAGGAGGACGCGAAAAGGTTGCCATGACTATCCAGAGCTAGACCATAGCATTCCGAACCTAATAGGAATGGGATTTGCAAGTCTCCTGTCGGTTTATAAGGATAGATGTAGTCGTCGGAGGCATCCGCCACGAAAAGGTTACCCGCCGAGTCAACAGCAACAGCCGTAGGCGAGGTTAAACCAGTAGTGAAAGCTGAAAGATAAATCCCATTGGCGTTGAATTTCAACACCCGGCTGTTGTTGGCATCTGTGACATAAACGTTTCCGGATTTGTCTAGGCACATGGCATAGGGACCCAAAATACTTGTGGCGGAAGAAGGCACGCAAAGGGTGACCGGTAAGCTGCTACCGAAAGTGACAGGATGGGTAAAGGTCTTCGAGGGTCCTGTGCCGGAAACATTGTAACCGATGACCAATGCGGAGGTGTAATCCACAAGGTAGGCGCTGGAACTATTGACGGCGACATCCGTTACAAAATCCGTCCCCAACTCGGTTTTTCCGAATACCGTCACAAATTGTCCGGCCGGGGTGAATTCAACCGCCTGGGAGTTGGTTTGATCCGCGACGTAAATATAGTCATCGGGGCCCACACTCACGCCCCAGGGCACTCCGAAATTTGTCAATGAACTGCCATAGTCCGTAATCGATTCAGAATAAGCCCCCACGGTCGTCCATTCCTGCAAAACCCAGGGGCTGGTATAGTTCGTCACCCAAACGTTGTCGCCCGAAACCCCCAATCCCACGGGAAAGGTCATGCTAGTTCCACCGCCGATTCCAAAGGAGGTTCCCGCGCTGTAAGACGGAAACGTGGGTGTCGGGGTCGGAGCCACAGGAGAGGTGGGGTTGGATTTGCTGCAGGATAAAGGAAGCAAGACAAGCAAAAAGAGTATGAAAAATCCGGCATTGCGGATGCTTTTTACGAAATTCATACAATTCCCTTTCACAACCTTAATTAATCAACTCAATAGTGGTTAATAACTTATCAACTTAGGGTTTTGTGAGGGCACTCACGGTGGGTTAAAGCTTTGGAAAGAATTTTAAACAACAAACTTATTTTACCTCTTTTATCTCCACTTCACATTGGCAAGTTACATTTATTTTTTTATTGTCTTAAGGAAAATCGGCAAAGAGGCTAAAAGTCACGGCAAACGAAATTCGTCCTTCGTTAAAAAAATCGAAAAAAATGGAGGAATTGAAAGTAATAAGGCGGCACGTCTTCATGTCCGCTAATAATCGCAGGGGATCTTCAACTTTCACGGTGGGAGTGACTTAAAATTAAAAACCTCCGCCCAGGGCCCCCGTGCTATTTCGGTTATTGCGACGTTCCAGCGCATCCGCCGACGGCGTTACTTCCTTTTCGACCGGCTTGGTGGCCACTTCCTGCTTGCCGGTTTCCATCAAGTCTTCGCCCAGCACCCCTTCGGCGTTGCACGCGTGATAATGACCATCCTCCAGGTAAACCTGGATCTCAGAATTTTTGGACCCGCTTTGCCACCACCAATAACCCTTGTCGAAGAAAAGCCATCGTTCGGCAAAGGTGTCATGCCACCAAAAACGGCCATAGGCGAGCAGAACCCAATGGAATAAAGACCCGGTCCGCCAACCGTACCATTGGTTTCCGGATCCGTCACGGTAATGGCAATAGTCCCAAGCTTGGAATTTATGCCAGTAATAGTTCCCGGATTTCTTCTCATTTTTGTTGAAATCTTCGATACCTTGAAAAAAGGTCGGGTCGATCAGGTTGGTCAAGGCCGGTCCCCAAAAGGCTTTATCGTCGTTCACTTCTTTCCACGGCGTCCCATCCGGATTTGTCTTGGGCGGCTTGGGAAAGCGGTGGCTTTCGGAATCCCGCATCTTTTCCCGGGATTTGAGGACGAGGGGTTTGGGAACGGTGGTTGCTTCCGTCGGCGTTGGTGCTAAATCCTGGCCCAGGACAATCGGAATGTCGATCCCAATACAAAGCAAGGCAAATACCGCGGCCCAGTATCGCTTCACAAATTCCTCCAGACGAAAAATTCGCTTTCAATTATTTAATGATCAGTTCCCCACCCTTGGAGACATCCACTTTCACGGTCCGGCCCTCCTGGATTTCCCCGTCCAGGAGTTTCAAAGCCATACGGTCCACTAATTCGTGCTGGATGAGCCGTTTGAGCGGCCTGGCGCCGAATACGGGATCATACCCGCGCTCGGCCAGGAATGCCAGGGCACCCTTGCTCATCTCCAATTGGATCTTCTTGTCCGCGAGCCGGTTTTTCAGGACTTCCAGCTGGATGTTGACGATCTGCTCCAACTGGTCCTCCCTCAGGCGCCGGAAAGTGACGATGTCGTCGATTCGATTCAAGAACTCAGGCCTGAAGAACTGCCGAAGCTCCTTTTGGATGGCGTCCTTTAAATCGGATTCCTTGGCACCCGCCTCCATGATGAGATGGGAAGCGATGTTGCTGGTCATGATGAGCACCGTGTTCTTGAAGTCCACTACTCTTCCCTGGGAATCCGTGAGCCGGCCGTCGTCCAGGACCTGCAGGAGGACGTTGAAAACATCAGCGTGGGCTTTTTCCACCTCGTCGAACAAGACCACCGAGTAGGGCCGCCGACGCACCGCCTCGGTCAATTGGCCTCCCTCGTCGTAACCCACGTACCCCGGGGGGGCCCCGATCAAGCGCGACACCGAGTGCTTTTCCATGTACTCACTCATGTCGATGCGAATCATCATTTTCTCGTCGTCGAAAAGGTATCCCGCCAGGGCCTTAGCCAGTTCGGTCTTGCCCACACCGGTAGGCCCCACGAAAAGGAAGGAACCCAGGGGGCGGTTCGGGTCCGAAAGCCCGGAACGGGAGCGGCGGATGGCGTTGGCAACCGCCGCGACCGCTTCGTCCTGCCCCACAATGCGTTTTTTCAGGTTCTCCTCCATCCGCACCAGCTTCGCGGTTTCACCCTCCATCATCTTGGACACGGGAATGCCGGTCCACTTGGATACCACTTCGGCGATCTCCTGTTCGGTGACTTCCTCCTTTAGCATGGCGCCTTTTCCCTGCAGGTCCGCCAGCTTGGCCTCCGATTCCTTCAGTTGTTTCTGGAGTTTGGGAAGAGTGTCATAGCGGATCTGCGCGACCTTGTCGAGCTTGCCTTCCCGTTCGTAATGGGTTTCCTGGATCTTCGAGGTTTCGATTTCCTCTTTCAATTTTTGGAGGCCCTGGATGACCTTTTTCTCCGACTGCCAGCGGGCTTTCATATGGTAAGAAGTCTCCTTCAAATCGGCCATTTCCTTTTCCAACCGGGCGAGCCTTTCCTTGGACGCATCGTCCTTTTCCTTTTGCAGGGCTTGCTTCTCGATTTCCAACTGACGGACCTTGCGTTCCACCTCGTCCAGCTCCACGGGCATGGAGTCGATCTCAATCCGCAGTTTGGAGGCGGATTCGTCCACCAGGTCGATGGCCTTATCCGGCAGGAAGCGGTTAGTGATATATCGGTTCGAAAGGACCACGGCGGCCACTAAGGCGGAGTCCTGGATGCGCACTCCGTGGTGCAATTCGTAGCGTTCCTTCAGGCCCCGAAGGATGGAAATGGTGTCGGCCACGCTGGGCTCACCGATATAAACCTGCTGGAAACGCCGCTCCAAGGCCGGGTCCTTCTCGATGTATTTGCGGTATTCATCCAAGGTCGTGGCGCCAATGGCCCTCAGTTCTCCCCGCGAAAGTGCGGGTTTGAGCATGTTGCTGGCATCCATGCTGCCCTCGGCCCTTCCGGTTCCGACGAGGTTATGGAGCTCGTCGATGAAGAGGATGATCTGTCCCTCGCTGGAGGTGACTTCCTTCAAAAAAGTCTTCAAGCGGTCCTCGAATTCCCCGCGAAACTTGGCGCCCGCGACCATGGCACCCAAGTCCAGGGCGATTACTTTCCGCCCCTTCAAGCCTTCCGGCACGTCTCCGGACACGATACGGCCTGCCAGGCCCTCGGCAATGGCGGTCTTTCCCACTCCTGGCTCCCCGATCAAGACCGGGTTGTTCTTGGTGCGCCGGGAAAGCACCTGGATAACCCTCCGGATTTCCTCGTCGCGGCCGATGACGGGATCTAGTTTTCCCCGGCGGGCCAGGTCGGTCAGGTCCTGCCCGTACTTGATGAGGGCCTGGTATTTGGCCTCGGGATTCTGGTCCGTCACGCGGGTGCTACCCCTCACCTCGGCCAGGGCCGACAGGACCTTGTCGCGGTTGAGGCCGTAGAGTTTTATCTGTTTTTTGACGCCCCATTCCCCAGGATGCCCCTGAGCATTCGGGGCGTCCAGGAGGGCCAGAAGCAAGTGCTCGGTGGATACATACTCGTCCTTCATCCGGTCCGCTTCCTTGTGGGCGTTGTCCAGGGTCTTGGCGAGCCTTGGCGTTACATAGGCTTGTCCGCCTCCCTCCACCTTGGGGAGGCCCGCAACGTCCTTTTCCAGGCCCTTGTCGAGCGCCACCGGGTCCACGCCGATTTTCTTGAGGATCGGGATAACCACGCTTTCCTCCTGGCGCAAAAGGGCCAAGAACAAGTGCTCATTGTCGACCTGCTGTTGCCCGTATTCGGAAGCCAGCGATTGGGCCGACTGAAGGGCGTTTTGTGCATTCAGTGTGAATTGGTTGATATCCATGAAAAACCTCAAAAATCCTTTTTGTCCAAAGGCTTTAAACTTGGTTTAGACAGCCTTCAATTTAAAAAATATAGGCTAATTAACAGCCCAAAACCGCTTTAAAACCAATAACAAGGTAAGGTTGAAAATGGCTTCTTTCAATGAACTGATTTTACTTTCAGGGTTAAATTGAAACTTGGTAGATCCCAAAACATTACCCATCAAAGGACTGTCTTGAATCCCCCTCAAAGTTAAAAACTGCGTATGGTTTAAAAGCAGTGGTGCGCAAAAATATTTTCACCTGAATAGATGCTTGCCGATTAAAGCTGGGCACATAAGAATGAAAACAAGTTAGCAAAAATACAGAAAAACCTTAATTAGATGGTTAAAACAGTTTTAAAAAGCGAGTATTTTTTTGGAATTCCAGGTTTTTTATTTTGTAGTATAATGCCTCTTTTCAATCAACCATGTCAAAAATCACATCGATTTTTTTCATTATGTTATAATCAGCCTTCCTAAAAACGGTTTAAATTCACCCCGAAGGGAGTTCTTTTCAATGTCCACTGTCACCCAAGTTATCAGCGGAACCCAATATGAGAAACTTATGGAAGGGGTGGACGGAGAAACAAGAACTATCGTCGAGAATTGCCTCCTATTTTTCGCCAATGATGCTGACACTTCCGCTACCGAAGAAAAAGCCCGGTCGGACAAATTGCGAACCGCATATAACGCCCTTGTTGATTTCCTTGTTTCAAACCGGCTTAACGAACTGAACGCCAATCAGACCGCCTTTCTTTGCACGGGAGCCTTGGCTGACAGCATCGTGGTTCAATCGAGTTCCCCGAGAACTTTGGAATTGTTCCCCTCCCAACTCTATTCGCAATTAATCGATAATTTTTCCAAACCTTCCAATCCCAATGCCGCTTTTTCCGTTTTTTCCGTCATGGATAAGTTCACCGCTATCGCCAAGGGCGAACTTCTGGCGCTAACCATCGGTGACGACCGTAAAAAGGATCTCCGGAACTCCCCCCAAGACCAGAAACGTATGAAAGACGAATGGAAGCGCCGTATGGATCAGCTGAAAAGTGAAATTGCCATGTCCATCACCCAGATCGATATCTACTACCCCAAAATGATCAGCGGCCTGAACGAAAACTCCCTGAAAAACGCCAAGGTCGGATTGGAAATGATGAAAAAGGTTTCAGCGGCCTGGGCCAGAGGTGAAGCGGCAACACCCCAGGAAAAAGCCCTCATCAAGGCTTTCGAGGGAAAGATCGGGGATACGGCCGCCTCCATGAGCCGTTGGATGGATGAGATATATACCTACGTCGGGAAAATCCTTGAAAACAGCAGGATGATCGATGAAAAGCACCAGGGTGTGGTCAAGTCCATCAATGAAATTGCCAAGATTGATAACGCTTCGCCGGTCATCGCGGACTCTCGGGGACCCCTGTTTAACGCCGACGCCATTTCCAGCATTCGGACCGACATCGACACTACCAATAGCGTGAGCGTGCGGGTGGCGGACGCCTCCCCCATGAAAGTCGCTTACAGCGCTTCCCGGATCCTGCTGAACAAGCAATTCGATGAGGATGAAGACTTCAAAGACCGCCTCTGCACACGGGAAAATATATTGGCGGGGCTGAATAAAGTCGTGAAAATACACACCAATCTTTTCCCGAAGGATTTCGAGGGCCGGTTTATCGTGCCCCACATCCTGATCGAACCTTTGCGTAATTTCGTGGACTTTTTCCAGGACCGGTTCCTCATGTCCTTCGTCTCGGGAGAAACTGTCCGAAAAGGTCCGGTTATGACTTTTAACCCGGTGGATGTCCAGGTTTTACGATTGTGCGCCCTTTACCTGACCAAAGATCCCATCTACGACTACCGGGGGGACGTCAAGGCGGGAACGTTCATGGGGGATTATGTCGGCAAAATCGATAAGCAAACGAAAGTCAAATGGACAGGTCAGGAAAAGAAATACACTCTAGCCGTCACCCAGAGCATGCAGGATACAGCCAGCCGGGAGGATGCCGTCACCGACTACATCGACTTCATCGTCGCCATGGCTAATGGAATCCCGACCAACCCGAAGGTCAGCAAGAGGAAGATCAATATTCTTTTAAAGTACGTCCTTTTCGACAGGTTGGAAAAGAATATCTCAGGCATCCTTAGATTGGTGGCACAAACCGACCCGGCCGAGGCAAAGGATTCCATCATGTTTTTCGCGAAGGACAACATTGACGCTGCCAAGGATATGATCCGGGCCGCTGTTAAATTCGATCCTCAAACTTCCAAAATATTCAGTGATAACACCGACTTTGCCATATTAAGGGTCTTCGGCCGCTGAACCTTATTTTGGAAGTCCATTCTCATGGCTCCCTTCCACCATTTTTCTTTTTTTGGGAGGTTCCGGAAAAATGTCTCCCGTCCTAAAGAAAGGTGGGATTCCCCTCATGAAAAAATTTGTCGCCTTGTCCGCCATCGGAAAAGATCAACCTGGCATTGTAGCCTCCCTTTCCAAGGTTCTCTTTGAAGCGGGTTGTAACCTAGAGGATTCCAGTATGACGCGGTTGCAAGGTGATTTCGCTGTCCTTCTTCTTATTTCCCTTCCCGGCGATCTTTCACTGGAAAAGCTCAAGCAATCCCTCCAGGAAAAAACCCGCTTGTACCATTTGACCCTGGCTCTGAGGGAGATTGCGCCGGAAGAAGTCAGTGCCCCGATAATACCCACCTCTCTTCCTTACACTTTGGTGGTTTATGGAGTCGATCATCCCGGCATCGTTTACCGGGTCACACAAGCCGCCGCGGAGGAAAAGATCAATATCACAGATTTAAGGACTCGGGTGACATCAAATGATGGGACACCAATCTATTCCCTGGTCGTCGAGGTTGAAATTCTAGATAAAAATACTGTCAAGCTCTTCGAGAAAAAATTGGATTCACTCAAAAAGGAACTCGAGATCGAAATTTTCCTCAAACCCGTGGAAGCGGACGAACTGTAGACATGGCCGTTTTACCGATACTGACCTACCCCCACCCATTGCTTAAACAAAAAACAGGAGAAATGGATTGCCAAAACCCGGAATGGGAAAGGATATTGAGTAACCTTTACGACACCATGGAGAATCATCCGAGTTGTGTCGGATTGGCCGCCCCCCAAATTGGACATTTATCCCGCTGTATAGTTGTTGATGTTTCCCGATCACCGCATCCTGGTAAGAATCACGGTCTTTTGAAGTTGGTAAACCCTCTAATTCTCGAGGCCAGCCAGTGGAAAATCAGCCGGGAAGGTTGCTTGAGCTTTCCCAATCTATTGGCAAATGTGAAAAGGGCGCAAAAAATCCTAATCAGCGCCTTCAACGAAAAAAAACAAAAAATTCAAATGATATGCGTTGGTTTTGAGGCGGTGGCGATTCAACACGAGGTGGATCATTTGGATGGAATTCTTTTTTTGGATCGAATCCGTTCCTCCAAGGATCTTTTTGAAAGAAGGAATCCGATCCAATCCGCTTTTTTGGATAAAACGGTATCTCCTTGAAAATTATTTGAAAGGAACCCCATGACCTCCCCAAACGAAACAAACTTAGTATGGATGGATTTGGAGATGACAGGATTAGACCCAAAAAGTTGCTCCATACTGGAAATCGCTACTCTCATCACGGATAAAGACTTGAACGTTGTTGCGCAAGGGCCTGTCTTGGCCATCCACCATTCTCCCGCCGTGCTTGAAAAAATGGACGAATGGAATAAAAAACATCACGCCCTATCCGGGCTTTTGGAAAGAGTTATAAATTCGGGTTTTTCCACGGAAGAGGCGGAACGGTTGACATTGGAGTTTATATCCCAATATTCCAAACCCAAAAGCAGTCCCTTGTGCGGCAATACCATTTACCAGGACCGCAGGTTTTTAATCGAATATATGCCAAAATTGGATGATTTTCTTCATTACCGCCTGGTGGACGTGAGTACGATCAAGGAACTGGTGAAACGTTGGTACGGGCCTGAAAATCAGGCTCCGGTTAAAAAACAAATGCACAAGGCTTTAGAAGATATCTTGGAGACCATAGAAGAGTTGAAATTTTATCGAAAAACTGTTTTTAAATGAACGAACTGTCGTATTTTATTTGTTTATTTTCCGTGTAACCGGTTTATTATTCTTTTTATCCCTTTTTGACTTTTCCCGCTTTCTTCCAAACCATTTTTGATGCCACTTCCATGCAGTCCCTAATATATTCGTCAAACTTGAATATTGTGGTTTCCAATTCAATATTTTCTCCGCTTTTTTCGCCTGGGCTACCAGGATGGGAGGATCCCCCTCTCGATGCGACCCTTTTTGAACCGGAATTTTCTTTCCGGTTATTTTTTCCGCTCCCAAAATAATCTCCTTTACGGAATAGCCTTTCCCGGTCCCAAGATTAAAAAATTCACTTTTTCCCGTACTTATCATTCTGCGAAGCGCAAGGAAATGGGCGTTAGCCAGGTCATTGACATGAATATAATCCCGGATACAGGTACCATCTGGAGTTGGATAATCGTCCCCAAAAATGGTTATATTTTTTCGAATCCCCAATGCCGCATCCAGCACAAGCGGAATTAAGTGCGTTTCAGGATCGTGGACCTCGCCCAGCATCCCTGAAGGATCTGCGCCTGCGGCGTTGAAATATCTTAATAACGTTGACTGGAGACCGTAAGCTTTCCGATACCAACCAAGTATCCTTTCAATCATCATCTTGGAGTCTCCGTACGGATTGACGGGGTTTTGGGGATGGTCTTCCGTGATCGGAATGATTTGGGGTTCCCCATAAACCGCGCAGGAGGAAGAAAAAATAAAATATTTAACCCCATCGTTCAGCATGACAGAGAAAAGGTTCATGGCATTTGTGAGGTTATCTTTGTAATATTTTTGGGGATTAATAACGGATTCACCGACATAAGCGTGGGAAGCGAAGTGCATAACGGCGATGGGTTTGTATTTTTTAAATACTTGTTTTAATTTATTCGCGTCCTTGAGGTCACCTTGGACCAATTCCGCCTTTTGTACTGCCCAGTCATGTCCCATGGATAAATTATCGAAAACCACCGGGTAAAATCCAAATTGAGTTGAAGCATTTACGGCATGGCTGCCGATATATCCGGCTCCGCCGGTAATTAATACAACTGGTGTATGGGCCAAGGTCAAATCCTTCGATTAAAACTTCTGAAAACAGTCTCAGTTTAGTTTCATTAGTGAGCAATTACGACAAATTACGAATGGCCGCCATAAAACGCACTTCCAGGAAAACATTTTCCATAAATAGTTGTTTTTCTGTCTTTTCAGCTGTGAAACTTTGAACAATAATACTACGAATTTCTACCAACACTCAAATTTCCCGTATTGAAATTACAGGAAAAATGCTCAAATTCTTATCGCCTTTAAAGAGAAAAAACTGTGTCTCCAAATCCGAAGGAAGTTTTATCTCCCCAGATGGTTGTTCTCAGCCAAGGCCTCATGTCATTGTATCATGCAAGCGCTGAACTCCAATTTTCCAAGCCCCTTCCAGCTCTCCTAAAATCCATTCTGCGAGGATTAAAAACTGGAACGAAAATCACGAAAGCTGCCATTTTTATTAAGGAGGACATAGAAAACCAATTGAATGGCATAGTAGGCGTGGGTTTAAATGATAAAAAAGTTATTGAAATGGTTATTTCTTTAACTCCGAGCGAGGAATCAGATCTATTAAGGATAAATTCCTCTCAAAATGTCGAGGCTTCTTCACCTGTGTCTTTAGAGCGGTTAACCCACCTTTTTGAAAACCAATTAGACTTGAAAAAATGTGAAATACTTCCATTGGAAATTCGGGATCGTTTAGTCGGTATTTTAGCTTTTGAAAAAACTTTAGAGATACTCAATCAAGAGATTCTTTTCATTTTTTCACGTCAGGCGGCTCTGACCATTGATAATGCTAAACTTTTTGCCAAGGTGGAGGAAATGGCCCTGAGGGATATCCTCACAGGACTATATAACCGCCGTTATTTAATGCAGATCCTTGAATATGAATTAAACCGGTCCAAGCGTTACCGTCAACCCTTGTCACTCATCTTCATCGATATTGACCACTTTAAGGATATAAATGACACCTATGGGCATTCCATGGGCGATCAGTTTTTAAAACAAATTTCTCAAAAATTACTTTCTCTATTCAGAACGACCGATCTCGTTGCCCGTTATGCAGGAGATGAATTTGTGGTCATACTCCCCAGTACTCCCCGTGAGGGTGCAATGATTTTGGCTCTCCGTATACAACAAATCTTGGGTCATTATCAGGTGATGGTGAGGGGACGAACACTGCAAGTCTCCGTAAGTATTGGCGTTGACACTTATGAGGGGGTAGAGAGTATCCGAAGCATGACCTTTATCGACAGGGCTGATAAAGCTATGTATGACGCGAAATCAAGTGGACGTAATTGCGTTAAGTTTTATCAAGAAAATCAAAAAGTCCTTACAGTTTAGTTTTTGATATTTAGAACTAACCAACAGCAAAAAGCTTTTTCTGACTTCCGGCAGATGAGGGCAAGTCTTCCAATACTTTTATTGTCTGTAACCGCCCATCGGATTGTCCATTGATTCGAGCCCCAGAATCCAACAAATTCATCAGATAAGAATATATTTCCTGTGTAATGACTTCACCCGGGCAAAGAACGGGAATTCCAGGCGGATAAGGGCAGACAATTTCCGCGCAAATTTTCCCGACCGATCTCTTGAATGGAATCTTTTGAGTCAACTTTGTCAAGGCCTCCCTTGGATTCACTTCCTTTTTTGGCACAAAATGGGGAAAGACAATTCGCTTCCTCTTCTTTTGATTCATGAACATGTCTTTATAATCAACCACTATTTTCCGCAAAGCCGCGATAAATCTTTTCAGGTCCTTGGGGACATTTCCAATGGAAACAAAAAGTAAAACATTCTGAAAATCAGATAATTCCGTTTGGATTCTATACTCCGAATTTAATATTTTCGCCATGTCATATCCGACGCAAGGTAAACCCTTGGTGGAGATTGTTAATTTTGTGATATCCAGATCCAGGCCGGGAATTTTCTGGATTTGTTCTCTGGTTATGCAATTAAGGCCTGATATTTGATTGATTTCCGAACGGGTTTTTTCACACAGTTGAATAATCTCCGTCAACAGTTTTTCCCCTTCATGAACCATTTGATGACGGGAGACATCCAAGGACCCCAATATCACGTATGAAGGACTTGTTGTTTGAAGCATTTGAAGGGTTGTTTTCAATCGTAAAATATCCACCCGTACACCCTTGACATGAAGCATGGATCCCTGGCTTAAAGCCGAAAGATGTTTATGGGTTGATTGAACGCACATATCGGCCCCCGAATCCATCGCCGATTTTGGAAACGATGGGTGAAAATGGAAATGGCCGCCATGCGCTTCATCCACAAGGAGAATTTTATCGTGTTGGTGAACAACTTCTGCAATCGCCTCTAAATCCGCCGTAAGGCCGAAATAGGTCGGGCTGGTGACTAATACGGCCTTCGCATCCGGATGCTGACGGCAAGCCTCATCTACCTGTTCGGCTGTCAAATTCAGGATTAAATCGGAAGACTCGTCAATTTTCGGCATGACGTAAATGGGCTCAGCGTCTGCAAGGATCACGGCAGATATAACGGATTTATGGGCATTACGAGGTATGATGATTTTATCGCCCGGGTCACAAGTGGAAAGGATCATTGCTTGATTCCCGCCAGTCGTGCCGTTGACAAGGAAAAAGGAATAATCCGCCCCATAGGCGTTTGCCGCGAGTATTTGGGCTTCTTTTATAACCGTATTGGGTTCGTGGAGGGAATCGACCTCGCTCATGACCGACAGGTCGAGTTTGAATACCTTTTCCCCGACATAGGATCGGAAGATTTTTGGGATGCCCTTGCCGTGTTTGTGACCAGGAGTGTGGAAGGAAACCTTATTTTCATTTGCATAGCGGACAATTGCGTCAAACAGCGGTGTTTTTTCCTGCCCATCGAATTTTGACATTTAGGAGAATTTTTTCTCCTCTCCGATCAGCCGGTACGTCAATGGTTTATCATCCTTGATGATTTGTTTTATTCTGGAAAAACCATCCCGAATATATTTCGGGACAAAGAATATTCCTTCATGTGTCTCTCCATCGTAATACTTCAAGCCATTCACATGCCGGTCTTTTAAAATCCGATTCACTTGGTCAATTTTTAAGTTTTTAGGGTCCACTGATTTTGATGCCATGGTAAAGCTCCACGGGATATCGAAGGAAGGGACGTTCGCAGGCCAAGAATAAACCAAAGGGAAAACCCGTTTAAGGGTGTGATGAATGGCGGCCAAGCAGGTTAATTCCTTTTCTGCAGAGCAGCCGGATTGCAGGGCAACCATTCCGTCGTCGGAAAGCTTTTTTGAAACAATTTTATAAAATTCTTCCGTATAAAGCAGATAAGCGGGACCTGCTTCAACGGGCTCCGGGATGTCGATAATGATGACATCGAATTTTTCACCGGTTTTTTCAAGAAATTTCCGACCGTCTTGAAACAACAATACCGTTCTTTTATCCTTAAAAGCGCCCCGATGCCATTCAGGCATATATTCCTGGCACAATTCCACTACCCTTTTATCTATATCGATCATCCATACCTTCTCAACGGTATTGTGCCGAAGAACTTCATAAAGGGTTGCCCCTTCCCCGCCGCCAATGATCAGAACTTTCTTTGGTTTTGGGGTTGTCACCATCGCAGGATGAACAAGGTTTTCGTGGTAAATAAATTCGTCCTGTTGTGCTGATTGCATATGCCCATCCAAAATAAGGCACTTTCCATAATGGTTGGATTGGATCACTTCAACTTTTTGGTAAGGGGTTTTCTCGGAAGCATATATTTTTGAAATACCCCGCATATGAGCTTCGTCTGGAGCAAAGAACTCAATATGCCAGTGCGGGCTTATCATATTTGTCATTTAGTAGACTCCATCTTTGTCATTTTGGTTAAAAGAACCGTCCAGCGTTTCTTGTGGGTCTACAAGTTGACCTACTACCTGTAGGACAAGTAAGCCACCAAAAAAGCGAATTTCCCTTATCGAAATGCCCCTGAAAGCGCAATGGTTTTATGGGTAAGCTGCTCTTGTGGGAGTTGGAGTGACCCGCGTTTCATTTCTAACGCGCTGGAATTTTCGGACTTTAAGCCGTCTTGAATAAATCGTTGAGCAACCCAGGGGTCGATTTCAGTCCCACAGGTAAAAACGTCAACTGCAGCATACCCATATTCAGGCCAGGTATGAACAGCCAGGTGGGTTTCTGATATAACCACGACTCCACTGATGCAGTGAGGGCTGAAGCGATGAAACACCTGCTCAACAACTGTAGCTTTTGCCTTTCAAGCAGCATCGACGAAAAGTCTCTCAATGAACTTCCCGTCATCCAAAACCTTTTTATCGCAGTAATAAAACCAGATCAAAAGGTATGTTCCAAGTGCCTTCAATAAGTTTTACGCCTCCCATCAATGTTTGTTATGAATTTTTCTTAAGTATAAAACGATACGATATACTGTCAAGAAAAAAACGTTTTTCAATCGCTCGATAATTTTTTTCATAAATAATTTTTTTCACTCGCGAGTGTTAGAATAAATTCGTCCTTCACAAAGGAAATAATTTTGTTTGATTCTAAAGTTGTCTCAAAAT
Source organism: candidate division FCPU426 bacterium (assembly GCA_963847625.1). Taxonomy (GTDB): domain Bacteria; phylum Oederibacteriota; class Muellerivitia; order Muellerivitales; family Muellerivitaceae; genus CAWCKJ01. The sequence continues at coordinate 5,182 of CAWKAR010000029.1, read as the reverse complement.
TAAATGAATTAATCGTGCTTTTGGCTCTTTTTTTCACTCCTATGCTTTTTTTCACTCCGAGCCATGACCAATTCGAGCTTCCGAAAATCACTTTTTTAACAATACTATGCCTCCCGCTTTTGTTATTAAGTCTCTTTAAAAAAATATCAGTCACGCCTAAACCACTGGTATTTTTTTTGCTCTTGTTTTTTTTAATCCAAATCCTTTCCTCTACTCCGTGGACCAGTTTAAGCTGGTCAACCAGCCTTTTAGGGGAATATGAGAATTTCTCCGGTTTGTCCACCCAGATGACTTATTTAACCTGGTTTTTTGTTTTATTTATTTCGTTAAATATTTTAAACATTGATAAATATCTGCACTTCGCCGTTTTATCCGCTTTCCTTTTATCCATTTACGCGTTGGGACAACATTATCATTTTGATTTTGTTCAATGGAACCCAGAAAGCATTAACTCCTCAAGAGAGTTTGGCTCTTTAGGCAATCCTAATTTTTTAGCCGCATATTTGGCCATGTGCATTCCTTTGTCCCTAACCCTGTCATTGAAACGCGTCCTTTTCAACCGGGTTCAGAGTTCATTTCCTCCCATTCAACCTCTTCTATTGATGATAGGAGGGTTATGTTTTCTTTTATTAGGGACATTTAGAATCAGTCAATCCTTTCATATCGCCCAATGGACAGTCTTTCTTCTTTTATCCAATTCTTTAGGTTTATTCATGTTTTGTTCGGCCTTTTTACAATTAAGCGGGTTTAATAATTTAATATTTTCATTTTTTACTTTTATTATTTTGGGCTTTGGCCTTTTTAGCACAGGGAGTCGAGGTGGTTTTCTTGGGGCTTTCTTAGGAATGATTGGTTTTATTGTTTTTCTTCCCGGAAAAAAAGAATTTTTACAGGGTTTCAAAGAAAAAATAGAAAATAGCCGGAAGTCAGTGTTGATGGGTGGACTGCTGATGACCTGCTTTTCTCTAGTTCTGCTTCTATATTTCGGTTCTCCCTTTCTAATGCGTTTGAAAGATTCCCTCTTCCACATCGGCGATAGTTTGGCGACATCTCGTCTTCATATTTGGAGACCCGCTTTTCGAATCATTGGTTCTCATCCCCTTCTGGGAGTGGGCCTTGATACCTTTAAAATCGCATTCCCATTTTATAGCGGTATAGAATTTAATCAGATCGATGGCCAGTTCGTGAGTTCTCGAACCGCCCACAATGAACTCCTTCAAGTCGCCGCCACCACCGGGTTGTTGGGGTTGGTATCATACCTTTGCGTCATAGCTTTTTTTATAGCCTCATGGATTAAGGCTTACCGTTCATCGCCCCCGGTTCAAAAAATTTACCTCATTGGCATATTTTCATCCGTCATTGCTTATCACATTCAAAATCTTTTTAGTTTTGACGTTGTCTCCCTTGGCCTGCTTTGGTATTTCAGTATGACGATAATAGGTAAATGGGAAGATTATTCCCACTCTCCCTCCAGCCAACTATCCACATGGGGGCAAACTTTTAAAAAGAAAAATGTTTTAACAATTTCAATTATTTCTCTCTTCATTCTTTACATAATTCTTTTTCCACTCCAGCGGCTTGGCGCCGATATCGCTTTTTCGCGGGCAAGCGCTTATTCGGATTACTTAAAAAAACCTGATCCCGAATCAGATTTATCCGCCCTCCAATATTACTCGGATGTGGAAATAGCCCAGATGAAAAGGGCAACCGAGTTAAGTCCGTTGGAAGTCAAATACCAGCTTTATTTGGGGTTGGCCTATGAACAAAGGTCCCCATTAGATAAAAATCAATCGAAAGAATGCCTCTTGTTAGCTCTGGAATCCTATCAAAAAGCGGTAAACATGAGTCCCTTCAATGCCTATTACTACAACGATCAAGGCCGGGTTTTCAACGCGCTGGGGCTCCAAGATAAGAATTACTTAATAAGCGCCGAAAGCGCATACAGAAAAGCTGTTCAATGGGCTCCTTCAAGTCCTTTTTTCCTTGTGAGCCATGCTAATTCACTGAAAGTGGTGGGCGACACGTCCGGTTATCAACGGGAGTTGGAGAAGGCCTTTCACTTAGACTCTTCCTTTACCTCGGGCGTCTTGTCCCAAATGGGCCTGCAGGAATACCAAAATGGTCAAAAGGAAAAAGCTTTCGTTGATTTAAATGAAGCGATTAAAGGCAATTCTTCAAACGCAGAAGCCTATTATGACCGGGGTCTTCTTTATCTGATCGAAAAAAACAAGTCAAAGGCCCTGGATGATTTTTTAAAGGCAAAATCCTTATCACCCAATCCCCCGCCTGGTTCAAGAATTAAATCTTTGGATGAATTAATTCAACAATCCAAATAATGATAGGGTTTACAACTCGATCTGAATTCGGTCTTCTCCCAGCAACTCATATATGGCCTTCAAAAAATCTTTTGACGGTTTGACTTTCAATTCGGAACCCGCCTCCACTACTACCAAACCATGGCGTGCCGTTTCCATTTGAAAATATACCAGGGCTTGCCCTGGGAATTTCTCGCAAATCTTTTTCACCTTTGGAAGAAGAGCGTCATCCCATCCCACCACGTTCATGTCCAAACGCACACCCTTGGCCCATTTGGTCGCGATCTCATTTAAATCGATAATCTCGTTGGCAATGACCTGTAGTCTGTTCCCCGACTTATCCAGTCTACCCCTGATTGCAACTAATCGTTCCTTCTCCAGGACTGCCTGGTTTTTACGGTATATTTCAGGCCAAGCGATGACCTCCACATGGGTATGGAGGTCCTCCAAGACAAAACGGGCGAAAGGCTCCTTGGTCCGTTTTGAAACTGTTCGGGAAAGACTCCGGATCAATCCTGCCACCCGGATTTCAACTCCATCAGGCAACTCTTCCAACTCGTGAAGAGGTACCACGTAATGTTCCAATTCCCACTCATGCTCAGAGAGGGGGTGGCCCGAAATATAAAAACCCAGAACTTCCTTTTCACCTGTTAATACTTGCGCGGGAGACCATTCCGGAATTTCGGGTGGTTCTTTTTCCTTTTTTGATTTGGTTAACTCAAAAAAGGATGTCTGCCCCTTTTGGGAATCAGCTTGCATTGATTGCGCTTGCCCAATAATACCCACCAATGACTGATTCATGGCAGAACGGTTGGCACCCGAGAAATCAAACGCCCCGGATAGGATGAGCGACTCGATCATCTTAGATGTGAAAGATTTCAAATCGACACGACTGCAAAAATCGTCAAGCGTTTGGAAAGTTCCCCCGTTGCTTCTGGCGGCCTGGATTGCTTTAATGGCCGGGGCCCCAAGATTCTTGATGGCAGATAGGGAGAAACGAATCTGGCCCTCTGGGGTCACGGTAAACGTCTCCTCGCTTTGATTGACGTCGGGCGGTAGGATTTTCAGGTTCATCCTTTTACACTCAAAAACGTATTGTGAAATCTTGTCCCGGTTTCCGGATTCACTCGTAAGTAGCGCGGCCATGAACTCAGGAGTAAAATGGGTTTTCAAGTAAGCGGTTTGGTAGGCCACCACGGCGTATGCCGCGCTATGGGATTTATTAAAACCATAACCGGCAAATTTCGCCATTTGATTAAAAATGGATACCGCCGATTGCCCGTCAATCCCACGCTGAACAGCCCCCTCCAGGAACCGGCTCCTCATTTTTTCCATTTGCTCCGAATTTTTGCTTCCCATCCCTCTTCGAAGCAAGTCAGCCTGACCCAGGGTAAAACCCGCCAACTCCTTGGCAATACGCATCACTTGTTCTTGATACAAAATCACCCCATAGGTAGTCTTGAGAATCGGCTTTAATAATGGGTGAAGATAACCAACTTTAACTTGACCCTTTTTCCGGTGAATAAAGTCGTCCACCGTGTCCGAGCCCAGGGGTCCGGGCCGGTAGAGGGCCAGAAGAGCAATGAGATCCTCCAAGTTTTCCGGGCCGAGTTTTCTAAGATAATCCCGCATTCCACGGGATTCCAATTGAAATACACCCTGAGTCTTCGCCTCGCCTAAAAGTTTGTAAGTCTCAGGGTCATCCATGGGAATGGCGGATAAATCGATCTTGATCCCTTTTGTCTTTTGGGCTAGGCATAGGGTGTCGTCGATGACAGTTAATGTCCTCAATCCCAAAATGTCCAATTTAAGAAGGCCCACGTCCTTTAAGACGTTCATATCGTATTGAGTCAAAACCTCATTGCCCGTCCCCAGGCAAAGCGGGATTTTCTCAAGCAACGGCCCGGAACAGGAAGCTTCGCTCAAAGAAGCCGCCCAGCAGGCCAGCCGCGCCAAGAGCGAGTTCCTGGCCAACATGAGCCACGAGATCCGCACCCCGCTGAACGGCATTCTCGGGTTCACCAGCCTCATGGCTGCGAGCCAGTTGACCGAGCCCCAGCGCGAGTACAATGAGGCCGTTCGCTCCTCGGCCGAGGCCCTCCTGGTCGTCATCAACGATATCCTCGATTTCTCGCGCATCGAGGCCGGCCGGCTGGATCTGGAATCCGCGGATTTCTCCCTTCGCAAGTGCCTGGACGCCCGTGCAGTCGATGGAGCCCCTGGCCGCTCGCCAAGGGCCTCCAGGTCGCCACCCAGGTCGATGAGGACGTGCCAGACTGGGTTTGCGGCGACCAGCACCGGCTGCGCCAGGTTCTCCTCAACCTGGCCGGCAATGCCATCAAGTTCACGGAGACAGGCAGGATTACGGTTCGCGTTTCTGTGGCGGCGGATCCGAGCCCGGCCGCGGATCCATCCGCGGCGACCATTCAGTTCGCGGTCTCAGACACCGGCATCGGCATCCCCCTGGCCCAGCAGGCGCTGGTCTTCCAGCCGTTTCGCCAGGCCGACAGCTCGATTACCCGCCGCTTTGGAGGCAGCGGTCTCGGCCTGAGCATCAGTTGCAGGCTCGTAGAGATGATGAACGGCGGCATCTGGCTGGAGAGCCGTGAAGGCGTCGGCAGCACGTTCTTCTTCACCGTCTGCCTCCCTCGCGGCAAGGCTGCCGCGCCCGCCGGCCCGGACGCCGCGCCGCCCGACGGCCTCCGCAGGCGGCGCTCTCGATCCTGGTCGCCGAAGACAACACCGTCAACCAGCGCCTGATCCGCCACCTTCTCGAAGCGCGCGGGCACCGCGTCACCATCGCCGGCGACGGAGCCGCAGCGCTCGAAGCCTGGCGCGGCCATCCCTACCAACTGATCCTGATCGAC